>CAWGIU010000011.1:0-140775 GCA_963822735.1 uncultured Actinomycetes bacterium
CCAATGCCCGCTCTGATACCAGAGATTCGACTGGCCGCTGGAGGGCCCGGCGATGATCGCCGGCGTCTGATACTCCAGCGCCTCGAGCTGAAGGTCATAGACGTCGAACCACGCGCCAGCGTTGTTGCACCCATACGTGGCGTTGCAGGCGATCTCCCAGCCGAAGTACGGCGAGGGCGAAAAGCTCTGCCATCCCGATGCCGAGGGCCAGGAGATTGCGTTGCCACTGCTGTCGGTAAGCCAGCCGAATTGCCGCCCGCCCAGTAGAAGAACTCGCCGTAGTACCCGCTTCCGTTATAAGTAGCCATCACCGGGGCGTGCGCCATCACGATGCCGATGTCGCTTGGCGCGTCTGCCTCCCAGTGAGCGACCGTCCCGGCGCCAGTCCCGTTCGTGTCCAGCCACACTCCGCCGGGCCCACCGCCTGCGCTAGTGGGGCACTGGGCGCCGGCGGCGTAGGCCCCGTTGCCCCACGACCCCAGCATGCTCGTCTCGCTGTTGGAGCACTGCTGGTACCAGAGCGCATCCGGAAGGGCCGCTGCCGGCGCCGGCGAGAGAACACCGAAACTCGCGGGCGCCGCAGCAAAAGTGCACCAGAAGCGCCACCGTCAGCGCAAGGCGCCGCAGGCTGACCTCAGCAAATGAGCACAACATTGAATCCAGGTGGATTCCGGCGCGTCGGAAGTGTTGATCTGGACCCTGCCCCGACCTGCATAGACCGCGGTCAGCGGCGGGGAACAGGGTAAACCCCCCGCGGCGTCGCAACCGCAGTGCAGGCGTTCTGCGAACGCGGGAAGCGACCGGGCCAAGCAACCGTCACAGGCCCCAAGGGCGGGGCGCCCAGTACCCGAGCGCCGCCGCTCGAGGAGACAATTTGAAACACCGCGTCCACCGTTGCCCAGGCCCTGACGTATCCGCCGATGAGGCGGTGGTCGAGTTGGGCGGCCCGACGCTGCCGGCGGGCAGGCTGACTGCGGCGTAGCCGCCGCCGAGCGCCAACAGCGCGCAACCGAGCGCCGTGAGGGCGATCGCGTTGCGACGGAGGTAGTCGATCGTATTCGAAATCAAGGGCTGTCCTTTCTTAGCCACAGTTGGAGATGCAGGTCAGCGCGCCCGATGGGCTCACACGGGGCGGCGAGGTGCCGGCGCGGAATGCTGTGCGGGCGAGTAGCTGGGCGCGGCGGGCTGCTTGGAAGGGGCGTAGCTGGTCGTTGTCTCGAAGTGCTGGCTGTAGCCGGCGGCGCGCTCGAGCTCGTCTCGCTGCTGGAAGCGCTTTGGCTCTGGTTGGGGGCCGTCGACACCGCGCCGCCGTTGTTACTCGCCGTCCGTGGAAGTCGGAGGCGCTTAGGACGTCCGCATGTGTCGATGATTAGCCCAGTCTTCGCGCGCGAACGACTGCGTACGGCTTGCTGGCAGCGCGGCTGATCCGATCGCTAGCAGCCCGATGTGGCTGTACTCTGTCGAAGGGTGGCCGGGGCAGCCGGTACCGGTTAGCGCCACGAGCGCCGGTGATAAGCGCATCGCCGCCGCGATCGCCGCCAGCGCCGCGGCGGGACCTCTGCGCAGGCGCAAGCAGGCCGCCAGCGAGTAGAAGTCGGCGCACGACGCCGCGATCTGACCCGGTCAGCCACGCCCGCTGCGGCGGCGACATCCGCTCACCGGCACCAATGCACCGGTGACTGGCGCGCGCGTAGCTTCGTTCGCGGCGACCGGCGCATCTGGAGCGAGAAACAGGTTGTCGTGGCCGCCTGCCCGGTCCCCTCGCCGTCGGGCGTCCTCTGTCGAGAGGACTTCGCCCGGATTGCCATTGGAATCGTCCGCGGTCGCGGCGGTGCTGGCTCCGGCCACCATGTCGGCCGGAACAAGCAGCGACGCTGCCATGTTCTTTGGCGCTTCCGATCTGGACTCAGCTGATTCCTCGACGTCGCTCGGCTTCGGCCGAGCGCCGAGCCACGGGCGCGCGCGCTCCCGGGCCTTAGTGGTCCCGTCGATCAGGTTGCCGCGCTTGTCGTGCACTTCTCCTCCGGTGGCGGTCCCGGCCCGGCAGCATAACACAGCATTCGCTCAACTATGTTCACATACCCCCAAGTGATATAGTCGCGCGCCAGAGTTCGATGGCCGACCCCACCGCGACAAGACCGGCTCCCGACGCAGATCCGTGGTTGACGGTCCAGCAGGTCAGCGACGAGCTAAAGCTCCATCCCGCCACGCTCCGCCGGTGGATCAAGACGGAGCGATTGGCCGCCGTGCGCGCGGGACGGGAGTGGCGCGTGCGCCGCTCCGAGGTCGAGCGGGCGCTGATGGCGGATGCCTCGCCCGCGTACGGCCGCCAGGAAGCTCTGACCCCGGCCGACAGCGGCGCCGAGCCTGTTCGCACTGCGGCGCCCGCGACAGATCGCCGACCACCTGATGACCGTCGCCCCGCAACCTGATGAGTCCGCATGACCGCCGACCCCAGGGTGGCGATCGAGCAGGTGCAGCTCGCCGACCAGCGCTGGAGCGACGCGCTCGAAGCGAGCGTCGAGGCTCCACCCGATCTTGATTTCGCCCAGCGTCTGCGGGCGATCGCGAACGCAGCCGAGCAGGAGGCGGCCGCGTTGCGGCACGCCGACGGTCTCGGGCTCGCCCACCGCCCCCATCCCGGCGCGCGGAACATGCAGCTCTCCTACGAGCTGCGGCCCGGCGCCGGCTCGCGCCGCGGCCCGGTGCAGTTGTGGGAGCGCTTCGACCGAGCGGTGGCCGAGCTCGGGGAGGCGCTCGAGGGGGTGGCGCTCAGCGCGATCGCGCGCGCGTTCGGGGAGCTGTCCGAGATCGCGCGCGAGCTCGCCGACGAGATCGAGCGGATCGACTTCGCTGCGGCCGCGCGACGCCGCGCGAGCTGAAATCGTGGCCGCGGCCGTGGTGCGGGCGCCATGCCGGTCGGCGGCCGAGCGCCAGATCGAACACGGCGCGCGTCGATCATTGCTGGAGTCTCCGACGAGGCGTGTCGGGCAGTGGCGGCCAGCTCGGCGGGGTGGGAATCGCCGGCTTCAGCCAGTTCGCTCGCGCCAGCTGATCGAACCGCGCGAGGTCGGCGACCGACAGGCCGTCCTCGGTGCCGAAGTGCTCGAGCCATCCGACGAGCGAGTCGCCGCCCACAACCCATGCGCCTACCCAGTCGCCGTTCTCGTCCGCGCGGTGCCACACCCGCGGCTCGGTGTGGGAGAACGGGTGGCAGATCGCAGGCTGGACCTGACCCTTGTAGCCAGGCAGCAGTAGCTGGATCTTCTTCGCCAGCCGGTTGACCGTGACCACGTCGTCCCAGTGGCCGGGCGGGTAGGTGGCGCTGATGACGAACACGCCGGTCTCGCCCAGGGCCAGCGTGTTGCCGCGCTCGCCGGTCAGGGGATAACGCTCGGTCCGCCAGCGATCCGCCGGCAGCTCCGCAAGCCGCGCCGCGAGCTCGCTAACCGCGATTTCGAGGCGGCGGCGAAAGTCGATAAAGCCGCACAGCGGCTCGAGCGTCTCGGGCGACAGCCTGGCGACCGCGAGGACTCCCGTTTCGCGCCGCCGGGCGTGTCCTCGACCCGCCGCCGGCGAGCGGGCGGCCGTTCTCGCGGGCCGCCGCCGCTCGGCCCGAAATCGTTCGAGCGAACGCCGGTTCGCGGCCGGCCGGACGCCGGCGCCGGCGTCTGGCGAGAAACAGGTCGGGCCGGCGATGACGATGCCCAGCAGGCCACCACGCCCACCGCCTCCGGCGGGCCGATGGCAGCGACGATGCGAGCCGCGGCGCGCATCCTCACAACGTAGTCCCGCAGCGCCGGATCGCCGCCTGCGCGCGGTCGCACGAATTTGTTGCAGAGTTGGCACACACCTGTGACAAGCGCGTCGCGCGGACACTCCTGGCCTCAGGTACAGCGCGAGGGCGCTGCCTCGCCGCTCGGCCGCCGCGCCCGGAGGCGCCCGGCGGCTGAGCACCTCGCGAAAAATCCCTAGCGGCGTCCCAGCATCGGCCGGCATGAACGGCACATCGCCGGGTGCGCCCGTGATCGGAAGGTCTGGATGGCTGATCAAGCCGCTCAGCGGGGCGACCATGCCGCCCAGCGGGAGCTCGTGCGCCGCTACGAGCCGCTCGTCCGGCGAGTGGTGTCGAGGCTGCGGCTCCCGTCGGCTGCGAGCGCGAGGACCTGGCCCAGGAGGCCAGGATCGGCCTGCTCGCGGCGATCCGGGCCTGGCGGCCCGAACGCGGTCCGTTCCCCGCCTTCGCCGACCGGTGCGTCAGAAACCAGGCGCTGCTCGCGCTCGAGGCGGCACGCCGGCACAAGCACCAGCTGCTCACCCGCGCCGTATCGCTCTATAGCGAGCAGGGAGGCGATCCGACGCCGTGGCGACGGGCTGCCGCCGCTGCTCGACGCGCTGCGGCACCCGTGACGCCGCAGCGACCCCGAGGCGCGCCTGTTCGTCCGCGAGCAGCTGGCCAGCGTCCCGGGCGCTCCCGACGCTGACACGCAGCGAGCGGCGGCGCTCGCCGGGGCGCTCGACGGCCGAAGCTACGAGCGCCTGGCGCCGGTGCTCGGCGGGACGCCGAAGGCCGGCGCGAGGCGGCCTACCGCGCGCGTCGCAAGCTCGCCGCGGCGCTGCCGCGGGCTGCCTGAACCGTCACCGAGCTCGCGAGCCCACGGCGCGACCGATCGGCCACCGCCGCCGCTCACAGCCCAGGCGGATGGCGGGCCACGAACCCCGCCGGTCCGGTGCCCACCGTGCTCCAGCGCGGGCCGGTGGGCGGCGGGTTGGGCGGGTTGCCGAGCCCGGCGGCGGTGTCGAAGTAGATGCCCGCGACCTCGATGTAGGCGTGCCCGGCGTTGGCGTAGATCGTGACCCATCGCCCCGGGCCGGGGTCGCCGACGCTCTCAAGCCCGGTCGAGTCGGGGACGCCGCCGCCGAGCAGGCTCTGGCCGAACCCGCCGCCCCACAGCACGTAGGAGGTCGCCGAGGAGCAGTCATAGCCCGGGCCGCCGTTCTCCTCGTCGCCCGGCACCGCCGCCGGGTTGGGGTTGGTCTGGTTCATCGTCTGGGCGGGGTCGCCGTGTCCGCCGCCGTAGCTGTAGGGGAAGTGGTTGATGCGGTTGCCGGCGGCGATCATGTTCTGCACCGCGGCCGGCGCGGCAGCGGGCGCGGCGGCCACCCCATTGGCGAGGATCCGCGCCTTGGTGCCCGGGCACGAGCGGTGTGCCCAGCGCGCGCTGCAGGCGGCTGCGACGGTGACCGTCCCTGCGCCCTGGTAGGCGTGCGCGTCGGCGAGCACCCGGGCGGCATACGCGTCGGCGGCGGGACCCGAGCCGTTGTAGGCGCGCACGAAGTCGCGGTAGGCGTCGATCGGCTGGCCGGTCGGGGCGCCCTTGTCCTTGATCAGCACCAGCGCCGCCAGCTGCACCGCGGTCGTCGGGTCGTGCGGTCCGAGCGACGGGTCTGGGAGGAAGTGGCGCAGCGCGTCGTACTCGTCGCCGGCGGCGCCGCCGATCCCGATCTGCATCGGCCCCGAGGCGCCGGCGTAGTTCGCGACGCCGGGACCGCTCGCCCCCGGCTGCGGCGTGCACGAGGGGTCCGGATCCAGCCCGTGATCGCATTCCTCCTTGCCGATCCCGGCGAGGATCTCCCACGGCAGCTTGTACTGCGCCCCGACCTGCTGGTAGATCGCGAGCATGTTCGCCGGGATGTCGCGCACGGCCACCTGCGAGGCAGCGTCTCCGACGCCACCGCCGGTGCAGCTCTGGCCGATAAACACCGTCAGCACCGCGACGCCGCCCGCTAGCAGCAGCGGAACAGCGGCAGCGGCGATCAGCACGATCCGGACGCTGCGCCTGCGCGTCAGGACCGGCACCCGGGAGCTCACCCCTCCACGACGCTGCTGACCGCCCAGCGCGCCGGACTGGCGCTTGAAGCGTGAACCGCAGCCGGTAGGTGGTGAGCCCTCCGTCGTCGATAATCGCCGTCGCCACCACGAACCCCGGCGTCGTGCCGACCAGCTCCAGCGAGACGACCCGCGGATGGCGCCGCCGCTCGGCGGGCGTCACCTGGACCCGCTCCTGAACAGCTGGCGCGGCAGCGCCGGCGTGACGCCGCCCACCGCGGCCGCGCTGGCCCGACCGTAGGCGAACGGCAGATAGCCGGCGAGGAACCGCTCCGCCACCAGACGCGCCCGAAAAAGCTCGCTCGCGGCCACCGGCGCCGGGACCCGTGCGGTGAGGTGTGCGTGGCCGCCGCCGTCGGGCCCGAGCTTGCGAGGCCGACCTGCGGTGACGGCCGCCCTCCCGCGGGGCCGTCAGTGCCAGCGCCGCGATCGCCGCGCCGAGCACGAGCAGCGCCCCCACCGCTACCACCACGCGCCGGGCACGAGCAGGAAGACGCTCCAGCGCCGCCAGCAACAGGCCCGTCATCCCGCGGCAGCGACCTCCACCGCAACCAGCCCGCACGCCGCGACCGTCATCGCCGGCCAGGTCTCAGACGCTGGGTCCACACACGCCTAGATATGGCTCAGAGGCACCGAGGCCCCGGCAACGAGCGCCTCGCCGCTCAGCGCCGCTGCAACGATGGCCAGGACGGGACAACCGGCGGCTTCGTCATGCTGCCGAGCTGTCGATGACCAACCTCGAGGAGACCTACCGGCGCCTCGCGCGCCCCTGGACCCGAGAGCAGCTCGCGCCCGATACCAGGCAGCCCATCACCGCGGAGCGCGACCGCCGCAAAACGGCGAATGAGCGCTAAACGTCCGATCGCGTCGCTCGCTACCGCGATCCCGCCAACCGCGACGCTCAGCGTCGCGATTCACGTGCTCCACATGCTCCCCCACACCGTCGGCGAGCTCGACGAACAGCTCATCGCCACCGCCGAGAGAATGCCGCCGATGCGCTTCACCACTGCCACCGTGCGCTCGAACTCGACGGCGCTGACCACGGCTACAGCGCCGACGAATGGCTCCCAGTCGTCTACGACGCGGCCCCACTGCTCGAAGCCTCGCGCCTAGACCAAGAGCCGCCATCGATCGTCGAAAGCGCAAGACGCAGTCAGCTGGCTCGCGCGTGCCATCGCCGACCTCGACCAGGGCTCGCCCGAGGCCGCGGCCAGCCTGGCGGAGACGCTCGCTCGGCTGCTCACCGTATGGGTGTTCGCGGAGGAAGCAGATGACGACACGGGAGCGTGACTGACAGCCTCTCACTGAGTCGCAAAGGGAGCGTCCGCCCCCTGAGTCAGCGGAGACAGGTAAGGGGCGTCCGCGCCTGCGCTACTCACTGGCAGTCGAATGATGAGCTTTTGGTCCATTTTCGTGACCGTACGTGCGACCGCGGACACAGCGATTGCGGTCGTCGGCTTGACTAAGATCTCTGGCTCATGAGGCCATGGACGGTCTCGTCCTAGCAGCAACGGGGGCACTGGCGATCGCTGGTTGCGGGTCAGGCCGGGCGGCCCAATCTCGACGATACGGGCAGGGGCGACAACCGCTGCGACAGCTACCTCGCGGACAACCTCGCCAGCCGCATACGCATGCGGGCAACTACGCAAAAACCCGGCGGTGCAATACCAATTGTTTGCCTACATCGCGGCGCAGGAGAACGGTCCTGGCTCCTTCTACACGACCCATCAAGCGGAACACATCGCTCGCAACGAGGTCGAGAGCCTCTGCAGCTATTACGGCCCTCAGGCGTACCCGTGGAACCCGAGCGTAGCCCTCCTTCGGACCTTCTGGACGCAGACATACTCGGGAGGCATCTCGCCGGACGACCCCAGGCTCCAAGGTCCGGTCAAGCCCATCGGGAACTGCAATACCGACCCTAGCTGCCAGTGACCGAATCGGTGCTCTCGACCACGCGGAGGATCTCCTCCAACTCGTTCTCCCCGTAGCCGGTGACGATGAAGCGAGCGCCTCCGTCACGGGTACGAAGCTGTGTACAGGTCTCGGCCAGGGGTCGCGGTCTTCGTGAGCTACGTGGCGCCGGTCTCGTAGCCGAGGGCGCGCAGCCACGCCGGTGGTACTGCGTGTCCGGCTGGCCTGCGGCGTGCCACAGCGCCGCATAGCTGCTGGTAAGCCCATCCCACTCGGTCTGCGCCTCCGCCTCGCCGAACACCTCCCAGCCGAGCTCCTCAAGCGTGAAGTCTGCTTTGCCACTGTTGCATGGCCAGCAGGCCGCGACGAGGTTCTCGCGCTCGCTCCACGAGCCGCCGCGGCCACCCGGCTGCACGTGATCGAGCGACGTTGAGAGCAGCAGGTAGGCAGGATGGACTTGGCCAGCCTTCCAGTTGGGGTGGTACGGGAAGCGGTCGGGATACATGTGGGATAGGACGCGCAGGACAGGCGGCGCGACGGTCTGATTGCCGCAGTATCGGCACGTCCAAGAGTCGCGCTGGAATACAGCCACCATTTCTACGAACGGGACGCCGCGCCGAGGCTCGATGTCAACGATGCGGTGCTCGACAGCGTTCAAGGCTTCTTCCACGTGGGACGGATCGGCGGCGGCGGACGCCTCGACCAGAGCCTTGACCGCCTCCGCCAGCCGAGCTGTATGCGGCGAGGCCACGGCCGCGAGTTCTACATCAGGCGGTCTCGACGCCCGCTTTCCCATTGCCCACGGCGTCGTAGCGGATGACTCCTATCAGCGGAAAGGAGAAGCCGCTCGCGCGCTTGCTCGATTCGAGCTAAAGCGTCATAGCCGTCTTGGACGCATGCCGCTAGCCCGACCACACGGCGCTTTGACGTCCGCGATCCCGGGGGCGACCGTCAGTCTGCCGGTGGACGTCGCGGTGCATGATCTCCGCAGCGTTTCTAACCGACGTCGTTAGCCGATCCATCGACACGACGATCACGTCGGACTCAACATGCTCCACCCCGCGCGCCCTGACGAGGCATAGCATCGCCAGCACGCCGCAGCGGCACCACCGCCGCCGCCGGCGAGATAGCCAGGCCGCCTGCTCGACCACGCGGCTGAGATGACCGTCGCTGTACGTCCTCGTCTTAGTCTCGATGACAACCGCGACTCCACTGGGTGCGATCGCTAGCGAGTCGATGTCGCCCGGCCCCTGCCAGGGCAACGAGTGCCGCAGCCGCCACCCCTCCGCCTGAAGGGGCTCGAGCGCCCGCCGGACCTCGTCCTCCGAGTGGGCGCCCACGCGGCTGCGTCCGGCGAGCGACAGCCAGTGGCGAGCGTAGAGGCCGAGCGCAAGAGCGAGCACAAGAATGGCCCCGGCCGCGGATACCGCGCCCGCGCCGGCGACGGCCAGCGCCAGCAGCACGCTCGCGCCGCTCGCCAGCGCCGCCATCGCGGCCCTTGACAGCCGCCGGTACTGCTGGCGGCGCGGGTAGTTCAAGCCGAGGCCTCCCCCACGCGATGTCCTTCCGGCCTGCCCGATCATTGTCGCGATGTTCTCACCGCCTCAGGACGCTCCAACCGACGTCCTGAGTGTCGGCGTGTTCGTCTGGCAAGTCTTTGGCAAGAGTCGTGTGGAAAGATGCGTCCGATACGTCCCACCAGGGAGACGATTAGTCCGCAAATCACAACATCTGGCGAGTCTTACACCCGGGCGACGGGGTTGAGGGCCTTGTGGACCGCAGGGTCCGTGGAGGTTCGAGTCCTCTCGGGCGCATCGCCGGACTGGTTGTACCGCGGGATCGCGCAGGCGTAACCTGAAGAGGCCGGAGTTTGAACTTGCGGTCAGCGGCTTTCCCACAGGTGTTCTCGTCGCGATGGCCCCGGTTATGTGGGCGAGGATTTCCGCTTGCCGCAGCGTGTTTGACGTTCGCCCTCCTGCTCGCTGCGTGCTCGGGTGGCAGCAAGTCGACGCCGGGTCATGCCGCCGCTCCCAGCGGCGAGCCGCGGCTGTCGATCGTTCCCGCTGGCGCTGGAGTGGACCGCTCTCCGGGGCGCGGCATCACCGTGAGCGTCGCCGGAGGCAGGATCAGCAGCGTGAACGTGCGTACGCACGGCGACCGGGTCACCGGCACGCTCAATGCCGCGGGGACCGTCTGGCACAGCACCTGGGCGCTCAACGTCTCCCAGCACTACACGGTCGTGGCGAGCGCCGTCGGACCATCCGGCACGTCCGTCACCCACACGAGCTCATTTCGGACCTTCACTCCCGCGCAGACGTTCGTGGCCCAGATCCTCGAGGGCTACCGCCAGTCCTATGGCGTGGGAATGCCGATCGTCTTGTTCTTCAATCGGCCGATCCTCGACAGGGCCGCGGTCGAACGAGCGCTCGATATAAAGACCTCAAAACCGGTCGTGGGCGCGTGGTACTGGGACGGGCAGTGCCGCCTCGCGCCGACGTGCCTCTACTTCCGGCCGCGACGCTACTGGCCGACCAACACGCGCGTGAGCTTCATCGGCCACCTGAATGGGGTAAAGGCGGCGCCAGGGGTCTACGGCAACCACAGCCTGACGCAGACGTTCACGATTGGCTCATCCGTGGACGTGGACGTCAACACGGCCCAGCATTACATGAACGTCTACCGCGGCGGAAGGCTGTTCGCACACTGGCCGATCTCAAGCGGAAGGCCGGGCGACGACACCCCGGACGGGACCTACGTGACGCTGGACAAGGCAAACCCCGTCGACATGGTCGGACCCGGCTACAACCTCGAGGTGCCGTGGTCGGTGCGCTTCACGTGGAGCGGCGATTACCTTCACGACGCCTACTGGTCGGTAGGCGAGCAGGGCGCCACCAACGTCAGCCACGGCTGCGTGAACATGTCGCCTGCCGACGCCGAGCTCTTCTACAAGATGGCGGTTCCCGGCGACCCGGTGAGGGTCACGAACAGCCCAGTCCCCGGCACGTGGGGTAACGGCCTGACTGTGTGGTTCGACTCCTGGAAGCAGTGGGCCCGAGGCAGCGCTCTGCACGAGGTAGTGCAGGCGGACACCAACGGCAGCACGTTCGTCAGTCTCTCCTCGCCCGCGGCGCGGGGGACTCCGCTGCTGCAGGGGGTCGATATCTCCCGCAGCTGGCCGACGCTGTAAGCGACTCTCGCCGCGCCCGCTGGCGCCAGCCAAAATCTGTCGATCCAGCTAAGAAGCTGCCAGGCTGGCCTCGTCATGACCTTCGCAGCCACCGCCGCTCAACAGCTGCCCGGCTTCCTGCACAGCCTCCAGCCGACGCTCAACCAGTTCGGCTACCTGGCGGTGTTCGCCGTGGTGTTGATCGAGGACTTCGGCGTCCCCCTTCCGGGGGAGACGATCTTGATCCTGGGGGCCGTCTATGCCGGCACCGGCCGGCTCAACGTGTTTCTCGTGGGCATGCTCGGGTTCCTCGGCGCCTTGATCGGGGACAACATTGGCTTCGCGATCGGGCACTTCGGCGGACGTGCGCTTGTCGAACGTTTCGGCCGCTACGTCTTCCTCACGCCCGCGCGGGTCGACGAGGCCACGCGTTTCTTCGAGCGACGCGGAGCTTGGATCATCGTCGTCGCGCGATTCATCGAGGGACTCCGCCAGGCCAACGGGATCATCGCCGGAACGACCGGGATGCACTGGGCCCGCTTCCTGATATTCAACGCCATCGGTGCCGCCGTCTGGGTCGCGGTTTGGACGACGGTCGGCTACTTCTCCGGCAACAACATCGACGCGATCTACAACACGATCACCCGTTATGCCGCCTACGTCGGGATCGCGATCGGCGTGCTGCTGGTCGCCTATATCGCACGTCGGGTACTGCGAGCCCGCTCCCGATCGCGTCAGGCCTCGAGCGCGCGCAAGTAACGCAACGCCTTGAAGCGAGCGCCAAGGCCCTGGAACCGGGCCAGCTCGCGTCCGTTTGTCAGGCACACGGACCAACCGTTCGGGACCTGCTTCAGGATGATGGCGAGTGCGTAGCCCATCGCAGTCTCAATGGTGGACGGCCTCGAGAAAGTTGACCCTGACCGGAAGTGAAGAAATTCGTACGTACCCTCGAGCAGCGGGGATCCTGGGCATCGACTGAACCACGAATCCAGCATCCCCGGATAAGCTGCCCCACCATGCTCGTCGTGCGTGTTCCTCGTCTCATCGGTTGTGCCCTGCTCGCGGCCGTATGCGCGATGTGCCTCACGGTCAGCGAGGCCTCCGCCCGCTCGGCCTTCAAGCCGCCGGCTGTCGTGCGGGGCTCGACCTATCTCGCGCTCGGAGATTCGGTCACGTTCGGCTATATGGAGCCAAACGTTGTCCCGGCGCCCGACTACTACGACGCCAGCAGCTTTGTTGGTTACCCGCAGATCGTCGGCCGACTGTTGCGGTTGAAGGTGGTCAACGCAGCGTGTTCGGGCGAGACCTCGGCGAGCTTCATCAACGCCTCGGCGCAGAGCAACGGCTGTGAGAACACATACGGCGGCACGACGGGGTACCGGACCCTCTACCCGCTGCACGTCCACTACGGGGGCTCACAGCTGGCGTTCGCGGTCTCGTATTTGAAGAGGAACCGCAAGGTCCGGCTGGTCTCGCTGATGATCGGCGCCAACGACGTCTTCCTCTGTCAAAAGGCGACCAGCGATGGCTGCCTCAGCGCCTCCGAGCAGCAAGCGGTGTTCAACAGGGTCTCCGGCAACGTCAAGACGATCCTGTCCGCGATTCGCAACAAGGCGCGCTACCGCGGGCAGATCGAGATCGTCAACTACTACTCGCTGGACTACTCGTCGCAGTTCATCAGCACCACGGTCCAGCGCCTCAATGCGGCCCAGGACTCTGCGGCTCGCCCCTATCACGTCCGGATCGCCAACGGCTATGGGCAGTTCCGAGCGGCGACGAGCATCTTCGGCGGAAGCACTTGCAGCGCGGGGCTGGTGACCAAGCTCTCCACCGGGAGCTGCGGCGTGCATCCCACGCGCGCGGGGCAAGCGCTGTTGGCTCAGGCAGTGGTGTACGCGCTGCGCTTCTGAGGCTTCCTAGGTCGTGGTGGAGCGCCCGCGCCCCACGATCGAGGCGCGACTCGCGTAGCGTGGCCGGGCGCAACGGCCTGAGGGGCCATGACGCGGGCAGCGCCGCTCTCATACATTCGTCTTAGGCCAGTCTGTCGGGCGTCTTCGAGAGATGGGGGACGCTCGGGCGGCAGTGAGGTCACCCGCGATCCGCTCACTCGCTTGCCGGCTCCCGCAGGGGACGCGGTGATGAACCGAGTACTACTCGAGCCGCCGCCCACGCTGAGCGACGAGCGACTGGCGAAACTCAGCGCCGAGGGGATCGATTCGGCGTTCGCGATGCTGGTTCTCCGTCATCGGCGGGCGCTCGTTTTCCATTGCGCCGAACTGGTCGGAACCGCAGACGCCGAGGAAGCTGTGCAGGAGGCGCTGCTGCGCGCCTATCTGGCCTTGGCTCGCGGCGAGTCGGTGAACCACGTCGGGCCATGGCTGCGGACGATCGCGCATAACGCCGCGCTGAACCTCCTCCGGGCGCGACGGTCCCGGCCCGCCGTCAGCCGCGAGGATCCCGCCCATGAGGCGGTCGGCGGAGACGCATTCGAGCGCCGCCAGAGCCTTCGGGCAGTGGTGAGCGCACTGGAGGAGCTTCCTGAACGCCAGCGGCGGGCGCTCGTGATGCGCGAGCTCGAAGGTCGTAGCTACGCGGAGATCGAGGCGCGGCTGAATACAAGCAATGGCGCGGTCCGGCAGCTCCTGAACCGGGCCCGGATGGCGGTGCGTGAGCGCCTCGACGCTTTGGCCGGTCTGGTTCCGGCGGTCCGTTGGATCGTGGCCGACGGCGGTGGCGCGGGAACCGCCGCTCGGCTCGGGGCCCTGTCCGGCGGGTGCGCCGTGACGATCAAGCTCTGTACGGCCATGGTTCTTACCGCGGTGCTGGCGCCGGGGGCGCCTCTTTCGAACCCACTCAGCACTGATCGGCAGAAAGCGGGTGTGTCGGAGAGGATGGTTGAGCGCTCAGCCCCGTTCCTGTCACAGGCTTCGCGGAGCACTCGATCGGCATTTGACGCCCGGCAACCGACCTCGGCGCGGAGCTCGCGACTTCTCTCAGCCTCGATGCCGACAGGCTCAGGACCCGGCAGGAGCTGGGGCGATCGGCAAGCGACCGGGCCGCGGAGTCAAAGGTCCACATCGGGGGCGTCGGGCGCGGCCATGCGCGGCCCAGGGGGCGAGGCGCGCGCCGGATCGGGAGCGGGCCCGGCGCCCACGCCTGGATCGGGCGCGGGCGGGAGTACGCGGCCCGCGTTGCAGATGGGCCCCAACGCACCCTTGGCAGCAGCGAATCCGGGCGCGGGCACGCGTTCGCCCACGAGCACAGGCTCTGGGTCGCCGACGGCCATCTGGGGCTCGCCCACGGACGGAGCCGCCGCGACGGGCGGAACATCGGGATCCGCCACGGGCGCCAGAGCCTCTTCGACCGCCGCCAGCCCCAATGAAACGAGCTCGTCCAACGGCTCCGACGCCGGGGCGGGTCAGCCGCGGGCGGGTACCGGAAGCAGCTAGGAGCTGGCTGGTCCGGGTCCCCGGACAGCTGGACAGGGGATGCCGCCCCCGTGGAAACTCCCCCCGCCGCCGGCGCCACCGGAGTGGCGCCGGCTGGGGGCACGTTGTCAAGCGCGGCGCGAGTGGCGGCGCGAGTGGTGGCGCTTGTTGCTCCCACTGCTGCCGGACGTCGCCGACGCCGTCGGATTCGCGTTGGTCGATCCAGAATTCGTGCTGGCCGGGCCGGGGTTCGTGTTCGTCGGGCCCGCGGTGGTGGTGGTCGTGGTGGTCGTTCCGGGAGGTCCGCTCCCCGGGCCGCCCTGGCTACCGCCCGACCCGCTGCCCGGGGCACAGGCCCACGCCACGCCGCCGCCGCTTGCCAGCGCGAAGACGGTGGTGGCGACCGCCAGCTTGCTGCTGTGAAGCCTCATCCAGAGAGCCTCCTTTCGGTTGTACTGCCCTCTAGACCCGTCGCGGCGGCGCAAACTCACGCTCCTCACAATGCGCTCCCCTGCACGTAACGTATGTTTCGAGCGATGGCCGACGATCCGCCATCGGGCTCGCATGGGCTCGACCATAGGCAGCCCGCGTTTCTGTTCGACCTCGACGGCACGCTGGTCGACAGCGTTTACCAGCACGTCGTGGCCTGGCGCGAGGCACTGGAGAGGGTCGGGATCAACATGCCGGTGTGGAAGATCCATCGCCGCATCGGCATGAGCGGCGGACTGTTCGTCAACGCGCTGGTCCGCGAGCTCGACACACACCTGGACAGGGAGACGCTGGACCGGCTTCCCGCCCTCCACGCCGACGCCTATATCCGCCACTTCGACAGTGTGCGAGCGCTGCCCGGCTCTGCCGATCTGCTCCGCGTCCTCTCCGAGCACGCCGTGCCGTGGGCGATTGCCACGAGCGGTCAGGAACGCTATGCGCGGTTGGCCCTCGAACTACTCGACCTGCCGCCTGATGCGCCGCTGATCACCCGTGATCAGGTCCGCTATGCGAAGCCCGATCCGGATCTGTTCCTTACCGCCGCCGCGCGGATCGAAGTCGATATTCGCGACAGCATCGTTGTCGGCGACAGCGTCTGGGACCTGCTGGCGGCACAGCGGGCCCGCGCGCTTGGAATCGGGTTTCTGTCAGGAGGCTACGGACGCGAGGAACTGATCTACGCGGGGGCCTTCCGCGTCTACGACGACCCTCAGGGCCTGCTCGACCACCTGGACGAGGTCGGCGTCAGGCGCCCGCCCTGATCAGCGGGAGCGCACCCGCCGCCCCGGGATCGGCGAAGAAAGCCGGCAGCTCGTTTCCGTACTTCTGCATGAAGTGCCCCAGGATCGGCGCGATCTGGCCGAGCAGGTCGGCGTCGGGAGCGATGCTTGCGGTAAAGCTCGTCAGATAGAGCACATTCTTGAAGAACAGCACGAGCTCTTTCGGGAGCCTGAAGCGGCTCGCCGCCAGCAGCCGCAGGACCGTGCTCACCGTCTCCCCCACCTGGTCGTAGGTCAGCCCGCTGCCCGTGTCCGGGTTGATGGCGTCGAGCTCCAGCTGAAGCTGCTGGGCAAGACGTTCGAGGTCGGCATCAACCGGCAGGGCGCCGAACCGTCTGAGCGCCGTCAACTGACCCCGAGCATCCATGCCCGCGAACGCCAGCATGAAAGCCACGAGTGCCGCGCGCTGCTCTGCATCGACCCGCCCGCAGATGCCGAAGTCGACCAGCGCAAACGAATCGCCACCTTCGATGAGGACGTTTCCGGCGTGCAGGTCGCCATGGAATACGCCGTAGATCAGCGTTGTCTCGAGCACTCCCTGGATCGCGAGGCGCAGCAGCCGGTCGCCGTCTAGCGCCGCCCCAAACTCGTCCGCCGCGCGATCGTACGCGATGCCCGGCAGGCGCTCCATCACCAAAACCCCCTCGGTCACGAGCCCCGGAATCGGTCGGGGCACCGCGCAGTAGTCGACGCCCGCATCCTCGAAAGCGGCACCCAGCTCGACCATGTTCAGCGCCTCCAGGCGGAAGTCGAGCTCCTGCAGCACCAGCTGCGCGAACAGCTCGACGAAACCGGTCAGGTTCGCTACGCGCGCCGCCGAATGGACCTTTTCGGCGGCGACGGCTACCAGGGCCATGGTCTCGATGTCCGATCGCAGTTGTTGACGCAACCCCGGCCGGCGCAGCTTGACGACCACATCGGTCCCGTCGTCGAGGACCGCCGCATGGACCTGGGCGATCGACGCCGCACCGAGCGGCTCGCGCTCGATCTGCCGCAGCCGTGACACGCGCGGACCGAGATGCTCCGAGAGCACCCCATCGACAACTTCCGGCGCGAGAGTCGGAGCCTGATCGCGGCACCAGGCGAACGCTTTGACCCATTCGTCGGGCAGCAGGCCGCGCGCGCTGGAGATGAACTGCCCCAGCTTGATGTATGCCGGGCCCCCCGCCCGCACGAGGCGTTCAGCTCTGCGCAGCGTGCCGCGCGTATCGGGGGGCGGGGCGATCGGCAGACCCGACGCCGCCGCAGCGGCAGCCAGCAGCGCGAAGGGCGCATCCGGCGCCGCCGCCGATGTGATTCTCCACGCCGTCGACGCCAGCGAGCCGACGGTGTCGACCCACAGACGCGGCCGGGCGAGCGACGCCGCCTCGATCGCAAGCTCCCGCCGTACCTCCGGCAGCCGGCGCTGCCACACGGCCGCGGCGTCGATCAGGCCTTCGCGCTCCTCGGCCCACCGGGAGCCCGCAAGCAGCGCGTGGATATCGGGGAGCGGAGGGACTGAAGTGGTGCTCACAGGCGGTGAGAGGTAGCTCAGCCGTCAAGTTACCACCGATGATGTGACATCAAACATGTCACGGTACGGCATCGTCGGCACCCCGGGGCGGCCTGGGAAGCCTAGTCGTCCATCGCCTTGCGCAGCCTGGTCTCGATCTGTTCGGCCATCGTCTGCTCGAAGCTTGCCCGGATCGCTTCTACTGCCAACGGACGCAGGCGCTCGAGCGATGCCTGAACTTTCGACCACTCCTGCGGCGAGCGCTCGCGCATCCCCTTGCCCCCGAGGACGTCAGACCGAAACAGACGCACGTATTCGCTGGCGATCGCCGCCGTGTGCTGCTCGATCTTCTCGGCAACGGCCAGGGCGTGGGTCAGCGGCACCCCCAGCTGAACAAGCTGTTCGCCGGCCGTCACCAGCGGTGGGTTGCGAATCTCCCAACGGTCGCCACCGAGCGGCTGGATCAAGCCGAGTTTCTCGGCCTTGCGCAGCGCCCGCCCGTCCAGCTGCTCTCCGAAGCGCTCGGACAGCTCGGCGGTCGTCGCGAGCTCCGGCGCGGCGGCACCGAATGCGTGCAGCAGCGCCCGTCCAAAGTCGAAGATCTGTTCTGCGGCGGCCTCGGGGTGGTCGAGCAGCCGCTGAATGGCCTGCAGCCGGAAGCCCTCGGCCTGCATGGCCTGGATCATCCGCACCCGGGCGACATGCTCGGACCCGTAGTAGCCGGTACGTGCCCGGATGCTCGGCGGCGGCAACAGCCCGCGCGCCTGATGGGAGCGGATATTGCGCACGGTGGTGCCCGTGACGCGCGCGAGCTCGTCGATCGTCAGCTCCTCGCCCCGCGGCTCATCGGGCACACGGGAAAGCCCCTCGCTGGCCATGGCTTCAGATTAGGGCCTCTGCCCCTCCTGAAATGGGCTCGTGAACCATCTGGTTGCCGGCCGGCGGCCACTCAGCCGGCCTGTTTGGTTAGGGCACCCGCCCGCCGGCGAGGTCGCGCTCGATCGCGTGCGCCGCTTCTCGCAGCGGCGGAAGCAGCTGCTCGTGGATGGTCTTCGGCGTGCTGCGGCTGGCGTGTGTCGAGAGATTCATCGCGGCGACGACCGTCCCCGCGGCGTCTCGGATCGGAACCGCCACCGAGCGCAGACCGTCCTCGAGCTCTTGGTCAACCAGCGCCCATCCGCGCTCTCGTACGTGCGCTAGCTCCTGCTCCAGCTGTCGCCGGTCGGTCACCGTCAACGGCGTCAGGGCCGTGAGCTCCGCGTCTCTCAGAAACTCGTCGAGATCCGTCTGTTCTAGCCCGGATAGCAGCACCCGGCCCATCGACGTGGCGTGCGCCGGAAAGCGGGTGCCGACGGAGATCGCCACCGTCATGATGCGCTGCGTCGGCTCGCGCGCCACGTACACGATGTCCCCTCCGTCGAGCACGGACACCGACGAGGACTCGTGAACCCGCTCCACCAACTCGCGCAGGTGTGGCTGTGCGATCTGTGGGAGCGTGAGACTCGACAGGAACGCGTACCCCAGCTGCAGGATCCTGGGTGTGAGCGAGAACCGGCGGTCCTCGGCCCGGACGTAACCGAGGCGCTCGAGGGTCAGCAAGAAGCGGCGCGCCGAGGCCCGCGTCATTCCAGTGTCTCGCGCCACGTCCGACAGGGTGCGTCCGGCGCCCGGCTCGCTCAGCGACCGCACGACGGCCAGCCCCCGCTCGAGCGACTTCACATACTGGCGCTCCCCGGTGCCGGCGCCGCTGGCGGTCATCTACTCATACTGCGAAGAACACCGTCTCGCCGGGTCCCTGCAGACGGATGTCGAACCGGTAGCCCCCCTCGGCCGGCTGGGCCAGAAGCGTCGAGCGTCGCCCTTCGGGAACCGAAGCCAGGACCGGATCGGACGCGTTGGCTTCCCGCTCATCATCGAAGTAGATTCGGGTGACGCAGCGGTGAAGCATCCCGCGGGCGAAC
This sequence comes from uncultured Actinomycetes bacterium, assembly GCA_963822735.1. GTDB lineage: Bacteria > Actinomycetota > Thermoleophilia > Solirubrobacterales > Solirubrobacteraceae > Palsa-465. Next base: position 19,117 of record CAWGIU010000011.1, read on the forward strand.
ACCGAGACGTCGATGTGGGGTGCCTGCATCCGTCCCCCGGGTCCGGGCAACGGCCCGGGCTTGACGGTTACGACCGTGTAGCTGCCATCGCCGTCCTCGGCTCCACAGCGGGCAAAGCCGCGGAAGCCGGGAAGCCGGGAAGGGCCTCCATGCCCGTGCAGATCGGCAAAGCACCCGTCCCCGTCGGCCTGCCAGGTCTCGATCAGGGCATCGGGCACCGGCTCCCCGGCACCGTCGTAGACGATGCCTGAGACCCTGATCGCGCCCGGCGTGCCCTCGGGGACCGCGTACGGCCCGGCGTCCCAAGGAAGGCCGATGGCGAAGAACGGACCGACGGTCTGAGAAGGGGTTTGGCCGAAAATCAATGGGACTCCTCGAAGGGCGTCTGCCCCGGACCGCGCAGGTAGATGTCGAACTCGTAGGCCAGCGCCCAGTTCGGCCGCGAGCCATGGATCGAGAAGCGCGACACGAGTCGCTGGCGAGCGGCCGCATCCCGCACGGAGTTGAAGATCGGATCGAACCCGAACAGCGGGTCGCCGGGAAAGTACATCTGGGTCACAAGCCGCTGGGCGAAGGCCCGCCCCAGCAGCGAGAAGTGGATGTGCGCAGCGCGCCAGGCGTTGTAGTGATTGCCCCAGGGATAGGGGCCGGGCTTGATCGTGACGAATTGGTAGCGACCTTCGGAATCCGTCACCGCCCGCCCGGCGCCGGAGAAGTTAGGGTCAAGCTCCGCGGGCCAGCGATCCCATTTGTGCTTGTAGCGGCCGCCGGCGTTCGCCTGCCAGATTTCGACCAGCGTGTCGCGCAACGGCTTGCCTTCCGTGTCCAGCACCCGGCCGCATACCACGATCCGCTCGCCGATCGGCATCTCCGCGTGCTGGGCGGTGAGATCGTTGTCGCGCTCACCGATAAGTCCTGCCGACCCAAGCTGTGGCCCCGTGACCTCGGTGATCGTCTGCGGCAGGTAGACCAGTGGCTGCTTTGGGTGGCGAAGCGCCGTCGACCTGTACCCGCTGAAGTCGAGCGGCGGATGCGCATCTTCCTGTTCACGGTCGTAGCTGGTCGGCGTCTCGTCGATCTCCGACCAGATCTCCCGCTCATCTGCGCTCGGCTTTTCCCCGTGGCCGCTGGTCGCCTCTGGTGCGCTCTGCGAACGACTCGTCTCTATGCGCACCAGGCTAGAGGATGAGCCAGAGCGAGGCAAGGAATTGGCCGGTCGAGCCGGTGCCCCCCGGCCGCCGCGGGCTAATGCGGGGCGGCGGAAACCGCGCCCTGCTCCGCGACCCAGGCCAGGATCGCCCGGGAGTGTGTGATCACCCTCCCATCTGGCAACTTCAGCGACGGCAGCTTGGTGTCACGAGTCGCCTGGCGCAGCTCGTCTCGCGAGCCCTTGCGCAGGAATGGAATCGGGCTGCCGTGGCCGGCGATCACCTTTTCGTAGGCGATGCCGGCCTCCCTCATGGCCTCTTGGACGCGCCGGCAGGGGTGGATCCGCGGGCCACCATCGTCGCCGTGGCACACGTACAGGGTCGGAAGCTCGGCCACTGCATCAAGAGCATAAAGGCTCAGGCACCACGGGGCCCGGGAATCCCGCGGAAGCGAAACGGCTCCGGCTCGCGCCCGGACTGCACAAACCAGCACTCACCGGTCATCTCGCCGCAGAACAGTCGCAGTACCACCGACGCCACAGCGTCCGCAGCGATGATCGGGGTCCCGGACTGCGCGAGGTACTCGCGGATCGGATCGATAATCGCCGACTCCGAGAATCCCGGACAGACGGCGTTGAAGCGGATGCCGTGCTCTGCGAGTGCCGGCCCCAGCGATCGCGTAAGCCCCACCACGCCGTGCTTATTCGCGGCGTACAGAGGATCAAGGGGGACGCCGGTCAGTCCAGCCAGCGAAGCCGTGGCGACAATCGCCCCGCCGCCTCGCTGTTCAAGCGCCGGCAACGCCGCGTGCGTGCCGAACACGACACCATCGAGATTTACTCCCATCGCCCGCCGGTAACTCTGCGGATCGAAGTCCGCCGCCACGCCGAAGCCGGTGGCGACACCGGCATTCAGGTGCACGAGATCGACGCCGCCCCATCGCTCGACTGTCGTCGCGATCAGGGACTCGTTGTCCTCGAACCGGGAGACGTCGGCGAACACGAACGTTCCTCCCACCTCCTCGGCCACCGCTGTTCCGCCGTCCTCGTCGATATCCGCGACAACCACCCGGGCCCCTGCGCCTGCCAGCGCCCGGCATGCCGCCCGGCCCAGTCCGCCGGCGCCCCCAGTGACGATCGCGATTTTGCCCTCGAGGTCAGGCACACCGGCACTTTATCCGGCATATCGCGCTGGAACGACCCGGCACGCGACGCCCAAACTGGATATTTGCCTATGCAATACTTAGGCAATGACCGACCTGACGATGGGCGAAGCGGCGAAGGCCATCGGCGTGAGCCAGGACACCCTCCGACGCTGGGATCGAGCCGGCAAGCTGCGAGTCAAGCGTGATGCTCGCGGGCGGCGCCTCGTCTCCAGCCGTGACGTGGAGCGCCTCGCGGGTCGCCCGCGCCGACACCAAACGGGCGCCAGCCTCTCGGCCCGCAATCGCTTCGAGGGCGTCGTGCGCTCGGTCGAGCAGGACGTCGTGATGGCGCTGGTCGAGATCGAGGCAGGGCCCCACCTCATAACGGCCGCGATCACCCGAGACTCGGTCGACGAGCTCGGGCTGGCACCGGGCGTCAGGGCCACGGCCACCGTCAAGGCGACGTCCGTGATGGTGGAGCGCAGCGCGGGGTGACCGCACGTCGGACATTCGCCGCCCTGCTGAGCGTGCTCGTCCTCGCGGGGTGCGGCAGCAGCAGTAGCAGCGGGAGTGGCTCCAAGCCCACGTTGACCGTCTCGGCAGCAGCGTCGCTGAAAAAGGCGTTCACCGCCTACGGATCACAGCTTTCATTCGCAACCGCACAGTTCTCGTTCGCCGGCTCCGACGTGCTGGCGGCTCAAATCGAGCAGGGAGTGAAACCCGACGTGTTCGCCTCCGCGAACACCAAGCTACCGGCCATGCTGTATGCGAAAGGCCTGGTCGACAAGCCGGTGGTGTTCGCAGCAAACAAGCTGGTGCTCGCGGTGCCCGCCAACTCCACCAAGGTCACAGGCCTCGCCGATGTCGAGAAGCCTGGGGCGACGCTCGTCATCGGCACGCCAACCGTTCCCGTTGGCGATTACACGGACACGGTCCTGGCGCGGTTGCCGGCGGCACAGCGAAGCGCAATCCTGAGGAACGTCAAAGACCGCGAGTCCGACGTGACCGGCATCGTCGGCAAGCTGAGCGAGGGCGCCGCAGACGCGGGCTTTCTCTACATCACCGATGTCAGAGCCACGGACGGCAAGCTCAAGGCAATCGACCTGCCCACCAGCCTCCAGCCGAAGGTGGCCTACGGCGTGGCCGTCGTCAAGGGCTCGGGTCACCCGTCGCAGGCGCAGCAGTTCGTCTCCGGTCTGCTGAGCGGCGCGGGGCGGACGGATCTGCTGCGCGACGGCTTCCTGCCTCCGGCCTGACGCTGAGTCTCATGGCTCGCAGCAAGCAGCTGTGGTTCACACTGCTGGTCTCGGCGGCAACGGCGTCGACGCTGGCGTTCATCTTCATTCCGGTGCTGGCGATCTTCGTCAACACCGGCGTCGGGCGTCTCATCTCGAGCCTCGGCGATCACGAGTCGACTGACGCCCTGCGACTCAGCCTGGAGACGACGGCCATCGCCAGCGGCGTGATCTTGCTGGTGGGAACGCCCGCGGCGTACGCGCTCGCCACCCGGAGCTTCAGAGGCAAGACGGTGGTCGTGACGTTGATTGAGCTCCCGCTGGTCCTGCCGCCGGCGGTTGCCGGGATCGCGCTGTTGGCCGCCTTCGGGCCGGACGGAATCCTCGGTGGGGCGATCAAGCATGCCCACATCACGCTCGTGTTCCAGACAGCAGGTGTCGTCGTGGCCCAGATCTTCGTGGCCTCGCCGTTTTATCTGCGCACGGCGCAGACCGCGTTCGGCGCTGTAGAGAGGTCGTTGCTGGAGACCTCGCGCACGCTCGGCTCGAGCGAGGCCGGGGCTTTCGCACGCGTGGCGGTTCCGGTGGCGGTACCGGGGCTGGCGGCCGGCCTGGCGCTCGCCTGGGGCCGTGCGCTGGGCGAATTCGGCGCGACGCTGATGTTCGCCGGCTCCTTACAGGGCGTCACGCAGACAGTGCCGCTCGCGATCTATAACGAGTTCGCCACGAACTTCCCTGCCGCGTTGGCGCTATCGGCGATCCTTGTGATCGTGTCCGCCGCCGTTCTGATCGCGGTAAAGCTCGTGGCCGGCTCGGCCGCGCTCGCCAGCGCGCCGCGCTGATCCCGGCCCGTGCTGAGCGCCACGATCGCCACGACGGTCAGCGACCTCGAGCTCGACGTCGCGCTCCATGTCGAGCGTGGCGAATGCCTGGCGCTGGCCGGCCCATCGGGCGCCGGCAAAACCACGGTCCTGCGCTCGATCGCCGGCACGGTCTCGCCGGCGCGAGGCCGTATCACCTGCGGCGATCAGATTTGGTTCGACGCGCGAGCAAGGCATCTCGATGCCACCGGAGCGCCGCCGTTGTGGCTATGTGCCGCAGGACCAGGCGCTGTTTCCCCACCTGTCGGCCTGGCGCAACGTGGCCTACGGCTTACGCGACATGTCGCGCACCGACCGACGCGAACGGTCGCTTGCCCTGCTTGACCGCTTCGGTCTCTCGGGCCGCACCGAGGCTCGACCGCAGACCCTGTCAGGCGGTGAGCGACAACGTGTGGCGCTGGCACGCGCGCTGGCATTCGAGCCGCGCGCGCTGCTGCTCGACGAGCCGCTCGGCGCGCTGGACACGCGCTCCCGCGGCGAGGCCACTCGCGAGCTGACGGCCGTGCTCAGGCAGTCTGAGATCCCGGCCATCCTGGTCACACACGATTTCCATGAGGCGGCGCTCCTCGGCGACCGCGTGGCGATCCTCGACCACGGTCAGGTGATCCAGGATGGAACCGCCGAGCAGCTGGCCGCCACTCCATCCTCCGCCTTCGTCGCCGAGTTCACCGGCTCGGTGGTCCTCACCGGTCAGGCCCATTCTGGCGAGGGGACACTGACGACGATCGACCTGGACGGGGGAGGCACGCCACGGCCACCGATCCGGGCGAAGGGCCCGTCGCGATCAGCGTGTTCCCTTGGGAGATAACGCTGCGGCCGCCGGACGAGCGCACGCACGACTCTGCCCAGAACCACCTGGCGGCGCGGGTGCAGTCAATCACCGCCGTCGGCAACCGAGTCAGGGTGGGCCTGGAGGCCGGACAGCCGCTGGTCGCCGAAGTCACTCAGACCGCGGTGGACGAGCTCGGCCTGCGCGTGGGCCTCGAAGTGACCGCGTCCTGGAAAGCCACCGCCACGCGCGTCACATCGCGCTAGGGCGGCGCGGGGCACGCCACTCCAAAACGGTCGCGCCCCAGGTGAACCCGCCCCCGAATGCAGCCAGCAATACTCGGTCGCCGGCTTGAACGCGACCCTCGCTGCTCGGCCACCGACAGCGCGATGGGCAGCGTCGCCGTCGACGAGTTCGCGAACCGCCCCACATAGTCCACCACCCGCTGCGGGTCGAGACCGAGTCGGCCGCCCACCGCTCGGATGATGCGCGAGTTCGCCTGGTGGTAGACGAACAGGGCGATGTCCTCCAGTCGCCAGCCGCTCTCGTCTAGCGCTTCGCGCGTGACAGCGCTCAGGCAGGCGACGGCTTCGCGAAACGTGTCGGGACCGCGCATGCTGATCTGGCCGCCGCGGTCCAGCCGGATCAGCTCCGCTCCGGCGTGATCGGCGTGCAGCACGACCGGTCCAACGCGCCCCCCGGTCGCGGCGGCCGCTGAAACTACCGCCGCGCCGGCACCATCGGCGAACAGCGGCGCGGTGTTCGCGGTCCGTGAGATCCAGAAATTTCGACAGGAAGTCTGCGCCGACGACGAGGGCGTGCTTGGCACGTCCGGACTCGATCTGGCCACAGGCCATGCCCAACCCCGCCAGCCAGCCCGTGCACGCGGCGCCCACATCAAATGCCCCAGCGTTGCCGGCGCCGATCAGTCCGGCTACCAGCGGTGCGGCGTTAGGAGTTATCTCATCAGCGCTCGACGTCGCTACCACCAGCAGATCGAGCTGGTCCGCTTCCAGCCCCGCTCTGTCCAGCGCCTCACGGGAAGCGCGCGCGGCGTAGTCGGAGAGCCGCTCTCCCTCGCGCGCCCAGGGACGCTCACTGGCGCCAGTGCGCTTGCTGATCCATTGCTCATCGACTCCGATTCGCGGAGCGATCTCCGCGTTTGAGACACGCGACGATCCGGGACCGCCATCGCCACCGCGGCAATTGCTCGCGGTCGCCGTCCCCTTCGGCCGTTTCCGCGGCCCGATCGGCAGCCATGGTCGGTTCGCCGAAGCTCACGCCGCGTCAATCAGCACAAGCCGCCGGCGGCGAAAGCGCCAGCCTTCGGGCGTGCGCGCGTACTCGTCCTGGTACTCGCCCACGAGGTCGACGTACGTCCCGGCGCTTCCGGTCTTCGCCACGTGCAGCACGAGCGCCGTGCTGCCGAGCACCAGCTCCGTATCCACGGGTTCGAGCCGCAGCAGCGTCATCTGATGCTGCGTGCGCCGGCTCTTCTTCTGCGCGCGGTACTCGGCCCAGTCCGCCAGACCTTGTTTGCCGACAATCTCCCGTCCGCGAATCAACAGCACCGCGTCATCCGTGCACAGGCCGGCGACATCGTCCCAGCGACGGTGGTCGAGCAGCCACGCATATTCCGTCACGAGCGCTTCGATCGCCAGCCGATCCTCGATCGGGATGTCGTTCACGGGCTCGACTCTATCTTGCGCCTTATCCGACCCGCCCGCAGGACGACCTACGCGGCGAGGGGGCATTAGGGTCACCTAATACAAGCTGGTAGGCTCCCGCTCGGTCCATTTCCAAGTCCCCGGATCGGATTTGAGCGCTACGACACAGATGCCGCGCAGGGAGCGAGAACGTCCCGTCGCATCCTACCTCTGGTGTTTGCTCGCCCTCGCTGTGGCCGCTCTGGCGGTGATCCTCGGCTGGCACTCGAAGGGCGGTCCGGCCAACCCGAGCACACTGGCCGCCGGCCAGCACATGAGTCGAACCACGGCGGTCGTCAACAGCGCGATCCTCGTATTCCGCGAAGGCCTCGAGACGATCCTCGTGCTCGCCGCCATCACAGCGAGCTTCCTCGGCGCAAACCGGGTCTATCGTCGCCCAGTTGCCGCTGGCGGAGCGGTGGCGCTGCTGGCCACCGTCGGCACTTGGTTTTTGGCGATCTGGATGATCGGCGCCTTCGGCGGACGGGGGCTTGCCGTACAGGCGGCTACGGGCATTCCGGCGATCATCGTGCTGCTGGTGGTGATGAACTGGTTCTTCCACCGCATCTACTGGACAGGCTGGATCTCGCACCACAACAAGCGCCGCCGGAGGCTCGGGGACGGAGGACGCCGGGTGCTGCTCGGGCTCGCGCTGCTCGGCTTCACCTCCGTGTATCGAGAAGGATTCGAGGTTGTGCTCTTTCTTCAGAACCTCCGCGTGGCGTTCGGCTCCGGCGTCGTGCTCGAGGGCGTTGCGCTCGGCGCCCTCGGCACAGCGGCCGTCGGCGTGCTGACCTTCGGTCTCCATCGGCGGCTGCCCTACAAGCGGCTTCTGATCATCACCGGCGTGCTGCTCCTGGGTGTGCTGTTCGTGATGGTCGGTGAGGAGGTCAACGAGATGCAGCTCGCCGGCTGGATCGGCACCACCGAGATCTCCTGGCTGCACTTCCCAGGCTGGACAGGAACATGGTTCTCGCTGTTCGCCAACGTGGAGACGCTCGTTGCGCAGGCGTTGGCAATGCTGCTGGTCGTCGGTTCCTACCTGGGTGCGCAATATCTCCGGGTATGGCGCCCCCGCCGCCGCGGTGGCCAAGCTGCACGAATGGCGGTCCGTCCGCCCGACCAGCCTCTTCCCCAATCAGTCCACGCACGGACCATCTCCCAACCGGGATGAACTTTCGGGGTCCGCGACCCCTCGCCGCCGCGCTCGCGATGGTCTCTGCCTGCTCGGCGCTTGCGGCCTGCGGCGGGGGCAGGCATCGCCCGCCGACAGAACACGGTGTGACGCGGTCGCCGGCTGGGCCCTACCGCTGGCTCGTGCCGACGACCGGGGCGCCCCCGACGATCGCCGCCGAGAATAGGGAACCAGGCACGACCGCATGGCGCCTGCCCGGCCCGCCAGAAGATGTGGCCGGCCTCGGCCGGGGAGACATGAGTGGCTACGTGGCGCAGCAGGCCACCCGGCCCGGGCAGATCGAGCGCATCTACGCGAATGCGCCGGGAGCGCACTCACTTCACATCGGCATCTTCCGTATGGGCTGGTACGGCGGCACCGGCGGCCACGAGGTGTTGGTCTCGAGTGCCCTACCGGCCGTCGTCCAACCTCCCTGCGCTCATCAGTCGCGGACCGGCCTCACCGAGTGCGCCTGGCACCCAACGCTCAGCTTTCAGATTCCGTCCTCGCTCCCCAGCGGCGTCTACATCGCGAAGCTCTCGGCCAGCACCGGCGTCAGCGATTGCATCTTCATCGTCGAGGCCACCACCCCGGCCCCACTGGTGGCCCAGGTTCCGACCTCGACGTACGAGGCGTACAACGCCTGGGGCGGCGACAGCCTGTACACAGGCGGCGCCGACAGCGTCGGGCTCACGGGCACGACGCAAGGAGTCGAGGTCTCCTACGACCGGCCGTACGACAGCGTCACCGGCGCAGGTCAATTCTTCGCCCGCGACGTGGCCATGGTCCGTTTCCTCGAGCGCTACGGCTATCCCGTCAGCTACACCACCAGCGAGTCCGTCGATCAGGATCCAGGGCAGCTCCTGGGCCATCGGGGAGTAATCGACTTCGGGCACTCCGAGTACTGGTCGGAGCGACAACGCCAGGGGTTCGCCCGCGCGCTGGCGAGCGGCGAGAGCCTGCTGTTTTTCGGCTCTGACACGCTCGCCTGGCGCGTTCGCTACGAGCCAGCCACCCGAGCCTCGAGCGAGGCCGGGCGGGCCGCTCACGTGATCGTCGGATACAAGGAGCACGCCGCACTCGATCCGAACATCTCGCAGCCCACAGGTTTCTTCCCAGACCGCGGCGCGTCGCTGGCGGGCTCTGCCTATCTCGGCTGCATCACCCCGCGGCTCGGCCAACCGGGACCTCCCACCTACCGTTACTACTCGTGGTCGCCCGCGCCGGGCCTTTCCCCCTCCTGGCTGTTCGCGGGCACCGGCATCACACCCGGCACGAGCATCCCGGGCGTCGTTGGCTACGAACTCGACCAACGCACCCCGCTGGCCCCGCCTGGCACCCGGACCATCGGCGGCGGGACCGCGCCGTGCATGGGGGCCGGCGCCTCGGAGCCCGGCGAGCCGGTTCCCGGCCCGGGTGATGATCGCGCCGACAGCACGCTCTACACGGCGCCGTCGGGGGCGATCGTGTTCGACAGCGGCACGTTGGGTTGGGAGCTGGCCCTGGAGCCCGTCCCCAGCGCCTCGCCGGACGCGCCGCGAGCGCCCGATCCCAGGGTGGTGGCCATGACGCGCAACCTCCTGGCCCAGGTCCTGTCTCGCGGGCCGGCATAGCGTCGCGCACGGCCGCGGGCCCGTTCTGCTCCCTCGCGCCCGCCTAGCTGCTCGGATAACGCAGCAAAGTCAACCCGGCCCAGTCCCCTACCGCCCAGCCAGGTGATAGATGAAGACCGTGCCGCTGGTGGCGTTGTCGGGGGTGCTGCCGCCGACCGGCAAAATCACCCGGCCGCCGACGACGATCGGGCTCGACCAGTGCCCGGAGGCTGCCGGCAGCTTGGCGATCGTTCGCCCGCTGGCGGGCGCCAGGACCCGCAGGGTGCCACCGGGGTCGTAGACGTAGAGCAGCCCCCCGGCGACGACGGGGCTGGTGCCCGCGCTTCCGTCCTGCCAGGCGACGTGCAACCGCCCGCCGCTCAGCGTGTAGGCGCTGGTCCCCGAGCCATCGGCGACGAATACGTAGGTCCTGCGGCCGTGCGTCCACACCGCGGGCGCAGTCAGCACCTCGGCGCCGCCCGGCGCCGGAAGCTGCTGAAGCTCGCCGCCGGTCCGCGAACTCGCAGTTCCGCTGGTGCCGTTCAGCCGCCGCAGGCTCAGGAGGTCCAGCACGCCCAGCTTCCCCCCCTGCAAGGCAAGATCGCCGGGGAGCAGCGCCGGCGACGTGCTACCGAGATCGGCGTCCTTGGCGTTCAGCTGCGCCTCGTTCGCCGGCGTCCAGTTGTGCAGCAGGCTCGCGGTCGGGCTCAGCTCGAGCGTACTGTCGCCCCAGTTCGTGGAGCCGTTGAACGGTCCGTTGCCCGTGGTCGCGAGGATCCTGCCGCTCCCCGGTTCGATCACGGTCCCCTGCCGGGACCAGATCGCCGAGCCGCCGAAGTTCGTGTCCGCGCTGCAGCTGCTCGGGGGATCAATCAGCCCATGATGGTCGGAGCAGTCGGCGTTCCAGACGTAGGCCACACGACCGCTGGCGCGCTCGATCAGCGCCACGTGACCCTCGTAGACGGGTTGATCGCCGAAGTAACCGCCCGTCACGGCGAGCACGTAGGGGCCGCTCACGTTGAGCCCCCCGCCGATCTTCTCGCGCGCGGGATCGAAGGTGATGCGAGCCTCCCAAGCCTGCCTGCCGCTGGCCACCGCGAGCTTGTGAATGAATCCGTCGGGACTAGCGGCGTAGACGTAGAGACCGCTTGGATCGGCGACCGGGGAGGCGGTCGTCACCTGGTGGCTGCCTTCATAAGAGCCGATGTCGCTTGGTGTGAACTCCCACAGCTTTGACCCGCTCGAGGGATCCAGCGCGATCGTCCGACCGTAGGTTGTCGTCACGATCGCCACGTCACGCGTGCGTCCGCCGATCCGCACCGCGTGCAGCTGGATCGGGGATGTGTCCGCCACACCGTCGATGTTCACGGCACGGCGGCCGAGGCGAGCGACGTTGCCCGCGGTTATGCCGGTGCGAGCCGGCCCGACACCCGAGCGCTGCGCGTTGTAGTCGAACGTCGTCCAGTCGCCGTCGGGCACGCGCGTCCGCCGCGGCGCGGCGGTGGCCGCCTGGCGGCCCGCAGAAGCGGAGATGGTTGCCGGCGCGGTGTTTGTCGAAGCCGGGCTCGATGAGTGCGAGCCACAAGCCGCCAGCAGCGCGGCGCAGGCCAGCGCGGCGCCGGTTGGCACAACGGTCCGACGAACGCGGAAGCCGATCAAGGTGACGTTAGGCCCGCGACCAGCTGCCCGGCGCCCGACGTCACCCCTTGCACGGTCCCGCTCAGCTGCGAGCTGGCCCCTGGCGAGGGGGCGCCGGCGCTGCTGGCGCTGGAGGAGCTGCCCGGCTGCAACGTGTTATCCAGCGTCTGGCCGACGTTTTGAAGCACCTGCGTGCTGAGCGTCCCTAGCGGACCGGGCACCGAGCTCGTGATCGTGGTCCCGGCACCGACTACTTCATCGATCAGTGTCGGCGGCCTTGGGCTGCCTCCTGACGGCGGAGCCGATGGAGGAGCTCCCGGGGAACCCCCAGTGCCGGAGGCACCCCCGCCCTGACCCGAAGCGCCGCCTTGACCGGAAGCTCCGCCGCCCTGACCGGAAACGCCGCCGGGAGCACCGCCACCCGCTCCCGGAACACCACCCGACCGGGAGACGCCGCCACCCTCACCGGAGACGCCGCGGCCTCCCGGAACACCGTCTCCTGGCGCACCGCCACCGCCGTTGTGCGTGGCGGTGGCGCCGGCACCACGAACCGAAGCCGCAGGCCTGCGCGCGCCGGAAGTCACCGCGAGCCTCACTGGCGCGGCTGTAGCAGCGGCGGCACCGCTGCCCAGGACGGCCGCTGCAGCGCGCGCCTCATTCGGGGCACCGGGCCCCGAGAATGCCTGCCCCAGCCGACCGATCGCTCCGAAACCGCCAGTCAGCGCCAGAAGGACCGTCGCTGTGAAGATCGCGCCCGGCACCAGCAGCGCAGCGGCCGAGGCGCCCGAAAGCTGCCGCACCCACGCGCGAACCAGCGACATGTGGCCATGGTACCTGGCATAGAGCCTGACTCTTCCGGTTAACGCTCCGGATATCGTCACGACCCGAGAATGCAGCGTCTGTCGATCGCTCGCTCGCTCCGCCTGGCCCTGGTGGCGCTGGCCCTGACGCTGGCGGCGGTGGCGGTGGCCGGCGTCGCGAGCCTCTACAGCGCCCGTCAGGACTACGAGAACACGCTGGCCGAGAGCGCCGAGCTCTCGAGCGTGGCGGCCAGCCTTCCCGCCGCCTGGCTCGATACCCCGCCAACATATGCGGCGCTTGCCGCCACCGCCACGCGGCTGGCCGCCCACGACCCGCCGAGCGCCACCCTGCTTGCGGGCGAGCTGAGCGCGGAGAGCTCGGCGCGCAGGCTGATCGCCGCCGGACGGGTGCCCGCCGCCACCGCCCGAGGCGGCCCCGTGGAGCGCGCCCGCCTGCTTGCCGCCCAGGTACAGGCCCGCCAGCGCGCGCGTCAGACGAGCGCCAGGAGCAGGGCGCGCTCGGACTCGCGCCGGGACCTGATCCTGGTGGCCGCCGCGGGACTGCTTGCGCTGCTCGCCGCACTAGGGCTGATCGGCGCCGTCGTGGCCGCCATGCGCCGGCCGCTCGACGATCTGGTCATAGCGACGCGCGACCTCGCCGGCGGCGAGCTCGACCGACGCGTCGAACCCCGTGGACCCCGCGAGCTCCAGCAGCTGGGATCGGCGTTCAACGCCATGGGCGAGGGCCTGGCGGCGGCCCAGCGGCGACTCGAGACCGCACGCCGTCGGCTCGAGGTGACAATCGAGAGCTTGGGCGACGGTTTGATCGTCACCGAGCCCGACTCGGTGACCGTCCGCACCGTCAACCCCAGGGCGTTGGAGCTCTTGCCCGAGCTCGAGCCCGGCGGCGCCACGGAAGGAAGCCCGCTGCCGCCGCTCGAATCGGCGCTCGCCGGCGAGGCCACGGTCGAGCACCGGGAACGCACGCTGGCGATCACCGCGGCCCAGATCGCCGGCGGCGAAGAGGGGCTCGTGTGGACCGTCAGGGACATGACCGAGCGCGTGCGGCTCGAGCGCGCCAAATCAGAGTTCGTTGCCACCGCCTCGCACGAGCTGCGCAGCCCGCTGACTTCGATCAAGGGTTTCGTCGAGCTCCTGGGGCGCTCCCCCGAGGGCATGAGTTCCCGCCAGCGCGAGTTCGTCGACATCATCCTGCGCTCGACCGATCGGCTGGTCGATCTGGTCAACGATCTGCTGGATGTGGCGAGGATCGAAGCCGACCGCGTGGAGATCAACCGCCGACCGATCGATGTCGGCGAGGCGGTCCGAGAGGTCGTGGAGCTGATGGGACCGCGGATCGCCGAGAAGCGGCAGCAGCTCGGCACGCACATAGCGCCGGTGCTGCCACCGGCGCTCGCGGATCCCGGCCGCGTGCGGCAGATCGTCGCCAACCTGCTGACTAACGCGCATCTCTACACACCCGAGGGGGGACGCATCCACGTCGGCGTGGAGCCTGATCGGGCCTGGATCCAGATCGTCGTCGAGGACTCCGGTATCGGCATGACCCGGGAGCAGGCCGCTCGGGCGTTCGAGCGCTTCTACCGCGCCCGCGGAGGCGGCCAGTCGATGCCCGGCACAGGTCTCGGGCTGTCGATCGTCAAGTCCCTGGTGGAGTTGCACGAGGGGCAAATCGAGGTCAACTCGGAGCCCGCCCGGGGCACCCTGTTTCGCGTACGTTTGCCCGTGGCCGCGCCCGAGATGTTCTTCGAGAACGCGGCGGAGGTCATTCGTGGCCGGCGGGTGCTGGTGGTCGATGACGAACGCGAGGTAGCGGAGCTGATCGTGCGCCAGCTGGCACCGCTTGATGCGTCGGTAGAAGTCGCCGCCAGCGGCGAGCAGGCTCTCGCCGCGCTCAGAGAGCAGCACTTCGACGCCATCACCCTCGACATCCTGATGCCGGGCATGGACGGCTTCGACGTGCTGCGAACGATCCGCGGCGACCCCAAGCTGCGCGCCACACCGATCGTGTTCGTCTCGGTCTTCTCGGGTCAGCGCGACCTGGCCGGCGAGTGGTCCGTGTCGAAGCCGATCGACGCCGACGAGCTCCGCCGGGTCCTCGCCGGGGCCGTGGCCGCCGGGCGCTCGCGCGTGCTGGTAGTCGGACGCGAGGAGCTCAAGGACGTGCTCGCGCCGTCACTCGACGAGCTGGGCATCGAGCACGAGTGGGTCACGAGCAGCGCCGCGGCGGCGCGCGTGTGCTCGGAACGCCGCTTCGAGGTTGCGCTGGTGGACGTCGGTGTGCGCAACCCCCAGGCCGTGCTCCAAGCGCTCGACCTCCGCGGCCGGCGGTTGCGCCGAGCCGTGATCCTGTTCTCGGACGGGACCACCCCCGTCCCCCCCGGCATCTCTCGCCTGGGCATGGAGGTGGTCCCGGTGGAGCAAGCCGCGGCCGCGCTGATGGCCACGCTACGCGGGCAGGATGTCGGCGTCGGAGCGCCGGAGGGATAGCCTTGGCCGCGGTGGCGCTCTCAAACGAGACCGAGCTGACACGGGAGATAGGGCGGCTGCGGACGGAGCTGGCGCGTCGCGAGCGCGAGGCGACCGACAAGGAACGACAGCTCGAGCGCTACGCCGCCGACCTGCGCGAGACGTTCAAGCGGGAGCGGACCCGCTCGCAGGAGCTGCGGCGCTCCTACATGGCCACCGTGCGCGCGTTGTCCAACGCGGTCGAGGCCCGCGACGCCTACACCAGCAAGCACGCCGACCGCGTCACCGCCTACGCGCTGGAGATCGCCGCCGCACTGGGCATCGCGCTGTCGGACAACCCCGAGATGGAGTTCGGCTTTCTCCTTCACGACATCGGCAAGGTCGCCGTCCCCGACGCGATCCTCTACAAGCCCGGGGCGCTGAGCGACGAGGAGCGGGCACTGATGCGCCGGCACCCACTCGTGGGCGCGGACATCGTGCGCGGCATCGAGTTCCTGGGCTCCGCAGCCGAGGTGGTCCGATCGCACCACGAGCGCTGGGACGGCCGGGGCTACCCAGACGGCCTGGCGGGCGAGCAGATCCCGCGCGCGGCGCGCGTGTTCGCCGTGGCGGACGTGCTCGATGCGCTGACGACCGAGCGCCCCTACCGGCCGGCGTCGCCGCTGTCCGTGGCCCGGGAGACGATCGCTCGGGAGTCGGGGCGGCAGTTCGACCCGCGCGTGGTCGAAGCCTTCTGCGCGATCCCTGTGCAGAGGCTCAAGCGCATCGCCGCAGAGATCCGATGAAGCGCGGCGTCCTGGTCGTCGACGACGACCCGTTCATCCGCAAGCTGATCGCCACCACGCTCGAGGACGTGGCCCAGTTCGAGCTGCACGAGGCCGCCGACGGCATCGAGGCGCTCGAGGTCGCACTCCGCGAAAGCCCCTCACTGGTGTTTCTGGATGTCGACATGCCGCGTCTTGACGGGATCGGCGCCTGTCGCCGGTTGCGGGCCGAGGAGGGCACCAGCGCCACGACGATCGTGATGCTCACCGCCGCGCACAGCGACACCGTCGAGCGCCAGGCCGAGGAAGCCGGCGCCGATCTGTTCCTGACGAAGCCCTTCAGCCCACTCGACCTACTGCGCCTCGTCGACCAGCTGGGCGAGCAGGTTCCGTGAGGCTTGAGCCATGAGTCGCCGCGCGTGGTTGTCCTTCACCGCGATGTCTGTGGTCTGGGGAGTTCCCTACCTGCTGATCAGGATCGCTGTCCGCCATGGGCTCAGCCCGCTGTTTCTCTCCTGGGGGCGCGTCACGCTGGCCGCGGTGGTGCTGCTGGCGCTGGCCTGGCGGGCCGGTACGCTGCCCTCGCTGCGCGGACGCTTTGGCGCCCTACTGGCGCTGGCCGTGGCCGAGATCTGCATCCCGTTTCCGCTGATCGCCGTCGGCGAGACACGCGTCTCCTCGTCGCTGGCGGCGATTCTCGTCTCGGCTGTGCCGCTGATCGGCGCGCTGCTGGCACTGCGCTTCGACCATTCCGAGCGCCCAACGCCGAGTCGTGCGATTGGCCTGTTGGTGGGCTTCGGAGGCGTGGTCGTGCTGATGGGGGTCGACATCGCCGGGCGGAGCGGCGAGCTCCTGGGCGGCGGCGCGATCCTGCTGGCTGCCGTGGGCTACGCGATCGGGCCGATGCTGATCAAGCTGCGCATGGGCGGGCTCGACCCCCGGGCCACGATGGGCGCCAGCCTGGCCATGGCCTCCGTGCTTTTGGCTCCGGCCGCGGCACTCGACCCGCCGCGCGCCGTGCCGTCCGCCGGGGCGCTGGCCTGCCTGGTCGCGTTGGCGCTGGTGTGCACGGCCCTTGCGTTCGTGATCTTCAGCGTGCTGATCGCCGAGGCCGGCAGCAGCCGGGCCACGGTCATCACCTACATCAACCCCCTGATCGCCGTGGCGCTCGGCGTGACGCTGCTGGGCGAGCGGCCTGGGGCGGGGGCGGTTGCCGGACTGGTGCTGATCCTGGCCGGCTCGTGGTTGGCCACCGACGGACGGCTGCCGCCGGGCCTGAGGCGTCTCTTTATGTTCGGGTCGGCGCATGCGCCCACGGGCCGGGTCGCATGCGACCCCGCCCCCTCCGATTCACGCACTAACTGATCTTGACCAGGATCAGCGTGTTGATCAGGAAGGCGATCGCGAAGCCGACCGTCCAGCGGTTCAGGTTGCGCTCCACCAGCGAGCCGCCGCCCAGCGGTCCGGCGCCGGTCCCCACCCCAAACGCTCCGGACAGGCCCGAATCCTTGCCCGAGTGCATCAGGATCAGGAACACAAGCACGATGCACAGAAAGATCTGCAGGACGTCGAGCACGGTGGTCATCGCTCGGGAGATGGTAGCCGCTCGCGCGCCTCATCCAGCGCCCTGAGGATCTCGAGCGCCTCGCCCCGCAGCGAACGATCCGTCGCCTCGTAGTCCTCCTGGGAGAGCTTGCCTGTCCGGTGGTCGAGTTCGGCGTCGCGGATCTCGCGGTACTTGGCGTCGCGCGCCGCCTCGAACTCGGCCAGCTCGTCGGCCACGGAGCGGCCGCGCTCCGGTCGTGGCGCCTCGTCTCGTGGCCCGCGCCACAGCGGCCGCGTGACGAACAACGCGACCAAGGCCAGAACCGCGAGGACGACCAGGAACTCCACGCCGGCGCTCTGGGCCTAGGCCGGCTCGCGCGCCGGCCGGCCCGCGAACGCCGGCACCCGCGCGCGCACCCGAGCCAGTGCCGGCACCGGCCATAGGGCGATCAGCGCCCCGGCGGCGACGATGATCCCTCCGAGCCACAGCCACATCACGAGCGGCGAGACAATCAGCAGGAACGTCACCGGCCAGGGTCGGGTGGCGTAGCGGGCTGTGATCTCGGCGATGGCTCGGTCGCGCGCCTGCCACAGCGGCTGGAGGTCCGCCTGGGCCTGGGCCGTCGGCAACCTGGCCACGCTGCGCATGGCGCTGAGCTCGGCGGCCGTGAACAACTTGTCGCCGCGAGCGATCAGCCCCTGCAGCGGCTGCAGGCTTGGATTGATGACCGTCCAGATGTCGCGCGTGAATCCGGACTTCAGCCCGATGCGGCTCTCATCGGAGCCGTTGAAGAAGCGCCCTATCGGGCCTAGGGTCGGGTCCTGGGACGGATAGAGCTCCTTCTGGGTGTCCAGCGTGGTTACGTGCTGAGAGCCCTTCGAGACCGACAGGATCGCCCCTAGCGAGATCTTGGCCGAGGTGGCGGCCACCGTCGGGCGGACGTAGCGGACCGTGTAGCCGTCGACACGCGCGCTCTGCCCCGGGCGGAGGGTGGCGTAGCGCGAGTGCTGGAATGAGGTGGAAGCGGCGACGCCGATCAGCGCCACGGCGACGCCGGCGTGCACCACATAGCCGCCGTAGCGGCGGCGGTTGCGACGCACGAGCTGGGCCAGCGCCACGGGCGGCGCCTCATGGGAGATGGCCCGCCTGGCGCGCGCGCCGCGCCAGAACTCCTGACTCACGGCGGCCAGGACAAACGCCCCGCACGCGAACATGGCTAGCGCGAACGCGTGCTGTGAACCGCCCAGCGCGACCAGGATCACCACCAGCGCCACGAGCCCTACGGCGAGCGGGAAGACGAAGGCGCGGCGCAGGTTCGAGAACGTCACCCGGCGCCAGGCGATGATCGGCCCGATTCCCGAAAGCAGCACCAAGATCAACGACAGAGGCACGACGAACGGCCTGAATGCGGGCGGGCCGACCGACACCTGCGTGCCCGTGATGGCCTCGGAGATCAGCGGGAAGAAGGTGACCCAGAAGATCACCAGCGTGAGTGCCACCAGGACTAGGTTCTGGAACAGAAACACGGCCTCGCGCGACAACAGGGAATCGAGCCTTGCTTGTGAGCGAAGCCTGTCCCGGCGCCAGACCATGAGCCCCACCGAGCCCGCCAGCATCACTCCGATCAGGCTGACAAACGAGATGTTGAGCGTGGGATCTGAGACGAATGCGTGGATCGAGGAGAGGATTCCGGAGCGCACCAGGAACGTCCCCACGATGGCCATCGTGCCCGTCCCCAAGATCAGCGCCATGTTCCAGCGCTTCAGCATCCCGCGCTTCTCCTGGATCATGATCGAATGCAGGAACGCCGTGGCCAGCAGCCACGGCATCAGCGCCGCGTTCTCCACCGGGTCCCAGGCCCAGTAGCCGCCCCAACCAAGCTCGGTGTAGGACCAGCGGGCACCGAGCATGATGCCCACGCCCAAGAACAGCCAGGCCGCCAGGGCGAAGCGCCGCGTGACCTGGATCCATTCCGCTCCCGTCCGGCCGGTGATCAGTGCCCCCACCGCGAACGCGAACGGGATCGTCAGCATCGTGTAGCCCGAGTAGAGCATCGGCGGGTGGATCATCATCGTCGCGTGCCGCAGCAGCGGATCGAGCCCCGCGCCCTCGCTCGGCGGGTTCGCCGATGTGTTGAACGGGTTGGCGAAGAACACGCACAGCCCGGTGAAGAACGTGGAGAAGCCGAACAGCACCGCGGTGGCATATGGGGCGATCTCTCGCAGCTTGCGCCGGGAGAGGAACAGGATCAGGCTCGACCACAGCGACAGCAGCAGGATCCACAGCAACAGCGATCCCTGCTGGGTGGCCCACACGGCGGCGGCCTTGTACACGGTGGGCGTCGTCGTGCTCGAGCCGTTGGCGACGATGTTGAACGAGAACTTGTTGTTGAGGAACGCCCATTCCAGGATCAGGAACGCCAGCGCCATCAGGGCGAACAGCGCATACATCGCGCGGCGACCGGAGGCCACCCACTCGCGGCGCCCGCTGCGTGCCCCGTAGAGCGACGCGCCGATGCCATAGAGCGAGACCAGCAGACCGAGGATCAGGAGCGCGCGACCGATCAACGCCATGGCACTAATCCGCTCCGCTCGCGGCCTGGTACTTCGAGGGGCACTTGGTGGTCAAGGAGTTCTGCTGACCCACGAACTGTGCGCCGCCCCCGCGGCTGACCGTAACCAGCACGCCGCGACCCTGCTGGAAGGGATCGGGGACGATCCCGGTGTAGCGGACGGGGACCGAAAGCTTGAGCTTGGGATCGCGGACGCGGAAATAGAGCGCCGATCCCTGATGCCGGACGGACCCGTCGACCACCGTCCCGGCCAGGATGTACGACTGGCCCGGCCTGGCTTGCCTCAGTAGCTGCGATGCGGTCAGCTCCTCGCGCCCAGCGCTGAAGCTCGTATAGACGAGGGCGGAGGCCAGCAGCAACGCGGCGGTGAGGGCGAGCGTCAGGCGGATGACTCGCTTGCGGCTCGGATCCATAAAGCTGGCGGCCATTCTCCCATACCGCCCTCTCCGGGCGCCGCGGGTGACACTTTGGATTAGCGTCGCCTTAAGTCCAGGATTTTTCCGCCCAAGCGCGAAACCAAATCCCCTCTAGGTCGTTAGTAGTAGTGACGTGCAAGTTCGACTCATCACACGAGAAAGCAGATTTCGCCGTCCTCGCCGCTCACACGGCAGGCACGGGTCGGCCGAATCAACCGGCCGTCACCCGGAGTCAAACGGGCAGCAGATCGAGCCGCACAGGCGCTTCGCCGATCCGCACAACGAGATCACGCGCGCTCGCGAAGCGGGGGCCCCGCAGGACGAGGCTCTCTATACGTGCCAGTGCGGCGTGATCTTCCAGGCGCCCGTATCCACGTCGGTGGGCTGCCCGCGCTGCGGCGACTCCCAGGCCTGGTAGCTCCCAGCGTTCTTCCTCGATCGGTGAAAACCGAGCGAGTGCTACGGCCTACGCGATTCGGGTAGCCCGAGCCCGACAGCAACGCGGAGAAGGAGGGAGCGGATGGCATCTCCGGTCAAAGACCCGGGCAGCATGCGGGATAAGAAGCTCATGGACCAGGTGGGCAATGAGATCGGCAAGATCTGCGAGATCTATGAGCAGGACGGCGACCCGATGTGGGTGGCCGTCAAGTCCGACACCGGAATGGCGAGCGACCGCATGGTCTTCATCCCCATGGCGCGCATCAAGGAGGAAGACGGCGAGCTGCGCGTGCCGTATTCCTCGCAGCACCTCAACGACTCACCCGAGGTGGAGACTGAGGACGAGCTCTCTGAGGAAGATGACCGCGCCCTGCGCGAGTACTACAGCGTGAGCATCGGCGACGGGGAGCTGCTAACCGACAACGACTCCTACGCGGCCCAGGTCCCCGACTCGGATGCCCCGTCGAAGAAGGCCGAGGGGTCGTCCGGCGGCGACGCCGGCTCGGCTGAGCGCGGCTCGGGTGACCGCGCGGACTCCGAGGAGTAGGGGGTCAGGAAAGAGATCCGATGGGTTTCGATCAGTACCACGAGCCTCCTGAAGAGCTACCGCCCGCCACCCGGACATTCGCCCGGCTTTGCGCCTCGCTGACAGAGGAGGCCGAGGCGATCGGCTGGTATGCGCAGCGCATCGCGATCGAGACCGATCCCGAGGCTCTGGCCGTGATGCGCGATGCCCAGGGCGAGGAGTTCAAGCACTTCGCCATGGACCTAGAATTTCTGCTGCGGCGCACGCCGGCATGGCGCGAGGTCGCGCAGGGCATCCTGTTCCAGTCAGGCGACATCGTGGAGCACGGCGAGGAGGCCGAGGCAGAGACGTTTGAGGGCGGTTCGGGAGCGGACGGCGGCCACGCGGACGGCTCACTTGGCATCCGCAGTCTGAGGGGAGCGACACGATGAACCACCTACTTCGCTCACATGCTCCGATCAGCGACGCAGTCTGGAGCATCATCGACGAGGAGGCCACCGAGCGGCTGACCCCAGCGCTCGGGGCACGCAAGCTGATCGATTTCTCGGGCCCGCAAGGTTGGGAGCACTCGGCGACGAACCTGGGACGCACCCAGGCTCTGACCTCAGCTCCCTGCGACGGCGTGACCGGGATACATCGTCGAGTGCTGCCGCTCGTAGAGGCGCGAGCGGACTTCGAGCTGTCTCGAAGCGAGCTCCGCGACGCCGACCGCGGCGCCGCCGATGCTGACCTCGAGGCACTCGACAGGGCCGCCCATCAAATAGCGATGGCCGAGAACATCGCCGTGTTTAGCGGCTGGGAAGGCGCGCTGACCGGAATCATCGAGGCCTCGCCGTACGACCAGGTGTCGCTCGGCAACACCGCCGAGGGGTACCCGCGGCAGGTTGCGGGGGCGGTCGAACGCCTGCTGTGCAGCGGCATCGGTGGCCCGTACGGACTGGCGCTCGGGCGCGAGCAGTATCGCCGTGTGGTCGAGACGGCCGAGCATGGCGGCTTTCCGCTTCTCGACCACTTGCGCAAGGTTCTCGAAGGACCGATCGTATGGACCCCGGGTGTACAGGGAGCAGTCGTACTCAGCCTGCGAGGCGGGGATTTCCTGTTCGAGTCCGGCCAGGACCTCTCGATCGGCTATGACTCGCACGACACCGGCGTTGTTCGGCTGTATCTGGAAGAAAGCTTCAGCTTCCACGTCGCCACTGCCGAGGCTGCTGTGGCGCTGACGCCCTGATGCGGAGTCCGTCGGCCGACTACTAAGCCGGCGCCGTGGTCATAGAATCGCCTGGCATTCGCGGACGTAGCTCAGTTGGTAGAGCGTCGGCTTCCCAAGCCGAAGGTCGCGGGTTCGAGACCCGTCGTCCGCTTTCAAGCTCCGCTTAGGAGGCTGTCGCACGAAGTCAGACGTCCGCACCGCTTGGGTCGGACCAAGAGTCGCGCGCCCTCGTCTCCCGCCGATCAAGTTTCCGCGACGCGCGGGGCGTAGCGGTGATGCAGCATCAGGGCGTTGCCGTCGGGATCGGCGAAGAAGCCCATATGGCAGACGCCCGTGTCGAGCACGTCGCCCCGAAACTGCACGCCGCGCTCCTCGAGGGCCGCGCGCGCAGCTGCCACGTCGTCGACATGCAGAGCAAGGGCGAGTGTTTGGACGTGGTGACCAATGCCCATCTTCTCCCCCTCGACGATGCTGATCGTCACGTTGCCGACCTCAAATTCCGCGTAGTTGCGCTCGGGCAGGTAGACAGAACGCGGTAGCCCCAGCGTGTCTCCGTAGAAGGCACAGGCTGCATCGATGTCACGCGTCGAGAGCGGAACGAAGTCGACGCCCGAGACAAGTTCGGAGGTTGTGGCCACGACATCACTCCTCGGTCTAGTTGGACGAAGTGATGCATTCGATCAGATCTGGGCCGCGGCGCACCGCTATCGATACGCGGCGGTATGCGACCCGAACCGGCAATCGATCCGAAGGTTGCGGCGGGTGCCTTGCCCGGAGCTGCCTCCGTAGGCGCCCGTTGCAGGAAGGCACAGTGCTCCGGGCGAGCGCCTGTTGGGTTAGGTCGAGTAGGTGATGGTTAGGCCGATGCTCTTCCCGCTGCCCACGGTGGTAGTGCGGATCGTGCCGTGCGCCCCCGCGAACTTGCTGGTGCCAGCGTCGATCGGGATCGAGGTGAACGGATTGCTGTGGTCGAGGTTCGCGGCGAAGCGGTTCGCGAGCAGCATCGAGCCGCCGATCGCGATCTGCGCGTAGCACAAGGCCCTGGGAGCCTGGGTGACGAAGCAGATGATGTTCGTCGAGGCACTCGGTGCGTGGGCGTGGTGCTTGAGGGTGCCGAGGTATTCGACGCCGGTATTGGTGAGGACCGATCCAGGGACGGGCGGGGGGACGTGGCCCAGAATCGGTTGACCAGATGGATCCGTGAACGTGCTCTGGGTGGTTTTCGCGAATAGGGTGATGGTCTTTGCGCTTGCCGAGCTCGCGGCAATCGCGATCGCACAGACTGCCGCGAACATGATGGCGCCTGCGCGACGTCCGCCTGGATTGCGCGTGAGAATTGTCATGCCGGTCTCCTTGGTTGCCGATACTGCTTGTTAGGCCGGGCTAGGCCTCTGCTCAGTGCGTGGCCCTGCGCTGCCGGATCAGGGTGGCGGCCGCGAACAGAAGCCCCATTACGAGACCGACGATGAAGGTGATGAAGAAGACGTTGCTCACGGTCCCGGGGTGGCTTGAGTTCTTGGCGGTGAGGTTGGCGGTCAGGAACAGGGCCACCTCGACAATCACGTAGAGCATCCAGCCGGTGCGGCCGATCGCCAGACGACTTGGGTTGAGTGACATTGCTTGCCTCCTCGATGGGCTGAATCCGACGAGCGTCGGCTTGGGGCGAACGCTGTCAGCGGCGTCGTGCGTTGTCGTCGTCGTCGCGGTCGATCTTTGGTGGACGATTGGGTGATTCGCGCTCGTACCTGAGTAGGACCCGAGATCGGAGCGTGGGACGACGCGCGGGGGGAGTTGGGGCGCTAGCGTGCGCTCGTGGGGATCGTGGGCATTTGGATAGCGCGCGTACGCCGGATCGACCTGGTTTGGGTGGATCGCGTTGCGGCTGTCCTGGTGTCGGTCGGCGCGATCGTGGATGCCGGTTCGCAGCCGCATCGGTCGCTAGGCGCGTTCGCGGTCGCGTCGCTCCTCATGCTGACGGGCAGCATCGCGTGGCGGCGCTTGTACCCGTTGGCGACGACGCTGGTTGCGGTGTCCGCTCTGATTGTGTTCACGGTCGCCAGCCGCTACCACGGCGACGGCTCGTTCGAAGTCGCGGCGATCGCGCTGAACTTCTACACGCTCGGGCGCCGCTCGCCGACGCGCGCAGGTGTGGTTCGGTCGGCGGCGCTGTTGGCGTATTGGCTGGCCGGCGCGGCGGTGGTCACTTACGTGCCGCCGGGTGGAGACGCCGGAAGCTTCGTTGGAGGCTGGGCGTTCGCGGGTCTGCTTCCGTTTGCGGTGGGGTGGGTGCTCGAACGGCGCCGCACGCTGGCGAGCGAGCTCAGCGACCAAGCCGCTCAGCTGCGCGGCGATCAGGAGCTCCGCGCTCGGCGCGCGGCTGTCGAGGAGCGCAACCGGATGGCGCGCGAGCTGCACGACGTGATCGCCCACTGCATGAGCGTGATGGTCGTCCAGACGGGCGCGGCCCGCCGCATCGCGTCGACGGATATCGCAGCCGCCGGTAGCGCGCTTTGGGCGGTGGAGCGCTCGGGGCGCGAGGCGCTCGTCGAGCTACGGCGGATGGTCGGCGCGCTGCGCCGCGAGAGCGACGATCCCGCTGGTAGCGCGCCGCCCGGCCTGGGGCAGCTTGAGGCGCTGGCTGAGCGGGCTCGGGCGGCGGGGCTGCCGGTCGACATTCAGATCGAGGGCCGCCCCTGGGACCTGCCGCCGGGGGTGGATCTGGTGGCCTACCGGGTCGTGCAGGAGGCGCTGACGAACGCGATCAAGCACGCCGGCCCCGCGCGCGCTAGCGTCACGGTCGTCGTCGGCGCGGGTGTGCTTGAACTTCGGGTAGCGGACACCGGGCGCAGAGCGGGCGAGAAGCTCGGGGGCGAGCGCGCTCAGAACGGGTCAGGTCATGGGCTGGTGGGAATGGCCGAGCGGATTGGGCTGTACGGGGGAACGCTGCTGGCTGACGCTCGACCCGGCGGTGGATTCGAGGTAAACGCCCAGATCCCGCTCGGACAGGCCGTTCCTCCCGCGGTCGCTAGCCCCGAGCCGGGTGCGCAGCGTGTGATCGGCGCCGAGGAGGGGCGACTTCCGTGGCAGCGCCTGGACCCGATGATCGCGCTCGTGTCTCTGGTCGCGCTCGAGGCCGCGGTGCTGGGCGCCGGTCACCGGCGCGGCCCCCTGGCGCTTGATCTGCTCGTCGCCGCGGTGATCGCCCTCGGCGCCTTGTGGCGCCGACGGGCGCCTCTGGGGTTCCTGCTCGTGGTCGCCGTGCTCGGATCGGTAATGAACACGTACCTCATCGAGCCGAACAGTTCGCCGTTGATCAGCGCGTATTTGCTGCTCGTTCCAAGCTATGCCGTCGCCGCCTGGGCGGAGAGCACGGAGGCCGTGCTCGGGCTGGCGTTAATGCTGGGCGGGGGGGCGGTTTCCGAGCTGATCGCGCAGCGGGGACAGGCCGGCGATTTCGCCGGGGCGGCGTTCGCGGTGGCTGCTGCCTGGGCTGTCGGCCGCGCGGTCCGCTCCTACCGGCTGCTGACCGCTGAGCTCGCGCGTACCTCCGCGAGGCTGGCGGCTGAGCGGGAGGACCGCGCGCGGCTGGCGGTAGCCGCGGAGCGCTCGCGGATCGCGCGCGAGCTGCACGCGGCCGTCGCCGGCTCTGTCGCCGCCATGGTCGTCCAGACCGAAGCGGCACTCCGTCAACTCGACCAGGCTCCCGCGGGAGCCGACCGCTCGATGGACGCAGTTGAGCGCACCGGTCGCCTCGCGCTCGCCGACATGCGCCGGATCCTCGGCGTCCTGCGCCACGGCGACGACCGAGGCGAGCTCCGCCCGCAGCCCGGCGTCGATCAGATCTACGCGCTGATCGAGCGCGCCCGCCAGCACGGTCAGCCGGTCGAGCTGAGCGTGGACGGCGAGCCCGGGACCCTCTCGCCCGGCACCGAGCTGGGGCTCTATCGGATTCTCGAAACTGCACTCCATGCCGCCCGCCGACAGGACAAAGCACCCGTTGCCGTGCATCTGCGCTTCGGCGCCGACGACCTTGACCTTCACCTCACCGGCCTCTGCGACGGTTCCAACGGCTGGCCGACGGAGGCGATGCGCGAGCGTCTGCGTCTCTGCGGCGGACAGCTTGACCCCCAGCCCAAGGGCGACGAGGGATGGTCGTTCGGCGCCCGCCTCCCCTATGCGCCGCAGGAGCAACTGGTATGAGCGTTCGAGTCGTCATCGCCGACGACCAAGAGCTGATCCGCACCGGCTTTCGGCTAATCCTCGACTCCGAGCCGGACATCGAAGTGGTCGGCGAGGCCGCAGCGGGCAACGAAGCGGTCATCCTCACAGGCGAGCTGCGCCCGGACGTAGTGCTGATGGACATCCGCATGCCCGACCTCGACGGGATCGAAGCCACCCGCCGCATCCTCGCTGCGGATCACCAGCAGCCGACCAAGGTGCTGATCCTGACCACCTTCGACCTCGACGAATACGTCTACGACGCGCTCCGCGCGGGAGCGAGCGGGTTCCTTCTCAAAGATGTTCCCGCACACCAACTCGCCACCGCCGTGCGCACCGTCGGCGAGGGCGACGCGCTTCTCTCACCCAGCATCACGCACCGGCTGATCGAGCAGTTCGCCGCCCCGCGACCAGCCGTCAAGCCCGCGCCCGGTGTCGACGAGCTGACCCCACGCGAGCTTGAGGTCTTCCGCCTGCTCGCGACCGGCAGGACCAACGGCGAGATCGCCGCCGAGCTAGTCGTCGGCGAGACCACCATCAAGACGCACGTCACCCGCATTCTGATGAAACTCGGGGTGCGCGACCGCGTCCAAGCCGTCGTCCTCGCCTACGAGACGGGAGTCGTCACCGCGGGCCAGAAGACCTCCAGCTAGCGCAGACGAGCAGGAGAAGGACGCCGCAGCGAACCTTGTCGGTTATCCGCCTCCGATTCGGCCGTTCGCATGGACCGCTCGGCGGTGGCCCTGCGGCGCCGGGCGCTAGTCGGGACGGTCAGACGCCGAGCGGGTCGGTCAGGAGCGCCTCAGCATCGCGCACGACCGCACCGCCTCCGTGCTCTCGTGCGAGCTCGGAGGCCCGTCGCAGCAGGGCAACGGCGCGCTCCGAATCGGACGGTTCCCTGCGGGCGAGCAGGGCGCGACCCCAGTTCATCCATGTGCGGGCCAGGAACAGCTTCGCGCCCAGACGCTCGTGGGTCTCGGCCGCGGCGGCAAAATGCTGCTCGGCGGCATCCCAGCGCCCGAGCGTCGCGGCGAGCAGGCCGAGTGTGCGCTCGACAGATCCGGTGACAGTGAGGATCGAGTTGACGATCTGGTCACGGTACGGTTGCAGCTTCTCGTAGATCGACCCGGCGGCTCCTGTCGCCCCCAGCCGCGCTGCGATCTCGGCGTAACGCGCCATCCCGTTGATCCAACCGATGTCGAATGGCAGCGAGCCAAAGTCGTCTGCAGCAGCTCGCTCAAAGATTGCTTTGGCCTCGTCAATCCGTCCGAGCTCGCTGTAGGTGAACGCCAGCGTTGCCTGCAGCGTCGGTAGCCCCGGATTCTCAGCAACGCGCTGCTCTACGAGCTCCACGAGCTCGGCCAGCCTGCCCTGCTCGTGGCGGATCGCAAATAGCTGGACGCCGACGATCATCAGCGCGTCGGCCTGTCCGGATTCGTGCCCAAGTCCAGCAGCCTGGAGGGCCAACGCCTCCGCCTGCTCGAGGTTGCCATAGAACTGCTCGGCGGAGCTGCGGTAGTACTTCGTCACCCACAGTAACGCGGGCTGGGTGATTTCAGCGCTGATCTCCTGAGCGCGCGCGAGTGCTCGATCCATTTCGTCCCTCTCGCCGAGCTGCAAGGCCGCAGTGAAGCGCCACTGGGCGACCCCCCATTTCAGGAACGGATCCGCGAGTTCGGCTGCCAGCACTTCGAGCTCGCCGGTCAGCTCCCACAGGAAGTGGGCCGTATCGGCCGAACCGAGTTGTGCGTTGCACGCCCAGTACAGAACGCGCCCCAGCGGACGGCGATCCTCAAGCCTCCGGGCACTCGTGAGCGCCTCGTCGACCAAATCGGAGACGCGTCGATAGTCGCCCGAGAACGTGAGCTCGGCCGCGAGCAGAGCAAGCAGCATCGGGCGCTCGGGTGAGCCCGGCTCGACCGCGGCGATCGACGCCTCTAGCCCGTCGACACGGTCGGAGTCGACCTCACCGGCCGCGGAGTGCCAGCCGCGCGTGTTCTCGAGCGTCGCGCGGACGAGCCGGTCCACGGCGCCCGTCCGGCGCGCGATTCCTGCAGCCTCCAGCAGCGTGGCGCGGAAGGCCGCATCGCCGAGGTGCTTCTGTGCGATGCCGATGCCGGTCAGCAGATCGCAGCGCTCGCTCTCCTCGCCCCCCTGTCCGAGTAGCTCGAGTGCCTGGTTGAACCAGCGCAACGCCTCGTCGGGAGCGAGCTCCTCGAGCGCTCGCTCGCCGGCTCGCCTGGCGTAGCTGACGGCCTTGCTGTGGTCTGTAGTCACAACCGCCCGAGAGAAGTGATTCGCGAGCTCAGGCAGTCGCGGCCCGGGATCTTCACCGCAGAGATGTTCGAGCGCCTCGGCTACCCGCCGGTGCATGCGCGCGCGCCGCGTGGCGCTCAACTGCTCATACAGCGTGTGGTTGATCAGCGCATGCGAAAAGCTGAACTGGCCACCACGCTCCGATGACTCGATCACGACAGACGCTTCCAAGGCTGTGTCGAGCGCGTCGAGAATCTCGTCCTCGCTGCGATCGAGCAGCCGCTTGAGCAGATCAAGATCGAAGCTACGGCCAACCACCGAGGCGGCCATGAGGATCTGACGCACGTCGTCACCGAGCGTCTCAATGCGCCGGCTGACGACATCCCGCACGCTCTGTGGCAGGCCCAGCTCGGCAATCGTCTTGTTCAGTCGCCAGCGGCCGGCATCGTCCAACCCCAGCGCGCCTGACTCCGTTAGGTGCTGAAGGATTTCGCTTACGAAGAACGGGTTGCCACCGGTCTCCTGCGCAATCTCGGTCGCGAGCTGCATGCCGACCTCTCCAATGTCGTGCCCCGCCGCCACGGTCATGACTTCCGCGACCTCGTCCGCACCAAATCCGGTGAGCGCGACCCGCTGAATCCCGTCGACGCGACGCAGATCAGCGAGGATCTCGGTCATCGGATGCTCGCGATCGAGATCCGAATCGCGATAGGTCACGAGCAGCAGCAGCGGCGAGTGCTCGATGGTCTTCGCCACGTGCCGCAGCAACGTCAGCGACTGCTTGTCAGCCAGGTGAAAATCGTCCAGCACGAGCGCTACCGGGCCGTAGGCGCAAGCCGACTCCAACAGCCCTGCTACGGCACCGAACAGGAGATAGCGCTCGGTCTCGGAATCCGACTGCTGCGGCTCGGCCACGCCAGCAATCCGATAGCGCAGACCGCGTGCCAGCCGCGCAATCTCGCCTCCATGGCGGGCAACGTGCTCGGCCAAGACCTCCTCGGGCGCCTCCTCGACGTAGCGGCCGAGCGCCTCGATCCACGGTGCGTACGCAGCGCCGAGATCCTGAGACGCGGCACCCCACAACAGCGTCGCGCCATCGGCGTGAGCAGCCAATGCTGTGTACGAGGCCAGCCGCGTCTTGCCGATCCCAGGCTCACCGGAGATCAACGCCGCACGACGCGCGCCTTCCTGGGTCTCAGCCCAGACCGAAGCCAGCAACTGTCGCTCATCGACGCGCCCGACATAAGCGATCCGCGGCACCGTGCGCAAGGGCCCGGGAACAGGCACCGAGGACAACTCAGCTCCGATTGACTCCCAGGCGACGTCGTAGGCCTCGACCGGCTCGGCGATGCCTTTCAGCTCTAGCTTTCCAACCGATCTGAACGCGTCGCGGTCACCCCTTGCCGCCATCATGCGCACCAGCTCGCCGACGAGGATCCCGTCGTCGGGAGCTTGCGCGCACAGCCGAGCCGCCTCGATCGACGGCATCCCGAAATAGTCCCCGTCCTCGACTGTCGACTCGCCCATCCCGATCCCGACCCGAATGTGGAGCTCCGCGTCCGCGCCGCGATTACGCCGTTCGACGAGCTGATGCATCGCCTTCGAGCACTCGACCGCCGCCGACGCCGTAGTGAACGCCGCCATCAACCCATCGCCGGTGTTCTTCACCTCGTGACCGCCGTTCTCAGCGATCGCGCGGCGCAACACCTCGAAATACTCACGCCGCAGCTCGTCGGCCCGCTCAGGACCGACAGCCGTCGCCAGGCGAGTTGATCCGACGAGATCCGAGAACAAGATTGCCGCGGTCTCGATCGACGCCACCGACACACATATTACGTTCTGAGCGCAGAGAGGGGGTCTATTCGCCCGCGAGCCCGGTCGAGCGCCAGGCGAAGGTCACCATGGCCCCGGCCGGCAGGTCGTACATGAACGATTGGTGGTGCCAGACGACCGCGAAGCGGGCTGGAGCGCTCGAGTTGTTATATGCCACGAGCGCTTCGGTCCCGTCCGGGTTGCGGAAGGCGACGTCGTCTAGCCCGGCCCCCGGTCCCGCGGCGGAGTACTTGATGAAGTGGTTTGAGTAGATCCGCACCGCTCCCGGTTTGAGGAACTTGCTCACCTGTCCTAGTTGAAAGTACGGGGCGCCGAACGAGACCTGGTGCGTGCGCTCGTCGACCGTCACCACGCCGGTGCACCCCTGGCATGCGCTGTTGGGCGCTTGCACCGGCCCGCCTGCCTGATCGAGCGCCAGGTTCCAAAGCGCCACCACGCTCGCCCAGTTGCGAAGCGACGCGATCTCGAGTTCCGCTGGAGGCCACGTGGGATCGGTCTGCGAGGTGCATTCTGTGACCCATTGCTCGAGCTTCGGCTCCTGGCGGTGCAGAGTGCTCATCACGGTCGGCGTGCCGTAATAGCAGTGGAACGCGATGCCCGCCAGGTCTTGACCAGCCGGGCCCGCAAGCAGCGCCCTGACATAGGACGGAACGACGTTCGACCAGGTGTAGTCATAGCCAAAGATCGCGGTCTTCAATCGCGCGCGCCGCAGTGCGGGCTCCAGGTAGTCCGCCACGAAGCTGGCCTCGGCCCATTCGGGCAGGTTCAGGCCGGGATACCAGGTGCCCTGACCGGGTTCGTTCTGCGGGGTGACGGCGGCGACCGGCACTTTCGCTTGTGCGTAGCTGCGCAGGAACTTGACAAAGTAGTTGGCCAGCGCGCTGTATTCGGACGGCAGCAGGTACGACGCGTCGTCGTTGTTGCCGAAGGTGCTGAAGAACTTCATCCAGGGCGGCGGAGACCAGGGCGTGGCGATGATCTGCGCCGCCGGGTTGAGTGTCAGCGCTTCGCGCAGGGCGGGCAGGATGTACTGACGGTCGTGGTCGATCGAGAAGTACCGCAGGGTAGGGTCCAAGCCCCCCGGGGCATCGTCGTCGTACGTATACGGATGACCCTGCACGCTGAAATCCGAGGCCCCCATCGGCACGCGGATGAAGCCCAGGTGGATGCCGCCCGGCCCGAACAGCGCGTCCATCGTCTTCTTGAATAGGTACCGCGGCAGCTGTGTGTACAAGAGCCACGCGGAGCTGTCAGTCATAGCCGCGCCGACGCCGACGATGCGCTGGTAGCGCGCCGAGTCCGAGATGCGGATCACCGGGACGCCCGACGGTTGCTTGCTCCTGAACCGCAGCTCCCCCACGGGCGCCAGGCGCTGACCCAGATCCTGGCTCGTCTGGATCACCTTGATGACCGGGGGCGGGTCGGCAGGCGGAGGCGACATCACGCCCCACGCCACTTCACCGCCGAGGACCGCCGCGGCGAACAGCAGATACAGCACACGCACCATTCTTTTTCCCGCATCTCGCTACGTCGGGATTCGTCGAGCGCGCAGAGTACCGGCGCCTACGGCCGGCTTGCCAGAAGCAGCGCCCGCCAGACGTCCTGCGTCCCGACGAACGCCGCGAAGATCCCACCGCCGGCTGGGCTGATGAGGGGCACTAAGATTTTCGACGGCGGATCCAAGGGTGCGTGC
Organism: uncultured Actinomycetes bacterium; assembly: GCA_963822735.1. GTDB lineage: Bacteria > Actinomycetota > Thermoleophilia > Solirubrobacterales > Solirubrobacteraceae > Palsa-465. The sequence goes on from CAWGIU010000011.1 coordinate 51,163, forward strand.
GCGTAACTCGGTACAAAATCGCTCTCTGCGTAATGGTCTGGCGAGAGCTGCCGCATAGTCAGCCGCGATGACGACGTTCGCTAGGGCGCGTGGTCCGCTTGCGCGCCTGGCCGATCGCGCGTCGGAACGAGCCAGGGCGCGGCGGCTGGAGCTGCTGCGCCGCGTGCTCACATCGGAGACCACGATCGTCGATATCGGCTGCGGCGAACCCGGCCTGATCTGCTTCGTCCCCGAGCTGGACATTGTGGGCGTGGATATCGAAGAGCGCCCTGGCTACCCCGGGCGCTTCGTCCAGGCCGACGCCACCGCGCAACTCCCGTTCCCAGACGGCGCGTTCGACTTGGCCTACTGCAATAGCGTCATCGAGCACCTGCCGCCTGATCGCTGGGGGCGATTCGCGTCCGAGCTGCGGCGCGTCGCCCGAGGCTGGTTCGTCCAGACTCCCGCGTTCGAGTTCCCGATCGAGCCGCACGCTCTCCTGCCCTTCGCTCACTGGCTGCCGATGGCCGTTCGCCGCCCGTACTGGCGTCTGGGCGCCGGCAGCGATATTGACGAGATCCATCTCCTGCGGCGCCGGGAGATGGAGGCATTATTTGGCCCCGCCATCCCTGAGCGGGTTGGGCCCCTGGTCAAGAGCTGGATCTGCATCCAGCCGCCGCGAGGGGGACCTGTTGCCGGCGAGTCGGACGCCCCGCTGTAGCCGTAGCTGAGGACGGCACCTGACCGCGCGCACGTCATCAGACCCGCGGAAGGCGTACGCCGCATTCGAGATGCCGCCTCGGCCGGGGCGCTTTCGATGGCCGCCGTCGTGAGTTGACAGGCGTAGCGCGTCCTGTTTGACCGACGGTCTTATGCCTACGTGGTCTCGGCGACGAGCAGCCTGGCGCCCAGCTCTGCTTCGTCGAGCTCCAGCAGCTCAGCATTGCGCTCGCGCCAACGGCCTACCTCGAGGTCGGAGCGCAGCTCGCGCACTGCGCGCTGCTCTATCCGCGGACCGACCCGTGCCCACACGGATGTGCCACGGCGCACCCGCTCCTGCAGGTAGGCCTCCGGGCGTCGCCAGTAAGCGTGAAAGAACCCGTCGACGCAGTCCCACGGGATCGGCACTGCCTCCATGGTCGCGCCGATCGCCGCTGCACGCTCGCCCAACGTCGGCCGAGCGTCAGCGAAGGCCGCGAACTCGGGCAGGTAGTCACGCACCAGCCAAAAGTGAGGAAAAAGTTGGTTGTCCCATTGGAACACGACCACGCGGCTGGCGACGCGCTGCATCTCCCGAAGGCCGGCGATCGGGTCTGCCCAGTGGTGGTCCGAGAGCACTGCCATCGCGGCGTCGAATGACAGGTTCTCGAATGGCAGCTGCTCGGCGCGCGCTGCGATGCACGGTGCCGCACCGGCTGGGCGCTGGGCGCGCATCGTGGCCGACGGCTCGACGGCGGTCACCTGGCGTTCGGGTGGCTCGTAGGAACCGGTGCCGGCCCCGACGTTCAGAACCGTAAGCGCGTCGCCGAGGGCCGCCCAGATACGGCTGGCGATCCGCGGCTCGGTCCGCCGTAGCTGCCCGTAGCCAACCCCGATCCGGTCATAGAGGCCCTCCCTGCCGGCCTGCTCACGCTCTGGGGTCACCGTCTAATGCCTTGACGAGCCGGTGGATAGCCGAGCCTCTCCGATCGTGGCGCGAGCGCGTCGTAGCCTTCAACGCGGGCCGGCCGTATCGCTAGCTGGCCGGTGCCGGTCATGTCCGGATTGTGGTGGTGGGCAAAAAGGAGCGCTCAAATTGGGCACTAACGATGACAGCGAGTTTCCGAGACTTCCCGCTCCGGCACGCCGTGCGCTTGCGGCGGCCGGCTACACGGAGCTGCGCCAGCTGGCTGAGGTCTCCGAGTTTGACCTGGAGCAGCTCCACGGTATGGGTCCGAACGCGATCTCCGCGCTACGCGCAGCCCTGCGTGAGCGCGGGCTCACTTTCCGCGTGCGCGAGCCAGAGCCGGGGCGCCCGGACCGTGTGCCGCCGGCGGGCGGCGAGGTCGAGGACTATTTGCGTCGGCTCGAGGAGCCCAAGCGGGGCACGCTCGAGCAGCTACGTCAGACGATCCTCGAAGTTGCACCGGAAGCCGAACAGGTGATCTCCTATCGCGTCCCCGCGTTCCGGGTGCGCGGGAAGACCGTTGCCGGCTTCGCCGCCTTCAAGGATCACCTCAGCTACCTGCCGTTCAGCGGCTCGGTGCTCGGGCAGCTCGCCGATGAACTCGACGACTACACGATGACAAAGAGCGCGCTGCATTTCCCGGTCGACCGCCCGCTGCCGAAGGAGCTCGTCAAGAAACTCATCGAGCTGCGCCTCGCGGAAATCGACGCACGCGCGCGCTGATCCCGGTGCATCGCGACTACATCCCGCGCTCAAGCGGCCTGGTCGTGCTGTCAGGGCTTGGTCCAGACCAGCGTGTAGCGCCAGTAGAGCCGACGACGAAAGCGAGCCCCCGGCAGGTGGCGCGCTGCGATCCCCCGCATCGACGGGTAAGTCTCGGGCGGCGGCCACAGGACGGGTGCGGGATGCTGCCAGTACCTGACGCGTAGTCGCCGCAGGCGGTTCGGAACGATCGCGGCGACGTCCAGCGGCCAATCGCTCGGAGACGAGCGAGCGACACCAATTACGGCCAGCACACCGCCCGTGCGCAGCAAGTCCTTGAGATGAACCAACCCGCGTTCGGCGTCGACATGGTGCAGTGATGCCACCGCCGTGATCAGATCGAATGACTGCGACTCGATCTCGGAGGTCAGTGCGTCGCCTTCGATGTACTGGATGTCCCCGGCATCGGGGTGAGCTTGCGCGGCCTCGATGCTGGCGTGGTCGCTATCGATCCCTACGACCTCCGGGATTAGCTGTCGAAGCTCGCGGGTCAAGGTGCCCTCGCCGCACCCGACGTCAAGGACACGCTGGCACCGGGACGGCACGGCGTCGAGGATCACGGGGTGATAGTGGATGTTGTGATTCCAGAGACGCGCCGACGCCTTTGCCATGACAGGCGAGTCTGGCAGTCGCCGAGCCGCCAGATGGCCCCGCTTCACAGGCGGATGACTGGTTGTCGCCGTTCGCGGCGCCGCCACGGCCCGTCGTCGACGGTTCAGCCGTTTGCAGTATTTACAGGCGAACGCTTCAACTCAATCATGTGCGTGGCGTTCCTATGCCTTTTTGAGGCACCCGGAACGAAGCAGCAGTAGACATCACGGAGTTTTCAGGCAGCGCATGAAGAGAGAGCAAAACTGGCTGACCGTCCTCGAAGCGGTCAACGACGCATGTGCTGCTGCAGACACGGAGGGAGCGCCCACCGGTAGCGTCGCGCGGCGGCTCCGGACGCATGGCTCCCTCCCGGCTCGAACGCTCTTGCGCGCGCTGCGCCGCCGCGGCTACGTGCGCACCATCGAGGGGTCGGTCGACGGCGCACCGAGACGTTGGGCATTGACCGCCGCCGGGCGCGCCCTGGTCGCAACACGCCCGATCGGCGCGCCGTGCTCCGTGGCCACCGCCGAGCCAGGCTTCACGAACTGGCAACCGGTGGGGCTTCCCCGGAAGCCCGCTGGCGAAGAGGTATAAGGCCCCCCACAAACGTGCCCGGAGCGCTGGCGTGCGGAAGTCCCATCCTGCGCCGCACCCCCGCGACAAGCAGCCCCCACTTGTCGCGCAGCGCTCCGGGCACATCGCGGAGGCGCGGTAGATTTGAGCGATGGCAGGAGCGGCCAACGGCAGGAACGGCTTGGCTGGGCTGTTCTGGGCGGCTTTAAGCGCTGTCGTAACGGGATGATCCTTGTCGATGAGGAGCGCCGGTGCGTGGAAGTCAATGACGCCTTCGCCCAGCTTCTCGGCTACAAGCGCGACGAGTTGATCGGGCGCAGATATCACGATTTCGGTGTAACTCCGCCGCTGTCGGATGAAGCGTGGCGTGAGCTGGTGCGGGGCTCAGACTTCTACGCCACCCGCGAGATGCGCCGGTCGGACGGGCAGCATGTGAGGGTGGAGTTAGGGGGCCACCGGGAGACCGTGACGGGCCGCGACCTGTTCCTGATCGTCGTCTTGCGACGGATGCGGGGAAGCCGGGGCGCCGAAGGTCACAACGGTGACTCGGACGCGGCACTGACTGACCGGGAGCTGGAGATCGTTGAGATGATTGCGCTCGGCCTCACCGGGCCGGAGATCGCAACGGAGCTTCACGTGTCGCACGCGACGGTGCGCACGCACGTGCGGAACGCGATGACCAAGCTGGGAACCCATTCGCGGGCACAACTCGTCGCGAGGGCCCTCGGCGACGGCGTCGTGCCGGTGCAGCGCACAGCCTAGGTGCGCTCGGGCGGCACTCAGGGGCTTGCTGCCGCAGGTCGATCGTGCCTCAACTGCCGGGGCAATCTAGGCCCCGCCCTCCAGGCGCTGCTTTAGCCGTCTCATGTTCTCTGGCATCTCGCTGGCGGCCTGACGACGAACGACGAGCGGAACCAGCAGCTTTCCGATCCCGTGGCCAGTGAAGTCGAGATCGATTGTCAGCTTTGACCGTGACCCACCCGCCAGCGGCTCGACGGTAACCGCGACCATCGCCCTGATCGGACCCTCGATCCCTCGGTCTGCCCACCGCCGCGGGGGGCGGTATTCGGTGATCTCGGTAGTCACCTCGCGCTCGCGCCCTCCGATCCTCCTGACGGTCGTGCATTTCGAGCCGACACGGGTGGTGGGTGCATCCATGTGACCGCTCACGGCCCCCTGCTGCCACTCGGGCATGGTGCTCGGATCCGTGACGTAGGCAAACACTTCCTCCATCGGTCGCGCGACCTCGATGCTCGTGGTGATCGGCGGCATCAACCCTCCCTTTCGTCCGAGTATGGCGAGCTGAGCTCGGCCCAGCAGCTGACGATGTCACCTAGGCGGGGCGTGAACCGTCTGACCGTCTTCGCAGCCAACCCGAGTGCGGCGGCCCGAGGGACTTGCTCTGGCTTCAGCGAGGGTCTGGGTCCACCGTCAGTGTGCCCAGCCCGCGCCTCACGGCGATACGTTGCCTCCCAGATAAAAGTTGGGAACCCCCGGGTTTCCATCCGCACGATGGACAAGCCACACGCCAGCAGCGCCGCAACGAGCGTGTCGACCGAAAACAACCAAAGATGGCGAGGAACCTCCAACGGAAACCAGTATTCCTTCGTCCACCAGAAACCTAGGCTTTCAATGTTGGGAGTCTCGATGTAAATGTGTCCACCGGAGCGCAGCAGCCGAGCGACGTGGCGCAGCGTTGTAACCGGCCGGTCAAGGTGCTCGAACGTGTGGCTCAGCCGAATGAAATCGAAGCTCCGCTCCGGCAGGCTCGCCTCTTCAAGCGTCCCGATGTGGACCTCGATCCCAAAAAGCTCTCTGGCGGCTGCGGCTGCAGCGGGAGACGTGTCGATCCCTACGACATCCCAGCCGTGATGGCGGAGCCGCTCCAGGAACGAGCCGTTCCCGCACCCCAGGTCTAGTGCCCGCCCGCCACTAAGCTCGCGGGGGAAGCCCTCGAGGCCATAGGCCGCCCGCCTTGCGACGGTTCTCCGGAGACGTGTGGGCACCAAACGCGACCAGGGAGGGGACTCGCCATCGTGCAAGGCCTGACGATCGAGCACAACCCTCCGCAGCCTCTCCCCCAGCCCGCGGAGGCGACGGTTCGCGTCCGGGGACGATCTGGTCACCCGCTCGTACGCGTAATAGCCCTCGGCCGGGTAATAGAGGTGAAGCGATGAGGAAGCTGGACGAGGGCTGAGCCTCACGAGCCCGCACTGACGGCAGCGCTGCAGCGCGAACACGCCGGGAAGGCGGTGCAGTTTGTCGCTCAGATTCGACAAAAGCACATCGGTCGCCGACGATCCGCACAGGTCACAGGCCGGTACCAGCTCGGTGTCGATCATCGCCCGGGAAAGCTACACACGTCTTTTCGTGTTGCTTGACGACGCAAGCCGGCGGCGACTCACCGCCGCGACATCCCAGGGCTGGGTCGTGCTCGACACTGCGCCGCACTAGGCTCCCGGAGGATGCCGGTCCTCCTCTACTGGATGTCGATCTCGCATCCCTCGCAGGCGGCGCGCAAGATGCTCGACGTGAAGGGCGTCGACTACGAGCTCGTCGACATTGTCCCGCTGAACCAGCGGATCCATCTGCGGCTCGCCGGTTTCTCCGGTGGCACGGTGCCGGCGCTCAAGCTCGACGGCCAGCGCATCCAGGGTTCTCGGCAGATCGCGCGTGCGCTCGACGAGCGCTGGCCTGCGCCGCCGCTGTTCCCCGCCGATCCCCACCTCCGCGCCCGCGTCGAGGAGGCCGAGCGCTGGGGCGAGGAGCAGCTGCAGCCGATTCCGCGGCGGCTGTTCCGCTACGGCGTTGCGCGGAACCCGCAGCTGCGGCAGTGGATCGTGCGGGCCCAGCGCCTGCCGATCCCCACGCTGACGTCGCAAGCCATCCGCCCGGCAGTGGAGTGGTACGCCCGCACGATCGAGCCCGACGGGCGACGGGCGACCGGAGCGGCGGTGCGGGCGGACCTCGCAGCGCTGCCAGCGCTGCTCGACCATGCCGACCGGCTGCTTTTAGACGGCACGCTTACGCTCGACCCACCGAATGCCGCCGCTCTCCAGATCATGGCGAGCGTCAACGTGATGAGCCGGATTGCCGACCTGGCCGAGCTGGTGGCCTCGCACCCGTGCGCCGCAGCGGCGCGCGAGCTGTTCCCCCGCCACAGCGCCGAGCTGCCGCCGTTCCTGGAGCCCGAGTGGCTCATGCCGCTGCGGGTCCCGCCGGGGTCCTAGCTGCCGGCTGCCGGTGAGACCGACCGATGAGTTCCTCTGCTCAGACGGGTCGTGGATGAGTAGGCACCGACGAAAGGAAAGCGATGACCGAGCCGAAGACCCACACCCTCAACCTGCCTGGTGCCGCCGTAACCTACGACGTTCGAGAGGCGGAATCCCAGAGCAACGAGCCGGTCCTGCTGATGATCGGCTCACCGATGGACGCGAGCGGGTTCACCGCGCTAGCCCGCTCCTTCCCCGACCGCACGGTCGTGACCTATGACCCGCGAGGGGGCGGGCGCAGCCCGCGGGCCGACGGCGCCACCGCGGCCACCCCGGATGAGCACGCGGAGGACCTGCACCGGCTGATCGGGGAGCTCGATGCCGGGCCGGTGGACATCTTCGCCAGCAGCGGAGGAGCCGTAAATGGACTCGCGCTGGTGGCCCGGCATCCGGACGGGGTTCGTGTGCTCGTCGCCCACGAGCCGCCACTCGCGACGGTGCTCCCGGACCGAGAGCAGGCGCTGACGGCGACCGAGAACATCCACGAGACCTATCAGCGTGTTGGTCTCGGACCCGCGATGGCGAAGTTCATGGCCTTCACAAGCGTCAAGGGGCCGATCCCTCCCGACTTCTCAAACCAAGCTCCCGATCCAGCCGACTTCGGTCTCCCGACCGAGGACGACGGCAGCCGAAACCACCCGCTGCTGGGCCCGCACATGATCCACGTCGCCCGCTACGAGCCGGACTTCGCCACCCTTCAGAAGGCCTCCACACGCATCGTCATCGCGGCCGGCGCCGAGTCAGAGGGCCTTTTCCCCTGCCGCGCCGCTGTGGCCGTGGCCGGGCGATTGGGCACCGAGGTCGTGATCTTCCCGAGCCACCACGGGGGGTTCACCGACCAGGGCGATCCGGACGCCTTCGCCGCCACCCTTCGCCGGGTGCTCACGGCTCAGTAGTCGCTGGTGGTGGTGCTGCTGTTGAGCGTGCCGGAGCTGAGTATCAGGATCCAGACAATCGCGGCCACAATGCTGATCGCGATGATCCACGCACCGTGCTTCGCACGCACGTTGCGGAAGCGGACGGCTATCGCGATGCCCAGCCCGAACCCGATCGGCGGCATCGAGACGGCAAGGATGTAGGCGAGAGCCAGAAGGCGACTTGTGGTTGCGCGCCGGGCACCTGATGCGGCGCCATTCCTCGACGCATAGGTCGTAGCCCAGCGCTTGTCATCGGGAGTGGGTGGTGATTGAGCGGGAATCGGAGTGCCTCCTCTCGCATCGTAGAACGAAGCGACGGCGGCTCCGGACAGACGCGCCGGTTCCAGTGGTGATCCCTGCCTCACCGACGCCAACTCGCAACACTACGAAAGTGACCCATCCCCCTCCACCTCCCCACTCGCCGCCCGATCCAGGTGACTGGCAAGCCGCGATCCACGCTCTCGCAGCGATGGAGCGTCCATCGGCATCCGAGGGGGAGCGCCGCGCGGCGGAGTGGATCGCCGCCCGGCTGCTCGCGCTGGGATGCGACACGAAAGTCGAGCAGGAACGTGCCCACGGCGGCTACTGGTGGCCCCTTGCTCTGGCGAACTCGCTCGCCCTCGCCGGCGGAGGCGTCGTGCTGCGGCGCCGAAGCATCGGTGCGCGGGCGGTCGCAACGCTGCTCGCCGGCGCCAGCGCCGCCGTGCTGTGGGATGACCTGGGCCACGGACGGCGCTGGTTCCGGCGCACCCTGCTCCGGCACCGGGCGACGTGGAACGTCGTCGCGGAAACGAGCGATCGCGCTGCGAAGCGCACCGTGGTGGTAATCGCTCATCACGACGCCGCCCACTCAGGACTCGTGTTCCATCCGGCGCTCGGGCGACTCGGGCCGAAGCTGGCGCCCCGGGCTCACGCGCGCTCCAGCCACACGGTGCCGATCCTCTACGCCGTGTGGCTCGGTCCGGTGCTGATTGCCGCGGGGGCGCTGATCGGCGCGCGCGGGCTGCTGCGGTCGGGGATCGCACTGGCGCTCGGCAGCGTCGCGGCGATGGTCGACATCGGCGCTCGCGGCACGGTCCCGGGCGCCAACGACAACTTGAGCGCGGTCGGTGCCATGATCGCGCTCGCGGCGACGCTGCGCGATCGTCCGATCGAGGGCGTGCGCGTGCTGTTGCTGTCGACGGGCTCCGAGGAGTCGTTCAGCGAGGGGATGCAGTCGTTCGGCCGACGGCATTTCGCCGAGCTCGACCCGGAGTCCACGGAATTCCTGTGCCTCGAGTGCCTCGGCGGCCCCTACCTGATCGTGCTCGAGGGCGAGGGGATGCTGCGCATGCGCAACTACCCGCCGCAGATGCGCGAGTCGCTGGCCAATGCGGCGGCCGACGCCGGCGTACGCATCCGCCGCGGGCTACGGACCGTGGCCGCGACCGACGCGATCGTCGCGCTCCGCGCCGGCTTTCGCGTGGCGACGCTGGCATCAGTCGACGAGACGAAGCTCCCAGTCAACTATCACTGGCCCACCGACACCCCCGATGGCCTGCACTGGGACACGATCCGAGACGCCATCGCGGTTTGCGATCAATTCTTGCGCCGCCACGCGGCCGGGGATACGCTGTCGGCCATGCCTTAGAAGGGTGGCGTCCCGCAGTGGTCAGCTCAATGTCCCGCCAGCGCTTCTTCTTCAGCCTCGGTGCCCTCACCGCGGCGGTGTTGTCGATTTGCACCGAGCGCGTGGCGCACGTCCTCGAGGGCGCCGAGCCCCCGCCGTGCGAGCTCACCTGAGCGGCCGCGTCCAGTGAGCATCGCCGACCGGGGCCGGGACCCCGTGATCACGGGTATCGGAGCGGTCACGCCGCTGGGGCTCGATGCGCCCGAAACGTGGCGGGGACTGCTTGCCGGAGCCTCCGGAGTCGGGCCCGTGACGAGCTTCGATGCGTCTGCGCTGCCTGTGCGGATCGCCGGGGAGGTGAAGGGATTCGACCCCGATCAGCTGCTGGGTGTGAAGCGCGCTCGCCGCTCGGCCCGTTTCTCGCAACTCGCGCTGATGGCCGCCCGCGAGGCCGTCGTCGACGCCGGGCTGGCCATCGAAGCCGGCGCTCAGCGGGTTGGGGTCGTCGTCAACACGGCAGTCGCAGGGGTGCCGGAGACACAGGCGAATGTGGAGTCCTTGATCGCCGCCGGACCGCGGTCGGTGAGCGCCTATTACGTGCCCTCGACGATCCCGAACATGGCCGCCTGCGAGGTTGCGATCGACCTCGGCGTCCGTGGCCCGGTCAGCGCCAGTTCGCTGGCTTGCGCCAGCGGCAACGCGGCCCTGCTCGAGGCAAGGCGCCTGGTCCTGGGCGGCGAGGCGGACGTGGTGATCGCCGGTGGCGCCGACGCCGGGATCTCTGCGGCGATGTTTGCCGGGCTGGCGAACATGGGCGCGATGTCCCAGCGCAACGATGAGCCAGAGCGCGCCAGCCGGCCGTTCGACGCCGACCGCGACGGGTTCGTGTACGGCGAAGGCGCGGTGCTGCTGATCGTGGAGTCGGCCGAGCACGCGGGCCGGCGGAACGCGCGCCCCTACGGATCGATCGCGGGAGGTTCGCTGACCTGCGACGCATTTCACATCAGCGCCCCCGAGCCCTCGGGTGCCGAAGCGGCGCGGGCCATCCGGATTGCGCTCGAGCGGGCGGGGATCTCCCCCCAGGAGGTCGAGTACATCTGCGCGCACGGAACCGGCACGCAGGCCAATGACGCCGTCGAGACAAGGGCGATCCGCGAGGCGCTCGGCAACGCCGCCGACGGCATCGCGGTCAGCTCGCCGAAATCGATGGTCGGCCACCTGATCGCCGCGGCTGGCTCGCTCTCGGCGATGGTCTGCCTGCTGGCGATGCGCGATGGAATCGTGCCGCCGACGATCAACCTCGAGCGTCCGGACCCGAAGTGCGACCTGGACTTCGTGCCGCGCGAGGCCCGCCGGCTTCCCGTTCGGAGCGCTCTGGTGAACGCGTTCGGCTTTGGCGGACAGAACTGCGTCCTGGCGCTACGCGCGCCATAGCTAGGGGAGCGCACGCTCAGGCGTCGAGCGCCTGGGCGAGGTCGGCCCAGATGTCCTCCACGTCCTCGAGGCCGACGCTCAGCCGCAGGAGGCCCGCGGGGACGCGGTCGCCCTCCCATCTGGCGCGAGCTTCGAGCGTCGTCGCGACGCCCCCGAGACTGGTGGCGTTCTCGATCAGCTTCAGCGAGCGCTCCACCCGCGTGGCATGCTCGCCATCCGCGACGTCAAAGGACAGCAGCGGCCCGAACGCGTGGACGTACCGCGCCGCAACGGCGTCGCCGAGCCCCGGGTAGCGCACGCGCTCCACGGAAGGATGCTCGGCGAGCCGGCCGGCGATCTCGAGCGCGCCGGCCGACTGACGCTCGACGCGGACGGCGAGCGTCTTGAGCCCGCGCAGGAGAAGCCAGGCAGGGTCAGGCGCGGCGACGATGCCCGACGCGCTGCGAACTGCTGCCAGCCGCGCGGCCACGTCCGGGCTGCCGCAGGCGATGACACCGACCAGCGCGTCGTGGTGACCAGCGAGGATCTTCGTAGCGCTGTGGAGCACGAAGTCCGCGCCGTGATCGAGTGGTCGCAACAGCAGCGGGCTAAGCACCGTGTTGTCGACCAGCACGCGCCCCCCACCAGCATGCGCAAGCTCGATCGTCGCCCCGAGGTCCGGAAAGGTAAGCAGCGGGTTCGAGCATGGCTCAAGCCACACGAGATCCGCGTCTGGAGGCGGCCCTGTCTGGTCAAAGCTGACCACCTGGACACCCCAGCGTGCGAACTCGCCGCGCAGCAGGGCGACTGTGCCCCAGAAGCCGCCATCGGCAACCGCGACGGTCGCGCCCGGCCCGAGTAGCGCGAGGATGAGCGCAGTCGTCGCACCCATCCCAGACGGGAACAGCAAGGCGTGGCCTCCTTCGAGCTCTGAGAGCAGCCGCTCGGCCTCGACCCCAACCGGGTGCGCGGCCCGCTGGTAGTAAAACGGCCCCGGGCTGGCGTCCTCGTACGGGTGGATCGTCGCCCGGTCGACTTCTGGCAGCCCACCACGGGCCAGCCGCGTTTCGCGCTTCATGCCCACGGCAGCAAGCCTAAACGTCAGGCGGCCGGGCGCCATCGAGTTTCTCCGCGCCTGACCTGAGCCCGCCGGGGATAGGATCGATTCGTGAGGCGGTGGTGCTGGTTGACGGTGCTGATGCTGGTCGGGGTGGTCGGCCTCAGCGTCCGGCCGGCCCTGGCAGCGGTCACATTCACGCGGACCCGGGTCGTGGTCCGTGGGCAGGGGGCGGTGGCGAACATCCAGCTGCGGCCGTTTCGGATCGCCGTCGGCACGGCTTCCGGACGCCCTGTGCTCATGGAGGTGGGCAATCGAAACCCCATCCCTCGCTTGCTGCCGCCCACGGCCGACCCCTTGGCCCCTGGAACCGAGCCCGATGCCAGCGGACAGCTGTACGCGCCGCTTTCGTTTCTGGTTGGCCAGTACGCGCTCAATCAGTACGAGGGGTCGATCTGGGGCGGCGATCTGAAGAGCGGATTGTTGTCGGGCAACCAGTACAGCGCGCGAAGTGTGATCGGGGCACGGCGCTTCGGCGCGGGTGCGCAACTCACCGTGTCCACCGATGATCCGAGCGGGCGCAAGCTGCTCGTGGTGGTCACGCCCGCGGGCCGTGGGTTGATCCGTGTATCTGCGCGGGCGGATCCCGCGACGGCAGTGGCGGTCATGAGTGACTCGTTCAGCTCATCGCCCGGTGAGGCGTTCTACGGGTTCGCGCGAAGCTGGCACAAGCGTCTGCAACACTAGGCTTCGACGGGTTCATGGCGGACTTCGGAGAAGAGGTGCTCGCCGACATGCACTTTCACAACGGCCAGACCGGCGCCAGCATGCACAATCGCTACCTGGTGCTCTACATGCGGGCGACCCGCGAGGCGATCACCGCGTACGAGAGGCGCTACCCGAAGCGTCGCTTGTGGTTCTTCAACCGCGCGGGCTACTCGGGGACGCCCGGCTCGGCTGCATACGAAGGGGGCAACTTCCCTGGCGATGAGACGACCGACTGGAGCCAGGCGGCGGGACTCCGCTCGCTGACGCCCGACATGTTGAGCCGGGCGATCGGCGGAGCGTATGGCTACGGCACCGACATCGGTGGGTACTACGACCTCACCACCCCGCCTACCACCAAGGAGCTATTTCTGCGCTGGGCGGAGTGGGCCGCGCTGAGCCCGATCTTCCGCCTGCACGGCTCGGGGCGCGCGGGGACGCACACACCCTGGTCCTATGACCCGCAGACCGTCCGCGCCTACACAGCCCTCTCCAAGCTCCACCAACGCGCGGCGCCGCTGATTCTCCGACTCTGGCGCCAGGCCGACCGTACCGGCATCCCACCCACCAGACCGCTATGGCTGCAGTTCCCCGGTGACCGCCGCGCCGCCGCCCAGCAGCAGGAGTGGATGCTCGGCAACGACGTGCTGGTCGCCCCCGTGGTCCAGCAGGGCGCCACATCGCGGACCGTGTACTTCCCCGTCGGCTGCTGGCGCGACCCGCAAACCGGCCACGCGCAGCGCGGCAGACGCCAGGCCGTGATCCACGCCGCACTCACCCAGCTGCCGTACTTCTTCCGCTGCGGCAGGCGGCCGTTCTGAGCAGGCCGCGACAGACCAGCCGCGATCCTCGCGGGTTCGAGCGCCGCCTCCGCTGTCCCTATTCCTGCTCGATGCGCAGGCGGTTGCCTGCCGGGTCGCGCACGGCGGCATCGCGGACACCCCACGGCTGGCTCGCCGGCTCCGAAAGCACTGCAGCGCCGGGCGTGGCAGTGATCTTGTCGAAGGTCCCGTCGAGGTCATCGGAGCGGAAGTGGACCGGGTACAGCTCCCCCTTGGCGAGCAGGGCGGCAAGCGCGTCCCCATCCTCCTGCGAGCGACCGGCGTGTGGCTGCGACAACACGATCTGAATCTCGGGCTGGCTGTCGGTGACGAGAATGATCCAGCGGAAGCCTCCGTTCGATACCTCGTTGCGCACCGTCAGGCCCAGCGTGTCGCGGTAGAACCCCAGAGCGGCGTCGGGGTCGTCGACGAGGATGTGCACTGTGCTCAGTGAGGTGGTCATGGCATCGACTCTAGGCGCGGGCTGCGACTGACGCTTCTCCAAAACTGCTTTCTTGCTCGTGCTTCCGGCGCCCGGGCCTGCGCGGCCGGGTGAGCACCATCAATTGACAGGGGGCCACCACACGCAGCTCGTCGTGGTTGCGGGCGCGGTAGGCGGACGGCGTCTCGCCGACGAGCTCGGTGAACCGGGAGGAGAAGGAGCCGAGGCTGGCGCAACCGACCTCGAAGCAGACCTCGGTCACGCTCACGTCGCCCCGACGCAACAGCGCCTTCGCCCGCTCGATGCGCCGGGTCATGAGGTAGGAGTACGGCGTTTCGCGATACGCGTCGGCGAAGCGGCGGCTGAAGTGCGCCGGCGACATCAGCGCCGTGCGTGCTAGCGAGCGGATGTCGAGCGACTGCGCGTACTCGCGGTCCATCTGGTCGCGGGCCCGCCGCAGACGACGGAGCTCGTCGATGTCCTCGCTCATGCGCATATTCTCCATCTCCGGCCCTCCGCTCACAGCGGTACTGTTGGATACCGCGATGGCCGTGGCTCAAGCCGATCTCTACCAAGCTCAGCACGAGCGACTGCTCGAAGGGCTCGCCGCTTCGATCCGCGAGAAGGGGCTGGCGCAAACGCAGGTGGCGGACGTCGTCCGGCACGCTCGAGCGTCGCGGCGAACTTTTTACAAGCATTTTCCGGACAAGGACTCGTGCCTCGTCGAGCTGACGAATGCGCTCTCGAAGCTGCTGCTCGAGCGGGTCGATCAGGCGATCGATCGCGACGCTCCGCTGGAGGTCCAGATCGACCAGGCGATCGACACCTATGTGGACATGCTGGTCTACGAGGCGAACCTGACCGCGACGTGGGCCAGCCCGTCGCTGGGGGAGCGAGTCGTGATCGCCCAGCGTGACGGGGTGGAGCGCTACGCGCAGCTGTTGGTGGACGTCGTCGCCGCCGACGCCAAGCGCGACCCGGGCATCGCACGCGTCTCGTTCGATCGTGCCTACATGGTCGTCAGCGGCGTACAACAGGCCATCATCCGGGCCGTGGCGCGGGGCGAGGACCTTGCCGAGCTGGCCACCGAGATCAAGGGCTTTATGAAGGCCGTCCTCGTGGCTCAGCCAACGGCCGCTCGCTGAGCGGACGAAGACGGCCCTTCGTCGGTGAACTCGGCGGCGACAAAGCGCATGTGGTCGCCGACGGGGCCGTCCAGCAGAACCTTCCGGTCCTGCAGATAATCCATGTTCAGCTCCCAGGGCGGAGCCGAGCCCTGTCTGGGGAACTCGTGCATCGAGCGCAGGACATAACCCGCGCCGAAATCGAGCAGCGGGCGGGTGGGTGCTCGCGGGTCGGGCGACTCGGGCACGCTGTAGGTGTAACCGTGCTCATCCATCAGCGCCAGCAAGCGGCAGAAGTGCTCACACACGAGGTCGACCTTCAACGTCCAGGACGCATTGATGTATCCGACCGCGTAGAGGAAGTTCGGCATGCCCGTGAGCATCATGCCCTTGTATGTGATGGTCTCGCTGAGGCTGATCGGCCGGCCGTCGACGGTGTAGGAGACCCCGCCGAGCGCCAGGAGGTTCAGTCCGGTTGCCGTTATGACGACGTCGGCCTCGAGATCGCCACCGGAGCGGAGCTTCAACCCGTTCTCGGTGAAGGTCTCGATGCGGTCGGTGACGACCGACGCCCTCTGCTTGCGGATGGCGCGGAAAAGATCGCCATCGGGCACGACGCACATGCGCTGGTCCCAGGGGTTGTAGGGCGGGTTGAAATGTGTGTCGACGTCGTAACCGTCGGGCAGAGCTCGCACGTTGCCGGCGCGGATCAGCTTCCGCACCAATCCCGGCCGGCGCCGCGAGAGTCTGTAGACCAGCCGCTGGAGCCGTACGTTCTTGGCCCGCGCTACACGGTGCGCTCGGACAGGCCCCAGCCACCCCTTCAATCTGTCGGCAATGGGGTCGACCGCGGGGATGCCGATGACGTAGGTGGGCGTGCGCTGAAGCAGCGTCACGTGCTCGGCGCGCTCGGCGATCGCCGGAACGATCGTCATCGCGGTGGCACCACTGCCGAGAACCACGACCCGCTTATCGGCGCAGTCCAGATCCTGGGGCCAGAACTGCGGATGGACGATGGGACCCGTGAAACGCTCGATCCCCGGCAGGTCGGGCACGTAGCCTGAGTCATACCGGTAGTAGCCCCCGGCGCAGAACAGCCACGTGGCGGTCATCCGAGTCGCCTGCGAGTCCTGCGTCCGCTCGGCCTCAACCGTCCAGCACGCGTCGGCGCTTGACCATTCGGCGCTAAGGACCCGGTGGCCGAAGCGGATGTGATCCTCGATTCCGTGCTCCGTGGCGGTCTCGCGGATATAGGAGAGGATCGAACCGGCGTCGGCGATCGCCCGGTCATTCAACCACGGCTTGAAGGCGTAGCAGAAGGTATGCAGGTCGGAGTCCGAACGGATCCCGGGATAGCGGAACAGATCCCACGTGCCGCCGATCGCATCGCGCGCCTCGAGGATCACATAGCTCTTGCTGGGCTGCTTCTGGGTCAGATGAGCGGCGGCGCCGATCCCCGAGAGCCCCGCTCCGATGATCAGCACGTCCACGTGCTCGGTCGTCACAGACGCTCCTTTCGCCGCTTTGCGGCCGAGCGGGCAGCGAGCGCTTCGAGCCTGCCCAGTACGGTCCAGTAGTGGCCCGGCATCAGCCGGGTGAGGAAATCGAACAGGTACGCGTCCGGCCCGACGAGGATCCGCGCTTTGCCCGCGTCGACGCCATTGTGGATGATCTCGGCGGCGCGCTCGGGACTTGTCCGAACAAGCGCCTCGAACTCGTCCGCGAGCTCCTGCGGCGAGCGTCCGAGACCACGCGGATCGCTGTGGATGCGTCCATTGCGGGCAATGTTCGTCTTGACGCCGCCAGGATGGACGGTGATGGCCCTCACGCCGGTGCCATCGAGCTCGTGTCGCAGCGCCTCCGTGAATCCCCGCACCGCGAATTTGGACGCGCAATAAGCGCTCTGGTGCGGGATCCCGGCCAGCCCGAAAACGCTCGAGGTGTTGACGATCGCCCCCGCCCCCTGTTCGAGCAGGATCGGCAGAAAGGCACGCACTCCGTTGACCACGCCCCCGAAGTTGATCGCGTGCAGCCACTCGTCGTCCTCGATCGCGGCTCCCGCCACGGTCGAGGTCACCGCCACTCCGGCATTGTTGAACACGGCCCCGATCGGCGCCGGCGCCCAGTCCTTGACGCGCGCCGCAAACGCGAACTGACCCTGGCGGTCGCGGACGTCGAGCTGCTGGCTGAGCGCCGGACCGCTCAGACTCGAGGCGGTCTCCTCCAGCGCATCGGCGTTTGCGTCGACGATGGCCGTGGGGCAGCCCTCGGCGGATAGGCGCCGCGCGAGCGCCCTGCCGATGCCGGACGCTGCACCGGTGATGACCACGGTTTGACCCGCCAGCGGCTGAACAGAGCGGCCTGGCATCAGACTGCGACCGGAGCGCTGCGTCGGTCGTGGTTGACCGGGCAACGCGTGTCCGGCGCCCGCTCGGCTGCAGTGACGTTGCCCAGCGGCTCCGACCGACGCCGGACAACGGCGATCCCGCCCTTGGCGGGGGCGAAAGCTACGCCGCGGAAGCTCTCGCGCTCACCCCGAGCCTCGGTGGGCTGCAGTTCAAAGTGGCTGAGCAGCGTCCGCAACACAACGTCCATCTCAAACTGGGCGAAGGCCGCGCCAACGCAACGTCGTACGCCGCCGCCGAATGGGATCCAGGCGTACGTATCGGGCTTGCGCCCCACGAACCGATCGGGCTCGAAGCTGCGGGCGTTGCGGTGGAACCTTTCGTCGCGCTGGGTGACCGAGATCTCCGTTACCAGCCGCGTGCCCGGCGGCAAGCACCACTCGCCGAGCTGAAAGGGCTCCATCACGGTCCGGCCGGTCGCGCCGATCACGGGGCGGACCCGCAGCACCTCCAGGATTACCGCGCTGCGTAGCGTCGACTCGCCTTTCGCCACTTCCTGCTCGAGCCGCGCCAGGACACTTGGGTGGCGGCGCAAGCGCTCGACAGTCCACGCCAGCGCTGAGGCAGTCGTCTCGTGACCGGCCACCAGCAACGTGAGCAGCTCATCGGCGAGCGCGCGACGGTTTATGTCGCCGCCGGCGCTCCGAAGCGGCGCCAGCATGGTCGCCAGGATGTCGATGCGTTCGCCGAGCCGAGGATCGGTCAGCCGCTGATCGATCAACGCTTCGACCAGCTCGTCGTAGCGGCGTCGCATCGACGCGTACCGGCGGCCTGGACTCCAGGACCCGAAGGCGCGCCGCAGAATCGGGGCGGTGACCAGCCGCTGGCCGAGGGCGGTCATCGGCGGCAGCAGCCGCTCGAGCGCGGTCAACTCGCTGCCCTCGGCGCCGAAGACCGCGCGCAGGATGACTCGCAGGGTGATGATCTGGAAGGTCTCGATTGACGGAAGCTCGGTCTGCTCCGGCCACGACGCCATCGCCCGCAGTGCCTCTTCCTCGATCAGCTGGTCATAAGAGCGCATCCGGTCGCCGTGAAACGGCGGCAGAAGCTGGCGTCGCTCCTCCATGTGCCGCTCCTCGTCCATCGAGAACAGCGAGCCCGGGCCAAGGAGGCTTCCGAGCGGGTTCTTGCCAGCATGAAGCACCGTCGGTTTGGCGGTGTAGACGGCCTTGACCAGCTCGGGGTGCGACACGACAACGGCCCTGCCGATCACCGGCAGGTCGATCGTGTATGCGTCGCCATAGCGGCGCCTGAGGCGCGCCACCGAGCGCCGCTGCGCGAAAAGGAAGAGCAGCCCGTTGATGAACCGCGGTGTGCGGGGGCCGCCGGGGAGCCGAAAGTGCGTGGCCGACCTTCGCAGGCTGACTGGGAGCAGTCGGCACGGGTGGCCGCTCCAGTTTCGCAGGCAGGGTACTCATGAGTACCGCGGTAACGGTACCGGCGAGTACCGGCGCCTGTCAAGCTCCGCATCCGTGCACTACGTCACACAGGTCCTGCGCCGGAATCGCGAGCGCGGCCCGAAGCGCGCTATCGACGCCGTCGCTGGCGGACGGTGGCCGTCACCTCCGAGGCCAGACCGATCGTCGGTCCACCGATCAACTCCCAGGAGCGCCCGATCCCGACGAAGAAGGAAGCGACGACCATGCCGGCGATCGTCTCTGCGGCGCCCAGACTATGGGCGTGCCCGATCAGGCGAAGCCCCTCGATGAGCTCCACGCAGAAGATCACGGCCATCACGATCAGGAACGCGGAGTCCCGTGGGGACTCGTGAACGCGCCTGAGCGAGAGCAGCGAAGCGGCCACGAAGATCACGCCCAGGACACCGACGATGAAAGCTGTCCAGCCGAGCGTGTGGCGGCCCGGGATGAGGGAAATCAGAGCAATCGCCAGCGCGTTGCTGAACGCGGTCAGGGCGGCGTCCGCTCTGATCCGATGAACCTGCTGCGCCTCGTCGGCCGTGAGCCTCTCATGGACCACTGACACCGCGACGAACAGCAGCCCGATCAGCGCGCCTGCGACGCCGGCGGATGCAGCGAAGAACTCGTGTAGCGAGGAGGGAGTCACGTCGTAGCGACGCCCTATTGAATCGCGGCGGCGCGACCCGGGCTCTGACCCGGGTCGCGCCAGCGCTTACCGCCGCCCTACTTCAGATGGGCAGGAACCAGCCGATGCACCGCCATGCAGCCGTGACGTGACGCGAAGGTGGCGGCATAGATGTTCACGTTGACCCTGTCGTGTCGTGACTTGCAGTAGATGGCGTCGCGTGCGCCCGGCGCGTACACCCGGCCGCCGCTGCCACCTGCAAACACGTGCTTGGGGCCATTGTCCATGTAGATCGTGTCGACGCCGGGGCCGGCCCACACCCAGTCGTTTCCACGACCGACGGAGATCGTGTTCTTGCCGGCATTGCCCCACACGCGGTCGTTGCCGTTCCGAACATTGATCTTGTCGTTTCCGGTTGAGCCATAGGCCCGGACGTTGCCGTCTGCATCGGTGATGCGGTCATTGCCCGCACCACCGTCGATGCAGTCATTGCCGCCGCCACCGTTGATGACGTCGTTGCCGCCCAAGCCCAGGATCCGCTCCGGGCGCCTAGTCCCGTTGATGTGATCGGGGCCGTTGGTGCCCACGACCGCATAGTCGGGGCCGGGACCATAGAGGCAGCCACTGTGGTACCGCTGGCGCGCCTCGCTCAGCGAGATGACTGTGCCGCCGGTGGGCCCGGCGAAGGGTCGGCTGATGATGATCACACCGCCGCCCGGGAGCACGATCTCGCAGTACTGATCCGCGGGGTTGTAGGTGGAGCCATTGGGACAGATGCTCAGGCCGCCGCCGCCAGCGCCGCCGCCGTTACCGCCGCCGCCGTTGCCACCGCCGCCGTTGCCGCCGCCGCCGTTGCCACCGCCGCCGCCGTTACCACCGCCGCCGCCGTTACCGCCGCCGCCGCCCGAGCCGGCGCAGGGGTTGGCTGAGGCCTCGCTCACCTGGGACTCGCCGACGACGATGTCCGCCAAGCCCTGCAAGTGCACGTCCAGCACGCGCTCCGTGAGCGAGGTGGAGGTCTGGATACCCTCGTTGACGCTCACATAGGAGCCGCCGCCGAGATCCAAGGTCTCGTTCTGATTCGGCGTGATCGTCACCGGCTGGCCATTGATGTACAGCAGGTTCAGGGTTGACCCGCCGGAAGCGACGGGAGTGCCGTTGGAGCTGCAGGCATAGCCGGCCCACGAATAGATCGGTCCGACGATCTCGATGCTCCCGCTGGACGTGGGGATCGTCACGCCGTTTACCGTCGCCACTGCCCCGGCGATGTTGGGGGATGAGCTCCCATACGTATAAGCGTCCACCGGTCCGGCAGTGAGCAGGGGACTTCCGACACTCGGCACCGAGACGGAGCTCAGCCCCTGATCGTCGTAGTTACAAGGAGTCGTTTGGTTGTTCGCCACCAACGGCTCGAGGATCGTGCTGCCTAGCAGGCCCACGCGGGCGACGGACGCCCGGCAGCCGAATTGCGAGTTCGCAGCACTCGCCGTTCCAGTGATGCAGAGCAGCGAGACAACAGTCGCCGCTACCGCCAATGCGCCCTTCTTCCGTGTGAGCCTCAAGGTCAGCCTCCTGTTGGGACGTACAGCTATTCGTGCTGTGCTCGGCAGAGTGAAGGCCCTGGGTGTGCGCTCGGCGCCACTTGACGCCAATCCGAATCACTTCACCTACTCAAAACTCCAGAAAAACGATGCGAGGACGCCAGAAACTGGTGTCATACCGTCGGAAAATTCGGATATTGCGGCTACGCGGGAGCGCGCTCACGTGCTGGACTGGCCGCCGCCGCCGCCCGGCCGCCCGCCAGCGCCGCCGCTCAGACTGGCCGCCGCCGCCTCAGTCGACGGCCAGCACGACGACCGTGGCGTCGTCCTCGAGCGGTTCCAACCAGGACTCCCTGACGGCTTGCTGAATGGCCATCGCAGTCGAGGCTGCGGTGGAGCTCTCCGCCCGCTCGATGGCCCGCTTGACCCCGTCCACGCCGAACGTACCGCCGCCTTCAACGCGCCGGTTCACAATGCCGTCCGTGAGCAGCACCAGCCGCTCCCCGGCGTGCAGCTGACGGCTTGTGAGCTCGAATCGCGGCGGCGCAGGCCCGACGCCGAGCGCTGGATGTCGAGGTCCCTCGAGTTCGTGCAGGGTCCCGTCGTTGTCGACCAGGTAGGGCACCGGGTGGGCGCAGTTAGCCCACGTGAAGGTCGCCGTCGCACCTCGCCAGCGGGCAAATATCGCGGTCACATAAAAGTCCTCGTTGTCGAGACGCCGGACCGTCTCGTGCACGGCGGTCAGCGCCTCCTCCAGCTCTTGGCCGCTTCGCCGCGCCGCGCGAAGAGCACCGAGCGCAGCAGCTCCCAGTCCGGCCGCGGTCGGTCCCGTGCCGGCGGCGTCGGCGATGGCCAGCCACGCCCCGTCGCGGTTCTCGACGAAGTCAAACCAGTCGCCGCCTACCTCGTAGCTCGGTAGCAGGGCCCCCGCGACCTGGGACCCGGCGAGCCGCGCGATCCGCGGCGGGAAGAGATGCTGTTGAACCTCCGCCGCGGGTGTCGTCGGCTTCCGTCGCCTGGTGGCCTCAATGTGGTCCGTGTAGTCGTTCGCCAGTTCGAGCGCGGCGGCGCCCTGCCTCGCTATGTCGTCGAGCGGCGCTAGCGGCTCTCCAATGCACAGCAGCAGGGCCGTGACCCGGCCGCGCAGCCACAGCGGCTCGGCGACGCAGCCCGGCAGCTGGCTCTGCAGAAAGTCCTGGAACTCGGGCAGTCCCTCGGGAACGATCTCGGGTCCGAGCGCCGGCGGCGAATCGAGCCGCTCCGGGAACTCCTCCGAGCCCGCAAGCCGGAGCAGATGTGAGCCGTCGATGTCGACGACGTAGAGGGCAATGGCCACACCAGCGGCCCGTCTGGCTTCGGCTACGAGCTGGTCGGGGACGAGATGCGGAGGTACCTCGTCGAGGACGCGCGTTACCTCGAGCGCCAACGGCGAGTCCCGCCCCAGCTGACCGGGAGCCCGGAACGGCATCGTCGCCACGCGAGTGCTCGGATGAACCGATGCGGTCGGTCGCCGCTCGTCAGCTTCGCTCAGCGCCCGTTCGACATCCTCCCGGGTCGGAAAGTGGCGGTAGAGGGTGGATCGACCGACGTTGGCCGCCGCCGCAAGCTGGACCATCGAGATGCGGCGATCGCCCTGCAGCATCCGCGCCGCGCGGAGGATCCGCTCGCGGCTGGCCAGGGCGTCTGAGCGCAACGTCTCGCCCCCAGCTCTGCGGATCGGGTCTCCCTGCGATGCAGATGCCGACTCCGCCATGCACCACTTGTACCACTCAACGGCGGTCTGACTCGCAGACTGCCGCCCCATCCTGTCCCATAAAGGGGACGAACTGGGACAACTGTTTCAGATCGCGATGCCGCGGGAAGCTCGGCCCCGACGCGCCGATGACCGGCCGAGACAGGGATCGGCGCGAAATCGCGAGGAGAGGAGAACCGTTGGAGAGCACACGACAGACTGGGGAGCCGCAGCTCTCGCAGGCCTCGGTAGCCGAGCTCGTAAAACAGCTCTCTGAGCAGACAAGCCGCCTTGCGCACCAGGAGGTCGAGCTGGCGAAGGCGGAGCTGACAGCCAAAGGGAAGCGGGCAGGCTTGGGCGCCGGCATGTTCGGCGCCGCGGGCTTCTGCGGCTTCTATGGCTTTGGCGCGCTCGTAGCTGCGGCGGTGCTCGGCTTGGCGACGGCGGTCGCCGCGTGGCTTTCAGCGCTCATCGTGGCCGCGGCATTGGCGGCGGTTGCCGGCGGTCTGGCGCTCCAGGGCAAGGCCAAGGTGCAGCAGGCGACGCCGCCGATGCCCGAGCAAGCATCCGACAGCGTGAAGGAGGACGTGCGATGGGTCAAGAGCCGCGCAAGGACAGGCCGACAGTGACCGAGGACGCCGAACCCGAGCAGATTCGCGAGGAGATCGATCAGACCCGCGCGGAGCTCGGGGACACGGTCGAAGCCCTGTCCCAAAAGACCGACGTCAAGGCGCAAGCCAGGCAGCGGCTCGACGAAACGAGGGCCACGGTGTCCAAGAAGAAGGAGCAGCTGATGGGCAAGGCCCAGTCGGTGTCGCCGGAGGGCGCCAACGACGCGGCCGGGCAGGTCGCAGAGACCGCCCGCGAGCACCCTCTTCCCCTTGCGGCAGCGGGTGCGTTCAGCGTCGGTTTCCTAGTCGGGCGAATCAGCAAGCGCTAACTCAAGGAAAGAAAGAGATGACGACCGGGAGCTATCGCGCTGTTGCTCGGAGCGGAATGGAACGCGGAGCTCGAGCGTGGTCGATTGATCGAAGCCGGCCACCCCGCCGATGAAGAGCCGTTCGTCGAACCACGAAAGCGCGCCACATGAGCAAGATCCTGGAGACGCAAAAGGCAGCCTGACCGCAGCTCAGCGCGGCGCCATGCCACGCTACGGAAGTCAACCAACCGAGGAGCGTTCACGGTGAAGCTATCCCGGCGGGTGGCGCGCTTCAACAAGCTCATCAACAACCCCATTCAGGGGACCTACGCCTGGCTGCTTCCGCCTTGGACGGTCATCCTGCACCGAGGACGGCGCTCGGGACGTCGGTACCGGACTCCGGTGCTGGCGTTCAGACGCGAGCAGACGCTGATCGTGGCCTTGCTGTACGGCGATGAATCCGACTGGCTCCGCAACCTGCGGGCGGGCGGCGGCCAGGTGGTCCGCGCGGGCCGGACCTTCAGCGTCGGCGCCCCCCGGGTCCTCGACACGCGCGAAGCCGACGCGCTCGCGGGGCTTTCGCCCCTCACGCGCGCTTACTGCCGGCTGGCTGAGAGGCAGGCGATCCTCCCGATCGGAGAGCGCCAACCCGGGTTCGGACCTCGCAGGGGCGGACCTCCCTAGTCAGCTGACAGCCGTCACCTCGGCGTCGGGCAGCGCCTCGATCAGCGCGTCCGTATCGATGGCGAACACCTCGTGCGGCGTGCCGGCGGCGGCCCAAACTAGCTCGAAGCGCCGCAGTGACTCGTCGATCGTTGTCGGCAGCCGAACGTCATGACCCAGCGGCGGCACGCCGCCGATCGAGAACCCGGTGGCGGCCCGCACGCGCTCAGCGGGCGCTGGCACCAAGCCCAGGCGCGCGGCATCGACCCGCCGATCTCCCGCGCATAGGACCATGACCGGCTCGTCGCCGCGAAGGAAGAGCAGCGACTTGACGATCTGACCCACCTCCACTCCAAGCGCGGCCGCAGCGAGCGGGGCGGTCCGGGCCGAGTCGCTGAGCGTCTCGACCTCGATCTTCAGCCCTCGCTGCCGAAGTCGCTCGGCCAGGCGCGCCGCCGTGGGATGCATAGTGGGGCAACCTACACGCGATGGCAGCCATGGACCTCGCCCTCTCGTGGAGCGGCGGTAAGGACTCAGCGCTCGCGCTGCACGCGCTACGGGCGAGCGGGAAACCTGCGCCCCGTGTCCTGATCACCACCGTCACGCACGAGTACGGGCGTATCTCGGTGCACGGCGCCCAAACGGATCCTCTGTGAGCGGGGAGACGTCGTCGAACGCGACGGGTTCGTGTTCTGCGACGTCATCCCGAGCGCCGATTAGCGCTCGGGCAATAGGGCCCCGTCCGCCAGCGCGGGCAGTCCGTCGATGCTCTGCGCGTTCTTCTCCCTGCGCTGGGCGTCGTAGCCGTCGACGCCCAGCGTCCGGACCTTCTTGCCCGCCGAGAGCGCGTGATGCTCGCGCATACCGTCGAAGGTCATCAGCGGCACGCCGTAGCCACAGGAGTCGGAGATGCGCTGGATGTCGATCTCGATCACAGCGCGCCGGGCCTCGGGCACAGACAGATCCTCAAACTCCGCCTCTGCCAGGAGCTGCTCAAAGCGCTCCTCGTCGGCGAACACCACGCTGCCCTCTCCGTGCAGCCTCAGGATCCGGGGCGGGCCCTGGAAGGCGCAGAACATGACCACGATCCGCCCGTTCTCCCGGACGTGGGCGATCGTCTCGGCGCCGCTGCCGCTGACGTCGAGATAGGCGACGTGCCGCGGGCCCAGCACGCGCAGCGATCCGATCGGCCCTTTGGGCGACACGTTGACATGACCGTCTGCGGCCAGCGGAGCCGTGGCCACGAAGAACATCGATTGACGTCCGATCCAGGTGCGCAGGTAATCGTCGATCTCCTCGTAGACGCGTCCCATCGGCGCTAACTGTAGACCTCGGCCCCGCGGGCCAGCAGCCGTAGCCTCGGGAGCGCAATCAGCGCCGCGGGCAGCGGAATCCAGAACGTGAAGAGGCGATAGACAACGACGCCGAGCGTGGCCGGCGCCAGCGGAACCGCGGCCACATACCACAGCGTCGGGACGAGGGCCACCGTCATCACCCCGGCACCGGCGAGCGGCGCCGTGCGCCGGGTGAAGATCATCCCCGTCCCCAGCGCCACGATCACCGAGAGCGCGCTCATCTGAACGCGGAACGCGGCCGTCGCCGCCCACAGCGCGAGCATGTCCGCGCCCCAATAGAGCGCCATGCCTGCGACCGCCAGCCCGTGCTGCCGTGGCCTGGTCAACACCACATTGATCAGATGCGCGGTATCGAAGAACTTGGCCAGCCCATCGCGCCAGCCGCCGCGCCCGCGTAGACGATCGCGGTAGCGCTCCGCCAGCAGGATCCCGATCACGAACGCCGGCAGCGGGATGACCGCCCACGGCCAGGTGAAGCTGGGACGCGGTATGACCACGCCCGTCAGCAGCGCGACGATCGATGCCGGACAGACGATCAGCGCCAACACGCCATGCTCGAAGGCTGCGAGGGCCCCTACCCGTACGTTCGCCTCGCGCTCGTCGGCGCCCCCGGCTCGCATCGCCACCTGGTCGAGCGCCGTTCCTCCGTGGGCCAGAAAGCCGCCGAAGTTGGCGACCACCACCGCGAACAACGAGCGCCCTTCGAGCCTCGGACCTTCCTCGGCGAGTTTGATCCCCCGGTAGCCGAAGAAGTACCCCACTAACGACAGCCCCACCGCGCCGAGCGACAGTGCGAGCCACCACCAGTGCGCGTGCGTCAGGCTGTGCCCCACGGCGTCGAAGCCGGCGACGTACGCCATCCCCAGCGCTCCCGCCATCGACAGCGCCGCCGCCACGGCCATCAGCGAGACGAGCTGAGCACGGTTGCGGTGAACGTGGTGGGTCGAGAGGAAGCGCATCGAGGCCTGGATCGGATGCGGGTCGGACGCCCGCTACGAGCGGTCCTCGCCCTGCTCCCGCTCCTCGCCCTCGTCCCCTCCGCGCTCCGCGTCCTCTCCCCCGTCCCCGCCTTCCTCGCTCTCGTCGCGCACGTTGTCCCGGTCCATATCCGGTAACGGGTACTTCTCAACCGCCCACGGCCGATCCTTCATCGTCGGCGGCTCGGCGTCGCGCGCCTCGCGCGAGAGCTCGATGTCCTCGTCCTTGGTCTCCGTGGCCAGTCCCTGCACGCGTCCGAGCCCGTAGTGGCTGTGCAGCTGGTCGGCCTCCTCGTCGCTGATCTCGTTGCCCTCGGGCTCGATCTCCGGAGCCTCGCCGACGTGCTCCTTCTCATAGACGACCCGCAGCTGGCCGTCCTCGTCCTGCGCGTCGTGCAGCGGCACGAAAGCATGTGACCCGAGTGGACCGATACCGGTCTTCACCCGCGCCCAGCTGGCGCGCTCCTCCTGCTGGTGAATGAAGAGGGCCTCGATCTTCCCGATCTTGGCGCCGTGGGAATCGACCACGTCCATGCCCACGAGCTCGTCCTGGCTCAACTCCCGGGGCTCGAGCTCCTCCTCGGCTCCCCGCTCCTCGGCTCCCCGCTCCTCACCTCCCTGCTCCTCCTCCCCGCTGCGGGCATTTCCTTCGTCCTTCTCATCCTGCTCCCCACGCTCCCCGTCTGCCTCGGCCATACCCTCTCCTTTCGCTCACGCGGCCGCTACCCGAGCCCCTGTGGGAAGAAAACACGCCTGAGTATGACGCCGGGCCGTCTCTAACATCGGTCGAGCCGTGCCCACGCTGGCGATGGAGCTGATTCCGAACATCCGCGCCCGGCTGGCGCAGCTCGAGGCAGAGCGCTCACAGGAGCCGCACCGTCGTCGCGACCCGCTCGCCAGCGGCCACCGGGCAGCGCTGTGGCGTGCGCAACAGCACGCCGCGCGGGTCGATCACACGCTCGAGGACCTGCGTCGTTACTGCCTCGAGTCGCTTGGCTCGTGGCGCTTTCTCGACGAGCGCGACGAGAACGATTACCTGCGCGGCTACCGCCAGGGCTTTCAGGCTGTCCTCAACGACATCCGCGCCGCCGAGACCCGCCGGAGCTGAGCATCCCGACCCGCCAGGGCTGGGCGGTCAGACGACTACTCTCCCTCAGGATGCGTCGGATGCTCGTCCCGGGATCGTTCATCTTGCTCGCCGCCGCGCTGCTGGCGCTGCTCGCATTCGCCGTCGCCAGCCAAGGGACTAACACCTCGCTCGATGCCCAGCTCGCTCGAGGCCTCCGTCCCCCCGCCCCCGACGCCGGCTCCTCGCTTCCCGGCCTTGGGAGGTCCCCCAGCCTGACGCTGGCCAGCCTGCGGGGCAAGGTCGTGGTGATCAACCTGTTCGCCTCGTGGTGTCAGCCCTGCCTGGCCGAGGCGCCGATCCTCGAGCGGACCGAGAGAGAGCTCGCCCGGCAGGGCGGCACGGTGTTGGGTGTCACGTACCGCGACACGACCAGCGACGCCCAGCAGTTCGTCCGCCAGCAGCACATCAACTACCCGGTCGTCCGCGATGTCAGCGGCAGCTTTGCCCGCGCCTACGGCGCGAACGGCATCCCCGAGACCTTCGTGCTCGACCGCAACGGTCACGTGGCCTGGGTACGGCGCTACCAGCTGGCGGGCGCCGCCCTGCAGCAGGCTCTCGCGCGGGTGCTAGGAGCGAGCGCGTGAGACGTCTCGCGGCCGCGCTCGTGGCACTCACCGCCGCGGCTGCGCCGGTACCGGCCATGGCGGCCGGCGCGATCAAGCACCGCGCCTCACTGACAGACATCGAGAACGACGTCATGTGCGTGGTGTGCAACACGCCGCTTGCGGTCTCGCAGTCACCCCAGGCCGATGCCGAGCGGCAGTTCATCTCCGGCCTGATCGCCAAGGGCCAGACGAAGGCACAGATCGAGCGCGCGCTGGTGGCCCAATACGGCCCGTCGGTCCTGGCCTTGCCGCCGGCCCACGGCTTCAATCTGACGGTCTACGTGCTCCCGCCGGCGATTCTGGTGGTCGGGATCGGGGCGCTGGCGCTGGTCCTGCCGCGCTGGCGCCGCCGGACACGTGCCGCGCCGGGGATCGGCGCGGACGGCGGGGCACCCTCGCTCGAGCCCTCCGAACAGCGCCGGCTGGACGAGGACCTGGCCCGCCACGGCCCGTAGTGCGCTCTACATCGAGTCCGGCGCGCTGACGCCAAGCAGCGCGAGCGACTCGGCGATCACCCGCCCGCTCGCGGCGGACAGCGCGACGCGCATCGACTCCACTGCGGGCGGCGAGCCGATCACCCGGCAGTCACGGTAGAACGCGGTGAAGGCCTGCGCCAGCTCCAGCGCGTACACGGCGATCCGGTGGGGGGCGCGCCGCGAGGCCGCCTCCAGCACCTCGTCCGGAAAGTCGACCAGCTTCTGGATCAGCGCCCGTTCGGTGCCGTGCAACTCGCCCCCGCCCCACGACTGTCCGCCGGGCGGCCCGGCTGCCTCCGGGACGCGCTCATCGGGCACGCGGCGCAACATCGACGCGATGCGGGCGTGCGCGTACTGGACGTAGTACACGGGGTTCTCCGCCGACTCTCGACGGGCGAGATCGAGATCGAGATCGAGCGTGCGGTCGTGCGACCGTTGCAGCATGAAGTAGCGCGTGGCGTCGACGCCGATCTCGTCCAGAAGCTCGTCGAGCGTCACGAACGTCGCCCTGCGCTTCGACATCGCCGTCCGCTCGCCACCCTCGACCAGATGCACGAACTGGATGATCGGGGCCTCGAGCATGTCGGGGTCCCCGTCCAGGGCGGCCATCGCGGCCTTGAGCTCGCGCACATAGGCGTGGTGGTCTGCCCCCAGCGGCTGCAGCAGCCGCTCGAACCCGCGGTTGCGCTTGTCCAGCAGGTAGGCCAGGTCGGACGCCAGGTACGTGGGCTCGCCGCTCGAGCGCACCACCACTCGGTCCTTGTCGTCGCCGAACGACGTCGTCCTGAGCCAGGTCGCTCCCTCGGACTGATACAGGTGGCCCCCGCGCTCCAGCTGCTCGAAAGCGCGATCTAGCTGGCTCGGCGAACCCTCATGCAGCCGGCTCTCCAAGAAGAACGTGTCGTAATGGACTCCGTAGCGCTCGAGCGTGGCCTTGATCTGGGCCAGCAGCAGCTCGACCGCCCGCTCGGCGAGCGCGTCGACGTCGGCCGTCGCCGCGTCCGGAATCTCTGCGGCCAGCGACGCCACGTACTCCCCCTGGTAGCCGCCTTCGGGCAGCTGGGCACCCCGGGCCCGGGCCCGTACCGACTCGCCGAGCAGTCGGATCTGCCCGCCGATGTCGTTGACGTAGTACTCCCGCGACACGGCGTGGCCGCAGTGCTCGAGGACGCGCGCCAACGCATCTCCGTACGCCGCGGCCCGACCGCTGGCCGCCACCAGCGGCCCGGTGGGATTGGCCGAGACGAACTCGACAACGATCCGCTCCGGCGGATCCGCCTGCGCCCTGCCGAACCGCTCGCCGGCAGCGAGCACCGCGCTCAGCGCGCGACGATGCCAGGCGTCCGACAGAAACAGGTTCAAAAAGCCGGGGCCCGCGATCTCCGTGCGCTCCAGCAGCTCGCCGAGCTGGCGCTCGAGCTCTTCGGCCAGCGTGGCCGCAATCTTCGGCGGCGGCTCTCCGAGCACCGGCGCCAGCAACATCGCCGCGTTGGTGGCGTAGTCCCCCTGACCGGCGCGCTTGGGGCGCTCCAGCCGGGGCTGGGCCGACGGCTCGCCGGCCGAGCCGCGCACCGCGGCGGCGGCCGCGCATACGGCCGCCCGGAGCTCCTGAAGGGGAGCGACGGTGTCCAAGGGAGCCGTGCTCACGTCGCCTGGGCGCTGGTAGCCGGCTGGAATGAGGCCTCCAGCCGCTCGAGTGCTTCGGGCGTGCCCAGGGCCACAACCATGTCCCCGGCGCCGATCAGCGTGTGGGGCTCCGGCTGGGGTTCGAGCCGCCCATCGGGACGACGGAGGGCGACGATCACCGAACGACCCCGTACGTCTTCGACCGTCTTGCCAACCCCCGTGCAATCGGCGCACACCTCGATCTCCTCCATCCGGTAGTCGGCCACCTGCACCGCGCCGCCGACCTGGGGATGAAGCGCCAGGCGGGCCATTTCCGAGCCGGAGGTCTTATAGGGCGAGATCACACGGTCCGCGCCGGCCCGGATCAGCTTCTTCTCCGAGTCCTCGGCCGACGCTCGGGCGATGATCAGGATGTCTGAGCGCAGCTCCCGAGCGCTGAGCGTGATGAAGATGTTCTCGGCGTCCGAGTCAACGCAGGCGATCACTCCCGCCGCCCGCGCGATGCCCGCCTGCTGGAGCAGCTCGTCGTCTGCGGCCCGCCCGTCGAGATAGGAGACCCCGAGTAACTGCGCGGGCTCGCGGTTCTCGGGATTGTCGTCGATCACCACGTGCTCGACCCCCGCGGCGCGCATGTCCCGCGCCACCTGGCGCCCCACGCGGCCGAAGCCACAGATGATGAAGTGGTCTGAGTAGGAGTCGATCATCCGCTGCGTGCGACGCTCCTCGAGCAGGCCCGACAGCTCGCCCGAGACGAAGAACTCGGCGACGGTCGCAAAGCCATAGAAGAGCGTACCGATGCCCAGGAGCTCGATTCCGACCTTCAGCACCCTCCCCCCGGTGTCGGGCGGGTCGGGAATCGAGCCCACGGTTGTGATCGTGTCAAGCGTCCAGCTGAACCCGTAGCCGACCGAGGTCCCCTCGATCGCGGCATAGCCGATGCTGCCGGCGATGAACAACACGAGCAAGGCCACGAGCAGAAGCCCCAGCCGGCGCATGAACAGCTCGAGCTCGCGCCGGGAGGAGACCTGCCGCTCCACCGCACGCCGGTTCCTGATGGCGTCGATGCGCTCGGCCATCGTCAGTAGTGGTACGGCTCTCCGGCCAGGATCTTGTGCGCCCGGTAGAGCTGTTCGAGCAGCACCACTCGCGCCAGCTGGTGAGGCAGGGTGATCGTCCCCAGGGAGAAGCGGTGATCGACCTCCGGCAGCTCCAGCCCGTAGGGCCCGCCGATGACAAAGCAGAGATCGCGTCCGCTGCGCCGACGCTCTTCCAGGAAACGACTGAAGGCGATGGAGTCCATCATCTCTCCGTCATGGTGCAGCAGCGACGTGAACGCCGTGTCCGGCAGGCGGCGCTGCGCCCGCTCGCCCTGTTTGACCTCCACCAGCTCCAGCCGCACGTGACGGGCGATCAGTTTCTGGTAGTGCTGGATGTCGTCTGCAAACGGCGGGCGCAATCTCCCCACGGCGACTACGACGATCCGCACGTTGCGATACTAAACGCCATATGGACGACCTGAACGCCCCCGAGCGCCACATCAACATTCACTTCTCGCCCGAGGATATGGGTGGCAAGTACGCCAATTTCGCGAACGTCAGCCATTCGGAGTACGAGTTCACGATCACCTTCGCCCGCGTGGACCACGAGGTCGAGGAGGACGAGGTCCCCGGCGTAGTCGTGTCGCGAATCAATTTGTCTCCCAAGTTCATGCGAGAGCTCATCGAGGCCATGCAGGACAACTACTCCAAGTGGCAGACCCGCGAAGGCATCAAGAACCTGCCGGAATGGGGTGGCCGCGGCCGCGAGCAGGAGCCGGACGAGGAAGAGGAATAAACGGGCCGGCCCCGGCTGTCAGCCGGGCCGGCCTTTTTTATCGATAGTCGTCGGCGGCGGCGATCCGCTCCGCGGTCGAAGGATGCGTGGCCATCAGCATCCGCATCCACCACGGGGGATCGACGTCGATCACGTTCTGGAGCGCGATCGCGCGCTCAAACGAGACGAAGGCCTCCGCGGCGCCCGTGAGCTTCAGTGAGAAGTCGTCCGCGCGGCGCTCGATTGCACGGGACAGGCGGTTGGCGCTAAGGCCGACGGGGGCCGACACCAGCGCTGTGGCCAGCGCCAGCGCGGGCAAAAGGGCCGGCCCGTCGTCCGCGGGGCCCAGCTTCGTGGCCAGTTGACTGACGGCGTAGGCACTGGGGCCGGCGACGATTGCAGCGAGCACCACCCCGCGCACGACGTCGCGATAGCGGACGTGGGCCAGCTCGTGCGCCACGACCACTCGGATCTCGTCGCGGCTGTAGCGATCAAGCAGCGTGTCGAACAGCACCACCCGCTTGGTCGGCCCGAGTCCCGTCACGTAGGCGTTGGCGGCCGTCGTCCGCCGGCTGGCGTCGACCGAGTAGACCTCCTTGACCGCGACGCCGGCGTCGGCCGCGAGCGCCAGCACATCGTCCCGGGTCTGCCCTTCCACAAGGGGTGTGTAATGATTAAACAACGGATCGAGAATGACGGGCGCCAGAGCGCCGAGCACCGCGCCCACGACCACCGAGCCTCCGGCTGCCAGCGCCCACCAGCCGCGTGGATAGCGGCGGATCGCCGCCGTGACGGCCCCGCCGGCACCGGCCGCCATCCCCGCCTCGATCGCCGAGGACTTGACCAGATCCGCCGCCCAGCCCGGCCACGATTGCGTCACGAGGCCAACGGACATCGCCCGCCGCCGCGACACGGCGGCCAGCGGAAGCGGCAGCGCTGAGAGGCCGGCGGCCAGCGTCGCGCCGGCCAGGGCCCCGGTCGCCACCTCCCGCGCGTGAGGGCGGCGTAGCCACGTCGGCGGGCGTCGCGTGAGGGCCAGCAGAGCGCCGGCCTCTACCGCCAACCGGGCCAGCCCGAGCGCGGCCTGCGGCCGGGCGT
The DNA here is from genome assembly GCA_963822735.1 of uncultured Actinomycetes bacterium. GTDB lineage: Bacteria > Actinomycetota > Thermoleophilia > Solirubrobacterales > Solirubrobacteraceae > Palsa-465. Next base: position 84,535 of record CAWGIU010000011.1, read on the forward strand.
ACCGTGCGCCGCGCGCGATCTCCTGCGAGGAGAAATAGGATCGAGGGTCGACGGCCTTGGCCGGCCTCACGGGCGGCCGCGGGCTGAGCAGCCGCACGCCCACCTCGGCGGCGCCGGCCGCGACGATGATCGACGAGACGACACCCGATCGCCTATGTGCTCGCCGCACGCCCACACAAAAGACTGTAGATGTAGGGCATGCGCGTCGCGGTGATCTCGGACATACACGGCAACCGTCAGGCGTTCGAAGCGGTCCTGGATGCCATCGCCGCGTCGGACTGCGAGGAGGTGTGGTGCCTCGGCGACCTCGTCGGCTACGGGGCCGACCCCGATGCCTGCGTGGCGCTCGCGCGCCGCCACGTCGCGATATCGCTGGCCGGAAACCACGACCTGTGTGTGACCGGTGCGTTGCCGCTGGAGGAGTTCTCCCGCGGTGCGGCGCTGGCAGCGCGATGGACGCGCCAGACGATCACGTCGGAGACCCTGAGCTACCTGCAGCGGCTGGAGCCCACGAAGCTCGATGAGCCGGTCGGCCTCTACCACGCTAGCCCCCGAGATCCCGTGTGGGAGTACGTCCTCTCGCCGCTTCAAGCGGACCTCTGCCTCGACACCCAGGATCACCGCGTCTCCCTGATCGGCCATTCTCACGTGGCCCTGGCCTTCTTCCGCCAGCCCGGAAACCTCACAACGGGGCAAACGCGCGACGCCGACGACCACCTCGACCTGGAGTCCGGGGAGTGGCTGATCAACCCCGGCAGCGTCGGCCAGCCGCGCGACGGCGACCCTCGCGCCGCGTGGCTCGAGCTCGACCTGGATCGCTGGGGCGCGACCTACCGTCGCACGGACTACGACATCGCCGGCGCGGGCGCCGCGATCAGAGCCGCCAAGCTTCCGGCGTCGCTGGCCGAGCGCCTGGAGTACGGGCAGTAGAGGCCATCGGGGAGGCTGTCCGGGGGCTAACCTGACGCCAACGGACGCAGCCTCTAAAGTCATGCCGCGGATGCGCCAGGGACTCCGCGCACTCGCTGCCGGCGGACTGGGGTTCGCCGTCGCGCTACTTGCTGGCTGCGGAAGCGGCTCGAACACCTCTTCCAGCGCCCAGGCGAGCAACCTCTCAGGCCAGGTGGCCCAGGTCTCGCAAGAGCTCTCGCGCAACAACTGCACCGCGGCTCTGAACGAGCTGTCGGTGCTCTCCCAGGACGTTCAGGGCCTGCCGAGCTCGGTGGGATCGGTGAAGAGCCAGCTGACGCAAGCGGTGAGCACGATGCGGGGCCTGGCGAACAACAACTGCCCCTCTGGACAGTCGACGCCCACCAACACCACCTCGCCCGCCACCACCCCGACGACGCAAAGCACACCCACCGCCACGACCTCCACGCAGCCGACCACCACCACGTCGACCACCCCGACTGCAACGACGCCGGCAAACACGGGTACTACTTCCACGGGCCCAGCGAGTGGCGGAACCGGCCCCGGAGTCGGCCCGGGCGGAGGGCACGGCAATGGCAACGGCAATGGCAACGGCGGCGGTCCCGGCAATGGCAACGGCGCCGGCAACGGCAACGGCAATGGACCCGGCAACAATGGCTACTAACGCAACGACGATCGCCGGGCGCTACCGGCTCGAAGGGCGCCTCGGTGTGGGCGGAATGTCCACTGTTCACCTGGCGTTCGACCAGCGCCTGGAGCGCTCGGTGGCGATCAAGCTGCTGGCCGAGCATCTGGCCGACGACCCCACGTTCGTCTCGCGTTTTCGGCGCGAGGCCCTGTCGGCCGCCCGCCTGGTGCACCCCAACATCGTGCAGGTGTTCGATTTCGGCTTTGACGAGTCACAGCACCAGCACTTCATCGTCATGGAGCACGTGCCGGGCAATTCGTGCGCCGAGATCCTGCGTGACCGAGGTCGGCTCGAGATCGCTGACGCCGTCGAGGTCGTCACCCAGGCATGCCGCGGACTCGATTACGCCCACCGCAATGGCGTCGTACACCGCGACGTCAAGCCGGGGAACCTGCTGCTATCCGACTCCGACGTCGTCAAGCTCGCCGATTTCGGGATCGCCCGTGCGACCGACCAGTCGAGCATCACCCAGGTCGGCTCGGTGTTGGGCACGGCGGCCTACCTTGCGCCCGAGCAGGCCCGAGGCGAGGAGGCCGGACCGCAAGCGGACATCTACTCGCTGGGGGTCGTGACCTACCAGCTGCTTTCCGGACGGCTGCCCTACGAGGCGAGCTCGCTGTCCGAGCTGGCGCTCAAGCAGCAGCGGGAGGCCCCGGCGCCGCTCGATCAGCTCAACCCCGAGATCTCTCCGCAGCTGAGCGCGGCCGTCGCCCTGGCGCTGTCACTCGACAAGTCCCAGCGCGTGAGCACGGCAATGGCGTTCGCGCAGGCGCTGCGTGACGCTCTGCGCGGGGTGATGCCCTCGGCTCCCGACGCGGCGACGAGCCGTCTGGGCACCAGCTCTACCCGCGTGGTGCAGCGGCGGCCGCCGGCCACTGCCGCCACTCGCCTGCGGGAACCGCCTCCGCCCCCTCCACGACGTCCGGCGCAGGCGCCGCAGCGCGCTGCGCCGGCGACGCCACCGCCCCGCCGCAGCGAGCCGGTCCAGCAGGTTGCGCCACGCCGCCGAGGTGGGGCGGCGCGCGCCATCCGCCGCCTGATCCTCCTGGTAGTGCTGCTGACGGTCATCGCCGTCGCGGTCGTCGTCGCGGTCGTGATCTCCACCAACACCAGCTCGACCGCGCTTCAGATCCGCAACGACGCGACGCACGCCCTCAACAGCCTGCAGGGGCTGATCCACCAGTACACGAAGTAGCCGCCGCGGGGCCAGGCCCTATCGAAGCGCGGCCGCCGCCGGCGCTCGGCCCTCGCGAAGCGCAGCTGCCGCGGGTCCAAGCCGGTCCTCTTCGATCGCCGCCCGCAGCTCGGCCATCAACTGGCCGATGAAGCTCAGGTTGTGAAGCGTGAGCAGACGCCCCGCAATCAGCTCGCCAGCCCGCAGCAGGTAGTGCAGGTATGAGCGCGAATAGCCGCCGGCACAGGCCGGACATGGACAGCCGTCGAGCAGTGGCTCACGGCTGTAGCGCCACCGGCCCTTGAAAAGGTCCACGCGCCAGCGGGCCGCCGGGTCTGGCACCAGCGCCACGCCGTGGCGGCCGAGCCGGGTGGGCATGGCGCAGTCGAACGTGTCGATGCCCATCTCCACGCCGGCGATCAGGTCGTCGATCTCGCCGACGCCGAGCAGGTGCCGGGGGCGGTCCGGGGCCAGCCGCTGCAGGTCGGCCGTCGCCCACGAGACCACCTCGTACATCTGCGCCTTGTCGCGGCCCAGCGAGCCGCCGATGGCGACGCCCGCGCAGCCGCTTGCGGCGATGACCTCGGTCGACTGCAGCCGCAGTTCGCGCTCCACGCCGCCCTGGACGATGCCGTACACGGCCTGCCCCGGAGGGCCGTTCTGGGCGTGCCAGCGCAGGCAGCGCTCCAGCCAGCGGTGGGTCCGTTCCGTAGAGCGCGCCGTGTACTCCCGCGTGGCGTGAAACGGCGTGCATTCATCGAACGTAAGCGCGATGTCCGACCCGAGCGCGGCCTGCACGGCCATCGAGCTCTCGGGGCCCAGAAACCGCTCCTGGCCGTCGACGTAGGAGCGAAAACGGACGCCGTCCTCGTCGATCGCCAGGATCCGGCCCTCCGTCTGTCGGTCCCGGCCCCGGCCCTTGATCTCGTCGGCCACCGCTCCGTAGCCCATCGAGAAGACCTGAAAGCCCCCGGAGTCGGTGATGATCGGAGCCGGCCAGCGCATGAACTCGTGAAGGCCCCCCAGCTCGCGGATCAGATCGGGACCCGGCGAGAGCATCAGGTGAAAGGTGTTGGCCAGGAGCATCTCGTAGCCCAGGGCCCGGACCTCCTTGGCCTCCAATCCCTTTACGGCCCCCCGTGTGGCCAGCGGCACGAAGGCCGGCGTGTCGACAGACCCGTGGGCCAGCTCGAGCGTGCCCGCGCGGCCGCGCGAGTCGCTGGCTCGGGCCCGGACCGTGAACATCGCCCGGACTTTACGCGGACGTTGCACGGCCTAAAGGGGCGAGAGCGCGACTTCGTCCTCTCGCCCCTTAGCTGCTAGCGGCCCTTCCGGCTAGCGGATCCGCGCATGCTGGGCGCGGTCCGGACCCGGCTCAGGCCGTTTACGAGCTGGTCTCGGAGCCCTCGATCGCCCGCGGCTGCTCGCCGACGCTGATCGCGACCTTGCGCGGCTTGCGCTCCTCAGGCTTGGGAATCCGCACCTCGAGCACGCCGCGATCGAAGCTGGCCTGGATCTTCTCGGGGTCCACGCCGTCGGGAAGCGTCAGCGACCGCGAGAACGATCCCGACCCCCGCTCCACGCGGTAGTAGCCCTCCTTGCGCTCCGCGTGCTCGCTCTTGCGCTCGCCGGAGACCGTCAGCACGCTGTCCTCGAGCTCGATGTTCACATCGCCCTCGGCCAGGCCGGGCAGATCCGCCCGCAGGACGAAGTCCTCGTCGGTCTCGACCAGATCCATGGCCGGAATCCAGCGGCGCAGCGAGCCACCGCCATCCCCGCCGCTCGGCGCATCGAACACCGTGTTGAAGAGCCTGTTCATCTCGCTCTGAAGCGTGTTCAGCTCGCGTACCGGCTCCCAACGAATAAGTGCCATTTGAAACCTCCTTCAGTCCTGGAACCTCGTGCGACCTAGAGTATAAAATCTCAGTCGCTTGCTGTCAAGTTTAGCGCGGCGCGCGCGGCGCCTTGGCCACTCCGGCGCGCCGCCCCCGAGGGCCTCAACCCACCACCCACGACGCCTCAAAAAACGCAGCAAAGCCCGCGCTCCCACCCTCCCTTGTGCACATAAGCATCCCCCAGACGCTTATATCGCCAAGCGAAAACTGTCACGCGGCTTTTGCTGCGAAATTCGAGCCGCCGCTCGGCGTTCACGCCGGCCGCAGTCGATCGGCGGCGTTCACGCCGGCCGCAATCGATCGGGGGGCTCGCGCCGGCCGCAGCCGACCCCGGACGCTCGCCACGGCCCCCGCGCAGCCCCGGCCCCTACCCCTCGATCAACGACCGCCCCGTCATCGCTGCCGGCTGCTCCAGCCCGAGCGCCTTAAGGATCGTCGGCGCCACGTCGGCTAGCACGCCGCCGTCGCGCAGCGTGAGGCCGGGGACGGTGACGATCAGCGGCACGGGGTTGAGCGAATGGGCTGTGTTGGGGCTCCCGTCCGGCTCGAGCATGTTGTCGGCGTTGCCGTGGTCGGCGGTTATCACACACGCGCCACCGGCCTCATGTACCACGGAAACAACCCGCTCCAGGCACCCGTCCACCGTCTCCACCGCCCGCACCGCGGCCTCGATCACGCCCGTGTGCCCGACCATGTCGGGATTGGCGAAGTTGATGAGGCCAAAGCCCGGGGAGTCGGCAGTCCAGGCGTCGACGAACGCTGCCGCCGCCTCTCGGGCGCTCATCTCGGGTTTGTGGTCGTAGGTCGGCACGTCTCGGGGCGATGGCACCAGCTCGCGACGCTCGCCGTCCTGAGGCTCCTCGTCGCCGCCGCCGAAGAAGTACGTCACGTGGGGGTATTTCTCGGTCTCCGCGACGTGCAGCTGGCGTACCCCACTACGCGCCACAACCGCCGCGAGCGTGGTCTCGGGACGCTCGGGCGGGAATGCCACGGGGTATGGCCACCCCTGCTCGTACTCGGTCATGGTCACGTAGTGCTCCACCACCGACGCGCCGCCGCGTTCGATTTCCTCGAACTCGGGCTGCGCCAGGGCCTGGGTCAGCTCACGCATCCGATCGGGGCGAAAGTTGAACGCCACCACGGCGTCCCCGGGCCTGACCCTAGCCTCGTCACCCACAAGCACCGGCTCGATGAACTCGTCAGTCTCCTCGCGCTCGTAGGCCTCACGCGCGGCTTCTTCGCCTGAGGCGGCCTGATGCTCGGCGCGCCCGTGAACCAGCAGGTCATACGCACGCTGGATGCGCTCCCAGCGCTGATCGCGATCCATGGCGTAGTAGCGCCCGACCACGGAGCCGATGCGCCCCGTGCCCTCGCGCTCCATCCAGCCCTGGACGGTCGCAAGGTAGCCCGCGCCGGACTGGGGCATCGTGTCGCGGCCGTCGGTGAAGGCGTGCAGCACGAGATCCGGGACCTCCAGCGATGCGGCCATGGCGATAAGCGCCTCCAGGTGCGTGAACCCGGAGTGCACGCCCCCGTCGGAGACGAGACCGATCAAGTGAACGCGCTCGGCGGATTGGAACGCCGCTCGCAGCGGCGAGTTCTGAGCCAGCGCGCCGCTCTCTGCCGCCTCGTCGATTCGGGTCAGATCCTGGACCACCACCGCGCCGGCGCCGAGATTGAGATGCCCCACCTCGGAGTTTCCCATCTGTCTCTCCGGAAGCCCCACCGCCCGTCCGCAGGCGGTGAGCGACGTGTGTGGATAGCGCGACCAGAGCTCGTCGAAGACCGGCGTGGAGGCCAGCGACACGGCGTTGCCCGGCCCCTCCGGGGCCAGCCCCCAACCGTCGAGCACGATCAGCGCGGCGGCCCTGGCGGGCAGCTTCTCGACGCCGGGTGAAAGAGCCATTACCAGTCGCCGCTTGCGTCAACCATCACGCGGCGCCCGCGACGATCGCCGCAAACGAGTCGGCCTCGAGGCTTGCCCCGCCGACCAGGGCGCCGTCGATGTCGGGCAGGGCCATGAGCTCGGCGGCATTCTCCGGCTTGACGCTACCGCCGTACAGAACGCGCGTCCTGGCCGCCTGTTCGGCCGAGCGGTCGCCGACCAGCGCCCGCACGAACGCAATCGCCTCCTGCGCCTGTTCGGGCGTGGCCACCTTGCCCGTGCCGATCGCCCAGATCGGCTCATAGGCGATGATCAGCTCCCCCAGCCGATCGGGATCGGTGCGCGCCAAGTCCTCCTGGATCTGGTGCCGGAGCTTGCGCTCGGTGTCTCCGCGCTCGCGCTCTTCCTCGGTCTCGCCGACGCACAGGATGGGCACCAGACCGGCCTCGAACGCCGCCGGCACCTTGAGCTGCAGGGCCCTGTCGGTCTCGCCGAACTGCTCGCGGCGCTCGGAATGACCGAGTACCACCCCTTGGACGCCGACCTCCAGGAGCATCTGCGTCGACACCTCGCCCGTGAAGGCGCCCTCGGGCGCGTAGTGCATGTTCTGCGCGTACACCGCCACGCCCGAACCGCGGGTGGAGTCGACCACCGCCTGCAGGGCGAGGAACCCGGGACAGACCGCCACGTCGACGCGGTCGGCCGTCGAGACGCTGGGCAGCAGGGCGGCGATGAAGGCCTCGGCTTCCGCCACGGTCTTGTGCATCTTCCAGTTGGCCGCGATCAGGGGGCGCCGCCCGGAGGCGTCTACGGCGCCCCGCCCAGACGTACCCGCATTCATCGCAGCGCCTCCACTCCCGGCAGCTTGTGCCCCTCGATCAGCTCGAGCGCGGCCCCCCCGCCCGTCGACAGGTGCGTGAGCTGGTCGGCCAGCCCGAACTGCTGCAGCGCCGCGACCGAGTCCCCGCCCCCGGCGACGGTCGTCCCGGTCGCCGTGGCCACGGCCTCGGCGATCGTCCGTGTCCCGCCGGCGAACGGGTCGAGCTCGAAGGCGCCCATGGGGCCGTTCCAGAAAACGGTTCCCGCGTCGGCGATCGCCTCCGCGTAATCGAGCGCGGTGCGAGCTCCGATGTCCAGTCCCATCCAGCCCTCCGGCACGTCGAGGCCGTCGAGCTCCCGGGAACGGGCCTCCGCCGCCAGGCGGTCGGCGATCACCAGGTCAACCGGCAGCCGCAGCTCGGCCTTGGCGTCGTCCGCGGCCTCGAGGATTCTCCGCGCCAGCTGTACATCGTCCTCCTCGCACAGGGAGTTCCCCACGTCGTGCCCCCGGGCGGCGAAGAACGGAAAGCACATCGCGCCGCCGATCAGGATCGTGTCCGCCAGCGACAGGAAGCGCTCGATCACCCCCAGCTTGTCCGACACCTTGGCGCCTCCCAGCACGGCCACCAGCGGCCGCGCCGGATCCTCGAGCAGCCTGGAGAGCACTTCCACCTCGCGCTCCAGCAACAGCCCGGCGGCGTGGTCCTCGATCAGCCTGGCGACGCCCTCCGTCGAGCAATGCGCGCGGTGAGCTGCCCCGAAGGCATCGTTGACATAGGCGTCTCCCAGCTCCGCCAGCGCCGCCGAGAGCTGGGGGTCGTTGCGGGTCTCACCGGGTTCGTAGCGGACGTTCTCCAGCATCAGCATCTGTCCAGGTCCCACGTTCTCCGTGAACGAGCGCACCTCGTCGCCAACCACGCCGGGGGCCAGTGTGACGTCCCCGTCGGTGAGCTCTGCCAAGCGATCGGCGGCGGGGCGCATCGAGAGTTCGGGCTCGCGATCTTCCGGTCGGCCGAGATGCGAGACGAGCACCAGCCGCCCGCCGCGCTCCCGCAGCTGCTCCAGCGTCGGCAGCGCTGCCCGGATGCGGGTGTCATCGGCAACCGAGCGGTCCTCGAGCGGCACGTTGAAGTCGACCCGGACGAGCACGCGTCTGCCCTCGATGTTCCCCAGGTCCCCGAGCGTCTTCACCGCACCAGAAGCCGCTAGAGGATCCGCTGGACGAGATCGACGATCCTGTTGGAGTAGCCCCACTCGTTGTCGTACCAGGAGATTGCCTTGACCATCGTGCCGTCCATCACGGCGGTCAGCTGGCTGTCGAGAATCGAAGAGGCGGGGTTCTTGATGATGTCCGTGGAGACGATCGGATCCTCGGTGTAGGCCAGAAGGCCGCGCAGGGGCCCGCCGCCGGCGGCGTCCTTGAACGCCTGGTTGATCTCCTCGACGTTTGTCTCGCGGTCGGTCTCGACGGTCAGATCGACCACGCTGCCGGTGGGCACCGGCGCCCGCACGGCGAAGCCGTGCAGCTTGCCGTTGAGCTTGGGAATCACCAGCCCGATGGCCTTGGCCGCGCCCGTGGAGGCCGGAATCAGGTTGACGGCGGCCGCCCGGGCGCGACGCAGGTCGCGATGGGGCATGTCCTGAAGCCGCTGGTCGGCCGTGTAGGCGTGGATCGTGGTCATCAGGCCGTGACGGATCCCCACCGTGTCGTTCAGCACCTTGGCCACCGGCGCCAGGCAGTTGGTCGTACACGACGCGTTCGAGATCACGTGGTGGCTGTCCTTGTCGTACGCCTCGTCGAAGTTCACGCCCAGCGCGACGGTGACGTCGGGGTCGGTAGCCGGCGCCGAGATCACGACCTTCTTGGCCCCGGCATCGAGGTGCTTGGCCGCGTTCTCGCGGTCGGTGAAGAGGCCCGTGGACTCGATCACGACGTCGGCGCCCAGCTCGCCCCACGGCAGCGCCCCGGGGTCGCGCTCGGCGAGCACGCGGATCTCCTTGCCCTCGACCGTGAGCCCCGAGTCGGTGGCCTCCACCGTGCCCGGGAACGGCCCGTAGTTGGAGTCGTAGCGCAGCAGGTGGGCGATCGTCTTGGGATCGACCAGATCGTTGACCGCCAGCCACTCGATATCGGCGCCGCGCTCGAACGCGGCACGAAACACGTTGCGACCGATTCGTCCAAAGCCGTTGATCCCGACCCTTACCGCCATGCCAAGACCCTACCTAAAGCTCTGCCAGACCGGCCTCAGCGCAGGCTCACGACCTCCACCCGGAGGCCGTCCGGGTCGCGTAGGTAGGCGGCGTAATAGCCATCGCCGTATCTGGGGCGAGGCCCTGGGGGTCCCTCGTCGGCACCGCCGTGGGCCAGGCCGGCCCGGTGCGCGGCGTCCACAGCCGCCCTGCCTCTGGCCCGCAGCGCCATGTGGCCGTACCCCGGCGCCGGCGCCCGGCCGCGGACCACGATCCACACGGTCGGAGCGTCGATGCCGTAGGCCACCGCCTGCTCCGAGGACAGCATGCGCCGCGCACCGAGCGCGTAGAAGACGGCGTCGTAGAAGCGTGCCGAGCGCTCGAGCTCCGAGACCTCAAACCCGACGTGGTCGATCATCATGGCTCCGAAACCTCAGGTCGGGCGCTCGATGTCCCGGTGGACGGTCTCCACCTGGTACTCATCCTGTTCTCCGTAGCGGCTGGCCAGATCGCGGGCGATGGCGATCGACCGGTGCCTGCCGCCGGTGCAGCCGATCGCCACCACCAGGTGGGCTTTGCCCTCGGCCTGGTACTGGGGCAGCAGGTAGTCGAGCATCGGGAACAGGTGTCCGTAGAAGGCATCAAGCGCCCCTTCGCGATTGATGAACTCCTTGATCCGCGGGTCGGCGCCGGTCAGCGGCCGCAGGTCCTCTTCGTAGTGGGGGTTGGGCAAGAAGCGGACGTCGAACATCAAATCGGCGTCGCGCACAGGGCCGTGCTTGAAGCCAAAGCTCTCGAACGTGACCGCCAGGCGCCCGTAGCGGCTGACCAGCAGCTCGTCGGCCAGCTGGCGGCGGAGCATGGCAGCGGTCACGCCGGTGGTGTCGATCACCACGTCCGCGCGGCGACGGAGCGGGCGCAGCAGCTCCCGCTCCTGCGCGATCCCGTCCGCCACGCTGCCGCTGGGGGCCAGTGGATGTCGCCGGCGCGTCTCCTTGTAGCGCGTTAGCAGCGCCTGTTCGTCGGCCTCCAGAAACAGCAGCCGATGCTCCACGCCCGCGGCACGCAGATCGTCGAGCATCTTCTCGAACCCTCCGAAGTATGTTCCGCCGCGCACGTCTGAGACGACGGCGGCGCGCGCCACCTTGGACCCCTCGTGCGTGAACAGCTCCACGAGCGAGCGGATCATCTCCGAGGGCAGGTTGTCGACGCAGAAGTACCCCTCGTCCTCGAAGGCGGCCATCGCCGTCGACTTCCCGGCGCCGGAAAAGCCGGTGATGATCACGAGGTCGGTGAGAGCCGAGGCCGCTGGCTCGGACTCTGCTGGCGCTGTGTGCGTCTCTGGCATCTCCGTAAGCTTGACGCGCCGGCCGGACGAGCGCCAGCCGCCTCAGACCCCCGTCCGGTGAAGCTCGCGATACAGCTCCCGCGCCAGCTTGCCGGGAACGCCGGGGACCGCCTCCAGCTCCTCTCGCGAGGCGCTCACCACGGCGTCGGGCGATCCGAAGTGCGCCAGCAGCGCACGTTTGCGGGCAGGCCCCACCCCCGGCAGCTCATCGAGGATCGAGGCTGTCATCGCTCTGTCGCGTCGGGTGCGGTGGTGCGTGATCGCGAACCGGTGCGCCTCGTCCCGGACCCGCTGCAGGAGCTGAAGCTCGGGCGTGTCGTGCGCCAGATGCAAGCGGCACGTCCTGCCCCGGCATGAAGACCTCCTCGACGCGCTTGGCCAGCGACACAACGGCCACCCCGCGCGCCCTGAATCCCTCGAGCGCACGCACGCCCGCGGACAGCTGGCCCTTGCCACCGTCGATCACGACCAGGTTGGGAAGCGCGGCAAAACTCGGGTCGTGCTCCTTGTCGTGCGGCGAGACGTCGCGCTGCTGCTCCCAGCGGGCCAATCGCCGTGAGAGCACCTGCTCCATCGCTGCGAAGTCGTCGGGGGTGCCGGCCTCCCCGCCGAATATCCTGAAGCGACGGTAGTCGGACTTCTTCGGCGCGCCGCCCTCGAACACCACCATCGAGGCCACGGTGTTGGTCCCCATTAGGGTGGAGATGTCGAAGCACTCGATGCGCAGCGGAATGGCGTCCATACCGAGGGCCCGCTGCAGCCCGTCGAGCGCCTCCACCCGCTGCTGGCGACGGCGCTCGGAGCGGAGCTTCTCCTGGTCGAGGGCCAGGCGGGCGTTGCGCTCCGCCAGCTCCAGGATCCGGCGCTTGTCGCCTCGCTCGGCGGCGCGGATCTCAACCGGTCCGGCCCGCCGATCGGAAAGGGCCTGCGAGAGGACCGGCGCCGCGCCCAGCTCCCGCTGGACGATCAGCAGCGGCGGGACCGACATGGCGCTGGCGTAGTACTGGAGGATGAAGGCCTCGGCCACCTCGGACACCCCTCCCCCGGCGGCGTTGTCGAGATAGAAGCTCTGGCGGTCTGAGAGAACGCCGTCGCGGACCTGGAAGACCTGGGCGTTGGCCTCGCCGTCGGACACCGCCACGGCCACCGCGTCGAGCGTCTCGGTGGCCCGGCCGGCGACCCGCTGGCGCTCCAGCAGCGAGCGCACCGCGCGCAGCCGGTTGCGCTCTCGCGCCGCGTCCTCAAATCGCTGCTCCCCGGCCGCGTCGCGCATCGCCCGCTCCAGCCCTCGCTCGATCTCCCGGTAGCGGCCGGACAGGAAGTCGATTACGCCGTCGATGCCGCTTCGGTAGTCCTCGCGACTGACGAAGCCCACGCACGGCGCCTCGCAGCGCTTGATGTAGTAGTCGAGACACGGCGAGCCGGAGCGCCGGCCCGGCTCCGGGCCCTCGCAGGAGCGGAACATGAACACCTTGCCCAGCACCTCGAGCGTCGAGCGGACACGCTTGGCGTTCGAGTAGGGGCCGAAGTACGCGCGGTCGCGGCGGTGGCGCTCGCGCGTGAAGTAGACCCGCGGAAAGTCCTCGTCCAGGGAGATCGCGATGTAGGGATAGGACTTGTCGTCGCGCAGGCGGATGTTGAAGCGCGGCTTGTACTGCTTGATGAAGTTCTGCTCCGCAAGCAGCGCCTCGGCCTCGGTGTGCACGACGAGGGCCTCGATGTGGTCGATCAACTCGACCACATCGCTGCCGCCACGCGTCGAGGGGTTCGAGAAGTGCGAGGCCACCCGCTTGCGGATCGACTTGGCCTTGCCCACGTAGATCACCCGCCCGCGGGCGTCGCGAAACAGGTACACGCCGGGTTCGTCAGGCAGCTCTCGACGCCGGTCTGCGGGGGTTATGGACACCAATTCGAGGATAGGGGCCGGCTCATGAGCCGGCCCCCGGCCCGATCATGATCGGGCCGGCGGCGGCGCACATGTGCGCCGCCGAACAACATATTCAGTCCGCGGTAAAAGACACCGCCAGTCCGGCCAGCGCCAGAAGCAGGGCGATGATGGCGATCGTCTCTCCGACGCCCGCCGTGGCGCCGGGCGAGGCGTAGCGCGGGACGTCGTAGGCCGGGTTGAAGATGTTGGCCCCGTTGGTGGGAGGCGCCGACAGCGCATGCAGGGTGAAGCCGAGGGCGATCGCGCCCGCCGCGGCGGCCACCATCCGCAGCCTGCGATTCCCGACCAGCGCAACCGCCACCAGCGCCGCCGCCAGCAGCGCCAGCACCACGTCGGCCGCGGAGTACACCTGCCAGGCGGTTGGGTCGTGGGGCACGCCATGCAGCAGATCGGAGCTTCCGAATGCGAGCAGGAAGCTCGGCGAGAACTGATGGCTCCAGGTCAAGAACAGCGACGCGAACAGGATGACCGCGCCGATGACGATCAACCAGTCGGCCAGGACCTCTCGGTTCTCTTTGCTCAGGCTCTCAATTGGTTAGTAGCGGCGGGCCGACCACATCACGGCAAAGACGGCGTAGCCGGCGCCCACCAGCAGGAGGAGGAAGACGATCTTTCCGTCGGTGTCCACCCACAGCCGCGGCTCGGCGGTCAGGGTCAGAAGCGCGACCCCGATCGCTGCGTACAGGACGGCACGCCGCGCGGCGCCCAGAGAAAACAGCTGCGTGCGGCGATCGCGGTACATCGTGTAGCCGAACCACCCGACCACGGCCAGGAACACCAGCGAGATCGCCTGCAGCGCGAAGTTTGCGCCCGTGCCACCGCCGGGAACGAGGACGATAAGGGCCGCGATCGCCAGGACGATCGCGAAGTTGCGCAGCCCAGTGGGCATTGCCATTTAGCTTAGACCGGCGCGGGCGTCAGTTCGCCGGCTGGCTGCGCATCGGGCTCGCGGCTGTCAGGCGCACCGTCCAGCGGCTCGGCCGCGAACCGATAGCCGACGCCGAAGTGCGTGTGGATGTAGCGCCAGCGGGGCGACATTCGCTCCAGCTTCTGGCGCAGCTTGCGCACGAAGACATCGACCGAACGGTCACCGTGAACCATCGTGTAGCCCCACACCCGCTGGTAGATCTCGTCCCGCTCCAGCACCCTGCCCTCAGCTGTGGCGAGTTGGTACAGAAGCTCGAACTCCTTGCGCGAGAGCGAAATCGCCTCATCCCCCACGTAGGCGTCGAAGCGCTCAGGCCGGATCACGAGCTCGCCGACGGCCATCGTCTGCTGCTCGAGCGGCAGCTCGCCGACCCGGCGACGGCGCAACACGGCGTCGATTCGCGCCAGAAGCTCCTCCGGATGGCATGGCTTGGTCACCCAGTCATCGGCTCCGCCACGCAGTCCACGAACGCGGTCGGCCAGCGTCGTCGGCAACGCGCAGACGAGCAGCGCCACTCCCGGCAGCGCGAGCGCCAGACGCTCGACGTAGGTCAGCCCCGTCAGGCCGGGGTTGACGATTACGGCGTGCAGCCGCATCGCCGCCAGCTGGTCCGGGCCGGCCGGGTAGGGAAGCGCCTGCCACTCCCAGCGCAGCGTCTGAAAGCGCCGCTCGAGCAGGGTCAGCAACCCGCTGTCATCGTCGATTACGGCCAGCCGTACGGCCCGGCCATCTGTGGACGGTGGCATCTCCTCGAATCAGTGTAGGGAGGGAACAGGACGGCCCTTGAGCCGCTCCTCCCGGGCCCGCAGGTACTCGGCCCAGCCGCCGACGTAGCTGTGCAGGGCCCGCTCCTCGAGGGCCACGGTCCGCGTCCCCACTGCATCCAGCAGCGCGCGGTCGTGGGACACGAGCAGAACCGAGCCCTCGAACGCCCGCAGCGCACGCTCGAGCGCCTCACGGCTTTCGAGGTCGAGATGGTTCGTGGGCTCATCGAGCACGAGCACGTTGGCTCCCGAGCTGACGAGGATCGCCAGCGACAGCCGGCGCCGCTCGCCGCCCGAAAGCTCGTCCAGCGGCTTCTCGGCCTCCTCGCCGGAGAACAGAAACCGCCCCAGCAGCGCGCGCGCCTTGTTGGGCGTGAGCTTCGTGGCTCGCTGCACGGCCTCCAGCGGCGTGCGGGCGCCGGCTGAGAGCTCGTCTGCGTGCTGGCTCAGATAGCCCAGCTTCACGTTGTGGCCGGTGCGAAGCTTGCCCCCCTGGAGCTCCCGGCGGCCGGCGAGCCCCTCGATCAGCGTCGTCTTGCCGGCACCGTTGGGGCCGACGAGCGACACGTGCTCGCCGCGCTCGAGCCACATCTCCGCGTCCTCCAGCAGGACCTTGTCGCCCGCTTGCAGACGCCCGTCGAGGAGCTCGAACACCACGCGGCCCGAGCGCTCGGGCGCCTTGAAGCTGAATTCGAGTGCGGCGCCGTCGCCCGGTGCGCGCTGGAGCCGATCGACCTTGGCCAGCTGCTTGGCGCGCGATCCAGCCTGGCGGGCTCTGGTGCCGGCCCGGAAGCGGTTGACGAAGCGCTCCAGGCGTTCGATCTCCGCCTGCTGCTGCTCGATCGCACGGCCAAGCGCCTGCTCGCGCTGGGCTTTCTCCTTGCGCCACACGTGCCACGGCCCGGCAAAGAAGCGTCCGCGTCCGCCCTCCAGCTCCAGTACCGAGGTGCCCACCGCCTCCAGGAACCAGCGGTCGTGCGCCACCAGGATGATCGCCGCGTCGAGCGACTGCAGCCGCTGCTCGAGCCACTCGAGCGACTCGATGTCCAGATGATTGGTCGGCTCGTCCAGCAACAGCAGGTCTGGGTCGCCGACCAGCGCCCTGGCCAGCGACGCGCGCGTCAGCTCGCCGCCGGAGAACGTCTGCAGCGAGCGGTCGAGGTCCGCCTCGTCGCGAAAGCCCAGGCCCCGGAGCGTGTGCAGCGCCCGCTGACGCCAGGCGTAGCCGCCGGCGTGCTCGAGCCGCGCCTGGGCCTCTGCGTAACGGCCGAGAGTGGCTTCGTCGTGGGCGCCCGCCTCCATCTCACGCTCGAGCGCTTGCAACCGCTCCTCGATCGCCAGCAGCTCGCGGGCGCCGGCGAGCACGTAGTCACGCAACGAGAGCTCACGCGCCCGCGGCGGCCGCTGGTCGTGCAGCGCCACCTTCACCCCCTTGCCGATCATCAGCTCGCCCTCGTCGACCGAGGCCTCGCCGGCCAGCACGCGCAGCAGCGTCGTCTTGCCGGCGCCGTTGCGTCCGGCGAGCGCCATGCGGTCACGACGCTCGAGCTTGAACGACACTCCGCGCAGCAGCGGTTCTCCGGCAACGTCCTTGCCCAGGTCTGAGGCGATCGCCACGGCCATACGCGGCCATGGTAGGAAGCGCCGGTTGTGGTCACTAGGATGCCTGACCGTGCGAGCGTCCCCCTGGCCTCCGATCCCGCCGGTGGAGCTTCCCCCGGCCCGCACCGTCGTCGCTCCCGATCGGGGCGAGCTGTTCCTGCGTGATACGGGGGGCGACGGGCCGGTGGTGATGCTGCTGCACGGCTGGATCGTCAGCGGCGATCTCAATTGGTACGGGGCCTACGAGGATCTGCGCACAGCGGGATATCGGGTCCTGGCCATCGATCACCGGGGCCACGGGCGCGGGCTGCGTCCGCTTCAGCCCTTCCGGCTCGCCGACTGCGCCGCCGATGCAGCGGCCGCGTTGCGCGAGCTGGAGCTGGCGCCGGCGATCATCGTCGGCTACTCCATGGGGGGCGCGATCGGGCAGCTAGTGGCCCGCGACCAGCCGGACGTTGTGGCCGGGCTGGTGCTCAGCGGCACCGCGCAGCACTGGCAGGAACCCCAGACGCGCCGCTACTGGCGGACGATGGGCATGTTGGGACTGATGCTCAAGCTGGCGCCGCTTCAGACCTGGCGATGGGGCTTTCACCGCATCGGGCTGCCCGAGTCCGCGCGCACCGCATGGCTTCTCTCAGAGCTCCAACGTCACTCCGCCAGGGATATTGCCGAAGCCGGACGCGAGCTCGGGCGCTTCGACTCGCGGCCCTGGCTTCACCCCCTGGACGTCCCGTCGGCAGTGGTCGTCACCACCAAGGACGACGCCGTGCCGCCGCGCAAGCAGCGCGAGCTGGCGGCGGCGCTCGGAGCGCAGGAGTTCGAGGCCCCGATTCGGCACATCGAGATCAGCGCCCGCCCCGAGCGCTACAACCCGGCGCTGCTCGAGGCGATCGCGGCGGTGCGCTCCGCGAACGAGAGCGTGGCGGCCTGAGGTAGGCTTTGCCGGCGATGCTACGCGCCCGAATCGCCGTCATTTTCAGCGCCGTGGTCGTCGTGGTGCTGGTCGCGGCGCCGAGCGCGCTGGCCAACTCCGGTCAGGGCTGGTACGGGGAGAGCGACGACAAGTCGGTGACGAACGTCATGTTCGCGACGATCGCCTTCTTCCCGGTCTTGATCACGGTGTTCTCACTGATCCAATGGCGGCTGGACAAGCGTAAGCACGCCAAGGTGGCCGCCCAGAAGCGACGGGCGGCAAACTCCGACTGGCTCGGCGGCTGGTAGCTTCGCGGCCCCGATGGCCTACTTCGTAACCGGAGCCACAGGGTTCATCGGCCATCATCTCGTCGCCCGTCTGCTCGGGCGCGAGGGCGACATCCATGTGCTGGTCCGCCCCGGCTCGCTCGATCGCCTGCAGCGGCTCATCGAGCGCTGGGGAGTGGCCGGATCCGAGCGTGTGCACCCGGTGATCGGCGACCTGACCCTTCCCAGGCTCGGCGTCGAGGACGAGGCGCTGGCGGCGCTCGCCGGCCGGGTCGACCACTTCTTTCACCTGGCCGCCGTGTACGACATGACGGCAGCGGACGAGGTGAACCGGACGGCGAACGTCGAGGGGACGCGCCACGCCGTCGAGCTCGGCAACGAGCTTCGCGTCGGCTGCTTTCACCACGTCTCGTCGATCGCCGTCGCCGGCAGGTACAAGGGACTGTTCCGCGAGGACATGTTCGACGAGGGCCAGAAGCTCGACCATCCCTACCACCGCACCAAGTTCGAGGCCGAGAAGCTGGCCCGCGAGCGGACCACCACCCCCTGGCGCGTGTATCGCCCGGCGATCGTGGTCGGCGACTCGAGCACCGGCGAGATGGACAAGATCGACGGGCCCTACTACTTCTTCACCGCGATCAAGAAGGCTCGCCACTACCTGCCGGCGTGGTTCCCGCTTGTGGCCCCGGAGTTCGGCTACACGAACATCGTCCCGGTCGACTACGTAGCGGCGGCGCTTGACGACATCGCGCACCGACCCGGGCTCGACGGCCAGGCGTTTCACCTCTGTAACCCCAAGCCTCAGCGCTCCGGGGATGTGATCAACGCTTTTGCTGCTGCCGCGCACGCCCCCCAGCTCTCGATGCGAATCGACGCGGGGCTGCTGCGCGCGCTCCCGAAGGGCACGCTGGGGATGCTCATGCAGCTGCCAGCCGGACGCGGTGTGCGCCGGGCGCTGCTCGCCGACCTGGGCATACCGGACGAGATCCTGCAGCACATGGGCCTCACCGCCGAGTTCGACACCCGCGATGCCGAGCGCGCCCTGGAGGGCACCGGGACCTCGGTGCCACCGCTCGATAGCTACGCCGACAAGCTGTGGGATTACTGGGAGCGAAACCTCGATCCCGACCTGTTCAAGGACCGCAGCTTTGAGGGCGCCGTCAACGGCAAGACGGTGCTGATCACCGGCGCCTCGAGCGGCATCGGTCGCGCCGCCGCGCGGAAGATCGCCCAGGCCGGCGGGATCCCGCTGCTCGTCGCGCGCTCGGAGGACAAGCTCGAAGAGGCGCGTCAGGAGATCGAGGATCTCGGCGGGGCCGCCCACGTGTACGCGGCGGACGTCTCCGATCCGGACTCGATCGAGGAGCTCTGCCACCGCGTCCTCTCCGATCATCCGGCCGTCGACGTGCTGGTCAACAACGCCGGCAAGTCGATCCGCCGCTCGATCGAGCTCTCCTACGATCGCTTCCACGACTTCGAGCGCACGATCCGGCTCAACTACCTGGGGACGATCAGGCTGATCATGGGGTTGTTGCCCCATATGCGTCAGCGCAAGTCCGGTCACGTGGTCAACGTCTCCTCGATCGGCGTCCAGACCAACCCGCCGCGGTTCTCGGCCTACGTCGCCTCCAAGGCGGCGCTCGATGCGTGGACCCGCGTGGTGGGCTCGGAGACGATCTCGGACGACGTCCACTTCACCACGATCCACATGCCGCTTGTGCGCACGCCGATGATCGCCCCGACGAAGATCTACGACAGCTTCCCCACGATCTCCCCGGATGAGGCCGCCGACCTGATCTGCGAGGCGATCCGCACCAAGCCGAAGCACATCGGCACGCGGCTGGGCACTTTCGGTGAGGTGGCCTACGCGCTGGCACCCAAGGCCGTGGACCAGATCCTCTCCACCGCCTACAAGGTCTTCCCCGACTCGGCAGCGGCGCGGGGGCAGCAGGATCCCAGCGAGCAGGCCTCGACCGAGCAGGTGGCGCTTGCCCACCTGATGCGCGGTGTGCACTGGTAACCGGCGGCCGCTCCCGGGTAAAGGAAGACCATGACAACGCTTAACGATCCCGAGGTCCGCGACCTGCTGCAGAACCCCAACTACGCGGTCGTGTCCACTCACAACCAGGACGGAACGATTCTCTCCACGATCGTCTGGGTCGACACCGAGAACGGCGACGTGGCCATCAACAGCGCGGTCGGCCGCAGATGGCCGACCAACCTCGAGCACGACCCGCGCGTCACGCTGCTGGTCTACGAGGCGGGGAACCCCTACAACTACGTCGAGATCCGCGGCGATGCCAAAGGCACGACCGAGGGTGCCGACGAGCACATCGACCGCCTGTCGAAGAAGTTCATCGACCAGGACGAGTACCCGTTCCGCCAGCCGGGCGAGCAGCGAATCAAGTTCACGATCACGCCGCAGCACGTGCGGCACCAGCGGCAGGGCTGATTCTCCACGGGCGGGCGGCGGTGGCGTAAGCTGGAGCGCCATGTCGCCTGTCAGCCGAGGCTTCACGGGCCGGCGGCGACCGGTGGAGGATCCCTCGCGGGTCCCACCAGGGCAGTACGTGACCGCCGACTTCCCGGTCCTCTCGGCCGGTCCCACGCCGCATACCCCCCTCGACGAGTGGAGCTTCACCGTCCACGGCGCGGTGGACGAGCCGGTGTCTTGGCCGTGGGATGACTTCATCGCGCTGCCGTCGGAGACGATCACCGTCGACATCCACTGCGTGACCAAATGGTCGAAGCTCGGCACGTCCTGGAGGGGCGTCTCCGTGGACACGCTGCTCGAGGGGCTTGGGACGGAGGCCGAGTTCGTGACCGCTTGGTCGGACGGCGGCTACACCACAAATCTGCCCCTCGAGGACGTGACCGGTGGCCACGCCTGGGTGGCCTACGAGTACGGCGGCGAGCCGCTGGAGCCCGAGCACGGCGGGCCCGCCCGGCTGCTCGTTCCGCACCTGTACTTCTGGAAGAGCGCCAAGTGGGTTCGCGGGCTGACGCTCACCGCCGACGACGAGCCCGGCTTCTGGGAGACCTACGGGTACCACAACCGCGGAGACCCTTGGCTCGAGCAGCGCTACCAGGGCGACTGACCTGGCGGCTGGCGAGCGTGGTCGAGCTGGCGGACGAGACGCCCCGGTGCAAGTCGATCGTGCTCGAACCTTCGGTCTGGCCGGGGCACCGCGCCGGCCAGCACGTCGATGTGCGACTGACCGCCGAGGATGGTTATCAGGCTCAGCGCAGCTACTCGATCGCCTCGGCGCCCGAGGACCGTGACCTTGTGCTCACCGTCGAGCGGCTGGACGACGGCGAGGTGTCACCGTATCTGGTCGACGAACTGCGACCGGGCGACGAGCTGGAGTTCCGTGGGCCGATCGGCGGCTACTTCGTCTGGGAGGAGTCACTCGGGGGGCCGCTTGCGCTTATTGCCGGCGGTTCGGGGGTTGTCCCCCTCCGCGCGATGCTGCGTCACTGGACGGCTGTCGCGTCGGGCGTCCAGGCGCGACTGCTCTACTCCTCCCGCTCGCCTGCCGAGGTCATCTACAGCGACGAGCTCACGCGTCTGGCCGAAGGTCGGGGTTTGGATCTGCGCCTGGCGCTGACGCGCGAATGGCCGGAGGGGTGGCGCGGCCACCGGGGACGCGTCGATCGAGCGCTGCTCGAGGACAGCGTGGGCCCCGCGGCAGAGCGCCCGCTCACCTACATCTGCGGCCCGAGCGCCTTCGTGGAGACAGTGGCCTCGACGATGGTCGAGCTCGGACACGACCCGAGTCGGATCAGGACCGAGCGCTTCGGGCCGACGGGAACCTGAGCGCGAAGCCATGGACGCACTCGACGGAAACGCGATTGCCGGGGCGCTGTTCGAGCACTTCGGCACCGAGATGACATCTGCCCGCGGATCGTGCGCTCACTGCGGAGCTACGGCCCCCATCGCCGAGCTTGTGGTCTATACGCGCGCGCCTGGAGTCGTGGTCCGCTGCCCGAGCTGCGGAAACGTCCTGATCGTCCTGAGCGAGGCCCGACACGCCACGCGGGTCGAGTTGACCGCGTTCCGCCTGCTCGAAGTACCCGGCTGACAGCTGGGAGCTGCGGGCGGCTAGGACTCCTCGGCGATCACCACGATTCCCGACGGAGCCTGGAGCAGCTCCGTCGTCCGCCGAGCGGCTTCGTCGATCTGGATCCGTGGCGGCGAAGGAATCCGGTCGGCGCCCGAGTATGTGCCGGGGCCATAGAAGCGTCCGTAGCGAACCAGGACGCCACCAGCGTCGAGCACCAAGCGTTCGTGCTCGGCCACGGCCTCGCCACCGGCCGGCGGCGTCCAGGCGATGCTCTGCGCCAGGAACCGCGGCGTCCCCGCCGCCCTGGCGGCGGCCAGCAGGTTGCGCGTCCCCTCGGTTCGGATGCGGTTGTTGCGCTCGGCGAAATCCGGGATCCGATCGGCTTCATCGGGCAGATCGGTGAGCTGGTGCATCACCAGCTCGGGTCCGAAGGCGTTGACGACTTGACTGAGGGCATCGGCATCGAAGACGTCGCAGACCACCGGCTCTGCGCCGAGCTCGCGCAACATTTCCACCTTGTGCTCCGAGCGGGTCATCCCGGCCAACTCGTGCCCGGCGCAGACGAGCAGCGGAATCAGCCGGACGCCAATCACGCCACTGGCTCCGGCCAGAAAGATGCGCATCAGCGGCTAACGGTCCGGCGCGACCCGCAGCGATCGCGTAGGCGACTCTTCGTCCGGCTCGAGCATCAGACCCCGATCGCTGACAGGAGCTGACTGAACGATCGAGGTCGTCGTCTGGCCGTATGCCGCGAACCGATCGACCAGCTCCTCCAGATGGCCGACGTCACGGACGTGCGCGGTCATGATGTAGCAGTCCTCGCCGGTGATCCGGCGGCAATCCACGACCTCGGGCGTCCGCTGGGCCGCGTCCCCGACCTCGTGCAGCTGCCGCGGCGCGGGCCGCACGCGGATCACGACAGTGAGCGTCAGACCGAGCTTGCGCGGATCGAGCCGCGCGTGGTAGCCGGCGATCACCCCGTCCTGCTCGAGCCGCTGCAGGCGCTCGGCGACGGCCGGTGACGAGAGCCCGACGCGCCGGCCCAGCTCGGCCAGGCTCAGGCGTGCGTCGGCCTGCAGTTCGGCCAGCAACCGCAGGTTCACGTCATCTATGGGAGCACCTTCGGTAGTCCTGCCAATTTGCCTTCGATCCCCAGGCATGAGACGCAGTATACCTCTCTTTGGCCATGTACATCTGGTAGCTGGCAAGTCATTGTACGGCCGGTGAAAATCAATCTCACCGTTCCCAGCCCGGCCCTGACCCGGGACCGCGCCCGGCAAGCGGCGGAGAACGTGCCGCCCCATGCCTATTTCGTCCTCAGCGCCGTGTTCCACTACCTCGGCCCGTCGTTCGCCGTGCTCTTGTTTGCACGCGTGCAGGTACTGGGCGTGGCCTGGTTGCGGATCGTCTCGGCCGCGCTGATCTTCAGCCTCTGGCGACGGCCCTGGAATGCGTTCTCCCGGCTGGACGGGGACGGACGGCGGCTGCTGCTCGGCTGGGGAGCCGTGCTGGCGGTCATGAACTCCTGCTTCTACGTGGCCATCAGCAAGTTGCCGCTCGGCACTGTCGCGGCGATCGAGTTCCTGCCGGTGATCGCGCTCGCGGCGCTCGGCGCCCGTTCGCCGCGCAACGCGCTCGCCCTGGTGATGGCGGTGGCGGGCGTGTATCTACTCACCGACGTCCAGCTCGCGGGGGCGCTGGTCGGCTTCCTGTTCGCGTTTGCCAACGCCGCATTGTTCGCGCTCTACATCGTCCTGGCGGACAAGGTCGCCAAGCGTCCGGAGGTCAGCGGAATCGACGGCCTCGCGGCGGCGATGCTGATCGCCGCCCTGGTCGTAACGCCGATCGGCGGCTGGCGCGTCATCCCCGCGCTCGGCGATCCGGTCGCGCTCCTGGCCGGTGTCGGGGTCGGGGTGTCATCATCGGTTATTCCGTACGTAACCGACCAGCTGGCGATGGCCCGCCTGCCGCGGGCCACCTACGCCACGATGGTCGCGCTGCTGCCGGGGCTGGCCACAATCATCGGCATCGTCGTCCTCGCCCAGGTCCCCACGTGGCTCGAGACGGCTGGCGTCGCCATGGTCATCGGCGGCGTCGCTCTCCACCGCCCACAATCGAGCGCTAGGAGGTCTAGTCCGGCGCCGGCGAGCGGTCGACGACTAGCCGGGCGCCGGCAAGCGGTCGCCGATCCAGTAGCGGGGTCCGGGACCGAGGCGCGAGGCGCGGTCGCCTGGGTTGGCGAGCTGGCAGCGGTCGAGCGAAAGGCATCCGCAGCCGATGCACTCCGTAAGCCCCGCCCTGAGCCGCTCGAGCTCCGCGATCCGGGCATCGATGAGTGAGCTCCAGGTCCGGGAGAGCCGCGCCCAGTCACGGCGGGTCGGGGCGTGGCCTTCGGGCAGCTTGGCCAGCTCAGCTCTGATCTCCTCCAGAGAGAGCCCCACCCGCTGGGCGAACACGATGAAGGCGATTCGTCGCAGTACCGGCCGTCGGAAGCGACGATGCCCGGAGCCGGCTCGCTCCGAGCTGATCAGCCCTCGCTCCTCGTAGAAGCGCAGCGCGGAGGCGGCCACGCCGCTGCGCCGCGTCACCTCCCCGATCGTCAGCAGATCCGCCACACAGAAAGAAAATCATGATCGACCCTTGACTTCAAGCTAACTTGAACTTATAGCCTGGGCGGCCAATGGCGGTCACCGAGGAGGCAACATGACGATCACGCGGACAGCCAGTTGGCAGATCACCGAGGAGGTCACGTCGTGGCCGGGGGTCGAGGCGGGGCCAGGGCGCCGCGGGGAATTTGCCTTCAAGCTCGGTCGGCGCGAGATCGGACATCTCCACGGAGATCACGCTGCACACTTCTTCTTTCCCCAAGGCGTCTGGTCCGAGCTCAGCAAGCAAGGACGCATCACCGACCATCCCGTGTTCCCGGGAAAGGTCGGGCCGGCGGCGCGGCGAATCGAGAACGAGGCAGACGTGCGCGAGGTGATTGCGCTGATGCGGCTCAACTACGACCGCATCGCCGGGGGCCGCGTGGGGACCGCCGGGAGCGCTGCCGCAGCGAGCGCGGCCGGGGACGTCACCGCAGCGAGCGCGGCCGGGGGCGTCGCCGAGGACGCCGACGCCGTCCGGGACCCGCAAAGGTGACCCGCGGCTCATCCGCGCACGGCACGATGATTCCGACCAGCCGGCAGCCAGATTCCGAGCTGCTCCTGTTTGCCCAACCCAGCGGGGCTGCTCTATAACGCAAGGAATGAACGCTCTGGCTGTGGCGATGCGGCCGCTGCGTGCGCTGGCTGCGCTCTGTACGCTGGCGGCGCTGTGTACGCTGGCGCTTGTGCTCCCCGGCGGCGCGGCCGGAAGCGCGTCGTTCCAGTGGCGTGAGATGGCGATCGCGAAGGGGAATGCGTGCCTGCCGGTCGCTTTCACGCTCGCCGCCCAGGCGCGTGGTCTGCAGGGAGTCAGGCACGTAGTCCGTCCGATGGTGTTCGCGTACTCGCCGCCGGCCCAACCATTGTTTTGGATGAAGGGCACTCCCGCGGCGTTGACCGGGGTGTGGGTTGGAAGCGCGGGCCGCGTGATCGGCTACTGGCATGGCCGGCCGGAGTCGACGCAGCTTCACCTGGCGCCAGCGCCGGTCCAGGCGGTCATCGAATACCCGGGCGGTGCCCGCGTTCCGTCTGTCGGCGCGTCCGTCCGGATCGGCGCTTCGTGTAGACCCAAAGATCGGCGTCTCTAGTTCGCTCAGCGGCGCCAGGTCGATGTCGCCTGCGGCCAGCCGCGGCCCTCACTTCGGGTCGGTGGCTCGCCGACGGTTGTAGAGGCGCACTGCCCACAGGTAGCTGACAATTGCGATGCCCAGGCTCCATGCGATGGCGGCGATCGCATGGCTGCCGGAGGGGGTGCCGGTGAGCATTCCGCGCACGGTCTGGGTCACGGGGGTGTAGGGCTGGTACTCGGCGAACTGACGTAGACCGCTCGGCATCGTCCCCGTCGGGACGAATCCGCTGCTCAGCAGGGGCAGCAGCGTGAGGAACATCGGCGTGTTGCTGGCGGTTTCGACGCTCTTGGCCGCCAGGCCGAGCGCGGCGGAGAACCATATGAGCGCGAGCGCGAACAGCAGCAGCACCCCGACGACGCCCAGCCACGCAAGCGGGCCGGCCGTCGGGCGGTATCCGATCGCGAGGGCGATCCCGAGCACGATCACGAGGCCGATGACCGTCTGGATCAGGCTGCCAAGCACGTGACCGGTCAGCACGGCGCCGCGGGCTATTGCCATCGTGCGAAACCGGTCGATGATGCCCTCGGTCATGTCCATGGCGACCGACAGGGCGGTCCCCAGTGCGGCCGAGGCCACGGTCATGATCAGGATGCCGGGCACCACGTAGTTGAGGTAGGCGGTCCGATCGCCTTGCCCAGCGCGATCAGCGCCGAGGCCGGCGCCGAGCTGGCCGCCGAAGACGTAGACGAACAGCAACAAGAACACGATCGGCATCCCGACCAGCATCAGCGTCACCGACGGGTAGCGCAGCTGATGCTTGAGATTGCGTCGCAGCATCGTCGCCGAGTCTGTGACGGTGTAGGCGAGAGCGCTCATCGCGCAAGCGCCTCCTCGGTCGTGGGTTGGTCGGTCGAGTGGCCGGTGACCGCGAAGAACACGTCGTCGAGGTCGGGGGTGTGGATCGACAGGTCCTCGACCTCGACGCAGGCGTCGTCCAACTCTGCAAGCAGGCGGCGCAGCGAGGCGAGGGTGCCGTCACCCGGCACCTGTAGGGCCAGCTTGTCGTCCTCGGGCAGCGCGACGTCGAGTAGCGCGGCCGCCCGGCGCAGCGCAGGCGGGTCGGCGAACTGCAGCGTGACGTGTCCGCCAGGGATGCGGCGCTTGAGCTCGGCGGGAGTGCCCTCGGCCACGACGCGACCGCGGTCGAGCACCGCGATTCGGTCGGCGAGCCGGTCGGCCTCGTCGAGGTACTGGGTGGTGAGAAAGATCGTGACGCCGTCGGCGACCAGCTCGCCGATGATCTGCCACATCGTGCGGCGGCTGCGCGGATCCAGCCCGGTCGTCGGCTCGTCCAGGAAGATCAGTCGCGGATCGCCGACGAGCGTCATGGCCAGATCAAGGCGCCGGCGCATTCCTCCGGAGTACGTCGACAGCGGCCTTTCGGCTGCGTCGCTCAGGTCGAACCGCTCGAGCAGATCGCTCACCCGCCGGCGCCCCTTGTCGCGGCCGAGGTGGCGCAGGTCGGCCATCAGGCGCAGGTTCTCAGCGCCGGTGAGCAGGTTGTCCACCGCCGAGAACTGACCCGTGACTCCGATCGCCGCGCGTACATCGGCTGCCTCGGCTCGCACGTCGTGTCGGGCGACCTGGATCTTCCCGGCGTCCGCCGGGATCAGGGTCGACAGGATGCGCACCATCGTCGTCTTGCCGGCCCCGTTGGGGCCCAGCAGCGAGAAGATCGTGCCCTCCGCGACGGTGAGGTCCACCTGGTCGAGCACGCGCTGCTCGCCAAACTTCTTGCTGACCCCGCTGGCAAGGATCGCGGGCCCGGTCGAGCCATTCGTCATCGCTCTTCGGCCTTTCAGGTCAATGGTCACGGCCGACCGCCCGGGAGCTTCCCGGCGCTGCGGAGCGCCTCGCGGTGCTCTTTCCATTCCTGCTCCAACGTGGGCAACCGCTCGACTAGGAAATCGTGGAAGGCCACCAGCTCAAGTAGCACCGCTCGGCGCTCGGGGGGAGCATCGGCGAGTACCTCCAGGCCCTCCAGGGCGAGCTCGCGCTGCTCCCGATACTCCGAGACGTCGAAGCCCATCGCACGTCGCGAGGTCCGATCGATGCACACCCGGTCCATCCTCTCCCCGGCGGCACGCGACCGGTGGACCAGACCCAGGCTCTCCAACGTGCTGACCGCCCCGGCGATCGCACTCCGGCTGGCCAGAAGCGCGTCGGCGAGCTCGCTGATGCTCTGCTCCCGGGGCCAGCACACGAGCAGGTAGCCCAGCAGCCGGCCCACCATCGGCGCCATTCCGTAACGGCGCGCATACAAACGCCCGGCATGATCGGCGAACGTGATCTCCGCGTCAGATGGCATGGTTCGGGATCATACCAGTGATCACGCAGATAACACTAATTTGTGTGATTTGAGCTGCTCGGTGACAGCGGGTCATCGGAGGCGTAGCGTGGACAGGCGCTCGCCGACAACCGCTCACACACGGTCGCCGAAGAAAATGTCCGCGCTCAAGATCGCGATCACCGTCGCCTGGATCATGTTCGGGGCCTACTGGCTCGCCTCGGCAGTCGGGGCGAAGGAAGGCCGGCGGGGCGGGCGGCGGCGGATTCCGCTCGCTGGACTGACTGCCCTGCTGGTTTTCCTTCTGACTCGAGTGTTTCGCGGAGGAACGTTCGCGATCCATAGCGTGCTCATCGGGGCCATCGGCGCCGGAGTATTCGCGCTGGGAATCGCGCTGGCGGTCTGGGCTCGGGTGTACTTAGGGCGCAACTGGGGGATGCCGATGACCGAGAAAGCCGAGCCGGAGCTCGTGACGTCCGGCCCGTATCGATTTGTCCGCCACCCGATTTACTCGGGACTGCTACTCGCGGTGCTGGGGACCGCCCTCGTGACCAACCTGATCGGCTTGATCATCGTTCCGGTGCTGGGGGCCTACTTCTTCTACAGCGCGGTGGTGGAGGAGAAGAACCTCACCGCCGCCCTGCCCACGGCGTATCCGGCCTACAAGGCGCGGACGAAGAGACTCATCCCGTTCGTGCTCTAGCGTGTTCAAACGCCCAAAGAGCGCGCGGCGGGGACGTGAATGGCAGTTTGAGCATGCATAGCGTGTTCAAACGCCCAACGAGCGCGCGGCGGGGCGTGAATGGCAGTTTGAGCATGTCCAGCTCGCGTGGTCGCGTCCACCCACGGCCGCCCCACGGACGCCAACCGCACCCACCCCGCAGACGCCACCCGCACCCCACCCAGGCGCCACCGCGCCCGCGCCCCCTGCTTGCCAGGACGCCCCCGCGCCCGCTCGGTCGTCAAATCCTGAACACCGGCAGCAGCCGTTGCTCCTGCTCGGCCTCGATCCGAGCGATCACCTCGATGTGCTGCTCCAGCCCCGAGCCCCGCAGCTTTGTCGCCAGCAGCTCGTCGACCTGGAAGATGCCCGCGCTGTTCGACATCTCAATCTCCACCCGCACGGCGCGGTCCTCGCCAGGGACGATCTTGACCCCCTCGATGGCGTACGCGGAGAGCGAATGAATGTTCTGATGGCCGGTCTCGAACGGCACGCGTGAGCGCCCGCGGGCCATATCCAGCGCATCGGCCACGCGCACGATCGCTGCCTCGACCGTGAACGGGGCTCCCTTGCGACGGTGGCCGATGATGGCGTGCAGGGCCTCGGAGGTGATCACCGTGCGCTCGGGCTCCTCGTAGATATCCGTGAGCAGCGCCGGGAGCTTGTCCGCGGTCAGGAACAGGCTGAAGCGCTCGTGATCATCGCGATGGATCGACATGCCGACGCAGTGCAGGAGGCTTCCGGCCGCGATCACCACCTCGGCGTCGTGCACGCTCATCCCGTAGTCGGCCACGACGCTTGGGCTCACGCCGCGACGGAACAAGAGACGCGCCAGCCGCAGGGCGATGTTGAGCACGATTTGCACGTGCACCCAGGAGTGATCGGACATCCCCAACCGCCTCGTGGCGTTGACCGCCGAGACGTGCCACCAGGCCTTCAGCTGCGCGTCGGCGTTGGCCGCCTGCAGCAGGCGCTCCAGGCGCCGGTTGCCACGGCTCGGCGCCCGGATGTGCATCTCGGCCACCGCTTCACGAGCCGAACGCGGTGGCTCTGGGGCGCCCGATGCGACTGGAGGCTCGGGCGGCTCGCTCACGTCGCCGCCTCCAGCAGCGCGCCCTCACGGATACCGCCACGGCCGATCCGCAGCGCGGTCCCGAACAGCTCGGCGGCGCCTTGAAGGACCAACAATCCAGCCGGTAGCAGCCGGACGCGCTGCTGGTCGAGCGCGTAACGGCGGGCTACCTCGGCCGCTCGAGCGCTCATCAGCAGCTCGAACAGGCGGGCGAAAACGGCCTCATCCAGCCGTTCTCCGGCCAGCCGGCGCAGCGAAGTGGCGCTTCCCCCCACGGCCACCGCCGCCGCAGTGTCCGGGACGCGCACCCCGGCGAACGCCGCCTCAACATGCTCCCGCGCGCTGCCAATCTCTCCGGCGGAAGGGGGATCGGAGCGCAAGAACGCGTCGGCGAGGTCGCCCGACCCAACGGCGAAAGACCTGCTCCAACCGATCACGTCCGGGGCTTGGCCGACGATCAACTCAGAGGATCCTCCGCCCACGTCGACCACGCCCAGCAACCCGCTGACCTCCCATTCCAGCGTGCGGGCGGCGCCGACAAACGCCAGCCGCGCCTCCTCCTGTTCGGAGAGGATCCTCACCTCCAGGCCACAAGCCGCCCGCACCGCGCCCGCCAGCGCGCCACCGTTGCTAGCTCGCCGGATGGCAGCCGTGGCCAGCGTGCATACACTCGCCGCACCCAGCGTCCGGGCGGTATCGAGCTGGTCCGACACGACGCTCGCCACCTCGCCGATTTTCTCCTCCGAAAGCGTCCCTTCGGCACTCAGCCCACGGGAGAGGCGCGTGAACACACGCTGCTGGTGCACCTCAGCCAGCCGCCCGGAGTCGCGGTCGGCGACCAGCAGCCGCGTCGTGTTTGAGCCGATGTCGATACACGCCAGGCGCACGGCTCCGAGGGACGCTACCGGCTTGCCCCGGCAGTGCCCATCTTCCCGCTGCCGCCCTGAGTGGGACGCCGCTCGTCTCGTGGCTTCGCGGCCATCACCGCCGGCCGCAGAGCGACCCAGGTCACCGCGGTCACCGCCAACGCGCCGCCGCCCGCGACGCCGAGCGCGATCCGCGTCGAGGAAAGGGCCATCACCGCCCCACCCAGCACGATCCCGATCCCGGGAGTGGCCTGGTTCAGCGACTCGGTCAGGCTCATCATCATCGTCATCCAACCGGTCTCCACCAGTTCCTGGAGCG
Organism: uncultured Actinomycetes bacterium; assembly: GCA_963822735.1. Taxonomy (GTDB): domain Bacteria; phylum Actinomycetota; class Thermoleophilia; order Solirubrobacterales; family Solirubrobacteraceae; genus Palsa-465. The sequence continues at coordinate 115,010 of CAWGIU010000011.1, forward strand.
CGGTGCGAACCGCCGCCGTCTCAACTCCATTGCCCACACCGGCCAGGACGGCGCCGGCGATGGCCACGCCCAGCGTTGGCGCGGCGGCCATCACCAGAAAGCCGACTCCCAGCAGCGCATAGCTGGCCACGATCAGCGGCCGCATCGAGCTCCGTCGCCAGCGAGCGAACGCCATGCTGCCAGCCACGGCGCCCGCTCCCCAGGACGATAGAAGCGCTCCGTACCCGCCGGCGCCGGCGTGCAACGTGCGCTGAGCGAACACCACCTCCACCGGGACCGAAATCGTGAAGAAGATGAGCCCGGCGAACTGCACCGACAGCAGGTTGCGGATCGGCAACGAGCGGGCGGCATGGGACAGCGCGGCGCGCAGACGCCCTGCCACCGCAGCGGGCTGTGCCGAAGCCGGGGGCAACGCGCCAGTGGCCAGCACGATCGCGATCACCACCAGGAGACCACAGTTGATCAGTAGCGCCGCCTCTGTGCCGCCGAGCGCCACCACGGCTCCGGCAATCGCCGGACCGGCCGTGAAGGCCACCGTCATCGAGGCGTTCGCAACTGCATTGCCCTCACGCAGCAGGCCGACGGGCTCGAGGACCGACACGGTCACCGCGCGCGCCAGCGCGCGCGCGCTGATGGCGAGCACTCCGTCAACGAAGGCCAGCGCGAGCACCGGTCCCAGACTGAAGCGATGCGTGAGCCACGCCAGTAGACCGAACGCCGCACCCTCCAGCAGATAGAGCGCAGCCAGGACGGCACGTGGGGAGAGCTGATCGAGCTGGGCCACCACGGCCGGCGAGACGAGCGCCGGAAGCACCTGCGAGGAGATGAAGAACACCGTGGTCCAGCCGACGCTCCCCGTGCGCTTGTAGACCAGGACCGCCAGCGCTAGTGCGCCGAAAGACCAGGCGAGCTCATTCAGTGCGAATGCTGACAGCAGACGCCGGTAGGCGGGCAGATCGAAGACCCGCTTCACTCCCGTAGTGCATCATCTTTTCGATGCCGGCTGCAATAACGGTCCGAAACCTGCACAAGGCTTACGGAGATTTCGAAGCGATCCGCGGAATCGAGTTCGAGGTTCGCCGCGGGGAGGTGTTCGGCCTGCTCGGACCGAACGGGGCCGGCAAGACGACTGCCGTCGAGATCCTCGAGGGTTACCGCGAGCGCACGGGGGGCGAAGTGAGCGTGCTGGGATTCGATCCCGGTGCACGTCCGCGGGCGCTGCGGGCCCGAGTCGGGATCGTGCTCCAGAGCACGGGCCTCTACAACCACATCCGGGTCCGCGAAGCGCTGATGCACTTCGCCTCGATGTATCCCCACCCGCGCGACGTCGACGAGGTCATCGGCCTCACCGGCCTGCAGGGTAAGGAGCGCTCGACGACCCGCACGCTGTCCGGGGGGCAGCTGCGGCGCCTCGACCTGGCGCTGGCGCTAGTGGGTGACCCGGAGCTGATCTTCCTCGACGAGCCGACCACGGGCTTCGACCCGGCCGCGCGCCGGACCGCCTGGCAGACGATCGTTTCGCTGAAGGAGTTGGGCAAAACGGTTCTGCTCACGACCCATTATCTCGACGAGGCTCAGGCCCTGGCCGACCGCGTAGCGATCATCAAGGACGGCCGCATCATCACCGAGGGTGCGCCGCGGGAGCTCGGTGCCAGCGCCGGCAAGGCGCCTTACCGAGTCGCCTACCGCAACCAGGCCGGGGTGCTCGTGGAGCGCCAGACCGACGACCCGACGGGGTTGCTGCACGAGCTGACCGGCGAGGCGCTCGCCCGCGGCGAGCGCCTGGAGGGCTTGACGGTGACGCGGCCCACGCTGGAGGACGTCTACCTGGAGCTCACCGCCGCGGACGACGTCGCGGAACCCCAACGGATCGTCGAGGGCCGGGAGGACCCCGAGGAGCGTCAGGCACCTGTGGCCAAGGGCGGGTATCGCTGATGCCCGGCGTGCTGACCCTCGCCTGGCGTCAGTACCGGCTGGAGCGGCGGCTGTTCTGGCGCAACCCCAGCGCGGCCTTCTTCAACTTCCTGCTGCCGTTGCTGTTCCTGGCCTTCTTCGGGGCCATCTTCGCCGGCAAGCAGCACGAGCTGAACGTGATCGTCCCGGGCATCGCCGGCATGAGCGTGATGTCGACGACGTTCACCGCGCTGGCCTACAACATGACGTTCCTGCGTGAACGCGGGGTGCTCAAACGGATCCGGGGCACGCCGATGCCCGCGATCTCCTACCTCCTGGGCATCGCCGGCAACGCGGTCACCAACACCGCGGTGCAGATCCTGATCATCACGCTCGCCGGTCGGGCGTTCTTTGGGATCGGCTGGCCCCGGAATGTGCCCGAGCTCGTGGTCTTCGTCGCCGCCGGCGTGCTGTGCTTCGCGTCCCTGGGCGTCGCCTTCTCGCACGCCATCCCCAACTTCGAGTCGACGCCGGCCTATGTCAACGCCGTCTTCCTGCCGGTGATCTTCGTCTCGGGCGTGTTCTTCGATGAGGCGCACACCCCCGGATTCATGAAAGGGATCGCCGAGGCGCTTCCGCTCTACCACGTGATTGCGGGCCTGTCGGGAGCGATGGTCAAGGGCACATCGCTGGGGGCGAACGTCAGCGCCTTGGGGGTGATCGCGGCCTGGGCCCTGCTGGGGGTGCTGCTCGCCGTGCGCGGCTTCAGCTGGGAGCAGCGCCGCAGCTGATATCGGCGGATATGATCCGCCGACGGCCGGGGTCACCAACACAAGGGGGAGTACATGAAGCGGCTCGCATGCGCAGTTGCGGCCATCGTCGTACTGGGACTGACTTCTGTGGCATTTGCCGCGGGAGGGCTGTCAGGTAAGTACAAGGAGACGATCAAGAACGACCCGGTGCTCGGGGGAGCCCTCAACGGCACCTGGGTGGTCAAGCTCTCAAAGAGCTCCGTCTACAGCGCGACCCAGAACGGCAAACCGATCGTCAAGGGCAAAGCGACGATCCGCGGTAACACCGTCACATTCAAAGACAGCTCGGGCGCAGGCAAGTGCCCGGGGACAGGCAAGTACAAGTTCAAGCTGAACGGCACAAAGCTCAAGCTCACCGTCATCAGCGACTCCGCGGCGGCGTGCGCCGGCCGCAAGGACGTCCTGACCTACGGCGCCTTCACGAAGGTCTCCTAGCGGCTCAGGGCGCCGCTGGCACCACCGCCAGCGGCGCCCCGTCCGCCGCCACTGAGCCTGTGTCGAAGCGCGGCTCGTCGAGCCGCTCGACGTTTTCGACCCGGGACAGGAAGGTGTCGGCCGGCTCGAGAAATCCGATCCGTGGCGTGCGGTAGTGCATGGGGACGATCCAGCGCGCTCCGAGCCGCTCGGCGATCGCAGCGGCTTGCGGGCCGTCGATCGTCGGCCCGCCTCCAACGGGAACAAACAGAAGGTCCACCTGTCCGATCGCCGCCGCCTGCTCCTCGCGGAGCTCGCGCTGGCCGAAGTCACCGAAGTGGCAGACGCGGATGCCGTCGAGGTCGAACACGAAGATGGTGTTCGGCCCTCGCTCGGTGCCCGCCGCCTCGTCGTGCTCCGAGGACACCGCCAGCACCTCGCCGAGCGGCGACTCCAGCCGCCCAGCCGTGGAGCGCAGCACGACCGGCGATCCGCCGATGGCCTCGACGCCGTTGTGGTCTCCATGCTCGTGGGTCACGAGCACCAGGTCGGCGTCCACCCCGTCGATCGCCGGGTAGTCCCATTGCATCCCGCGCGAGGCGACCATGCCGGACATGTCCCCGAAGGGATCGATGAAAACTGTCTGGTCATCGGCGGTCAGCCGGAAGGCCGACTGCCCGTACCACTCAACTTGCATGTTGCTCCTCCGGTGAGAGATGGACGGGGACGCGCTCGTCGACGTAGTGGTAGCGACCGCCCCGCAGGAGCGATGCCGCCGCAGCCATGAGGCAGGCGACGATGGCGAAGATGAACGTCGCGTGCAGGCCGTCGCGGAACGGCGCGGAGATCAAGTGGGGGAAGAACGACCGGCCCATCAGCACGCCCCGCTGCGCAGCTGAGACCGTGGCCAGGGCGTGCGCCCCGGCCAGATGCTGGATGGGGTTGTAGCCCAAAAAGGCCGCGAACAGGATCGAGACCGGTGGCTGATGGGCCGCTTGGTGGGCGGCGGCGGCCGCCACGCCATGCGCCTCAAGTCCCGAGCTCACGGCCGCCGGCAGCGCACTCGACAGGCCCACGATCATCAGGGTGAAGAAGATGCCGATCGAGACCACCTGGGCCGAGTTCTGGAACGTCTGGTTCATGCCCCCGCCGGCGCCGCGGTCGCCCCGGGGCAGGCTATTCATCACTCCGGCCCGATTGGGGGAGGCGAACATCCCCATCGAGATGCCGTTCAGGGCCAGAATGAGCGCGAACACCGGATAGGAGAAGTTGATCGGCAGCAGCATCAGCAGCCCGAAGCTGAGCGCTGCGCCCACCATCCCGCCGCTGGCGAACGGCCGCGCACCAAAGCGGTCCGACAGATAGCCGGAGGTGGGACCGGCGAGCAGCATCCCCATCGTCAAGGGCAGCATGTAGATGCCGGCCCACAGCGGGGTGTTCTGGAAGTCGTAGCCGTGCTGCGGCAGCCAGATGCCCTGAAGCCAGATGATCAGGATGAACATCAGGCCGCCGCGGGCCACCGCCGATAAGAAGGTGGAGAGGGTGCCAAACGTGAATGCCCGGATCCGGAACAGCGGCAGGCGGAACATGGGATCCGCCACACGGCGCTCGATCATCAGGAACGCAACCAGCAAGGCGATGCCCACGCCACACAGAATCAACACCCGCGGGCTGGTCCAGCCTGTGGCGTGCGAGCCGTATGGGCGGATCCCGTAGGTCACGGCAATCATCAGGCAGATCAGCCCAAGGGCAAACGTGATGTTCCCCCACCAGTCGACGCGAGCGCGCTTGGGCTGGTTGACCTCTCTGAGCTTCAGATATGCCCACACGGTGCCGAACAGGCCGACGGGCACCGAAATGAGGAACACCATCCGCCAGTCGATCGGCGCCAGCAGGCCGCCGAGAACCAGGCCGATGAACATGCCGCTGACGCCGACGATGTTGTTGATGCCCAGCGCCGTGCCTCGCTGGTTCTCGGGGAATGCGTCGGTGATGATCGCCGCGGCGTTGGCCATCAGACAGGCGCCGCCGATTCCCTGGACGATCCGGAACACGATCAGGTAGGCGGCACCGGCGGTACCCGTCAGCCAGTCGACCGTGAGTACGAGCGAGGCCGCCGTGTAAATGATGAATCCCAGGTTGTAGATCCGCACGCGTCCGAACATGTCCCCAAGCCGGCCGAGGCTCACGATCAGCACGCTGCCGACAATCATGTAGCCCAGGATCATCCACAGCAGGTAGAAGCTGTTGCCGGGCACCAGCGGATCGAGATGGATGCCGCGGAAGATGTCGGGCATGGCGATGATCGTGATCGACACATCGAGCGTGGCCAGCAGCACCGCCAGCGTGGTATTGGAAAGGGCGATCCACTTGTAGCTGTCGCCTCTCTGGTCGCTGTCGCCCGAACCCCGTGCGGCGGCTCCGTTGCCCTCAGCAGCCGGGCGCGCCGGGCCTGGAACCGGGGTTGCGGTGCGGGTGCTCGCCTGCCTCATGTGAATTAGAATATACAGGCAACCTGCGCAGGTTGCCTGTATAGTTATTTATTCACCATGGCCGTGACGACTGATCCCGCGCTGATCGCCAGCGAGCTTCGCGTGGTCCTTGGTCAGCTCGTCCGCCGGCTGCGCGCCGAGCATCGCTTTCCCCTTCCCCAGGCCACGGTGCTCGGGCGGCTCGAGCGCTGCGGCCCTGCCAGCACCTCCGAACTGGCCAGCGCTGAACGCATGCGACCGCAGTCCATGGCCCAAACCGTGGCTGAGCTCCAGGCCGAGGGATTCGTCGTCCGCCGACCAGATCCCGACGATCGGCGACGCGCGGTGGTGGAGTTGACGGCATCCGGCCGCGCCGCGCTCGAAGCCGACCGGCGGGCACGCGTCGGCTGGCTGGCTCAGGCGGTGGAGGCCGACCTGTCCTCCTCAGAACAGCGCACGCTGTGGCAGGCCGTCGGGCTTCTGCACCGGATCGCCGAGCGCTGACGCTCAGCCGTTGGTCGCCTGAGGCACGCCTGGCGGCAGCGCCCGCAGGGTCTCCAGCTCGAAGCGCAGCTGGCGCTCGAGCGGATGGCCCGGAATTACCTGCTCGAGCATCCTCAGGCCGGCGTCGTACTGCGTCAGCTTTCGCTCAGCGTCTTTCGGCGGCTGCTGCCCGGCGTGGCGAGCGTTGGAAATCCGGGTCCGCAGCTCGCGCACCTTCGAGACCTTGTCGGCGGCAAAGATCATCGCCGCGTCCTGGCCGACCGCCTGGACCCGTCGCCGGCTCGCCTCCTTGCGCTCGTCTTTGTCCTCGATCGTCTCATCGTCGGTCACCGCCCCGACGAGCTCCTGCACGCGCGGGCCGAAGCGCCGACCAATCTCCGGTAGAGAGACGCTCGTGTCCTCGATCACGTCGTGAAGCACCCCAGCGGCCACGACCTCGTCGGGGGCCCCGGCGTTGTGCAGCAGCACCCCCACCTCCAGCGGATGGATGACGAACGGGGCGTCGTCCGATGCGCGCTGCTGGCCGTCGTGCCACTCATGCGCGAACCGCACCGCCTCGGCAGTCACCGGAAGGTGGCGTGAGAACGATGGGAAGCTCACTTCCGCCGCGGGCGTATCGGTCGCGGATTCGCTCATACCTTCGCTGTTGGCATAGCCGTCGGAACTGCCGATTCTGGCCGAATGCCGGCGCCCGGCCAGAGTTGGTTGCCAACCTAGCACAGCAGCGGGGCACCGCCGAGAAGCTGGGGTGAGCACTACGTCATCCTGTGCACATGCCGGTCGATCCAGCCACCTGGTACCGGAGCAACACCTTCCGCCATCACGCCTACCCGCCGGAGCGGCTGGCCCAAGCGCGGAAGGCGTCAGTGTCGGTCTGTCTGCCCGCACGCGACGAGGAGCGGACGATCGGGCAGATCCTGGAGCAGCTAGCACCACTGCGAGAGCTGGGCATCGTCGATCAGGTCGTCGTCGTGGACGACTCGCGCGACGGCACCGCGGCGATCGCCGGTCGGCTGGGAGCGGAGGTCCATCCCCAGAACGAGCTGATGCCTGAGCTGGGGCCTGTGCTGGGAAAAGGGGACGCTCTGTGGCGCTCACTACCGCTGTTACGCGGCGAGCTGATCTGCTTTCTCGACGCCGACTCCGAGTATTTCGGCGCCCACTACGTCTGTGGTCTGCTCGGGCCCCTGCTCTGCGAGCCAGGGATTGCGTTCGTCAAGGGCTTCTACCGACGCCCGTTTCGGGTCGGCCCGGTGACGCTGCCTGATGAGGGAGGCCGGGTGACGGAGCTCACGGCCCGCCCGCTGCTTAGCACCTTCTATCCCGAGCTTGCGGCGTTCGAGCAGCCCCTGGCGGGTGAGCTGGCCGCGACCCGGGAGTTGTTGGAGCGCCTGCCGTTCGTCACCGGATACGGCGTGGACATCGCGCTGTTATTGGACGCTCATGCGCTGGCCGGCCTGCACGCCATGGCCCAAGTCGACCTCGACGTCCGGCAGAACGCCCATCAGCCGCTGCGCGAGCTGGGCTCGATGGCCTCCGCCGTCCTGCGGACGGTTGCCGTACGGCTGGAGCGTGAGGGTCGCCTCCGCGGGCCCATCGACCCCGTGATCGAGCGGCCGCCGCTCGCCCTCCGAGATGCCGCGGCCCGGGTGTGAGCCAATTCAGCGCCTGCGCCGCACCAATGCGAGCAGGACGAGCAAGCCGGCGACGACGGCCGCGACGCCGGCGGGATTGCGCCGCGCACGATCCAAGGCGACGGACGCGATCAGCGAGCCACCCTGGAGCGGTTCGCTGGCCGGTGGCGGCGTGAAGCTGGACGCCGCCGGAGGGACCGTCTGCGCGGCGGTCTCGGTGTCGGTTTGGGCCTGTCCGGACTCGGTTGCCGTCTCCGCTCCTGACGGCTCGGTCTCACTCTCACCGCCGTCCGCCAACGAGGCCTGCAGGCACTGAGCGAACTCCTTCAGCAGCCTCCCCGCGACGTCCTCGATCATCCCCCCACGGCCGAAACGGGCCAGCCGGCCCGTGATGTGGTAGTCGGTCACGACGTCGACCCGCGCACCGCCGTCGCTCTCCTGGACGCTCGAAGTGATCGTGGCCCTGGCGCCGCCCTGGCCGCGGCGGTCGGTGCCGTTGGCTTGCAGCTGCGCCGAGTGCGTTTCCTCGTCCACCTGCTCCACCTTCAGCTTGCCGCTGTAGGAGGCTGTCGTCGGACCGATCTTGACCGAGAAGGTCCCGTCGTAGTTGCCCTCGTCGTCGTGCCCGGTGAGCGCGGCTCCGGGCAGGCACGGGACCACACGCTCGATGTCGACCAAGACGCTGAAGACGCGCTCGGTCGGCGCTTTCACCTCAAAGGACTGCTCTAGCTTCATCGCGGATCTCCTCCAAATCATGGGGTGTGTCGATGTCGCGCCCGCAGCACAGTGATGCACACTCGATCGTCGGCGCGTCCCTCAGTAGCTCGCGGGCCCCGCGATCTCCCTGCAGGTCCTTGACCGCCCGCAGCTGCTCCGGTCCCAGGACGACGGGGTGCCCAGGCCGCCCGTCATAGGTGGCCCGCGTCCCGGGCTCGGCATGCAGCAAGCGGGTGATCACCTCCGGCGTCACCAGCGGCTGGTCGCCGAGCGTGACGACCACGCGCTCAGCGTCGGAAAGCGCTTCCACTCCACAACGCAGCGACGCGGACATCCCCTCGCGCCATTGCTCGCAGATGACCGGCTCGGCGTCCACCAGCTCCACGGCGGCCAGTATCCCTGCGGCGTGCGCCCCCAGCACCACCGCGACCCGATCGAGTTCCTTGACGGCGCACTGCGCCCTGATCGCGTGCTCCAACACCGGACGGTCCTGCAGCTCCGCGAGCAGCTTGGATTGCTCGCCGAAGCGCGTCCCTTCGCCGGCGGCCAGGATCAAGCCGGCATTTGTCATAGCTCCTCCAGGATGACAGCAAGCTCCTCGAGCGACGCCAACGAGTTGCCGGCTAGCAGGCGGTCGGTATGTGGGACGGCCGCGCGCATGCCGCGCGTCAGCGGCTCGTAGTCGGCGTGGGCGGCGAGCGGATTGAGCCACACCAGACGATGGGCGCTGCGGCGCAGACGGGCCATCTCGGCGTCGAGCTCCGCCGGATCGCCGCGGTCCCAGCCGTCGGACAGAATCACGACGACCGAGCCGCGGCCCAGGCGCCGCCCGTGTATGCGGTTGAGTTGAGCCAGCGCGGAGCCGATGCGGGTTCCGCCGGAAAAGTCGAGAACCGCGTCCGCCGCCCGCTCGAGCGCGGTGTCGTGGTCGCGTCCAGCGAGCTCGTTGGTAATCCGCGTCAGACGGGTGCCGAAGGCGAAGGCCTCAACACGCCGCCGGGCGGCGACGCAGGCGTGCATGTACTGCAGCAGCATGCGGGCGTACGGAGCCATCGAGCCCGACACATCGCAGACCAGGACGAGTGGCCGGGATCGCACGCTCGGTCCCCGCCAGTGACGGTGGATGGGCTCGCCGCCGGTGCGCAGCGACGAGCGCACCGTCCGCCGTATGTCGGGCGCCGTACCCCGGCGACGGGCGGGCCGCGTGCGCCTCGAAAGGCGGCTGGGTCCGCGCCGGGCAAGCGCGGCGATCAGGTCACGGGCAAGCTCCATCTCGGCTGCTGTGTACTGCGAGAAGTCCTTGTGGCGCAAGAGCTCCACAGTGCTCCAGGCCGCGGGCACTGTCACCGGATCTGGCTCGCCGATTGCTGCGGTGTCCGAGCCCGGCACGCCGCTCCGCGGCAGCGCCTCTCGCTCGATCGCGCCGAGCTCCGCCAGCGGGCTGTCGGGCTGACTGACCTCCGGCGAGCCGAACGCCGCCACGAACGCGCGCTCAAAGCGCTCGAAGTCGGCGTGGCCCGAGCAGAGCGCGGCACGCAGCGCGAGACGCGCTTCATCGCGGGAAGTGCAATCGACGGCCGCCAGGGCCCGGTGGGCGCTCAGCAGCTCGCCCATCCCCACTCGTGTCCCTTGCGAGCGCAGGGCGGCCGTGAGTGCTGCGAGGCTGTTGGTGACACCCTGCGCCAGGGCGGATTGCCCGCCGTCAGACACCGTCAAGCACCTCGCGCTCCCTGACCCGCACGACATCCTCGTGCACCTTGAGCGCCGCGCCCACGGTTTCCTCGAGGTCGGCTTCGTCGCCCAGGGCCAGTAGCGCCTGCGCCCAAACCAGGGTTTCCCCCACACCCGGAAGCTTGTACAGGTCGCGCTGTTCGCGCAGGCGGCCGATTGCATCGACTACTCGCGCCGCGATCGCCTCTGGGATGCCCGGAATCCGGGCCTCGACGATCTCCCGCTCGCGAACGGGATCGGGGTATTCGATCCAGTGGTACAGGCAGCGGCGCTTGAGCGCATCGTGGAGCTCGCGGGTGCGGTTTGAGGTCAGCACCACGACCGGCCGCCGGGCGGCGGTGATCGTGCCGATCTCGGGTACCGTGACCGCGAAGTCCGACAACAGCTCGAGCAGGAACGCCTCGAACTCGTCATCGGCACGGTCCACCTCGTCGATCAGCAGAACCACCGCCTGTGCCGGATCGGCCTCGAGGGCCTCGAGCAGCGGCCGTCGCAGCAGAAACCGCCGCGAGAACAGCTCACCCTCGTCGATGCCGCCTTCGGCCGCCCGCAGTGCTAGCAGCTGGCGCGGGTAGTCCCAGTCGTAGAGCGCATGGTGGAGATCGATGCCCTCGTGACACTGAAGGCGGATCAGCCGTGCGCCGGTGGCGGCAGCCAGCGCGCGCGCCACCTCCGTCTTGCCGACACCGGCCTCGCCCTCGAGCAGCAGCGGCTGCTCCAGGACCGAGGCCAGGTACACGGCCAGGGCCAGCGGCCGGTCGGCGAGATAGCCCTGGGTGGCGAGCGCCGTCTGGGCATCCGCCACGGACCCGATCTGGGCGAAGCTCACGTCAGGCCTGCGGCCTCCTGCAGCGCACGAGCACAGAGCACCTGAGCCAGGTGACGCTTGTACTCGGAGCTGGCGTTCAGATCCGCGGGCGGATCCGTGCCTTCCGCCGCCCGCCCGGCGGCGGAAGCGATCCGATCGGCATCCAGCGCCTGACCCCGCAAGGCCTCCTCCACGGCTCGGGCCCTGATCGGGACGGACGACATGTTCGTCAGCGCGACGCGCACGTCCTCGCACGTGTCGCCGCTGCGCTTCACCAGCGCGGCCACGGCGACCATCGCCCAGTCCTCGCTGCGGCGGGTGAACTTCTGATAGGCGTAGCCGTAGCCCTCCAGCGCCGGCAGGCGGACCTCGGTCACGACCTCGGATTGCTCGAGCGCCGTATCCAGGTAATCGCGGAACAGGTCGGCTGCCTCCACAGTCCGTTGCCCGCTCACGCCTTGAGTGGTCACGCTGCCCTCGGCCGCCAGCATCACGGCCGGAAGGTCCGAAGCCGGATCGCCGTGGGCCAACGAGCCGCCGATCGTGCCACGGTTTCGGACCTGCGGATCGGCGATCAGGCCCGCCGCCTTGGAAATCAGGCCCAGCTCTGGCGTGTGCTCGATCTCGGCGTGCGGGACCATCGCCCCGATGCGCCAGCTCGAGTCCTCGCGCTGAATCCCGTGCAGCCCCGGAATCCGGCGCAGGTCGACAAGCAGCGCCGGCGCCGCAAGGCGGAGCTTCATCAGCGGCAACAGCGAATGGCCGCCCGCCAGGAGCTTGGCCTCGTCGCCGTTCTCCTTCAGCATCCGGACCGCCTCGTCCAGCGACTCCGGAGCCTCGTAATCGAACTCTGCAGGGATCATGCGTCACCTCCTCCATCGGTCGCCGCTCCATTGCCGGAAGCGCCGTTCGCCTGGCGGATCGCCTCCCACACGCGCATCGGCGTGAGTGGCATGTTGATGTAGCTCACGCCGAGTGGCTTCAGAGCGTCGATGACGGCGTTGGTGACCGCCGCGGAGGCGGCGATCGTGCCGGCCTCGCCGACCCCCTTGACGCCCAACGAGTTGACCGGAGACGGCGTCTCCGTGCGGTCGAGCTCGAAGCTCGGCAGCTCGGCCGCAGTCGGCAGCGCGTAGTCGACGAAGGTGCCTGTCTGCAGCTGCCCGTCGCCGTCGTAGGAAACGCGCTCATAGAGCGCCTGGCCGATGGCGTGCACGATGCCACCGTGGACCTGGCCGTCGATCAGCATGGGGTTGATCGCCCTGCCGCAGTCGTCCACGGCCACGTAGCGGACCACCGAGACCTTGCCGGTCTCAGCGTCGACGTCGACCATGCAGGCGTGGGCACCGAACGGAAAGACGAAGTTCTCGGGGTCGTAGAAGGTCGTCTCCTCGAGCCCGGGCTCCATCGCATCGGGGATGTCGTTGATGTACACGGCGCCCGCGACCTCTGCGAGCGTCATGCCCTTATCGGGAGAGCCTGTGACCGCAAACTTTCCGTCCTTTACCTCGATGTCCTCAGGAGCGGCCTCCAGGTGGTGGGCGACGACTGCCTTGCACTTGTCGGCGATTTTTGTCGCGGCGCGAGCGACAGCCTCGCCGCCCACCGCCAAAGTCCGCGATCCGTACGTGTTCCGCCCCTCGGGGCCGGTTCCGGTGTCGCCGTGGATCACCTCGACCACTGAAGGATCTACCCCCACCTTGTCCGCGGCGATCTGGGCAAATCCGGTCTCGTGGCCCTGGCCGTGCGGTGAGCTGCCGGTGTAGACGGTGACCGCGCCCGTGTTGTGGACGCGCACCATCGCCGACTCCCAGCCGCCGGCCTGGACCCCGACGCCCTTCGGCCCCGTGACCCGGGAGGGTGCCAGGCCGCAGATCTCGGTGTAGGTTGAGAACCCGAGCCCGCGGTAGATGCCCTTGGCCCGCTGCTCTTCCTTCTCACGTCGGAACGCCTCGACGTCGACGTGCTCGAGCAGCTTGTCGAGCGTCTTCTCGTAATCCCCGGAGTCGTAAATCACACCGGTCGCCACTTCGGCGGGGAACTTTTCCTTGGGGATGAAGTTCTTGCGCCGCAACTCGAGCCGGTCCATTCCCAGCTCGTCCGCCAGCTGCTCGAGCGTGACCTCGATCATGTGCGTGGCCTCGGGTCGACCGGCTCCCCGGATGGCGTCGGTCGGACACTTGTTGGTGAATACGCCGACGATGTCGGTCTGCACGGCGGGGATGTCGTACACGCCGCCCATGACGAACGCTCCGAGCGACGGGATCAGCGGCGTGAGCAGCATGTTGTATGCGCCGAAGTCGGCGATGATCTCCACATGGAAGGCGGTGATCTTGCCTTCCCGCGTGGCTCCCATCCGCGTCCGCGCGACGTGGTCGCGTCCCTGGTGGCAGGCCATCATGTCCTCCGAGCGGGTCGCGATCCACTTGACCGGCCGGCCCAGCTTGCGGGAGCACCACGCGGCGAGTACCTCCTCGCCGTAGACCTGAAGCTTGGATCCAAACCCGCCACCGACCTCCGGCGCGATCACGCGGACGCGTTCCTCGCTCATGCCCAGCAAGATCGCCAGGAACAGGCGCAGGAAATGCGGCACCTGGGTCGAGCTCCAAACCATCAGCGCGTCGGCCCGATAGTCGGCCAGCACGCCGCGAGGCTCGATCGCCGCGCCCGCCGTGCGGTGGTTGATCACGCGACGCTCGACCACCACGTCGGCATCCGCGAACCCCTGGTCGAGGTCGCCGCCGGACAACGACCACCGGTGGACCTCGTTGGTCCCGAGCTCCTCGTGCACGAACGGCGCTCCCTCGAGCGCCTTTTCGGGGTCGGTCACCACGGGCAGCGGCTCGTACTCCACCAGCACGTTCTCGGCGGCGTCCACGACTGCGTAACGGTCATCGCCCAGCACCACCGCGACCGGGTCGCCCACGTGCTTGACCTCGGTCTTGGCCAGCGGCCAGTGCTCAGGATTGTTCACCTCGACACCAGGCGGGACCCAGGCCATCGGCAGCGGGCCGCCGTCCGCCATATCGTCGCCGGTGAAGACCGCGTGAATGTCCTCGCGCTCGAGCGCCGCGGAGGCGTCGATCGAGACGATTTTGGCGTGTGCCTCCGGCGAGCGCACGAACGCCGCCCAGAGCGTGCCGGGCAGCGAGATGTCATCGACGTAACGGGAGCGGCCGGTGATCAGCCTGGGGTCCTCCTTGCGCCGCAGCGATTGGCCCACGTGGACGCTCGGCGCCGGCGCCTGCCGTTCCTCAGCCGTCTTGGCCGCGATCTCGCTCACTTCGCCCGCGACACCGCCGCTGGTCTCGCTCATGCCGTCACCTCCTGAGAAACCGTCGCGCCCTTTGTCTTTGCCGCGTCAAGTACCGCCTTGACGATGTTGTGATAGCCGGTGCAGCGGCACAGGTTCCCTTCCAACGCGTGCCTGACCTCGACTTCGCTGGGGTTCGGGTTCTCTGCCAGCAGTGCGCTCGCCGCCATGATCATTCCCGGCGTGCAGTAGCCGCACTGGAGGCCGTGATCGTTCCAGAACGCCTCTTGCACCGGGTGCAGCTCGCCGTCGGACGCCAGCCCCTCGATCGTCGTCACTTCCGCGCCGTCGGCTTGGACGGCGAGCACCGTGCAGGATTTGACGGCGTCGCCGTTTAGATGGACCGTGCAGGCGCCGCAGTTCGACGTGTCACATCCGACGTGGGTGCCGGTCAGACCCAGCTGATCGCGAAGCGCATGCACCAGCAGCAGTCGCGGCTCCACCTCCAGGTGGTGCTCCTCACCGTTCACTTGGAGGCGCACAGAAACGGTTCTACTCATCGTCCCCTCTCTCGTCCGGGTCCTAGGCCTCGGGGACCGTACTCCTCCCCCCGCGCGATGTCGAGAGTGGTTTGCGTGGGGCGTCCTGAGGGTTACGCACAGCGGGTTACCATCGTGAAGTGCGTCTCGAATCGCCCGGCCCCACGGTTCCGCAACCGCCCCCGGCCCCGGCTCCATCGCCCCCAGCGCCTGACCCCTCTCCAACGCCCGACCCGACACCTCCCGCTCCCGACCCCCAACCGCCGGCTCCGAGCCCTGAACCGCCGATGCCCGGTCCTGCCCCGCCAGGACCGGAGCCCGAGCCGCCGAGCCCTCAGCCGCCGACGATCCGAGTCCTAGGCACCCGTGCCATATATAGTTGATTCGTCAACATCAATCGAAAGGGGAATGGGATGAAGTTTGCGCGCTTGTTGCTGCGCTTCTCGCTTGGGTTTCTTTTCTTCGGCCACGGGACACAGAAGCTGTTCGGGTGGTTCGGCGGTCATGGGCTTGAGGGAACAAGCGGATTCTTCGAGGCCCTGGGGCTGCGCCCGGGACGACATCACGCCGTAGCCGCGGGTCTGTCAGAAGCCGGCGGCGGTGCCCTGATGGCGCTCGGGCTGGCCACCCCACTGGCCGCCTCGGTGCTGACCGGCACGATGCTCACGGCCATCTACCGGGTGCACCTCAAGAACGGGCCCTGGGTCTCCAACCAGGGCTATGAGTACAACCTCATCCTGATCGCGGCGGCGCTGACGCTCGCCGAGATCGGCCCGGGCCGTCCGTCTATCGATGCGGCCCTTGGGGACAAGCTTCATGGCAATGGCTGGGCGCTGTTGGCCCTGGCCGGCGGAGCGGCCGGCGCGGCCGGAGCTCACCTGTATGCCGCAAACCAGCCCGAGCCGCAACCCGAGGCTGCGACCGGCCCGCAGGGCCCGGAGGCCGGAGCCGTGCCGCAGGCTCAGCCTGCCGCCTAGCGAGCGCGAAAACTGTGGTCGGCGGCCAGGCCCGGTGGTCGGGCCGCCGGCCCGCATACGGCCCACGCGCTCATGGCCCCCAGTGAGCGGTCAGGAGCTGCCAATCGTCACGCCGATTGCCACCACGATCGCCCCCGCGAGCGTCACGACGATGAGCGACGATGCGAGCGAGACCTTGAGAAACCTGAAGCGGACGAGGGCGATCGCGAAGAGCTCCACCGCCACCACGATGCTGGCTACGACCAGCGCCGTGTGCACGTCCTTGATGATGAACGGCAGCGAGTGGAAGATGCCGCCGAAGGCGGTCATGCCACCGGTTATTGCCCCGCGGGCGATCGCCGAGCCTCTGCCCGTCTGCTCTCCCGTGTCGGACAGGGCCTCGGAGAAACCCATGCTCACGCCGGCCCCCAGCGCTGTGGAGATGCCTACGACCAGCGCTGTGTGGGAGTTGCTGGAGACCGCGGCGGCGAAGATCGGCGCCAGCGTGGACACCGTGCCGTCGATCATGCCCACCAGCCCCGGCTGGATGACTCGCAGCACGAAGCCCGATTCGTCGAAGCCAATCAGCCGCGCTATCGCCCGCGTCAGCCGCGAGCGGTGCTCGTCCTCTCCGGACTGCTGCTCTCGCGGTTTCGGGCTCGGCTGCTCTGGAGCCGCTTCAACGCTCATCGGCTCACTGTAGCAATTGGGTTAGAATAAGGACGGCCTAACTTCAGCTATCATTTCTGCTCACATGAAGGCCTCCGACATCGACCAGCGCCTGATCCCGCCGCTTCGGGAGCGTGGCTTGCGGGTGACTTCCCAGCGGGTCCTGATCCACCGCGCCCTGTGCGCCCATGATCAGCACATGACCGCCGATCAGGTGCGCGAGGCCGTAGCAGGCGTGCTCCCCGGGGTGTCGCTGCCGACCGTCTACGCGACGCTCGAGCTGCTGGAGCAGTTGGGCCTCGTACGGCGCTTCGGCACGGGCACCGGCGCAGTGCTGTTCGACTCCCGTGTCGAGCCGCACGCGCACACGGTCTGCCGAAGCTGCGGCGCAACCGCCGATCTCGACGGCGCGCGCGTCTCCGACCAAGCGCTTGCTCGCGCCAGCGAGACCGGCTTTGTCCCGGACCACACCCAGCTCGTGGTCTGGGGACTCTGCCCCCGGTGCGCAGGGCCCAAAGCCGCGGCAGCCTGAGCCGGCCCCCGCGCGTACGGCCAAGCTCAATAACAGTTGATCGAGATCCCGTCCAAGAGCCAGCCGCCGTCGCTGCGCACGGTGTTGGCGGTTCCAGCGCACTGCTGCGTGCGACCCGTCTGCACCGAGGTCGTTTCAAGCGCCACCGTCGCGGACCCAGGTGCTTGCCCGCTCAGTACCTGCGCCCGATGAAACGCGATCGAGCGCACCGAGCTCATCTCGTTCTGAAATGCCACGAAGCCGCCGAGCTCACTGCGCATGCTGGCGTCCGCGAGCGCCCACGCCGTCGGGTACTGGTGAGCCGCCGCCGCCTCATAAAATGCCTCGACCGCCCCGGACGGCGTCCCCGGCTCGACGCCCCCAGACGCCGCCGGGCCGCTGCCAGTGCCGGACGGCCCGTTGTGAGCGCCGGTCGAGTTGCTGTTGGCGCCGGCGGCTGTGCTGGGAGAGCGCGGGATGGTGGTAGGCGTCGAGCGCCCGGAACGAGCGGCGAGAGCCGAAGCTCCCGCCGGCGAGCGTTTTCCAGGGCCTGAGCTGAGCGCGGCCACGACAACTGCCGCCACCACCAGTGCCGCGAGGGCTGCGATCGCCGGCAGCAGCCTGGCGATTCTCCGCCTGCCACCGGGTGCCGCAGCGGCCTCCTGCTTGGCGAAAGCGACTGCCGGCAGCGCGTCTGTCGCCGGCTGTGATTCCAGCGCTCGCTGAAGGCGATTGATCAGCTCGCCCGCCGAGGACGGTCGCTCGCGGGGATCGCGGGACATCCCGAGCTTCAGCACGGCCGCAGCCGTGGCCGGGGCGCCGGGCCAAGCGCTTTTCAGATCCGGCGGAGGCTGCGTCGAGATCGCTCGCGCCAGGGCGAGGGGGTTCGTCTCCGGCCGCGCCTTCACGCCGCTCAGCAGCTCGTAGGCGACTGCCGCGAGCGCGTAGATGTCCATGGCCCGGCTTGGTGGCTCGCCGTCCAGTTGTTCCAGCGGCATGTAGCTGAAGCTGCCGACTATGACCTCCCCGCTGGTGGCGCGCGTGCGATCGGTGGCGCCTGCAACTCCGAGGTCGGCGAGCTTTACCGCGCCGTCGTGGCCGAGCAAGATGTTGCCCGGCTTGATGTCGCGGTGGACTATGCCCTTCGCATGGATGGCGTCGAGACCGGCGGCGGCCTCATGCAGGATGGGCAGCGCCTCCCCTGGAGAGAGAGCACCGCGGCTGGCGAGGAGCTCGGATAGCGCCTGGCCGTCCACGTATTCCATGACGATCACCAGGTCGCCGTCACCCTCCGTCTGGACGTCATAGACGAACACGAGGTTGGGATGGTTGAGCGACGCTCCGACGAGTGCCTCGCGCTTCAGCCGTAGCCGCTCCCGCTCGTCGGCCGACGCGTACAGACGCTTCAGCGCCACGTGGCGCCCGAGCACCGTATCTTCGGCCAATACCACCGTGGCCATGCCACCTGCGCCAAGGCGCCGAATCTCCCGAAACCGAGCCGCATGATCGGCCATGTCAGCCTCCTACCCAGCGAGCATGGTGTCCACGCACCGTGCGGTCGACCGGGCGCCGCTAGACTCCAGCGCCCAAGGCAACCGCAGGGAAGCAGACGGACTGGACTGGAGGGCGATTTGGGGCCAAGGCTGCTCAGCTACCCGTCGGGTGGCGCAAAGCCGAGCTCGCGCCGGACGATCGATCGTCTCAGCGACGAGGACACTCAGATCCTCAGGCTCGGTAAGGGCGCGATCCGCGGGCACACCTGCAAGGTGCTCGTCCTCGAGCGCCGGGCCGACGGGACGCTTCCCGCCGTGGGGGCCATCCGCGAGCACATGAACGCCCGGCTCGACGCCGCCCCGCGCTTTCGCAAGCGCGTCGTGCCGACGCCACTACGGCTGGGGAATCCGGTGTGGGTGGACGACTCTGACTTCGACGTCGCTCGCCACGTGACGAGCACCACGCTCGACGGTCCAGTGAACGGGAACAGCCTGGAGCAGCTCGTCTCGCGGTTGATGACGCAGCCGTTGGAGCGATCGCATCCTCTGTGGCATCTGGACGTTGTCGAGGGCCTCGAAGGCGACCGGACGGCGCTCATCTGGCGAGTCCATCACTGCCTGGCCGACGGCACGACGTGCGTCCGCCACGCCGCAGCGCTGCTCTGGGATGAGGCTCCGGTCCGAGATCCAGGAGCGGCAGAAGTATGGCGCCCACAGTCTCCCCCCAGAGCTGCATCGCTCGTGAGCAGCGGCCTCGCCGGCCGATTGCACGCCCGATTCGAGCGGCGGCCGCCCGAACCGCCCGCGCAGTTGCACGACGCGGAACCGCTGCGGGAGGTGTTTGGGCGCGAGCTGCGCCCGCGGGCATCGCTCACGCCCCTGGACGCCCCGGCCAGCACTGAACGGACGGTGGCGTTCGTCTCCGCGCCGCTGGAGCAGTGCAAGCGAGCTGGGAAGGCGCTCAACGGCGAGATCACCGTCAACGACATCGTGTTGGCGATCATCGCTGGGGCGATCCGCAGCTGGCTTGGCCCGTCTGAATCGATCCGCGTCAAAGTGCCCGTCAGCCTGCACCGGGCGAACGAAGGCCCGGTCAGCAATCACGACTCTTTCTTCTTCGTCGACCTCCCGGTAGCCGAGGCCGACCCCGTGAAGCGGCTCCTGACAATCAACCGCGAGACCGCCGAGTGCAAGCTTCATCACGACGCCGAGACGCTCTATCGGCTGGGAACCCATCCGCTGATCGCTCACCTGGCCAGGAGCCCGCGGATGTTCACGTTCAACGTGTCAAATGTGCGCGGTCCCGCCAGGCAGGTATTCGTTCTCGGCGCACCGGTCACGGAGCTGTACACGCTGGCGGAGATCGGCCAGCATCATGCCTTGCGCATGGCCGTGATCTCGTCGGCGGGATCGCTGTTCTTCGGTCTCTGCGCCGACCGCGTGGCGGTGACCGATCTCCGGGCGCTGGTCGACGCTCTGTATCGCGCGACGGACGAGTTAGTCCGGCTGGCGGCCTGAGCGCTGGTCGAGCTTCCCACTTGACATGCGCGCCGTCGATCGTGACGATCGAGCACCGGGGGGCGGGCGATGGTCGAGGCGTGATCAGCCAGGAATTTGATGAAGCTACGGTCAAAGACGTGTGCGGCGACGTTGGCGGTGGCTTCGATCTGCGCTCTGGCGGCCGGCGCAGCTCCGGCCCGGCCATCCCGGCGGCCCCACCTCTGCCCCGCGTTCTGTGGGCAGCGCGGCGGGCCCCAAATCGCCGCTCTGCGCCAACTTCGAGGAGCTAAGGCACAGGTCACGCTGCTGCTGAGCAACGCGGGGTCGCTGCAGCTGGACGTCACGCGCTCGCTCGGTGGTCGGCTGGAAGGCGCTCAGCCAACGGTGATCAACGGACGTCCACAGGAGACGTTGACCGGCCGCTTCCCGGTCGAGGATAAGCGGGTGATCGTGGCCCGCATCAGGCTGCGGCCGCGTGCAGGGGTACATGTCCGCACCATCAACTTGGGTGGGGCCAAGCGGTCGTTGCGCGCCGGCGTGTACATCCTGCAGCTCAACGAGCTGACGCGCAGGGGCGCGATCCGGGCGCGCGGCGCGTCTGTCGTCGTCCGGGTCAAACCGGGCGGCCGTCTCGTCTACCTGCTGCAGCTGCATGCGGCACCGAGCGCTGCCACATGGCCGGCGGTCTCGGTCTCAACGACCACCGCAACCCTCTCGGGCAGCGCGGCGCCCTACGGTCAACCCACTACCTACTACTTTCAGTACGGGACGACCAAGTCCTACGGGGCGCGCACGCCAGCTCAGCTCACCAGTTCGCAGCTACAACCGGCAACGGTCTCGGCGACACTCACGGGCCTCAGCTTCGCGACGACCTACCACTACCGACTCGTGGCCACGAACTGCGCCGGGTGCCGCTGGGGCACGAGCGATGGCGCCGACCAGACATTGAAAACGCTCACTGGAATCGGGCTCCCGACACAACAGCTGAACGCCGACCGGGCCATCTCAACGTACAACGCGATGCAGAGCTACTTGTACGCCCCCGACGTCTATCAGGGTGATACCAGCAGCCTGTACGCCGAGAGCGACCCGCCAAGCGGCAAGCGCTACTCGTATCTGTGGCCGTTCTCACGGGCGCTGGTGGGCACGATCACGTTGTCGGGGATCCCCTCGGCGCTGCTCGGCGGCGTGAGCTACCAGGCAGACGTAAACGACCGTCTCACGGGTCTCTCCCACTATTGGGACGGCACCTCGAGTGGACCTGGATACGACTCATATCCCCCTGCCCCGTACGGCAGCGGCGGAGACAAGTACTACGACGACCAGGCCTGGGTTGGGCTGGCGCTGGCGCAGAACTATCAGCTGACCGGCAACCAGAGCTCACTGGCCCAGGCAGTCAATGTCCTGAACTTCGTCTACCCCGGCGGCTGGGCGGCCAGCAACGGCTTCGACCCCGGCGGCATCTACTGGGTTCAGCAGGGCATCGGCGCCGGCCAGACGAACAGCAGCCGAACTACGAACTCCACCGTCCCCAACGCGGAGCTGGCGCTACTGCTGGAAAACCTGGATCCGGGCAACGCCGCACAGTACGACGCCGCCGCCAGCGCCATGTACGGGTGGGCCAACCACTACCTCTACAACGTGAACGCCAATCCGACAGACCCGCAGGCGCCCAATCCCAACTTCGATCCGGGCCAGCCGCCATTGATGTTCGACAACCTGGGCGGCAACGACGCGGCCGACGAGGCCCTGTGGACTTACAACCAGGGAGCGATGATCGCGACCAATGTCCGCGAGTACCGCAAGACCGGACAGGTGGGCTACCTCTCCGACGCCGAGGCGCTCGCGAATGCTGCGCTGAATACCTTCACCGAAAGCGAGTATCTGAACACGCAGCCGGCCGCGTTCAATGCCATCTTCTTTAGAGGCCTGCTCGTCCTCTACTCGGCCACCGCGGACGCTGCGCTTCAGTCGCAGATCTTGCAGACGATCGAGACCTACGCCAACGACGCGTGGAACTACTACCGAACTTCGCAGGGCCTGTTCCGCTTCCCATCATCGTCGGGATCCGGCTACCAACTGCTCGACCAGGGTGCCATGCTCCAGATCTACGCCATGCTCGCCTGGAATCCGACCAACTACTCGGAGCTGCCCTAGCTCCTGCGGGGTCTAGGCTCAGCTTCCGCTCCACAATGGATCCAGCCCGCGCCCAGCAACTCCTCGCTCGTGAACGAGAACGCATTGAGTCAGCGCTCGCGACGCTCAATCGCGAGGGTCCGCTTGAGTCGTCTGACCGTCTGGAGCCCGGCGACTCGGACTCCGAGGACCTCTACCAGGATGAGTTCGACCAGGGCCGACGTGAAGACCTCCAGGCCGAGCTGGCAGCCGTAGCGCGGGCCGAGGCAAGGCTCGAGGCGGGGACGTACGGCTTATCGGTGGAGAGTGGTCAGCCGATTCCCGACACCCGGCTCGAGGCTCTGCCGACCGCCGAGCGGACGGCAGAGGAGGACGAGCGCTATCGGCATCTCCCCGGCGCCGGGTAGCTCTGGTGGCACGTCTAGCGACTGCCGAGACCGAGCTTGGCCCGCTAGCCCAACCACTCTCTCAGCCACACGAGCGTCGCATCGAGCCCGGCCGCATATGAGAACCGCGGTTCCCACCCCAACAAACGGCGCAGTTTGTGGTTGCTGAAGTGCTGATCTCTCCCCAAGACCTGGATGGCTTGCCGCGAGAGCAGAGGAGATGACGTCACCCCGGTCGTGCGGCGTAGGAGTCGGTAGCCGTGCTCCAGCACGAATGCAACGCCATAGGCGACTCCGTACGGAAGGCTCCACCGAGGCGGAGGTCGATTGAGACCCTCGGCCAGGTCGCCCAGGAATCGCCTCCATGCGATGTCGAGACCGTCGGTCACGTTGAAGGCCTGGCCCGGTGCTGCCTGGTGGCGAAGCGCGATGCAGGCGGCATCAACCAGGTTCTCGACGTAGCTCAGGCCGGCTACCGCCCGGCCGCCGCCGACCATGAGCATCCATCCCGCCTGGATCGCTCGTGCCATCGCGCCGACGACATCCTCAGAACGCGGTCCGTACACCGTGGCCGGACGCAGAATCACGACTTCCAGGGGGTGCTCTTTGCCCGCGCGGATTACCTCGCGCTCCGCTGCAAGTTTCGTCGCCGAGTACCAGTTGCTGAATCGATGCGGAGCGTGAGATTCGTCGATTTCACTGCCTCCCGGATACCCGTACACGTCGGTTGTGCTGAGGTGAACGAGACGCTCTACCGAGGCGGCGACCGATGCCGTGAGCACATTCCGCGTGCCGATCACATTGATCTCTTTGATCTCGTCAACGGTGGCCCAGTCCGATACCAGCGCCGCGCAATGCACCACGAAGCGGCACCCGTCCGCGGCGCTGGCGACGGACCCCGGACTCGTGAGATCCCCTGAGGCGAGCTCCGCGTCAAGGCTCGTGAGCGCGGACGTGTCGCTGCTGGCTCGCACAAGACAGCGGACTCGATAGCCATCCTGCAGCAGTCGCCGCGCAATATGAGCGCCGATGAACCCCGTCGCCCCCGTGACCAGGCAGAGCTCTCCGGACGCGGTATGCCGACCGCTGCCGGAGTCCGCCTCGGGGCCGTTCACCGCGACTTCAAACGCCTCCTGCGAGTGATCGTCGATACAGCGATGTCACGCACCACACCCCAGTTCTTGCTCCCGTGCCCCTGGCAATCCGCCAGGACGGCCTCGAGCGCAGCGAGAAAGCCTCGGGCCTCTTCCTCGCTCAAGGTAAGCGGCGGAAGCAGCTTGATCACGTCATTCTTTCCGGCCGCCATCGTGATCACGCCGTGATCGCGGTGAAGCGGGATCACGATCAGCTGCGGGAACAGTCCCTCGCTTGCCATCCGCATCAAGCGCCAACTGAACCGAGCGGCACCGGAGCTTGGAGCGCGGAGCTCGATTCCCAGCATCAGCCCGGCGCCGCGTACGTCCTTCACGATCTCATAGCGTCGCTGAAGGTCCTGGAGGCCCTCGAGCAGGAGCGCGCCGATGCGCTCGTGCTTGCTCAACCAACCCGTCGCGCTCGATGACCCGCATCGTCGCCAGCCCCGCCGCCATCGACAGTCGATTGCGGCCGAAGGTCGACTGATGCACGTACGAACGCTCGAGCGTGCCCACCGCCTTGTCGTAAATCTTCCGGGTGGTCATCATCGCCGCGACCGGGACATAGCCTCCACTGAGCGCCTTGCCGACGAGCACGATGTCAGGCTCGAGGGCATTGCGCTCGAGGGCGAACCATCGCCCCGTGCGGCCCAGTCCCGTCTGGATCTCATCGATCACGAACAGGCTCCCGTAGCGCCGGCACAGCTCCTGGGCGCCCTCTAGATAGCCCGGCGGCGGCAGCGTCACCATCCGTCCCTGGACCGGCTCGACGATAAACGCCGCAACGTCTCTGGCTCGCAGCGCCGACTCCAGACGAGACAGGTCGCCGAATGGAACACGTTCGCAGTCAGGCAGCAGCGGCCCGAAGCCTTCCTTCAGGAACTCATCGCCGACCAGCGACAGCGGCCCCAGCGTGACGCCGTGGAAGCTGTCATCGCAGGAGATGAAGCGCGGCCGCCCAGTCGCCGCGCGCGCAAACTTCATCGCCGAATCCACGGCTTCGGCACCGCTACTGGTGAAGAAACCGGCGTCGAGCCCCGCCGGCAGGCGCTGAGAGAGAGACTCGCCGAGGATCCCCGCGAGCGGCGAGTAATGGATCTGCACCCCGTCGATTAATTTGGATCCCAGCACGGCCTGTAGGACCTCTCCCACGTCGGGATTGTTGTGACCCAAGCTCGCAAAACCCTCGCCGGTATGGAAGTCCAGGTATGCCCGGCCGTCCGCGTCGTAGAGATACGAGCCCGTGGCGGAGACGTAATCCCGATCGAAGCCGAGTATCCGCAGGACGTCGACGAGCGATGAATCGAGATGGCGAGCCGCCAGCTCGAACGTCTCGTCGGCGCGTGCCATGGCCTCCATGACGACGCCCAGCGAGTCGAGCGCGGGAATGGCTTGTGAATCGACGGTCAATGCGGTCGGCCCGAGGCAGACAAGAGCAGGGTCTCCCTGCGGAGGGGGCTCGGCGCCGTCCCCGCGTCTGGCGCTCTCAAGAAGGAACTACCGGAGGTCTACCAGAGGGTTACTCCGGATGTCCGCGGGTCACCCTACCCATTGGGCCTCGCAAGTAAGCGCCGCGGCCGACCGCAACGTCAAAGACGCCCCAGCCTCCTGTTGGAAGCTGAAGCGTCTAACTGACGAGGTGGACGCGGACGCAAAGAATTCGAACCGCGGCAGCGATCCCGGTCGACGTTGTCATCGTCGATCGGTCCGAGGTCCCGGTCTACCTGAGGATCGCGGACAAGGCGACGCACCTGCGGGAGCTTGGGATGAGCGATAAGGCGATTGCCCGCGCTCTGGGCGTCAGCGACAAGACAGTCGCAAGGGCGGCCCTCCCGACGCCACACCTCCACTCGAGGTAAGGGGCGGTCTTCTTTGTGTTCGTGCGAGTTCACTGATCCGTAAATCAGACACTTGTGATCTGGTGACGGTCGCGGATGGGCGTCGCCAGCTCGCAAGTACACCGACCGGAGCCGTGGAGGGAGTGCAGGGCGGTCGGCGTTTCGTGGTTCGCTCTCAACGAGCGATGGGCCCGGCCGGACGGGACCCGCGACGTCGCGCTCGGGCTTGCACGGCTATCGCTTGACCATCGGTGAGCAGTGGCTCGGCGGATCCCGCCTCTCGCCTACCGCGAGCGGTGGGCATTAGCCGGAATCGAGCAAGCACCAGCTCCTTCCTTCCCATTGATCTCGAGCGGGCGGCGGCGCTA
>CAWGIU010000012.1:0-226234 GCA_963822735.1 uncultured Actinomycetes bacterium
GCGCCGCCTCTCGCCGGCGGATCGTCTGCCGCCTGTCGTAGAGGTCCTTGCCGCGGGCCAAGGCAATCTCGATCTTGGCGTGCGGCCCTGCGAAGTACACGCGGGTCGGCACAAGCGTTAGGCCCCGCTCCGCGGTCAGGCCGATCAATCGCTCGATCTCCGAGCGGTGCAGCAGCAGCTTGCGCGGACGCTCAGGGTCGTGGTTCTCGCGGGCGGCGGGACCGTAGGGCGCGATGTACATGCCCAGCAGCCAAACCTCACCGTCACGGACGACCGCGTAGGCGTCCTTGAGCTGCACGCCCCTTTCGCGCAGCGACTTGACCTCCGTGCCCGTGAGCATGATGCCGCACTCGAACCGCTCGAGCAGGTTGTAGCGGTAGTAGGCCTGGCGGTTGGTCGCCACGTCGCCCGGCGCGGCTTTGCGCTTACGTGATCTAGCCATGCGTGGTCACTCTTCGGAGGCCGGATAGAGATCAACCCTACCCCGCGCGGCTTCGATCCGGCCCACTCTGACGGTCACGGTATCCCCAAGCCTCAGCGTCTGACCGCTTCGCGAGCCCACCAGCATCGTCTGCTCTTCGTTGAGCTCCCACCAGTCGCCCCTCAGCCGCCGCACGGGCAGCATCCCTTCGAACGACAGCCGCTGACCGAAGGCCACGAACGCTCCAGAGGTGTGCAGCCCCACCACCTCCCCCTCGAACTCCGCGTCCCACCCGACCTCGAACAGCTCGCGCTCGAGCAGAAAGCACTGCGCCACGTCGTCGGCGTCCCGCTCGATCGTCATCGCCTCGCGCTCGCGGGTCGATGCCCACGGCCCGGCAGCCGCCACCCACGATGACTCCGGAGCGGCGGTCTCGCCGCCCAGCGTAGAAAGGAGCGCACGGTGGCAGATCAGATCCGGGTAGCGCCTGATCGGCGACGTGAAGTGGCAGTAGTGCGGCGACCTCAGCCCCGCGTGACCGCGGTTTCGGTCCTCGTAATAGGCCTGCTTGAGCGAACGCAGCACCAGGCTCTGAAGTGCGCGCGATCCCCTTCCCGTGCGCCTTACCCACTCCTGTACCAGCTGCGAGGCCTCCCCCACCACATCGGCAGCCTGCTGAGGGGTGAGCCGTCCCTTGGGAACGGGGGGAGTTGGGACCTCAAGCGACGCCAGCTGATCGATCAGCCTCTCTACGGCGGGCGCATCTGGTCGTTCGTGAACGCGGTAAAGCGCGGGCACGCGACGCTCGTCGAGCAGCCGGGCCACCTGTTCGTTGGCGGCGATCATCAGGTGCTCGATCAGCCGGTGCGATTCGGTCTGCTCCGTGGGCTCGACGGCGACCACGTTGCCCGCCGGGTCGAAGCGGAACTCGGGCTCCTCGCTCGACAGCGCAACCGCACCGTGGCCGGCGCGCGCGGCATGCAGTGAGGCGGCCGCCGCCCGGGCGGCGGCCAGCGACTCGGCCCAGGGATCCGAGGCGGCTTCCCGGCCTTCGAAGATGCGGTCCACCTGTCCGTACTCCAGTCGCGCATCGGAGCGGATCAGCGAGCGATAGAACGACGGTCTCGACACCTGGCCGCCGGTAACCGAGAACTCGACGGTCACCGCCAGCCGCTCATCGCCCGGCACCAGCGAACAGGCGCGATTGGAGAGCGCCGCAGGAAGCATCGGCTCGACGGCCCCCGGGACGTACACACTGCAACCTCGGCGATAGGCCTCACGGTCCACGAGCGACCCGAAGGGCACGTAGGCGGAGACGTCGGCGATGTGCACCCAGATGCGCCACGAGCCATCGCCCTCGGTACTGGCAGAGATCGCGTCGTCGAAGTCGCGAGCGCTCGGGGGATCGATCGTGAACGTCGGTCTCTGACGAAGGTCACGGCGCCCGCCCGCGGCCGGGGCGACTGCCTCCGCGGTGCGCACCTCATGCTCCACGGCGGGGTCGAAGGAGCGCCGCAACCCACGGTCGAGCATCAGCGCTTCGATCACGTCTCGGGCCACAGCTGGCTTGCCCAGACGCCGGACGACCGTGGCCCGTCCCCCGCTCCGGCCTCCGCGCCTCGTCCCCTGGCGGACGAGGACCAGGTCGCCAACCGAAGCGCGCCTGTCACGGCTCACGACGAGTCGTGGCCCGCGCTCGAAGAACGGTTCGGCCACAAGGAACTTGCCGCGCTGCTCCAACACTGCAACCCGCGCGGCGCCCGGCCGGTCGTCGGGCGTCACCTAACTTCGGCGGCGACCGTGCGCTCCGCGGCGCTCAGCGCCGCGTCCACCGCCGCGTGCGGGTTGTCGACCGCATAGACGTTGGGCCTGATGCCGGCCCCTTCGCGAACGCCGCCGCCGCCGAGGTTGCGTCCGTTAGGCGTGAAGTACTCCCCCACGGTGATATCGAGCGCGCCGCCGTTGGGAAGTGGCTCGATCTCCTGAAAGACGCCCTTGCCGTACGTGTGCGTCCCCACCACCAGCGCCCGATGGCGGTCCTGCAGCGCGGCCGTCACGATCTCGGCAGCGGACGCCGTCCCGCGGTCGACGAGCACGACCATCGGGATCGTGGAAGCGATCGCACCGCCCTTGGCCAGGTACACCTGTCGCGGCTGGCTGCGACCGGCGGTGGAGACGATCGTGCCGTCAGGAATGAAAATGCTGCCGACGTTGACCGCCTCGTCGAGCAGTCCACCGCCGTTCTCGCGTAGGTCGAGAATCAGCGCTCGCGCACCCTGGTGCATGACCCTCTGCACCTGCGAGCGCAACTCGTCGCCCGCGCCTTCGGTGAAGCTCGTCAGAGCTACGTCGCCGATTTTGACGCCGTGGTAAGTCACCAGTTGGCCGCTGGCGACCGGAACGACGAGGTTGGCGCGGGTCACCGTAAGTTTGGTGCTCTTGCCGCCCCGCAGCACATTGAGCCTCACCCTGCTGCCCGCGGGACCGCGGATCAGGGCCGAGTCGTAGTCCGCCGATCGGTTTGCGAGTGAGGTGGAGCCCACGCCCACGATCACGTCCCCGCGCATCAGGCCGGCTTGGGCGGCGGGCGAGCCGGGGAATACGTCTACCACCCGGAGGCCGCGGGAATCCGGGAGCACGTCGACCCCAATCCCCGACAGGTGCGGGTTTGACTGATCGAGGAACGAGCGATAGTCGGAGGGATCGAAGTAATGGGAGTAGGGATCATTCAGGCTGGCGATCGCCGAGCTGATGCCCCGGCTCTCGAGCTGTTTGGCGTTGACCGGGCGGTAGTAGTTCTGCTGCAGCACGCCCAGCACCTGCTGCATCAGCTGCCCGTTGGGGTCGTCGGTGAACGTGCCGCGCAGCCCTGACGGAAGCCAGCTGGGATGGCCACCCAGCCACACGCCGAGAACGAGGATCACGATCGCCGCGACCAGCATCGTGCTGCCTCGGCGCAGCGGTGAGCGCCTGGGGGATCCCGAGGCCTTAATCATCATGGTGAGAGTAGCCAGCCAGGCCCGCCGGCCCGTTAGGAGCGCGCAGGCCCGCCGTTAGGAACTCGCGGGCCCTAAACGCGCAGGAAGCGGCGCAATGAGACCCCGGAGCCGAGCGCCGAGACCAGCACGCCCGCGCCCATCAGGATCCCGAGCAGGGCCGGGAACGCGATCGTACGAATGCCGCCCACCAGCGCCCACCCAGAGAAAAGCGGATCGAGCAGCGCCACCTTGGCCACAGCCAGCACTCCGATTCCCACCACGGCCCCTGCCGCGCCGACGAGGACTCCCTCGATCACGAACGGCCAGCGAATGAACCAATCGGTCGCGCCGACCAGCTTCATCACCTCCACCTCGCGTCGGCGCGCGAACAGCGACAGCCGGATCGTGTTGGCGATCAGCAGGATCGAGGCGATCGTCAACAGCAGGGCGAACGCCAGCCCCCCCCACTTGATGGCCGAGGTCAACTCGAGCGCCTTCTTGGTGTAGGCCTTCTTGTTCGAAACGCTGGCGATTGCCGGGTCGAACGGGCCGCTGCCACGGCCGAGCGCGGCGTGGATGGCCAGTATGTTGGCCGGGTTATCGGGCGTTACGTGGAACGTGTCGGGCAGGGGGTTATAGCCCAGCAGGGCGTAGGCGGCCGGGTTCTCCGCCTTCTGCTGTGCAAACGCCTGCTGCTTTGAGACGAACTGCACCGAGCGGACGTGCGGCACTGCTCTGATCTCGCGCTCCACGCGCGCGTTGTCTGACTGCGTCGCCGAGGTCTTCATGAACACGTCGACGATCAACCGGCTGCGGACATTGTTGGCCGCGTCGTTCGTGACCTCCACCGCCGGGATGAAGACTCCGACCACCAGCATCGTCACCAGCACCGTCGCCAGCGCGGCGAAGCTCGGCGCCGCGTTGCGGCGCATAGCGCGGAACGCCTCGCGCAGGAAGAACCCGAACCGCACTTACCTAGATCCCCGGCGGCCGTTTGGACGGCGCCCGCAGCCGCTGCGCGAACTCCCGCGTGGACTCCTCACGGGTGTAGAGCCCGGCGGCTTCGTCGCGGACGATGCGCCCGTGGGAGAGCTCGAGCACGCGGCGGCGCATCTTGTCGACCATCGCCTGGTCGTGGGTGGCTACGAGGATCGTGGTACCGGTGCGGTTGATCCGGTAGAGCAGCCGCATGAGGTCGATGCTGGTCTCGGGATCGAGGTTTCCGGTCGGCTCGTCGGCCAGCAGCAGTGGCGGATGGTTGACGAACGCCCGGGCGATCGACACGCGCTGCTGCTCGCCGCCCGAAAGCTGGTCCGGATAGTTGTGGAGCTTCGTGGAGAGACCGGTGAGCCGCAGGATGTCCGGCACCTTCTGACGGATCTCGCGGCGCGTTCCGCCAGTGACCTTCAGCGCGTAGGCCACGTTCTCGTACACGGTCCGGCTGCTCAGCAGCTTGAAGTCCTGAAAGACCACGCCGATGTTCCGGCGGTAGTACGGCACGCGGCCGCGCTTGATATCGCGCAGGTCACGGCCGGCGACGCGGATCGCCCCCTCGCTGGGCTCGATCTCCTTGATCAGCAGCCGCATCACCGTCGACTTGCCCGACCCGGTCGCTCCTACCAGAAACACGAACTCCCCGCGGGCGACCGAGAACGTCCCGTGATCGAGTCCCAGCTCCCCGCCCTCATAGCGCTTGGTCACGCCCCGGAACTCGACCACCGGCGGCCCGCCGGGCGCCGGCTGGCCGGCAGCCTCGACCGGCCGGGGCGATCCCCGGCGCGCGGCGAAGCGCCGCGAGCGACTCCGAAGGTCTTCTCGGGGGGCGGACACGAGTCGGGCCAGCCTAGCGACGACGGCATTGCGACGCCTGCTCCAGAGCCGCCTGCAACGAGGCTTGCACGTCGCTCGCTACCGTTCCCGTTCGGATGCCCGAATTGACGGAGACGACGCTCGCAAACGGCCTGCCGCTGTACCGGATGGCGATCGACGGTACGCGCGCGCTCACGCTGCTGGTGGCTTTCGATGCCGGCGCCAGGACCGAGCGCCCTGAGGAGAATGGGATGGCCCATTTTCTGGAGCATCTTGTGTTCAAAGGCGGTGAGACGTACCCCACCTACCGCGATGTCAACTCCGCGGCGGAGCGCATCGGCGCTGTGCTCAACGCCTACACCAGCCACGATCTAGTCGCCTTTCACATCACCGCGCGGGCCGAACAGGCGCCGGCCGCTGCCGACCTACTGACGGATTTCGTCGCCCGGCCCCGAATCGACGCCTCCGAGCTCGACCGCGAGCGGGGCGTCGTGGTGCAGGAGATCGCGCGCGCCAACGATCAGCCCGCGATGGTCGCCGAGCACCTGATCGACGAGGCGGCGTTCGGCGACCATCCGCTCGGCCGGCCGGTGCTGGGAACCGTCGAGCACATCCGGGACTCCTTCACACGCGAGGCCATGGTCGCGTTTCGCGCCAGACGCTGGGCGCCGGCGCGTGGAGGCGCCTTCGCCGTGGGAAATCTCTCGGCGCTGCCCGCGAACGGCGAGCTGGAGACGCTGTTCGGCCGCTTTTCGCCCCAGCCGGAGCCCGGTCCCTACGACCCGGCGCCCACAACTTCCCCGCGCGTGCGCGTGCAGGAGCGCGAGTCCAACCAGTCGCATCTACGGATGTCCTACCGCCCCCAGGTCGAGGTCTCCGATCCCAAGCAGCGAGCGGCGCTTCAGATCTACTCCACATTGCTCGGGGGCTCAATGGGATCCCGGCTGTTCGACGAGATCCGCGAGCAGCGCGGGCTGGCCTACTCCGTGCACTCCGCCGCGCACGCCTACGCCGATACGCCCGTCCTGCAGCTCTCTGCAGGCCTCGAGTCGAGCAAATGCGTGGAGGCCCTGGTCAGGATGCGTGAGATCGTCTCCGAGCTGCGGGAGAACGGACCTACGGCCGAAGAGCTGGAGCGCGCTCGGGCCTATGCCGCTGGCGCACGGGCGATCGCGTTTGAGAACAGCGGCGTCCTGGCGCGCTATGCGGCCCAGCAGACAATCTTGTACGGCGAGACCCCGGACCCAGACGTCACGATCGCGTTGCTCGACGAGGTGAGCTTCGAGGAGGTGGCTGACGTCGCCGCGCGCGTTCCCGAGGAGCTTTCGCTGGCGTGCGTTGGCCCCCACACCGCGGAGGAGCTGCAGTCCGCCTAAGCGGCCGCCACCACGAATACGCTCTGATCCGCCTGTTCGCGCTCGCGACGGTGGTCGCCGGCACCCTGTCTGCCTGCGGCGGGAGCGCGCACCAGCGGACGCGGCGATCCACGGTCGCTGACAATGCGCCGCCAGCCTCAGCACGCGTTGTCCGGACGCCGCCGGCCGGCACCGGCACCCTGCGCTCGGCGCTGCTCCACGACCTTGCACGCGCGGGCCCCGCCAGCGGCGTCCTCGTCTACGACCTCACCGACGGCATGCCGGTGTTCGCTGTGCGATCAAAGATCGCCCGTCCGCCGGCATCGGTGGAGAAGCTCTACACCAGCGTGGCTGTGCTGCGCGACCTGGGGCCCGACGCGACGCTGCGCACCAGCGTCATGGGCAGCGGCCACCTCGGACCAGGCGGCGTGTGGCACGGCAACCTCTACCTGGTAGGGGGCGGCGACCCGTCGTTGGGCGATCAGACCTTCAACCGGACCTGGGAATTTGGATACGGGCCGACCGCCGCTCAGCTTGCGGGCAAGCTCCGAGCGGCCGGCATCCGCCGCGTGAGCGGCCTCGTCATCGGCGACGGCTCCCTGTTCGATTCCCGTCTCGGGCCGCCGTCGACCGGTTACGCCCCAGACGTTCCCGATCTGGGAGGCCAACTAAGCGCGCTCACCTTCGACCACGGCGCGACGGCCAACCTGTCGCCACCGGCGTTCGCCGCACGGCAACTGGCGCGCACGATGGGGACAGTCCACCTCCAGGCCAGCGCCTCGCGCTTTCCGGGCAAGGCCCCGGCCGGGGCCAGGCTACTGGCCAGCGTGTCCTCGCCGCCGATGTCGACACTCGTGCGGCTGATGGACGTCCCCTCAGATGACTTCTTCGCGGAGATGCTGACCAAGCAGCTCGGCATCCGCGGCGCCGGCGCAGGCACCACGAAGGCGGGTGCACGCGTGATCTCCGACGCCGTCGCCGCCTATGGCACCCGCCCCGAAATCGTCGACGGCTCCGGCCTCTCTCGCTCCGACCGCTCGTCTCCGCAGGAAGTGGTGCAGCTCCTGCGCGAGGTGCATGGCTCCGCCACGGGGCAAGAGCTCCAGACCGCGTTGCCTCTCGTCGGGGCGAGCGGCACCGTGCGGACCATCGCCGTGCACACTGCTGCGCAGGGTCACTGCATCGCCAAGACCGGCACTCTGAACGACGTCACTGACCTGGCCGGCTATTGCCACGCCAGACGCGGGAAGTTGCTGGCGTTCGCGCTGTTCATCGATGGGCCGCCCAACTGGAGTGCGCTTCAGACCGAGGGACAGATGGTCGCCGCCATCGCCCGTTTTTGAGAGACAATCGCCACGTGGACGTCGCATCGGCCATCAACCGCGCCGAGCTGCGTCGGTATCTGGAGCGGATCAGCGACCGCTGGCAGCTAGACCGGGCGGTCTTGGGCGGCGCCCGCGTGGCAGACGAGCGGGGAGCGCCGCCGCACCGGGAGCGCGGGCCGGAGTTCATTCTGATCCTGGTGTCCCCCTCCTACGACGGAATGCCCTGGCTCGAGCGGGTCTACCAAGCCGGGTCGCTATGGGACGCGCTGGAGATGGGCGACGCCGCCGACATCCATTGCTATACCCCCGCGGAGTTCGACCGCAAGCGCCAGACGCTGCCGGTGGTGCGGAAGGTTGCAGACCACGGGTTCGACCTGCTGGGAGACGAGCGCTGAGCGGCGCTCAGCTGATCGCCACCATGCGCTCGATCGGCACCCTGGCCCGCTCGGCGATGTGCGCCGGCACGTTCACCTCGTGCACGTCGTCGCGCAGCGAATCGCGCAGCTTCGGAAGCGTGATCATCTTCATGTAGCGGCAGTGGGCCGCCTCGTTGGCGGCCAGGAACTCCGTCTCTGGATCCGCACGGCGCAGGCCGTGGAGCATGCCCGTCTCCGTGGCGACGATCGCCGTGCGCTCAGATGCCGCCGGCTCGCGAGCGTAGCCCAGCATCCCACCTGTGGACAGCATCCTCACTCCCTCCGGCGCCACGTCCCCGGCGGCCACATACTCCATGACACTCGTCGAGCACCCGCACTCCGGATGGATCAGGAAGTCCGCCTCGGGGTGCGCGGCGCGCACCGCGGTGATGTCTTCGGGCCTGATCCCGGCGTGTACGTGGCACTCGCCGTCCCACACCCGCATGCGCCGGCCGGTTGCCTTCTCAACGTACGCCCCGAGGAACATGTCCGGACCGAACAGGATCTCCGTGTCCTCGCCGTGGTGGCGATAGATGTGCTCCACCACCTGCACGGCGTTAGCCGATGTGCAGCAGTAGTCGGTCTCCGCCTTGACCTCGGCGGACGTGTTCACATACATGACCACGGTCCCGCCCGGATGCTGGGCCTTCCAGGCTCGCAGCTGGTCGGCTGTGATCGACTCAGCCAGCGAGCAGCCGGCGTCGAGATCGGGGATCAACACGCGCTTGGCGGGGCACAGAACCGACGCCGTCTCGGCCATGAAGTGCACCCCGCAGAAAACGAGCGTCTCGGCATCCGCGCCGGCGGCCTGCTGCGAGAGACCGAGCGAGTCACCCACATAGTCGGCGACGTCCTGGATCTCGGGTAGCTGGTAGTTGTGGGCCAGGACGATGGCCCCTCGGCTGGCCTTGAGCGCGCGGACCTCATCCTGCAGCGCGGGGATGTTCTCGAGCATCAGCGGTCCGTCAGCCGCGCCGATCATCGGAAGGTTCATGGAAGCAGGGGGTCGAGGATCAGGGAGAGGTCAAGCGCTGGGGCACTGTGGGTCAGGGCGCCAACCGAGACAAAGTCTACGCCGCTGCTGGCGATTTCCCGGACCGTCTGGAGCGTCACCCCGCCGCTGGCCTCGAGCACCGCCCGGCCGGCCGCGCGCTCGACAGCGGCCCTGAGCTCGCTGGGCGTCATGTTGTCGAGCAGCAGGTGCCGGGCGCCGGACGCCAGCGCCTCGTCGAGCTCATCCAGCGTCCGGCACTCAACCTCCAGCGGCATCTCGGGGCTCTGCTCGCGGGCGGCGCCCACGGCGGCTCCGACTCCCCCCGCGATCGCGGCGTGGTTCTCCTTGATCAGGATCGAGTCGAACAGGCCGGCACGGTGATTGGTGCCGCCGCCGGCGGCGACGGCCGCCTTCTCGAGCACCCGCAGGCCGGGAGTCGTCTTGCGGGTGTCGAGGATCCGGGCGCCCGTGCCGTCCACGGCGCGGACGTAGCGTGCCGTCGACGTGGCCACGCCGGACAGGCGTCCGAGGAAGTTGAGCGCCGTCCGCTCGGCCGTGACGATGGCGCGCGCCAGACCTTCGACCTCGAGCACCGGGCCTTCCTCCCGCCACGTGCCCTCGGTACAGAGACGGACGATGACGATGCCGGGGTCCAGCGTGCGGAATGCCTCGGTGGCCACGGCCAAGCCGAAGATCACGCCCGGGGCCTTCTGAGTGATCAGCGCGCGTGCCCGAGCATCGGCCGGCACGGTGGCCTCAGTCGTGACGTCGCGCTCGCCGACGTCCTCCGCCAAGGCTCTGGCGACGACGTCGGCAACCGACGCAGAGCCCTTGGGAAGTTTGATGGCGCCCGACGACATCAACTTCCCAACGTCATCGCAGAGGGAATCTCAACCCGGCTCTCGGTCAGCACCCTGACGGTGGCGAATGTCGGGTCGGCGGCGCCGTGCAGCCGCGCACCTGCGGAGGTCAGCTCACGCAGATACTCCACCACTTCGGCCGTGATGCGCTCCCCCGGCAGCAGTGCCGGGACGCCCGGCGGATAGCCCGCGATCGCCTCACACGAGACGCGCCCCACGGCCTCGGCCACCGGCACGCTCTTGCCGGCGCCCAGGAACGCCTCCCGCGGGGTGGTGGCCGTCTCCCGCTCTCCGCCGGCGGGCGCAAATATGGCCTCCGGCGGAGCGCCGGGGCGGGCGATGCGCCGCACGGTCTCTGAGAAGTCGTGCGCCAGGTGCTCCAGGGGGTCGACAGCCTGCGCCAGCCCCAGCACGAACACGACCGTGACGTGCGTCGCGAGCTCCGTGTAGGTGTCGTACGACGCGCGGAGCGCGGCGGCGATTTCGTATCCGGTACAGCCTGTGCCTCGCACGTCGACCACCAGCCGCAGCGGGTCCCAGCCCGCCACTCCGGGAACTCCCACCAGTTCGTCGCCAACCACCTGGCAGCCGGAGACGGCGTCGATCGCCCGTCGGGTCCTGGCCCCGGCGGCCAGCGTGCGTCCCAGCAGGGCGTCGCCGTGTACCGCCAGCTGCCGGCGCGCGGCATCGAGCGAGGCGAACAGCAGCGAGCTTGGGCTCGTGGAGCGCACCAGCCGCACGGCGCGCGCCACGCTGTCCGGGTCGACCAGGCCGCCAGGCGCCACGTGCAGCATCGCCGACTGCGTCAGGCTGCCGACGATCTTGTGCGTCGAGGCCAGCACCGCGTCGGCGCCGAGCCGCAGCGGCGACTCCGGCAGGTCGGGGTGAAACCCGAAATGGGCGCCCCAGGCGTTGTCCACCACCAGCGCCGCACCGGCGGCATGCGCCACCTCGGCGCACCCTTCCACGTCGGCGGCCATCCCGTAATAGGTGGGCGAGACGATGAACACCGACCGCGTCCCGGGCGCCGCGCGTAGCCCCCGCTCCAGCGCCTCGGGTGTCACTCCCAGCGCCATTCCGAGCTCCCCGTGGTACTCGGGGGCCACGTAGGTCGGAGCGCCGCCGCTCAGCACCAGCCCATCGATGATGCTGGCGTGGCTGTTGCGCTGGATCAGTACCCGCTCCCCGGGGGGCGCGAGCGCCAGGCACAGAGCGTGATTGCCCTGCGTGGCGCCGTTGGTCAGAAACCACGTGCGTCCGGCGCCGTAGGCCTCGGCCGCCAAGCGCTCGGCGCGCTCATACGGCGTCGGCGACGGCCCGACGTCGACGCCCTCGATGTCCTGCGGTACGTCGAGCAGCAGGGCCCGGTCGCCGAGCGCGGCGCGCAGCCCAGGGTCCGCGCCTTCGCCCCCCTTGTGTCCTGGGATGTGAAAGCGGGTCGAGCCGCGGAAGCCGTAGGCAGTAACCGCGTCCAGGTAGGGCGCGGTGGGCTGCTCGGGCGGCTGTCTCATCGCCCTGCGTCCTGCCCGTCGCGGGCGCTCTTCAGCAGGTAGGCGCGCACGAACGGGTCGAGGTCGCCGTCGAGCACGCGGGCCGCATCCCCCATCTCGGTGTCGGTGCGGTGGTCCTTGACCATCGTGTAGGGGTGAAGCACGTAAGAGCGGATCTGCGAGCCGAAGTTCACGTCCTGGGCCTCGCCCTTCTCCCGCGCGATTTCCTCGCGACGTTTGCGCTCCTCTAGCTCCAGCATCTTGGAGCGCAGCATGGTCATGGCCTCGGCCTTGTTCGAGGACTGCGAGCGCTCGTTCTGACACTGCACGACGATTCCGGTCGGCTTGTGCGTGATGCGCACAGCGGAGTCGGTCTTGTTGACGTGCTGGCCCCCGGCGCCGCTGGCGCGGTAGGTGTCTATCTGCAGGTCGTCATCGTCGATCTCGAGGTTGTCGATTTCCTTGACCACCGGTGAGACTTCCACCCCGGCGAAGCTCGTCTGGCGGCGGTGGGCTGCGTCGAAGGGCGACAGCCGCACCAGGCGGTGCACGCCCTTTTCGCTCCCATACAGGCCGTATGCGTTCTCGCCGCGCACCAGGAAGGTCGCCGACTTGATGCCGGCCTCCTCTCCCGGCGATACCTCCAGCAGCTCCACCTGGAAGCCGCGCTTCTCCGCCCAGCGCATCTCCATACGCAGCACCATCTCCGCCCAATCCTGGGCGTCGGTACCGCCCGCGCCGGCGTTGACCGCCACCAGTGCGTCACCCGCGTCATAGGGGCCGGAGAACAGGCGCTCCTCCTCGAGCGATTCCAGGCGGAGCTGGACCGACTGCACCTGCTGCTCGAGCTCGGCGGCGAGCTCGTGGTCCTCTTCGGCCAGCTCGGCCAGGGGCTCCAGGTCATCGACGTCTCGGGCCAGCTCCCCGTAGGTGGCGAGCTTGCGGCTCGCGCGCGCGTGTTCGGCGGTTATCGCCGTCGCCCGCTCCTGGTCGTCCCAGAAGCCCGGCTCGCCCATCTGCCGCTCGAGCTCGGCGACGCGCCGGCTTAAAGCTTCCGGGTCAAAGATAGTCCGCCAGCAGCTTCAGCTGCCCGCGGATCGTCTCGAGCCGCTGGGAAAGCGGCTCTGATGGTGCGGTCGGCATCGGCGGCAAGGCTAGCAGCGGGGCGGGGCGGCCCGGGGCCCCACTGCTCAGCTCAGCTTGCCCTCCTCCAGCTGCGCTCGCAGCACCTTCTTGTCGAACTTGCCGACGGATGTCTTCGGCACTTCGGTGATGAACTCCACGCGCTCGGGGATCCACCACTTGGCGACCTTGTCGCGCAAAAAGGAACGGAGCTCGTCGCCGTCAAGCTTGCAGTCTGGCCGGCGTACGACGCAGGCGCACGGCCGCTCATCCCAGCGCTCATCGGGCACGGCCACCACCGCCGCCTCCACCACGTCGGGATGGGCCATGATCACGTTCTCGAGTTCCACCGAGCTGATCC
This sequence comes from uncultured Actinomycetes bacterium, assembly GCA_963822735.1. GTDB lineage: Bacteria > Actinomycetota > Thermoleophilia > Solirubrobacterales > Solirubrobacteraceae > Palsa-465. Next base: position 13,132 of record CAWGIU010000012.1, read on the forward strand.
ACTCGCCACCGGACTTGACAAGGTCCTTTGTGCGGTCGACGAGCTTGATGATCGCCCCCGACTGCATGTCTGCCACGTCACCGGTACGCAGCCAGCCGTCCTCGGTGAACTTCTCGGCGCCCGACTCGTCGTTGTAATAGGCGCTGGCGATCGTCGGGCCTCTGACCAGTAGCTCTCCACCGGACTCCTCGTCCACCCGGGAGTCCACCAGTGCCACCACCTTTCCCTGCATGGCCCGGATTGCGTAGGCCTCATCGTCGTCGGTGACCCCGGGCGGCACGCGACTTACCGAGGCCATCGGACTGGTCTCGGTCATGCCCCAGGCTTGGACGATCGGCACTCCGAAGCGCTCGTCATAGAGCCGCATCAAACTCTCGGGCACGGCCGACCCCCCGCACATGATGCGCTCCATCGATGACAGATCCGGTGCGGGCTCCAGCTGGCCGATGCCCTGCCAGATGGTGGGCACGGCGGCGGCAAAGGTCACGCGCTCCGACTCGATCAGCGCCGCCAGCGACTCCGGGTCCATTTTCGGCCCGGGCAATACCAGCTTGCTGCCGGCCATCGCCGCCGCGTACGGCAGCCCCCAGGCGTTCGCGTGGAACATGGGAACGATCGGCAGCGCCGTGTCGCGCTCGCGCAGCCCCGGGCCGTCGGCCTGGTTGGTCAGCAGCGTGTGCAGGACCGTCGAGCGGTGCGAATACACAACGCCCTTCGGCCGCCCGGTGGTGCCGCTCGTGTAGCACATCGCCGCGGCTGCGTTCTCGTCGACATCCGGAAACTCGAAGCTCTCGTCGCCCGACTCCAGCAGCTGCTCGTAGTCGATCGCCCCCTCGCGCGCGCCGTCGCTGTCGGGCATCAGTACCTCGTGCTGCACTTTCTCGAAGCGAGGCATCGTCTCGGCCAGCGAGGCATCCAGGAAGATCACGCGGTCCTCGGCGTGGGAGACCACGTAGCGGAGGTCGTCCTCGAACAGGCGGACGTTCAAGGTGTGGAGTACTGCTCCCATCGAGGGCACGGCCAGATAGAGCTCCAGGTGCCGGCGCGAATTCCAGCCGAACGTGGCCACGCGATCCCCGGGACGAATTCCCAGCTCTCGCAGCGCGCTGGCCAGCTGTCGGACGCGCTGAAGCACCTCGCCATAGGTAGAGCGCTCGATGCCCTTGGCACTGACGCTGACCACCTCCCGCTCGGCGAACACCTGGCCCGCGCGCTCGGCGATCGAGCCCACCAACAGCGGCGTGCGCATCATCATGCCCTCGAAGGGCGTAACCGGAGCGTGCGTGGTGGCGATGCGCGAACTCTGCCATGCCCGGCGAGCGGGCGTCAAGCGACGAACCGCGCCTCCCTGATAAACGGTGCCACCGGCGCCGTCAGGCGCCGTGGCACTTCTTAAACTTCTTGCCCGAGCCGCACCAGCAGGGGTCGTTGCGGCCGATCTGCTCGCTCTCGTCGACGCGCCGCTGCTCCACTGGGACAGGCGGCCCCTCGTCGGCCACCATCTCCTCGGCCGCCGCGGCACTGCCGGCAGCCGCGGCCATGGCCAACGCGCTCGGCTGCGCCGGACCGCCGCCCGAGTAGCTCACGCGGCCTCCCCCGGTGGAGCTCGAGCGGCCGCTCGGCCGAGATGGCACCGGAGACGGTGGGGCACCGCGGCCGTTCTCGGCGTTCACCACGACGTCGACGTGGAAGATCATTCGTGCGAAGTCGCCCCAGATGTTGTTCATCAGGTCGCGGAACAGCTCGAAGGCCTCGTTCTTGTACGCCACGAGCGGCTCGATCTGTGCCGCGGCGCGCAGCCCGATGCCGTGCTGCAGGTAGTCGAGGTCGTAGAGGTGCTCGCGCCAGCGCTGATCGATCAGCTCCAGAAGCAGGAAGCGCTCCAAATCGCGCATGATCTGCGAGGAGAGCTCTTCCTCGCGCTGGTCATACAGCGCCAGCACCTCGTCCTGAACCCGCTTGGTCAAGTCTTCGCGATCGATGTGGTCGGCGTTCACGTCCAGCAGCGAGTCGCTGGGGGTGAAGATCTCGGACACGCGTCGCAGCAGCCCGTCGATGTCCCAGTCCTCGACGAAGTCGCCGGGGGTGTACTCCAGCACCAGGCGCTCAATCAGCTCCGCGATCTGCTCCCGCGCCGCGTCTGACATGTCGCGTCCCTCGAGCACGTCGTCCCGATAGCGGTAGATGACCTCCCGCTGCTGGTTGGCAACGTCGTCGTATTCGAGCGTGTGCTTGCGCATCAGGAAGTGCTGCTCCTCGACCTTCCTCTGCGCCTTCTCGATCTGCTTGGAGAGCATCTTGGCCTCGATCGGCTCCTCGTTGCCCTCCTCGTCCATGGTCCCCAGACGATCCAGGATCTTGTAGATCCGCTCTCCGGCGAACAGCCGCACCAGGTCGTCCTGGGCTGAGAGGAAGAAGCGCGACTCGCCGGGGTCTCCCTGACGACCCGAGCGGCCGCGCAGCTGGTTGTCGATCCGTCGTGACTCGTGACGCTCGGTCCCGAGGATGAACAGGCCACCGGCCTCGATGACCTCCTCGCGCGCGTCCTCGACGCGCTTGGAGGTCTGCGGTAGGAGCTTCTCGAAGTGCTCCTGGTAGTCGGGATCGCCCGGGCTCAGCCCCAGCTTGGCCACCTCAAGGCGCGTCAGGTGCTCCTCGTTGCCGCCGAGTTTGATGTCGACCCCGCGGCCGGCCATGTTGGTGGCGATCGTCACCGCTCCGGGCGCGCCGGCTTCGGCGATCGTCTCCCCCTCTTTCTCCGCGTGCTCGGGCTTGGCGTTCAGCACGCTGTGCTTGATGCCCTTCTTCGAGAGCTGGTCGGAGAGGTGCTCCGAGACCTCAACGGAGATGGTCCCCACCAGCACCGGCTGTCCGGCCTTGTGGCGGTCCTCGATCTCCTTCATCAACGAGCTCCACTTGCCGTCTTTGGTCTTGTAGACCTGGTCGTTGTAGTCCTTGCGGACCATCGGCCGGTTGGTCGGGACCTCGACCACCGGGAGCTCATAGATCTTCATGAACTCCACGGCTTCGGTCAGCGCCGTGCCGGTCATGCCGGCCAGCTTGTCGTACATGCGGAAGTAGTTCTGCAGCGTGATCGTGGCCAGCGTTTGGTTCTCCTCCTGGACGCGCACGCCCTCCTTGGCCTCCACCGCCTGGTGCAGGCCCTCGGACCAGCGCCGGCCCTCGAGGATGCGGCCCGTGAACTCGTCGACGATCTTCACCTCGCCGTCGATCACCGCGTAGTCGACGTCGCGCTGGTAGAGCGACTCCGCCTTGAGCGCCTGGATCAGGTGGTTGACCAGGTGGCCGTTCTCGGCGCGGTACAGATGGTCGATCCCCATGAAGCGCTCGGCCTTGGCCACTCCCTGCTCGGTCACCGACACGGTCTTGTACTTCTCATCGACCTCGTAGTCGAAGTCGGCAACGAACTCCTTCTTGGACCGGGGATCGAGTCCTTCGGGCGTCTTGCCCTGCTCCATTCGCGGCGCCAGGCGCGCGAACTTGGCGTACAGGTCGGCGGCCTGCTCTGGAGCCCCGGAGATGATCAGCGGCGTGCGTGCCTCGTCGATCAGGATGTTGTCGACCTCGTCGACGATCGCGAAGGCGTGGTACGCCGATCCGCCGTCCTCGGGCTTCGTTCGACCGCCGTGCTGGACCTTCTCCTCCAGCGACTTGGCCATGTTGTCGCGCAGGTAGTCGAAGCCGAACTCGGAGTTTGTCCCGTAGGTCACATCGGCCGCGTAGGCGGCGCGCTTCTCCTCGTAGGGCTGCATGTTCTGCAGCGCGCCCACAGTCACCCCGAGCATGTCGTAGATCGGCTTCATCCACTGGGCGTCGCGGCGGGCCAGATAGTCGTTCACCGTCACCACGTGCACGCCCCGGCCGCCCAGCGAGTTGAGCACAACCGCCAGCGTCGCCGTGAGCGTCTTGCCCTCGCCGGTCCTCATCTCGGCGATCGAGCCGTCGTGCAGGACCATGCCGCCGATCAGCTGGACGTCGTAATGGCGCTCGCCGATCGAGCGCCTAGCCGCCTCTCGCACCAGGGCGAAGCACTCGTAGAGCAGATCGTCGAGCGGCTCGCCGTTGTGGGCGCGCTCCCGCAGGGCATCGGCCTCTTCGCGCAGCTCGGCGTCGTCGTAGAGCTCGAACTCCTCCTCGTAGGAGTTGATCTGCCCTACGCGCCGTTCGTAATCTTTGAACTTCTTGCCCTCGCCAATGCGAAGCGCGCGGTCCAGAAAGGACATGCGCCCAGGTTAGCTCAGGCCGTCCCGGATGTCGGGGGCAGAGGGGGGCCTGACCAGCCGTGCCCGTGCGCGTCGTGGTCATGAGCCCTTCGGTAGCCGCCCATAAATATGATCCGCTCATCGCCGAGGATCTGCAGACGGGGGTCAAGCGGGTTGTTCAGGCGCAGCGCCTGGCAGCGCCTCCTGCCGACAGAGCGCGCAGGGTCCTCGACCAGCTCTTACTGCTCGCGTCCTCGGACCTAAAGGTCCGCTATGGGCGAGGGGGCTGGCAGCTGCTCAAGTGGCTGGTCGATCCATTCGCGCTGACCGGCGTCTACCTCCTCATGGTGAGGTTCATCTTCTATCGCAACCAGCACGCCCCCGGGCTCAGCATTGCCTGCTCGATCATCCCCTTCCAGCTCGTCACGATGACCGTCACCAACGGCCTCAGCGCGGTCCAGCTCCGCCGCTCGATCATCGCCAACATGGCGTTTCGTAAAGCGTTACTGCCAATCGCCACGACGCTCACCGAAGCGGCTGGGTTCGTGGCCAGCCTGACGCTCCTGGGGACGATGATGGCGGTGTACGGCATCGCGCCGAGCGCCAGCGTCGCCTGGCTCCCGTTGGTCCTGGCTGTGACCGTGCTGCTAGGGGTTGCGGTCGCGTACCCGGTCACGCTGATCGGGATCTGGGCCCCCGACATCCGCGGTCTGCTGCTGAGCGCCGTCCGCACGGCCTATTACCTGGCACCGGGGCTTGTCACGCTGGCAACCATTCATGGGCGCACCAATGCCCTAGTCAGGCTCAACCCGTTGACGGGCGTGTTCGAGGCGCTTCGGCATGCGGTCTTGTATCGCAGCTCGCCGCCCGCGTGGGAGCTGCTCTACCCGGTTGCGGCGGCAGCTGTCATCCTGGCGCTGTTCGTGCCCATCTACATGCACGAGCAGGCGCACTTCGCCAAGGTGCTGGAATGACGGCCCGGATCGTGGCCCACAACCTCGGCGTGCGGTTCACCGTCGACCGTCAGCGCCGTCCGACCACGCCGACGATGGCCCGGGTGCGCCGGCGGTGCACGACCGTTTGGGGGGTCCGGGGGATCAGCTTCTCGATCGAGCCGGGGGCGGCGGTGGCGCTCGTGGGACCGAACGGGGCGGGCAAGACAACGGTACTGCGGCTGCTGGCCGGCGTGCTGAAGCCGGATGAAGGCACGCTGGCGGTGCGCGGTAGAGTCGGCTCGCTCCTGTCGGTGGATGGTGGCCTGATGACGCCCTTGACCGGCCGCGAGAACGCGATGCTGCTTGGGGTGCTGGCGGGGCTTCCGCGGGATCGCGCCCAGGACAGCCTGGAGGCGATCGCCCGCCGAAGCGGGCTCGAGCAGGCGTTCAACCGCCCTGTGTCGACCTACTCACAGGGTATGCGGGCGCGGTTGGGCTTCGCCGTGATCGAGCGGACCTCCCCAGACGTGCTCTTGCTGGATGAAGTCCACGAAGCGCTCGACGAGAGCTACCGCCGTCAGCTGGCGGCGGCCGTGGACGAGATGCGGCGGCGGGGTGGGATTGTCGTGGCCGCCGGCCACGACAACGCCGAGCTGGCGAGGCTATGCGACCAGGCGCTGCTCCTCGGCCCCTCCGGGGCCAATTGGCTCCAAGACGTCGCTGAAGCCAGCGAAATGTCCGCTGGGGCGGGCGCCGTGGCGTGATCCGGGGACGTATTGAGACGCGCAGGGGCAGCGGTCAATGTGAGGCCCGCTCCGCCAGTCGAATTCGAGCGGCGCGATCTGGCTTGGGCGGCGCTCACGGCGGCCGTAGGCGCAGCGCTGTTCGCGACTTCGTTGACAGGGCACCCAGGACTCGGCGACGCGCCCGAGAGCGTCACAGGCGTCAAGTCGCTCGGCGTCTTGCACGCCCCGGGCTACCCATCGTATGTCCTCGCCGCGCACCTGTTCACGTTGCTCGTGCCGTTCGGCTCCGAGGCGTTCAAGGTCAACCTCTTTAGCCTCGTCTGCGCCGCGCTGTCGCTCGCCGGGGTGCAGCTGCTCGCCCGCCGCTTCGGAGCGCCGCGGTGGGCGTGCGTGCTCGGCGCCCTGGCGCTGGGAGCGACCCCGGTGCTGTGGTTCTACAGCGGCTTTGCCAAGCACGACACATTCTCGGGACTCCTGTTCCTGCTCACGCTGCACCTCGCCTTGGCGTGGCGGGTTCAGCCCACGCGCGGTCGCCTGGTTGCGCTGGCCGCCGTGATCGCCGTGGGGCTCGGGTCGGCCTGGCCGCTCGAGGTGCTCGTGCTGCCCGCTGTGGCGTTTGTTCTTCTGGCCGGCCGCCGGGACCTTCACCTCCGCTCGGTCGCGGTGTCGGCTGCCACCGGACTGGCGATGCTTGTCGCCGTCTACGGGTTTGTGATGATCAGAGCGGCGCAGAATCCGCCGGTGAACTGGGACCACGCGACAACGCTCAGCCGGCTGGTGGCGCTCATCGACCGCGCCGACTTCAAGCACGTCGTGCGGGTGCAGGTGAACATCCCGCAACCTGTCGTACCTGGTGGAGCCGTCGGAGACGGCGCCAGCACCCCGCATGCTGGCGCCATCGCGCCGGCCTCTGCCGCCGTGCTCTCGCGGGTATCCGGGGCGGTTGAGGTGTTCGCCCGCGAGTTTGGGGTGCTCGGCCTCCTGCTCGCGCTGTTGGGGCTGCTCGCGAGTCTCGTGTGGCGCCGGGGGCGTGCGTCGTTTCCCGTGTTGATCGCATTCGTCGCCAACCTGCTCGGCGCGAGCATTGCCGTTAGTTTCGGTGCCGGAAGCGGCAGTGTTGACACCGACCTGGCGCTGGCCGACGCAGCCTTCGGGTGCTACTTCGCGCTCGGCTGCTGGATCGCCGTCGGGGCCGCGGAGGTCGTGGAGGGCGTCTTCCGTCTGTCCGTGAGCATGCGACCGCGTTTGATCGGGAGGCTGCTCTCCCCGGCCGCTGCGGTCGCGCTCGCGGCGGCCGTGCTCGTACCGCAGGTGATCGATGGCTGGCCGGTGGCCAACCGCACACATGCCCCCTACGCCGACCGGTACGCAACCGCGGTCCTCGCTCCGCTTCCCACCCGCGCCGCGGTCTTCGTCTCAAACTACGAGCCGGCGCAGGCCCTGATCTACCGCCAGGTGGTCGAGCACCAGCGCCCGGACGTCACGGTGATCGCGGCCGGCAACATGCGCTACCAGTGGTACCACCAGGAGCTCGAGCGGCAGCTGGGCATCCGGCTTCCTGCCCCGTCGCTTTCACTTCAGTCCTACGCTCGGACGGTCAAGGCAGTGGCCGCCGTCCGCCCCGTCTATCTTGACCCGGAGGCGGCACTGGCGCTCGCCGGCCTGGTCGGCTCTCGTCCAGTGGGCCTGTTGGCGGCGCTTGCACCTGGTCGCGGCGTGCAGGCGGTGGATCCGCAACGAGGGGCGGTGGACTCGCCCGACCAAGCCGAGGCCCGGGTCGCGGCCGCCGTCCGGCGGGCCGGCTTCCCTGACCGCCGATGGGATGTCTGGCCGAACGAGCTACTGGAGCAAGCCGGGTACAGCGCTGCCGCGGGCGCTCATCGCCCGAGTCTCCTTTGAACGCCGTGATTTTCCCGTCATGCTCAACGCGCTGGACGATGAGCTACGAATTCAGCCCCACAACCAGGCCCTGCGGCGCTTCCTAGCGCTGCTTCCCGACCCGGCATCGGCCAGGTGAGACGGCCGGCGATCAGCGTGTGCATCCTCGCGGGTCACGGCCGCGAGCAACTGGACGCCTGCCTGGCGAGCCTGGGCAACCAGCTTGCGCCACCGACGTTTGAGGTCCTGATCGGCGGCAATCCCACGACCGAAGCGCGGGCGGTCGTATGCCAACGCTTCCCGGACGCAATCATTCAAGACACGGGCGTGCGGCATTTGGGCGCGGCGCGTAACGCACTCATCGAGCGGGCCAGGGGAGATCTGCTGCTGTTTCTCGACGACGACGTGACCGCGCCGCGAACGTTGCTCTCGGCGCTGGTGCAGACAGCGAACGACAATCCGAAGGCAAGCGTGTTCGGCGGCCCCAACGACACGCCATCCGGCAGCTCCTCCTTCCAGATCGTGCAGGGGGCGGTCCTCAGCTCGCTGATCGGGTCAGGACCGGTCAGCCGGCGCTATGGCACGCGCCGGGCCTGCATTGCCGATGAACGGTGGTTCACGCTTTGCAACCTCGCGGTGCGGCGCGAGGCGATGATGCCGTTCCCGACCGAGCTGCTGGGCGGCGAGGAGAACGCCGTCCTGGCGGAGCTTCATCGCCGCGGCGAGCAGATGCGCTATGAGCCGCGCCTGCGGGTGTTCCACGCCCGCCGCCCCAATCTTCGCTCGTTCGCGGCGCAGATGTTCAAGTACGGTCACGGCCGCGGAGAGCTGATCCGTCGCGACAGGAGAGCTCTGCGCGCGGCTTACGCGGCACCGAGCGCCTTGCTGCTGTATCTGCTGCTGCTCGGCCCCGCGATCGCTGCCGCGGGCCAGTTTTGGCCGCTGGTCCTGCTACCCGCCGCCGCCTACCTCGCGCTGACCGTGGCCACCGCGGCCCGCATCGGGTGGGGCTTGCGCGCGGCAACCGCCGGGCCGCTGGCGGCGGTTTTGACCCTGCTCGTACACCTCTGCTACGGCGCAGGCGCCGTGCGCGGACTCTGGCGGCGTCCCCCCGGCCACAAGGCGCTGTTTCGCGGCCGGGCCCCCGGCGGCGCGCCTCCGGTCCACGCCGGCTGCCAGGCGCCTACGACCCAGGCCGTCGGGCCAAGCAGCACCACCGAGGTCGAGCCCGCCGAGGCCAGCTGATCTTTGCGCTCCGGGCCGACTGTCGCGGCTCTCGCCGTGCGGCCTCCCAGGCCCCCCTGGCCCACGCCGCGGTGCCAACCAGCAGCAGTGGCAGCGTCCACAGTGCTCTGCGCCATTCCGAGGGGTTGATGACCAGGCAACGCGCGAGCGCCGCGATGCGCAGAGGCCCCGCGAGCAGCAGCCCCGGGCCGTGCGTCACCCAACGGTGGGGGTAGGGAACCAAGCGGCAGACGGCGACGAAGGCCTCGCCCTGTAGCCGCTGGTTGGCGACGAACCCTCTGCGCGTCGTGCGCCCTAGGTGCCACACCGCCGCTTCTGGAGCAAACGCCATCCTCCCTTCGCAGGCGTAGGGAAAGGTGAACACGGTGTCCTCGCCGGCGCGCAGGTACTCGGGGAAACCGCCGTCAGCCTCGAAGCACTCCCGCCGGATCAGAAGGTTGCAGCTTGCCGCGTGGCGGAGCCGTCGGGGACGGCGCGGCAACGCCTCTGAGAACTCGAGCAGGTGCTCGGCGGTGCCGATCCGGCTGCGCGCAGTTCCGTTACGGATTGAACCAGCGACGGCGTCGACGCCTTCGGAGAGCGCGCCCTCTAGGCGGGCCAGCCAATCGGGCGCAGGCACCGCGTCGGCATCGAGAAACGCCACCAGGTCGCCTCTGGCAGATGCGGCGCCCACGTTTCGCGCTCGGCCGGGGAATGCCCGCTCGGAAAGCTCGATCACCTCCAGCCATGGCCAGGCGTTGGCGAGCTCCGCGGCACGCCCGTCGGCGGTTGAGTCCACGAGGATCGCCTCCCGATCGGGGCCCAGCTGTGGGCCGAGGGCGCCGAGCACCGCGGGAAGCGTTGCGGAGGCCCCGTAAGCGGGGATGACAACGCTCGTGCGGACCGGACGAGCCGCCGTCAAGGAGACGCTCATTGGTCGCCCACTTCGGCCGCCAGCAGATCCCGGGCTGTTGGTGGCCTCCCTGCCTGTCGGAGGGCGCGGAAGTGGCTGGCCTCAGCCATCAACCGGGCCGCGATCCGTCCCATGGCGCGGCGGCTAACTGCGCGGGCCGAGGCCCATAGCGCACCGCGCGGGATGCGCACGATGAGCGCGGCCGCGGCCCATGGCCGCCCCGCCCGCAACGCGGCCACAAACCCGTACACGTGGAGCGCTACGGAGGTGGAACATGAGCGGTTGGGCCAGGCCGCGGCCAGTGCCTGCACCCGCTCCAGGGTGACCGCAGCCCGGCTGCCGTCGCGCAGCTGCCGCAAGGAATAGAACGCAAGTCCCCAGTCCTCCGACAGACCGGGGAGCAGCTGACAGGCGCGCGCCAGCTCGTCGTCGATCGGTTGTCTGGGATCAGCCTCGATCATTTTCAGCACATCGCCGAAGGCGAGGGCGCCCCTGACCTGCGAGGCACCCTCGATGCGACCGCTGCGGTCAAGCTCGCTAGCCAGCCGGAGAAGGCTGCGCCGGTACAGCCGCCCCGCACTGCCCTCACGGCGCACTCGCTCCGACAACGACCCGGCTGAACGCCCGATCAGCGCCGAGCGATGCCGCTGGAGCGCAAACGGACCGCGAACCGCGAGGCGCAGCCACAGATCCGTGTCCTCGAGGACCGGCCGTGCTTCATCGAAGCCGCCGACCGCGTCGAGATCGGAGCGACGAACCGCCGTCGAGCTGACAAAGCCCGCGATGGCCCGCGTCAGGATCGCGGGAAACGCCTGCTCGCACCACGACCGCTCCAGGGACGCCCGCCCCGCATTCTGGTAACCGGGGGCAGTCGACGCCAAGACCGCGTCGGGGTACCGGTCGAACAGCGCGACGATCAGCGACAGGTGGTGGGGTAGCCACACATCGTCGGAGTCCAGGAACGCGACGATCCGCCCGCGGGCAAGGCGGATTCCGGCGTTGCGCGCCGCCGCCACGCCCCGGTTTGGCCGGCGCACGTAGCGCAGTAAGGGACTAAGCGCGGCGAGCCCCTCGTCCGTTCCATCGCGCGAGCCGTCGTCGACGACGATCAGCTCGAAGTCACGGAAGGTCTGGGCCAGCACGCTTGCGATCGCGCGGCGTACCGCCTCGCGCCTTTCGTAGGTCGGCACGATCACCGACACGGCGGGGTTCGGGCGCTCCAGCCTCACGTGGACATCGTCGCTGTACAGGAGGCGCGGCAGCAGCATCGAGTAGGCGCTTGCCGGAAGCTCGCGCTCCGTGAGCCAGGGCTTGTGGCCGATGTGATGAAGGAGGTACGGCCGGCGGTCACCCTCGACGCGGCAGTCGAGCGTGCGGGCGTCAGCGACCTCGGCCGGCTCCCACGGCTGAAACGGGGCCAGCCGGTGGTCGAACACCGAGATGCGCTCGGCAGGCACGATTGCGGCAAGCGTTGCGTTCCAGCAGTCCTGGTCGAACTGCCAGAACGGATCAGCCCTCGAGCCGTCGCCAGGGCGGCGCGAACGATTGAAATCAATTTGGTCGATGAGCTCCTGTGTGCGTTGAAGCAGCGTCGTCGCCAGGTCTCCGGGCAGGATCAGCAATCCCAAGTTCAGATAGGTGTGGCGGTGAAGCGTGCCGCCACCCAGAGCTTCGGACCATTCAGGGAAGAACCGCTCCGGCTGATCGTCGGCGAAACCCACCACTTGGCCACTGGCCGCGCACTCGAGCAGCGCAGTCAACGGGCGCACGGCGATGATGTCGGCGTCGATGAGCGCGAGCGCTTCCGTCGCCGGAAGCTTGAGCGGCGCCTCTAGCTTGGACAGCACGCCGGGACGCTGGCGCGCGGTCGGTAACACGATTGCTTCCCGCTCGAGCAGCGCACGCTGACTGTCCTCCAGGCCGCGATCTAGCACCACAAGCGGCTCTCGTTGACCGACGAGCCGTAGCGAATTGAGGAGTGCGACCGCACCGGTGAAGTAGCGCCGGTCGGCCACGCAGTAAAAGGCGCGACGTGGCCTGCTCGCGCTCACGCCAGCCTCCGCGCCGAAGCCGCGCAGACCTGGGCATAGACGTCCACCAGCACGTCGGCGATGCGTTGCCAATCGAGCGCCATCACGCGTGCCCGGTTCTGCGCGCCCATCGCTGCCGCCCGGACCGGATCGTCGAGCACGGAGACCGCGGCGCGCCAGAGGCCGGCGGCGTCGCCGGCGGCCACCAGTTCAGCGCCACGACCGTCGACATACTCCGGCACGCCGCCGACACGCGTGGCGATGACGGGCAGGCCGCAGGCCATCGCTTCGAGCAGAGCGTTGTTGGCTGTGGCGTCCCGCAGCGGCAACAGGAGCGCGGCCGCGCTCTGATAGCTGGCCAGCAACTCCCGGTCGGACAGGCCGCGGACGAGTTCGACGTTCCGGAGGCCTACCAGCTCTCGGGCAGCCCCGGGGTTCGCCACTACCCGGAAACGCAGCGTGGGGCGCTCGTATTGGGCCCGAAGCGTCACCTCCCTCAAGGTGGTGAAGTCCCGTAGCCACGAGCCTACGCACAGCAGGGTCGGCGTACGCCGGCCCACCGGCGACGGCACGAAGAAGTTGGTGTCGACGCCGTGGGGCACGAGGAACAGCCGCCCGTCCGGGACGCGCCGCGCGATTTGGTCGACCTGGTTCGAGGCCTGGACGATCACCGCGTCGAACATGTCAAGGCGCGTGCTGCGGCCGATATGGTGCTCGAACATGCCGGGTGGCTGGTGGAAGGAGCTCACCAGCAGCCCGCGGGGACGCTTGGAGCGTGCACGCCAGCGCCCCAGATAGTGGTACGCGCCCTCGCCGTAGAGGAAATGACAGATCGCGCCCTGTCCTGTGCGCAGCAGCCGCGCAGCGGCAAGCTCGCAGCCAAGCGCCTCGAGCGTGTACCAGGGAACACCGCGAGGCCGGACGACCCAGTCCAGCGCTCGATTCGAGGCGTGGCGGATGGGCGGCGGGGCGGCGAGCCGCATGCAGTCGACGCGCGCGCTCAGATGAGGCACAACCGCCGGCCACCCGGTGTGCCTGCCGAAGTGGCCGAATTGCGGGTAAATCAGCCCCACGCGGACCCCGCCTAGGCCAGTCGCCCGGGTCTCGATGGCCGCGCCGTGACTCAGTCTGCTACTCCCTGGCGCACGCTAGCCCCGGTCGCGGCCATACCCGAAGTCTGTCATGGCCGCACCGCGCCCGCAAAGAGACGCATCCTCTAGAAAGCGCGCTCGCCGGTCGCGCTTGCAATCATCCAGCAATCGCCGAGCAGCTGGAGATGTGGGGGCAGGGGTCCGATGACGCTGGCCGCAGGGACGAGCTCTTGGCCTCCGGTCCCGAGGAGCCGCTGACGGTTCGCGGGCTACTCGCCGGCGATGAGCAGCGGCTGGTAGAGCTATTCGAGCTGTGTTTCGGCCGGCACCGTACGCTCGAAGAGTTCCGCTGGCGCTATCAGCGGACGCCACTGCCCACCAAGTTTCACCTGGCGACCATTGGCGGTCGGATCGTCGGCGCTGAAGCCAACCAGCGTCTGCCGGCCTGGCTACACGGGCACCGTGCGGAGGTTTCCAGGGGCACTGATCTAATGGTCGACCCCGCGTGTCGCAGACGGGGAGTGTTCCGTCGAATGCGCCCCGCGATCAGAAGCAGTCAGCGGGCCGCACCCGTGACCATCTCGTTCCCCGCCGAGGTCACCTTCCGCCTGGGCGCCACGACCCTCAACCAGGTCGGCCGACTGCCGCAGTGGATCCGCTGGGAGCGCACAGCGTCATTGCACTCTGATCGTCCGGCGATTCCGCGAGTTGTTGCCGGCTGCGCGGCGAGCGCGGCCAGGCTGGCGGCTCAAGGCGCTTCGCTCGGTGTGAACGGGCTGCGCTGCCGCGAGATCGGACTGAAAGAGCTCGAGCAACACCCAGAGCAGTTCGACCGCCTGGCCCAGCGCTCGAAGCACATTGCCAATGGCATCGTGTGCCGCGAAGCCGTTTACATCCATTGGCGGTGGCTCAGCCGACCGGAGCCCTGGCGGGTCGTGATCGTCGAGCGTCGCGGAGCCGGCAACGGCACCCTCGAGGGCTATATCGCCTTCCGGCCGGGCGAAGGGGACTGCCGGATCGGCGACTTGTTGGCGCTCGAGCCGCGTGCGATGCGGGCGCTGCTCGGTGCGGTCGCCGCCGAAAGCGCCGCGGAGAAACCCGGACGCACGATCATCGAGCTAAACGATCCGCGGCCATGGTCCCGCCGCGTCCTCTACCAATGCGGGTTTCTGCCCCGCGGGACCGGACCGCTCATCAGCATCCGCGCGATGCAAGCAGGCGTGCCGCCCAGCCTCGAGCGCTCGTCAGGCTGGTATCTGACGGCGTCCGATACCGACCTCGTGTAACGGCCCATGCCCGAGCCGTGGTGGAGAAAAGACGGGGTCTTGAGGCCGCGTCACCGCAGGGTCCGCGCCGCCACCCGCCTGGCGGGGGGTGCTCCTCTGAGATGGCGCACTACTGGCGCAGACCATGAGGTCGCGGTGACTTTCGACGACGGTCCAGATCGCGGCACAGCGGCGGTTCTGGCCACGCTCGATGCGCATCAGGCGCATGCCTCGTTCTTCGTCTTGACCGACAGGCTTCGAAGGGCCGGCGGGCTGGTGCTGGAGGCAGCCAGCGCTGGTCACACGATCGGGCTGCACGGCGACCGTCATGAGGCGCTTCACCGCGTCCCGACGGCGCATGCCTATCGTCGCCTGCTCGGCGCCCGTCACCGCCTGGAGGACGCGCTGCAGCGCCCGGTGACGCTGTATAGGCCGCCGTATGGATGGACCTCTCTGCAACTGCTCAGAGCCGCCGCGCAAGCGGGACTGCTTGTCGTGCTTTGGTCGCACGACCCGCAGGACTGGTTGGTCGCTGATCGGGACCGGTTGGCACACCGGCTGGTGCATGCCATCCGCCCGCGGGCTGTAGTTCTCCTGCACGATCGCTGTCACCGTGAACTCCACCCCAGCGACAGCCCGCTCGCGGGCGCCCTTCACCACGCGGCCAGCGAGGGGCTGACCCCGATCCCCCTGTCGTGCGCGAACTCGACAGGGGGATGATTTCCGATTACGCCGCCGGCGATACGTCGCCGGATACCGGCGGTCTGCGGGCGGCACGCTCGTCGGGCGCCGGAGCCATAGCCGCAGCCCGGGACTCCCGGCGCTTGCGTCGCTTGTCGCGGTGGCGCTTGACCTGCACCGCGATCTCATCGCTGACGAGGTTGATGGAGCGGAGGATGTCAGGCGAGCGGCTGCAGGCCCGCAGGGTCACGCGCTTCAGGTGCAGGGTCGCCTCGGCGATTTCACAGTCGGCGATCGCAGGGTTGCGCTCCTCGAACACCTCCACCTCGAGCTCGGCCAGTTCGGACACCTGCCTCGAGACCTTGCGAAAGCGCTTCTCCACGTGCTCTCGCAGCTCGTCCGATATCGGCAGGTTGCGGCCCTTGACCTCGATGCGCATCGGGCGCTCCTCCTTGTGAGCTTTTGTTGTGATCAGGTTAGCGCGCGAGCAGCGCCGCGCCGATGGCTCCGCCAAGGTCGCCCAGGGCCGCCACGTGGACCGCCGGGGGTTGGTCGTCGTGGAACAGGTGGGGCATCATCGCGGCGGCGATTCGATCTGCCATCGGCTGCCCGAACCTGACGCCCAGGCCGCCGCCGATCACCACTGCCTCCACGTCCAGGAGGTTGACGGCCGAGGCGATTCCCGTCCCCAGTGCGGCCACCGCGTCGTCGAGCAGCTTGGTGGCGAGCTTGTCGTGGTGGTGAAGGGCATGGGCCCACACCGCGCTCGTCAGCCTGGTACGGCCCCGCTCCTCCATGATCTTGAAGAGATCAGTCTTCTCGCCCTTGGCGTGGCGCTTGCGGGCCCTTATCTCCATCGCCGCGCGGCCGGCGTAGGCCTCCATGCACCCCCGGCGTCCGCAGGTGCAGCGGGCGCCGTCCTGCTTGACCACCATGTGTCCGATCTCCCCGGCGCCGCCGCGTCCGAGCCACGGCTTGCCGGCCAGGATCAGGCCCCCGCCGACTCCGGTGCCCCAGAAGACTCCGAGCAGCGACTTGTACTGGCGCCCCGCGCCCAACCTGAACTCGGCGTCGGTCGCCACCTGGACGTCGTTACCGACTCGGACCGGTGTCTGAAGCTGCTGCGAGAGCACCGGCCCGAGCTCGAACTTGCCCTCCCAGCCGTTGAGGTTTCGGGCGCTGGCGACCGAGCCGTCGGGCTCGACCACTCCCGGTGAGCCGACGCCCACGCCCTTCAGGGCGGTCGGCTTGGTCCCGGCCTGGTCCGCCGCCTCGCGCACGGTGCGCGCCAGCTCCGAGACCACCGCCCCGGGACCGCCGCTGCTGGGAGTCGGATGGCGGGCCGAGCCGAGCACCGTGTTCCTGGCATTGACGATCACCGCCTCGATCTTCGTTCCTCCCAGGTCGATGCCGCCGCGCTCAGCCACAGGCGGATCCTCCCACAGCCGGCGTCTTCACGCCCACGATTGGCGGTATTGGGCCTGGGCGGCCGTCGGTTCGTCGATCTCCACCCCAAGCGCCTGGAGCTTGAGCCGGGCGACCTCCTGGTCGATCCGAGCGGGCACCGGAAGCACCGCGCGCGCCATCTCAGCGCCGTGGCGGACGAGCTCCTGCACGCACAGCGCCTGGAGGGCGAACGATACGTCCATCACCGGCGCCGGGTGACCCTCACCCGCGGCCAGGTTGACGACCCTCCCGGCCGCCAGCAGGTTCAGCCCCCGGCCGTCGGCCAGCTCGTAGCGCTCGATCAGCGGTCTGACCTCGCGCACGCCGCCGGTGGCGAGGGCGCGCAGGTCGTCGAGCTCGATCTCCACGTCGAAGTGGCCGGCATTGGCCAGCAGGGCCCCGTCCTTCATCCGCTCGAAGTGCTCTGCCCTCAGCACGCCCACCGAGCCAGTGACGGTGACGAAGATGTCGCCGCACGCGGCCGCCTGGAGAGCCGGCATTACCCCGTAGCCCGCCATCCGGGCCTCGAGCGCCCGCAGGGGGTCGATTTCGCAGATCACCACGTTCGCGCCGGCCCCTCGAGCGCGCTCGGCGATCCCCTGCCCCGCCCAGCCGTAGCCGATCACCACCATTGTGTGACCGGCCAGCAGCATGTGGCTGGCGCGGACGATCCCGTCGATCGCCGACTGCCCCGTGCCGTGGCGGTCGTTGAGCGCTCGCTCGGTGCGCGCCTCGTTCACGGCCAGGACCGGCTTGGCCAGCTCGCCGTCCTGCTCCAGCCGCCGCAGGCGGACCAGGCCGGTGGCGGTCTCCTCGATTCCGCCCACCAGCGGCTCGAGCGCCGCGCGGTCGCCCTGGTGGGCGGTGATGAGCAGGTCGGCGCCATCGTCGAGCGTCACCTGCGGACCCGCGGCCAGCAGCGCCCGGACGTGGGCGGCGTACGTGTCGAGATCCTCGCCGTGGCGCGCCCGTACCTCGATCCCGTATTTGACGACCAGCGCCGCCGCCACGTCATCCTGCACCGACAGCGGGTTGGCCGAGCAGAGCGCGGCCCGCGCTCCAGCCGCGATCAGCGTGCGCACAAAGTTCGCGGTCTCCGCGGTGACGTGGAGGCAGGCGGCGACGCTTACGCCTTCCAGCGGGCGCTTGGCCGACAAGCGCTCGCGTAGCTGCGCCAGCACCGGCATCTGGCCGTCGGCCCAGGCGATCCGTGCCTCGCCCTGGTCCGCGAGGCTCAGGTCGGCTACGTCATGCGCCGGGGCCAACGTCAGAGCCGCCCCTGAACGGCGTCTGCCCTTGAGCCTGGGCGGATAAGCGACGCTGGTGGTCGCTTATCCGCCCACCCTGTGCTCATGCGACCTAGTAGCGGTAGTGATCCGGCTTGTAGGGGCCCTCGGGGGGCACGCCGAGGTACGCCGCCTGGCCGGGGGTCATCTCCGTCAGTTTCACGCCCAAGGCGTCGAGATGCAGCCGGGCGACCTTCTCGTCGAGGTGCTTGGGCAGCGTGTAGACGCGCTTCTCGTAGACGTCGGTATGACCGAACAGCTCGATCTGGGCGATCACCTGGTTGGTGAACGAGTTCGACATCACGAAGCTCGGGTGCCCGGTGGCGTTGCCCAGGTTCAGCAGCCGGCCCTCGGACAGCACCAGAATCGAGTGCCCGTCCGGGAACACCCACTCGTCGACCTGAGGCTTGATGTTGATCCGCTTCATCCCCGGGATCCGCTCCAGGCCGGCCATCTCGATCTCGTTGTCGAAGTGGCCGATGTTGCCGACGATCGCCTGGTGCTTCATCCGCGACATGTGCTCGGCGGTGATCACGTCGCGGTTGCCGGTGGCGGTGATGAAGATGTCGGCCTGCGGCAGCACGTCCTCGATCCGGAGCACCTGGTAGCCGTCCATCGCCGCCTGCAACGCGCAGATGGGGTCAATCTCGGTGATCACAACGCGTGCCCGCTGGCCGCGAAGGGACTCGGCGCAGCCCTTGCCCACGTCGCCGTAGCCGCAGACGACGGCCAGCTTGCCCCCGATCAGGACGTCGGTGGCCCGGTTGATGCCGTCGATCAGCGAGTGGCGGCAGCCGTACTTGTTGTCGAACTTGGACTTGGTCACTGCGTCGTTGACGTTGATCGCCGGGAACAGCAGCTGCCCCTGCTCGGCGAACTGGTAGAGGCGGTGAACGCCGGTCGTGGTCTCCTCGGTCACGCCCTGGATCGCTGCCGCCATCTGCGTGAAACGCTGCGGGTCTCGCTCCAGCGAGCGACTCAGCAGCTCGAGCACGACAGCGAACTCCTCGGACTCGGCGCTGGCGGGATCGGGCACCGCGCCGGCGCGCTCGAACTCGGCTCCCTTGTGGACCAGCAGCGTGGCGTCGCCGCCATCGTCGAGGATCATGTTCGGCCCGCCGGCGTCCGGCCAGCTCAGCGCCTGCTCGGTGCACCACCAGTATTCCTCGAGCGTCTCGCCCTTCCAGGCGTAGACGGGGACGCCCCTGGGCTCGTCCGGGGTTCCGTCCGGGCCGACCACGACCGCCGCTGCGGCGTGGTCCTGCGTGGAGAAGATGTTGCAACTGGCCCAGCGAACCTCGGCGCCCAGCGCCACCAGCGTCTCGATCAGTACCGCGGTCTGGACAGTCATGTGCAGCGAGCCGGTGACGCGCGCGCCTGCCAGCGGCTGGCGCTCGGCGAACTCGCGGCGCGTGGCCATGAGCCCCGGCATCTCGTGCTCCGCGAGCCGGATCTCGTTGCGGCCGAACTCGGCCAAATCCAAATTGGCCACTCTGAAGTCGCTCTTGACGGCGGTGGTGCTCATCTCATCTCCATCCGGGTGTCGTCGGTCCGCTGGCCCTAGGCGGCGGCCAGCAGCTTCTCGTGCTTGTCCTGCTCGAAGTGCAGCCAGTCGGCGGGGCTGACGTGCTCCGGCCGGCGCGCCTCGGCCTCCAGCCAGGCCTGCACGGCCCGGCGCAGCTCCGGCTCGGCCTGCATTCGCGCCGCGAACGCAACCTCTGAGAGCCCCACGTCGAAGCCCTGGAGCAGCTCCTTGAGCGTGCGCAGGCGCTGCAGCCCTCCCGGTCCGTAGAGGCGGTAGCCGGAGGCCGAGCGAGCGGGCATCACAAGTCCCGTGCGCTCGATGTAGCGGAGCATCCGCGGGCTCCAGCCCGTGGTGTCCGCAGCCTCGTGGATCGTCAAGCCCTCCACTGGAGCAAACCTTATCACAACTGTGTCAAGGTTTGCCCGGTTGGGGGGCGGCCGCGCACCCGGGGGCGGCTGGCCGCTCACCCCCGCGGGCTGGCCCTTCAGCCGCGCGCCAGCTCGCCCTTCAAACGCTCGAGCAGGACGACCGGAGCCGGATCGACGCCCCGCAGCACCGCCATGTAGAGCGACACGAGATCGCCCAGCAGGACAAGCGATACCAGCCTCTCCATGCGCGTCTCGCCCCGGCTCTCCACGCGGTAGGTGGCGGCCGCATGCGAGGCGATCAGGCCACGCGTCAGCTCGATCCGCTGGCGGATCCTGGGGTGAAGGTCAGAATCGTCGAGGAAGACGGCGCTGAAGCGGCCGAGGCCCTCGGTCCCACCCCAGCCCTCGATCTCGTTGTGGTCGATCTCCGGTAGCTCGCCGGCGAAGCAGGGGACCTTGGCGTTCTCGTTGATCTGCGTCTTCCAGCGGTAGGCGATGGGCGCCGTGAGCCCCGCTCCGACGATCTGCGCCACCGTTCCGTGCAGCCCGCGCGCCAGTTCCTTCGGCAGGCAATCGTCTGACCCGTCGGGGCCCCATTCGCCGACAAGCCGCTCGGCGTGCGCCGCGGCGACGTCGATCTCGGCGTGCAGCCGCTCCCCCACGCCGCACAATCCCGCGACCTCCAGCGCTATCACCAGCGAGTACGCAACCGCGGCCCGGGGCTGAAAGCCGCCAGGGAGCGGGATCACCGGCACACCGTCGCTGCGCGCCGCTTCGGCCAGCCGGCCACCGGTGGTCGCGGTGATCCGCCGCGCGCCGACGGCTCCGGCCGCCTCGTAGGCGGCCAGGGTTTCCTCCGTGTTGCCGGAGTAGCTCGAGCAGAGCACGGCGGTGTCGGGCGTCGTCCAGGCCGGCAGCGCGTAGCCTCGCGCGAGCATGACCGGGCGGGAGGCCCGGTCGCCGAGCGCCGCGCGGGCCAGCGCCCCGCCGATCGCCGAGCCGCCCATGCCGGCCACGATCAACCCCCCGGGCGCGTCGTGGGGCTCCAGGTTGGCCGACTCGACCCGCCACATGGCGTCGCGCAGGTGATCGGGCAGCCCCAGCACGTCGCCGAACTCCCCGGTGGAGTCGATCGCGGCGACACCCTCCGCGGTCAGCGCCCTAAAGGCCCGCGTCGCCGTCAAGGCTTGATCGCTTCTTCGCCCAGAACCACGCCGGGGAAGATACGCGCACCGGCCTCGAAGACGTGGCCCGGTCCCACGATGACCCCTTCTCCCAGGACGGCTCCGGCCGCCAGCACGCACTGCTCGCCGAGGCTCACGCCGGGACCGACGATCGCGTCGCGGATGACGGATCCCGCCCCCACGCTCGCTCCCTCCATAACGACGGAGCGCTCGATCCGCGCGCCGCCGCCGACCGAGACCGAGGGACCGAGAACCGCGTGCGAGCCGACGATCGCCTCGGGCCCCACCTCGCAGCCCTCGGCGACCAGCGCCGGTGCGAGCACCGTTCCACTGACCCCGTCCGAGTCCACGAGGAGCGACCCACGCTCCGCGAGCCGCGCACCGGCCTCGGTGCGAACCGTCCCCGAGAGGATGTCGAACGTGCCCTGCAGGTAGCGCTCGGGCGTGCCGATGTCGAGCCAATAGCCGCGCGCCTGAAAGCCGTACAGCCCGCGGCCCACCAGCCGCGGAAACACGTCTCGCTCAATCGAGATGTTGGTGCCCGCAGGTGCCATCCCGTCGAGCACATCGCGCTCCAGCACGTAGGCGCCGGCGCTGATCAGGTTGGTGGGCTCCTCCCCGGGCGTCGGCTTCTCGATGAAGCGCTCGACCGAACCGTCCGGGTGGCAGGGAACAACCCCATAGGCCGAGGGATCCTCAACCGGGACCAGCGCCAGCGTGGCGTGCGCCCGCGTCTGCTCGTGTTGGGTCAGCAGCGCGCTCAGGTCGATGTCGGTCAGGACGTCGCCGTTGAGCATCAGGAAACGCTCAGCCAGCAGCTCCTCGGCATATTTGAGCGCTCCCCCGGTGCCCAGCGGCTCGGGCTCCTCCACGTAGTGCACGCGCACGCCGAGCGCACTGCCGTCGCCGATCACCGCTCGCACGTCGGCGGCCATGAAGCCGCAGGCCAGGATCACCTCGTCGACCCCGTGGCCACGGAGCCACTCGATCATGTAGGAGACGAACGGCCGGTCCACCAACGGCACCACCGGCTTGGGGATCGTCGAGGTCAGCGGCCGCAGCCGCGTCCCCTCCCCCCCAGCGAGGATCAGCGCCTGCACTGATGTCTCCCGCCGTACGTACGGTGGATATCTGCGGCCGGAGCCACTAGCGCCCGATGCCCTCGTATAGGAGGCCGGCCTCGCGCACGACGCCGGCCTCGATGAGGTTGCGCCCATCGATCACGATGTGCCCCTTCATCCGCTCCGCAACCTGGCGCCAGTCG
Source organism: uncultured Actinomycetes bacterium (assembly GCA_963822735.1). Classification (GTDB taxonomy): domain Bacteria; phylum Actinomycetota; class Thermoleophilia; order Solirubrobacterales; family Solirubrobacteraceae; genus Palsa-465. The sequence continues at coordinate 35,191 of CAWGIU010000012.1, forward strand.
AGCTGGGCGAACTCGGGCCACTCCGTGACGATGATGCACGCATCGGCGCCCTCGACGGCGTCCATGGCCGAATCGGCGAACTCCACGCCGCTCATCAGCTTGCGCGCCTCGTCCTCGGCGACCGGGTCGTAAGCGCGCACCTTCGCTCCGTCGGCCATCAAACGCGCCGAGAGGACAAGCGAGGAGGCCTCGCGCATGTCATCGGTGTGGGCCTTGAACGCCAGGCCCAACAGCGTGATCCGCCTACCGACCAGCGATCCCAGGTGCTTCTGGAGCTTGGCGATCACCCGCCGCTTCTGAAGCTCGTTGACCTCGATAACGGACGTGAGCAGTTGGAAGTGATAGCCGGAGTTGCCGGCCAGCTGCTTGAGGGCCGAGACATCCTTCGGAAAGCAGCTGCCGCCGAAGCCGATCCCTGGCCGCAGAAAGTGCGTCCCGATGCGGTGGTCCAGCCCCATGCCGCGGGCAACCTCGATGACGTTGGCGCCCGTTTCCTCGCAGACGTTGGCGATCTCGTTGATGAACGAGATCTTGGTCGCCAGGAACGCATTGGCCGCGAGCTTGATCATCTCCGCGCTGGGGATGTCGGTCCGAACGATCGGGCTGTCGAAGGGCTCATAGAGGCCAAGCACGGCATCTCCCGCCCAGTCACGCTCGTCACCGATCACCACCCGGTCTGGCTCCAGGAAGTCGGGCAGCGCAGAGCCCTCTCTGAGGAACTCGGGGCACGAGACATAGGCGAAGCCGGCCTTGCCCTGAGCAGCGAACATCCGCTTGATCGCCGCGCCCGTCCCCACGGGCACCGTGGACTTCATGACCAGCGCATGCCTGTCGGAGGCCGGCATCGCCGCCACAACCTGGTCGACGGCCGAGAGGTCGGCGTCGCCCGAGTAGGTCGGGCGGCGTGCCCACGGCGACGAACAGCAGCCGCGTGTGCTCGAGCGCCGGTTCCAGCTCCGTCGAGAAGTGAAGCCGCTCGCGGTTGCGCGTCACGCACTCCGCCAGCCCGGGCTCGTAGATTGGGATCTCCCCCCGCCCCAGCCGCTCGATCTTCTCGGCATCGATGTCGACGCACCAAACGTCGCTTCCGAGCTCGGCGAAGCCCGCGGCGGTCACCAGGCCGACATAACCGGTGCCGATCACCGCGATCGGTTCACGCTCTGAGGCCATGGGACGAGGAGGCTAGCGGGGCCTCTGCGGCGACGGCACTGCGCGGTGGTCCAGCCCCTACTGGCGCATGAACGAGCCGGCGATGCCCACCATCTGCTGGTTGGACAGCGTGTCCGTCAGCGTGTTCGAGACCCAGTAGACGCCCTCGCTCGTCTTCCAGGCCACGACGGACAGCTTGCCCCCGTTGGCATACAGCAGCAGCGTCCTGCCGTTTACTACCTGAGTGGTCGTGGGGTGGTCCAGCAGCGGCGCGTGCTGCCAACTGGTTCCCTGGATTCCGTAGTACTCGCCGAGGTTCAGGTTGATCACCAGCGTCATGCGGTAGGCGTGGTAGACGTCCCCCTGGGGGTCGCTGATCGTGTAGGCATGCGGATAGGAACCGGGACTGGGGATCTCCACCGGGCAATTCGGGCTGCCGTCCGTGCAGTACTGCGAGCCAGGGGCGATCAGCCGCGGGAAGTAGACCGGCATCCCCGCGCCACGTAGCGCCCCGACCTCTGCCTTGCCGTCCGCGGCGTCTCCGACCAAGTCCGGTGGCGCGCTCGAACGGCGCGCGCCGGCGCCTTGGCCCGAGCCGGACACCGACGCCGCCGGGCGGCTGACCGGCTGACTCGTTGTCGGCGCCATGAACTTGACGAACGCATGCTGCTCGGCGCCCTGATCGGCGGTCACGTAACAGGGCGTCTGCGCGGCGTTGGCCACCGCCGACCCCGGAGGCCCCGCGGCGGCGGGAGCGGGCACGCAGGTCTGGAGGATGGCGGGGAAGGGGACCTGCCTGATCGTGTGCCCATCCATGAACGCCACCAGGTTGAAGAGGTTGATCAAGCCGTCGGTGGTGTGGAGGTCGCGGTCGGTCTGCGTGTGCTCGCCGAAAATGTGAAGCAGGGTGTCGCGGTTCGAGATCAGATTGCCCTGGCCGTACTGCTCCTCTGCCCAGCGGACGAAGTCCTGCTGGCGGGCGTTGCGGACGATGTCGTTGTCGGTGTGGCGGAAGCGCACGAACGCCAATGCCTTGGCGCCGCACAGCTTCTGGTAGCCGGGCTGGATATTGATGCTCGAGTAGTCGGTCAGCGCGGTGTTGTTGTAGTAGCGGTGGTCGACGTCCGTGTAGACGCAGCCCAGCGCGTTGACCAGCGCCTCGAAGCCCCCGAAGTTGACGTCGACGATGTGGTTGACGACCAGATTGGGAAACACGTTCTGCTGGATGGTCTGGACCAGCAGGTTGGGGCCGCCGACGGAGTAGGCGCTGTTCAGCTTGGCCGTCACCGGCACGCCGTGCTCCATGATGTTGACCTTCAGATCGCGCGGGACGGAGATCACGTTGATCGTCGATGAGCTCGGATCGAGGCGGATCAGCATCATCGTGTCGGTGTTCGCGGAGCTCCAAGGCGTTCCGGCGCGGTGGTCGGAGCCGATCGCGAGGATCGTCTGCGGGTCGCCCGGGTTGGGGATCGTCACGCGGGCCTGCTTGAGCGCGGGATTGGCCGAGATGTCGGTGGCCAGCTGCTTGAACTGCAACAGCCCGGCGACCGCCGCGGTCGTCGCGGTGAAAGCGATCACCACAAACGCTCCGAGGGCAAAGCGCACGAGCGCCCCGCCCCGGCTGCGGGGAATCAATCTCACGCCAGCCCGCCCTCGATCGCCTTGAGCTCCCCCCGGGCGCCGTCCGACTGCTCCAGCGCCAGCGGCAGTCCCCGCACGAAATCCTGCAGCACGCGGCGATAGCGAGCCAGGGACGAGAGCGAGACCCACTCCGCAGGGCCGTGGTGGCCGCCGCCGGCAGGCCCGAACTCAACGGCAGGGATGCCCGCCCCGATGAACGAAGCCGCGTCCGAGGCGCCATCGCGCCCCACGCTGATCGTCTCCATATCCGGCGATGAGCGCGCCACCGCCTGGCTCAGGGCGCGAACGTGAAGCTCGTTGCGCGGCACCGTCACCGGCGGATGCACGAACGTCCTGGTGATCTCGATGCCATCGATCGAGCGGATCTCCGCCAATATCTCGTCCGGCTCTTGACCCGGCAGATAGCGGATGTCGACCACCATCGTGCAACGGTCGGGGACCATGTTGACCGCCCTGCCGCCCCTGATCCGCCCCAGGTTGATCGACGGGCAGTCGAACAGCTCACTCGACTCCCTCGTGAACGGCAGGGCCTCGATCGCTCGGAAGGCATCGGTCGCCTTCAGCACCGCGTTGTCGCCCAACCACGGTGTCGAGGAATGCGCGGCCTTGCCGTGCACCTCGATCCGCATCGCCAGCACGCCCTTGGCCTCGATCCCGATGTGCAGGTTGGTGGGTTCGCCGGTGATCGCAAAACCGGCGTTCAGGCCCCGGGCCAGGACCTCGTCGGTCGAGCGCTCGTCGAGCTCCTCGGACTCCTCGTCGGGCACGCAAACGAACCGCACGCGCACCCGTTCCTGGCGATCGAGGTCCTTCAGCGCGCACATCATCGCCGCCAGCGCACCCTTCATGTCGTAGGCGCCGCGGCCAATCAGACGGTCGCCCTCGATGCGGGGCTCGAACTGCTCGCTACGACCGGGTACGACGTCCAGATGACCGTGCAAGACCACGCCCGGGGCAGCGGGATCGTGTGGGCCCACGCCGGCGATGAGCACCGGCAGGCGATTGTGCTCGTAGTCCTGAACTTGGATGTCGCGGGATTCGAGCCAGCCCTTGACGAACCCTGCCGCCGCAACGAGTTCCTCGGCGCGCGAGGTGTCATAACGGATCAGCCGCTCGGCCAGTACGCGCTCTTCGACCATCTGGGATGGAGGTTACGGCGAAGCCGCCGCCGCGGCGCGGGCTGGTCCCCGTCTTCTCAGCGCTCTAGCGGCCTGAATCCTGGGCCAGGCGCTACGAGCCCGCGATCTCCAGAAACCGCTGCCAGCGCTCCTTGTCGCGTTCGGCAACGCGGCGGCGCTCCGAGTCCTCGCCGGCCTGCTCGAGCTCCCGCTCGGCTTGCTGCAGACGCTCCTGGAGTTGCCCCGAGTCCAGCTCGTTCGGCGGATGGGCCTCCTCTACCAGCACCAGCACCCTGCTGCCGGCGACCTGCATGTAGCCCTCGGCCTGAGCGAAGCGGACGATCTCGGACTCCGACTGATACAGCCTGAGCTCGGTCGGCTCGAGCATCGCCAGGATCGGCTGATGCCCGGCGAGGACGCCGATCGAGCCGGTCGCCGTGCGCGTGGACAGCATCTCCACCTCGTCGTTGAAGACCTCTCCTTCGGGGGTGAGGACCTCGACTGGGAACTTGGTGTGGGCCATCGCTCAGCTCGGAGACTCAGTCGGACTCGTCGTCAGACTCATCATCGGACTTGTCCCCCGAGTCATCGTCGGACTTGCCCTCGGCGTCGTCGTCGGACTTGCCCTCGGAGTCGTCGCCGGACTTGCCCTCGGACTCATCGTCGGACTTGCCCTCGGCGTCGTCGCCGGACTTGCCCTCGGACTCATCGCCGGACTCGGACTTCCCGGACTCCTCCTCTTCCTCGCCGCCGCCGGCCTCCTCCACGACCTGATCGATCGTGCCCTTCATGAAGAAGGCCCGCTCCGGCAGGCTGTCGTGCTTGCCCTCCAGGATCTCCTTGAAGCCGCGGATCGACTCGGCCACCGGGACGTAGACGCCCGGCGTGCCCGTGAACTCCTCGGCCACGTGGAACGGCTGCGAGAGGAATCTTTCGATCTTCCGTGCCCGGGCCACGGTCAGCTTGTCCTCGTCGGAGAGCTCGTCGATACCCAGGATGGCGATGATGTCCTGCAGCTCGCGGTAGCGCTGAAGCACCTCCTTGACCTCGTTGGCCACCCGGAAGTGCTCCTCGCCGAGGATGTCCTCCTTGAGGATCGTGGAGGTGGAGTCGAGCGGGTCGACCGCGGGATAGATCCCCTTCTCGGAGATCGAGCGCGACAGCGTGGTGGTGGCGTTGAGGTGGGCGAACACGGATGCCGGGGCCGGGTCGGTCAGGTCGTCCGCCGGCACGTAGATCGCCTGGATCGAGGTCACAGATCCGTTGCGCGTGGAGGTGATCCGCTCCTGGAGCTGCCCCATCTCCGTCTCCAGCGTCGGCTGGTAGCCGACCTGGGAAGGCATCCGCCCCAGCAACGCGGAGACCTCAGAGCCAGCCTGCACGAAGCGGAAGATGTTGTCGATGAACAGCAGCACGTCCTGGCCTTCCTCATCGCGGAAGTACTCGGCCATCGTCAGCCCCGAGAGGGCCACGCGCATGCGGGCGCCGGGCGGCTCGTTCATCTGCCCGAATACGAGCATCGTCTTGTCTAGCACGCCGGATTCCTTCATCTCGATCCAGAGGTCGTTGCCCTCGCGCGAGCGCTCGCCGACGCCGCAGAAGGCGGACAGACCGCCGTGCTCCTGGGCCAGGTTGTGGATCAGCTCCTGGATGATCACGGTCTTGCCCACGCCGGCGCCGCCGAACAGGCCGACCTTGCCGCCCCGGGCATAGGGAGCCAGCAGGTCGATGACCTTGATCCCCGTCTCGAACATCTCCGCGGTCGGGATCAGAGACTCGACGGTTGGGGCCTCGCGGTGGATCGGCCAGCGTTCGATGTCCTCGGGCATCTCGTCGCCCAGATCGATCGGCTCGCCCAGCAGATTGAAGAGCCGCCCCAGGGTCGCCTTGCCCACCGGCACCGTGATCGGCTGGCCGGTGTCGACTACCTCCGTACCGCGGGCGAGCCCGTCGGTGGTGTCCATGGCCACGGCGCGTACGCGATCGTCCCCCAGGTGCTGCTCGACCTCGCACACCAGCACGTCCTCCATCCCGGCAGCGATGTCCTCGTCCTCCTCGGCCTTGGCCGCCTCCGGCCGCTTGACGGTGATGGCGTGGTTGATCTCGGGCAGCCTGTCGGGAAACACGGCCTCGATCACGACGCCCTGAATCTCCTCGATGCGGCCTACGTTGCGCTGGCCATCCGCGCCGGCGCCGTTCTGCTGCTGCTCTGAGCGCTCCTGGTCATCGGCGCGCTCTTGCTCGCCGTTTTCCTGCTCCTCGTCGCGTTCGCGGTTGGTCGTCTCCTCGGTGGCCATGTGTCTCCCGTTATAGCTTCAGCTCTCAGCCGGCCTCCCCGGCCCTTTCCCATTATCCGGTTCTTCCCGCAAGGGGCTCACCCCACCCCCTCTGCGCCGGCCACGACCTCCATGATCTCCTGGGTGATCTCGGCCTGACGCGCGCGGTTCATCTCGAGCGTCAGATCGTCGATTAGCGTGCTTGCGTTGTCGGATGCGTTGCGCATCGCGGTCATCCGCGCGCCGTGCTCGGAGGCGGTCGACTCGAGCAGCGCCCTGTAGATCGAGACCTCGACGTAGTCGGGCACCAGGCGCTGGAGGATCTCCTCCGGACCGGGCTCGTATTCCACGAGCGCCGAGGGTCCCGAGTCCCGCTGGCGCCGGCGCGACTCTCCGCCCTCGCGCTGAGAGTCTTCGCCGGACTCGTCCCGCTCGTCGTCGTCCGCGTCTTGCCTCGTCGCCCTCCTGTAGCACGGTCGCCTGCTGCAGCGGCAGCAGCACCTCGCGCTTCACCTCCTGGGAGATCGGCGAGTGATACGCGTTGTAGAAGACCTCCACCCGGTCCACTTCGTCGTCGATATAGGCGGCCATCAGCTTCTCGGCGATCTCCCGCGCATTGGCGTAGGCCGGGCGATCAGAGAATCCGATGAACGCTTCCTTCGGCTCAACGCCGCGAAACGTCAGCGACGACGCCGGCCGGCGGCCCGAGGCGTAGTAGACGGATTCGCGGCCCTCTCGTTCGTGCTCGCGGGCCGCGGCGACTCCGGCACGCACGATGTTGGAGTTGAACGCCCCGGCCAGACCGCGGTCGCCGGCGATCAACAGCAGGCCCACCGTGCTGATCTCGGAATGCTCCTGGAGGATCGGGAGCCGTGGCAGGCTGCCTGCTGCCGCCGCCGCCTCCCTGGTCATCCTGCGGATCGCGGCGGCGTAGGGCCTCAGGGCCTCGATCCGCTGCTCCGCGCGCCGCAACCGCGCGGCGGCCACCATCTCCATCGCGCGCGTGATCTTCTGAATGTTCTTGACCGAACCAATTCGGTTCTTGACGTCACGCTGCGTGATCGGCATCTAAAAACAAGGCGGTCCGGCGTGCTACGCCGGGACCGCCTCTTCCTCCTTTTCCTCCTCCTCCTGCTCTTCGCCTTCACCGCCGCGGGACTGCCGCTGGTCGCGCTCGGAGCTCCGTTCCTCGTCATCATCCTCGTCCAGCGGGTGACCCTCCTCGTCGAGGTCGAAGCCGAAGTCCTCGGCGTACTGCTCCGCCGCCGAGCTCAGCTTGTTCTGAACGTCGTCGCTCCAGTCGCCGTCCGCGATCTTCTTCAGCAGCTCGGGCTCGTTGCCGCGCACCGACTCGGTCAGGCCGCTCAAGAAGTCCTGGACACGGTCCACCTTGATCCTGTCCAGGTAGCCGTTGGTGGCTGCATAGACCTGCACCACCTGGTCCTCGATCGGCATCGGGTGGCGCTCGGCCTGGTTCAGCGTGTCCACCAGCCGCTCGCCGCGGGCCAGCGTCTTCTGGGTCTCGGGATCGAGCTCGGATCCGAACTGTGAGAACGACTCCAGCTCGCGGTACTGCGAGAGCTCCAGCTTCAGCGTGCCGGCCACCTTGCGCATCGGCGTGATCTGCGCGTTGCCGCCCACGCGCGAGACCGAAATGCCGACGTTGATCGCCGGGCGCACGCCGGAGTAGAACAGCTTCGGCTCCAGGAAGATCTGCCCGTCGGTGATCGAGATCACGTTCGTGGGGATGTACGCCGAGACGTCGCCGGCCTGGGTCTCGATGATCGGCAGCGCCGTCAGCGAGCCGCCGCCGAGATCGTCGTTGAGCTTGACCGCCCGCTCGAGCAGCCGCGAGTGCAGGTAGAAGACGTCACCGGGATAGGCCTCGCGACCCGGGGGGCGGCGCAACAGCAGCGACATCTGCCGGTACGCATAGGCGTGCTTGGTCAAGTCGTCGTAGATGGCCAGCGCCGCCTTGCCGTTGTAGAGGAAGTACTCGCCCATCGCGCAGCCGGCATAAGGGGCCAGGAACTTGATCGGGGCCGCCTCGTCGGCGGCGGCCATCACGATGATCGTGTTATCCAGCGCTCCGGCCTCCTCGAGCGTCTCCGCCAGCGCCACCACTGTCGACTTGCGCTGCCCGATGGCCACGTAGACGCAGACCAGGTCCCGTTCCTGGTTGTTGATGATCGTGTCGAGCGCGATCGCCGTCTTGCCCGTCTGACGGTCGCCGATGATCAGCTCGCGCTGTCCGCGGCCGATCGGGATCATCGAGTCGATCGCCTTCAGGCCCGTAAGCATCGGCTCCTTGACCGGCTGGCGCTGGACCACGCCCGGCGCCTTGTGCTCGGAGGGCCGCGTCTCCGACGTGTTGATCTCACCCTTGCCGTCGAGCGGGTTGCCCAGGGGATCGACGATCCGTCCTAGAAGCTCGTCGCCGACCGGGATGTCGAGCAGGCGCCCGGTGCGCTTGACGGTGTCCCCCTCGGAGATCTTCTCCCACTCGCCGAACAGCACGGCGCCGACGTTGTCGGACTCCAGGTTGAGCGCCAGCCCGGTGACGTCGTGCGGAAGCTCGAGCATCTCGAACGACATGCAGTTGTCGAGCCCATGGACGCGGCAGATGCCGTCGGCCACCGACAATACGGTCCCGACCTCGGTCAGGTCGGCCCCCGAGCTGTCGAGCCCTTCGATCCTGTCCTTCAGGATTGCGGTGATCTCGTCTGGATTGATCTGCATGTCTGTCAGTGGCTCCTTGGACGGCGCGGGGTCCCCAGCTTAGGCCCGCGCCACTTGCTTGCGAAGTTGGTTCAAACGATTGCGAATCGATGCGTCGAGAATGGAGTTGCCCACGCGGAGCACGATTCCACCCAGGATGTCGGAATCTACGTGGCTTGAGAGCTCGACGTTGTGTCCCGTCGCCTCCTCGATGCGCTCGCCGATCGACTGCACCGTCTGCTCGTCGAGCTCCACGGCGCTTGTGATCTCTACCGGCAGCAGCTCGTGGGTCTCCTCCCACAGCTCCTCGAAGCGGGCGCCGATGCGGAAGATGACAGGCATTCGGTGACGATCGACCAGCGTCTCGAGGAAATTGAAGAAGATCGGCTCGGCGTCCTCGATCGCCTTCGACAGCGCCTCTTTCTTGTCCTCCGTGGAGAAATACGGCGAGAAGAAGAACACCGCCAGATCGCGGTTCTCGTTCAGAGCGTCGACGAACTGCCGCAGCTGGTCGCGCACGGTGTCGAGCAGATCGCGTTCCGAGGCCACCTCGAACAGCGCACGGGCATAGACCTGGGCGATCTCTTCCACTAGTGGCTCCGCGGCTCGAGGGTTCGAGAGACACTCACTAGTTGTGGTCTCCGGGGCTGAGCGCGCTGAAGTCGAGCTCGCCGACAACCTCCTCCACCAGCTGGCGCTGGTCGTCCTCGGTGAGCGTCTTGCGCGTGACCCTCTCTGTGGCCATCACCGTCAGGTCGGCCACCTCGCGGCGGATCTGGTCGATCGCCCTCCGGGTCTCGGACTCGATCTCCCGTCGCGTCTGCTCCATCAGCTGCTCCCGCCTGGCCTGCGCCTGCTCTTTGGAGTCGCGCTCGTGGGCTTCCGCAGCGTTGCGCGCTCGCTGCACGATCTCCTCCGCCTGGTGCCGCGCTTCTCCCAGCCGCTCGCGATATTCGTCGAGCAGCGAGTCGGCTTGCCGGCGCGTGCGCTCGGCGGCGTCGATCGAGTCCTCGATCGCCCTCTGGCGTCGGTCCAGAGCTTCGGAGATGCGGGGGAAGGCGAGCTTCCAGAGGATCGCCATCGACACCACGAAGAGCAGCAGCGTCCAGACCATCAGCCCGACGTTGGGCGAGATCAGGAACGAGCCGCTGCTGCCTGAACTGCTGCTGCTGCTACTGCTACTGCTGGAAGACGCGGCGAGGAGAACGAACATCTACTTGAGCACGTATGAGAGGAGCCCCGCGACCAGGCCGTAGAAGAAGCAGGCCTCGGTCAGCGCGAAGCCGAGCCACTGGATGCTCGTGATCTCGTCGCGCATCTCAGGCTGGCGCGTGACGGCCTCGATCACCTTTCCGAAGATGAAGCCGATGCCGATGCCGGCGCCGACGGCCCCGAGGCCGCCACCGATGCCGATTCCCAGCCCGGCCGAGGACGACGATGACGACGAGGAGGATCCTCCAGCCGCAAAGGTGAGGATGTGGTTGAACACGGTTAGCACTTGGTCTTACACGCTCCTTCGCTAGTGATGGGTTACGGCGCCGCCGATGTAGATGGCGGCCAGCGTCGCAAAGATGAAAGCCTGAAGGGTTGCGATCAGTCCGAGCTCGAACAGGTAGACGAGGACTCCGAACGGCAGCAGCGCCCAGCCGAGGAATGAGAGGCCGAGGATCACCGCCAAGCCTCCGGCCATGAACAGGATGATCATGTGCCCGGCGAGGATGTTGGCGAACAGCCGGACCGTCAGCGAGATCAGGCGCATGAACGTGGAGATGACCTCGAGCGGGAAGATCAGCAGCAGCATGGGGCCGTGGACTCCCGCCGGTATGAGGCTCTTCACGTAACCGATCGGCCCCTGGGTACGGATCCCTTCCCAGTTGAACAGCACGAAGACGACGATCGCCAGCACGAGCGGGACTGAGATGTTGGCCGTCGCGGCATACAGAGCGAAGGCGGGGATATGCGCCCCGAACAGGTTGAACTTCTCCTGGCTGTTCGTGGGCAGCGGCAGGTAGCCGATCATGTTCGACCACCAGAGGAACAGGAATAGGGCCCCGAGGAACGGGAACCACTTGGCCGCCATCGAGTCGGGCATGTTCCCGTGCGTGATGTTGTCGCGCATCAGCGAGTACAGGGTCTCGACCGCCGTTTGCACACGATTTGGCCGGGCGTGCATGCGGCCCGAGATCCACACCATGGTGAGCGTGGTCAGGATCGCCGCCAGCAGCAGATAGACGACGGCGCGGTTGATGCTCAACACCCCGAGATTGACCCAGTTGGCCAGCTTGAACTCGTTCTGGATCTGAAACGAGTTGTTCTTGTGCCCGAACCCGAGGGCGGCGACCAGGATGATCGTCCCCCCGAGCCAGACCGCGACCAGCGACCACAGCGTTTTCTTCGTGTTGCTCATTGCCGCCTCGGACGGGCAGCGAACGAGATCGCCAGCTGGACGGTGAATGCAAAGACGATCACCAGCAGCGCCGCCAGGGCTTCATCCTGGTTCTGACCGCGGCGGACCAGGATCACCGCCAGCGCGAGCAGGAACAGCCGCACCATCAGGTAGGCGAGGCGGATCGAGATCGTCCGCCGAGGGTCGCCCTGCGACATGAAGCGCTCGAGTCCGACCCCGACGGCCCGCAGCACCACCCAGGCACCGGCGCCAACCAGATAGCCCGTGGCGGGGACGCCAATCAGCAACATGATCGGCGTCGCCAGCACGAGCAGAGCGACGTCCAGGTACCGGATCAGCAGGACCGGCTCAGAGGAGGTGGCGGAAGCGCTTAGAGACAACTGCGATCCCTCCGAAGAAGCCGATGGAGAACCCGGCGACGAGTAGCGGAACGACCGGCCCGACAAGAGCTCCAATACCCGCGCCGGCGCCGGCGCAAACCAGGTTGAGCGACATCAGCGGCGCGCCTGCTGCGGCCGCGTCGCGTCCCGTCGGCGGCCGACGCCGACCCGGCGTGAGCGCGGCCTGCCCTCCGGTCAGCGACGGACGCTGATCTGGCGTGGTGGAGATGGGACAAGGGCATGGGGGGACGACGAAAGTACCCTACCGGCGAGGCATTTCGGGGGGCAACTCGGGGGTTCGATGGTCGCGGCCCGCGGGGGCCGCTCGTATTTGGTCGCCACGGCCTAAACGGCTCGGCCGCGGCTGTCTCGGTTACTGCGGCCCATGAGGGGCCGCGGCTGCTGCCCGTGCGGTGCGGATCGGACGGCCCGATTTGTGCGGGTCGGTCGACCTGTACGGCCGGCAGCGCCGACTGCATTTTCACATACAGACAGTATGGATGTCAAGAGGCCGGGCGGTGCTCGCCCCTCGGCTCGCTCAGCGAAGCGCCCCCAGCGACGGCTTCCACAGCTGTCCCTCGGCCCACAGCGCCGCCACGCCAGTCCTTGGCAGACCCAGCGCGCCCTCGTAGACCAGGAACCGGGGCTCCCAGCGAGGGAAAAACTTGGCGTTGAAGCGATACAGGCTCTCGATCTGGAAGAACGGGTTACCGAGTGCCACCAGCTTGCCCAGCGCCCGCTCCGAGCGTTTCTCGGGCGAGTGCAGCCAGCGGGCGAAGGCGGCAAAGTTGAGCGAGAGCTCGCGCACCCCGCGCTGGCGCAGAAGCTCCGTCGCCCGCGCGACCATGAACTCCATCAGGCCGTTCGGGGTCTCGGGGTCTCGGCGCATGAACGACAGCGACACCGCGGGGCGCCCGTAGCAGGGAACGAAGTGAAGGACCCCGCGGATCACGCCCTCTCCGTCTCGGGCGATGACGACACTCGTCTCCTCCCGGTGGTCGCCCTGGAGCGAGTCGAGCGCCATCGAGAAACCGCGCTCCGGGGCGCCCTGGCGACCACGCTCGAGCACCACCTCGAGCTGCTCCAGGGTCTCCCCGTCGAGCTCGTCGAGGCCGCGCAGCTCCGCTTCGAAGCCGGCCTTCTGCAGCCGGCTGACGGATTGACGGACCTTGCGTATCGCCCGTCCCTGGAGCGAGAACCGCTCGAGCTCGATGACCGCCTCGTCGCCCAGGTAGAGCGTGCGCAGGCCAAGCTCCTCATACAACGGCAGCAGCCGCTCGCTGGCGCCGACCGCCCCCAGCCTCAGGCCGCGCACGTCGGCGAACGCCTGCAGCTCGGCCAGCAGCCCCGCGAACGCCTCCTCGTCGCCGACCGGATCACCTGAGCAGAGCAGCACCCCGTTTTCGATGCGGTAGCCGACGAAGGCCCGGCCGTCCGCCGCGAAGAAGTAGTGCTTGTCGGCTCGGAGCTTGAAGAACGAGAGCGTGTCGCGCCCGTGGCTGCGGATCAGCTCTGCGGCCGCCGCCCGAGCGCCGGGGCCGGGCAGCGCGCGCGGCGCGGCCAGCGGGCGGAAGATCACGTAAGCCACCGCGACCAGCGTGAGAACCGCCGTGAGCTGCATGCCGTCGGGTTGCGAGGTCCAGGCCGCGAGCACGGCCGCCGCGAGCCCCGCGAGCAGAAGCAACGGCACGCGCCACAGCGCCGAGCGCAGGGTGATCGGCTCGTGTCGGACGTGAAAGCCGCCGCCACCGAAAAGCAGGATCCCGGCCGCGGTCCAGGTGATAGCGGTTTCCTCGAAGTCGAGGCCCTTGAGCAAGTCGAAGGCCCCCAGCGCGACCATCAGCCAGATCGCGACCTGCCAGGCCCGGCGCCGGCGCTTGAGCAGATAGGGCGCCACGAGCAGCAGCGCCGCGCCGGCGGGCAGCGCCAGGGCGTGAAACAGCCGCATGGCCGCCACCGGCTCGTACTGGAGCAGCAGGTGTCCGCGCCAGCGGAAGTTGGGCGTCACCGCCGAGGCTACGTTGATCACGCCGACCAGGGCCGCGCAGAGGGCGGCCAAACGGGGCAGCAATTCCCGGTGGCTAGGCATCGAAAGCACTCCTACGGTCACGGCGGCGGTTGGTTACGCCCCGAGGTGCGCTTATCCTGCCTGCGTGCCGACGCCGTAGTGCCAGGCGGGCGAACCCGCCGGCGGCTTCGCTTCACTGCCGGCCCTCACCGGCCGAGAGACTTCAGCCTCGCCCGAACCTTGCGCCGCTTGTCGACGAGCTCGCGCTCCAGCTTCTCGACCTCTTCGCGCCGCCGGCGCACCAGCGACAGCTGGTTCTCGATGTGCCCGAGCGCCTGCTTCAGGATCCGCGCCTGCTCCTCCGGACTCTCCGTCCGCTGGAGTTCGCGGCGCAGCTCTGCCCTGGCTTCCTCGGCCCCGAGGAGGTCAGTCAGCTCCTCGAGCGACAGACCGAGCAGGTCGCGCAGGCGCAGGATCTCGCGCATGCGCTCGACGTCGGCCTCGGTGTAGAAGCGGTGCTTTCCCTGAGTCCGCTCGCCGCCCGGGAGCAGGCCGATCTCCTCGTAGTAGCGGATCGTGCGCGGGGTGGTGCCCGTCAGCTCTGCCACCTCGCCGATTCTCAGCCTGGCCGGCGCAACCGTGCTCACGTGGCGGCCGCCTCCTCGACTTCCTTGCCCGAGCGCCGGCTTTCCTCAAACTGTTCGCTCGCCCGCTGCTGCGACGGACGCGCGGCGGCGACGAAGGCGCCCAGGACCGAAACGATCGCCAGCACCCAAAGGGCGGTGTGCATGTTGGCGATGAACGGCGCGAGCTCCCGCGTCGAGATGTGGTTGGCCAGGCCGGAGAAGACGCTGAACAGCACGTGCTTCGGCACCGCGGAAGTGACGATCGCCAGCACGAAGGCGATCGAGATGACCGCTCCCGTGTTCTGCACCAGCACGCGAGCGCCGGCGGCGATTCCCCGCCGATGCGGTTTGACGGTGCCCATCATCGCCGCGGTGTTCGGGCTGTTGAACATGCCCGACCCGAGCCCCACGATGAACATGAAGCCGCCGCTGGCCCAGTAGGTCGTGCCCCGCTCGAGCAGCGTCATCAGCGCCAGCCCCAGCGCGGTGACCACCATCCCCAGCACCGCCAGGCCCCGCGAGCCGCGCTTGTCGGCCCACACGCCGGCGGCGGGCGAGGAAATCAGCATGCCCAGCGCCAGCGGGGCCAGCTTGATGCCCGCCAGAATCGGCGAGTTGCCCTGGACGCCCTGGAAGTAGAAGACGAACACGAACATCAGCGCGAAGCGGGCCAGGCCGTTGATGAAGGCCGCCGCTGAGGCCGCCGAGAACAGGCGGTTTCGGAAGATCGTCAGATCGAGCATCGGCGCCCGGTGGCGGCGCTCGATCAGCACGAACGTCGGCAGCAGCACGGCGGCCGCGATCAGCCCGCCGATCACCAGCGGCTGGCTCCAGCCCTCGATGCCGCCCTTGGAGATCCCGTACACGAGACCGGTCAGGCCAACCAAGAACGTGAGCGTCCCCAGCAGGTCGAAGGTGTGGTCCTCGCCGCCTCCGGCCAGCTCGTGGAGCACCATCGCCGCCCACAGGCTGCCGACCAGCCCGAACGGAACGTTGAACCAAAAGACCCAGTGCCAGGAGACATCCACCAGGGCGCCGCCCAGCACAGGGCCGATCACAAGCCCCACGGCGGCCACCATCGTGTTGGTCCCCATGGCCAGCCCCAGCTGCTCGCGGGGGAAGGCGTCGGTGACGATCGCGGCCGAGTTCGCAAACAAGAACGCTCCGCCCACGCCCTGGACGATCCGCCACAGGATCAGCTGCGTGCCGTTGCCGGCGAAGCCCGCGCCCAATGACGCCGCTGCGAACAGCAGGAAGCCGAACACATAAGCCCGCTTGCGGCCGAACTGGTCAGATAGCCGGCCGGCGCTCAGCACGAGCACGGTGGAGGCGATCATGTAGACCAAGATCACCCACACCAGCTCCAGCAGGCTGGTGTGCAGGCTGCGCTCGAGCTCCGGCAGGGCGATGATCAGCGTTCCCGAGTTGATCGTCGCCAGCAACATTCCCAGGCTGGTGCAGGACAGCGCCCACCACTTGTAGTTCTCGTGCTCGTGGTGAACACCGACCGCTAGCCGGCGTCCGCTGCCGGAGTTGCCAACAGTGTGAACTGACATCTTACGTAAACGTAAGAATAGCAGCATTGACGTGGTGCCCGGCGCGCATGCGCGCCGGGCCCGGCCGGAACATGTTCCGGCCGGCGGGGCCGATCATGATCGGCCCCGGTCCGATTGATCTACCCCTCGAAGGCGGCAACCGTCGCCAGGATCACAAATGCGGCCATCAGCGCGGTGCCCTCGAACGCCGTGGCCTCGCCGTCGCCGGTGATCTGCCAGATGATCACCGCCGTGCCGAACAGCGCGCCGATGTACACGGGCGCCAGCGCGAAGGTCAGAGTGGTAGCCGTCAGCAGCGAGACCAGCACCAGCAGCGGGAAGAGGAACGCGGCGATCTGGGCCACCGAGTTCTTGACCACCGAGATCGCCAGCTCGGGGCGGCCCCGGGCCGCCATGGCCACGCCGGCGGCGTTCTCCACCGCGTTGCCGGCGATGGCCACGATCACCAAGCCGGCGAACGCCCGCGAGATGTGAAGCGTGTTGATCGTGGGCTGCAGAGCGTGGACGAACCAGTCGGACACGAACGCCGAGGCCGCCCCCGCCACCACCAGCAGGACCAAGCTGGCAGCCGTCGACAGCCGGGGCGCCGCGCCGCGCTCCATCGTCGCCGGGTCCTGGGAGCGCAGGTATTGGACGAGCCACATGGCGTACACGATGAGGATCGCGCCGGCTCCGACGATCGAGATCGTCTTCGTGTGGTGGCTGGCCGGATCATGGGCAGAGTCCACCAAGCCGATCAGCACGATGATGAAGGTGGACACCAGCAGCAGCGTGGCCGTGTCGTTCGGCAGCCGCGGGCTGAAGCGCATCACGCCGTCTTCGGCGCGCCTGGCGCCGGCGACGATTACCAGCCCCAACACCAGCAGGGCGTTGACCAGGATCGAGCCCACGATGGCGGTCTGGGCGACGACCAGCTGGCCGGCGCCCAGGGCAAAGATGACCACGAAGAACTCCGGCAGGTTGCCGACCGTCGACTGCAGCACGCCGGTCGCAGCGGGGCCGAATCGCGCGCCGAGCTGCTCGGTGGCGAACGACACGATCCAGGCCCCGCCGGCCAGCGCCACCGTGGCCAGCACGAACGCCAGGACCGCCGAGACGCCGCCCACGTAACGCGTCACGCCGGCCAGCGCCGTCGCCAGGGCCACGGCCCCCAGCAGTGCGCGCTCGATGCCCCTCACTCGCCCGGCGCGCGCTCGGCGCCCCTCAACCGACGCCTTCCGCGCTCGGCGGCCTTCACCCTACGTGCTCGAACTCGCCGGTATCGATGTCGCGGGTGACCCGCGCCTCGATCTCGTACTCGCTCGTATCCGGCTCGAGCGTCTGCAGCTCGCGCACCCGGCGGCGCTTGAACTTGAAGATCTCCAGCACATACACCAGGTACACGCTGGCCGCCAGCGCGATCAGCAGGATCGCGGCCATCAGCAACGACCATCCGAGCCGGTAGTGGCCGTGATGATCGGAATAGGGCACGAAGCGCGCGGCCATCGCCACCCCGGCCAGCATCACAGTCCAGGCATAGAGGTATGCCACGGTCTTGCGCTGGCTGAACCCGATCCGCGCCATGCGGTGGTGGAAGTGGTTGGTATCCGCCGACCATGGCTTGCGGCGGTACTTGAGCCGCTTGGCGACCACGAAGCCCGTATCGAGGAATGGCACGGCGAGAATGAACAGCGGCACCACCAAGGCCACGACCGCATTGGTCTTCAGCGATCCGATCACCGCCACGACACCTAACAGGTACCCCAGCAGGTTCGCGCCGGAGTCGCCCATGAACACCGATGCCGGATGGAAGTTGTGAAACAGGAAGCCGAGCGCTGCGCCGGCGGTCAGCGCAGCCAGAATCGCCGCCGGCCAGACGTTTAGGTCGAAGGCGATGATCGAGAACGCAACGCCGTCGATCATGCACAGGCCCGCGGCCAGCCCGTCGACACCGTCCGAGAAGTTGACGACGTTCATCATTCCCACCAGCCAGATCACGCTCAGCGTGCCGCCCTCGCGCGGGAACTGAAGGCCGCCGATGAACGGCAGCGTGACGTCCGTGACCTTGACCCCGGCCTCGACCGCGATCAGCGCTGCGACGATCTGACCCACCAGCTTGACCGGCGGCTTCAGCTCGCGCCAGTCGTCGATGGCCCCAATCAGCGTGATTACCGCCGCACCGGCGATGACCGTCCAGGTATCGACGGTGCCACCTTGACCCTTCAGCGCCCCGACCGTCCGGGGAAGATGGATCGTGGAGGGCATCCACAGCGCGGCGGCGATCACCACCGCGATCAGGATCGCCACCCCGCCGAGGGCCGGTGTGTCGATTACTGCCAGCCCCCGGTCGCTGGGCCTGGCCATCACGCCGAGGCGCCGCGCGATGCGGGCTGCGAAAGGCGTCAGCACGGCCGCAATCGCCATCGCGACCAAAAAGGCAACCACTGCATGCCAATAGTGCATGTGCTTGGGATAAGCATGCCAGCCCGTTAGGACTGGTTGTGACCGAAGCGGTCCGGCGCCTCGAGACACGGGCGTCGCGCCGGCTTCTACGCGGGCGTCGCGCCGGCCTTTACGCGGCGCGCGCCACCAGCGCCTGCGCCAGCCGGGCCACCACCGCATACGGCTCGTCGACCAGCTGCCGCCACGTGATCCGGACGACGACGTAGCCCGCCGCCGCGAACCGCTGATCTCGCCGCCGGTCCTGCTCGAACGACAGGCGTCCCGAGTGAAACAGGTACCCGTCGACCTCGACGATCAGCTTGTGATTCGGCCACACAAAGTCAGCCACGTAGCCGAGCAGCGGCACGTTCGCGAGCGGCTGGGGCAACTCGGCAGCACGGAGGATCGAGCGCATCTGCTGCTCGGCCTTGGAGCGGGTGTAGCCGCCCGCTTGGCCCTCGAGCAGCGCGCCGGTGACTCTCCTCACGCCCCGTCGGCCTCGATGCACGGTTGATGGCCGCCCTTATCCCCTCCGGTGAAGCGAGCCTCCGAGATTGCACGGCGGCGATCGCCTGCTCTAGTTCGCCATCCGAGGCATCAGAGGCCAGGTCGACCACGGTCCTAGCGGGTGCCGTCACCGGTAGGCGGTCACGAACGCAAAGGTCGGCCCGATCGAGCCCGCTGACGCGATGCAGTCGGATGTTCGGTCGCGGCCGTCGGTGTTCGCCGACCGTGGTGAGCGCCACCTGGGAGGGCCAGGTGTCGAGCAACCCCCACATCGCGGCCGCGCTTCGATGGCTCAGGATGGCGTGTCCTCGGTACAACAGAACGGCCGCTGTTTCCTCGCCGAGCGGCTCGACCGATGCGCGGTCAACGAGATACACGCCTTGATGCCGCTCGCGAAGCCGACCGGTTCTCAGCCGGTGGGCGATGGCTCCCCGGCCGAGTCCTGCCGCCAGCAGTTGCTCTCGAACTGCGAATCCCCGCTGAAGCGACGCGATCCGCGCCACCTCGCGCTCGCCACGCCCGGCAACCTGTTCAATCTCCCAAAGCGCGTGGGCGATCGGCTGTCTGACGCGTTGAGCATGCTCAGCCTGCTCAATCGCCCAGTTCGCAGGCCGTGAACTCGCTTTGACACGTTGAACAGGTCGGGGACGGGCCATGCGGGTCAGTATCGGTCCAAACCGCCGCCTCCGGCAGGGTGCAGCCCGGGTTGTCACACGCTTGTTGCAGCTAGGCAGCGGGCGCGACACAGATTGGTCTGCCATCGCCCCCGACTCGCGTCTGGGCCACGCTCCCCCGCGGCCGCTCGCGGCCCAGCCCCCTAAACCGCGGCCGTGGCCCCCAGCCCCGCATACAGCGGGTAGCGCTCGGCAATCGCCGCGGCGCGCTCGGTGAGCGACTCCTGGCGCTGCTCGAAGCCCTCGGGCTGCAGGGCCTCGGCGATGATCCGACCAACCTCGACGAAGTCCTCGGCCTGAAGGCCGCGTGTGGCGAGCGCCGGCGTCCCGATCCGGAGACCGCTGGAGACGGCCGGCGGGCGGGGGTCGAACGGCACCGCGTTGCGGTTGACGGTGATCCCCACAGCTGCCAGGCGGTCCTCGGCCTGCTTGCCGTCGAGCGAGGATTCGCGAAGATCGCACAGGACCAGGTGGACGTCGGTGCCGCCCGTCAGGACGCTCACGCCGCCACCAGCCGACAGCAGCTCGGAGGCCACGGCCGCGGCGCCGGCCACGGTCCGCTCCTGGCGCTCGCGGAACGGTTCGGACATCGCGATCCTCAGCGCGACCGCCTTGCCCGCGATGACGTGCTCCAGCGGCCCTCCCTGCTGGCCCGGGAAGACAGCCGAGTTGATCTTCTTTGCCAGCTCCTCGCGGCACAGGATCATGCCGCCGCGCGCGCCGCCGAGCGTCTTGTGGATCGTCGTCGTCACGACGTCCGCGTAGGGCACGGGGTTGGGATGCAGCCCGGCCGCTACCAGCCCGGCGAAGTGGGCCATGTCCACCACCAGATAGGCGCCCACCGCGTCGGCGATCGCCCGGAACCGCTCGAAATCCATGAACCGCGGGTAGGCCGACCAGCCGGCGACGATCACCTTCGGCCGGTGCTCGTGCGCGAGGCGCTCGACGCCGTCCATGTCGATCAAGCTCGTCTCCGGATCGACCTGGTAGGACACGATTTCGTACAGCCGGCCGGAGACGTTGATCCGCATGCCGTGGGTCAGATGACCACCGTGGGCCAGCTCCAGTCCCATCAGCACGTCGCCCGGGTCGAGCAGCGCGTGGTAGACGGCGGCGTTGGCCTGCGCGCCGGCGTGCGGCTGGACATTGGCGTGCTCCGCGCCGAACAGCTCGCAGGCGCGGTCGATCGCCAGCTGCTCGGCGACATCGACGTACTCGCAGCCGCCGTAGTAACGCTTCCCGGGGTACCCCTCGGCGTACTTGTTGGTGAGAACCGAGCCCTGGCACTCGAGCACTGAGAGGGGGGCGAAGTTCTCGGAAGCGATCATCTCGAGCGTGCGCTGCTGACGCTCCAGCTCGAGCCCCAGCACCTCGGCTATCTCTGGATCCACTTCCGCCAGCGGGCGGTTGAGGAAGTCCGACGGCAGGTCCGTGCTCATGGACGCTCGACGATATCAGCGGCTCCCACGGCATCGGCCACGATCACCGCCAGGTCACGGTGATGCCAGACGACCGAAGCGTCGAACCCCGCCGCGGCCAGCCACTCGAGCTGCTCCTCCGCGCTGCTCGGCCGGTCAAAGCCGTCGGTTAGCGACGTCACCGCGTCCCGCGGATCCCGTGGGACGACCACATCCCCCAGCACGAACCGGCCCTGCGGCGCCAGCGCCTCGCGGACGCGTGCGAACAGGTCCGCCTTGGCCCCGGCCTCGAGATGGTGCACCGCGAGCGCGCTGGCGACGAGGTCGAAGGGCCCGGGCGGAAGAGGATCTTCGAGCCGGGCCACGCGCAGACGGGCGCGAGCCGGCGGCAGCGCTGCCCGCGCGGCCGCGAGCATTGACTCGTTGGCGTCCACTCCGACTAGCGACGCATCGGGGTGGCGGGCCAGCAGGCGGCGGGCCGTCTCCCCGGTACCGATGCCCAGTTCGAGCACTCGCTTGGCGCCTTCTCCGCTGGCTGCCGCCACCTCGTCCTGAAAGCGGTCAAATGCAGGTATATCGCCTTTGATCATGTCCCCATAGGTCGCGGACTCGAAGTGGAACCGACTCCACAGCGACTCCACCAGCGCGGCCTCGGAAACGGCCCCCGCCCGCACGATCGACCAGGCTCCGTCCTCCTCGTAGTGGCGCAGGTCGACGACCGTCGAGGGCGCGCCGGGCAGCTCGCCGCCGTCGATGACCAGATCAGCCCCGGCGCGCAGCAGCTCAGGGACATCCTCGAGCCGGCAGGGGTCAGCGCCGCCGGCCCGGTTGGCGCTCGACTGCAGCACGGGTACCGGCACGTCGGCAAAGTCTTCGAGCAGCGGCACCCGTAACCCGAGCGTGCCGACGTCGGCGCCGCAGGCCAGCGGAAATCGGCCCGCGGGGTTGGCCAAGAGCACGCCGACCGGCCCCGGCAGGAGCCGGCCGAGCGCCTCGCGGGTCCGCGCGCCCAGCTCCGGCAGCGCGGCCAGCGCCCGCTCGAGGTCGAAGAACATGACCGCGGAGGGCTTTTCGAGCGAGCGGCGCTTGAGCAGGTAGAGCCGTTGGACGGCAAAGCTGCTCTCCGGGTCGCAGGCCAGCCCGTAGACGGTGTCGGCGGGGAACACGGCCACACCGCCCAGCCCGAGGCAGCCCTCGAGCCCCGCCGCCAGCGGCGAGCTCACCGGCAGCCGACTACGACGCGCTCGTGCCCCGCAAGGTCGCTCAGGCGCTCGATGGAGACGAAGCCAGCGCGCGCGAAAGAGCCGGCTACCGCCTCTGCCTGCCCTGCGCCCACCTCGAGCGCGACGAGCCTCACCCCGGTCCCCTGCAGCCGCAGGACGAGCTGGTGCAGGAACGCCAGACCGTCGCGGCCGCCATAGATCGCCCCCGCGGGCTCGTAGCGGGTGATCTCCGGTGCCAGCTCCTCGCTGCCGTCGGGCACGTAGGGAAGGTTGGCGAGCACGGCGTCGTAGCGGTCGGCGTCCAACAGGTCGGCCTGGACGAATCGCGCGTCCAGCTCCAGCCGCCGGGCGTTCTCGCGCGCGATCGCGAGCGCTTCGCCGCAGATGTCGATGCCCGTCAGCTCGAGGTCGGGGCGCTCGTCCTTCAGCGCCAGCGCCACGGCGCCGCTACCGGTGCCGACGTCGGCGACGGCCGCACCGGGCGCCAGCGTCAAGCCGACCTCCACCAGCAGCTCGCTCTCGGGGCGGGGGATCAGCACGCGCCGGTCGACGGCCAGGGTGATGTGCCTGAACTCCTTGAAGCCCACGATGTAGGCGACGGGCTCACGGGCCCGGCGGCGCGCCAGCAGGCGCTCGTAGCGACCGAGGGCGCCCCGATCAAGCTCCTGGAGATCAGCCGTCAAAAGCCGCCCCCGGCTCCAGCCGTCGCCCAGCGCCGCGCACAGCAGGAGCTCAGCATCGAGGCGTGGCGACTCGCACCCGGCGGCGGCCAGGCCCGCAGCGCCCGCGCGCAGCGCCTCGCGAATCGTCGCGGCGGCCGGCGAGACCCGCTCCGCGGCGGCCGGCGAAACCCGCTCCGCGACGGCCGTATCAGGCAACGGCCTGCGCCTCGAGCCGGCGGCGCTTCTCGTCGTCCTGCAAAGCCGCCGTGAGTTCGTCGAGCTCGCCCATCAGGATGTCATCGAGGTTGTGCAGGAGGACGTTCACGCGGTGATCCTTGACGCGCCGCTCGCCGAAGTTGTAGGTGCGGATCTTCTCCGCCCGCTCGCCCGTGCCGACCTGCGCGGAGCGCGAGGCGTCGATCGATGCCCGCTGCTCGGCCAGCGCCCGTTCGTAGAGACGCGCTCGCAGGACACGCATCGCCCGTTCGCGGTTCTGAAGCTGGGACTTCTCGTCCTGCATCGAGACCACGATGCCCGTCGGCTTGTGGGTGATGCGGACCGCGGAGTCCGTGGTGTTGACCGACTGCCCGCCCGGTCCTGAGCTGCGGTAGACGTCGATCTGAAGGTCGCCGGGATCGACCTGTACCTCCACCTCATCGGCCTCCGGCAAGACGGCGACGGTGGCCGTCGAGGTATGGATGCGCCCCTGGGACTCCGTCTCGGGCACGCGTTGGACGCGGTGGGTGCCGCCCTCGAACTTGAACACCGAGTAGGCGCCATCGCCCTTGACGGCGAACGTGTAGTTGCCGTCCCCGATCGACAAAGGCTCGACCTTGAAGCCTCGCCGCTCGGCGTAGCGAGTCAGCATGCGGTAGAGGTCCCCGGCCCACAACGCGGCCTCCTCGCCGCCCGCCCCGGGACGGATCTCCACGATCACGTTCTTGTCGTCGTTGGGGTCGGGCTCGACCATCGCCAGTCGTATCTCCTCCTCAAGGGTCCCGATCCGCTCGCGCGCGGCCTCGAGCATCGCCCGCAGCTCGGGGTCGTCGCCGTCCTCGGAGAGCAGCTCCCGCGCTCCCTCGAGGTCGCCGGCCACGCGCCGGTACTCCGCGGCCAGGCGGGCGGGAACCTCGAGCTCCCGGTATGCCCTGCTGGCAGCGGTGAATCGCCCCCGGTCGGCGATCACCGCGGGATCCGAGAGCTCGCGCTCGAGCTCGGCGAAGCGGGCCTCTATCTGGGAGACAAGTTCTTCGAGCATGGCTCCACCGAGTGTAGGAGCGGACCGGGCGAGCAGCCGGTTGCGCGCGTTCTCAGGCGGCGACCGGCGCCCGCGTGGGAACCTCGACGAATTCGTATTCGCTGGGGTCGAGCACGCGCACGCGCTCCTCATAGTCACGCATGTAGCGGGGCCAGTTGGTGACGATTCGCCCGTGCTCGTCGCGATACCAGGAATCGCACTGAGTCCAGGCTGTGCCCTCAAACCCGGATTGGAGCTCGCGGTCGCTCGCCGCCTCCACCTCCGGGCGCACGCTGATCGCCGCCCCGCGATCGCGGGCCTGCTCCAGGGCCTGTCGGATGTAGGACGCCTGCGCCTCCTCGTAGGCGATGATCGAGCCGCCGGAGGTGTTGGTATTGGGCCCGTAGACGAGGAACAGCGACGGAAATCCGGGCACGGCTATCCCCAGGTGAGCGTGCGGGCCGTCGGCCCAGACGTCCCGTAGCGTCACTCCCCCGGCGCCGCTGACGGCCATCGGGAACATGAACTGCGTGGTGCGAAAGCCGGTTGCGTAGATGATGCAGTCGACGGCGCGCTCGGCGCCGTCGGCGGTCACGACTCCGGCTGCGGAGAGTCGCGAGATCGGCTCTGTCACCAGCTCTACGTTCTCCCGCTGCAGGGCGGGCAGGAACCACGAGCTGAACAGGATGCGCTTGCAGCCGAAGGTGTAGTCGGGCCACGCCTTGCGGCGGATCTCCGGGTCGCGCAGCTGCCAGCGCATGAACAGCGCCGAGCGCACCCAGCCGATCCTCCCCCAGGTGCGGGGGTTGCGGATCGCCAGCGTCAACCCCTCGGCGTACTGGTAGAGGCCCCAGCGGCGTAGGCGTTCGATCGCGGGGACCCGCCGGAACAGGCGACGCATCCACCGCGGATAGGCGTGATTCTTGCGCGGGAAGAACCAGTTGCCGGTGCGCTGAAACACGTACAGCCGCGCGGCTTGCTCGGCCACCTCGGGCACGAACTGCACGGCGCTGGCGCCGGTGCCGATCACCGCCACGCGCCTGCCGCGCAGGTCGTAGCTGTGATCCCAGCGCGCTGAGTGGAATTTGTGCCCGGCGAATGCGTTCTCGAATCGAGGCATGGCCGGCTGGTGCAGCTGACCGGTGGCGATGATCAGGGCGTCAGCTTCGAAAACGCGGCCACCGGCGCTCTCCACGCGCCAGCGACCGGCCTCCGCGATCCAGGTGCAGGCCGTGACCTCGGTGTTGGGCACCACCAGGCGGTCGACGCCGTACTCGCCCGCCACGCCTTGCAGGTAGCGCAGGATTTCCTCCTGCGGCGAGCACAGCCGTGACCAGTCGGTGCGCTGGGCGTAGCTGAACGAGTACAGATGCGACGGGACGTCGCAGGCACAGCCCGGATACGTGTTGTAGAGCCACGTGCCGCCCACCTCGGGCCCGCGCTCGAGGATCGTGATGTCCTCGAACCCGTGCCGGCGCAGCTCGATCGCGGCGGCCACGCCGCCGAATCCCGCCCCCACGATCAGAACGCTGGGACGCGCAGACACGGACGCAGAGACTACGCGACGACTTCGACCCCGACCAGGTCCTCAGCGGACGCCTGGCCCGGAGCTTCGATGGCCAGCACGGCCTCGAGCGCTGCGATCGCCACCGCCAGCTGATCGAGGTCCGGCTCGCGGGTCGTCAGCCGCTGTAGCTGCATCCCGGGGTACATGAGCGCCCTTACCCACGCACGGCGGCGATTTCGCCCCGCCCATTTGATGATCTCGAACGAGACGCCGGCGATCACGGGCACGCCCAGCACACGCGTGACGATCAGCAGGTACCAGGCCGGGACCCCGATCGGCGCGAACACCACGATGGCCACGATCATCACCACCAGCAGAAAGCTCGTCCCGCAGCGAGGATGAAGGCGCGAGTAGAGCGTGGCTCGCTCGGGCGCCAGCTCGTCATCGGCCTCGTAGCAGGAGATCGCCTTGTGCTCGGCGCCGTGGTACTCGAGCACGCGGCGCAGGTCCGGCAGCCGCGAGAGCAACGTCAAATAGCCCAGGAAGATCAGCGTTCTGAGCACACCCTCGACGATCCAGAACAGGAGTGAGGAATGCCCGAGCTGGCTGCGGATGAGACCCGCGAGCCCCAGCGGAACGATGAAGAACAGGCCGACCGCGAACGCCACGGCCAAGGCCACCGTCACCACCCACGCGGCCCCGGAGACCTGCTCGCCCTCACCCTCCGGAAGCTGAGCGTTGGCCGAGATGCCGAGCGCACGCATCCCGATGGCCAGCGACTCCGCCAGCGCCACGACGCCGCGTATCACCGGCAGGCGGTAGAACCGATGCCGGCGCGCCCAGGAGTCGAGCGGGAAGGTCTGGGTCTCGATCGGCCCCAG
The DNA here is from genome assembly GCA_963822735.1 of uncultured Actinomycetes bacterium. Taxonomy (GTDB): domain Bacteria; phylum Actinomycetota; class Thermoleophilia; order Solirubrobacterales; family Solirubrobacteraceae; genus Palsa-465. The sequence continues at coordinate 61,603 of CAWGIU010000012.1, forward strand.
CACGCCGTCTGAGGCGTCTGCGTCCGAGGCAAACGGCTTGCGCACGGACAGCGCCCACGTGCGGACGCCACGCATCATCACCCCCTCTAGCACCGCCTGTCCGCCGAGGGGCGCGTCGCGTGACGCGGTCAGGGCAGGCCGCTCCCCAACCGCCGCAGTCACCTGAGGCTCAGCCGCCGGCGGACGCGCGGGCTGCGCGCCGCCCCCTTGCCGCGCGACGCTGGAAGCGCTCAACTCGCCCACCGGTGTCGACCAGCTTCTGTCGGCCGGTATAGAACGGATGGCATGCTGAGCAGATCTCGACGTGAATCTCGGGCTTGGTGGAGCGCGTCGTGAACTCGTTGCCGCACGTGCAACGCACGTGGGCCTCTACGTATTCGGGGTGAATCTCGTTCTTCATCTACAGACCAAGTCTAGCCGCCGCTGCCGGTCGAGCCGAGGCCCGACCGGGACATGCCGCTCGGGCACGTGGCTGTGATCGAGGCGGTCCCTCCGGGCCGCTGGCTGATCCGGTGCTCTGGATCGATGGCCACGGTCGGACCCCCGAGGGCGGCGTTGCACGCAGCACCGGTGAACTCCACCACGCGCTGCTCGCGCGGCAGGAGCTGCGGCACGGTGACCGATTGCGAACTGCCCCCCACGGGCGTCAACTGGACCTCGACCGAGTCGGCCGTTGTCAGGCCCATGTTGCTGACCTCGGCGCTGTAGGTGTCCTCAGCGGGGTTTCCGCTCACGGGCTGCACCGACACCGAATCGACGTTCAGCTCCGGGCGCATGTCCGGCTGCGTGCAGTCCGGGCCGAGGCGGACGGTCGTTCCGAGCGTCCGCTGGTTCGATCCGATCCAGCGGAAGGACACGCGGAAGTGGTAGACCCCCGGGACCGGTACTCCGCTCACCGGATGGTGGACGATCCACACGTCGTTTGGGAGCTGACCGAGTGTCGGCGGCTGCGGTGCGAGCCAGCTTCCAAGGTCACCGCCATGGACGGTGATGACCCGCCCGGCGTTCTGGCCGAAGAGCTGAAAGCGCATCGTCAGCCGAACGGTCCCCGGCAGCGGGCGCATCACCGATGTGATCGACACCGTCCGCCGGTTCGGGGTCAGCGCGCGCCGGCAGGCGGCGCTCGTCAGCGACGCGCGGTCGCTGGGCACGCCAGACCCCAGCGCGAGCGCGGCGGTGAACGCCAGTCCGGCGATCGTGGCGGCAAGAAAGGCACAAAGCAGCCGTCGCATGCAGAGGTAAAACAACATCGGGGGCCCGAAGTTGCCGCGCTTGGACGAATCGGGCCGCTCGAGCCGCGAGGAACCGCTCGGGCCCCTAAGGCCCGCGCCCACCTCGACCGCGCTGGCCGCTCAGGTGACCGTGTACAGCGGCCCGTCGCCGCCCTCGGGCGGCGTGAGGCGCCCACCTTTGGCCGTGATCGCCCCGCACTGCACGCAGTTGGTGTAGTTGACGATCACGTCCACCGGCCCCGATTCGGGCGCGTCCTCGGGAATCTCATAGACACCCGCCGGGCACATCCACTGCCACGCCGCCGCCACTTCGCGCGGCACCTGCTTGTTCACGCGGATGTGATTGGGAGCGTCGTCGCGAGTCGCATTGCCCGATATATAGACGCTCGAGAGCTTGTCGAAGGTGTACTTCCCGTCGGGCTTGGGATACGTCTTCTTCTTATCGCCCACCGTCACCGGGGCCTGAGCGTCGGGATGGTTGGCCCACCGTCCTCCGGGGAAACGGCCTTTGGAGACCACCATCGCGTTGGTGATCGCGCCGCCCAGGAAGAAGCCCTTCGAGAACGGCTGCTTCATGTTCCGCGTCTCATACAGATCCTTGGCGATGACGGAGTTCTCTACCCGGCGCTCATACGCGCCGAGGTCGGTGCCACCGGTCTTCAGCGCCTCGAAGATGGTCTCCGCGGCCATGATCCCGGCGTGGATCCCGTAGTGGATCCCCTTCAGGATCGGCACGTTGACCATGCCCGCGCCGTCGCCGCACAGAACCATGCCCGGCGCCGAGAGCTTGGGCATCGCCCAGTAGCCGCCCTCGGGGATGGCCTTGGCTCCCCAGGCCACACGCTTGCCGCCCTCCAGGATCCGGCGCACGAGCTTCGATGTCTTGAACTGCTGCAGCAGGTCGTGGGCGGACACCGTGGCGTCTGTGTTGTCGAGCCCCACCACGAATCCCACCGAAACGCGGTCGGATCCCATGGGGTAGATCCACGAGCCGCCGAACTCGTGCCAGCGGGCGCCGTAGCGAAGTGGCCAGCCGAGCGTGTGGATCACGCGGTCGTGTGGCTTGGGGACCTCCCACACCTCCTTGACGCCGAGCGACCACACCTGCGGCTCGCGGCCCTCCGCAAGACCGAACTCCTTGATCGCGGCGCCGGTCAAATGGCCCCAGGTGCCCTCGGCGAGGACCGTCGCCCGGGCGGTCACGTCCGAGCCGGGCTCGAAGTTTGAGAGCTCCTCGCCGTCCCTGCCCCGTCCTTTGTCGCCCGAGCGCACGCCGCGCACCGCTCCGTCCGCGACCAGCAGCTTCTGGGCGCTGGTCTCGGTCAGGATGTAGGCCCCAGCCTCCTCCGCTTTCTCAGCCAGCCAGCGCGAGAGCTCGGCCACGCTGACCATGTAGTTGCCGTGGTTGCGGAACGGAGGCGGCGTCGGCTTGAGCGGCAGCGCCGCGTTGGCGCTGAGCATCCAGTAGACGGAGTCTTTGTCAACGGTGCCGTACGTCGGCCAGTCGGAGGGCCCTAGGTCGGGAAACAGCTCCTTGAGCCCCGAAGGGCGCATCATCGCGCCTGACAGGTTGTGCGCTCCGCACGCCTTGCCCTTCTCGATCACGGCCACCGGCACCTCGCCCAGCCGCTCCATCAGCTCAGGGTCGTCGCCCAGCAGCTGAAGGAGCTTGTTGGCGCATGCCAGCCCTGCCGGCCCGCCGCCCACGATCACGACGCCGACGTCGATGCGCTCATCCTCCGGGTCGAGCTCGCGCTTGACGAACTCCTCGGGGGATGAGACCGGCGGCGGGTACTCGCTGGGCGCGATCGGGCCTCGGCCGTTTCGAGAAGCCACGGGTTAGGAGCCTCTCTTGGCCTTGATGGCCTCGGTCAGCTTGGGCAGGATCTTGTTGAGGTCGCCGACGATCCCCAGATCGGAGAACTCGAAGATCGGCGCATTGGCGTCCTTGTTGATGGCCACGATGTTCTCCGAGGACTGCATCCCGACCTTGTGCTGGATCGCTCCGGAGATGCCGGCCGCCAGGTACAGCTTCGGCGACACGGTCTTGCCCGTCTGCCCGATCTGGGCCGCGTACGGGTACCAGCCTGCATCGACCACGGCCCGTGTGGCGGCCACCGCTGTGTTGCCACCGAACGCGGCGGCCAGCGCCTCGGCCAGCTGGAAGCCCTCCGCCTTGCCCAGACCGCGCCCCCCGGCCACCAGGATGTCGGCGCCCTCGATGTTGACGTCGGCGCCGCGCTGTTCGCCGCGCTGGACCATCTTGGCCTGACTCGACCACGGTGAGTACTCGACGTCCACGTCGACTACCTCCGCCCCACCTCCGTCGCGCGTGACCACCTCGAACGCGTTGATGCGCCCGATGATGATGCCCAGCCCGCCCCGGTAACGCGAGACTGAGATCTTCGAGTCCTGGAGGATCGGCCGCTCGGCAACCAGCTGGCCGTCCTCGGCGCGCACGGCCGTGACTTCCATCGTCACGCCCGCCTGCTTGCGGGCCGCGAGCCCGGCGCCGATCTCGAATCCGAGCAAACCACCCCCGAACAGCGCGTAGGCGTGGCCGTTGTCGTCGACGACCTTCGACATCACGTCGACGACCGGCTGGGCCAGCCCCTCCTCGCCGCGTGCGCGGAATACCTTGGTGGCTCCGTAGGCGCCCAGCGACTGGCAGAGCTCGTCGGTCAAATCGTCGCCTCCCACCACCACCGCGTGGCACTGACCACCGATCTCCTCGGCCCTCGCCGCGCCCTCGGATACGGCGCCGAGCGAGTTCTTGTTGAACTCGCCCTCGTAGTGGAGAACGTATGTGAGAACGTCAGCCATCTAGATCAGCTTCCTTTCCTCGAGCCAGGACACGATCTTCTCGACCGTCTCGTTCGTGTCCTCATCTTCGATCACCTGTCCGGCGGCCTTGGCCGGTGGATCGTGGAAGTCACCGCACTGGACGCGTGAGCCCTCCTCGCCGACGAGCGAGCCGTCGATGCCCACATCGCCCGCGGCCACGGACTCGAGCGGCTTCTTCTTGGCGCCCATGATCGCCTTGAGCGACGGGTAGCGGGGCTCGTTGATTGCATCCCCAACCGAGATCACGGCCGGCAGGTCGACCTGCACGGTGTCGTAGCCGTACTCCGCCTGACGCTCGCAGCGAACACCGCCGTCCGCGACGTCCATCTGGATCACCTGCGTCAGCGAGGGCATCCTCAGGTGGTCGGCGACGACGGCACCGATCGTGTAGCACTCGCCGTCGTCCGACTGCTGGCCGAGCAGCACCAGATCGGGCTGCTCCTTCTCCAGCGCCTTCGACAGGGCGTAACCGGTGGCGGCCACGTCGGACCCGGCGAGAGCCGGATCCGAGAGGTGAACCGAGCGGTCGGCGCCCAGCGAGACAGCTTTGTGCAGCGCGCGGACCGCAGACTCGGGTCCCATGGTCACGGCGACGATCTCATCTACTTGGACCGAGTCCCCCTCGCGGATCTGCATCGCCGCCTCAATCGCGTGGGTGTCGTACGGGTTCAGGTTCTTCTCCCCCGAACGATCCATCCGCCCCGTCGAGGGGTCGATCCGCTTCTCGACGGCGGCGTCCGGCACCTCTTTGACCAGGACGCAAATTTTCACTTCTCAAGGCCTCCTAATGCTGGAACGGATGAATAGTACCCCTGTCGTTGACTGACGAGTCAATCAGGTTTAGTGAACGGTCGTACACCACCCCGCGCATCGCGCTTCGCTCATACCCGCGCCGCGCCTGGCGCGCCGCAACATCGCTCGCACAACGCCGCACCTCACTCAGACCTGTACGGCGTCCCTCCGCCCCAGCGCCCTAGACCCGTGCCGCGCCGCGGATGAAGTCGACGATGTCCTGCGTCGAGGCCCCGGGGCCGAAGACCTCGGAGACTCCCAGGGACTTCAGCTCAGGGATGTCGTCGGCCGGGATCGTGCCGCCGACGGTGATCAGCACATCGTCCACGCCCTGCTCCTTGAGCAGCTCGACGACCCGCGGCACCAGCGTCATGTGCGCACCGGACAGGATCGACAGCCCGACGGCGTCGGCGTCCTCCTGGATGACCGTCTCCACGATCTGCTCCGGCGTCTGGTGCAGGCCGGTGTAGATCACCTCCATGCCGGCGTCGCGCAGCGCCCGGGCGATGATCTTCGCTCCCCGGTCGTGACCATCGAGCCCCGGCTTGGCGACAACGACGCGGATTTTCTTCTCGGTTGAAGTGGCCATGATTCGGCGGGATCGATTGTATTTGTGCTCAAGAGGGCGCGCTTTGCGCGCGCCCGTTCTATCGGTAGCGGCCCACGCGGCGTCGCGACCGCAGCGGCTCTCCGCCGCCGCCACGGCGATCAGAACTGGGGCGACTCGCTGTAGCTGCCGAACACGCCCTGCAGCGCGACGGTTATCTCGCCCTCGGTGGCATGGGCTCGGGCGGCATCGAGCAGGTAGGGCATCAGGTTCTCGCGCTCGTCGCCTGCCGCGCGCTCGAGTTGTTCGATCGATTGCTGGGCGCGCTGTTGGTCGCGCCCCTTGCGGACCGACTGGACGCGCTCGATCTGCTTTGCCTCCAGCTCAGGGTCGATGCGCAGGAGCTCTAACTCGCCGCCGGCGCCCTCCTTGTAGGCGTTGACGCCCACGAGCTTGCGCTCTCCGGACTCCAGCTCCTGTTGGTAGCGGAAGGCAGAGTCGGCGATCTCCCGCTGCGGAAAGCCGCGCTTGACCGCCTCCACCATCCCGCCCAGTTCGTCGATCTTTGCGAAGTACTCGTAGGCCTGCTCCTCCATGCGGTCGGTGAGGGCCTCGAGGAAATAGGAGCCGCCGAGCGGGTCGATCGTATTGGCCACGCCTGTCTCCTCGGCGATGATCTGCTGCGTCCTGAGCGCCACGCGCACGGCCTCCTCCGTGGGTAACGCCAGCGCTTCGTCGAACGAGTTGGTGTGCAACGACTGCGTGCCGCCCAGCACCCCGGCCAGCGCCTCAATCGCCGTGCGCACGATGTTGTTGAGCGGCTGCTGGGCGGTCAGAGAGACCCCGGCGGTCTGGGTGTGAAAGCGCATCAGCAGCGAGCGCTCGTCGCGCGCGCCGAACGTTTCGCGCAGCTCGCGGGCCCAGATGCGCCGCGCGGCACGGTACTTGGCGATTTCCTCAAAGAAGTCGATGTGGGCGTTGAAGAAGAAAGACAGCCGGGGCGCGAACTCGTCGACGTCGAGACCCCTGGCCACCGCCTCCTCCACGTAGGTCAGCCCGTCCTTCAGCGTGAATGCAAGCTCCTGGGCTGCGGTGGATCCGGCCTCGCGAATGTGGTAGCCGGAGATCGACACGGGGTGCCAGCGGGGCATGTGCTTTGAGCACCACTCGATCATGTCCCCCACCACCCGCATCGCCGGATCGACGGGGAAGCACCACTCCTTCTGGGCGATGTACTCCTTGAGGATGTCGGTCTGGATCGTGCCCGCCAGCTGGTCCGGCCCGATCCCCTTGCGCTCGGCCGCCACCACGTAGAAGGCCAGCATGATCGCCGCGGGCGCGTTGATCGTCATCGACACGCTGACCTCGTCGAGCGGAATCTCGGCGAACAGCGTCTCCATGTCCGCGAGCGTGTCGATCGCCACGCCCTCCCGGCCGACCTCCCCCAGAGACCTGGGGTGATCCGAATCGTGGCCCATCAACGACGGCATGTCGAAGGCCGTCGACAGGCCGGTCTGGCCGTGGTCCAGTAGGTAACGAAAGCGGGCATTGGTCTCCTCGGCGGTGCCGAACCCCGCGAACTGGCGCATGGTCCAAAGTCGACCGCGGTACATCGAGCGATACACCCCGCGCGTATAGGGAAACTCGCCCGGCAAGCCCACTGCCTGCTCCAGGTCGGCCGGCAGATCCGACTCGGTGTAGAGCGGCTTTACCGGCTCGGCCGAGATCGTGGAGAACGGAGCGTCGCGCTCCGGCCCCATCTCGGCGTCGCTCGGGCGCTCGCGATCGGTTTCTCGCGCCCGGGTGGCCATCCAACGAGTCTACGACCCGCGTTGACGGCGCTAAGGGGAGCCGGTTATGCTAGCCACCGCGATACACCGCGGTTTCGAGGAAAGGGGCACTGAGGGCAACATCCTGGGGCGGTCGCGCTCGAAGGCGTGACCGGTGTTATGACGTCTCGCTCGCGGGGGGCCGGCCGCTGAGCGGGTTTCTACGCAGTTCATTCCTAAACCAGTCTGGAGGCAGGCCTCTAATGAGGATTTTTCGTAACCATGCGCCTAGCCCGGCGCTCGTTGTAGCCGTCGTGGCGCTGGTACTTGCACTTGGCGGCACCAGCTACGCCGCGTTCAAGATCGGCACCAGCCAGATCAGGAACGGTGCAGTCACCAACGCAAAACTCTCCGCCAATGCTGTAGGGCCGGCGAAAATCAAAAACGGCGGGGTGACCGCGTCGAAGATCAACACCAGCGGCCTCACGGTGCCGAATGACCAGACCGCGTCCAACTTCACGCAGAGCTCCCCCGCCCAGACGCTCACCGGCACTGCGGCGACGGTCGGCTCGCCGATCCAGATCACGACCACGGGCACCAAGCGGGTATTCGCGTCAGCCGCCGTGCATGCAGTCAATACGACGGCGACGGGGTTCTACCTCGTGTGCCGCATCACGATCGACGCGACCTCGGGTGTCAACGACACCGCCTTCAACACCTCGACCGCCCCCGTTGACGCGTCCGTGTCGCCGCTGGCCTCGGCGGTGGTGGGAGCCGGAACCCACACCGTGACGCTGCTCTGCTCCACCCTCGTCGGAGGCTCCAGAGTGGTGGACGCCGCGCTCGGGACCTGGGCGGTGGCCCAGTAGGCAGCGCTCAGAGCCATCTAACCGCGTGAGGAGTCGGGGCGGCCTTCAAGGCCGCCCCGACTCGCATTCGCGGTCAGGCTGGTGGGTCAGCCTCCGGGGAGCCCTAGCGCCGCTTCAGCGCCGGGCGCCACCACGGCCGCCGGCGGACCACCGGAAGCCGGTTCTGGAGGCGCCTGGCCCGTCCGCGCGCGACGAACGCCGCGCTACCCACGCCGCCGGCCACGGCCGCCCCGGCGATCGCCACCCCCGCCTTCAACCACCTGCCCAACCGCTCCAGGCGCAGCACCTCCCAGCCCTCTTCCCTGGCCACCCGCGCCAGCTCCGCGTCGGGGTTGACGGCCACCGGATGGCCGACCGCCCGCAACATCGGCAAATCCGAGGCCGAGTCCGAGTAGGCGTAGGAGGCGGCGAGGTCGATTCCCTCCCGCGCCGCCAGCTGCTCGATGGCCAGCGCCTTGTCCGAGCCGTAGATGAACAGCCCCGCTGGCTGTCCGGTGAACACGCCCTCTCTGACCTCCGAAAACTCCGACCCGATGCCGCCGTCGAGCGCCAGCACGCGCGCCAGCACCTCCGCCAGCTCGTGCGATGCGGCCGTGGCTATGTACACCTGCCGGCCGGCGTCCTGGTGCTCGTAAGCCACCGCCAGCATCTGCGGATAGATGCGCGGCAAGATGCCGGCCAGCACGTCCGGCCCCAGCCGCTCGAGGTCGCGGACTCGCGCTCCGGCCAGTGCGCCCGAAATCCGGTCTCGCAGCGCGTGTGTCGCCTCGTCGGTCGAGCCGTGCAGGCGGAAGCGTAGGTTGGCCCACGCGTCCGCGAGCAGCTGCCGCCCCGACAGCAGTCCCGCGCTGTACGCCGCACGCCCAAACTGGAAGGCGGAGGAGCCCTGCATCAGCGTGCGGTCAAGATCGAAGAACGCGGCAGCGCGCGCACTCGCTCCCGGCTCGAGGACGCCGCCGTCGCCGGCGCTCAGCTGCCGTTCACCTCCACGATCACGGCATCGCCCTGGCCGCCGCCGGAGCAGATCGCCGCGCAGCCACGCCCGCCCCCTCGACGGCGCAGCTCGTGCACCAGCGCGCCGAGGATCCGCGCCCCGGAGGCGCCGATCGGATGGCCCAGCGCGACGGCGCCGCCGTTGACGTTCACCTTGTCCTCCCCGATCCCGAGCATGCGAACCGAGTTGATGGCCACCGAGGCAAACGCCTCGTTGATCTCCCACAGGTCGATGTCCTCAGCCCGCAGGCCGGCTTGCGCCAGCGCCTTCCGAGCCGCGTTGGCCGGCGTGCGCGCGAGGTAGGGGAAGTCGTCGGCCACCTGCGCCTGGGCGATGATCGTGGCCAGCGCCCGACGGCCGTTGCGCCGGGCCCACTCATCGCTCGCCACGACGAGCGCGCCCGCGCCGTCGTTGACACCGGGCGAGTTGCCAGCAGTGTGCGAGCCGTCCTTGACGAAGATCGGCGGCAGCCTGGCCAGCTGCTCGAGGCTCGTATCCCGCCGGGGGCCCTCGTCGATCTCCACCGTCGTCTCTTGCCGCTTGCCCCGGACGGTGATCGGGACGATCTCTTCGGGCAAGCGGCCCTCGTCGGTGGCCTCGATCGCCCGCTGATGTGAGCGCAGCGCCCAACGGTCCATGTCCGGCCTGGTCAACTCGAGTTCGGATGCCACCTCGCTGGCGTCCTCGGCCATGTGCTTGCCAGAGAACGGGTTGGTCAGCCCGTCCTTGACCATGGCGTCGATCGCCTTGCCGTCGCCCATGCGCAGACCGAACCGGGCTTGCGGGAGCAGGTAGGGGGCGTTCGACATCGATTCCATGCCGCCGGCCACGGCAATCTCCAGATCGCCCGCCCGGACCGCCGTGTCGATCAGCGCCGCCGCGCGGATCCCCGAAGCACAGACCTTGTTGATCGTCTCCGACGGCACCTGCTTGGGGATACCGGCCTTGATCTGGGCCTGGCGCGAAGGGATCTGACCCTGCCCCGCCTGCAGCACCTGACCCATCACCACGTGCTCAACCTGTTCCCCAGCCACCTCGGCCCGCTCCAGGGCCGCGGTGATCGCGGCGGCACCAAGCTCGGTCGCATCGAGTTCCTTCAACCCGCCGCCGAGCTTGCCGATCGGCGTTCTGACTGCGGACAGGATGACGGTCTTCGGCATCAGGCACCTAAGAGGATCGCGCTCAGGCAATCGTAGTAGCGCGCAGGCCGCCGTCCAGGCGGTGCGGCGACTCAGCGAGTACGAGCCTGACCGCGACGCTTGGCGTGGCGCCTGACCTGGCCGATGCGCGCCGCGCCGAGAATACCCACGACCAAAGCTCCGCCGACGGCCGCCACCAGGAGCGCGACCCCGATTGCCACGTGGCCGCCGGCGCCGAGGAAGCTGATCTTGACGCTCTGCGTGTTCTCCAGGATGAAGATCAGCAGCAGGATCAGGACGATCGCCCCGGCCACAAAGCCGCTGAAGGCGGTCGAAACCTTGGTCCGTGGCGGTCTGGCCGGCACCTGTGAGCCGGCGCGCCCCGTCGAGGCCCGCGGCTCCGAGGCCGGTTGCTCGCTCACCGGCCGCTGCGGCTCCGAAGGTGGTCGCTCAGTGGCCATCTGAAGGCGATCCTACCCGCATCTCTGACCTTCAATTCGGCCTTCGGCCCGATCCGGATCAGCGCCGTGTGACAATCATCCAGATGCAGCTCGAGCTGAGCGACGACCACACGCTGCTGCGCAACACGGTACGCGAGTTTGCCGAGCACGAGATCGCCCCCGCGGCGGAGGAGCTCGACCGCACGAAGTCTTTCCCGTACGAGATCGTGGAACGCCTAGCGGAGCTCGACCTCATGGGCATCCCGTTTCCCGAGGAGTACGGCGGGGCCGGCGGCGACACGCTGGCTTACGCCCTGGTGGTGGAGGAACTGGCGCGCGTCGACTCCTCGGTGGCGATCACGCTCTGCGCCCATACCTCGCTGGGGACACAGCCGATCTACCTGTTCGGCACCGAGGAGCAGAAGCGGGAATGGCTGCCGCAGCTGTGCAGCGGCGAACGGCTCGGCGCGTTCGGGCTGACCGAGCCCGAAGCAGGCTCAGACGCGGGCAACACGCAAACCAGGGCCGTGCTCGAGGACGGCCAGTGGGTGATAAACGGCGCCAAGCAGTTCATTACCAACGCCGGCACCCGCATCTCCGGCCTGGTGGTGGTCACCGCGCTGACGGGACGCTCGGGCCAGGACGGAGCGGCCCGCCACGAGATCTCCAACATCCTGGTTCCCAACGGCACGCCCGGCTACGAGCAGGGGCAGCCGTACCGCAAGATGGGCTGGAACGCCTCGGACACCCGCCCGCTGACGTTCGACGACTGCCGGGTACCGGCGGAGAACCTCGTCGGGCCGCGCGGCGCCGGCCTGCGCCAGTTCCTGCGCGTGCTCGACATCGGGCGCATCGGAGTCGCCGCGATGGGCGTCGGCCTGGCCCAGGGCGCGTTCGACCAGGCCCTGGCCTACGCCCAGGAGCGGCGGGCGTTCGGAACCCAGATCTCGAAGTTTCAAGCCATCCAGGCCAAGCTGGCCCGCCTCTCGACGGAGGTCGAAGCCACGCGGCTGCTGGTGCACAAGGCCGCCTGGCTCAAGGACCAGCGCGGCGACTTCAGCCTGACCGCCGCGCAAGCCAAGTTGAAAAGCGGCCGGCTCGCGGTGTGGGCCGCCGACGAGGCGGTCCAGATCCACGGTGGCTACGGCTACATCGAGGAGTACCCGGTGTGCCGCTTCTACCGCGACGCCAAGGTCCTCACGATCGGCGAGGGCACCGACGAGGTGCAGGAGCTCGTCATCGCCCGCGCTCTGGGGGCATGAGCGCGCGGCGTGCACTGGCGCTGACGGTCGCGGCATCAGCCCTGCTCACTGCCTTCCCGGCGCTCGCCGCGGCCCAGAACGGCGACGCCCGGCTCCAGGGGACATTCGCCCTGAACGGCCGGGTCACGGTCGCCGTTCACGTCAAGGCCGAGCACCGCGGCCAGCACGTCGCACGCGTCTGGAGCTTCACCCCGCTCTGCGCATCCGGCGCGTGCTCCAGCGTGCTCTTGACGCGACAGCGCGCGGGCGGCACCGACACGGTCACCCTGCAGAGCGTCTCGCCCGGCTACTACCGGGGCCAGAGCAGCTTTGCGGCCCCGCTCGGCTGTCACGGTCAGCTTCAGCCGAGCGGCGAAACAGCTCAGTTCACGATCACGGTACGCATCACCGCCGCCTCAGCCTCCGCCGGCGGCCCGATCGCGACGCAGATCAAAGCCACCTACACCAGCCGCATGCGCATCAACAACACCAGTTGCGTGCTACCACCGAGCCGCGATGCCGCCGTCTACAAGGGCACACTGGTCAGCGCAACGTCCAGCGCGCGCGGCCGGGGCGATCTCAGCGCCCTATCGCCTGCGGGAAGTTGAAGTAATGGGCGGGATCCACGCGCCGCTGCACACCCACCAGCCGAGCGTAGTTTGAGCCGTAGTAAGCCTGGCGCCAGTTTCGAAGCTGAGGGTCGATGTAGTTCTGGTAGGCCATCCCTGACACGTACGGGCGCATCGCGGCATACGTCTGATCGAGCCACGACGAGCCGCCGTCGTAGCTCAGGTACTGAATGCACGCCGCCGCGTTTCGGTGCACGAACGCCGTGGCCTGCGGCGAGAGGCGGTTGATCGCACCGCCGTAGGAGTCGAACAGGATCGCGCCGGAGCCCGGCTGTCCCTGCCGGCGTTCGATCGCTCTCACCAGCACCGCCCGAGCCGCTGCCGACAGCGGGCCCGTGAGGTAGTCGGATTTGGCGCGGAAGCTCGCCCGCTCGAGCATGCCGCCCGGCCGGGTCCCCTGCGTGTGGCAGCTCTGCAGCGAGCGGCCCAGGCAGCCCGCCCAGCGGATCTGGAGCCCCAGATAGCCCTGATTTCCGGTCTGGACGGCGGCGCCGCCCACGGCCGACAGCGGTCCGAGCAGCCGGCCCAGGTCGCTGGACGGTCCGAGGTATTGGCCGGCCACGAGTGCGTTCGGTCCGCTCTGAAGATGAAACACAGAGCTGAGGCGATCGCTGGCGTGGGGCGCCCAGCGCAGCCAGGCGTCGAGCGCCTCACCGGCCGATGACCAAGGCCAGTTGACGGTGAACCAGGACGATGCGCTCGGAATACCGTGCAGCCGGAGCTTGAGGCTCGTGACCACACCAAAATTTCCGCCGCCGCCGCCGCGCAGCGCCCACAGGAGGTCGGCGTCCGAGCTTCGATCCACGGTCCACAGCCGGCCGTCGGCCGTCACGATCTCGGCGGCGAGGATGTTGTCCGTGGCCAGGCCGAAAGCCCGCCCGGCGAGCCCCACGCCGCCCCCCAGCGCGTGGCCGCCGATTCCCACCGACGGGCAGGACCCCGCGGGGACTGTCGCTCCGGCCCGGGCCAGCGCCGAGTACACGTCGATCAGCTGCGCCCCGGCGCCGATCGTCGCCGTCCCCGCGCGACGGTCGACCCTCACCCGTCGCAGGTTGCGCAGATCGAGGACCACTCCGCCGGACAGCGTCGAGTAGCCGGCATAGCTGTGGCCGCCCGAGCGCGCCCGCATCGAGACGCGGTTTTGGACCAGCCAGCGCACGGCGTCCCTGACGTCCTCGGCGTCCACCGGGCGCGCCACCGCGCGCGGCAGGACGGAGTCAAAGCGCTCGTTGTAGACGTGCGCCGCGCCGGCGAATCCGCGCGAGCCACGCTGGATCACCGGACCACGGATCGCGGCGGCCAGCGACCCGCGCGACGCGCCCCGACGCGTCGCACCATGTGCCGCCGCGCGTGCGCTTGCAGCGGCCGCATGCCCGCAGCCGCTGGCCGAGACCGCCAATCCCAGGCCCGCGGCCCCCGCTCCGGCCAAGAATGCGCGCCGGTCGAGCCGCGGCTCGGCATCCCCGTTCATGCCCACAGCTTCTCAGCTTCGGCCCGGATGGGGGAAAAGGCTGCCGGGCCAATCCCCTTGATGGGGAAGCGCTAGCGGCGCTCGGTGACGTAGGGCTCGAGCGCCGCGCGAAGCTCGGCCGGCCACCGTAGCTTGGTCAGGGCCTGGGGATCGACGCACACGTGACGGAGGAAACCGGTCGTGATCACGTCCCCCTGGCGGCGGACGGCGTACCTGCTCGTGAGCGAGGAATTGGTCGGTGGATCGAGCTCCACCGCGATCTCTAGCTCTTCCTCAAAGCGCGCCGGTGCCAGGAAGCGGATGCCTGCCTCCGCTACGACCACGTCGATGCCCGAGGCCACCATCTCCTTGTAGGAGCGCTCGAACGCCTTGGTCAAGAGGCAGGTGTGGGCCATGTCAAACCACGTCAGGTAGTGGCCGTTGAACACGTGTCCCTGCATGTCGCACTCGGCATAGCGAACGTGCACGCGGATGGAGAACGGCTCGCTCACGCGCCGTCTCAGGCCCCGGCGCGCGCGCCCGCCGCCAAAGGCGCCACGCGCAGCGTCCTCAGAACGCGATCCACCGCCGCCAGCTGCAGCCGTCGCTCGCGCCGGCCGCCCGCCACGACCACGTAGAGGCAGAACGGACGGGTGGAGGCGGTGAAGAAGTGCTGCATGCCCACCTGACCAGGCCGGGGGTGCGCCAGCCGCGATTCGCCGAACCCCGTCGGATCGAGCGGCAGCGGGATCCGAGCGGAGGCGAACAGGCCCCGGCCGGGCTCCAGCCCGGCGCCTGGGAGGTATTCGGCGAGCGCGATGAATGATCCAGACATCGGCATCAGAGCAGTGCTGCGATCGCCGAACTCGCCGTCGTCCAGCGAAACCGGGAAGTTGCCGGCGTGGAGCCGTGCCGCGCGGCGGCCCGCCGCGCCACGCGCGAACAGGCGCCCGCTCCAGCCGGCCGGCAGTTCCACCCGCAGCCCGTGTGCGTCCAGGATCACGGCGCGGCTCGAGGCAGCATCAAGACACCGCTCCGACCAGCGCCGTGGCCCCGACGCAGGCCGTCACCGCCAGGGCGCCGATCCGCGCCGGCCCGCGCCAGCGCGCCACGCGCACGTGTAGCGCGAACAGCTCCCCCGGGCTTCTGACCGGCGCCGCAGCAAAGAGACTGAGCCCCCTGATGGCGCCATACGAGCCCATCACGATCGCGCCCGGTAGGGGGTCGGCGATCAGCACCGCCGCGACCAGCGCCACGTACGTCGCCGCGCTCGTGACGACGGTGCTCACGCCAAGCCCAAGCTGCAGGCCGTAGCCCAACCCGTAGACCCAGCCCCTGAACTCGTCCAACCAGCGCTCGTCGACCTGCCGTCGCGGCCCGGGAACCCGGGGCGCGCCGAGATCGATCACCAGCGCCAGCAGCGCGACCGCGGCGAGGATCGCCAGCCGCGGCGAATGCCCGAGCTGGGCGCCGAACACCGAGCCCGCGTGCGATCCGCCCAGGAGCAACGCGCCGACCCAGCCGCCGAGCGCGCCGGTCAGCGCGCCGCCGGCGCCGGCACCGAGCATGAATGCCGCCACGGTCACGCCCCAATGTCCTTGCCGGCCCCGCTCACCGAGCGGGGTGATGCTCGCCAGCATCGATTCCCCTCACGGTGACCACGTGGCTCTGATCGCACCGACGACCGCGGCGGCGCACCCGAGCACGAGCACCTCAGTCACCGAGACCCCTCATCGATCATTGGGATACAAGCTCGGATGACCGACCCCGATCCCCGCGGCCGTCAGGCGCTCGTCTACCCGACGGGCGCGAACCGGGCCGGAGGTCAGCCCCTCGTCGGCGATCGCGTCGCCGACGAGCGAAGCTAGTCCCTCCCAGCTGGAAGCTGACCCCTCACCGCGGACACCGCCCTGCAGCAGCACGAAGTACGGTGAGCCGGGCACCCGGTAGTCGCTCCATGCCGCGGAGCTCATCACGACCGCAACGCCCGCCGGCGCCAGCGAGTGCAGCCGGCTGGGCGACTCCCGCTCGGGGCCGTGCGTGATGATCAACTTCTGCACGCCGTCCGGTAGCCGTCGCTCCCCCAGCCGCTCCCAGAACGACCCGCATACCGAGCAGCCGCTCGAGAGAAACGCCAGCAGCGTCGGCGGCCCGTCCGCGCCGGAGAAGTCGAGGCTCACCGCGTCACCCTGGAGCGTCTGCCCCGCGATTGGCCTCGCCGCAGCCGTCCCCGGTTGCCGGTCCCGTGCAGCGGGCTGGGGGATCGCGGGTCCTTCGCCGGCCGAGCCAAGGCGCCGGAGGATCTCGGCGTGGCTTCGCAGGAGCCCGGCCACGAGCACCACCAGTATCACCAGCAGCACAGTCTCGATCGAGACCAGCGCCAGCACTACGCGCCCCCGTCCTGCGGCACGCCGTTCGCCAGCCCCTGCAGGCAGTCCATCTCGTGCGAGCAGACGGCGTTGTCAACCATCAGCGTGTCGTTGCAGCCCCAGCCACCGATCGAGGCCGGGTTCTGGCAGATCACCAGCCGGCACACCACGTCGCCGGTGCCGCCGATCTGGGTGTTGCACTGCCCGTAGCGGAACTTGTTGCAGGCCACGCGGCGACGGTTGCAGTCCCCGAACGCGCAGCGGCACCCGCCGGCAAACGGCCGACCGGGGAAGTTGTTGCAATCCAGGTAGAAGCGGACCCCGTCCTCGGCGCAGATCCCCGACCCCTTGTAATGCGTGCACTTCCACCAGCCGGCGACGTAAGTGCCGTCAGGGCAGCGGTTGTTGCCGTGCTCTAGCTCGCAGCAGAAGGCCGTGTAGCCGTCGTTGCAGCGCGCCCTTGGCGGGCAGTCCCGGGGTCGGATCACCGCCCACGCTGTCCCCGGCCGCACCAGGTAGCGAACCGGCGCCACGGCGAGCGCCGAGCCCGCCACCGCGGCCCGGGCGAGAGCGCTGCGGCGCGAGACGCGCCGCTCTAGCAGCGAGCCGACCGAGAGGGCGAAGCGTTCTGCCAGTCCGCTCATCGCGAGCCCCCGCTCCACGCCGACCAGGCCAGCGGCAGCTCGGTGTAGGCGATCACGGTGGCGTACACACCGCCGGCCAGTCCAACTGTCAGTGCCGCGGCCGTCATCGCCGGGCGTCCCAGCAGCCACGACGCGCCATGTGAACCCCAGATCGCGGCGGCGAAGGCCACCGCCGCCAGCGCCGCGCTCAGCAGCGCTTGAGCGCCGGAGGCCGGCTCCTGGCCGGCGCCGAAGCAACCGCACGGCGAGCGCCGCCTGGCGAGCGCGAGCGTCAGGCCACAAAAGCCGGCATAGAGGACGGCGAGCGCCGCGGCGGCCACGGCCGAGGGGCGCGCCAAGCACCAAGCCCCCAGGCCGAGCTCCAGCAGCGCGAAGATACGCACGACCGCCGCCGGCGGCGCGGCGCCCAGCGTCGCCAGCGCATCGACCGCCGTGCGCGGCGAGCGCAGCTTGCCCGCGCCGGCCACGCACAGGACGAGCGCGGCGAGCGCGAACGGCGGCGTCAGGACATCCGTCACTTGATACTTAAACCCGCTCCCGGGCCTCAAGGATGCGGACCGCCGCACTCGCGGGGTCGATTTCTCGCGTTACGACGCGATCCAAGAGCTCCCGGACCTCGGGGTCCTCGCGCACCGACTCCTCGAGCGTGCGCCGCATGCGGTACGTGGCGATGGCCAGCACCTCGCTCATCAGGTTTCGCCGCCGGCGCTCGGACAGGGTCCCCTCGGCCTCGATGTGCGCCCGGTGCTCGGACAGCTTCTCGCGCAGCTCCTCGATTCCCTCCCCCCGCACGGACTCGGTCCGCACGATCGGCACCTCCCAGTCGCCCCGGGGCCCCAGGGCCAGGACGCCCTTGATCTCGCGCACCATCGTGTCGGTCAGCGGATGGTCGGCCTTGTTGACCACGATCACGTCCGGGATCTCCATCACGCCGGCCTTGAGCGCCTGGATCGAGTCGCCCGAGCCCGGCATCAGCACCAGCACCACGGTGTCAGCGTGATCGATGATGTCGACCTCGCCCTGACCCACCCCCACGGTCTCCAGCAGGACCAGGTCGCGCCCCGAGGCGTCCATCAGCAGCGCCGTCTGCAGCGCGGCCTCGCTCAGTCCGCCGAGCGCGCCCCGGTTGGCCATCGAGCGGATGAAAACCCCGGGGTCGAGGAAGTGGTCGGAGAGCCGGATGCGGTCTCCGAGCAGCGCGCCCTTCGTGAACGGCGAGGAGGGGTCGATCGAAAGCACGGCCACCGTGCGCTCCTGCGCCCGCTCCAGCTTGGTCAGCGCGCCGAGCAGCGTCGACTTGCCGACGCCCGGGGGCCCGGTGAAGCCCACGATCGCCGCCCTGCCGGTGTGGGGGTAGACCTCGCGGACCAGGGCCCATCCCTCGGGGTCGTCGTCCTCGACGAGCGAGATCGCGCGCGCCAGAGCGCGCTTGTCCCCCGTCATCAGGCGCTCCGCGAGCGCGGTGTCGGCATCGGACATCGTGGACGGGCAATCATGCCAGGCGAGGCGACTACGATGGCGCCGTGGCACTGCGAAGTGTTGAACCGGCTGCCACGACTCCTGCGCAGTCGCGCAGGCCGCCGGCAGCGCTGCACGGCGGGCCGCTGGCGTTCGCGCGCTTCGTCATCGAGCGCGGGCTGTTGAAGCCCGGCTACGTGCCGCTGGTGATCCGCTGGCTGTGGCTGAAGCTCCGCTGGCGAGGGCGCCTTGAGACCGACGGGCTGTGCTTCGTGGGCGGCTCTGTCAAGTTCGAGATCGGCAAAAGCGCGAAGCTCAGGCTCGGCCGCTGGTGCTGGATCGGGCAGGGATGCAAGCTGCGCGTCCACGAGGGCACCGTGTCGATCGGCGCCAAGTCGGTGCTGGGCCAGGAGTGCACGATCTCGGCCTATCAGCACGTGTCGATCGGCAGGGAGTGCATCGTCGCCGACAGGGTCATGATGATCGACTTCGACCACGGGATGGTGGATGTGGAGCGGCCGATCCGCGAGCAGGGCATTTACAAGCGTGACGTGGACATCGGCCACAACGTCTGGCTGGGCTACGGGGCCTGCGTGCTGCGCGGCGTCAAGATCGGCAACAACTCGGTAGTGGGGACCTACGCCGTGGTAAGCAAGGAAGTGCCCGAGAACGCCGTCGCCGCGGGCATCCCGGCGCGGGTCATCAGGATGCGCGACGCGCCCAAGACGTTCCGCTGGGAGGACTAAGACCTGACCGGGCCGCTCAGCTGCGGCACACGGCCAGAAAGTCGAGCGCCTGCTCAAGCGGCCCGGCCCGCAGCACGAAGTCGCGCGAGCTGATCGCAGGCGTGAAGCGCTCATAGAACGCGCGCGTTACCCCCAGCCGCCGGTGCACCGCGTCCCACCCCAGCCTCAGCGCCAGCGCGTGGGCACGTAGCTTGCGCGCGTGGAACAGGCCCAGCAGTTCGACAGACCCGAACGCCGATCGGCACAGTGACCTGAACTCCTCGTGGCGGTACTCCCGCAGGTGCCACGGGTTGTCTGATCGCTCTGCCCCGGGCGGGGCCAGCGTCAGCACGTTGGGAGTGGAGATATAGGCAGCGCCGCCCTCTGCCAGCAGCGAGCGGAAGTGCTCGAGCACCCGGGGCGGATCCAGCACGTGCTCGATCGTCTGCAGGAACACGACCGCGTCGCAGCTGTGCGGATCGCCGTAGGTCTCGACCAGTCCGCGCTCGAAGCGCAGGTTGTCCCGCAGATAACGCAGCCGAGCGTGGGCGTGCGCCTCGGGGTTGGCGTCGACGCCCACGACGCTGGCCGCCGTGCGCGCAAGCACTTCGGAGCCGTAGCCCTCGCCGCAGGCCATGTCGATCACGCGCCTGTCGCGAGCCCGGGCAGCGATCCACTCATAGACCGCCAGGTGCCGGCGGTACCAGTAGTTCTCGGCCGGAACGTCGGGCAGTGTGCGCTCACCGGTCAGCTCGAGCGGAGGCACGCCCGTCGGCTGGCCCTGCTGAACGTAAGCGTTCATCGGCCGCAAACTAGCGAGTAGAGTCCCGCGCGCCATGGAGGCGCTCCGCAGCGCGGATGAGATCCGAGACGTCAATACCCGCTACCACGACGTCGTCGCGGCCGGCTATGACTCGAAGTGGGGCATCGACTTCGGCGAAGTGGGGCGGCGCCAGGTGGTGGGCAAGCTGCGCAAGGCACTGGGTTCAGAGCTCGAGGCGGGCTACGAGCGCGCGCTTGAGATAGGCGCCGGCACCGGCTACTTCAGTCTCAACCTGCTCGCGGCCGGCATCGTCTCGGAGGCCACCTGCACCGACATCTCTCCCGGCATGGTCGCTGCGCTGGCCACCAACGCCCGGAAGCTGGGCCTGGAGGTCAGCGCCGCCCGGGCCGACGCCGAGTCGCTGCCGTTCCGCCCGGAGAGCTTCGATCTGGCGTTGGGTCACGCCGTGCTTCACCACCTCCCGAACCTGCCCCAGGCGTTCTCCGAGCTGCATCGGGTGCTGAAGCCCGGGGGCCGGATCGTGTTTGCCGGCGAGCCGTCGCGGATTGGCGACCGGCTGGCGTCGGTGCCGAAGCGCAGCGCCGGCGCAATGGCACCGCTGTGGCGAACATTGCTGCGTGCCCGTCCCCTGCGCGCCGAACAGGATGGGGACGGCGGCGAGCACGACGATCACGGACTGGAGGGCGCCGTGGATATCCACGCCTTCGGCCCCGGGGATCTTGTCCGCTACGCCCGCCAGGCCGGCTTCGCCGATGTCAGGGTCCGCGGTGAGGAACTGATGGCCAACCTGTTCGGGTGGTTCAACCGCGCGCTCGAGGCCACCGCGCAGCCCGACGACGTGCCGATGCTGTGGCGCCAGTACGCCTACCACGGCTACCTGTTGCTCCAGCGGCTGGACGAGCACGTGCTCGAGCCGCGCCTGCCGCCGCCGATCTTCTACAACCTGCTGCTGAGCGCCCGCAAGCCTGATTAGCGGTCCGCCGGATGACGCGGGCGCCGCGCGTGAGGCGAGGCCGGATGCTGAGCGCGCGGGCGCCCGCGCCCTCCATAGACTTTGCTTCACATGCCCGAAGACGAGTTCCCGCTGTTCCCGCTGGGCATCGTGGCGCTGCCCTCAGAGCTGATCCCGCTGCACATCTTCGAGGAGCGCTACAAGACGATGATCAACTTCTGCCTGGAACGCGAGCGGGAGTTCGGG
Source organism: uncultured Actinomycetes bacterium (assembly GCA_963822735.1). Taxonomy (GTDB): domain Bacteria; phylum Actinomycetota; class Thermoleophilia; order Solirubrobacterales; family Solirubrobacteraceae; genus Palsa-465. The sequence continues at coordinate 82,727 of CAWGIU010000012.1, forward strand.
ATCGTCTGGCTCTCGGATGACGGCCTGCGGCAGGTGGGCTGTGCGGTGCGGATCGAGCAGGTGCTGGAGCGCATGGAGGACGGGCGCATGAATCTGCTGACGCGCGGCACGCGCCCCTTCCGGGTCCTCCAGCGCCAGCCCCATCTGCCCTATCCCGCCGGCGTGATCGAGTTCGTGGAGGACAAGTCGGAGACCCCCGATCCGCGCCTGGCCGACGGCGCGCATGAGGCCTACGCCGAGCTCGTAAAGCGCGCCACGGACCGCGAGCCCGACGAGCAGGAGCTTCAGGAGATGGGCGCTTACGCCATGGCCGCGACTGTCGACTTCGGCCTCGACGCCAAACAGGGCCTGCTCGACCTGCGCTCCGAGAACGCCCGCCTGCGCCTGGTCACGCGCCTGTTCCGCGCGGCGATGAAGCGCCTCGATCTGGTGGACAAGGCCCAGGAGCGCGCCCGCTCCAACGGCAAGGTCCGCTTCGGGGCCTAGGCGTTGTAGAGCACCATCGCCACGCCGAACACCACGCAGTAGGCGGCGAACGGGTTCAGATTCCCGCGCCTGAAGTAGCGCATCAGGAAGTGGACGGTGACGACGGCGAACACCGCCGCGGTGGCTGCCGCCAGCAAGGCGTAGCCGCGAATCCCGTTGCCGTTGGGGCCCGTCAGGTCACTTAGCTTGAAGACGCCGGCGGCGAGGATGATCGGGGTCGCTAGCAGGAACCCGAACCTAGCCGCATCTTCGTTGTCGAGCCCCCGCAGCAGCCCCGCGGCCATGCACATGCCGTCGCGGCTGATGCCCGCGATCAGCCCGGCCGACTGCGCGACGCCGATGCCGACGGCCTCTTTGTAATCGAGCGTCTCGAGCTCGCGCCCGCCCTCGCGATTCAGCCCTTCCTCGCGCGCCAGCTTCCGGACCTCGGCGCGCTGGCGCAACCGCTCTGCGGCGAACAGGATCAATCCGTTGATGATGAGGAAGATCGCCGCCACCTCCGGCTTTGCCGTGGCGGTCCTTGCGACGTGCTCGAGCGCAACGCCGAGGATCCCGGTCGGGATGCACGCGATCAGGATCAGCCACGCCAGGCGTTCGGTGGGGGTCTCGATCCGCCGCTTGGGGATCGTCCTCAGCCCCGCGCCGATGATCTCGACCCAGTCGCGCCAGAAGTAGATCAAGAGCCCGACGGCGCTGCCGACGTGCAACATCACGATGAACGCCAGCCAGGCGTTCTCGGCCCCACTGGACTGGTATTTGACCAGCTCGCTCCAGCCGAACAGCTTCGGGAACAGAACCGTATGCCCGAGGCTCGAGACCGGGAATAGCTCCGAGATCCCCTGGAGCGCCCCGAGCACGATCGCCCGGAAGGCGTCGAACCCGTGGGTGAGGGCCACTGCGAGCATGAGCGGCGGGGAACCCTACCCACCCCGGTGAAGAGAGGTTAAGCCTAAGCGCCCTCTTACCCGCTGAGCCCGCAGGGGCCCTGCGCCGCTTGCACCATAAACAGCTCGAGCTGCGCCAGCTCGGAGCGACCGCGGGCCGCGGTGTCGGGGAACGAGAACGTCCCGTTTTGGACCTTGACCGTATAGCTGGCGACGCTGTGGCCGCCGGGCGCGGCCTGGAGCCGCTTCTTGACGTCGCTGCTCAGCGCGGTGGCGAGATCGCGCGCGTCGAGCAGCATCGGGTCGGGCAGCCGCTTGGCCGGGCCGCCGTCGCAACGGATCGTGCCACCGCCGTTGACCAGCACCGTCAGCTTGCCCGGAGCGCCGGTGCGGGTGACGAGAAACAGGTCGGGCTGCTGCACGTCGAGGCAGCCCGCCAGCGACAGGGCGAAGGTGACGATTCCGAGCACTGCCAGGCGGCGAGTCACGGCTGCATCGTGGCGCATAGCGGCCTCCGTACAATCGCCTCATCGAGGCGATCGACGAGGAGGGCTGAGTGGTGAGCGTGGCAACGGGGCGCCAGGTGACGATTACCAAGGAGGCCGGAGTGGCGACGCTCACGTTGAATCGGCCCCAGCGACGCAATGCGCTGTCGCTGGAGTTGATGCACGAGGTGATCGGCGCGCTCGAGGAGTTCGAGGCCAATCCGGCGGTCCAGGTCGTGATCCTGGCCGGCGCGGGTCAGGCATTTTGCGCCGGCCATGACCTGGAGGAGATGGTGGGGCTCGATCTCGAGCGCTATCAGGAGGTGTTCGGCGTCTGTTCGCAGATGATGAAGACCATTCACGAGCTGCCGCAGCCGGTCATCGCCCGCGTGCATCGCGTAGCGACCGCGGCCGGCTGCCAGCTGGTGGCGGCCTGCGATCTAGCGGTTGCCAGCACCGAGGCCAAGTTCGCCACGCCGGGCGTCAAGATCGGCCTGTTCTGCTCCACGCCGATGGTGGAGCTCAGCCGCGCAGTGGGCCGCAAACGGGCGCTCGAGATGCTGCTCACCGGCGTCCCGATCGACGCGTCAACCGCGGCCGACTGGGGCCTCGTCAATCGCGTCGTCGCTCCCGAGGAGCTCGAGCCTGCGACCGACGCGCTGGCCAGGCAGATCGCCGATGCCAGCCCGCTGACCGTCGGGATCGGCAAGCGCGCCTACTACCGCCAGATCGATCTCGACCTGGCCGGTGCCTACGAGCATGCACAGCAGGTCATGACTTACAACGCCACGGCCGAGGACGCGCAGGAGGGAATGTGCGCGTTCCTCGAAAAGCGCCAGCCGGTGTGGCGCGGGCGCTGAGTTCGAGCGCCCGGGCCGCCTACTCCACGACGACCGCCGCCCCGCCGCGCCGGGGATCACCGCCGCCCGAGAACGTGCCGTCCTGCTCACGGGCCGCAGCCTGCACGCCGCCGAAGAACAGGTTGCGCTCGCGGAAGCGCGCGATCGCCTGCCCCTCGACCTCGAGCGCCGAGGTGTCGATTCCCGGCTCGGCGTAGACCACACCATCTTCGTAGTGGACGCGCGGCGCCTGCACCGCCCGGTCGGCCTGCATCCCTTCATCGACCACGCGGACGATCGTCTGCAGGATCGCCGAGCGGATGCGGTTGGACCCAGCGCTGCCCAACACGAGCTCCGGCCAGGACTCGCGCATCACGACGGTGGGAGCCATCATGCTCGGCAGCCGCCTGCCTGGCGAATGGCGGTGAAAGCCGAGCGGGTTGAGGTCCTGCTCACCCAGCATGTTGTTCAGATGCACGCCGGTGCCGGGCACCACGATTCCCGAGCAGGACCCGTTGGAGCAGGTCACCGAGCAGGCCCAGCCGTCTCGGTCGAGCACGGCGACGTGGGTGGTCGAGCCCAGCGGTCCATGCAGGAACCGCTCGACGAACCCGGGCTGGTCGAGCCCGGCCATGAACTCCGGTGTCCGCAGCGCCTGGGTCTGCTCCATCACCGCCACGATCTCGGCCACGGTTGGCGTACCGGTGGCCTGGGCCTCGAGGTCGGCCAGCGTATGGGCGATCAGGATGCCGCCGGCCGAGGGCGGCGGGTTGGTCAGCACCCGGCGCCCCCGATATCCGACCCGCACGGGCTCGCGCCGCCTGACCTCATAAGCCTCGAGGTCCTCTTTGGTCAGCGTGCCGCCGCGGTCGGCGACCCAATCGGCGATCGCAGCGGCGACGTCACCGCTGTAGAACGGTGCGGCGCCCTCGGCGCCGAGGCGCTCGAGCGTGTCGGCGAGCTCCGGCTGGCGGACCACGCCGCCGGCACCCAGAAGCTCGCCGTGCGGCGCGAACAGCGCCGCGGCCTCCGGCGTCGAGGTGACGATGTCGCCCAGGATCTCGACCACGTAGGCCTGCTGCGGGGCGAGCTCCACGCCCTCGCGCGCCAGCGCCGCCGCCGGTTCGATCAGCTCCGCCAGCGGCATCCGCCCGAATTCCTCGCTCGCGGCGCAGATCCCCGCCGGGAGGCCATACGTGCCGACGGAGGCCGCGCCGATGTTGAACACCTGGATGGCGTCGCCGAACGAAACGCTGATCGGCACGAGCTCGGCGCGCTGGGAGGGGCCCGCGCCGCGCCCCGGAGCCTCGACGAAGAAGTCCAGCAGCGCCGGCTCCTCGTCCGGGGCCACCACCAGCATGTACCCACCGGCCCCCAGACCGGTGAGCAGCGGCTCGCAGGCGAACGAGGTCAGCATCGCCCCCAGCGCGGCGTCCACCGCGTTACCGCCGCCGCGCATCACCTCGGCGCCGGCTCGCGCGCTCCGCGGATGCCCCGCCGCCACGACGCCGAGCTGCGGCCCGGCCGGACTCAAGGTCTCAGCGTCTGGGGATGAATTCGGGGACGTCGAATTCAGTTGGCGAGCGGCGGGCGGAGCGATCGCGCTCGCGAACCCGGCTCACGCGCGGCTCACCGCGGGGCTCGCGCAGGACGTCCTCGCGCCAGTCGCGGGCCGGAGCGCGTTCGGCCTCGGTCCGCCGCCGCCGCGGCTCGCCGTAGCCGGTGGCCACCACCGTGACCCACACCTGGTCCTCGAGCTTCTCGTCGACCATCGCGCCGAAGATGATGTTGGCGTCCGGGTGGGCTGCCTCGGCCACCGCCTTGGCGGCCTCGTTGACCTCCCACAGCGAGAGGTCGGGACCGCCGGTGATCGAGAGAAGAATCGAGCGGGCGCCCTCGACGCTCGTCTCGAGCAGCGGCGAGGCCACGGCCTGCTCTGCGGCGTCGAGCGCTCGGCGCTCACCGGTACCCATGCCGATTCCCAGCAGCGCCGGACCGGCAACCGACATGATCGTGCGCACGTCGGCGAAGTCGAGGTTAATGAGCCCCGGGAGCGTGACGAGGTCGGAGATGCCCTGCACGCCTTGCCGCAGCACGTCGTCGGCGACGCGGAAGGCATCGACCATCGAGATCTCGCGGTCCAGCACCGAAAGCAGCCGATTGTTGGGCACGACGATCAGCGTGTCGACCTCGTCGGCCAGCGCCGCGACGCCGACTTCGGCCTGCTCGCGCCGCCGCGAGCCCTCGAACTGGAAGGGCTTGGTGACGATGCCGACCGTCAGAGCACCCAGCTCGCGCGCGATCTGAGCCACCACAGGGGCCGCACCGGTGCCGGTGCCGCCGCCCGCCCCGGCGGCGATGAAGACCATGTCAGAGCCCCGCAGCATCGCCTTGATGCGGTCGTGCTCCTCGAGCGCGGCGCGGCGGCCGAGCTCGGGGTCCGACCCCGAGCCGAGGCCTTGCGTGACGCCGCCGCCGATGTGCAATGTGTCATGGGCAGCGCAAGTCTGAAGCGACTGCAGATCCGTGTTGATCGCCAGGAACTCCACTCCCTCGATCTCGGCCTCCACCATCCGGTTGACGGCGTTGACGCCCGCGCCACCGACGCCGACCACGCGCAGCACCGGCGTGGTCCGAGGCTCGTTGAAGCTGCTGGCCGGAGCGAACGCCGACGCCGAGCGCTCCGGGCGGGCAAACGCATCGGGCGGCTCCGGGCGCGGCGCGCGGTCGAGCACGTTCTCCGGGATGTCGGCCGAGAAAGCCTGCCGCAGGCGCTCCTGCGCCGATGGGACGTATGGGGGCTCTTCCACCGGCGCCGGCTCGGGTGGGGCTGGCGGGACCGCGGTCTGCGGTGCCGGCGGTGGCGGCGCGTCGACGGCTCCGGAACGCGGGGGCTGGTCAGCCCCCTCGCCGGCGCGCGCCTCGTCTGAAGCTGCGGGCTGGGGATCCTCGGAGGTCTTGCGGAACAGGGCCGCCAGCGGCCCCTCACGCATGCTCGCGCGCTTACCGGTTGGCATTTGAGAGGACCTCCTTCGCGAGCTGCCTATAGCTATGGGCGGCCAAGCCGTCGGGATCGTACTTGAGCACCGACATGCCCTTAACCGGTGCCTCGGCGAACCGTATCGTCTTGCGGATCCTGGAGGCAAAAACCCGATCGCCAAAGTTCTCCTCGAGCAGCTCGATCGCCTCCTTGGCGTGCAGCGTGCGCGTATCGACCAGCGTCGGAACGATTCCCTCGATGTCCACGTCCGGGTTCAGGTTCTCGCGGATCATGGCCAGCGTGTTCTGAAGCTGGATCAGACCGCGCATCGACAGATATTCGCACTGCACGGGGACGATCACCTTGGTGGCGGCGGTCAGGGCGTTGATCGTCAAGAGTCCGAGGCTGGGCGGCGTATCGATCAGGACGAAGTCGTACGCGCTGCTGACCTCCTCCAGCGCCTTCTGCAGCTTGCGCTCGCGGCCGATCATCGTCGACATGGCGATCTCGGCCCCGGCCAGGTCGATCGACGCGCAGGCCATGTCCACCTCCCGGCGCACGATCACCTCTCGGATCGGCAGCCCGTGCACCAGCACGTCGTACATCGAGCGCTCGAGCGTGTCGGGGTCAATGCCCTGCGACATCGTCAGGTTGCCCTGCGGGTCCATGTCCACGCACAGGACCCGGTGGCCTTCCTCGGCGAAGGCCACGGCCAGGTTGAGGGTGGTCGTGGTCTTGGCGACGCCGCCCTTCTGGTTGGCGAGCGCAATCACCTTCATGGAGGCGGTCACGGGAGGCTCCAAGGGGTTCGGGAACTCCATACGCGGTGACTATTCGCACACGCGCAGCAGAATCCTTTGCTGAGGCGGGCGCATCGAATCGAGGCGCACCGTATGTTTCTCGCGTGCCCGGTCTGCTGAACCGCCGACTGATCTTCGTCACCGGGAAAGGTGGCGTTGGCAAATCGACAGTGGCCACCGCGCTGGGCCTGGTGGCGGCCCGGCGCGGCCTGCGCACGATCGTGGCCGAGCTTCAAAGCCAGGAGCGAGTGCAGAGCACGTTCGCGCACCAGGCCGAGCACTTCGTCGAAGTCGAGCTCGCGCCGCGTCTGTTCACGATCTCCATCGACCCCCAGCACGCGATGGAGGAATACCTCCGCGTCAAGACCGGCCCGGTGGGCCAGGCGCTCGGCTCGAGCAGGTTGTTTCACGCGTTCGCCATGGCGACCCCAGGGATGCGCGAGCTGCTGAGCATGGGCAAGGTCTGGGAGCTGGCCCAACTGCAGCGGCGCACTCGCGGCGCGGCGCCCTACGACCTCGTCGTGGTCGACGCCCCCGCCACCGGCCACGGCGTCGGGCTGCTGCGCACGCCGAGGACATTCGCCGAGATCGCCCGTGTCGGTCCGATCGCGCACCAGGGCAAGACGATCGCCTCGACGATCGCCGATCGCCAGTTCACGGGTGTGGTCGCGGTCGCCACCGCGGAGGAGATGCCCGTCAACGAGACTCTTCTCCTGCGCGACGAGCTGGCTCGCGACCAGCTCGAGCTCGACGCGGTAATCGTCAACGCGGTCTACCCGCCCCGCTTCGACGAGCAGCAAGTGGAGCGCGTGGGGCGGGCGCTGCGCGGCGACCTCTCGCCGCTGGCGCGTGGAGCCCTTCGCGCCGCTCTCTCCGAGCACGCCCGAGGCCAAACGCAGCGAGCCCAGCTGGCACGGCTGAGCGCCGGACTCAGCATGAACGGTCGCCTGCTGGAGCTGCCGTTCGTGTTCTCGGAGGAGGTCGGGCTGCCGGAGCTCGGGCGGCTGGCGGACAGCCTCGAGGCCTCCCTGTCGTGAGCGTCGCGCGGCTGCTGGACGGCAAGCGAGTCTGCGTGTGCGGCGGCTCAGGCGGGGTCGGCAAGACGACCACCTCGGCCGCAATCGCCTTGGGGATGGCCGCGCGCGGCGCGAAGGTCGCAGTGGTGACGATCGATCCCGCCAAGCGCCTCGCAAACGCGCTCGGGCTCGAGGAGCTCGAGAACGAGCCACGCCGCGTGGAGCCTGAGCGGCTGGATGTGGGCGGGCTCGAGATACGGGGCGAGCTATGGGCGATGATGCTTGACCCCAAGCGCACGTTCGATGAGCTGATCGACCGCGTGGCGCCCGATCCGGCGCGAGCGTCGGAGATCAAGGCCAACCGCGTCTACCGCGAGCTCTCGAGCGCCGTGTCCGGCTCGCAGGAATTCACCGCCGTGGCCAAGCTGTTCGACCTCTTCCGGGAAGGCGACTTCGACCTGCTGGTGCTGGATACGCCGCCCTCGCGCAACGCGCTGGACTTCCTGGATGCTCCGGCCAGGCTGACCTCGTTTCTCGAAGGGCGGGCGCTGCGTGCCTTCGTCCGCCCCACCGGCTTCGGGATGAGAGTGCTGGGACGGGGTGCTCAGCCTCTACTGCAAGCGCTGCGACGTGTAACCGGCGTTGACCTCGTGACTGACCTGTCGACCTTCTTCGGCTTGCTCGGCGGGATGACCGAGGACTTCAGCCGGCGCGCCACCGAAGTGCAGAAGCTGCTGCGGGCTCCGAGCACGGCGTTCCTGCTCGTCACCTCTGCCCAAAGTGTCTCGATCGACGAGGCGATCTGGTTCCGGCGGACCCTCGAGCAGGGCGGGCTGCCGTTCGCGGGCGTGATGGTCAACCGTGTGCACCACGACATGCTCGGCGACCGCGAGCCGGCCGATCTGAATGAAGCGCTGTCAGAAACGATCGAGCCTGAGCTGGCGCGCGTCGTGGCAGAGAACTTCCACGACTACCACGTGCTCGCGCGTCGCGACCGGCGCAACATCGCCCGTCTGCAGTCGGAGCTCGACGGCCGGCCGTTGCTGCTGGTGCCGCAGCTCGACGACGACGTGCACGACCTCCAGGGCCTGGCCCGCATGCACCGCTACCTGTTCGCCTCCGAAGAGGAGCGCGAGCAGATGATCGCCGACGTCGTGGCCTAGGTGGCCTTCGACGGCTCGAGCACGGTCTGCGGATCGCTCCAGCTCTCCCAATCGAGCAGCAGTGGCTGCCACTCCTCGCGGGCAACGCTGGCGCCCTCCCTTACGAGCACGAGGCGCTGCTCGTGCAGCAGCTCCCACACAGCCTGCTCGGCGAGTGCCATGCGCTCGCTGGCGCGCAGCGCATCGCCGAGCGTCACCGCTTCGCCTAGCCGGAGCGGAGCGGCTTCGAGCAACCGCCGTTTGAGCTCCACCAGCGGCGAGGACTCCGTGGCCGCCGCCAGCAGGTCTCGTGTCACGTCTTTCCCCGAGCGGGTCACGATCGACCAGCCGCGCCCCAGACCGCGCTCCTCGGCGGCCACTTCGCGGCCCTCATAGATCGTCAGACGCGTCTTTTCGGACGTCCAGCGCTGATCGTCGACCAGAATCGGCCCGCCGCTGATCCACGGCGCCAGAAACCGTCCTTGCAGCTCCTCTGGGGAGAGGTTGAAGACTCGCGCCAGATGCGGGAAGCGGCGCAGCTCGACGTGGAACACGGCCTGATCAGCTTCGCAGCTGCGCGCTCGGCTTGACCGCGAGCGCTCACGCCTCGACTGGCACTGCCTCCTCGAGCAGCTCGTCGGCCAGCCGGCGGACATCGATCTCCAGGTGCCCGCAGATCATGTCCCGCAGCAGCGCGCGGAGGTTCTCGCCAAGCTCTTCGACCAGCGCGTCAGAGCCGGACTCCGTCGCTCCCAAGCCGCTGATCACCGCCCGCTCGAGCGAGATTCCCGCTGCCGTTCGCTCCGCCAGAGCGGCGCGGTCGGACGGCTGCGCGCAGATCGCCGCCAAGCGCGGCGCCAGGCGCCCGCTCTCCGGGCCCTCTGGCTCCAGCAGCGCGCGCAGCGCCAGCAGGTAGTCGGTCAGGGCTTCGAACGGCGCCAGCCGCTCGCACCCCATCTCGAACCGGGACAGTGCCCAGGCGAGCTCGCCGGCCGCCGGAGTGCGCTTGGCGATCAGATTGAAGAACCCACGCAGCTCGTCCTCGTGCTCCGCGGTGACCACCGTCGCGAACCGCGGCCGGCCGCTGCCGCCAAGCGGGACTGCCCGCCACACGCCCCCGTCCGAGCGGGTCCAGGCCAGCGGCCCGAGCGCGTAGCCGCCGGGGTCGAACAGGCGCAAGGCCTTGAGCAGGCGGCTGAAGCGGGAGCGCGCCTCCGACAGCGGGGGCGGCAGCGCGCGGTCCTGGACCACGGATAGCACCGCCAGCACATTTGGCTCCTCGCCCTCCCCCCACACCGCATCAGCTGGAGCTTCGGACAGGGTCTCGCCGCGGACCAACGACAGCCCCTCACCGAACGGGAGCTCGCTGGTCTCCTCGCCCAGCGCCACACCGAGCACTGGCGCGATCACCGTGTTCAGGCTGCGCCCTACGTACAGCGCACGCTCGAGCTCCTCGTACGCCGCCTCGAAACGACGCGACTCGTAGCTGAACTGGCTGCGCTCCTCGAACACCGCCGCCAGGAAGAGCTCCAGCGCCGCGTCACCCCGGGCGCGCGGCTCAGCGGGGACCCGCGCCGCACCGCGCTGACGCAGGTAGGCGGCCACACTGTCCAGCTCTGACAGCGCCCGGACCGCCGCCGTGTAACTGGGGAGCGTCCGCAGCAGCCCGAGTCGGTCATCGATGAACTCGTGGGTGAGCGGGCGGTAGCAGTACAGCGGGACACGTCCCCTGCGCTCCTCAATCACCTCGAAGGGGATCTCGGCACCTCCAGCCGTCTCGGCCTGCAGCCTCGCAGCGGCGTCGCTAGTGAACGCCTCGAGGGTCCCGTGAAGCGTTGAGTTGCGCACGCCGGCGGTTTCGTCCCGGAGGGTCGCGGTCCTGCCGGCGGGCGCCGGCTTGCAACTGAAGCGGTCTCTTGGGGAGCGACTCGGGCCGACCGGCAGCCTCAGCGCGGCGCGGCTCGAGGGCGCTCGATCTCGGCGAGATGCTCGACGTTTGCTGCGTCGTCGGCCTCGTCACTCGACGCGCCCGCGAACCACGCGTCCAGGATCTCTTCGAGCGTCGCCGGCGACGTGAGCCGCAGGCTGAGCGCGAGCACGTTGGCGTCGTTCCAGCGCCGTGCCCCTTCGGCGGTCTGGGCATCCGCGCACAGCGCCGCACGGATTCCGGGCACCTTGTTGGCGGCGATCGAGGCTCCGGTGCCCGTCCAGCAGGCGACGACGGCCTGCTCGACGCGACCCTCGGCGACGTCTCTCGCTGCGGCCTCGCTGGCCCATGCCCAGTCGGGACGCTCGTCGTCGCGGTAGGCGCCGTGCAGAACCGACTGGTGACCGCGGCGGCGAAGCTCTTCGGGCAGTGTCTGCGCGACGCCCGTCAGCTCGTCGGCGGCGATCGCTATCCGCACGCCGCCCTCAGGCCAGGGCGGGTACCGGCGTGCGCTCGGAAGTCTCCGGCTCCTCGGCCGGCTCCTGACCGCAGAGCCACTCACGTCCATACCGGCGCATGTCCTCGACGAGCGGGACGAGCGCGCGCCCCTTCTCGGTGAGGGCGTACTCGACCCGCGGCGGTACCTCGGGAAACGTCTGGCGGGCGACGATGCCCTCCTCCTCCAGCGCACGTAGCCTCAGCGAGAGCGTCCGCGGGCTGATGCCCTGAAGCGAGCGCTCCAGCTCGCAGAACCGCGAGCGGCCCTCGGCCAGGTCGCGGATCACCAACATCGTCCACTTTCCACACACGACCTCTGCGGTCCGGCAGACGGGGCATGTGTCATTTGAAGCCATCGCATACCGAGTGTAGCGCAATGCTTTACGAACTGAAGTGTGTGATCGCGCCCCTCCAACGGGCCCAGCGCGCTGGCGGGAAACCAGAAGCTGTCGAGATGGTTCAGATTCCGTCCAGGTTGGCGACCAGACCGTCGAAGTGATGGCTGTCCTCTGCGGCGTCGGGAAGCACCCAAGTCCCGTCGCCGCGTCTGGATATATGACCTCGCTGCTGGAGCGACTTGACCGCCAGGGTCACTGTCGGGCGGCGTGACCCGACCAGATCTGCGAGCGTCTGATGGGTGAGCCGCCACGGAATGCACGTTCCGTCGGCGCCGACTTTTCCCGTGCGCGCGGCCAGGTGCCACATGATCGCCATCAGTCGCTGCTCGACGCGGGGCAGCTGACAGATCGCTCCCTGCGTCGCCAGCCGCTGCTCCCGATCCGCCAACCGTTTGTTGACGGCGACCATGAGAGCCGGCCAGAGTGCTGCGGCGCTGATAAACCGATGGTCGAGGGCCACAAGCTGCACCTCACTGAGTGCCGTCAAGTTCAGCTCGCTCAGCGGGGCGGTCGGCGCGGGCTTCCACGGCAGCACGATGTCGCCCTCGAGGACGAGTTCGAGCAGGGCCGCGCCTCCGACGCGAACTTCCCGAGTCAGACGACCCGTCACGACGAGCAGGGCGAAGGTCGTCTCGGGCAGCGGTTGACGCGTCAAGTCGACCGGACCGGGCCGCAGGCGATAGCCATATGCCACCAGCCTCCGCTCAGCGACAGCACGATCTTCGGCCGGGACCCCTTCGCAGAGCTCCGGATCGGCCGCTGATAGCGACACTTGCGGTGGCCAAACGACCTTGGCGGACCGCGTCCCGACGCGCCCCAGAGCGCCTGTAGCGAGCCCTCCGCCCGGGGCGGGCTCCCGCATGGCTACGAGCGTCGAACCGTCTCCGTTTCGTCCGCCCTCGAGTTCAGGCTTCGATTTGCTTTTTCCGTGAGCTTGGATCACCGCTGACATCCTCCGAGAGTCGAGCGGCCCACGGGGTCACGGCAGGCCTGAAGTGATCGCGCATCGTAACCGGGCAGATCGCCGAATGGACGCAAACGCCCGCCGCGGACCGGCTAAGGGTTGGTAGGCAACTTGGCCAGCAGCTCCGCGGCCACGTCCGCCACCTTGCGCTCGGTGCTCCGCGCCTCGCGACGTAGCTGGTTGTAAGCATCGACAGCGTTGACGTGCCCCCGGGCCATCGTGACTCCCACCGCCCGTTCAATCACTACCCGGTGGTCGAGAGCATGCTGAAGCTGCTGGGCTAGCTCCGCACGCTCGCGCGTCTGGAGCGCACTGATCAGGAAGTTCTCGATGAGCGTGCCGTAGGCCTCCAGCCCGCTCACGACGCTCTCGTGCCAATCGCCGGGCTGGTCCCGATAGACGTTGAGCGCTCCCACGGCGACTCCGCCGACGTGAACGGGCACGCCGAGCACGGCGCGTACGCCGGCCGCGGACACCGCTTGGACGAGCGCCGGCCAACGGTCATCCGCAGCCAGATCGCCGGTGGTGACGACCTGGTCGAACGTCAAGCAGTCGACGCAGGGCCCTGTACCTATCTCCTCCTGCCGAGTTTCGAGCAGCCGTCCCGGCTCGTCGGTGGCGGCAACGACGCTCAAGGCCGAGTTCTCGTCCACCATCATGAAGCCGGCACCGGAGGCGGCGAATGGCTGCCGGGAAGCTGTGAGCACGTCCTGGATGGCTCCCATCAGTCCGCCGCGGGGCGGTCGCTCACTGAGAGCGGCCAGGCTTCGGTCCAGAGCAGCACGGTCAACGAAGCCCGTGTTAGTCAAAGGTGCCCCCGGCCTCAGCTGATTCCGCCCGAGCTAGCCCGCGGTTGGAAATCCGGGCGCTCCATCGGTACTCGCCTCGTGCGCCGTGACGATGTCGCGGCGAAGTGGCGCTAAGCCACGTCGCGAAGCTTTTGCGCCTCAGCAAGCGACTGAAGCTTCTTGAGCGACTGATTCTCGATCTGCCGGATCCGCTCGCGCGTGACGTTGAACGTGCGCCCGACCTCATCGAGCGTCCGCGGATGCTCGCCTCCCAGGCCGTAGCGGAGCTCGAGGACGCGCCGCTCGCGATAGCTCAGATTCTCGAGCGCCTCGCGCAACGCCTCCTTGGTCAGGATCTCCGCTGCGCGCTCGTACGGCGACTCCGCGCGCTCGTCGGCGATGAATTGCCCAAACTCGGACTCTTCCTCGTCACCGACCGGCTTCTCGAGCGACACCGGCGCCTGCGCGGAGCGCTTGATCGACTCCACTTCCTCGGGCTCGATGCCGGTCACCTCGGCGATCTCCTCGGCGGTGGGCTCACGGCCCAGCTCGGTCACCAGCTTGCGCTCGGCGCGCCCGATCTTGTTGAGCTTCTCAACGACGTGAACCGGAATGCGGATCGTGCGCGCCTTGTCTGCCAGCGCCCGCGCGATCGCCTGCCGGATCCACCAGGTGGCGTAAGTAGAGAACTTGAAGCCCTTGCGGTAGTCGAACTTCTCGGCGGCGCGCACCAGACCCAGCGTTCCCTCCTGGATCAGGTCCAGGAACGGCAGCCCCTGGTTGCGGTAGTTCTTGGCGATGGAGACGACCAGCCGCAGGTTGGACTCGACCATCTTCTGCTTGGCGTCCAGGTCTCCCCGCTCGATCCGCTTTGCCAGGTCGACCTCCTCCTGGGCGGTCAGCAACCGCACCTTGCCGATGTCCTTCAGGAACAACTGAAGGGAATCGGTGGTCATGTCGGGCTTCAGGTCGAGCGTCGTCTTCGGCTTGCGCCGGCCGCGCTTGTCCGGTGCGCGCTCGACGTCCGCGGCCGCCAGAGCGGGATCGAGTTCCTCTACCAGCTCGATTTCCGCGCGTTCGATGAAGCCGTGCAGCTCCTCGACATCCGCCTCATCGAGGTCCAGCTCGGCAACCGCCACCGCGACTTCCGCGTACGTGAGGACCCCGAGCTGTTGCCCCCGATTCATCAGTCCCTTGATCTCTTCGAGTTCCTGCAGTTCAGCTACTGACATCTGATCTCATTTGTTGGTCGTAACTCCCGCATGGAGATCTAGCAGGCGTCTCTGTCTCTGCCAACGGATCCGGCCCGCGATAGGCGCAGACCCGCTACTCCAGCACACGGACGAGTATAGGCAGGGCGCGTTAGAAGCCATACATAGAACTGCGCAATTAGTTTCAAAGTTCGCCGGCGGCCCTGTGTCGAGGATACGAGGAGGTCCTTCCCCGATGCCGCGGGCGCTTCGGGACCGCATGCCTTGTCCTGATGCCGCAGGCCCTTCGTTGACCGCATGCGCGATCATGTGCGGCGATGAGCAAAGAGCGTCCCCCGGAGATCCTCGGCTCGCTTCCCCACACCCGTCCCCACCGTCGCAGCGACAAACGCCGCGCAGTCGCCGGAACCGCCGTCTCCGACACCGCGTCTCCCGATGCCCAGTCGGCGCCAACCGCGTATTCCGATGCCAAGTCGGCGCCTGGCAAGAGCGCCAAGCGCGATTCAAGTGCCAAGCCTCGGCGCCCCGCCGCCCGCACGCAGACGCTTCGTCAGCCAAAGCAGCCGGGCGGAGCTCCACCCCGCCCCCGCACGCGGACGTCCAGGTCCTCCGACCGGGGAGCACCGCCGCCGCCCCCGGCCACTCGTCGGGGCGACGTCGTCTCCACGATGGTGCACGCCGCTGCAGAGCTGACCGAGATAGGTCTGTCGCTCAGCGCCCGTGCGGTCCGGACCGCGCTCGGCAGGATTCCGAGGCCCTGAACAGGCCCTGAACCTCGTTCCGGCCACCGAGCCGTATAATCTCGCGCCGTCCAGCCGAGCGGTCGTCCTCCTTGGGCGATCGGCGGGGGAACCACTTGCGGCCAATAGGTCGCAGGGGCGAATCGGTCCCTGAGCGGTCCGTAGCGCAACTCGCGCGAGCCCGACAGCTCACCCCGTAGGCAACCGACAACCCGAAAACGAAAGGCTGCTAGATGGGTCGCCTCGGCAAGCTGACCGTTGCCGCTGCGCTCCTGCTGAGCGCAATTGCCATGCCTGCGAACACGTTTGCCTCCTCTGGAGGCACGTCTGTGCCCGGATCGACATCGCCCCCGACGAGCACTCCGCCGCCCAGCGCTGGCACCGTCACCGCGTCCGCCAACGGAATAACGCTCAGCGCCCGGAGCGCCACGCTCGAGCACGGCGGACTCTGGATCACGGGCACAGTTCCCGCCTCCCAAGCCGGCAAGACCGTTGTCATTCAGCGATTGGGCGCGGGCAGCCAAGCTGCGTGGACAACTGCCACACAAGCCACGGTCGGCACCGGAGGCTCGTTCGCTGCTTTCTGGCGCTCGGGCCAGCTGGGCCAGGTACAGCTCCGAGCGACCGTCCCCGGCGGAGGCGCTGCCTCAGCTCCGATCACCGTCACCGTCTACCGCCCGTCTACCGCCACGCTCTACGGACCAGGGCTCTATGGGCACCACACCGCCTGCGGGTCCGTGCTCCGCAGCACGACGGTGGGCGTGGCAAACCGCGCGCTCCCATGTGGCACGTCGGTGTCGATCTACTACCGCGGACGAATCGCCGTGGTTCCTGTGATCGACCGCGGCCCCTACGCAAACCACGCCAACTGGGATCTGACCGAGGCGGCCGCAAAGGGGCTCGGGATGTCTGGAACAGCCACAATCGGGACGGTCCCGCTTTCGTCTTCGCAGCAGTAGGCGCTCGCCGAGCTGAGGCGGCAGGAGCTAATCCTGAGGCGGTGATGCGTAGGGCGGGGAGGACTCCTCGTCCCCGGCTACGACCGGTACCCCACTGGCGGCAGCGGCAAAGCGAGATTCCTCGCAGGCCGCCATCAAGCGGTCCGCCTCACGTCCGTCCTCTCCCAGGATGGCAATCCCGACGGCCACCGTCAGCGGCGCCCCTCGCCAGGACTCCGCGCTGCGGAGGGCGCGCGCGACGCGCGAGCCGAGCGCCTGCGCGCCCTGTCGGCCGGTATCCCGGGCGATAATCCACACTCGACTCTCTGTCTCCGAGGCGAGGATGTCCGATCTGCGGACCGTGTCGCGAATCGCCTGAGCGAAGCGGCCGATGGTCGCCGCCGCAACACGTGGCGGCTCGATTGCCGCCATGTGCTCGCTGTCCTCGAGCTCGGCCAGAAGCAGCGCCAGTGGCGTCCCGGCGCGGGTGGCCCGCGCGATCTCCTCTTCGAAGGCGCCGATCCACAAAGCCTCGGCCGAGCGCGCACCGCGAGGCGGCTCTCCGGCACTGCGAGGCGGCTCCGCGGCAACCAGCGGGGGCGGCTCAGCACGCGGGAAGTCGGCCTCCACGGCGGCCATATCCGCGGCGCTGGCGGAATCATCCGCTTCAGCTTCCGACTGCTGTTCGACCCCACCGTGCAGACGTAACGCGGCGCCACGCACCGTTTCGATGACGAATGCCAGTCGCTCGGCAAGTTCCGAAACCTGTTCCGGTCCGGGATCGATCAGCTCTGATCGCAGCGCGCTCCAGATCACTGCATACAGGGCGTCGATCGCTCCCGAGGCGGTGGCGGCGTCGGCGCTTCCCGAGACGTCTCCGGCTCGCGATGCCAGCGACTCGAGAGCGCCCTGGGGACCCAGCCGGCGGAGCTCATTGTCATCGGCCAGCGCCCGGATGACTGCATCGCAGATACGTGGGCCGTCGCGCGCCAGCTCAGCGGCCAGGACGCTCGAGGCCCGCGCCAGCGGCAATTGCTCGAGCAGCGCCACGAGCCAGCCCTTGGCCAGGTCGTCGACGCGCGCCAGCAGCGGGTCGATCGGAGCGTCGCCTACGGGTCTCGCCCGCCGACGTCGTGGCACCCCTGCGTGCATCCTGGCTCTTGTATCACGCGCGGCGGCATCGATGCGCGTCAGAATCCTCACATGGCCGCTGAGTTGATCACGATCGAGCAGGCCCGGGAGACGGTCCTGGCGCACGTCACGCTTCTGGGCGAGGAGCTCGTGGCGGTGCCCGCCGCGCTCGACCGGGTGCTCAGGCGCGACGTCGTCGCCGCGGGCGACGTACCGCCCTTCGCCTGTTCGGCGATGGACGGCTACGCCGTCAAGGAGGGTCCGGCCGGGCGGCTATTGACTGTCGTCGGCGAGTCCCGCGCGGGGGCTCCCGCTGACCGGCGGCTCGAGGCTGAAGAGGCCATCCGCATCTCGACCGGCGCCGCCGTCCCCGACGGCGCCGCTGCCGTTGTCCGCCAGGAGGACGTCGAGGCGCGGGACGGTCACATCCGGCCCCGGGTGGACGTCGCTCGCGGCGACAACATCCGTGGCCCGGGCGAGGACCTCCAAGGCGGAACCACGGTCCTGAGCACGGGAAGCGTGCTCGGACCGGCAGAGCTCGGAGCAGCGATCGGCGCCGGCGCCGGGGCGTTGACCGTGTCTCGCCGACCCCGCGTGGCGGTGCTCAGCACCGGCGATGAGCTGCGGCAGCCCGGCGAACCGCTGGGCCCTGGAGAGATCCACAACTCAAACGCCACGATGCTGCGTTCGTTCGCCGCGCGTTCCGGCGCCGAGCCGCTCGCCCCGGCGCGTCTGCGCGATGACTTAGACCAGACGCGAGCCGGACTGGCAGCGGCCCTCGAGCAGGCGGACATGGTCGTGGTTTCGGGCGGAGTGTCCGTCGGCCCACACGACCACGTCAAGCCGGCGCTTCAGGCGCTCGGTGTCACCGAGCTCTTCTGGGGCGTCGCGCTGCAGCCGGGCAAGCCCACGTGGTTCGGCGTCCGGGAGGGCCGGCTCGTGTTCGGGCTCCCCGGCAATCCGGTCTCCTCGGTCGTGACCTTCACGCTCTTCGCCCGCCCCGCGCTGGCCGCCTTGCAGGGCCGCGCACCGAGCGCCGGGCAACGACAAACGGCCCGCCTAGCCCTCCCCGTCAAACGCAACCCGGCGCGCACGCAGGCGATCAGGGTGCGCCTCGCGCAACAGGACGGCGTGATGCTCGCCACCCCAAACGGCCCACAGGACTCGCATATCGTCAGCTCACTGGTCGGCGCCGACGCCCTGGCCTTCATCCCCGCCGGAGAGGGAGAGTACTCAGCCGGACGAGATGTGGCACTAGAGCCCCTGCCTGGGTAAGAATCCAGCCGTGGCCGCCCCACTCTCCCTCCTGCTGCTGCTCGCGGGCGCCGTGATCGCGGTGCGGCAGCGGCGCAAGCGCGGGCTCCCGGCCCAGACGGTGATCGTCTCCCCACGGAACTCCACCGTCATCGCGCGGGACGGCACCGTGCGGTCGGTTCAGACCGCCGTGGTTGCGCTGCCCGCCGACAGGCTCGAGCAGATGTGGAATCCGGAGAACCTCGAGAATCTGGCCCGGACCTACTGGCACTTCCTGAGCAGGATGACGCTGGGTCTGATCCGAGTCGTCTACTCAGCGAACGAGCGCTTTGTCGTCCTGCTCGGACGCCCGCTGACGCTGTTGCGCTTTGAGGCTCCGGAGTACGTACTGGAGCCGACGCACGGCAACGTCCGCTGGCAGATCCGCGGCGGCTTGCTTGTCGCGCGGCAGGGTCGCGGGTCCGGATTCCTCTCACTCGATGTGCGGCGCGAGGACGATGGCACGAGCGAGCAAGCCGAGCTTCGCATCGAGGTGGAGGTCGCCAACTTCTATCCCGCGATCGCGTCTGGGTTCAGCATGCCGGTGTACATGACCACGCAGTCGTTCGTACACGTGATGGTGACCCACGCGTTCCTGCGCTCGCTCGCGAAGCTCGAGCTGGCCGAGTCCAAAGTCAAGCGGCTGGCACCGGAGAACGCCGAGCAGCAGCCGGTGGGCGCCCCTCAGCCGTAGCGCACGCCGCTCAGCGTCCGCAGCTTCGCCCGGTCGTGACGGGCACTGACCCGCCGCACCGTGCCCGAGCGCGAGCGCATCACGAGCGACTCCGTTGTCGCCCCCTGGTCGCCCTGGTAGCGAACCCCCTCCAGCACGTCCCCGTCGGTGACTCCCGTGGCGGAGAAGAACACGTCCTCACCGGCGACGAGGTCGTCGCAGTCGAGCACGCGCTCCAGCTCGTAGCCGGCCGCCACGGCTGCCGCGCGCTCATCATCGTCTCGCGGCCACAGGCGACCGAGCAGCTGGCCGCCGATGCACTTGATCGCGGCGGCCGAGATCACACCCTCGGGCGTGCCGCCGATCCCCCACAGCAGGTCGACCGGTGAGTTCTCGGATACGGCCAGCAACGCCGCAGAGACATCGCCGTCCATGATCAGGCGCACCCGGGCCCCGGCCTCGCGCACCTCGCGCATCGCCTCGTGGTGGCGGTCGCGGTCGAGCATCACGACCATCACGTCGCGGATGTCGATCTCCTTGCGCCTGGCGATCAGCTCCAGTGTCTCCCGGAGAGGGCGGTCCAGATCGAGCAGGTCCGCGACCTCCGGGCCGCCGGCAATCTTCTCCATATACACGCACGGGCCGGGGTCGAACATCGTCCCCCGCTCGCCAAGCGCAATCACCGCCAGGGCGCTCGGCATGCCCAGCGCCGTGAGCCTCGTGCCCTCGAGCGGGTCGACTGCCACGTCGACCTGGGGAGGCGTGCCGTCGCCGATCCGCTCACCGTTGAAGAGCATCGGCGCCTCGTCCTTCTCCCCCTCGCCGATCACGACCACGCCGTCCATGGAGACGGAGTCGAGCACCGCACGCATGGCATCCACAGCTGCCTGATCCGCTCCCTCCTTGTCGCCGCGGCCAACCAAGCGGGCGGCGGCCAGGGCCGCCGCCTCGGTGACCCGCACCAACTCGAGAGCCAGGTTTCGATCCGGCCGCGCGGCTGCCTGGGAGGTGCTCAAAGGACGCCGGGAGGCTTACGTCTGGTGGCGCTCTCGCGCGAGCGCCAGATCGAACCGGCGAGGATCAGCAGGCCACCGCCCAGCGCCACCCACCATCCGTAATCGATGCTGATCTCGCCCGGCGGGGATCCGGGCTTATCGATCAAGCCCCGGAACACGGTGAACGTCAGGGCCGCCAGCGCAACCACGGCCGTCAGCTCGCCGCGGGGCCAGGACAGCGCGTGCCCCCGGATGATGATCCAGGCCAGGATCAGCGGCGCGGCCGCGGCGGCCAACAGCAGGAATCGGATGATGCTTAGCGCGCGCCAGGCCGTGCACGTGGTGTTCGGACCGTGGCAGACGTTCAGCTTGGCGTTGGCGTTGCCGAGCTTGTACCAGACCAAAAAGACCGATACGGCTAGCAGGGCGCCCCCAACCGTGGCCAGAATCTCGCCCCTGTCCAGCTGCCTGAAATTCATCGTCGGCCGGAGCGTAACCGTTTTCTGACGAGGCTATGAAGATATAAGGCTCGCCCGGTCGGGGCACGGCCGGCGAGCCATTTTTTCCTAAAGGCCGGCCGCGGACAGCTCAGGGCGCGCGGCGCCGGAGCGCTCGGCGGCCTTGCGGACCGCCTCGCTCACCGCATCGTGCACCTGCTGCTGGAGCGCGTCGGGAACCAACTGCCCGTCTTCCGCGAGATCCGCGATGGCGCGCGTCGCCGCCAGCTTCATCTCTACGTCGATCTCCTTCGCTCCCGCCTGCAGGGCACCGCGGAAAATTCCCGGGTAGCCCAGGACGTTGTTGATGCTGCGGCCGTCGCCGGCGAACGCCGCACCGGCTTCCTCGGCCAGCTCGGGCATGATCTCCGGATCGGGGTTGCTCAGCGCCAGGATGACCTGGCCGCGCCGGACCATCGAGGGCTCGATCAATCCGGGCTGGCCCGTCGTGGCCACTACGACGTCCGACTCGCGCATCACGTCGTCCATGGAGACAAGCTCGATGCCCTTCTCCCGCGCGCGTGTGTGCGAAGTCTCCCGCGGATCGAACGCGATCACGCGCTTGGCGCCTCCGTCGACCATCAGCGCGGCAATGCCAAAGCCGGCGGCGCCCAGTCCAAGCTGTCCCACCGTGGCCGTTCGCAGTTCCACGCCGGCCTCGCGGCAGGCGACCAACGCCGCCGCCACCGACACCACCGCCGTGCCGTGGACATCGTCGTGCATCACCGGTTGCGGCAGCACCTCGATCAATCGGCGCTCGATCTCGAAGCATTCCGGCGCCGCGATGTCCTCCAGATGGATGCCCCCGAACGTCGGGGCGATCCGCACCACCGTCCGTATGAACTCCTCGGGGTCCTCGGTATCGATCAGGATCGGCATCGCCGAGATGTCAGCGAACTGGCGATAGAACACGGCCTTGCCCTCCATCACCGGCATCGCCGCCAGCGGGCCGATGTTGCCCAGCCCGAGCACGCGCGTGCCGTTCGTGCAGATCGCGACGCTGCGGGCGATCATCGTGTAGCGGCTGGAAAGCTCGGGGTTCTCCGCGATCGCTTCGCAGACGCGCGCCACGCCCGGCGTGTAGACGTCGCGCATCTCCTGGACGGTGGAGACCCGTCGGATCGCGTCGATCTGGAGCTTGCCGCCCTCGTGGCGGATGAGCGCCCGGTCCCGGTGCCAGAGGACGCAGATTTCCTCGAGCGCATCGACCAGCTGTGCGATCCGCTCGGCCTGCTCGAGGTCTCGAACCTCGACCGTGATGTCGCGCACCGAGCTCTCCCGTCCCGTGCTGACCGTCACCACGTCGCCGATCAGTCCCTCACCTTCCGCAATGGCGCCCATCACCTGCGCCAGCTCTCCCGGACGGTGCGGGATCTGGATCCTGAAGGTGCAGTCCAGCATGGTTCGACTGTAGTGCTTCCCGCCGAGGGCACGGCCGAAGCCACCAGCCGCTAGGTTCGGGCACAAGCGATGGACTATCACCGCCTGATCCCTGAGCCGGGGACGATCTCGCTGTCCGAGCTTCGCGACGCGCTGCGGCTGCCGCTCGACGCTCACAGCGAGCGTCCCTACACGCTCGCCAACTTCGTCGCGAGCGCCGACGGCCGGGCGACCCTCGATGGCCGCTCGGCACCGCTTTCGGATCCCGGCGACCGGGCGATGTTTCACGCGCTCCGAGAGCAGGTCGATGCCGTTATCGCAGGCACCGGCACGCTCGCGACCGAGCGCTACGGGCGCCTCGTGCCCGACGCCGAGGCCCGCGAGCGCCGAGTGGCGGCGGGCCTGGCGCCCGACCCCCTGGCCACTGTCATTACGCGCAGCGGCAGTGTTCCGTTCGACATACCGCTGTTCAGCGCATCGGATCAGCGCGTGCTGGTGTTCACGGCCGAAGGCGCGGTCGAGCCCGAGGGCAACGCCGAGGTGGTGGGACTCGACCCCGGAGAGCTGACGCTGACGAGCGTCGTGCGGCGCCTCCGCCAGACCTACGGTGTTCGCCATCTGCTGTGCGAGGGCGGCCCGACGCTGTTCGGCGCGTTTCTGCAGGAAGGCCTGGCGGATGAGCTGTTGCTGACGCTGCCGCCCAAGCTGGCCGGAGGCGGTCGCGGCCCGACGATCTCCAGCGGTTCCGAGCTGCCAGAGCCGGCCTCGCTGCGCATCACCTGGCTGCTAGAGCGCGAAGGGACGCTGTTTCTGCGCTACCGGGTTTCCACCGAGGGCCATGGGGCACAATGAGTGAGATGAGCACCGAGACGGATGCCGCCGTCGTCGAGGCTCTCGACGAAGCGCGCGAGCGCACGCTCGCTCTCGTGGCGCCGATCGCTGACGACGATCTGGTGCGCGTTCACTCGGAGCTGATGAGCCCGCTGGTCTGGGACCTGGGACACATCGCCGCATTCGAGGATCTGTGGCTCGTGCATCGCTTCAGCGGCGAGCCCATGCTCCGTCCGGATCTGGCCGAGATCTACGACGCGTTCGAGACGCCACGTGCGCAGCGCGGTGAGCTGCGCTTCCTGGGGCCCGACGAAGCGCGCGACTACCTGGCCGAAGTCAGAGCTCGGACGCTTGAACTGGCCACTGCTCGGGGCACCACAGAGCTCCACGAGCTCGTCCTCCGTCACGAGCAGCAGCACAACGAGACCATGCTGCAGACGATCCAGCTGGCCCGGCTCGAGGGCTACGAACCGCCGGGCCATGGCTGCGGCCGGGCGGCGCCGGCGCTCGAGCGAGATCCGTCGAGCGGTCTGGAGCTCATCGTGGTTCCGGGGGGCGAGTGCACGATCGGCGCCCCCGCGGACGGGTTTGCCTACGACAACGAGCGCCCGCGCCACCACACGGACGTGCGCGACTTCCTCATCGGCCGGCACGCGGTCACCAACGCCAGCTATCTGACCTTTGTCGAGGGCGGCGGCTACGAGCGGCGCGAGTGGTGGTCCGAGGAGGGCTGGGCCTGGAAGGAGGAGTACGACATCGGCCGGCCAGCCGGATGGACGGCGGACCTACGGAGCGAGTGGCGCCTCGGAGAGCTCGAGCCGCTCGACCCGCGGAGCCCCGTCGTCCACGTCTCCTGGTTCGAGGCCGACGCCTTTGCCCGCGCTTACGGCGCTCGCCTCCCGACCGAGATCGAGTGGGAGAAGGCGGCGACCTGGGACCAGGAGACAGGCCTAGCTCGAGCGTTTCCATGGGGTGACGAGCCCCCGGTGCCGGGCGTCAACGCCAACGTCGATCACGGCGGGCGCGGGCCGGCGCCGGGCGCGTCCCATCCCGCTGGCGCGTCACCCGCCGGCTGCCTGGCGATGATCGGCGACGTCTGGGAGTGGACGGCGAGCAGGTTCGAGCGGTATCCGGGCTTTCAGCCCTATCCCTATCGCGAGTACTCCGAGGTCTTCTTCGGCCAGGACTACCGCGTGCTGCGCGGCGGCTCGTGGGCCACCCGCGCCCGCGTGGCGACGCCCACCTTCCGCAACTGGGACTACCCCCAGCGCCGGCAGATCTTCGCCGGCCTACGACTGGCGAGGGACGTCTCGTGACCACGGTGACGATCGCCTCCTATCTCGATCAGGCCGACGAGCGCTCCCTGGCCAACGACGTGCTCGACGGTCTGACGCGGCCGTTCAAGGAGCTGCCGCCGAAGCACTTCTACGATGCCCGCGGGTCGGAGCTGTTTGAGCACATCTGCCAACTGCCCGAGTACTACCCGACGCGCGCCGAGGTCGAGATCCTCACCGCCCAAGCCGACGAGATCGTCGCTCGTACCGGCGCCGCGGAGCTGGTCGAGCTGGGGTCCGGTGCTGCGGAGAAGGCACGGATCCTGCTGGACGCCATGGCCAGAGCCGGGACGCTGCGCCGCTACGTGCCACTCGACGTGTCCGAAAGCGTTGTCACGGAGTCGGCACGGGAGCTCGTTGCCGCGTACGAGGGCCTCACGGTGCACGGCGTCATCGGCGACTTCGAACGCCATCTGGAACACGTCCCGGAGGCGGACGGCGCGCCGCGGCTGGTGGCGCTGCTAGGCGGGACGGTCGGCAATTTTTTGCCGGGAACCCGTCGGAAGCTGTTGCGCCAGATCGGCGCCCTGCTGGGACCCGAAGACCGGATGCTGTTGGGAACCGATCTGGTCAAGGATCCTGCCGTGATCGAGGCCGCTTACGATGACCGCCAGGGCGTGACCGCGGAGTTCAACCGCAATGTCCTGCACGTCATCAACCGCCGGCTGGGCGGGAACTTCCCGATCGAAAAGTTCGAGCACGTGGCGTTCTTCGACGCCCGGCACGAGTGGGTGGAGATGCGCCTGCGGGCGCTGGAGGCGTGCACGGTGGAGATCGAGGACGTCGGCCTGAGCGTGGAGTTCGAGGCAGGCGAGGAGCTGCTGACGGAGATCAGCGCGAAGTTCACGCGCCAGCGCCTGCAGTCGGACTTCGATGCGGCCGGCCTGGCGCTCGAGCAGTGGTACACCGACCGCGACGAGCTGTTCGCGTTGTCGTTGGCCGGACGCACTTCCCCCTAGCGTCCGGGTCGACCGCGCGTCGTCACACGCCGGCCTCCAAGTAGGGTTCAGCCCATGGAGATAAATGGCAGCAGTGCCCTCGTTGCCGGCGGCGCCTCCGGCCTCGGCGCGGCGACCGCGCGCCGCCTTCATGCCGACGGAGCCCACGTCACGATCGCCGACCTCAACGAGGAGCGCGGCAACGAGCTGGCCTCCGAGCTCGGTGAGCGGGCAGCGTTTGTGCGCACCGACGTCAGCGAGGAGTCCTCGGTCCAGGCGGCCGTGGAGCGGGCAGCCGGTGTGGGGGACGGCCTGCGGATCTCGGTCTGCTGTGCCGGCATCGGCTGGGCCGAGCGGACCGTGTCGCGACGAGGCCCCCATTCATCGCAGCCGTTCGAGACCGTGATCAAGGTCAACCTGATCGGCACGTTCAACGTGCTGCGCCTGGCCGCGGCCTCGATGCAGGAGAACGAACCGCGTCGCGACGGGGAGCGCGGCGTGTGCATCAACACCGCGTCGGTGGCGGCGTTCGAAGGCCAGATCGGTCAGCTTGCCTACTCCGCCTCCAAGGGCGGGATCGTGGCCATGACGGTGCCCGCAGCGCGCGACCTCTCGGCCACCGGCATCCGGGTCTGCACAATCGCCCCCGGCATCTTCGATACGCCCCTGCTGGGAGCGCTGCCCGAGGAGAATCGCCAGGCGCTAGGGGACGCGATCCCCTTCCCCAAGCGGCTGGGACGACCGGACGAATACGCGGCGCTCGCCGCGCACATCGCCTCCAACGAGATGCTGAACGGCGAGGTGATCAGGCTCGACGGAGCGCTGCGCATGGCGCCGCGCTGAGGCTTCGACGCCCCTCGCGCGGAGCACCGCCTACGCCAGCCGCTCCACCAGCATCGCCTGTCCCATCCCCCCGGCGACGCACATCGACTCAATCCCGTAGGTCCCATCCAGCGCTCGGAGCCCATTCAGCAGGGTGGTCATGATCCGCGCGCCGGTCATCCCGAACGGATGCCCGAGCGCGATCGCGCCGCCGAACGGGTTGAGCTTCTCCTCGGGGATGCCAAGCTCCGCTTTGCAGGGGACGATCTGCGCGGCGAACGCCTCGTTGATCTCAACGACGTCAACGTCGTCGATCGACATGCCGGTTTGTCTGAGCAGCGCCTGGATGGCCGGAATCGGGCCCAGGCCCATGATCTCCGGACGGATCGCGGTGACGGTCGATGCCAGGATGCGCGCTCTGACTTTGCAGCCGAGCCGCTCGGCCTTATCCGCCGACATCACGAGCACCGCTGCGGCGCCGTCGTTGAGCGGGCAGGAATTGCCCGCCGTCACCGTGCCGTCCTCCTTGAAGGCAGGCTTCAGCTGCGACAGGACATCCATCGTCGTGCCCGGCCGGGGACCGTCGTCCTTGTCGACGACCGTCTCCGGCACATCGACCTCATTGCCCTCTTTGTCGGTGTCCTCGTGCGCGGGCACGGTGACCGCAACGATCTCTGGGTCGAAGTGCCCCGAATCGCGAGCATCCACAGCGCGCGATTGCGAGACCACCGCCCACTCGTCCTGCTGCTCGCGCGTCACCTTGCAGCGCTCGGCGACGTTCTCGGCGGTCATCCCCATCGGTATGTAGACGTCGTAGAGCGACCCCGGTGAGCCGTCGAGCTTCGGGTGCTTGGTCTCCTCCAGCATCCCTGCGCCGAGGCCGGCGCGCGAGACCGCCTCGACGCCCGCCGCGATGTACTGGTCCCCCTCCCCGGCTTCGATGGCGTGAAAGGCCATCCGGATCGTCTGCAGCGAGGACGCGCAGAAGCGGTTGACGGTGCAGGCGGGGACGTGATTGTCGATCCCCGCCAAGAGCGCAGCGTTACGTCCCACGTTGTAGCCCTGCTCGCCGAACGAGGAGGCCGCACCCATCATCACATCGTTGGTCTGCGCGAAGTCCACCTCCGGGTTTCGCTCCACCAGAGCCCGGATCGGAGTCGCCGCGAGGTCGTCCGCGCGGACGGCCTTCAGTGAACCCTTGACCGCCCGCCCGATAGGGGTCCGGATGGCGTCGACGATTACGGCTTCTGGCATAGCGTTCGTTCCTCCTGGCCGGGTGCTGGCCCCAGATCCTAGGTGGAGCCGGTCAACTCGTGCGGTCGCGGTGCCCCGTCAGGCCGGGCGTAGCAGGGGGACGCCTGACCGTGAGCGCTCGAATAACGCAACAAACCCAACGGTCCCCTCGTCGCTTGTGCACATAAGCATCCCCAGGATGCTTATCTCGCCAAGCGGAGCCCGACGCGCGGGGTTTGCTGCGAAATTCGAAGGACGCGGAGCGCGGCATGGGCCCCGGACGGACCCAGCGCAACCCCTCCCCACCGCCCGTCGCTCGCGCCGCCCGGACCGCCGCCGGGCCGACCGCCCGTCACGCCCGCCGCCCGGACGCCCGCCTACAGCCCCAAGCCCCGCACGCCCTTCTCGCCCCACCCCAGGTGGTGGGCGAGCTCGTGGCGCACGGTACGGGTCACCTGGGCTCGCAGCATGTCCGGGTCGTGGCCGAAGTCGCGCACAAGGGTGTCCCGAAACACCACGATGCGATCGTGGAAGAAGTCCCGGGCGACGGTGCCGCCCTCGTACAGGCCATACGCGCCCCGGCGACGTCCACCGTCGGAGACGACCACCGCGACGTGCTCGAGCGCGGCGTGAAACTCCAGCGGCAGCTCGTCGATCGCCGCCCGCACCAGGGCCTTGAAGTCATTCTCGTCGTAGGGGTCGAGCTCGGCGTCATCGTCGGGATCGAAGCGGTAGGCGCCCGACTCACCCCGTGGCTCGCCACCCGCCAGGAGCTCGGCGCGCCGCACCACCCCCTCGAAGTCCTCCTCGGACTGAGGGTCGCGCCACCCGGCCAGGCGCAACATCACGAGCAGTGCCGCGCCGCCGATGATCACCACGCCGGCGCCGAACACCGCCAACCCCTGCAACAAACGCAGCGGGAAGGAGTCGCTGAAGCCGACGATCAGGCTAACTGCGCCAAATCCCACCGTGAGCGCCGCCAGTGCCGAGAACAGGATGTGGCGGGAGGTGGGCGGGGTGGGCGACATAGGTCCTCATGGAGATCCTACGCGACCAACCCACGTGGGTTCGTGACTCGTACGAGGCATTACCGCAAGACGGGCGAACAACCTCGCCCGCACGGCCACCAGACCCGCCCGCACGGTCACCAGACCCGCCCACACGCCGATGTTTCCGGCCCGCGGCGCGGCAACCCGGCCCGCGCCGCGGCAACCCGGCCCGCGTCGTCGCAACCCGGCCCGCGTCGTCGCAACCCGCAAACCCACCCCGCAGATGTGACGGAGTTCGGGGGCATCCCTTGGGACCTCGCGCCAGCGGTGTCCTGCGGGATGCCCTCGAATCCGCAATCCTAATAACCGGGGATGTGGCGCACGACGTAGCCGGAGGTCGGCGAGATGCGCGTTGTCGACCAGCGATCCTGGCCGTTCGAGGCGCTCTGCGCGGCCGTGTCGTACCACACGCCGGCGACCTCCATGTACACGTGGCCTGCGTTCGCGTAGATCGTGACCCACTGACCGGGGCCAGCGGCGCCATAGGTCTCGAGCTCAGTCGAGTCCTCGGGCGCCGAGAGCAACCCGGCGCCGTGGAGTGCGTAGCTGACCGAGCCCGAGCAGTCGTACCCGGTGGAGGTGAAGCTCGCGTGGCCGCCCCCGTAGATGTAGGGCGTGAACGCGATCTGGTTGCCGGCGGCGATGATGTCCTGGACCACCGTCGGGGCATTCGCGGGTGCCGTCACGGTGCCATCGGAGTTCAGCCGCGCCGAGGCTCCCGCCGCCGGCACACTGCTCTCCACGGCCTTGACAGCTGACTGCAGCACGTTCCACGCCTGGCCGCCGAACGTCCCGTTCACCGCCAGGTTGTGCGCCCGCTTGAAGGCATCGACGCTCTGGGTCGTGGCCGGGCCCCACGAGCCGTCGACGCCCGTGTTGTAGCCCGCGTAGGTCAGGTCTTGCTGCAGGACCGCCACCCAGCGACCGGTGGCACCCGCCTTGAGCGTCGGCGGCCCGCTGTTGGTGGAGTGCTTCGCGGAGGTCGAACCGGGCGTGAGCGCGCCGGTGGAGACGCCGCCTGTGGGCGACTGCAGGTTCACGACGCGCCGCAGCTCGTTGACGTCGGCGGCCGTGACCAGGCCGTTGGCGACCAGCCCGTACTTGTTCTCGAAGCTGAGCACGACGCTCTCGGTCTGGGCGTCGAACTTGCTGGTCGTCGGGACGTTCAGCCCGAGCTTGCCGAGCATCTTCTGAAGCGTCAAGACGTCGCTACCGCTCATCCCCTCCTTGAGCGTGCGGCTACCGAGCGCGACTGATGCCAGCGCCGGCGGCGCGAGCACTACAGCCCCCAAAATCACGGCCAAACCCGCTACGCAGGCCCAGCGACGAGTCCTCAATTGCAAGCGAAACCCTTTCTCTTTCCACGCCTACGGGGTTAGCTGTCGGGCTCGCGCTGAAAGAGAATCGCGCTACGCCACAGTGGTGGCGATTCGCCCCCGAGTCGCCACTAGGCGACTCACGGGATCCCCCGCTCCCCTGCCGCCGTAGCGATGGGGGATTAGGCTGGGCATATGTTGGCGCGGGCAGACTAGCGAACGTGCAAGATGGATGTCGTCCGGGGTTATGACCCCCGGTAATTCCCGCTAGCCTCGGCTCGAATGGACGCCGACTACACCCCTCAGGAGGTCTCAGAACGGCTGGCGCGAGGCGGGATCCAGCTCGTTGACGTCCGCCAGCCGCACGAGCGCGAGGCCGGGAGAATCGCCGGCTCCGCCCATATCGAACTCGCGGAGCTCCCGGGCCGGGCTGAGGAGATCGACCGCCAGACGCCGGTGGTCTTCTACTGCCGCAGCGGCGCGCGCTCGGCGATGGCTACCGACGCGTTCCGCGGCGCCGGCTTCGACGCCCACAACATGGCGGGGGGACTGCTGGAATGGCAGGCCGCCGGCCTGCCGCTCGAGCCAGCTGACGGCCACGTGGCCCAGAGCTAGCGCCTGGAAGGCCCTACGCCTTCCACTTGATCGAGCAGCCGACGGGCCTGGTCTCGGCCGGCTGGGGCTCTTCCCCGGCCAGCACAGCGTCCAGTGCCTGGCGCAGCCACGCGGCGTTCTGGCCTGGATCGTCGTAGTCCGTGTCCGGCGCGCCGCGGTAGCGCAGCCGGCGCTGGGAGTCGAGAACGAATACGTCTGGCGTGGTCTTGGCGTCGTAGGCCCGAGCGACCTCCTGGGTTTCGTCACGCAAATAGGGCAGCGGCCAGCTCTCCGCCGCCACGCGGCGCTTCATCGCTTCCAAGGAGTCGCGGGGATAGCGCCCGGCGTCGTTGGCGTTGACGGCCAGAAAGCGCACGCCGCGCTCGGCGTAGTCGCGCGCAGCCGCCAGAATGCGCTCGTGCCAGGCGAGCGCGTAGGGACAGTGGTTGCAGGTGAAGACAACGACCGTAGCCGGGTTGCCGTCGGGTCCGTAGGGCGTCCCTTCGGTGTCGGGCAGCTCAAAGTCGGGCGCCTGCTCTCCGATCGCGATCGCCATCAGCTCACCTCCTCTGTGGTGTCGAGCGCACGTTTGAGCGCCTCACGCAGGTCTTGTGGGTCGGGGGTGGGGGAAATCCGCCCCTCGCGCCGGCGGTAGACCCGACAGGTCAAGCCGGCCGGCTCTCCAGCTTCGGGTGGGACCACGTCGACGCCGTCGATGCGGATCGTCGGCGAGCCGACGAACTGATGGTCCAGAGCCTCCTCGTCGGTGCGAATCTCGGTGGACTTGACCGCGGCGCGGCTGAGCCCAAGCTCATCCAGCGCCTCGTCCAGCTCGGCCCGAGCCTTCTCCGCGGACGGGCATCCGTCCCACCACAACAGCTCGATGTCGGGGCCATGCATCTAGACGAGGTTAGCCCCGGCAAACGCAAGCGATGCGACCGCCCACCCCGGTCTGGGCGGCACCCGCATCACATCTTCCCTACTTCCTCCGGGGCTGAAAAGCAGCAGCGCGCATTGTAGACGCGCGGAGGACCGAGAGCACGCTAGGCGATCGTCCAGGTGTCCCCGGCGTGAAGCAGCTGGTCGAGGTCGCCCTCGTTGGAGGCAACCGACTGGCTAGGTGCCATGCGCCCATAGACCGGACGCTCGACGCGGCGGAAGATCCCGATCGGCGTGGGACCGGTGGGCTCCTCCGCCAGCCGAGCCAGCGCGTAGGCCAGGGCGCCATCACGCGTCGAGGGGTCGTGGACGACGAGCGCCTGCTCGCCGACCTCGGCCACGTCCACCACCTGCAGCGAACCGTCGTCCGCCCGGGCCACGCCGCGTTCCTCCTCGACCCCGAACCGCACGGGCTGCCCGGCCTCGAGCCGGATCTGATTCGAGTCCTTGACCCCCTTGTCGGTCAGTGCCGCGAACGCGCCGTCGTTGAACACCGGGCAGTTCTGGTAGATCTCGATCAGCGCCGACCCCCGGTGCGTGGCCGCCGCGCGCAGCGTCTCCGTGAGGTGCTGTCGATCGCGGTCGATCGTGCGCGCCACGAACGTGGCATCGGCCCCAAGCCCCAGCGCGACGGGATTGAAGGGGTGATCGGAGACGCCGAAAGGCGTGGATTTGGTGATCTTGCCGAGCTCCGAAGTCGGCGACGCCTGTCCCTTCGTCAGCCCGTAGATCTGGTTGTTGAACAGCAAGATCTTGATCGGCACGTTGCGGCGCAGCGCGTGGATCAGGTGGTTGCCGCCGATCGACAGCGCGTCACCGTCGCCGGTCACGATCCAGATCGAGAGGTCATCGCGCGTGGACGCCAGGCCGGTCGCCAGTGCCGGCGCTCGACCGTGGATCCCGTGCATCCCGTAGGTGTCCATGTAGTAGGCGAAGCGCCCCGCACAGCCGATGCCCGTGATGAACACCGTCTTCTCCGGCGCGATCCCCAGCTCGGGCATGAACTGCTGAACGGCGGACAGCACCGCGTAGTCCCCGCAGCCCGGGCACCAGCGCGTCTCCTGGTCAGACTGAAAATCCGCCTTGGAGAGCTTCTCGGGCACCCCGCCGTTCCCGTTCTTCGCCACGACGCTCATTGCCGAGCCCCAATCTCTCGCTCGATCTCGGAGGCGAACAGCGGCAGACCCTCGACCTTGCAGAACGACTCGACGTCCACCAAAAATCTTGCGCGCAGCACGCTGGCCAGCTGGCCGCTGTTCATCTCCGGCACCAGCACGCGGTCGAATGAGCGCAGCACATCGCCAAGTCCCGGCGGTAGCGGATTCATGTGGCGAAGGTGGGCGCAGGCCGCTTTCGCTCCCTCGAGCCGTGCCCGGCGCAGGCCGGCGCGAATCGCCCCCTCACTCGAGCCCCAGCCCAGCACGAGCAGCCGCGCGCCCGGCTCCGAGTCGATCTCGAGCGGCGAGAGCTCCTCGGCGATGCCTTCCACCTTGGCCGCCCGCAGCTCGGTCATGCGGGCGTGATTCGAGGCGTCGTAGGAGATGT
Source organism: uncultured Actinomycetes bacterium (assembly GCA_963822735.1). GTDB lineage: Bacteria > Actinomycetota > Thermoleophilia > Solirubrobacterales > Solirubrobacteraceae > Palsa-465. The sequence goes on from CAWGIU010000012.1 coordinate 115,393, forward strand.
TGCCGGTGACGTCGGCCTTCTCCAGGCCGCCGATGCGGTGCTGGAGCCCGGGTGTGCCGGGCAGCGCCCAAGGGCGCGCCAGGCGCTCGTCGCGTCCGTAGGGCTGGAATGTCTCCCCCGCGCGTGCGCGCGCGAAGCCGGGATCGATCGGGGGTAGATCCTCGACCGAGGGAATCTTCCAGGGCTCGGACGATGAGGCCAAGAAGGTGTCGGAGAGGACGATCACCGGGGTCCGGTAACGAATCGCGATCCGCACCGCCTCGAACGCGGCGTCGAAGCACCCCCCCGGAGTCGAGGGGGCGATCACGGGCAGCGGCGACTCGCCGTGGCGGCCATGGAGCGCCATCAACAGATCGGACTGCTCGGTCTTGGTGGGCATGCCGGTCGAGGGGCCGGCACGCTGCACGTCGATCACCACCATCGGCAGCTCGAGCGCGACGGCCAGCCCGATCGTCTCCGCCTTGAGGTCCATTCCCGGGCCGCTCGTGGCGGTGACGCCGATCCGTCCCCCGAAGGAGGCGCCGAGCGCCATGCCCGCGGCGGCGATCTCGTCCTCGGCCTGAATCGTGGCCACCCCGAACTGCTCCTGGCGCGAGAGCTCGTGCAGGAGCTCCGACGCGGGCGTGATCGGATAGCTGGCCAGCAGCAGCGGCAGGCGGCTGCGGACGCTGGCCGCGACCAGGCCCAGCGACAGCGCGGTGGTGCCGTTGACGTTGCGGTAAACGCCGGGCGGGACGTCGGTCGCCCGCGGGACGCGGTACTGGACGTCCAGCAGCTCGGTCGTCTCCCCGAAGGACCAGCCGGCCTTGAACGCGGCCAGGTTGGCCCGGGCCACGGCCGGCTTGGAGGCGAACTTCTGCTCGATCCACCGCTCGGTGACCTCGGTGGGCCGACCGTAGAGCCAGGACAGGACCCCGAGGGCGAACAGGTTCTTGGCCCGCCCGGCGTCGCGCGTCGAGGCCTCCTCGATGGCCTCCACCGCGCGCGTCGTCAGCGTCGTCATCGGGATCCGGTGGACGCGGTACTCGCGCAGGGTGCCGTCCTCGAGCGGATTCGAGTCGTAGCCCGCCTTCTCCAGGTTGCGCTTGGAGAACGAATCCTCGTTGGCGATGATCGTGGCACCGGCCTCGAGCTCGGGCAGGTTGGACTTGAGCGCCGCGGGGTTCATCGCCACGAGCACGTTGGGGGTGTCCCCCGGCGTCAGGATGTCGCGCGAGGCGAAGTGGATCTGGAATGCCGAGACGCCGGCCAGCGTGCCGGCCGGAGCGCGGATCTCGGCGGGGAAGTTGGGAAGCGTCGCCAAGTCGTTGCCCACCATCGCCGTGGCGTCGGTGAAACGGCTGCCCGCGAGCTGCATGCCGTCGCCGGAATCTCCGGCGAACCGCACCACCACCCGTTCGCGTTCTTCGACAGCCTTGCTCATGACGCGCTTACCGATTGTAGGCGGATGCCCTGACGGGCCCCGAAACCGCCTTGCATCCTTGACGAGCTTCAGCGCGAATCGTCGCGCTCCAGGTTCCAGTAACGGACCACGTCGGCACGCTCGCCCTCGACGCGCGGCCAGTCGGCGACCGTGAAGCGTGCGATTGTCCGCTGACTTCCGTCCTGGTCGCCGTAGAGGATGTCGATAGTCACGCGGTCGTGGCGCTCAGCGGCCGCTCGCAGAGGTTCGTACGAACGATGGTCTCCGTCTCGGACCGCGCCCTGCCAAAAGCCGGTCTCGCCCGGAGCGATGTAGAGGTCCCGCGACTGCAGTCGGAACGCGCTGGGATCCGGCATCTCTCGATCGCTTGGCTCCCTGACCTCCGCCAGCCAGCCGTGGATCACCGCCAGACCCTCACCGGCGTTGCGCAGCGCGATCGCCATGTAGATGTTCTCGCCCTTGGGCTTCACCGCGCCGCCGTGCCCTGGTACGTCCAGCACGACCTCATCGACGAACCGCACCCGCTCGACGGGGTCGCCTTCCCTGGAGGGAACCAGGAAAGGCGCCTGCCTGATCATCAGCGCTCGTTCGGCCACCCGCGCCGAGCGGTTGGCCGACCTGACCGAGCTGAACGTGGCGACGGCCAGGACCAGCGTGCCGCCGGCGGTGGCCAGCGAAGAGATCGTGACCCAGTCAGCCATCAGAAAGGCCGGCGCGCATGCGCGCCGGCCCCGGTCCGATCATGATCGGACCGGCGGGCCGGCTCATGAGCCGGCCCGAACACATTGATTCCTATAGACGGGAGACGTTTACGGCCTTCGGCCCCTTCGGGCCGGCCTCCTCCTCGAACGAGACCTTTGCCCCCTCGGGAAGCGAGCGGTAGCCGTCGGCGTTGATGCTCGAATGATGGACGAACAGGTCTCGGCTGCCCTCATCGGGCGTGATGAATCCGAAGCCCTTCTCGTCGCTGAACCACTTGACAGTTCCTGTTGCCATGTGTTTCGGAAGTCCTCCTAAGTCAGTGCTGCCATGCGGAGGCCTCCCCGCCACAACGGCACCCTTCTCACCGCCGATCATCCGGCGGCCTTGCGCGCGCAGACGCTAGCAGAGCCTACCCCCGGATCGCTCTCGCGTAGGCTCGGGGCGGTGTGGCTCGTCGACGGCATGAATGTCATCGGGACGCGCCCCGATCATTGGTGGCGCGACCGCGACGCGGCGATGCTCCGGCTTGTCGATCAGCTCGAGCGCTGGGCCGCCGGGGACGGCGAGGATGTGACCGTGGTCTTCGAGCGCGCACCGCGGCCACCGATCCGCTCAACCGTCATCGACGTGGTCCATGCTCCCCGCCCCAAGCGCCACGCGGCCGACGACGAGATCGTCAGGCGGCTGGAGCGCCACCCGGATCCGACGCGCGTGCGCGTAGTCACCTCGGACCGCTGGCTCGCGGACCGTGCCTCGGCAATCGGTGCCAGCGTCGTGGGCGCCGAGGGCTTCAGGGCGCGAATCGAGGACTAGAGCCTTGCTCACCGCCCCTTGTCGCCGGTCGCCGCGCCGAAGAAGCTGACGACCTGCTGGATACCGCTCGGGCGGTTCGTGTAGCGCATCGTGTACGGCAGCAGCCCCGGGACGAACGTGATCCGCTCCGGGTTGGCGCTGACCCGCCACTTCGCGGGGTTGGGCCCCTGTGCAGCGGCCAGCTGACGGCCGGCCTTATCGAGCGCGGCCCACAGCAGCTTGCGGCAGCGCGTCAGGCTGCCGCCGCCGCAATAGCGCACCGCGAATCTGCCCTTCACGCCTTCGCCGAGGATCGTGCGCAGGTCCTTGACCATCCAAACGTGCCAGCCTGTGTACTGGCCGCCGGGCGGCGACTCGTAGCGGGCGACGAAGCCCGCCAGCTTGGCCGAGAGCTTCGGTCCCAGCACGCTCGAGGCCCAGGCGTTCGCCAGATACGGCCAGGCCTTGTCCATGATCGCCGCGCCGGGGTCGGTGATGTTTCCGGTTCCGCTGGGGTCGGTGCGGTCAAGCCGGCTCCCCCCGCGGCGACGCCAGGTGTCGAGCAGCGCCAGCATCTTCTTGTCGCGGGCGTTCGGCGCGCGCCCTGTGCGCAGCAGCTTCGAGAGCACGGGCTCGACGGTCATCTCCCGCACGTCCTGCGTGGCCGCCTTGTTCATCGCCGAGGCCACGCGGGCGGGGGTCAGGTTCTTGCCCCGGCCCAAGTTGGCGAGCAATAGGCTGACGCGCTGAACGGCGCCCAGCGACCAGTTGTCGTCGGGCGCCTCGTAACCGGCTTGGGAGCGGTTGTTCCAGTTGACGATCTCTCCGCTCGGCGGGTTGATGCCCTGCGGGTGGTTTCGAGCGGACACGAACCCCCGCCACTCCTCTCCGCCGCGACCGTCGACCGGCAGCGCCTGGTCGACGTTCGAGGGCCGGATCGGGACCAGGCCGCTGGTGAACATGCCGATGTCCTTGTTATCGACATACAGGGAGTTGAACGTCTGCGGCGTCAGCGCCGCGGCGCGGAAGAACTGGTGCACGTTGTGGACCTGGTTGTGCGCCAGGCGGTAGTAGAACAGCAAGTCGAGCGTGTCCTTGCCGTAGCTCGAGCGCTTGCGCGACAGCGCCACCAACCGCCCGTGCACGCGCGCGTAACCGATCACCGGGCCGTGGACGGTGCGGTAGAAGGTGACCTCCCGCTGTGTCGAGGTCCCGGGATTGAGCGTCCCGGCGTCGAAGTACTGCATGTTGCGACAGCGGCCGTGGAACAGGTAGCGGTGCGTGCTGTGCCCGCACAGCGTCTCGACATAGGTGTCGATCTGGTCCAGGCCGGCCGAGGTCAGCGACCAGGCCGAGTCCTGGCTGCGGCCGATGAAGATATAGCCCGGGAAGGGAGCCGACGTCACGCCGACCTGGTGGATGCCCGGCCCCTCGAGGTCCATCTCCAGCGTCAGGCCGGGGTAGAAGTAGCCGATCTGCGGCCCGGCCACCATGATCGGGTGGTGGGTGGCGGAGCGCTTGGCGGAGACCAGCAGGGCGTTGCTGGCGTGGGTCCGGTACTGGTCCTCGGCCGCCGTGGCCTGCTGGGCGCCCTGCGACAGGCTGCCGGGATCCAGGATCACGTTGCCGCTCATGCTCTTGGGGCGCGGCTGGAATGAGACGCTGCCGGGCAGACTCGTCGGCGTTTCCGGGTCGTATGGCTCACGCAGGTCGCCCCAGACTTGTAGGCCCTTGCGCCGCCCCAGCCGGCGCTGCAGGCTGGCCAGGAACTCGGAGCGCTCGGCTTGATCGCCGCCGCCCTCACCGACGAACTGGTCCTTGAGGGCGTTGAAGGCGTAGATGTCGTTGCGCGTGAACGGCGCGTCGGTGGAGCCGTGGGAGGACAGGTAGGCGTTGATGCCCTGCAGGTAGACGTCGATGTCGTGCAGGATCGCGCGGCCCTCAGCGCCGTGGGCCAGCAACTGGCCCGTCTGGTTTGAGAGCTCGGCCTCCGTCTGCGCCGAGGGCTTGAACGACTTGAGGCCGGACACGAGCCCGAGCGCGTTGAGCCCCGGGGCGTCGATCGCCGCCACGCGCGAGTCATAGCGCGCCTCCTGCAGCAGCAGGCCGCGGTCCTCGGCGATCACCCAGCCCGCGGCCCAGGTGATGTCGTCGCGCGTGGCGCCGTAGACGTGCGGGACGTCGTAGCGGTCGCGCAGGAGCGTGATGCCGGGATGCGGCACCGACTCGGTGGTGAGCGGGCCCGAGACCGACGAGCCCACGTTCTCGGGCTTGAAGTCGGACTGCAGCGCGGCGTTGTTGACGTTTCCGAACAGCGGCGTCAGCGCGTTGTACATCTGGGCCTGCTGGTCGGCCTGGGACGGCGGCGGCACCGAGCCGTACTGGCCCGAGGGGATGATGTCGCGCGCGATGATCGAAAAGTCCTGCGCGGAGCTCGGGACAGAGGCCGCGCTCGCGGCGCCGGCGGGGATCATCAGGGCAGCGGCCAGCGCGACTGGGCACAGCACCAGCCTCGGACGTAGCACCACACTCTCTCCTTCCCTCGGGTGTCGTTCACGCCCCGGCGCCGCGAGACCCTACAACCCACCCAAAACCAGAGCCGTTCAACCGCAGCCCCCGCGCGGGCTGCAATGGCGCGTCGTGGCCCGGGAGCGATGTGTGTTGCCTGCCACAATTTGGATATGGCAGACCCACCGGCCAGACGCTCGCCGCCGCCGCGCGAGCGGCAGCCCGGCACACAGCAGCCCAGGCCCCCGGCGTGGCGGGTGACGCCGGCCCCTGACGGCCGCGGCGGCCAGCAGACGCCGGGGTCGCCGCGCGGTCCGCGAGGACGCTGGCTGGTGGTGCTGGTGATCGTCGGGCTGCTGGCGCTCAACCTGTGGATCTCCTCAGAAGCGCTACAGCCCAGCCCCCGGGTGGCGGTCCCCTACTACCCCACCTTCGTCAACGAGGTGCAGAGCGGAAATGTCACCTCGATCTCCTCCACCGGCAACTCGATCCAGGGCACGTTCAAGACTGCGGTCAAGTACCCGTCGTCGAGCCAGAGCGCGCAGCCCACGACGCTGTTCTCCACCCAGATCCCGGCGTTCGCCAACAGCAATCAGCTCTCCGAGCTGCTGCAGAAGCAGAACGTCACGATCAACGCGCACGCGCTCTCCAGCGGGCCCTCGTTCATCGAGAGTCTGCTGTTGGGCTTCGGGCCAACCCTCCTTCTGATCCTGCTGTTCGTGCTGATCATGCGCCGTGCAGCGGGTGCCGGGGGTGCCGGCGGGTTGATGTCGTTCGGGCGCTCGCGGGCACGTCGCGTTGAGGCCTCCGATCAGCACGTGACCTTCGCCGACGTGGCCGGCATCGACGAGGCCAAGGAGGAGCTGTCAGAGATCGTCGACTTCTTGCGCAACCCGGACAAGTACCTGCGTCTCGGCGGCCGCATCCCCCGCGGCGTGCTGCTGTCGGGCGCGCCCGGCACCGGCAAGACGCTGCTGGCGCGGGCCGTGGCCGGCGAAGCCAGCGTGCCCTTCTTCCAGATGTCGGCGTCCGAGTTCGTGGAGATGATCGTCGGCGTCGGCGCCTCGCGCGTGCGCGACCTCTTCCAGCAGGCCAAGCAGGCAGCTCCGGCGATCATCTTCATCGACGAGCTCGACGCCATCGGGCGCTCACGGGCCGGCGGCGGGCCGAACATCTCGGGCGGCCACGACGAGCGCGAGCAGACCCTCAACCAGATCCTGACCGAGATGGACGGCTTCGACCCGCGGACCGGAGTGATCGTGCTGGGCGCCACCAACCGGCCGGAGATCCTCGACCCGGCGCTACTCCGTCCCGGCCGCTTCGACCGCCGCGTGGCGGTGCAGCCGCCCGACCGCGCCGGACGCGAGGCGATCCTACGCGTGCACACGCGCTCGGTGCCCCTGGCGTCGCACGTAGATCTGGGCGCGCTTGCCGCCTCCACGCCGGGGATGGTCGGTGCCGATCTCGCCAATCTGGTCAACGAGGCGGCGCTGTCCGCCGCCCGCCGCAACCACGAGAACGTCACCGAGCACGACTTCACCGACGCCCTGGAGCGCATCGTGCTGGGCGCGGAGCGCAAGGTCATGCTCTCCGAAGAGGACCGCCGGCGCACGGCCTACCACGAAGGGGGGCACGCGATCGTGGGCATGCTCACCCCGGGCGCAGACCCGGTTCGCAAGGTCTCGATCATCCCGCGGGGACAGGCGCTGGGCGTCACGTTCTCGGCGCCCGATGCCGACCGCTTCAACTTCGACGAGCGCCATTTGCTGGCCCAGATCAAGGTGGCACTCGGCGGCCGGACGGCCGAGGAGGTCGTCTTCGGCGATTTGACCACCGGCGCGGAGTCGGACATCCAGCAGCTGACGCGAATCGCCAGGCATATGGTCGGCCGCTGGGGCATGAGCCCCGAGGTCGGCCCGGTGACGGTGATCCCGATGGACGGGATGGGACCGCTGCTGCCGGGCGCCTCCGAAACCTCCGAGGCCACGCAGCAGCTCGTCGACCGCGAGGTCAGGCGAATCATCGAGACGGCGCACACGGAGGTCACCGAGCTGGTTCGCTCCCACCGCTCGCAGCTCGACTCGCTCGCCGCCGGACTCCTGGAGCACGAGACGCTTGACGAGGCGGACGCATATGCGGCGGCGGGTCTGCCCCGCAATCCCGAGGCGGCGGCCGAAGAGGCGCCGCCGGTGGTGGAACAGAGATAGAGCCTGTAGCGGATTGCGCCGCCCCGGCTAGCGGGGCGGCGCGTCCGCGTATTACCGTCCGACGGCTACTACTGCTTCCGGAACGGAACCGGAAGCTTGCCGCGGAGGGAGAGCGTCAGTCCGACCCCCACAAGGATCAGACCGACGAGGATCACCTCGAGCACGTTCTCGCCGGTGAACGGCAGGCTCGAGGATGACTTCGCGGTCGTGATCTCTGCCGCGAAGTGATTGGGACTGTTGGCGCAGTCGGCGTCAGCGTCGGGGTCAACCCCGTTGACGCAGATCTCGGGCTCGCCATTCGGGCCGATGCCGCAATCGTGCTCTGCGTCGGTGCAGGTGTTCCCCGCGCCCGTGCCGCTGCCCTTGTTGCCGCCGGAGCCGTTGCCGGAGCCATTGCCTGAGCCGTTGCCCTTGCCATGACCCTTGCCCGACCCGTTACCGCCGTTTCCGGTCGTGCCGCTGCCGGAGCCGCTGCCGCTGCCGGAGCCGCTGCCCGCGCCGCTGCCGGAGCCGCTGCCGCCGCCAGAACCGGTCGCCGTTGACGCCGGCGCGACGGCGTGGGCCTCAGAGGCCGCTGTGGTCACCCTCGCCAGCGAGGTTCCTCCGACCTGGAGACCCAGGACGGTCAGCGCCTCGCGGACGCCGGACGGAACCGGCGCCTGGCTGGTGCTGTCGGCATTGCAGTAGATCGAGGTCAGCGGCGCCAGCGGCGTGAACGCGGTGTTCGGAGTGCCATTGGCGCAACCGGCTGCCGGCAGCCCGACGCCATTGCCACCCAGGCTGATGTCGCTCGAGTTGGCGGTTTGCGTAGGCGCTTGCCCGGCACACGCGGTCGAGCTCTCACCCGACTGGCTCACGCCAGCCACCGGACCGCTGGCCAGCGCCAGGTTGGCCACCGAGCTGTCGCCACCCGCCGACTGACAGCTGCCGTTCTGCGAGATGCTGCTGTCAGACGACGCCGCACTGGCGTTCAGCCCGCCGATCTGCTGCGAGCTGAGCTGCGCCACCGCGAAGTGGGTGTTGGCCCCGTTCGAATTCGCGCTCGTATCCGCGGCCAGCACCGAGAGACAGATCAGCTCGTTGGTGTTCGAGCAGATCTGGTCCAGGACGCCGGTCTGGAGCGCGTTCAGCGGGCCCGTGTTCGACTGGCCCTGCGATGCGTCGACGCCCAGCAGCTCGGTTCCGAGCAGCCCCACGATCGTGGTATGCGCGTGATACGAGCCGTCCGCGTTCTGCTCGCTACGGCCGCGGCCGAGAGCGAGGATCTCGCCCGAGCTCGAGCTGCCGCCCGGCGAGTAGGAGTACGGGACGTTGGTGCTCGGGTTGAGCGCCGCGCTAGCGACGGTGCCCTGCCCGTGCGGGTTGGTGCCGTACATCGGCGGCGTGTATGTCGAGCCCGCGGCGGGCGTCGAGGCCGGCGTGGATGCCGGTGCGCTCGCCGAGTTCGAGACCGACGAGGCCACGTGGTGCACCGCCGTGGCGGGCGCGCTAGCAGGCGTACTCGCAGGCGCGCTCGCGGTACTGGTCTGACCGGACCCTGCTCCGGTCAGCGTGTTGGTGGCAGTCACCACATTCTGGACGGTCGTCTGGACCGTGTTCGTCACGCCGCTCACGAGCCCGCCCACGGTCGAGCCCAGCGGAAGGTCCGCGAGGCTCGTGAGCGGGAGCGCGAGCAGGACGACGAATGCGACCAGCGACGCCAGCACAAGCGCGGGCAGCGAGCGCAGCCCACGCCGATTCGATCCTTTTTGCATCTAGGATGCCTCCCTGGTGTGCCGGCCGGTGGCGAGTCCGGCGTTGACGACACGTACCCCGGATAACTTCAACTACTGAGCGCCACCTGGACAGAAGATCCACCCTCCGGCCTGATTCGAAGCCGGTAGCGCCGCTTTTGCAGAGCTTTTGACCCGCTAATCGGCGTTTTTAGGTGCCGCTACTAAAGGATCTTCACTTGGCTGACACTTCAGGCCGGCTCTAATCGACCGGTTTTCAGTCGTGTAGCTGGGTCATCCTGGCCAGTGCCTCGTGGCACTCGACGACGCGGCGCTTGACCGGATCAGCCTCGCCGCGGTCGTAGACCAGATCCCAGGTGCGGTCGGCCACCTCGCGCGCGTTCTCCGGCGTGGCCATCTCCCACAGGCGGTCGACGAGCTGCAACTCAAAGGTCTCGATCTGGTCGGCCGGATCACCCGGCGCCAGCCGGGGCAAGGGCTCGCCGGTGGCTTCCTTCCACATTGCGGTCGCCACCAGCAGGCGATTGCGCAGCGCGATCGAGTCCATCGGCCACCATCTTATTTGCGTACGCGGAAATCGATGTTGTGGGTTTGCCTAAGCCGTCGCGGGGAGCGACTGCTCCAAGCTCTCCAGCGCCCCGAATAGATCGCCGCGCTCCTCGAGCCGCCGCAGGACCTGCTGCGAGTCGAAGCTCAGCAGCTCGGGCTGGCGCTCCCGGCGGCAGCGCTCAACCTCCTCCCAGCTGACCGGTGTGGAGACATACGCGCGCTCGCGCGCGCGTATCGAATAGACGGTCACGGTCGTCTTGTGGGCGTCGTTCTGACTCCAGTCGACGAGCACCCTCCCAGGACGGAGTCGCTTGGTCATACGGCTCGTCACCAGCTCGGGGAGCCGCTGCTCGAGCAGCTCGGCGATGCGGCGGGCGAACGGCTTGGTGTGGCGGTAAGTGACGCTCGGGTTGTTGAGCGGCACGTAGACCTGCATCCCCTTCGAGCCCGAAGTCTTGACGAAGCTCTGGAGCGAGAGCTGCGTGAACAATCCGTTCAGGACCAGCGCCACCTGGCAGCACTCGAGCACCGAGGCCGGCGCCCCGGGGTCCAGATCGAACACCAGCATCGTGGGCCGCTCGGGTTCCTGAGCTCGTGACAGCGAGGTGTGCAGCTCGACGTCCGCCAGGTTCGCCAGCCATACCAGCGTCGCCCGGTCCTGAGCCAGCGTGTAGTTGACGTCCCCGATCTTGCGCGTCTGCACCCACTCCGGGCGGTGCGAGGGCGACTGCTTCTCGTAGAAGTACGGCTCCTCGACGCCGTTCGGATAGCGCTTGAGCGTCAGCGCGCGGTCACGAATATGCGCGATCACCGCCGGCGCGGCGCGCGCGTAGTACGCGATCAGGTCCCCCTTCGTGAAGCCGCTCTGGGGAAACAGGACCTTGTCCCAGTTGGACAGCTTCAGCTGCCGGCCGTCGACCACAACCGACAGCGCACCGCCCGGCAGCCGCTCGACCTCCTCGAACAGAGCCTCGGGCGCGTCCGGCGTGCTCGGCACCCTACCGCTCCCCTCCGCCTCGGGCGCGTCCGGCGTGCTCAGCACCCTACCGCTCCCCTCCGCCTCGGGCGCGGCATCCGCCACGTCCAGCTCGAGCGTCACCGCATCGGGCGACTTGTCGTCGCGGAGCCCCTTGAACGACGGAGCCCGCAAGACGCGGTCGGCAGTCCACTCCCGGAACTCCACCTCTGCCACGAGCCGCGGCTCGACGAACTGGGCCTCGCGCGGCAGCTTCGGCGCCACGTCGAAGGGACTGCGCTTGGACCTCAGTGGCCGCAGCCGCGCCGCCAGCTCGTCGAGCGTGGCCTCGGTGAAGCCGGTGCCCACCCGGCCGGCATAGACCAGGGCGCCGTCGCGCTGATAGCCCACCAGCAGCGCCCCGATGCGCTCGGCGCGGCGACCCTCTCCCGGTAGCCAGCCGCAGATCACGAACTCCTGCCGCAGGGTGTGCTTGACCTTCACCCAGGCGCCGCTGCGGCGGCCGGGCTCGTAGCGGCTGCCGTACCGCTTGGCGATCAGGCCCTCGAGCCCCTGAACCCGCGTAGCCTCGAGCAGCTGTTCGCCGCCGTCCGCGTGGGCCGCCGGCACGCGCCAGGCCGGACCGGCCAGGTCCAGGCCCTCCAGCCGCCGGCGGCGCTCCTCGTAGGGCACCTCAAACAGCAGCTCGCCATCGAGGTAGAGCAGATCGAAGATCGCGTACACCACGGGCGTACTGTTCGCCAGGCGCCGCACCGACGAGGGCGAGGTGACGTGCATGCGCCGCTGTAGCCGCTCGAAGCTCGGGCGCCCGCGGTCATCGAACGCCACGATCTCGCCGTCGAACACGGCTTCGCGCATCCCCAGTTCGAGCAGCAAGCCGCGGACCTCGGGATAGGAATCTGTGATCTCGCGCTGGTTGCGGCTCTCGAGCCGCAACCGGCCGGGCTTGACGTAGGCGATCGCCCGTACGCCGTCCCACTTGACCTCGAACGACCACTCGTTCTCCGGCCGCGGAATCTGCGTCGAGGAGCGGGACAGCATGGGCACGATCCGCTCCGGCATCGGCTGCCGCCCCGGGTCCGAGGGCGGATCCATGCGGTGGATCATCCAGTCGTTCTGCGAGGCCTCGTCGCGCCCGATCACGAACAGCCCGTAGCGCCCGCGCAGTCGCTCGCCATGGAAGCTGACCTCGACCTTGCGCTCCTCCCACTTGTGAACCTCAAACGTGCCGGTGTCCCAGATCTCCATCGTCCCGGCGCCGTATTCCCCTTTGGGAATCTCACCCTCGAACTCCAGGTACTCGAGCGGGTGATCCTCGGTGTGGACCGCCAGGCGGTTCTCCTCGCGGTCCGGCGGGATGCCGTTGGGGATCGCCCAGGAGGCGAGCACGCCGTCGTGCTCAAGGCGCAGATCCCAGTGCAACCGCGTGGCGTGGTGCTCCTGGACGACGAAGCGAGGCTGAGCGGGTTGCGCGAGGCGTTTGGTGCGGGCCGAGGGCTTGATGCCGCGCGAGGGCTTGGTGCGGCCCGAGGGCTCGCGCTTGGCCCGCCCCGCCTTTGCGCCGTCCTCCGCCCGGCCCGAGGGCTTGGTGCGGGCCGAGGGCTCGCGCTTGGCCCGGCCCGCGGGCTTGGCCCGCCCCGCCTTTGCGCCGTCCTCCGCCCGGCCCGAGGGCTCGGTGGTGGCAGCGAAATCGCGTTTGCCGCGGTAGGTCTTCAGCTTGTCGCGAGGCACGGAGATAGTGTCGCTGACGGCCCGGGGCTCGCGCCCGGGGCGAGGGTGGGCGGATAAGCGACGCATGATGTCGCTTATCCGCCCACCCTCGCGGATCGAGTTTGACTTGCGCTCGCCGGCAGTGCGATTCCTCACGAGGTCGCGCCGCCGGTGAGGGCTCCGCTTCCGGGATCTGAGTGCGGCGTCGGCAATGGCCGTACGATCGCCTGGACCGCCCACGACGATGAGTTTTCGTCTCGCGATCGGTCACTAGCTCTGGCAGAGCAGCCTGCAAAGGAAGGAGAGCCCGATGTCAAGCTCAATGGTGAGCTTCATAGCGATCATCGTCCGTCGCTTCGGTGCGATGAGCTTGAAGCCATGCTGATCTACTCGATGGGCGTCTCGGTGGACGGCTTCATCGCGGACCGTGACGGGGCGTTCGGGTGGACGGTCCCCAGCGACGAGCAGTTTCGTTTCCACACCGAGCAGACACGCGAGCTCGGCAGCTTTCTGTGCGGCCGCAGGCTCTACGAGACCATGCTGGTGTGGGAAACGGATCCATCGATGCGCGACACAGAGCTCCAAGCCGCATTCGCCGACGTCTGGTGCGCTCTCCCAAAGATCGTCTTCAGCCGCACGCTCGAGAGCGTTCAGGGCAACGCCCGGCTCGCCGAGGCGTCGGTGGCCGAGGAGGCCGCTGCGACGCTCGAGGCGACCGACAAGGACGTCGCGATCGGCGGCGCCGGGCTGGCTGCCGCGGCGATCGAGCTCGGGCTCGTCGACGAGCTGCGCATATTCCGCAATCCAGTCGTCGTCGGTGGCGGCACGCCCTTCCTCCCACCGGTTACCGAAGACGTTCCGCTGGACCTGGTTGAGACCAGGACGTTCGGCTCGCGCGTGATCTACGAGCGGTACAGGCGCGTCCCGCCACCTACTCAACGCTTGACATCAGAGCGAAGGGTGGGCGGAAACGTCCCCTATGCCGTCTTTTCCCCCACCCTCGGGCGCGCCCGCGCGGGCCACCTCCGGGGCCGCCCGCGGCAACGCCCCCCCACGCCCCTTGCAAGCCGCTCTTCGCCAACTTTTACGCGCACCCGCCATCATTCGCCAATGCCCCGCGTGCTGGTGGTCGATGACGAGCCCGCCGTCCGGCGAGCCCTCGAGCGCGCGCTGCGCCTGGAGAACTACGAAGTGGAGCTGGCCGCCGACGGCGAGCAGGCCCTCGACGCGCTCGTCGGGGCCACCGTGGATGCCGTCGTCCTTGACGTCCTGATGCCGCGGCTCGATGGCCTCGAGGTGGTCCGCCGCATGCGCACGGCGGGCGATCGCACCCCGGTGCTGATGCTGACGGCCCGGGACGCGATCGACGATCGCGTGGCGGGCCTCGACGTCGGCGCCGACGACTATCTCGTCAAGCCGTTCGCGCTGCGCGAGCTGCAGGCTCGTCTGCGCGCGCTGTTGCGGCGGACTGATGAGGGCAGCGATGGTCAGGTGCTGCGCTATGCCGATCTGGAGCTCGACCCCGTGGCCCACGAGGTGCACCGCGGCGAGCGGGTGATCGACCTGTCCAAGACCGAGTTCTCGCTGCTGGAGCTGTTCCTCCAGCATCCGCGGCAGGTGCTCACTCGATCCACGATCTTCGAGCACGTCTGGGGCTACGACTTCGGCCCCACTTCGAACGCGCTCGGTGTCTACATGGGCTACCTGCGGCGCAAGACCGAGGCCGGCGGCGAGCCACGGCTGCTGCACACGGTCCGGGGCGTCGGCTACGTGCTGCGGGAGTAGGGGTGGCGCTCAACCGCAGAGTGGCATTCGCCGCAGGGGTGGCTGTGGCCATCGCGGTGGTGATCGCGGCAGTGGTTGCCTATCTGGTGGTGAAGGGCCAGGTCCTGGGACAGGTGGACGGGGCCCTCAACAACCAGGGGCAGCTCGCGGTCCAGGACCCCAGGTCGCTGCTCCAGCAGCATCGGCTCCCAAGTGCCTCTCCGGGCGCCGGCGGTCCTCCTCAGTACTGGCAGGTGATCAGCCCCAGCGGCACCGTCGAAGCTGGCAGCGGCCTGAACCTGCCGGTCGATCGGGCCACGCTGGGCGCGGCCCAGGGGCAAACGAACAGCTTTTTCACCGACACGACCGTCGACGGCACCCACCTGCGGATGCTGACGATCCCCGTGGAAGGAGGAGCGCTGCAACTAGCCGACTCGCTCGCGGGAACCGACCACACGCTTTCGAACCTCCGCCTGATCCTCATCCTCCTGGCCATCGGTGGCGTGGCGCTGGCCGCCGCCCTGGGGCGGCTCGCCGCCCGCCGCGTGCTGGCGCCGCTGGCCGAGGTGGCGCAGACGGCGAGCTACATATCGGCCACCGATGATCTCTCCAAACGCCTCGAGATCCACTCCGACGACGAGGTCGGACAGCTGGCCCGGCGATTCAACGCCATGCTCGAGCACCTGGAGCAGTCGCGCGCCGCTCTCGATGAGTCGGTCCGCGCCCAGCGCCAGCTCGTAGCCGACGCCTCGCACGAGCTGCGCACGCCGGTGACCAGCCTGCGCACGAACATCGAGGTGCTGCTGCAGGGCGGCGAGCTACGGGAAGAGGACCGCCGCCGGCTCCTGACCGACGTGGTCGAGCAGAGTGAGGAGCTGAGCCGGTTGGTGTCTGACCTGATCGAGCTGGCCCGCGGCGATGAGCCCAGCGGCGCGGCCGAGGACGTACGGCTCGACCGGGTGGTGGAGGGGTCGCTGGCCCGCGCCAGGCGCAATTCGCCCGACCTCGAGTTCGTCGCGCACCTTCAGCCCGTGACGCTCGAGGGCGTGGCCGAGCGGCTGGAGCGGGCGGTCAACAACCTGCTGGACAACGCTTCGCGTCACTCACCGCCCGGAGGCACGATCGAGGTCGGCGTGGACGGCGAGGGCGTGCGCGTGCGCGACCACGGCCCCGGCATCGACGAGGAAGACCTGCCGCATGTCTTCGATCGCTTCTACCGCGGCGCGAACGTCCGCGGACAGCTGGGCTCAGGACTGGGCCTGTCGATCGTCAGGCAAGTGGCCGAGCAGCACCACGGGACCGTCGGCGTCGACAATGCACCCGACGGCGGCGCCGTATTCATGATCAAGCTGCCGGTGACCGCAGCCGATGAGGCGCCTAGCGCCGAGCCACACGTCGCTGGCGTGCGGCCATGAAGGAGCGCCTGAAGGCGTAGAACAGGCCCGCGAACACCAGCACCACCACGACCAGCAGGAACTGTCGGGTGGTGTGGGACCCCACGAGCGCGATGATTGCGATGCCAACGCCCACCGCCGGGATCCCGGCGAGCAGCGTGGTGTGGGAGCGAAAGCCGGAGAAGTGCTCGCGCGCGGTGACCTCGACCACCCCCAGCACCACCACGATCAGCCCCACGATCAGCGCCGGGTTTGCGCCGCCCTGCACCAACCCGATGATGAACGCCACGGCGCCGGCAAAGATCGCGACCTCCGACACCGGCAGCCCGCCGAAGGGGCTCGGAGGACGCTCGCCCACCTTTCCCAGCACCCGCTCGCCCGCGCGGCGCTCACGATCCGTCACGACCCTGCGCTGGGCCTGCTGCTCGCGCCGCGGCGAGCCGACCGCGCGCGGAGCGCCAGCGCGCCCGCGTCGTTTGCGTTTCGTTCCCCCTTGCTTTTGCGTGGCCACGGCCCGCTCAGGATAGTCCCAGGAGGCGGGCGGTTTTCCATCAACCGGCCCGCCATTAGAGTTCAAGCCGTGAGCGCCCAAAAGCCGCTCGAGTTGATTCTGGCCCGCAACCTCCTCTCGAGCATCTCCACACCTGCATTCCTCGTCGGCGCCGAGGGCGCGCTCTTGTTCTACAACGAGGCGGCGGGGGCGATGGTCGGGAGGCGCTTCGAGGACACCGGGACGCTGAGCGCCGAGGAGTGGACGACTGCGTTCGGCCCGTTCGACCAGAGCGACCAGCCGATCCCCTACGACCGGAACGACCTCACGAAGTCCCTGCGCGAGGGACGCCCGGCGCACGGCAATTTCCGGATCTGCACCGCCGGCAACCACTACCAGGAGATCGCGGCGAGCGCGATCCCGATCGTCGGGCGTGACGGCTCGAGTGGGGCGATCGTTATCTTCTGGCCGTTGCCGGAGGATGAGCGTACGCAAGCCACGACCGGCGTGGCAGAGGAGAGCGGTTCGCGATGAGAATCAAGGTCTGGGGCGCGCGCGGCTCGGTGCCGGCGCCAGGGCCGGAGACCAACCGCTACGGAGGCAACACCTCGTGCGTGGAGGTCACCCTCTCGGATGGGAGCACACTAATCCTGGATGCTGGGACCGGGATCCGCAACCTTGGTCTGGCCCTTCCGCGGGTGGAGCGCCCAATCCACATCCTGCTCACGCACCTGCATCTCGACCACATCCAGGGATTGATGTTCTTCGCCCCGGCATTTCGCCCGGAGTCGGACATCACCGTATGGGGCCCGGCTTCTCCGGAAGCGTCATTGGGCGACCGCATCGGTCGCTACATCTCGGCGCCGCTGGCTCCGGTTGAGGTTCGTGAGCTGCCCTCGCACGTCTCCTTCCGCGAGGCCGAGCCGCTGGAGTGGGACATCGGGGCGGCGCGCATCCGCGCGCAGGCCGTCACCCACCGCGGCCCGACACTCGGCTACAGAATCGAGGACGGAGACACGACGCTCTGCTACATCCCAGACCACGAGCCGGGCCTGGGATCGCCGCTGTCCGAGCTGGACGACGATTGGATCTCCGGCTTCGGGCTCGGGCAGGGAGCCTCGCTGCTGATTCACGACTGCCAGTACACGGACACCGAGTACCCCAACCATCTCGGCTGGGGCCATTCGCCGGTCTCCGACGCCCTGGCCTTCGCCCAGCGCGTGGCTGCCGAGCGGCTGCTGCTGTTTCACCACGACCCGCTGCACAGCGACGATTTCCTCGACGGGCTGTGCGGCGAGGTCGCTGAGCGCTGGCAGCAGCTGGGACGCAATGCGGACGAGGTGGAGCTCGCCACCGAGCGACGCGAGGTGTCGATCTCGCCGTCAGCGCAGCCGCTAGTCCCAGCGCCGGCGCCCAGCTCGTAGCGCGCGCATCTCGGCGAGCGCGTCATGCTCGCCGTCGTCGAGCGGCCGATCACCCGCCCCGCGCAGCGGTGTGACCGCCACGTCCTGCTCGATCAGGCCGCCGCTGCCGTCGGATCGGATACTGATCACCCGAGCCGCCGGATCAGAGCCCACGCAGTCCACCAGCCGCGTGCCGTCGTACACGAGCGCCGCGCCGTCGGACAGCGCGTATCCGCCGGGCAGCTCGCCGGCGGCCACTGCGCGGCGGTACGCCGGCAGGCGCTCAAGCTCTGAGTCAAGGTGCACGGACATGCTCCCGTCGAGCAGCCCGAGACCTCGCACCGGCTCCGGCGCGCCGCGGCTCTTGGAGATACCGCCCTGAAACCAGCACATGGCCCCGGCGCTCAGCCCCGACAACAGCGTCCCCCGCTCCCAGGCCGCGCGCATCGCTCGGTCCACCCCGTGGGCATGCCATACCGCGAGAAGGTTTCTCATCGAGCCCCCGCCGACGTAGATCGCGTCCTGGGCGAGCAGGTGCTGCACCGGATCGATGGGCGACTCGAGGTGAAACAGCGACAGCACGCTGGGCTCGCAAGGCCACGAGCCGAAGCGCTCGTAGAAGTGCATCACCTGCTCCCGCGGATCGCCGCTGGCCGTGGGCAGGAAGCAGATCCGGGGCATCGGCCGGGCGCTCGCCTCGAGCACCAGGAGATCGAGCGCCGGGTTGCGCTCGCCCATCGTGAAGCCACCGCCGCCCAGCGCGATGATCCGTTGCCGGCGCGAAGGTACCCGTCTACCGGGACGGTCCCGGCGCAAACCCCCGAGATGCTGCCCGCGTCGCTCCGCGCGCCCGCTGCTCACGCCGCGACCGCGGCATCGGATGCCATGGCTCTGGGACCGCCCCCCAGATACCGCGCCGGAAGCTTGCGCTCGACAACCCGGCGTTTCCCCTTCGCTACGTAAACGGCGTTAGCCCCCTGGCGCGAGGAGACGACTTCGGAGAGCTCGGTGCCGACGAAGTGAAGCGCCGCGCCGTCGCTGACGCCGTAGCCCGGAGGCATCCCCGCCGCGACGGCCTCCTCGAACGCTGCCCGACGCTCAGTTTCCTCGCAGTAGTGCACGGCGTTTGACCAGGGTAGAAAGCCCAGCCCTTCGATGCGCCGGGCCGGCCCTTCGTGAAACCCGCTCACTGCCTGGGCAAACCAGCAAAGCGACCCCGCGGAGCCACCGCACAGGACCACGCCGGCCTGCCAAGCTCGCGCAACGCGAGGTCGATGCCGTGCGCCCGCCACGTCCCGAGCAACGAGACCAGGCTGCCGCCGCCCACGTAGACGAGGTCCTGCGCCATCAGGTGGGCGCGCGGGTCGCCGACGCCGGTCTCGCGCCTGAACAGCGATATGTGCGAGGGCTCGCAGCGCGAGGCGGCAAACGCCCTGTAGAAGCGAACGATGTAGTGGTCGGCGTCACCGCTGGCAGTCGGCAGGAAGCACACGCGCGGACGTACGACGCCGGTCAGCTGCAGCAGGTAATCGTCGAGCAGCGTGTTGCCCCCTCCATGGAGAAGCCGCCGCCACCGAACGCCACGATCTGCGGAGGCCGTGTGCGCATGACGGCACGGTACGGTCGGCGGCATGCCCCGTCATTGGCCCTGCGGCCAATGCAACGCGGGCCGCCGTCCGCCAACGGATAATGTCGCGTGGGTCAATGAGGCCGGCGGCGGGATCAACCGCTCGCGGCGCCCTGATCGAAGCCATCCGACCGGGCGAGAGCGAGCTGAGCGGCAGGGCCATGTGGCGTCTTGGCTCGGTGACGGTGGCCGTCATCATCGCGGTGATCAATCTGATCGGCGCAGGCGCCGTGCTGGTCATCGGCCTGCTTGTGGTGCCAACGCCACACGATGTCCACCACATCGGCCACATCCGGCTGATCGACGGCATGGTGGCGGCGGGCTACGTGGCGGTAGCCGTGCCGCTCGGCGTGTTCGTCGGGACCCGGCGCTTGTGGGGCCTTCGTCAGTGGCTGCTGGAGGAACGACGGCCGAGCGCCACCGAGATCCGGCTCGTGCTCTACGCGCCACTTCGCCTGTTCGCGCTCCAGCTCGGGCTTTGGACGGCCGCCGCGGCGCTGTTCGGGATCTTGAACGCCACCTACTCGGCGCGCCTGGCGGTGGGCACCGCCGTGACGGTCATGCTCACGGGGCTGGTGACCGCGTCGATGGCCTACCTGCTCACCGAGCGGCTGCTGCGGTCTCCGGCGGCGCGTGCGCTGGCCGGGGGGGCGCCCGACCGCCTGTGGGTGCCGGGCGTCACGACACGATCGCTGCTGGCGTGGGCGCTCGGGACCGGCATCCCGGTTCTGGGCCTCGTGGCGATAGGCATCCTCGCGTTCACTGGCGGCTACGACATCAGCGTCTCGACGCTCAGGGTGGCCACCGTGGTCCTGGGCGGCACCGGCATCGCCGTTGGGCTGCTGGCCACGGCGCTCGCCGCCCGTACCACCGCCGACCCGATCGCCTCGGTCCGTCGCGCGCTGGGGCGCGTCCAGCGCGGCGACTTCGACGTCACGGTTCCCGTCTACGACGGCTCGCAGATCGGACAGCTGCAACAGGGCTTCAACGCCATGGTCGCCGGCCTCGCCGAGCGCGAGCGGATCAAGGAGGCGTTTGGGACCTACGTCGATCCGGATGTCGCCGCGCACATCCTCGAGGAGGGAATCGACATGGCCGGCGAGGAGGTGGAGGTGACGCTGATGTTCCTCGACGCGCGGAACTTCACGGGCTTCTCAGAGCGCACGCCCGCGCGCGAGGTAGTGGGAGCGATCAACCGGCTGTTCGAGCGGGTGGTGCCGATCATCCACGCCCACGGCGGCCGCGTCGACAAGTACGTGGGCGATGGTCTGCTGGCCGTTTTCGGCGCGCCGCGGCGCCAGCCGAATCACGCGGATGAGGCGCTGGCGGCCGCGCTCGAGATCGCGGGTGCGCTCTCTCACAGCGACGGCGATGCGGGCAAGGAGGGCCACGGGGAACAGGACGAGGTGCTGGAGATTGGGATCGGCCTGAGCTCGGGCACGGTCGTGGCTGGCAACGTGGGCGGCGATGGCCGCTTCGAGTTCACCGTGATCGGTGACGCGGTGAACGTCGCCTCCCGCGTGGAGGCGGCCACGCGCGAGACCGGCGACAGCCTGCTGGTGGCGGAGCGCACGGTGTCGCTGCTGCAGCACCCCGACGTGGAGCTCGTCGAACGCACCGGGATCGAGCTGAAGGGCAAGCGCGAGACGGTGCCGGTCTACGCGCCCGAGGCCGGGGCCCCTCAGACACCAAATCGTCACACGCGCCGCCCGACGGCCCTCTAGCGTCCCGTCCTCTCTCTGTGTAAAGAGGGGCCGGTCTGCGGGACCGGCCCCTTTTATTTGCGAGAGCCAGCTCCGACCGGCCTGCGCTCGCTCCGTGCTAGCTCTGGCCCACCGTGCCTGCCGTCGGGGGCGCCTTGTCGGCCACCTCACGGAACAGACCGGTGACGACGAACTCCACCTGCTCGGCGATATCCACCGTGTTGTCGCCCACGCGCTCGAGCGCCCGGGCCACGAGGATCATGAACATCGCCCATTCGCGCGTGTCGACGTCGTCGCCGATCTCGACGGCGCGTTTGAAGATGGCCCGGTTGAGCCGGTTGACCTCCTCGTCCTGGCGGACAAGGTCCCTGGCCAGCTCGACGTTGCGAGACGCGAAGGACTCTTTGGCCTGCGAGACCTGCGAGCGGACGTTGCGACCCATGCGCTCGATCCGATCGAGGATGTCCTTGTCCTTCGGCGACTCGTAGCCCGACAGCGGCACCAGCTTGGCGATGTTCACGCACTGGTCACCCATCCGCTCCATGCAGCGGAGAACATGAAGCAGCGCGGCCACGATCCGCAGATCGCCGGCCACCGGCGCCTGGCGGGCGAGCAACGACAGCACGCCCTGGTGCACCTCGAGATAGCGGCCGTCGATCCGGTCGTCGTCGGCGACCACCAGGCCCGCCAGCTCGACGTCCTGGTAGGAGACGCACTCAAGCGCGCGGTCCAGCTGCTGAATGACGATCTCCAGGCCGCCGAGCGTCTGCTGCTCGAGCTCTTTGAGCGCCTCTCGGTACTGGTGACGAACCTCTTGCATGTTTCTCGCTCCTCTGCGCTCGCCGGAGGGATCTATCCGAACTTCCCGGTCACGTAGCGCTCGGTGCGCTCGTCCCTCGGTCGGGTGAAGAGCTCGGTTGTCGGCGAGTGCTCGATCAGCTCGCCGTCCAGCATGAAGGCCGTGGAGTCAGAGACCCGGCCTGCCTGCTGCATGTTGTGGGTGACGATCACGATCGTGTAGCGCTCCTTGAGCTCGTCGATCAGCTCCTCGATCTTCAGCGTCGCCACCGGGTCGAGGGCCGAGCACGGTTCGTCCATGAGGATCACCTCGGGCTCGACTGCGATCGTGCGGGCGATGCATAGCCGCTGCTGCTGACCGCCGGACAGACCGATGCCAGGTTTGTCGAGCCGGTTCTTGACCTCCTCCCAGAGACCGACCGCCCGCAGCGACTTGTGGACCCGCTCACGCAGATTCGAGCCCCGCGTGCCGGTGAGGCGCATCCCGGCGGCCACGTTCTCGAACACGGACATCGTGGGGAACGGGTTCGGCTTCTGGAACACCATGCCGATCAGCCGCCGCACCGAGGTGACGTCAACGTCGCTGCCGTACACGTCGCGGCCATCCAGCGTGATCTTGCCCTCAGCGCGCGCGCCGGGAATCTCCTCGTGCATGCGGTTGATGCAGCGGACCATGGTCGACTTTCCGCATCCGGAGGGGCCGATGATCGCCGTCACCTGCCCCGGAGCGAAATCCATGTTGATCCCTTTGAGCGCGTGCTGGTCCCCGTAGTAGGCGTGAAGATCTTCCAGCCTGACGACATGACCGGTGGCCGAGCCGGCGGCGGCCCCCGCGCGCTGAGAGCCAGTCTCGGTCGCCTCCGCGGGAGGCGGACCACCGGGAGTAGACATATCGGTTGGTTCCTTGCTGGTCGTTTCGGGTGGGATCATGCCACGCGCCTCCTACGCGAGAAAAAGCGGGCGAGGACGTTGATGATTAGCACTAGAAGAACCAGCGCCAGCGCGGCCCCCCAGGCACGCGCGTTGACCGCGGCACGGGGCGACTGGATGTCCTCGTAGATCTGGATCGGGAGCGAGTTCATCTGCTGCGAGAGGTTGCCCGTCAGCCCCATCGCCACCGACACGGTGAACAGCAGCGGTGCCGTCTCCCCCATCCCCCGGGCCACCGCCAGGAGTGAGCCGGTAACCAGGCCCGGGAGGGACGTGGGCAGCACCACCCGCAGCAGCACGCGCCAGCGCGGGGCGCCCAGCGCCAACGCGGCTTCTCGCAGGCTGCTTGGAACCAGCAGCAGCACGACCTCCGACGAGCGCACGACGATCGGCAGCATCAGCAGCGCCAGCGCGATCGAGCCCTTCCACGCCGTGAAGTTGCCGCCGACGTGCCCCAGCACCAGCACGATGTAGATGAAGAGACCGAACACGATCGAGGGCACTCCGGTCATGACATCGACGAAGTAGCGGACGACCTTGGCGAACCACGACGTGCCGCCGTACTCCGACAGGTAGAGCGCGACGCCGATTCCCACCGGGATGGCGATCAGGCTGGCCAGAGCCACGATCTCCACCGTCCCCAGCAGCGCGCTGCGGATCCCCCCTGGGTTGCCGAAGAAGCTGCCTGTCGGGTCGGTCGTGAAGAAGCTGCCGCTCCACGTTCCGATCCCCTTCTTGATCAGGAAGTAGAGGATCAGGATCAACGGGATCAGCGCCACGAGCGTCCCGGCGAGGAGCGCCCCGCGCATCAGCAGGTCGGTCCGGCGCCGCCGGGCGCTGATTCGGGTCAGCGGGTCTGGTGCCGCGCTCGTAGCGGTCACTGAAACGCGCTCCCCATCAGTTGCCGCCGCCCGGCTCGGCGATCGTCATTCCGGTGGCACCGCTCCCACGTATGCCGTGCGAGCCGCGCTCGACGAACCAGCGGGCAATCATGTTGACGATCAGAGTCAGCACGAACAGGACCAGGCCGGCTGCGAACAGCGCCGACGTGTGAATGCCGGTGGCCTCGCCGAATTCGTTGGCGATCACCGCTGCCAGCGTGTAGCCCTGGTTGAAGAGGTGCTTGCCGATCGTGGGCGCCGCTCCGATCACCAGCACCACCGCGATCGTCTCGCCGAGCGCCCGACCCAGCCCGAGCATCGCCCCGCCGGTGATGCCCGAGCGCGAATACGGGAGCACCGCCATGCGGATCATCTCCCAACGCGTCGCCCCTAGAGCCAGCGCGGCCTCCTTGTTCTCGGGCGGCACCGTGGCCATGACCTCGCGGGCGATCGCCGAAACGATCGGGAGAATCATGATCGCCAGGATCAGCCCGGCGATGAAGTAGTTGGGCCCGGTGACCGTGCCGCCCCCGATCCACGGTATGAAAGAGAAGGTGCTGGCGAACCACTTCTCGGCAGGCTGAAGCTTGGGGATCAGGACAAACACGCCCCACAATCCGTAGACGACCGAAGGGACCGCCGCCAGCAGATCGACGACGATCGACAACGGCGTCCGCATCCGCCGCGGACACAACTCGACCACGAACAGCGCCGAGGCCACCGCCACCGGCACGCCGATCAGCAAGGCGATCCCCGAAGTGATCAGCGTCCCCACCACCAGCGCCGCGCCGTGGTAGATGTTGCGCGAGGTGTCCCAGTCGTTGCTGAACACGAAGTTCAGCCCGTACTTGGAGAACACCGAATGCGACTGCCCGATGAGTCGGACGAAGAAGTAGACGGTCAGCACCAGGATCAGCGCAGCCAGGGCGCTGAGCCCCCACTGCAGAGCCTGGTCAGGAATCCGCGCCCACGGCGACCGCGCGAATGACGCGCGGTCGCCGCCGACTGTGGTTACCGTTGCCTCCACTTAGTGTCCCTGGGCCTCGGCCATCCGATGGCTAGGGGATCGTCGACCCGTTGCAGACCATGGTCGCCAGCTGCGCCTGGTCCTTGCTCTGAAGCGACGCGGGCAGCGGCGCGTACGGCAGCTGGTTGCTGCCCGCCCCCAGCGTCTTTTGGCCGTCGCCGAAGGCGTAGGTCAGCCACTTCTTGAGCGCCTCGGCAGTGGAGGAGTTCAGACCACCCGACTTGCAGGGATCCTTGTAGGCATCAAGGAATGTCTGCGAGACGATGGGGTACGCCGCCGCATTCGGCGAGTTGATCGTCGAGATGCCGAGGTCGGCCGGCACCGCGATGCCGTTTGCGGCCTCGGAGGTGTTCTGGATCGTCGGCAGCACGTAGCTGCCACCCGAGTTCTTCACCGCCGCGAACGTGAAGTTGTTCTCCAACGCGTACGCCTGCTCCACGTAGCCCACTGCGCCCTGCGTCTGCTTGACCGCGGCGGCGACGCCCGAGTTGCCCTTGCCGCCGGTACCGGTCGGCCACTTGACGTCCTTACCGGAGCCCACGGTCGACTTCCAGGCTGGGTCGACGTCGGACAGGTACTTGGTGAAGCCGTCGGTCGTTCCCGATGAGTCCGAGCGGTGGACGACCGTGATTGCCGTGCTCGGCAACGTCACGCCGGGGTTGAGCGCCTTGATCGCGGGGTCGTTCCAGGTCTTGACCTTCCCCGAGAAGATGTTGGCGACCGTCGGGCCGTCGAGCTTCAAGCCGCTCTTGACGCCTGGGAGGTTGTAGGAGACCGTGATGCCGCCGAACGCGACCGGGAACTGCAGCACCGGACCCTTCATCTTCGACTTGTCGGACGCCTTCAGCGCCGGGTCGGAACCCGCGAACGCGATCGTCGCGGACGCGAGCTGTGTCTGTCCCGCGCCCGAGCCGACGGGGTTGAAGTTGACGGTCAAGCCCGAGGACTTGAGCGTCTGCCCCCACTGCTGGTAGATCGGCGCGGCGAGGGTTGAGCCGGCGCCGTTGATGGTGCCCGACCCTGGGCCCAAGTTCGAACTCGAGCCGCCGGACGACGCGCCGCCCGAGCCGCTCGCCGAGCTGTTGTTGCTGCTCGATCCACAGGCCGCAAGCGCAACCGATGTGAACAGCGCCACCACGGCGGCGGCGAGGCGTCTTGTGCTCAAAGTGATCTCCTTCATTAGCTGTGGACCACAGTCTCGGGACACGCGGGCCATCAGGTGTTATTCACTTGTGAACTGCTCGTTTACGATTTGCTTACGCTCGGCCGTCAGGCGATAGCCGAAGCCGGAGTGGGTGTGGATGAAGCGCCATCCCGGAAGCGCATTCCCGAGCTTCACGCGGAGCTTGCGGATATAGACGTCGACGGAACGGTCTCCCTGGCGCATCTCCTTGCCCCACACCAGGCGGAAGAGATCCTTCCGTGCGGTGATCCGGTCGCTGCGCCGCGCAAGCTCGGTCAATAGGCGCAGTTCGCGCAGCGAGAGCATCAGCGGCCGCCCGTCGGCCCGCGCCAGGTGCTCCTCCGGCAGGACCTCAAGGGGGCCCACTTCGAGCACCTCTGGACGCGAGCGCGCGGTAGCTGACATGCCTGTGACGATGCTGCTCCCGCGGCTGACCTGCCGCGTTACCGAGGTGTGATCGGCATGTGAACGCTCTGTGAACCGGCACCGCTGGGCGCCGGACGATTCTCGCCGGGTGAATCCCCAGCGCCCATCATCGGCCCGTCGTCCCCTGAGAGCTAGCCCCTCAGCCCGTCAACGATGCGTCTAGACGCTCCCGGGGATCGATCCCCGGCTGCTCGTCGAGATCGACCGCCGGCTCCGCGATCGCCGGCTCGCGACCGCCCTCGGCAGGCTCGGTCAACGACATCTCGGCCATCCCCTCACTGCTCTCCTCGGGCTCTGGTGCAAACCGATAGCCGACCCCGAAGTGGGTGTGGATGTAGCTCCAGGCGGGCGAGGCCTGGCGCAGCTTCTGGCGCAGCTTGCGCACGAACACGTCAACCGAGCGGTCGCCGTGCGCCATCGCGTAGCCCCACACGCGCTCGTAGATCTCCTCGCGCCGTAGTACGCGGTCGGCCTGCGAGAGCAGATGCAGGATCTCGAACTCCCGCGCCGTTAGCTCCAGGCTGGCCTCGCCTGCATAGGCCTGGTACAGGTCGGGGCGGATCGTGATCTCGCCGACCCGCGTCGCTCCATCCAGGGATGGCATCTCCCCCATCCGGTGACGGCGGATCGCGGCCTCGATCACGCAGATCAGCTCCTCGGGATGGCAGGGCTTGGTCATCCAAGCGTCGGCACCGACCCGGAGGCCACGCACCCGCTGGGCCACCGACGAAGGCTGGGTGCAGACGATCACCGCCAGCCCCGGGAGCCGGCTGCAGACGCGCTCCAGGTACTCCCAGCTGGCCGACCCCAAAACGGTTAGATCGATCACCAGCGCGTTCAGGCGCAGCGAGATGAGGACGTCCGGCGTGACGGGGCTCGACAGCAGGCGGTGCTCCCATCCCAGCGACTCGAGGCGATTGGAAAGCACCTGCAGGAAGCCGGGGTCGCGGTCGATGACCGCTAGCCGTAGCCGGTTCTGAGTGCGCTGCGGACCAGCGCCGCCCGCATGCGCCCCATTCCCATCGGGCGACATGGGGCGCACTGTAGAACACAGAACGGTTTTGCCCGTCGCGATCCCCGGCGGGTAACAGGATAGTTACACGCAAAGAGCGAATAATGGGCCCCGGCGCTCGATCACGGGCGGCGCCAGGCGTCGGTCCGCCCCGGACTCGGCGTCGCTATCGTTAAGTCCAGCAGCAGGGTGGGGCGACCCGCCGGACCGCTTTTCAACATGGCATCCAGGACAAAGCAGAAGGAAGAGGCACGTGCCCGCCGCGTGGCAGAAGAGCGGGCCCGAGCCGAAAAGACGCGCCGTGATCGGCGGGTGCGCATGCTGGGCGGTGTCGTCCTCATCGCCGCCGCGCTGGTGGCGGTGGCAATCGCGGTCTCTTCGAGCGGTGGAGGCAGCAAGACGAACTCGAACCCCAACAGCTCGCAGGCCAGGCAGTCTCAGACGGCGATCGATTCTTTGCTGGCCGGGATCCCGCAGTCGGGCATGACGCTGGGCTCGCCATCGGCCAAGGTGACGATGACCGAGTTCGGTGACCTCGAGTGCCCGATCTGCCAGGAGTTCGCGCTCAGCTCCGAGAATCAGCTCATCCAGAACGACGTCCGCACCGGCAAGGTGAAGCTCGTCTACCGCTCGCTGGAGACCGCTTCGTCCTCGTCGCCGATACCGAATGTCTTCCCCACCCAGCAGAAGGCCGCCTACGCGGCAGGTCTCCAGGACAAGGGGTGGAACTACATCGAGCTCTTCTATCACGAGCAGGGCCAGGAGGGAACGGGCTACGTGACCGAGAGCTACCTCTCCGGCCTGGCGCAACAGATCCCCGGGCTCAACTACGGGACCTGGAAGCTCGATCGCAACTCTTCCACAGTGAATTCGCTGCTCAGCGCGGACACCCAGGCAGCCCAGGCCAAGAACTTCCAGTCCACGCCGACGGTGGTCGTCAGCGGCCCCAAGGGGCAGCAGGTGTTCGATCAGAGCCTCGAGCCCTACAGCACCTACCAGTCGGCGATCGACTCAGTGGCGTGAGCACCCGCTCGCGCACGCCGGAGATCCTGACCGACAGGCTGACCGCGGCCGACGCCAACGGCAGTGCGTCCGCGGCGCGCCCCTCCCGCCTCCGGGCGCTGACCGCCGACAGGCTCCGCTTGGCGATGGTCGTCATCGCCATCCTGGCCATCGCCCTGACCGCGTATTTGACCTACATCCACTACGCGGGCCTGAAGCCGGCCTGCACCGCGGGACAGTCGTGTATCAAGGTGCAGACCTCCCAGTGGTCGAAGCTCGACGGCATCCCGGTGGCGCTGATCGGACTAGTGGGGTACGTGGCCATGCTGGCCACGCTGCTCGCCCCCGACCGCGAGGAAACGCGGCTGGCACTGCTGGGCATGAGCCTGATTGGCTTCGGCTTCAGCGCCTACCTGACCTATAGAGAGCTGTTCTCGATCCACGCCGTCTGCGAGGAATGCGCGACGAGCGCCGTGCTGGTCACGATCCTGCTGGTCTGCTCGATCATCCGGTACGTGCGCGTGGACGACCACCCTCCCGCGGCGCTGACTGCCTAGCGCGGCGTAGCCGCTCCATCCGCACCAGCGCCCATCATCCCCTGGGTGAGCTGGCGATCGACGCGCGCTGGGGGGAGCCCGCTGGAGCGCAACCGTCAGGTGGCTGTCATCGACCTGGGGTCCAATTCCTGGCGCCTGGTGGTCTTCACCTATCAGCCTGGGCCGCCCTCGAAGCACGGCCCGTGGTGGAAGCGAACCGACGAACTCTACGAGACCGTCCGGATCGGCGCCGGTCTCGGCGCCACAGGCCGGCTTAGCAAGGAGGCGATCTCCCGCGGCCTCGAGACGCTGACGGTCTTCGAGCGCTTCTGCCGGGCAAACGGCCTCGAGCCCGGCGAGGTCCACGCCGTCGCCACCAGCGCAATCCGCGATGCCTCGAACCGCGCTGACTTCGTGCGCCGCGCCCAGCGGCGGACAGGCCTTCGGATCGAGGTCCTCTCCGAGGACGACGAGGCCTGCTTCGGCTACGTGGCCGCGGTCAACACCTCCACGATGACCGACGGCGTCGTGCTCGAGATCGGCGGCGGGAGCCTGCAGCTAATCCGGGTGGCCGATCGCCTGGCGCACGAGCGGGTCTCGTTCCCGCTGGGAGCGGTACTGCTGACCGAGGAGCTTCTACCAGGCAGCGGCCCGGCCAAGAAGAAGGAGCTCGAGCGGGTTAGGGAGCGCGTGCGCCAGACGCTCGCCGAACTGGGCTGGCTGCCCGGGGCGACGGAGGCACTCGATGCGGGGGCCGACGAGCCGAGGCGACTGGTGGGGCTGGGCGGCGCCGTCCGAAACCTGGCCGCGGCCGCGCAGGAGCACGACGGCGGCCTCGACCTTGGCGTGCAGGGCTACCGCATCACCGAGGAGACGCTGGCCGAGCTGGTCCGAGCCCTGGCCAAGCTGCCGGGGAGCGAACGGGCGACGATCTCCGGCATCAAGCCGGGCCGGGCAGACATCATCCTGGCGGCCGCGCTCGTGCTGCAGACGGTGCTGGAGCTGGGCAATTTCGAGCACGTCGAGGCCACGGAGGCCGGGCTGCGCGAGGGTGTCTTCCTGGCCCGCACGCTGCTCGCCGACCGTCCCCAGCCGCTGTTCGACGACGTGCGCGAGGCGGCGGTGCGCAACCTGGCGATCCAGTATGAGTCAGACATCGCCCACGTAGAGCATGTGGCGCGGCTATCGCTGCAGATGTTCGACTCGCTGGTGGACCAGGGCCTGCTCGTGCCGCGGCCAGGCGAGCGCGAGCTGCTGTGCGCCGCGGCCATGCTCCACGACGTGGGAATGACAATCGCCTACGACGACCACCACAAGCACTCGCAGTACCTGATCGTCTCGTCCGAGCTGCCGGGGTTCGATCCCCGGGAGCGCGCACTGATCGCACAGATCAGCCGCTACCACCGCAAGGGGACCCCGAAGCTCGGCGGGCTCGAGACGCTGGCCGAGCCGGGCGACGAGGAGCTGCTCGAACGCTGCTCGGTGATCCTGCGCCTCGCGGAGCACCTGGAGCGGGGCCGCGATCAGTCGGTCTCCCAGGTACGGCTCCGGGCTAACGGTAGGGGGGTCGACCTGCACCTGGACGCCGTCGGCAAGAACCTGATCCTGCCACGGTGGAGCGTCGAGCGCTACGGCGACGGCGAGGCATTCAAGCGTGCGTTCGGCCGCCGACTGGTGATCGGCTGACTACAACATCGACGCTGTACGGTCGTAGAGTTAGAGCGATGGACGACCCAGCTACCGGAACCCAGGCGGCCAGCACACCAACCGGCGCAGCGGTGAGCGCCGCGGCCGAAGCAGGCGTCCCCGACCTCACGGACCCCGAGCTCTACACCAACCGCGAGCTGTCATGGCTCGACTTCAACGATCGTGTGCTGCAGCTGGCCGAGGACGAGCACCTGCCGCTGATGGAGCGCGTCAAGTTCCTGGCGATCTTCGTCACGAACCTGGACGAATTCTTCATGGTCCGGGTGGCCGGCCTACACGACCAGATCGACGCCCGCATCGACGCCCGCGGGCCCGACGACCTGTCGCCCAGCAGCACCCTTGAGGGAATCGCCCGGCGGGTGGCCGAGCTCGACAGCCGCCACGCCCGAGACTTCTCCCACAAAGTGTGCCCGGCGTTGGCCGAGCAGGGCATCCGCATCGTGACCTGCGAGCAGTCAGGTGCGTCGACCGAACAGCTGGAGCGGCAGTTCCGCACGCAGATCTTCCCCGCGCTCACGCCGCTGGCCGTGGGCCACGGGCGGCCGTTTCCCTACATCTCCAACCTGTCCCTGAGCCTGATCGTGCGGCTCCGTGATCCGGAGCTCGACCACGAGGTATTCGCCCGCGTGAAGGTGCCCAAGGAGGTGCTGCCGCGCTTCGTCGAGATCGACAAGGAGACGTTCATCCCGCTCGAGGACATGATCGCCCACCACCTGGACACGCTGTTCCCGGGCATGGAGATCATGAGCTACGACCTCTTCCGCGTCACGCGCGATGCCGACTTCGATGTGTCGGACGAAGCCGACGATCTGCTGCGGGCGGTCGAGGACGAGCTCCGCCGTCGGCGCTTCGGCGAGGTCGTGCGCCTGGAGGTCGGCGCCAGCATGGATCCCGAGCTCCGCAGCCGGCTAATCGAGTGGCTGGACGTGAGAGAGCTCCAGGTCTACGACGTGGATGGCCTGCTCGACCTGAGCGACCTGTGGCAGATCGCGGGGCTCGAGGGGCACGCGATGCTGCGCCAGATGCCATGGACGCCGCTCACCCATCCGGCGCTGCTGCCCGGGCCCCAGGACGCCTCCGGCCAGCCCGACGTGTTCGGCGCGATGCGCGCCGACGATGTGCTCGTGCACTTCCCCTACCACTCTTTCGCCACAAGCGTGGAGCGCTTCGTCAGACAGGCCGTTGATGACCCCAACGTCCTGGCCATCAAGATGACCGTCTACCGGACATCGGACGACTCGGCCCTCGTGCCCTCCCTGATTCAGGCCGCCGAGCGCGGTAAGCAGGCCGTGTGCATGGTGGAGCTCAAGGCTCGCTTCGACGAGCGGCTGAACATCAAATGGTCACGGGAGCTCGAGGAGGTGGGGGCCCACGTCGTCTACGGCATCCCGGGCCTGAAGACGCACGCCAAGGCGATCCTCGTCGTGCGCCGCGAGCGCGACGGGGTCCGCCATTACGTGATGATCGGCACCGGCAACTTCCATGCCAAGAACGCCCGCCTGTACGAGGACTTCGGCTTGTTCACGACCGATGCAGAGCTGGGGCAGGAGGTGGCCAACCTGTTCAACACGCTGACCGGCTACGGCCATCCGAAGCGCCAGCGCAAGGTGCTGGTGGCCCCCGACTGGATGCGCGAGCCCCTGATCGAGGAGATCGAGCAGACCATCGCCGCCCACCGGGAGGGCACCGAGTCGCGGATCGTGATGAAGATGAACTCGCTCGTCGATCAGCGCTGCATCGAGGCCCTGTACCGCGCCTCGCAGGCCGGCGTCCCGATCGATCTCAACGTGCGGGGCATCTGTTGCCTAAAGCCCGGCATACGGGGCGTCTCGGAGACGATCAAGGTGATCTCGGTGGTGGGCAGGTTCCTGGAGCACTCACGCATCTATGCCTTCCACCGCGGGGACGAATCGCGCTATTACATCGGCTCGGCGGACCTCATGCCCCGCAATCTCGACTCCCGCGTGGAGCTCCTGGTACCGATCGACAGCCCGGCCCTGCGGGCCGAACTCGACGACACGCTCGAGCGCTGCCTGGCCGATGACACGTTCGGCTGGACGCTCGCGGCCGACGGCAGCTGGCACCGGCGCGATGGCCGCACGCGCGGCGCGCACACCGAGCTGATGGAGCGCGCCCTCGAGGAGTCGGCCAGCGCTGCCCAGTAGGCGCGCGACTTGCTAACAGTGCGTGGTGTGGAGCGTGACCACCTCCGTCTGCACAGGTTTGCCGGGCTCGTAGGCATCGACCAGCAGGCGGTTGCCCTGGACCCCCAGGACCTTCTCGCCCTGGCTGCGCAGCGTGCTCTTGACATTGCGCCTCACCGTTCGGCGCTGGGCGCCGTTCAGCGCCCGCCACACGCCGCCCCCCAGCGAGACGAAGTGGAAACGATGCTCGAGGCCGTCCGGCCGCAGGGCGATGGTCGCAGTCAGCACCTCCGTCTCGCCGGCGAACACGCCCGACTCGAACGTCCTGCGGCGGACGACCGTATACGTGCCGAGCCTGGCGCCACAGTGCCGCCCCGTATTTTGGTCGACCCAGGCGCCGGGGTTGCGGTCTGTGGTGTGGAAACTCCAGCCGCTGCGGGCCGCTGCCGCGGGCACAGCCAATCCCAGGAGCGCCACCACCAGCGCCCCGAGGCGCGAGATCCTGCCCATCTAGCTACCTCCCGTTCGCTTTCGACGGGATCCTATCCGCCCGAGCGGGGAGACTGACGCACGATGCACAGCACCGCCTTGCTGGTGATCGTGATCGTCGCCGCGCTGGCGTTCGACTTCACAAACGGCTTTCACGACACGGCCAACGTCGTCGCCGCGTCGATCTCGACGCGCGCTTTGGCGCCCCGTACCGCTATCGGGATCGCGTCATTGCTGAACTTCGCCGGCGCGTTCATCTCCCTTCAGGTCGCCGCCACCATAGCCACGGGGATCATCGATGCATCGGCGGTCACCGAGACGATCGCCTTCGCCGGACTGATCGGCGCGATCACTTGGAACCTCATCACCTGGCTCTACGGGCTCCCCTCGAGCTCTTCGCACGCGCTCATCGGCGGAGTGGTGGGAGCGATGCTCGCCGCCAGCGGCGGCGGGGTCAAGGCGGCCGGATTGATCGGCAAGGTTGTCGTGCCCGCTTTGATCGCGCCCGTGGTGGCGTTTATCG
Source organism: uncultured Actinomycetes bacterium (assembly GCA_963822735.1). Classification (GTDB taxonomy): domain Bacteria; phylum Actinomycetota; class Thermoleophilia; order Solirubrobacterales; family Solirubrobacteraceae; genus Palsa-465. The sequence goes on from CAWGIU010000012.1 coordinate 149,032, forward strand.
CCGCCGGGATCTCGATCCTCATCATCTACCACCTGGTTGGTTCGCGGCGGCCAGGCGTCGTGACGAGGGGCTTCAAATTCGGTCAGATGGCCTCGAGCGCGATGCTAGCCCTGGCGCACGGCACCAACGACGCGCAGAAGACCATGGGAGTCATCAGCCTCGCGCTGCTTGCCCACGGTGACTTCTCGGCCCACAACTTCCACGTACCGACTTGGGTCGTGATCTCAGCCGCTTCGGCGATCGCCGCCGGCACGTACGTCGGAGGTTGGCGCATCATCCGCACCGTCGGAACGCGGATCATCAAGATGGACAGCGCGCAGGGGTTCGCGTCACAGAGCGCGGGTGCAGCGGTGATCCTGGTCTCGTCCCATTTCGGCTACCCCCTGTCCTCGACGCATGTGATCTCGGGTGGGATCATGGGCGCCGGTGCGGCGAAGCGACTGTCGGCGGTGCGCTGGGGGGTCGCGGGCAGCATCGTCACCGCCTGGACGCTCACGCTACCCGCCGCGGGGCTATTCGGAGCGGTCGCATGGTGGCTGGCCGACGCGTTCGGCGCCGGTGCGCTCGGGCCGCTAGTGATCACACTGATCGCGCTCTCCGTCCTGGCGACACTCGGCGCCATACGCCGCGTACGGATCACGAAGCCCGCTGAGGCCTGATGGCGGCGATCGTCAACACCACGACGCTGGCCAAGTCTGTCGTCTACTCACTGATCGCAGGCGTGGGCATAGCCGTCATCTTCGGCGCCGCCGTCTCGAGTGCCGCCGGGCTGCTCGAAGCCCGGCGAGAGCACCGCACCGCCGCCGGCCTGGCCTGGGGCGCGCTGGCGCTGGTGTGCCTGGTGAGCGCAGCCGGCGCGATCGCGCTGGGAATCTTGGCGATGACTGAAAAGGGCTGAGGCCGGGGAACTTGTTCCCCGGCCCGGCATCGGGCCGGCTCATGAGCCGGCCCGAAAACGATCATTTCATTTCCCTAGGGGAACGGGATGCCACCGCCGCCGCCGTTGCCGCCGCCGCCCTGCTGGTTCTGGCTCGAACTCGGGGGGGTCGAGGGCTGCGCGGCCAGCGTCAGCTTGATGTGCTTGGTCTGCCCGCCCCGCTTGACCGTCAGGTTGACGGTGTTACCGGGCGAGTAGGTGGCGATCGTGGCAATGAACTGATCGACCGAGGCAATCTGCTTGCCGTTGACAGCCGTGATCAGATCGCCGGGCTGCAGACCGGCCTTGGCTGCGGGACCGCCGGGGACGATTGAAGACTGCGACTGCGAGCCTGTCGCGATCTGCGCGCCGCCTGACACCTGAGAGTTGAGGCTGACGCCGACGTAAGAGTTCTGCGCCTTGCCGGTCTTGAGGATCTGGTTGGCGATCCGCACGTCGCTGTTGGACGGCGTGGCGAAGCCGATGCCTGAGCTCGAGCCCTGGCCCTGCCCGTTCTGGTTGCCGGTCTCGATCTGGTCGTTGAGCCCGATCACCTGGCCGGATGCGTTGATCAATGGGCCACCGGAGTTGCCGGGGTTGATCGCCGCGTCGGTCTGGACCGCGTTGGGGATCGTGAACTGGTTGGGAGCGGCGATCGTGCGGTTTACGGCCGAAATGATCCCCGCTGTGACCGTGTTCGGCTGGCTGAAGGGGCTGCCGATGGCGATCACGCTGTCGCCGACGTGGACCTGGTCCGAGTCCCCGAACGGAAGCGGATGCAGCCACGATGAGGGCACGTTGACGTGGATCACGGCGACGTCAGCGCCGGTGTCCGAGCCGACGACCGTGGCGTTCGCAGTGTGGCCCCCCGGGAAGGTGACTTTGATCGAATTGGCGCCGGTGACGACGTGCTCGTCGGTGATGATGTCGCCCTTTGAGTCGTAGACCACTCCGGCTCCCTCGCCCTGGGTCTGCTGCTGGCCGAAGTTGAACACACCCCCGCCACTCTGGGTCGATGAGGTGACGATGTCGACGACACCCGGGTCGCTCATCTTGTAGAGCTGGTTAATCGACAGGCCCTTGGAGCTCTGGAACGAAGCCGGCTGAGCCGAGTGGGCGCTGGGGACGACCGTGGTCGTGGTAACGGTCTTCGTCCCCGAGCCGCTCGAAACGACAAGGGCCACGATGAGTCCCGCCACGGCGCCGGCGATGACTGGAAGCAAGCGTTGAATCGATTTCACTTAGCTAAGCAAAGCAGACGGAGATGAGAGCGCAGTCAGAACTCGGTGAGAGCAGCGTAAGAGCGCGCCGCTGGACTAGCCGCTCGCCGAGGGCGGAAATCCGGGGATCACGGCTGGCGGCCGCGGGAGGCCCGGGGGTCGAATCTGCCTGAAACGGGGCGGTGCGGGCAGCATGCGGGGGGTAAAGCCACGCGGGAGTTTCCCCGGGGGAGCGGGGAACGGAGGCAGGAACAGCGGCCCCATCGGGCCCAGCCCACGCTGGCGGACGGCGCGCTCGATCGTATTGGCCTGGCTACGCGTCAGCCGACCGGCTTTGACCGCGGCATTCAGCTGGTCGAAGTAGGCACCCTCTAGCGCCGATGTCAGCTTCTGCGACGTCGTCCCAAGCCGCTTGGCGACGTCCGAGATGAACGCTCGGCGCGCTGAGGCGGGAGTTGTTTGGCTGGTGGCCGCCCAGGCGCCGCCGGCGAACGCGCACGCTGCCAGCAGTACACCAGCGACGATCAGCTTTGGCTTTCGACCCCACTTCATCGCGACTCGACCCGCATCTTCCCGCTCTAGTTTGAGAGAAGCGTAAGAACGCCTCCGCTGAGAACCGCTACCCGCCGAGCGACCTCCGGCCTCAGCGCGGATACGCGCGCAGCGTGGAGACCAGCTCCGGATCCTCTCCCTCCAGCGCCATCCAGGCTGCGCGCAGGCCGTGTCCGGCCGCCGTCTGAAGCGCATCCGCGCGGTGCTCGAGCTGCCCGATCACCAGGGCCCCAGCGGGTGGTCGGATCACGCACACCGCGGGCGAGGACTCAGCGGCAGCGCGCCGCGCCAGCTCCTCGCTGAGCCGGTCATAGCGTTCCGAGCGAGTCTGTCGGAGCTCCACCAGTTTGGGATTGATGGCGTGCAGATAGCGGTCGGTCAGTCCGGCGACCGCCCGCGAGAACGGCGCGTGCTGCACGCCTTTGGGCCGCGTCTGCAGGACCAGGAGATCGGTCGCGTTTGCGAGCGCGGCGTGGACGGGAATCGCCTCCGCGAGCGTGGCATCGAGCAGTGTCCGTCCCCGGAACCGAACCGGCGGACCCGCCAGCCACGGCAGGCGCCCGGAGGCCCGAAGCGCGCATCTGATCTCCTCGGCATCGCCGAGGTCGGTGAGATCGACGATCTCCGCCGTATCGGCGTCGGTCGCCGTGCAGTGCAGTTCGACCGCGCTGCCGAGGATCTCCTCGAAGCGCAGCGGGCGCTGCCGTGTCCAGACATCGGTGATCACGTAGTCCATGTCCAGCGCCGGCCGGCGGCGCAGTACGTTGAGCGCGTCCGCGAAGCGCGGATCTCCAAAGCCGCACTGATAGAGCCCCGTCAGGTAGGCGGCCTGGCCCGCGATCATGAAGGCCGCATTGAATGCCCCGGCAGAGGCGCCGTAGACCTCGTCGAAGGCATCGCGGAAGCCGAGCTGCTCGATCGCCGCGGTCATCGCCGCCGAGACGATCCCGCGCATGCCACCGCCCTCGATGGCCAGCGCGACTCGGCGGCCGTCCGTGCGCTGGCCGGGCCGCGAGCCTTCGCTGCGCCTTCGCCGCAGCAGCTCGATGACCGGGTGCTGACGCTGGTCCTCGGTCACCGCGATCGAGGGGCGCAGGATGTCCGGGGGCAAGCGTCGCGTGATCATATGCAGGCCGCGCGCAGGGTAACGACATACGCCGGTAGGGTCCGCCTGTGACGGAATCGCTGGGCACAACATCGCTGCAGGTGAGCCGGTTGGGGCTCGGCCTGGCTGCGCTCGGACGCCCTGGCTACATCAACGTGGGCCACGGCGCCGACTTCTCCGGGCACACCGAAGAACGGTCGATGCTCGCAAACGCGCACGCCGTGCTCGACGCAGCCTACGAAGCGGGCGTGCGCTACTTCGACGCTGCCCGCTCATACGGCAAAGCTGAGGAGTTCCTGGGGTCATGGCTCTCGGAGCGGCGGCTGGGTGCCCGCGAGCTCACGATCGGCTCCAAGTGGGGCTACACCTACACCGCCGATTGGCGCGTCGAGGCCGAGGTGCACGAGGTCAAGGACCTCTCACTTGCGACGCTCCGACGCCAGCTGTCGGAGAGCCGCGAGCTGCTGGGCGACGACCTGCGCCTTTACCAGATCCATTCGGCGACGGTGGAGAGCGGCGTACTCGAGGACCGGGGCGTGCTCGAGGAGCTCGGGCGACTGCGCGAACAGGGGCTGGCGGTCGGGTTCACGGCGACCGGTCCCCGCCAGTCCGAGACGATCGAGCGCGCGCTCGAGCTGGGCGCGTTCGACACGGTCCAGGCGACCTGGAACCTGCTCGAGCCCTCCGCCGGTCAGGCGCTGGCCGCTTCCCACCGGGCGGGCCTGGGCGTGATCATCAAGGAGGCCGTGGCGAACGGACGGCTGACCGAGCGCGGCGATGTGCGGGAGCTGATCACGGCCGCGCGGGAGCTGGGACAGGCACCCGATGCGGTGGCAATCGCCGCCGTCCTCTCTCAACCCTGGGTCGATGTTGTCCTGAGCGGTGCCTCGACGAGGGAGATGCTGGCCAGCAACCTGCGCGCGCAGGAGGTGGAGCTCTCAGAGGAGCTGCTCGAGCGGCTCGGCACGGTGCGCGAGGATCCCGAGAGCTACTGGGAGACGCGCAGCGCGCTGCCTTGGAACTGATCTCCGAGGTCCTTACGCGGCCCGCAGCAGGCCCTCGGCGCGGGCCCACTCCACCGTCCTGCGCAGTGTCTCTCGAGGGTCCGTGTAGCTGAGACCCAGCTCCCGCGCGGCCCTCGAGCCGTCATAGCGGTGGCCGTGAAGCAGCGTGCGGACCATCTCCCGGCAGACCGGCGGATGGCGGCCGACCAGGCGAAATCCGCGCTCGGTGGCGGTGGCCGCGGCCATCGCCAGCGGCCGGGGGAGCAGCCGGGGCTTGCGCCGCACGCCGGCCACCTCGCCCGCCAGCGCCAGCGCCTCGAGCATCGTCAGCGTCATGCCCGAGAGCAGGTAGCGCTCACCGGCCTTGCCGCGCTCCGCGGCCAGCAGGTGCCCCTGGACGCAGTCGGCGATGTCGACCAGGCTGATGTTGGTGGGGACGAACACCTTCAGGCGTCCGTCCAGGAACGCCAGCAGGAAGCGGCCGGTTCCGCCAGTCCGCCCCGGCCCCTGCACCGAGGAGGGGTTGACGCACACGAGCTCCTGGCCCTGCTGGCGCGCGGCGGCGAGCGCCGCCCGCTCGCCCTCGGTCTTCGTTCGCTCGTAGGTCGAGAGGTACCAGCCGCGGTGCGGCGTCTGCTCGTTGCCCACCGTCCCCGGGGCCTCGCCGATCGTGGCCGCGGAGGAGGTGTGCACCACCCGCGCAACGCCGGCCTGGCGGGCGACCCGGACCAGGAGCGCTGGTTGCTCGGCGTTCAGGCGCTGTATCGGGCGCTCGTCCTCGACGCACAGCGTGTTGATGCCGGCCACGTTGAACGCCAGCTCGCAGGCCTCCATCCCCCGCCGCAGCGCCTGCTCGTCGAGGGCGTCGCCGCGGACGACCTCCGCTCCGCGCTCTCGAAGAACCCGCGCCGCCGGCTCCGAGCGAGCGAGCGCCGTGACCTCATCGCCCCTTGCGATCAACCGCGCGATCAGCGCACTACCGATCACCCCCGAGCCCCCTGTGACGAAGACGCGGGACATCAGCCCGCGGAGCGAAGCGCCCCGGAGAACCGGACGATGTACTCGATCCCCGACCAGGCGGTGATGATCGCCGCCACGGCCAAGCGCCCACTGGTCGAGGCGCGTGCCGGCGATCACCGCGTCCGGATGGAGCATGGCCAGCGTCAGCGCCACGAACTGAACGGTGGCCTTCCACTTGCCGGCGAGGGAGGTCTCGAACTGCTGGCCGCGGGACTCCACGGCCACGCGCAGCCCGAGAATCGTGAATTCGCGGCCGATGATGACCAACGCCACCCAGGGCGAGGCACGATGGACGTAGACCAGCGCGATCAGGGCGGTGCCCACGAGCAGCTTGTCGGCCGTCGTGTCCAGGAACGCCCCCAGCCGCGTCGTCACCCCCCAGCGGCGCGCCAGGCGACCGTCGAGCCAGTCCGTGGCGGCTGCGATCACGAACACGATCGCCGCCGCCCTGTCGGAGTGATCGAGCAGCAGCGCCATCACCACGGGAGCCAGCACGACTCGGACACAGGTGCCGGCCGCGAGCATGCGCGACGACCGCACCGCGCTCAAGGTACCGCCCTCCACAGGACGAGCCATTACATCACAGCAGCTCGGCCGCCAACGACCGGGCGGCGACCGCGTCCTCGGCCTCCAGCGCGGCCTCGGCTGTGGCCGCCGCGGCCTCGTAATCGACCGCCCGCAGCGCGGCCTTGACCTCCGGCACGAGCGCCGGAGTCATGCTCAGCTCGCCGACACCGAGCCCGGCCAGCAGCACGGCTGCGGCGGGGTCACCCGCCAGCTCGCCACACACGCCCACCGTCCTTCCGCGTTCGGCGGCCGCCTCCACGGTGGCCCGAACCAGCCGGAGCACCGCCGGCTGTGGCCCGCTGAGCAGCCCAGCCAGCCGTTCGCTGCCCCGCTCGGCGGCCATCACGTACTGCGTCAGGTCATTCGTGCCCAGCGAGAAGAAGTCGGCCTCCTCGGCCAGCCGCGCCGCGGTCAACGCGGCGGCGGGCACCTCGACCATGATCCCCAGTTCGAGCGGGGCCTCGACGCCCGTTTCAGCGCGCGCCTGCTCCAGAGCTGCCCGGGCCGCGCGCAGCTCCTCGGTCGTCGAAACCATCGGCAGCATGACTTTGAGCTCGTATTCGGAGGCCACGCGCAGAATCGCTCGAAGCTGCGTTGCCAGCACCTCGGGACGCGTGAGCGATAGGCGAATGCCCCGCACGCCGAGGAAGGGATTCGACTCGGGCGGCATCGGAAGCGCGGGCAACGGCTTATCGGCCCCGGCGTCGAGCGTGCGCACGATCAGCGGCCGACCGCCGAGCACACGGGCGATGTCCCGCAGCGTGGCGGCCTGCTCCTCCTCGCCGGGAAGCTCGGTTCGGTCCAGGAACAGGAACTCGGTGCGCAGCAGCCCGACGCCCTCCGCCCCCATCTCGACTGCGGCGTACGCGTCAGCGGCCGAGCCCAGGTTGGCGAACACCTCGATCCGTCGCCCGTCGCGCGTGACGGCCGGCTCGTGCGCGCTCCGCCGCGCCGCGGCACGGCGCCGCTCCGCCTGCTCCCGCCGGCGCCGGGCGTCCGCTGCCTGCTCGTCGCTGGGCGCGATCTGGATCGTGCCTGCATCGCCGTCGAGCAGCAGCCGCATCCCCTCGTCGATGGCCAACGCCCCATCGCCCAGGCCGACCACCGCCGGAAGCCCGAGTGCGCGGGAGAGGATTGCGGCGTGGGCGGTGGCCGATCCACGCGCCGTCGCGATCCCCAGGACTCTCGCCGGGTCGAGCGCCGCCGCGTCCGCCGGCGTCAGCTCGTCCGCAATCACGATTCCCTCCAGGTCCGGCCCAGCGCCGTCATCCCCAACGATCGCGCCCACCACGCGGCGGCCGACGTCGAGCACGTCGACCGCCCGCTCGCGCAGCAACGGCTGATCCAGCGCTCGATAGCGCTCGGCCACCGCCGCCGCGGCGTCGTGCCACGCGCGCTCGGCGGTGGCGCCGGCCGCGATCGCAGACCGCGCCGGCTCGAGCATGGCCGCGTCGTCGAGCAGCGCCAGGTGCGCGGAGAAGATGTCCCCCTCGGCGTCACCGGCGCGTGCGGAGACGGCCTGACGATCCTCGGAGATCGCCTCGCGCGCGCTCGCGATCCCTCGCTCGAGCCGCTGGCGCTCTTCGGCCGGAGCTTCCGGCGAACGGTCAGGGGGCGGCTTGGCGCGCCCGCGGAGCAGGCGAGCGGCCGCGACGGCCACGCCGGGCGACGCGGCGACGCCGGTGAGGACTGTCCCCGGCTCGGGTGGCGGGGGCGCAGCGGCGGGACTCGCGGCGGGCGCGCTCGCGGCGGCCGCGTTGGCGGCGGACGCGCTCGCGGCGCCCGCGGGCGCCTCCTCCGGCGCCGCCCGTTCGACCACCCCTTCGCCGAAGCCCGCGCCCGCCAGCTCCTGTAGCGCCGCGATCGCCTCCCGGGCCTGCGGACCCGACGCGCTGACGTGCACGGTGTCGCCGAAGCGCACGCCGAGCGAGATGACGTCGGTCAGGCTGGTCGCCCTGACCGCCCCGCCTCCACCCTCCTTGGCGATCGACACAGCGGCGTCGAAGCCACGCGCAACCTCGATCAGCCGGGCTGCGGGCCGGGCGTGCAGGCCAACTGCGTTTCGAATCGGAATCGACGCCTCGGCGTCGGGTTCGGGGTCCGGAGCGAGATCGGAGGTTTCGGCCTGCTCCGGTCCATCAACCCCAAGTTGTGATTGCTTCATTCTGAGCGCCCCGCGAGCCTCGTCCGCCACCTGCTCCAGGCTCGCCCCGCCTTTGGCGGCGACGGCGGCGGCGACGGCTCCCTCCACCAGCGGAGCCTCGCTCAGGCGGACCTGACCGGGGCTCTCGGCCAAAAGCTCGAGCGCCATTTCGCTGCTCATCAAGGCGCTTCCGAGATCCATCAGCACCAGCACGCCGTCCTCCGAGGAGGCCCGGTCGATCGCCGCCCGGATGCGCTCGGCGTCGGTGCCGAGCACGCCTGGCTCGTCCGTGCCCCCGGCGGGCTCGAGCGCGAGCTCCTCTCCGCCCATCTCGCGCGCCAGCCTGACGACTCCCTCGGCCAGGACGTCGCTGTGTGACACGACGACGATCCCGACCAAGCGCGCTCAGAGCTCCCCGGCGTAAGTAGGGACAGTATTCGCGGTGGGGAGCACCTAAAGCCCGTAGGCGCGGTGGAGGAAGTCGACCGGGTGAACGGAAGAGCGGCCGGTGCCGTGTGTGATCTGCCAGCGGCAGGTCTCGCTGTCGCAGGCGACCGTCTGCGCCCCGGAGGCGCCAACCTGTTCGAACAGCGCGCGCCCCACGTCCATCGCGATCGGGTACTTCTCGACCTTCAGCCCGTACGTTCCGGCGATCCCGCAGCAGCGGGCGGTCATCTCCTTGACCTCCAGGCCCGGAACAAGCGCCAGCAGATCGAGCGCCGGCTTGCCGATGTAGTGACCTTGCTGCTGGCACGGGGCGTGGTAGGCGACCGTCTCCTCGACGGGCTTGAAGTCGGTGCGAAGCTCGCCCCGGTCGTAGAGCTCCAGCAGCAGCTCGCACACGTCGTAGGTCCGCTCCGACACAAGCCGCAGCGCGGGGTCGTCCTCGAGCTCCAGGATCTCAAGCGCCTCGCGCTTGAGCATCAGCGTGCAGCTGGTGGCGTTGCCGACGATGATCGTCTCCTCGTCGTGGATCGCCGCGGCCAGCGCCCTGGCCAGAGCCAGCACCACGGTGCGTGCGTCGTCGAACAGGCCGCTTGACTGCAGCGGCAGCCCGCAGCAGTCCTGCTTTGGAACCTCTACCTCAAAGCCGTTGTGCTCCAGCACCGCGACGACTTTCTCGCCCTCCCACGGCTCGTAGTACTCGGTACCGCAGCCGTGGAAGTACACGACCTTCCGCCCGGTGGCGGGAGATTTGTGAGCGCGCGCCCAGCGAGAGAAACGGCGGCCCGCGAACTTGGGCGCCGGAGCGTCGCGGTGCACGCCCAGCGCCTTCTCCGCCAGCACGCGCGCCGGCCGCATCTCAAGGGTCCGATTGGCGATCGGGGCCGCGGGGGTCCCCAGCCGGCCCAACCAGGTGGGACGAGTGATGATCCGGTCGCGAAGCGGGATGCCTTTCTGCCGCTTGAGCTTGTCACGGGCGCGGGCGTTGATCTCGGCGATCTTGACTCCCTGCGGACAGACCTGCGAGCAGATCCCACAGCCCGAGCAGTAATCGACCGAGGCGTCGGGCGTGGGCTCGCCGCTGACCCGATAGCGCTCGGCCTGCGGCCCCTCGTATTTCGGCCCCGCGAACAGCGGCGTGACATTCGAGACCGGACAGGCGGTCTCGCAGATCGTGCACTTGACGCAGTGATCGAGCGACCCCCGCAGCAGTCCGTGGAGCACGTCGTCGCTCATACAACCGCCGCCGTCACGGACTGCGAAGAGATCAGCTGGGCCGCCCGGAAGCCGCTGGCGATCGCCACGCCCTCACCGCAGCCCTCGCGCCACGGGAGCGCGCCCGGCAGCGACGCTCCGGCCACCACGACATTCTCGGCCCCCTCGGCGCGCAGCTCGGCATCGACCGCCACGCCGGCCCGAGCGAGCGGCTGCTCCTCGAAGTAGTTGGCGCTGAACCGCGGTTCGTTCTCTGCAGGGATTCCGCGCAGCGGCAGGCCCAGCACGCGCTCGCGCGTCACCCAGCGCGAGTCGAGCTCGATCGCGCCGGACGAGAAGCCGCCTGTTGCCAGCACAATCCAGGGGGCGGCGTAGCGGATCTCCCGGCCGGCGGCCAGGCCCCTGACGGCGCGCACGCGATCGCCTTCGCGCTCGCCCGCCAGCACCTCGCTGCCGAGCACCAGACGACCGCCCGCCGAGCGCAGGGAGGAGCGCAGGATCTCGAACATGCGCATTCCGGGGACAGAGGGAGGCAGGGTCGGGATCTCGAACACCCGGCGGCCGAGGCGCCGCTCGAGGTCTGACCACGCGCCGTGTGGGTCGCGAAGGCCGAGCGAGGCGGGGACGCCTATGTGCTCCTCGGCGCGCAGGGCCAGTGACAGCTGGGCACAGAACCTGGCCCGCCAAGCGGGGTCGTCGAAGCAGCGGGCGATCCCCTGCGTGTTCGCGTCGGCCCGCTCCAGTGGGGCCTCGACCGTGATTCCCCGAGCCTCGATCCCCGCCTGCCGCAGGTTGGCCGCGCACAGCCCGGGATGAAAGTCGCGCATCGGTCCCAGGCCCGCGATGCATACGCGGCGCAGCTCACCGGCGTCGCCGCCGGCCATCGTCTCCGGCACGAGCGCCGAGGGGCGAAGCGCACCGACCGCCGTCGGCAGCAGATGGTTTCGCTCCAGGTCGCCGACATAGCGATAGCCGGGCAGAGGACCGGCCGCGATGGCCGCCCGGAACCAATGGAGAGCCTCTGCCACGAGCTCCGCTCCGAGCAGTGCATAGGGATGGTCGGGCCGGGCGGCGATCAGCTCCTCGAGCGCGCGGCCCGGCTGCTCGACCCGCTGTGGGTTGTAGCCGAGCACGTCGACCGTGCCCGGCGCGAGGTGGGTGGAGCCGATGCCCTTGGCCAGTACGCACACCCGGGCTCCCTCTTGCGCCAGGCGCGTGCCGGCCACCAGGCCGGCGCTGCCGGCCCCAATCACGATCGCGTCGAAATGCAGCTCACTCCTCATCTGGGCAGATGCTCCACGTCGAGCACGCCCTGGAAGATCCAGTCATCGAGCCGCATCTGACGCAGCTGGTCGCCGTACAGCACCGGCCACACTCCCTTCCAGCGCTCCTGGAGAAAGTCGAGCAGCGCGCTGTCCGCCTGCTCCGCGCTGATCCCGTTGAGCCCGTGCATGATCCCGGCCGCACGGTAGATGCAGAACCCTCCCTGGCAGGGCCCCATCCCCAGCCGGAGCTGGCGGCGGATGTCGTCGAGGCTCGTGCTGGCGCTGCGGGCGATTGCCGCCTCGAGCTTCCTGCGCGGGACCATCTCGCACTCGCAGATCAGCTGCTCGCTCGAGAGCTCGGCCTCCTTGCGCCGAAGGCGCTCGCCGAGCCGGTAGTGCTCGCCGCGCTCGGATCCGGGTAGCGGCTCGGTCCGCGTCGAGCAGGGACGCGTGTGGCCCAGCTGCCGGCAGACGGCGTTGACGGTGTCCTCGGCCATCAGCCGGAACGTCGTCAGCTTGCCGCCCGTGATCGTGATGAAGCGGGACACCCCGTCGCGCTCCAAATGGTCGAGCAGCGCGTGCGCGCGAGTCACGTCCCGCGTCTGGGTGTCATCGGCCTTGGCGTCCTCGAACAGCGGCCGCACGCCGTTCCAGACGCGCAGCGCGCGCGCCTGGCGGAAGCCGGGCACCAGCTTCTCTCCGTCGTCGAGCATCGCGTCGACCTCGTCCTGCGGAACCGCCTGGTCGTCAGGATCATCGGTGTGCTCGTCGGTCGTGCCGATCACGCTGACGGTCCGGATGGGGACGATGATGTCGCCGTCGGTGGGCATCTGGCAGCGGTTGACCACCGTGTTCACCAGCCGGTGGTTCATGGCAATCATGATTCCCCGCCCCGGGAGCACGCGGACGCCCTCGATTCCGGCCAGATCCGCGATCCGACCCGCCCAGGCGCCGGTCGCATTTACCGTGACCCGGGCCTCCACGTCCACCTCCTGTCCGGTGCGCTCGTCGCGCAGCCGGGCTCCGGTCACCTCATCGCCGTGACGGTGAATCGCTACGGCGCCGTGGTAGGGAAGAACCCGTGCCCCGCGCTCCTGGGCGCCGCGGGCCATCGCCCAGACCGCCTTCCAAACGTCGATATTGGCGTCGGGAACCCTGAACGCACGGGAGATCCGGGGGTTGAGCCGCGGCTCGTCCTCGAGCGCCTCGCGCGGGCTGATCTCCTCACAGTCGACATCCGTCGCCGCGCATCCCTGGGCGAAGCGGTAGGCGTAGTCAGGGTCATCCCAGGGGGTGGTGACGAACAGGCCGCCGGTGTCCTCGATGCAGTCGGCGGCGATCCGCCGCAGGATGCGGTTCTCCGCGATGCACTCCTCCGCCGCGCGCGGGTCCTTGACCGCGTAGCGCCCACCCGAGTGCACCAGCCCGTGGAAGCGCCCGCTGGTGCCCTGCGCCAGGTCATGGCGATCGACCACGACGACGTCGAAGCCGCGCAGCGCCGCGTCCCAGGCCACCCCCGCGCCCGTTGCGCCGCCGCCGATAACGAGGACGTCGGTGCCGAGCGTGACCATTGCTCGCCTAGCGTAGCCGTGAATAATGCGCGGGGCGGCCGCTCGCGGCCAGCCCCGCGTTTTTCGGCTTTGGCCGCGAACGGCTCAGTCGAACCAGTCGAACGTCCGCGTCACCGCCCGCTTCCAGTACTTGTAGTACTCGTCGCGCTTCGCGGAGTCCATGTTCGGTTCCCAACGCTTGTCCTCGGCCCAGTTCTCGCGCAAGTCGTCCTCCGTGGCCCAGAAATCGGTAGCCAGGCCGGCGGCATACGCTGCGCCCAGCGCCGTGGTCTCCGCCACCACCGGCCGGATGACGGGGACCCCGAGCAGGTCCGCCTGGAACTGCATCAGCAGGTCGTTGTTCACCATCCCGCCGTCGACCTTCAGCGATTCCAGCTTGACCCCCGAGTCCGCGTCCATGGCCTCGGCCACCTCGCGGCTCTGGTACGCCGTCGCCTCCAGCGTGGCCCGCGCGATGTGGCCGGCGGTGACATAGCGGGTCAGCCCGGCGAACACCCCGCGCGCGTTGGACTTCCAGTACGGCGCGAACAGGCCGGAGAACGCCGGCACGATGTACAGACCACCGTTGTCCTCCACGGAGCTCGCCAGCTCCTCCACCTCGGGCGCCGCCTTGATCATCTTGAGGTTGTCTCGCAGCCACTGCACGAGCGCGCCGGTGATGGCGATCGATCCCTCGAGGCAGTAGATGGGGTCGTTGTCCCCCACCTTGTAGCCGACCGTGGTGATCAGTCCGGACTTTGACTGCACGGCCTCGGTCCCCGTGTTCAGCAGCAGGAAGTTCCCGGTGCCGTACGTGTTCTTGGCCTCGCCCACGGAATAGCAGGCCTGTCCGAACGTCGCCGCCTGCTGGTCGCCGAGATCGCCGGCGATCTTCACGCCCTGAAAGCCGCCGCCAGACTTGACCTCGCCGTAGACCTCGCTCGAGGGGCGGATTTCGGGCAGCATCGCGATCGGAACACCGATCGTGGATGCGATGTCCTCATCCCAGGACAGCGACTCCAGGTCCATCATCAGCGTGCGGCTGGCGTTGGAGACGTCGGTGATGTGCAACCCGCCGTCGGTCCCGCCGGTGAGATTCCAGATCACCCAGGTATCGATGTTGCCGAACAGCAGGTCGCCGGACTCGGCCTTCTCCCGCGTCCCGTCGACGTTGTCGAGGATCCAGCGGACTTTCGGACCCGAGAAGTAGGTGGCGAGCGGCAGCCCGACCTTGGTCCGAAAGCGGTCCTGGCCGCCGTCGGTTGAGAGCTCATCGACGATCTTGTCGGTGCGGGTGTCCTGCCAGACGATCGCGTTGTGTACCGGCTCGCCCGTGGTCTTGTCCCACACTACGGCCGTCTCGCGCTGATTGGTGATCCCCAGCGCCGCTATGTCGTCCGCGCTGGCCCCCGCCTGCTCGAGCGCCTCATCCAACACCTCGCGGCAACGATCCCAGATCTCCTTGGCGTCGTGCTCCACCCAGCCTGGCTTGGGATAGATCTGCTCGTGCTCCTTCTGCGACACCGACACCACCCGGCCGCCGTGATCGAAGATCATCGCCCGGCTTGAGGTAGTGCCCTGGTCTAGTGCTGCTGCGTACTGCGCCATGTCTCGCTCCTTTCAGTGCACTTAGCCAGCCAGCGCCTCGGTGGCGCTCCTGAACAGGTAATAGGTGGAGGTCGCGCCGGGGTCCTGGTGATCCTTGCTGCGCTCGCCCAGGTAGCTGGCACGTCCCTTGCGCGCCACAAGCGGAATCGTGGCCTTCATCCCCTCCTGTGCGGCCTGCTCGGCTGCGCCGAGGCCGCCGTCGAGGTCGCTGGCCGCCTCGAGTGCCTCCACCGCGGGCAGGAGCGCGTCGACCATCGTCTTGTCGCCGCGCTCCGCCTTGCCACGCGCCTCTACCCCCTCTACGGCCTTTCGCCAAGCGGCTGCATAGCCCGCGAGATCGACCTCCGGCTCGCTGCCCAGACCGCTGCTCAGCTGCAGAAAGAGCGTCCCATACAGCGGACCGGCGGCGCCGCCGACGCTCGAGACGAGCGCCATGGCCACCGTTTTCAGCACGGCGGCGGGAGTGTCCGACTCAGACCCGTCAAGCCGCTCCATCGCCTTGCGCATCCCCCGGTCCATGTTGGTGCCGTGATCGCCGTCCCCGATCGCCGTGTCGAGCCGCACCAGCTCCTGGCGGTGCTCGCTCATTGCCTCTGCGAAGCGGCGCATCCAGTCGAACACCGCATCACGTGTTACCGCCACTACACGCCCCAGCGCAGGCCGGGCGTATTGACGGGGGCATCCCAGTAGCGGAGCATCTCGTCGTCGAGCCGCAGCAGCGTGATTGAGCAACCCTGCATCTCGAGCGACGTGATGTAGTTGCCGATCAGGTTGCGCGCGATTTGCAGCCCGTGCTGCTGGGCCAGCTTCGCGACCTCGTTGTAGACCACGTACAGCTCGATCAGCGGCGTGCCACCCATGCCGTTGACGAACGCCAGCACCCGGTCTCCCGAGCCGAACGGGAGGTCCTCCAGGATGGGGGTCATCAACCGCTCGGCGATCTGCGACGCCGGAGCGATCTTCTCTTTGAAGCGACCCGGCTCGCCGTGGATGCCGATCCCGATCTCCACCTCGTCGTCGGCGAGCTCGAAGCTCGGCTCGCCGGAGCCCGGTGTGATGCACGGCGTGAGCGCCATTCCCATCGAACGTCCGTTGCCATTCACGCGGCGCCCGAGCTCGGCGACCTGCTGGAGCGGGCGGCCGTCTTCGGCGGCGCCGCCGCAGATCTTCTCCACCAGCACGGTCACACCCACGCCGCGACGCCCCGCCGTGTAAAGGGAGTCCTCGACCGCCACGTCGTCGTTGGTGAGCACGGTCTCGACCTCGATCCCTTCAGGATTGGCGAGCTCGGCGGCCATCTCGAAATTCATCACATCGCCCGTGTAGTTCTTGACGATGTGGACCACACCGGCGCCCCCGTTGACCGCTTTGGTGGCCTCCAGCATCTGGTCGGGCGTGGGCGAGGTGAACACCTCGCCCGGGCAAGCCGCGTCGAGCATCCCTGGGCCTACATATCCCCCGTGCATCGGCTCGTGACCGGAGCCACCACCGGAGATCAGCCCCACCTTGCCCTGTACCGGTGCGTCGGCCCGGACGACGACCGCGGGGTCGTAGATGACTCGCACCCGGTCGCCGTGGGCGGCCTCGATGCCGTGCAGCTCGTCCTGGACGACGCTGTCAGGTGTGTTGATGAGCTTCTTCATGCCCCTTTCCTCGTCCGCGCGGTTTCCGGATGGGGCGCTGGCCGCAGGTCAATGCGCGCCGACTCGATGCGATCGCTCAGTCGATATGCGGTCCTCGGTCCGTACGTGGCGTTGAGTCCGTACGCCGTTCGCCGCCCGTACGCGGTCACTTCAGCACGCATAATGCGAGGCAGAGCACCCTCTCTCGCGAACCCACGTTCTCCACCCTCAACTTCGCTCGCGACAATAACGTAAAGGGTGCGACAATGTCAAACGTCGTTCGGCCGAACGAGAGCAAGGGCTCAGCCCTGGGCTGAGGCGGAAGTCGGTGCCGGGTCGGATCCAGTCAATAGAGCGTGCAGCCACAATTCTGCGGCTGCTGTCGGGTCGCTCCCGGCGGCTCGGTGTGGCCGAGCTGGCCGGCGAGGTTGGCCTGCCGAAGGGCACGGTTTACGGGATCCTGCGCACGCTCCAGATCGTGGGGTTCGTCGAGCAGGACCCCGAGTCGGGCAAGTACCAGCTCGGACCAGCCCTACTCCACATGGGCTCCAGCTACCTGGACGGCAACGAGCTGCGCACGCGCGCGCTCAACTGGGCGGACGGGCTGGCCACCCGCAGCGGCGAGAGCGTCCGCATCGGCACCTTGCACGAGAATCAGGTGCTGGTCGTCCATCACGTGTTCCGACCCGATGACAGTCGGCAGGTCCTGGACGTCGGCAGCCTGATTCCAGCCCACGCCACGGCGCTGGGCAAGGCGTTGCTCGCGCACCACACCTACATCGCCGCCGAGCTCGCGAGCAACTCCCTAACGAGCTTTACCCCGGCGACCGTGACCGACATCTACCGCTTCCGCCAGGAGCTGAACGAGACCGCCAAGCGCGGCTGGGCCTGGGAGGTGGGCGAGCTCTTCCACGGCTCGGCGTCTGTCGCCGCGCCGATCGAGGATCGCCGCCGGGTCACCGTCGGCGCCATCGGCATCGCCGGCCCGATCGAGCGGCTGTGCGAGGAACGCCGGCCGCGTCCCGAATTGGTGGAGTTCGTGATGGAGGCCGCGCAGGCCGTGTCCCGGGAGCTGGGCGCGATCCCCTGGTAGCGAGCGACCCTTACGGGTTCCTGCTAGGACTCCCTGCTTGAGCATGACCGGCCGCTTCGTAGCGTCGATCGACCAGGGCACCGCATCGTCGCGGTGCTTTGTCTTCGACAACCGAGCGCGGATCGTCTCGATGGCACAGCAGGAGCACCGCCAGCACTTTCCCCGTCCAGGGTGGGTCGAGCACGACCCCGAGGAGATCCGGCGAAACGTACTGTCGGTCGTGCGGATCGCGCTGGCCAAGGCCGACCTCTCGCCGGCCGACCTGTGCGCGCTGGGGATCGCCAACCAGCGCGAGACGACAGTGATCTGGGACCGCACCACGGGAGCGCCGGTGCACAACGCGATCAACTGGCAGGACACGAGGACCGACTCGCTCTGTCGGCGGCTGACGCAGGAGTTGGGTCAGGACCGCTTCAGGGAGAAGACGGGGCTGCCTGTGACCACGTACTTCTCGGGCCCCAAGATCCGCTGGCTACTGGAGAACATCCCGGGGCTCCCGGACCGGGCCGAGGCAGGCGAGGTGCTGTTCGGGACGATCGACTCATGGCTGATCTGGAACTTGTGCGGGCGCCACGTGACTGACGTAACCAATGCCAGCCGGACGCTGCTGATGAACATCCATACGCTCGACTGGGATCCGGAGCTGCTCGCGGCGATGGGGATTCCGGCGGCGATGCTCCCCGAGATCAGCGCCTCCTCTGAGACCTACGGCGAGGCGGGGCCGCCGCTCGAGGGCGTTCCCGTGGCTTCGGCGCTTGGTGATCAGCACGCCGCGCTCGTGGGCCAGACCTGCTTTGACTCCGGCGACGCGAAATGCACCTTCGGCACCGGAAGCTTCCTGGTTCTCAACACCGGCGAGCGGCTGGTGGCGTCGAATAGCGGGTTGCTGACGACGATCGGCTACAAGCTGGGTTCCGCCGAGCCGGCCTACGCGCTGGAGGGCTCCATCGCCATCACCGGCGCGCTCGTGCAGTGGTTCCGCGACAACCTGGGCTTGATCGGGAGCGCACCGGAGATAGAGACGCTCGCGCTCACGGTGCGTGACAGCGGCGGCTGCTTCTTCGTGCCCGCGTTCTCGGGGCTGTTCGCGCCGCACTGGCGCAGCGACGCGCGCGGCGTGATCGCCGGGCTGACCGGCTACATCAACAAGGGTCACCTGGCGCGGGCCGTGCTGGAGGCCACGGCCTGGCAGACCCGAGAAGTCGTGGAGGCGATGAACGCCGACTACGGCAGCGAGCTCACGGATTTGCGCGTGGACGGTGGCATGACCGCCAACAACCTGCTGATGCAGCTGCTGGCGGATGTCCTCGGGGTGCCCGTCACCCGGCCGATCGTGGCTGAAACGGTCTCCCTGGGCGCCGCCTATGCAGCGGGACTGGCAGTCGGCTTCTGGGCCGACCCGCCGAGCCTTGAGAAGAACTGGCACAAGGCGGCGGAGTGGCTGCCAAGGATGGACCCTGCGGTGCGCGAGCGCGGCTTTCGCAAGTGGAAGAAGGCAGTTGCTCGGACGCTCGATTGGGTCGACGAGGACTGAGACCGGCGGCTGCCCCATAAAGCGGGCGGCCGGCGCACAAGGCGCACGGCCGCCCGCCAGGGGATGCGGGCGGCGCCCCGTCCGGCGCCGCCGCATCCGGTTTTTGGCCTCCTAGGCGTCCGTCGCCGGCGGCCGTCGGTCTTGCACGGTCCGTCCGGACCCTTCAACTCCGCCCTCCGGTACTCCAGGCCGCGTGTCCTGCACGGTCTCTCCGAAACCTTCGACCCCAGGCTCCGGCTCCCTTCGGGCCATCAGGATGTCCCGGACGAAGAAGTTGTAGATCGGCGCCGCGATCGCGGCGCCTACGAGAGGCCCGACGATCGGTATCCAGAAGTAGGTGCTTATGTTGGCGTAGTCCCCGGGGAAGGCCACCTTGCCCCAGCCGGCGATCCAGGCGAAGATCCGCGGCCCGAAGTCGCGGGCGGGGTTGATCGCGTAGCCCGGCGTTGGCGCCGAACGAGAGCCCCACCGCCATCACGATGAAGCCGACGATCCACGGCGCCATGTTCGACTCCGGCGGCTGGTTGAACTCATCGGTCACCGCGAACACGAACAGCGCCAGGAAGAACGTGCCCACGATCTGGTCGATTAAGGGCCCTAAGACATTGTGGAAATAGGGCGCCGGGAACGTGGCGAACGTACTGTAGGTGGGTAACGAGGCCGCTGTCCCCTTGACGATGTGGTTGATCTGGTCGTAGTGGTTGATCGCGTTGTTGTAGACCAGGAACACGAGCGCGGCACCGACAAACGCCCCCAGAGTCTGAGCGACCCAGTACGACGGCACCTTGCGCCAGGGCATCTGCTTGCGCAGCGCGACGCCGAGCGTGATCGCCGGGTTGATGTGCGCCCCGGTGACGCCGCCGACCACGTAGATCGCGAACACGACGGCCAGACACCATCCCCAGGTGATCAGCAGCCAGTCGCCACTGCCGAGCAGCGATGTCTTGGTGCTGATCGTGCGCCCAGATCCGATCAGGGCCCACAGCATCGCGACGACGCCGTCGCCGAAACAGAGCAGGATGAAGGTCCCGAAGAACTCCGCCCAGAGCTCGCCGAAGAGCCCCCGGCGCCAGCGGAGCGGTAACGGCCGTACCGCTCTTGACTCAGCTACGGTAGCCACACGACCTCCTCAGAAGACGTAGGGTCAGAAAATGGCCTACCGCGGGAGGTGGGGTCGCCGGCAGGATCATCGCGGGCGCGCAGCACCTCCACGAGCGACGCGGGCCACCAGCATCGGCCCGTGCCATGAACCCGAGCCTCGCCCGTGCGGGATCCGCTCCAAGTGTTGGCTGCGCTCAACTGCAGATCACACCCTCTCTGATCCTCGCCCAGCGGGAAAAGCGGCGACGCCACTGAACCCGCGAGTGGGCCGAGATTATCAGCGCTCGTGCGACAATGTCAAACGGCGTTTCCACGGCTGTTGGGCGGACGTTGGGACCCGTTTTCGGGCCCCATTGGACCGGTTGTCGGGCCTACCTAGCGCTGCCTTTTGCCGCCTGAACCCTCGCTCTTGCTCCCCGACCGTTGCCAGTAGGGCGAGCGGTATGGGCCGCTCGAGCCGGCGCCTGCGCTCGTAAAGAAGCTCTGCACCGCGTCGAGCATCGCGCTGGCGTCCTCCGACGGGGTGATCGGCTCTCCGAACGACACGGTGATCCTGTGGCGCTTGGGAACGGGCTTCGCCCGCAGGCGCTGCGGCCAGAGCCGGCCGGGCGGCATCGCCTCCCTGGTCCCCGTCACCCGGATCGGCACGATCGTGAGTTTGTGGGCCGAGGCGAGCACCGCCGCGCCGCGACGGATCCGACCCTGGGAGCCGCTCCGCGACCGTGTGCCCTCGGGATAGAGCAGCAGGTTCCAGCCCTGATCCAGAAGCTTGTCGAGGTGGCTGCCGTTCTTGGCCAGTCCGCCGCCGCGCCGGTCGATCGGAGTGGTATTGAAGATAAGCGAGACAAGTCCCGCCACCAGCCGGTTGCGGTAGAAGTAGTCGGCGGCGGCGGCGACTACCGTGCGCCGGCGAAGCCGCCGCGGCAGTGCCGAGAGGATCACCGGCGTGTCCATGTGGCTGGCGTGATTGGCCACCAGGATCACCGGGCCCCGAAGCGCCGCCAGCTGGTCGCGCCCGATCGCCCGGCGGCGGGCGTAGTAGTCCATGAGCGGATTCAGGATGAACCGCATGAAGCTCTCCCTGATCAGGCCCGCGACCCTCGAGCGAGCCCATGGGATGTCGAGCTGGGTTACGGCGGCGCGCAGCTCGCTGCCGTGCTTGGGAGCATTGCGCGCCAGATCGGCGACGCGGCGCGTTGCGGACCTTTTGCGGCGAAACGGCGGCACCGCCGGTTATACCCTGCTAAGTGACAGCCGTTACGGAGTGTCCAGGCCGAGTGGCCAGACAGGGGTGCGGACGAGCCCGAGGACCTCTCCAACCGACGCTCTGGGGCCGCCTGGAGATGGTCCGCAGGTCAAGCGGAGGCCGGCGCGGGGCCGGCGTGCTTAACCGGCCATGTCGACGAAGTAGTCCAGCGCCTCGGGGTTGACCAGCGACTCGCGGCTCGCTGCCTTATCGACGGGCGTGCCGGTCAGGATGCGCTTCACCGGCACCTCCAGCACCTTGCCCGACAGCGTGCGCGGCACTTCGCTGATCTGGCGAATCTCGTCGGGCACGTGGCGCGGCGAGCAGTCCTCGCGGATCCGTCGCTTGATCTGCGAGATCAGCTCGTCGTTCAGATCCTGGTCCTCGCGCAATACAACGAACAGCGGCATGAAGCCACCGTCCCCCCGTCCGGCCGCGCCGCCGGCCCACTGGGGTGGCTTCGGGAGATCGATGACCAGCGCATCGAGAACCTCGTCTAGCGACAGCACGGCGCTGTAGATCTCGCTGGTGCCCATCCGCACCCCGCCGCGATTGATCGTCGAGTCCGAGCGGCCATAGATGATCGCCGTGCCGCGCGAGGTGATCTTGATCCAGTCGCCGTGGCGCCAGACGCCCTCGTACATGGAGAAATAGCTCTCGCGAAGGCGCTCGCCGTCCGGGTCACCCCAGAAGTAGATCGGCATCGAGGGCATGGGCTCGGTCAGCACCAACTCCCCCACCTCGTCGATCAGCGGCTTGCCCTCCGGCGAGAAGGCCTCCACGGCGCCCCCGAGGGCGCGGCCCTGCAGCTCGCCCAGGTACACCGGCAGCGTCGGCACGCCGCCCACGAACGCTGTGCACACGTCGGTGCCCCCCGAGGTCGAGAACAGCCACGTGTCCGAGCCGAGCTCGTCGTAGATCCATTGAAAGCCCTCGTCGCCCAAGGGCGAACCGGTGGACCCGACCGCGCGCAGCGCCCCGAGGTCCCGGCCCTCGGCGGGATGGACGCCGGCCTTGATGCACGAGCTGATGAACGCCGCGCTGGTGCCGAAGCACGTCATGCCGCTGTCGGCCGCCAGATCCCACAGGGTGCCCATGTCGGGATAGCCGGGGTTGCCGTCGAACAACACGATCGAGGCCTCCGTCAGCAGCACACCGACCAAGAAGTTCCACATCATCCAGCCAGTCGTCGAGAACCAGAACACGCGGTCGCCGGGCTGGGCATCGAGGTGCAGGTGGCCTTTCTTCAGCTGCTCCACGAGGATCCCTCCATGCCCGTGCACGATCGGCTTGGGCAGGCCCGTCGTGCCGGAGCTGTAGAGCACCCACAGCGGGTGATCGAAAGGCAGCGACGCGAACTCCAGGTCTGCGGCGGTCTCGAGGAAGCCGTCCTCCCAGCCCGAGTCCTCGAGGTAACCGAGCGTCACGACACGCTCGAGCGATGGGATCTCGCCGGCGATCTGGCGCACCGTCTGAGAGCGATCGAAGTCCTTACCCCCGTAGCGGTAGCCGTCTATGGCCAGCAGCACCTTGGGTTCGATCTGGCTGAAGCGGTCGATCACGCTGCGGGCGCCGAACTCCGGCGCGGCCGAGGACCAGATCGCTCCGATCGAGGCGCAGGCCAGGAACGCCGCCACCGTCTCCGGGATGTTCGGCAGATATGCGGCCACGCGGTCGCCCTCCTCGACGCCCGAGTCGCGCAGCCCGGCGGCGATCGCCGCCACGTGCGCGCGGAGCTCCTCCCAGGTCCACTCCCCGAGCTCTCGCGACTCGGAGCGGTGGCGGATGGCCACCGCCGAGGGATCCTTGTCGCGGAAGGCGTGCTCCGCGTAGTTGAGCCGCGCGCCCGGGAACCACTCCGTTCCGGGCATCTGCCGACGGCCCAGGACTCGCTCCGGCTCGGTCTCGAAGCGCACGCCGAAGTACTCGACGATCGATCCCCAGAAGGCCTCGAGGTCGTCGACCGACCAGCGCCACAGCTCGCCGTAGTCGTTGAAGCTCAGCCCGCGTGTCTCCCGCAGCCAGGCCTGGTAGCGGGTGATCGTCGCCCGTTCGATCTGCTCTTGGGACGGTCTCCACAGCAGCTGAGGGGAAGCCATAGGCACAGTATGCTCAACAACGTGCTTGGAACGGCATCCCAACGTCTGCAGCCCGATCCGCCCGCCCGGGCCGATGCGCTTGACAGACATCGTGCTGCCGGACCATGAAGGCAACGATGTGCGGCTCGGCGAGCTCTGGCATAACCGCCCGGCGGCGCTCGTCTGGCTCCGCCACTACGGCTGACTGTATTGCCGCGCACACGCGGTGCAGTTGCATCGCGCCCGGCAGCAGTTCGAGGACGCGAACGTGTCGCTGACCTTGATCGGTCAAGCCACGACCCGTCAGGCGGCCCACTTCCGTCGCCGGCAGGGAATCGAGCTGCCCGTTCTGGCCGATGAAGACCGCGTCAGCTACAAGGCCGCGGGTGCCAAGGTGGCAACGCTCGGCGAGCTGCTCGGTCCGAAGGTGATCGCCAAGGGCGTGGCCACGACGGCGCGCACGCGCGTCGTCCAAGGTCGCACCGTCGGGCATCCGGCGCAGCTGGGTGGAGCGATGGTGATCGAGCCGAGCAGCGCCGTTGTGTGGTCACACATGTCAAGCGACGCCAGCGACAACGCCGAGCCGGACGAGATCCTGGCGGCGGCGAGACGCGCGTCCCAGAGCGGGTAGAAGGCCCGCCCCATACGACAACATCTGACAGGTGACCCGGTCGAGACTGCTCGCGCCGTTCTCCGGCACCGTCATCGCCGTCGCCCGCCGTCCTAACGACCCGGTGACGACGGGCTCGCCGGTGATCATGCTGGAGGCGATGAAGATGGAGCACGACATCGTCGCCGAGAGCGACGGCGTCGTCAGCAGCGTCGAGGTCAGCGTCGGCGACACCGTTCAGGAGGGCCAGACGCTGGCGGTCCTGGTCGCCGACGGCGCCACGCCACAACCAGCGGCACCCGCCGATCAGCCCGAGAGCCAACAGCCGCGGCAGGATCTGGCCGCGGTGCGCCGCCGCCACCAGCTGACGCTCGACGAGGCGCGCCCGGACGCGGTCGACAAGCGCCACGAGCAGGGACGCCGCACCGCCAGGGAGAACCTCGCCGAGCTCGTCGACCCCGGAACATTCGTGGAGTACGGCCCGCTCATGTTCGCCGCGCAGGAGGGCCGCCGCTCGCGCCAGGAGCTCATCGAACGAACGCCTGCCGACGGTCTGGTGGCCGGCATCGGCGACGTCACGCGCCAGCCCGTGGTCGTCATGTCCTATGACTACACGGTCCTGGCGGGGACGCAGGGAATGCGAAACCACCTCAAGAAGGATCGCCTGTTCGAGGTGGCCGAACGCCGCCGGTTGCCGGTGGTGCTGTTTGCCGAGGGCGGCGGAGGAAGACCCGGCGACGTCGACTGGCCGGCGGTCGCCGGCCTGGACTGCCGGGCGTTTCAGCTGTTCGCGCGGCTCAGCGGCCTGGTGCCGCTGGTGGGCATCGCCTCCGGCTACTGCTTCGCCGGTAACGCCGCGCTGCTGGGCTGCTGCGACGTCGTGATCGCCACCGAGGACTCGAGCATCGGCATGGGCGGCCCAGCGATGATCGAGGGGGGCGGACTCGGCGTCCACGCGCCGCAGGACGTGGGACCGATCGACGTCCAGCACGCGAACGGAGTGGTCGACGTGCGGGTCGGCGACGACGCCGACGCTGTGGCGGCGGCCAAGCGCTACATCTCGTATTTCTCAGCAGACCCGCCACCACCCGCGCCGGGCGAGCGCGACCCCGCCAGGCTCAGAGACACCGGGCGCGATCCCGCCAGGCTCCGAGACCTGATCCCCGCGAACCGCCGGCGCGTCTACGACGTCCGCGCGGTGATCGATGCCCTGCTGGAGGACGTGTTCGAGCTCCGGCGTGGCTTTGGGCACGGGATGGTCACCGCGCTGGCGCGCCACGGTGGTCGAGCGCTGGGCGTGATCGCCAACGATCCATCTCATTTGGGCGGGGCGATCGACGCCCACGGAGCCGACAAGGCGGCGCGATTCATGCAGCTGTGTGACGCCTTCGGGCTGCCACTCCTATTCCTGTGCGATACGCCCGGATTCATGGTCGGGCCGGCGGCGGAGCGCACGGCTACGGTGCGCCACTTCGCGCGGCTGTTCGTCTGCGGCGCAAACCTGGAGGTCCCGACCGGCACCGTGGTGCTGCGCAAGGGCTATGGCCTCGGCGCTCAGGCCATGGCAGGCGGTGGCTTCAAGGCACCGCTGTTCACGGTCGGCTGGCCCACCTCCGAATTCGGCGGCATGGGCCTGGAGGGTGCGGTGCGGCTTGGCATGCGCCGCGAGCTGGAGGCGATCGACGATCCACAGGAGCGCGAGCGGGCTTTCGAAGATGCGGTCAAGGCGGCCTACGAGCAGGGGCGGGGTATCAACATGGCCGCCTATTTCGAGATCGACGACGTGATCGACCCCGCCGACACAGGCCGGTGGATCGGGATGCTGGTCCGAGACGGCGGCGTCGATTGGCGCCGGCGCGCGGGCAAACGCCGCCCGTTCGTCGACGCCTGGTGAGAACTCCTCGCTGCCCGAGCCCTCGAGACGGCTATCGACCAGAGCGAAGCCGAGGACCGGCGGACGGCGCAGGCACCGCGAGCGATGCTCGCGGCTGGGAGTCGCGGCTCACGCCGTCGCCGGGTCCTCGGGAATGCGGGGCACAAGCTCCCGCATGCGGCGAGGCGCACTTCGCCGCAAGTCGAGAGGGCGCGGCGGGCGACAGAACGCGGGACCGGGTGCGGGGATACCTCTAGCCCACGCTCGGCCGCCAACCATTTTGCGCCGCGCCCTCGACATACCCCGAGGCTATGGACTGAGGCGTCAGCTAGGCGTAAATACGAAGCGTCACGCGAACCTTTAGCCGAGGCCCGTCCGCTGAGCGTGCCATAAGCCCGCTCAGCTGTTCGCTGTCGTGTTCGGTGCACCGCGGGGGACGTTCGGGGCTCCGGCCGGCCTCAACAGGCTCTGGCAATCGCGGCTCGCAGCCTGGAACTTGGCGTTGGAGCGGATGTTCGAGGGGAACACCGATCCCTTGCCGGAGAAGTTCGGGTTCGGCATCTGCGGATAACCGTGCTTGCGCACGCACGAGACGTAGTTGGTGATGGCGGCGCGCGAGATCCGGAAGCCACCCGGCCGGCCGCGGAAGCGCAGGTTATTCCCGCCGCAGGCGCGGATCGCCGCCGCGAGCTTCGGGTTATTGCGGAGGCCACCGCCGCCGCCGAAGAAGCGGCCACCGCCGCCGCCAGGCGGTCCACCGCCCGGGGCGGGTCCCGTACCTGTGCCGGTGCGCCGCGGTGAAAACGGGACGCCGTGCTGGCGTAGGCAGGCAACCAGTTGCGCGCGCTTGGAGCTCGCGGTGCCGCTGGTGCTGCTGGTCGTCGAGGTGCTCGCCGACGCACTCGTGCTCGACTTGCTGCTGCCGCAGGCAGCGATCAGGCAGCCCGCGGCGAGCACCGTGAGTACCAGCGCCGCTCGCCTGGATCTGATTGGAAGGAGGGTAGGAATCGTTTCAGTCCTTTCTGACTTCGTTTGCTAGCCGCCGCCAAACAACGAGTTGACGGCCGAAGATCCCGAGCTGCCGCCGGCACCACCGCCGGCGCTCGTGCTCGCGCTGCCGGACCCGGTGCCAGTGCCGGTGCTGCGCGTTCCCGAGTCGCTGACGGAGCTGGCGGTGATCGTGCCCTTTGAGCCGGTGATGCCCTGGATGACCACGGTGTCTCCCGGGCGTAACGCGGACTTCGACACGCTTTGGCTCTTGGTCACCTTGGTAGCGCTCGAGAGCGTCACCTGGACGACGTTGCCCGAGCTCTCGGTCACGTACAGGTTGTTTCCACTCACGCTCGACACCGTTCCGAACGAGCCTCCGCCTCCGCCGCCGAGCAACGTGCCCCCGCCACCGAGCGCGCCTCCGCCGCGGGCAAACCGGGACCCGCCGGCCGCCGCGCCGCTCGCGCCAGCAGCGCCGCTCGCGCCCGCGGCGCGGGCCGCGCCCGTCGCCCCGCCGGCGCCCGTCCTGGCGCCGCCCAAGGCAGACGCCAGCGCGCCGGCGCCGGTCAGAGACGTGCTCGAGCTGGAGAGCTGACTTTTCTCGACCCGGACCCCGACGTAGAACCCGACGGCGCCGAGCAGCAGCGCGAGCAGCGCCGCGCTGGCGCGCGTGAACAGCTTTCGCCGCCGGCGCCGACCAGAGTCCGGAGCCTCGTCGCTCTCGTCGTAGCCCTCCCAGTCCTCCTCGCCGCTCTCGTAGGGGATTGCGCTCATCTCGCTTCCTTCCTGTGGGGTCCGGTTCTGCTCACTCGAAGCGCAGTGCCTCGATCGGTCGCATCGCGGCAGCGCGACCTGCTGGATAGGTGCCAAAGAACAGCCCGATCAGCACCGCGGCGCCGAAGGCCAGCACGATCGAGTAGGGCGCGATCGCCGGCTGGACACCGGCGATCCGGAACTGGCTGCCGACGATCCCCGCAACCACGCCGGTGATGCCGCCGAAGAACGACACCAGCACCGCCTCGACCAAGAACTGGATCAGGATGTCGCTGCGGCGGGCGCCGACCGCCTTGCGGAGCCCAATTTCCCGTGTCCGCTCGGTGACCGACACGAGCATGATGTTCATCACGCCGATCCCGCCGACCAGCAGCGAGATCGCGGCCACCTCACCGAGCAGCGTCGTGAACACCTTGCTGCTGGCGGTCGACGCCTGGATGATCGAGCTCTGGTTGATGACCTGGAAGTTGCTCGTCTCAGCAGACCCGGCCGCGGGCGGATCGAGCTGGTTGAGGATGTCGGTCACCTCCGTCTGCGCCGCGCCGGCCGCGCCGGGCTTCGCCTGGACGACGATCTGATTGATGCTGCCGTAGCCCGTGAGCGTGTCCTGGACGGCTTTCAGCGGTGCGACGCCGACGTCGTCTTCGTTGCTGGTCCCGTTGGAGCCCTTCGAGGCCGTGACGCCGATCACCTGGAAGTTCGTCCCGTTGACCTGCACCGTGTTGCCCACGGGATCCTGCCCTCCGAACAGCTCGGAGACGACGGTCGGGCCGACGACCAGCACGCGGCTGTGGTCGTTCTCCTGGGCCTGGGTGAACCACGAGCCCGCCGCCAGCTTGTAATTACGAGCCTGCTGGTAGCTGGTCGTGGTGCCGACGAACGATGACGGAGAGTAGGTGGCGTTGTTGTAGGTCATGGTGACGCCGTTGGCGCTGACCACCGGCGACGAGCTGGCCACGTCAGGCGCCTCGAACCTGTTGCTCAGCGCCTGGGCGTCGGCGAGCGTCAGCGCGGTGCTGCTGCCGCCGCCGCGGAGCCCGCCGAGCGTCGGAGTTGCGGTCACCAGCAGAACGTTCGAGCCGAGCTGGTCGATCTGCTGCGTGACCGCGTCGGAGGATCCGGTGCCGACCGAGATCAGCACGATCACCGAGCCGACGCCGATCATCAGCCCCAGGATCGTCAGCCCGGAGCGCAGCTTGTTTGCGCTCAGCCCGGTGAGCGCCACCCTGAGGATCTCGATCATCCGGCCTGCTGCTCGGCCATCGAAGATTGGTCGGAGATCACTTTCCCATCCCTGACGCGGATGATCCGGCGAGCGTGCTGAGCGATGTCCTGCTCGTGCGTGATCAGCATGATCGTCCGCCCCTCGCCATTGAGGCGCTCGAACAGCTCGAGCACCTCGGCACCCGATGCCGAGTCCAGGTTGCCTGTGGGCTCATCCGCGAGGATCAGCGCCGGGTTGGTGACCAGCGCCCTGGCGACCGCCACCCGCTGCTGCTGGCCGCCGGACAGCTCCGAGGGAAGATGGTCGACGCGATGGCCCAGCCCGACCGAATCCAGGGCCTCGAGTGCGCGTGCGCGCCGCTGCTCGCGAGGAACGCCCGCGTACGACAGTGGCAGCTCCACGTTCGCCACCGCGCGTACGCGCGGGATCAGGTTGTATGTCTGGAACACGAACCCGATCGTCAGGTTTCGCACGTCGGACAGGGTGTCATCGTCGAGGCCGCGGACGTCCCGGCCGCTCAATCGGTAGACGCCGTGGCTGGGAGCGTCGAGGCAACCGATGATGTTCATCAGCGTCGTCTTGCCGCTGCCGGAGGCGCCCATGATCGAGACGAACTCGCCGCGCTGAACGCGCAAACTGACGCCGCGCAGGGCGTGAACCGCGATGTCGCCCATGTGATAGGTCTTGCGCACGTCGACCAGATCGATCACCGGGGGCCGCGGCCGACGCGGCTTTAGGCGCACGTGGTCAGGGGCCGGCCCGGGACCAGAAGAAGGCTCCACCGGCGCCGCCGCCCGCCCGGAGCGCGGCGCCCGCCGGGCTTGCAACGCGCGCTGGGCTCGGATCACGGCCAGCCGCCGGGGGGAGCGCGTCGGCTTGGGCATCAGCCACCGCCCCCGCGGAAGGCCCTGGCGATGCCACCGGCACCCCCGCCGCCGCCGAGGAAGCCTCCGCCGCCAAGCCCGCCGCCGCCGAGGCGCCCGCCTCCACCCCCGAGCGTCCCGCTCGAGCCGCTGGTGCTGGTCGACTGGCTGAGCGACGGCAGGCTGATCGTCACCACCACCTGCTGGCCGGAGCTGAGTCCGCCGACGATCTGTGTTCGCGAGTCGCCGCGGAGGCCGACGATCACCCGCTGCGGGACGGTCCTGCCATTCTGAAGCAGATTGACGGTGCCCAGCGAACCGGTGCCGGTCACCGCCTGGTTGGGGAGCGTCACGCCCTGCGCCTGATTGACGATGATCGAAGCCGACGCGCTCATCCCCGGCCTGATCTGGGAGTCAGCCTGATCCAGCGACAAGGTCGTGTCGTAGCTGACGACACCGCTGCTGGTCGTTCCCACCGTCGCGATCTGACTCACGTGGGCCGCCAGCTGAACGCCGGACAGTGCATCGGGGGTGACCGTCGCGGACTGGCCGACGTGGACGTTTGAGATGTCCGACTCGCTCAAAGGGACGGTCATGGTCATCGCGCCGGTGTTGACGATCTGCGCGAACGGCTGGCTCGAGCCGCTGCCAGACGAGGAGCCACTGCCAGAGGACGAGCCGCTGCCCGAGGACGAGCCGCTGCCGGAGGACGAGCCGCCGCCGAGACCGCCGGCGGTCGCCGCGCCCCCGGCAAGTCCGCCAGCGCCACCGCCACTCGACGAGGACCCACTCGACGATGAGCCGCTGCTACTGCTGGCGGTGCCATTTGCACCGGCCGACACCGAGTCCCCCGTCGAAGTGCTCGCCAGCGACACGATCGTGCCGCTCGCGGGCGCGTACAGCTTGGTGTTGCTGACCGCCTGCTGTGCAGTGTGAACGCTGGCTTCCGCGCTGTAGATCGACGCCTCGGCCGAGGCGATGCTCGAAGGCGAGGGGGTTGTCGTGGTCTTGGTCGTGCTGGAACCCGACGAGGAAGCAGAGCCCGACGGCCGGCTGGCGCCCGAGCTTGATCCCCCGCTCGAGCTCGAGGAGCGCGTCGGCGCGCTCGACGGCGAGCGGCTCTTGGGAGACGAGCTCTTCTTCGGCGTCGTGCCCGTCTTCGTCGAGCTCGTGGGGCGCACGTAGGCGGCGAATTCGATCTGGGGCGCGGATTCAGTCGTGAGGCTCGCGCCAGAGGAGCTCGGGGCGCCCCCGCCCGATGTCGATGCGGACGCCGAGCCGGTCGCGGTTCCATTCTCGGCTGCCGTCAGCTGATCCTCAGCTGAGGTGAGGTTGCTCTCGGCCTGATCGAGCGACAGCTGCGCCGCAGTGGGGTCGAGCGTCGCCAGCAGCTGTCCCTGGGTGACGTGCTGGCCGACCGACACGTACACGTCCTGGAGCGTGCCGCTCGCCTTGAAGTTGACGTCGACATCGGTGCCGGCCGCGAGATTGCCGCTCCCGGTCACGGTCGACTGCACGACTCCGTTGGCGGCTGTCACGACTTCCCGCGCGGTGCGAGCCGAGCTCGAAGGCGGACCGATCTCGATGATTGCCAGCACGACGACCGCGACCGCTGCAAGCGCGAGCAGATAGAGATGCCACGGCCGCGACGGGCGATCACGCTTCATGCGCGTTCCCGGAATTTGACTTGCTCATTTACTTATGACGTGCGGCGAGCCGGCCTTTGTCCGGCGGTGCACCGGATCGCCCCAATTGTCCGGCGGCCGATGTCAGTTTCGCGTAAGCGCTGGCGGTTCTTCCCGAACCGTTAACGTGCGCCGCCGGTCGTCCGCGGGAAGCTCCACGCGGACGATGAGGCCGCCGGTGCTCGGCGCCTGCAGCTCGAGCTTCCCGCGGTGTACATCCACCACGGAGCGAACGATCGAGAGCCCCAGGCCGAACCCGGAGTGTTCCCGGCCCAGGCGCTGAAACGGCTCGGTGAGCGACTGCGCCTCGAGCGGGTCGATGCGGGCGCCGCCGTTTGCCACGCGGAGCTCAACCTGACCGCTACGCGTGGTGGTGGAGACCTCCAGGAAACCGCCGCGCTCGTTGTGCTGGATGCCGTTGTCGATCAGATTGGTTATCAACCGCTCCAGCAGCGCCGGCTCGCCCGGCGTCCAGGCCGGCGCCAGACCGGGAACGATCCGCACCTCGGCGTCGGCGGCCCGCGCGCGCAGGTCGGTGATGCAGTCCGCGGCGAGCGAGGCCAGGTCGACCGGCTCCGCCGGCCCCGCGCCAGCCTCGCTGCGTGCCAGCATCAGGAGGCTCTCGATCAACCGCTCGCAGCGGTCGATCGTCTCGCGCAGCGCGTCCCCCATGCCGCGGAGCTCTCCCGCCGAGGCGTCCGGATCGGCCAGCGTGACATCGAGCTCGGTGCGCATGATCGCCAGCGGCGTGCGCAACTCGTGCGAGGCGTTGGCCACGAAGTGCCGCTGGCTTGCAAACGCCCCGTCGAGGCGCGCGAGCATGCCGTCGAAGGTGTCGGCGAGCTCCTTGAGCTCATCGGCGGGACCGCTCAGCGCGATGCGCTCTCGGAGGTTCTCGCCGGATACCCGCCTTGCGGTGGATGTGATTTCGCGCAACGGCCTCAGCGCCCGGCCGGCCAGCAGCCAGCCGGTGCCCACGGCGACCATCGTCATCACGCCCAGGGCCAGCAGGTACTCGACGAGCAGACGGTGCAGCGCTGCGGCCTGGAGCTGCTCCCGGTAGGCGCGCAGGGCGCCCGCAAGGCCGGTGGCGCTTTCGTGCGGCGGCTGGATGAAGCCACGAAAGATGTGCGGGCCACGGATGTTGCTGCGCACCAGCAGGTAGCCGATCGTCAGCAGCACGCCGCCGGTGACCAGGAACACCAGGCCGTAGATGACGGTCAGCCGCAGGCGGATCGTAGGCCGCGGTGCTGGGAGCCGTGGGCGGATCACGGCAACCTGTACCCGACCCCGATCACGGTCTCGATCACCGGCGGGTCGCCGAGCTTGCGCCGCAGCGTCATGATCGTCATCCGCACCACGTTGGTGAACGGGTCGATGTGCTCGTCCCACACGCGTTCCAGCAAAGCCTCCGCCGACACCGTCGCACCATCCGCGCTCATCAACGTCTCGAGCACCGCGAACTCCTTGCGCGCCAGCTCGATCGGGCTGCCGCCACGGGTCAGGGTCCGCCGCGCGGGATCCAGCTCGAGGTCGCGGTGACGAAGCACGGGCGGCCGGCTTGGCGCCGCCCGCCGGGCCAGCGCGTGGATGCGCGCCACGAGCTCGGCGAACCGAAACGGCTTGGGCAGATAGTCGTCGGCGCCGAGCGACAGTCCCGTGACCACGTCCTCGAGCGTCCCCGCCGCGGTCAGCATCAGGATCCCGGTCTCGGGACGCTCGTCGCGCACCGCGCGGCACACGTCGTCGCCGTGAACGCTCGGCAGGTCGCGGTCGAGCACGATTACGTCGTAGCGGATCACCCGCGCCTTGACGAGCGCGTCCGACCCATCCGGCGCCAGGTCCACCGCCATCCCCTCGCGCCGCAGCCCGCGCGCGATCGCGTCAGCCAACCGACGCTCATCCTCGGCGATCAGAACGCGCATGAACGGAGGATGACGGCGCCAACATAAGAAGAACATAAGACCGAAAGAGCCCGACAGCGTGCCCCTTCTGGGCAGCGGCGCTCCGCGAGCTCCGCAGCTGCGGCACTGCTGCCGTCCCACGCTCCCGGTGGATGACACCAAATAACGTCACACCATTTCACGTTATGATCTCCCCATGCCTCCGTCACCAAATCTCTCCGAACGCGGGATGGCCGTTGGGCTGCGCGCGTTGAATCGATTCGCGGGCTTGCCGGTCGTCGATCGGCTGGGGCTTCGGGAGCCGGCCGAGCGGTTCCTGCACAGCGCCTCGAAGACCACGACCCGCACCGCCGCCACGGCCGGACGGACGTTCGCCGCTGTGCAGAAGCTGGCCAGTCCCGCCCGCCAGCCGTCTGTCCGTCCCCGTCAACTGTTCGATCTGCAACCGACCGACGAGCAGGAGATGCTGCGCGACTCGGTCGGCGAGTTCGCCATGGACAAGCTGCGCCCGGCCGCCGAGCGAGCGGACGCAAACTGCGCGGCGCCGCCCGAGCTGCTGGCCCAGGCCAACGAGCTGGGGCTGACGATGGTCGGAGTGCCCGAGGAGCTGGGTGGCGCGATGGAGGAGCGCTCTGCGGTGACAACCGTGCTGATGGGCGAAGCGCTGGCCCGCGGCGACATGGGCATCGCCGTGGCCTGCCTGACGCCGGCCGCCGTCTCCACCGCCATCAGCCTGTGGGGCGACGCCGACCAGCAGTCGACCTATCTGCACGAGTTCGTCTCCGAGGACGTACCCGCTGCCTCGCTCGCGGTGCTCGAGCCCCGGCCCCTGTTCAACCCTCTGGCGCTCGAGGCGAGCGCCCGCCGCGACGGCAAGGACTTCATTCTCAGCGCCACCAAGTCGCTCGTGCCCCGGGCCGCCGACGCGGAGCTGTTCCTCCTCGCCGCAGAGCTCGACGGCAGCGGGCCGTCACTGTTCCTGGTCGAGTCCAAGGCGCCCGGTATCGCCGTGCAGCCGGAGCCGGCGATGGGCATTCGGGCCTCGGCCACCGCGACGGTCACGTTCGAGGAGACGCGGGTCCCTGCCGGCGCGCTGCTCGGCGACGCCGACCCCGAGGTGTTCACGCAGTGCGTTGCGCTGGCGCGCCTCGGATGGTGCGCGTTGGCGGTGGGCACGGGCCAGGCCGTGCTCGACTACGTGATCCCCTACGTCAACGAACGTCGTGCCTTCGGCGAGCCGATCGCCAACCGCCAGGCGGTGGCCTTCACCGTCTCCAACATCGCCATCGAGCTCGACGGCATGCGCCTCGCCACCTACCGGGCCGCGAGCCGCGCCGACCAGGGCAAGGACTTCGCCCGTGAAGTGGCCCTGGCCCGTCGGCTGTGCGCGGAGCGCGGGATGGCCATCGGCTCCGACGGCGTGCAGCTGCTCGGGGGCCACGGATACGTCAAGGAGCACCCCGTTGAGCGCTGGTACCGCGACCTGCGCGCCGCGGGCGTGATGGAAGGAGCTCTGCTGGTCTGATGCCGATCAACCTCGAGATACCGAAGAAGTTCGAGCAGCTCGTGGGCCAGGCCCACCAGGTGGCCGTTGAGCTGTTCCGCGCGAACTCGCGCAAGTACGACAGCGCCGAGCACACCTACCCCAAGGAGCTCGACATGCTGGCGGCCGTGCTCGACGGCATGAACGAGTCCGGCGGGCTGGAAGGAGCGGGCGCCGGCACCGTGGGCGGCGGTAACGGCGCCTCGCCGGCCTCCGAGAAGGCCAACCGCAATGGCTCGAACATGGCCAGCCTGCTCGGCCTGATCGAGCTCTCGTGGGGCGACGTGGGGCTGCTTTTGACGATGCCCCGCCAGGGCCTGGGGCAGGCGGCGATCGCGGCCGTCGCAAACGAGGAGCAGCTCAAGCGCTTCGGTGGCAAATGGGCGGCGATGGCCATCACCGAGCCCGAGGCCGGCTCTGACTCGGCGGCGATCCGCACCACCGCCACGCTCGACGAATCCGATCCCGCCCACCCGGAGTACGTGCTGAGCGGCGAGAAGATCTTTGTCACGTCCGGCGACCGCGCCGAGCTGATCGTGGTCTGGGCCTCGCTCGACCGCAGCCAGGGGCGCGCCGCGATCAAGTCCTTCGTCGTGGAGCGTGACAACCCGGGGTTGAAGCTCGACCGCCTGGAGCACAAGCTCGGGATCCGCGCCTCGGACACCGCCAACTTCGTGCTCGACAACTGCCGCGTACCCAAGGAGAACCTGCTCGGCAGCCCCGAGATCGAGTCCAAGCGCGGCTTCTCCGGCGTCATGCAGACGTTCGACAACACCCGTCCCCTGGTGGCCGGGATGGCGATCGGGGTGGCCCGTGCGTCGCTCGAGCGCACGCGCGAGCTGTTGACCGACGCCGGGATCGAGATCGACTACACGCTGCCGCCCCATTCGCAGCCCGCGGCAGCGTCCGAGTTCATCGCCATGGAGTCGGACTGGGAAGCCGCGCGGCTGCTGACGCTGCAGGCGGCCTGGATGGCCGACAACAAGAAGCCGAACTCTCTTCAGGCCTCGATGGCCAAGGCCAAGGCCGGTCGCTCGGCGACCGACATCGCGTTGCGCTGCCTGGCGCTGGCCGGGTCGATCGGCTACGGCGAGGGCGAGCTGCTCGAAAAATGGGCTCGCGACGTCAAGATCCTCGACATCTTCGAGGGCACGCAGCAGATCCAGCTCTTGATCGTCGCCCGGCAGCTGCTGGGCAGACCCTCAACGGAGTTGAAATAAAAAAGGCGCGCCGGCCGCGCGAGCGGCCGACCGCGCCCTTTATTTGCCGTCTGAAAGCGCGACGATCCCGCCGAGCGTCCCCAGGTACTCGGTGCCGCGCGGGCTGATCGAGATCCCCGCGTAGTTGTTGTTGTAGAACGTGCCGGTGCCCGCCAGCGCCTTGAACACGGTGCGGCCCGTACGGAAGTCGATCGCGGTCCAGTACCAGGGATCGGACGGACCGGGATCCTTGGTGTAGGTGTAGATGAGCCCCGTGGCGAGCGACGCTTTGGAGACGACGCTTGGCGCCCGCTCGCCCGAATTGGTCCACACCTTGCGGCAGCCGCGACCACTCGGGTTCACCTCCACGCGCGCGAAGCCGGGGACCGTCAGCGCCCCGCCGCTGACGGACGTCGGTCCCTGGTAGCCGTAGTTGTTCTCGATCACGTACGAGCGCCCGACGGCGATCATTGCGTTCTCATCCGCACTTTGACCGCGCGTGAACACCGGCACGCGACAGACGACGCGCCGGAGCGCCACCCGCCGGCGCCGTCCGTGGCGGGTGACGAGCTGCGTCGGTCGAGCGGCGGTGCGGTAGATGACGACGTCCATCGGGTCGGCGTTGTCGTTGATCGCCACGTAGGGGCCGTCGACCACCGGGGTGGTCCCCGTGCCGGCGTCTAGCTGGCTCGGCTTGACGACGCCGTTGTTGGGATACGAGGCCTGCCAGGAGATCTTCGGCTTTCCGCCGCGGCCCGCCACGAACCGGTACAGCTTGTGGTTCGTGGGGATGTAGACGCCGCTATGCGTGTCGACCGCCAGCGATTTGGTGATCTCGCCGTCCGCGCCGTTGCCGAGCCGGGTCACGCGTACGGCGCCCGTCTTGAAGTTGAGCGTGCCGACCACGCCGTCGCGACGGGCCGTGAACCAGAGCAGGCCGTGCGAGTCGGGCAGCTGCGAGGTCATCTGCTCGTCGGGGCGCAGCACTCGGCTGAGGTCGTAGTCGCGCGCCAGTTTGAAACCGGGCGAGCGCTGCGTCTCGGCGATCACGTAGATGTGCCGGGTGCTCGTCCCGGTGACCACGCGGTCTCGGTTGTCAAGGTAGAAGTAGCCGCCGCCCGAGAAGTCCTGGAACAAGTTGGGGTTGAGCAGCAGGTCCTGGGCCGATCGCGGCGGCAGCGCGAACGTGGCCAGCGTGGCCAACGTCCTGGGGTTGAACATGAACAGCTCGGGCCCCGAGGTCCCCACGCAGATCGAGATCACCCGCCCGCGCTTGTCGAATGTGATCGAGCCGCAGTCGTGTCCCGGGGCCAGGTACGACGACAGCGTCCGAGGCACGCGCCCTCGCGGCCCGGGCCACGCGTACGCGTCCGTCTGCCAGCCATCGTTGTGGATCTCCGAGCGGCCGTTCCCCGCCATGAACGGGTTCTGCGGCACCGGCGCAATCCCCCGGAGCGGCTTGGTCGTCGCCGCGTGGCCCGCGAAGGACGGAGTTGCAGGCGACCCCGACGGAATCGGGACCGCGGGAGTGGCAGCGCGGCCGCCGGCCGCCAGTAGGCCACTCAGGACCGCCGCCAGCATCAGCGTTCGCCTCACCATGTGACACGGCCTATCACAGCGCGGCCGCCTCGCGTCGGAGCAGATCCCACGCCCGCTGCACGTCGTCCTCGCGCGTGCGGTGCTGGCCGACCGCCAGGCGCAGCACGTAGCGACCGCCCAGAACGGCATGGGACATGAACACCTCGCCACCGGCGTTCACGCGCTCGAGCAGCTGGCGGTTACGCTCGTCGCTCCCCTCGAGCCGAAAGCACACCACCGAGAATCGCCGCGGCGTGCACAGCTCCCAGCCCGGCTCGCCAAGCACCCAGCGCTCGAACAGCTCAGCGAGCCTGACCCCGGAGCGGATGTGTTGCTGGAGCCCCGAGCGCCCGTGACAGCGGAGCACCGCCCACAGCTTCAGCGCCCGAAAGCGCCGCCCCAGCGCAGGGCCGTATTCGGACAGCGAGAGCGCGTCCTCGGCGTCCGGAGTCCGTAGGTACTCGGGGATCAGGCTGAAGGCGTCGCGGAAGTCGTTGGGGCGCCGGGTCCACAGCAGCGAGCAGTCCATCGGCGTCAGCATCCACTTGTGGGCGTTGACCACCAGTGAGTCGGCCCGCTCCACACCGGCGAACGCCCAGCGGTGCTCGGGACAGACCATCGCGGCGCCGGCATACGCGGCATCGACGTGTAGCCACGTCCCGGCCGCGGCGCAGGCCTCGGCTATCTCCGCCACCGGATCCACCGCCGTCGAGGCGGTCGTACCGACGGTAGCCACCGCGGCGGCGACGTGCCGGTCGAGCATTTCCCGGAGAACATCGGGGCGCATCCTGAACTCCTCGTCGCAGGGCACCTTGCGCAGCTCCATACCGAGCATCCGCGCCCCCTTGTCCACCGAAGAGTGCGCCTGCTCCGAGCAGACCACCACATCCCGCCCGGTGGCCCTGCGCGCCACGATCAGCGCGGCCAGGGTCGAGGTCGAGGCGCTGTCCTCGATGTGCCCGTGCCACCCCGCGGGCAGCCCCAGCAGCTCCGCCACCCAGTCGAGCACCGTGGCCTCGAGCTCGGTAGCGGCCGGCGCTGTGCGCCACAGGATCGCCACGGAGTTCAGCGCCGCGGCCAGCAGCTCGGCGAGGATCGCCGGCTCCGAGGCGCTGGTGGCGAAATAGGCGAAGTAGCGCGGGTGCTGCCAGTGGGTGACGCCCGGCAGCAGGATCTCGTCCAGGTCGCGCAGCACGTCGTCGAACGGCTCTGGATCCTCGGGCGCCGTGTCCGGCAACCGTGAGCGGATCGCGCCGGGCTCGACGCGCGCCAGCACGGGGAGCTCAGAGACCCGCTCCAGGTACCGCGCGGCCCACTCCAGCGCCGCGGCACCGTCCCCGCGCAGGTCACTCACGGCGCCGGGGCCGAGAACTGATAGCGCACGCCGGTCAGCTCCTCCGAGACCTCCCACAGCCGCCGCCACGCCTGCTGGTCGTAGGCCTTGCCCGCGGCAGTGACGATGTGCGGGTACCCGCGCTGCTCCATGAACCCGTCGGGCCCCACGAACGTGCCGCCCGGCAGATCTGAGAACGTCGCTGCATAGAGCGTGGGAAGGGCTCCCATGTCGGCGCTCTGGGCGATGACTCGATTGCCGATCGCCCCGCCCAGCTTCTCGTACCAGGTCGCGGGACCGGCGAACTGCAGGTTGGTGGCGGCGTAGCCGGGGTGGGCCGCCAGGCTCGTAAGCGCCGACCGCGCCTCGGCCGCCCGGCGCGCCAGCTCGAAGCAGAACATCAGGTTCGCGAG
The DNA here is from genome assembly GCA_963822735.1 of uncultured Actinomycetes bacterium. Taxonomy (GTDB): domain Bacteria; phylum Actinomycetota; class Thermoleophilia; order Solirubrobacterales; family Solirubrobacteraceae; genus Palsa-465. The sequence continues at coordinate 188,305 of CAWGIU010000012.1, forward strand.
CTTGGACTGGCCGTAGGCGCGCCAGTTGTTGTAGCGGCGCTCGCCCTGCAGGTCATCGAAGTTGATCTGGCCCATGCGGTGGGCGCCGCTCGAGAGCGTGACCACGCGCGGGCGCTCGGCCCGAAGCAGCGCCGGCAGCAGCCGGCCGGTGAGCGCGAAGTGGCCGAGGTGATTGGTGCCGAACTGACTCTCGAAGCCGTCGGCGGTCGTCCGCCTGGGCGGCGCCATGACGCCGGCGTTGTTGACCAATAGCTCGAGCCGTCCGCGCTCTGAGGCGAAGCGTTCGGCAAACGCGGCCACCGAGCCAAGGTCTGCGAGGTCGAGCTGCTCGACGCCCGCCCGCTCCCCCAACTCTGCCGCCGCCCGCCGACCCTTGTCCACGTTTCGGACCGCCAGCACCACGCTCGCGCCCGCGCGCGCCAGCTCGCGGGCAGTGGACAGGCCCAGCCCGCTGTTCGCGCCCGTGATCACCGCCAGGCGCCCGCTCTGGTCGGGAATGTCGGCGGCTGTCCAACGACCGGCCATCAGACAGTCGTCCTGCGCGCCACCGACTCGCGGTAGGCGGCGCTTCGAAACCGCAGCACGGGGTCATCGGAGCACTCGATTCCGTCCGTGACGCGCGTGGGATCGAACACCAGCACGTCGCCGCCGGTTTCGCGTTCGGTCTCGAGGCCCGTCACCTCGAGCGTGCCCGCTGTCACCCGGCTTCGGTCCTTGGGCCACGCGGCGCTGGGATCGTCGAGCGGATCGCCGGGGCCGGCGAGCTGAAGCTCCAGTGCGAAGCGGACGGGCCCCTGCGCGAGCCGGCTACGGATCTCGTCCTGGAGATAGTCGCGTCCCGCCCGGCGGGCCGCGAGCGGCGAGACCTTGGACCCATCCTGAAGCGGCTGCCACGTATAGCGGACGAAGCGCTCCTGGCCACGGTCGTCGATCCATTTGAACGCGTGCAGGCCGTAGTAGCGGATCGCCGCGTAGCTGGCCGGCGGCAGCAGCGTCGGCGCAACGGCCGGCAGCACGCCCACCGCCTCGCGGTGTCGGGCCAGGAAGCGGGGCAGCTTCCACACCGCGGCGGCACCGGCCTGGGCCTCGACGAGCTCGATGAAGCCCTCCGGCGTGCGCGTCGGAAAGCGTGGCGAGGAGACGGCCACGATGTCGGTGCGCGAGCCGTCGCTCAGGTAGAACTTGACCGCCAGGCCGCGGGGGTCCGGGGCGTAGTCTGGCTGACGAGGGTTGCCCGAGCCGTTCGAGAAGCGGATCGTGGCGGCGACCGTCTCCCCCTGCATGTGCTTCGCGCGGGTCAGCGCCGCGGCGTCCGGAAAAGCGCTGAACGTCCCCTTGCACAAGGTGCCTTTGGCATGCAGGGCCCGAAAGCCGTCATGGCGCCCGAACACACCGTTCACGGCGTCGACCGCCTGCTGCGGGGTGAGCGCCATCAGCCCGATTCGAGCACGCGGAACTCGATGCCCGCGCTTTGAAGGCGACCAATCAGGGCGTCGCCCATCGCCACCGCAGGCGTCACCTGCCCGGCCGTTTGCGGCAGCTCGTCGTGTGCCAGGCAGAGGGCCGACTCGGCCAGCATCTTCGAGGTCTCGCCGTAGCCGGGATCGCCGCCGCTGACGTGCGTCCTCAGTTTGACCTGTTCGGCTTCGGCGACGAACTGCACGCGGAACCACGCCTTTGCGCGCTGTTCTTCGGATGGACCGTCGCCCGGGTCCTTGAGCTTCAGGAGCAGGTTTCGCGTCGGCGGCAGCTGCGCGAGCGCGATCACCGCTCCCGCTCCAGCCGCCATCCCGGCGAGCGTCGTCGCTCGCTTGCTCACGAGGTAGTGCGAGTAGCTGAAGTCGGGGCCGTAGCGGTCGAGCGTCCTGGCCGAGCGCAGCACGGTCTGGGGATCGATCGTCGGAAACGGGACGACCCAGCCGCCGGCGTCTTCCTCGTAGTGCGGCCGTCCCGCTACGCCCCTGATCTTGCGGCCGGCCGGACGCTCCTCGAGCTCACGCCGCTCCCGAGCCACCTTCTGACCCTGGCGCAGCCGGCCCATGATGTGGACCGCCGAGTGATAGGTGCCGCCCGAGAACGTCCCCCCGGCGCGGACAAATCCGCTCATGGCGATCGGCACCCCTTCCGGAAGGTGCCCGACCGTGAACAGCGCGCCCAGGTCGTACGGGATCGAGTCAAAGCCACAGGAGTGAACGAGCCGGGCACCGGTGGTCTGGGCCTGCTGGTGGTAGCGCAGCCACATCAGGTCGACAAACTCGGGCTCGCCGGTGAGGTCGACGTAGTCGGTCCCCGCGGCGGCGCACGCGGCGACGACCGGCTCCCCATAGTTGATGTACGGCCCGACGGTGGAGATCAGGACCCTGGTCGACTCGGCGAGCTCCCGCAGCGAGCCGGCATCGCCCACGTCGGCGCGCAGCAACTCGAGCTTGTCCGTGCCCGCGCCCGCTTCCTCCAGACGGCCGCGGACTTGCTCCAGCTTCTGCTGGTTGCGCCCGGCGATCGCCCAGCGTGTCTGCTCACCAGCCCTTCGACCGAGGTACTCGGCGGTCAGCGCGCCGGTGAAGCCGGTGGCGCCGAGAACGACGACGTCGAATCGGCGTTCAGCCATCGCCGGCTATAGCTCGGGCGACCTGGAGCGCCTCCTCGGGCGTCCGTCCCGCCTTGGCCGCGACCCAGCACGCCACCGGCGCCGCCACCCGTTCCGAGGAGTGGGCGGCCTCGCCCGCCACGTCGAGCAGCGTGCTGAACTCGGCGGTGGTCGGTGGCTCGGTTCCGAGCTTGGCGGCAAACTCCGTGATCCATTCCTTGGCGTTCATGGCGCAGCGCACTCTAACTGGCGGCTGGTGTGCGGCAGCTGTCTATCGGGCGGCCGGTGCCGTCCGGCGCTCCAGCCATCTGGCCTCAAGCTCCCCCAGCTCCGTGACGGGGGGCTCACCGAAGATCACCTCGCGGCCGATGCGGTACCAGTTGTTGGTCGCCTGCAGCTGGCCCAGGATCCCGAACACCAGGCCGAAGGCTCGAAGCGTGACGATCTGGTTGGCTGGCAGCTTCATCTCGCCAAAGCCCGCCTTGCGCATGTCGCCGTGCTCCAAGATGATCTTGGTCGCGTCCTTGGGCGTGAGCGTCACGTCTCGGTCCTCGAGGAACCACCACGAGGCGGCGCGGTACTTCTCCATCAGCGGCGTCACCAGGTCGCGGCGGTGCTTGGCGAGGATGCCTTGCTCCACGGTCAGTTCGAATAGGCGCTCCGCGTCCTGGGCGTAGCAGGCCTTCAGGATCTCGAGCTGGTCGGAGACGTCCTCTCTGGTCTGGCGCTTGAAGAAGCCGAAGTCGATGAACGCCGCGCGGCCGTCGGCCATGAAAAGCGAGTTGCCGGGATGAGGATCGCCGTTGAGCAGCTGGTGGCGGTAGGGGCCATTGACGTAGAACCGGAACAGGATCTCCCCCCACCGCGACCGCTGGCTGTCCGGATCCTCACGGATCTGGCCGAACTTGCGACCCTCCACGAACTCCGTGACGATCACCCGCTCGCGGCACAGCTCGGTGACGACGCCTGGAACGACGATGAACGGGTGCCCTCGGTACTCGCGCGCCAGGGCACGGTGGTTCGAAGCCTCGAGCTCGTAGTCGAGCTCCTCCGTGATCCGCTCGGTGATCTCCTGCGCCACCTCCTTCGTATCCACGCCCGGGGTGACACGCGACGCGAGCCTCAGCACCATCCCCAGGTTCTTGAGGTCCGCGCGGACGACGTCTTTGATCCCCGGATACTGCACCTTGACCGCCACGTCGCGGCCGTCGTGGAGCGTCGCGCGGAAGACCTGGCCGATCGACGCGGCCGCGATCGCCTGCTCGTCGAAGGAGGCAAACGCCGCTTGGAGCGACTCCCCCAGGTCCTGTTCGATCACCTTGCGCATGTCCTTGAACGAGACGCTCGGGGCCATCGTCTGAAGCTGCGCCAGCTTGGCCTGGAACTCGTCTCGGTAGGGCCCTGGAACCATGCCCGGGTCAAGCACCGACAGCGTCTGGCCCACCTTCATCGCCGCGCCCTTCATGCCGCCCAGCACCTTGACGATGCGATCCGCCATCTCGAGCGCCTGACGCCCCATCGCCTCCTGGGCTTCCTCCTCGCTGCGTCTGGTGTTGGCCACGCGGGTCCCCAGCTGGCGGGCGGCGGCACCGGCGGCCATGCCGCCCAGCCGCGTGGCGCGGCCGAGGCGTGATCGGTTAAGAGGACTGTCGGGCATCGCCGTGGCGGGCCAAAGTATCGGACCGCCGCGCTGGCATCATCCCGCGCTTCCCAAGACCGCCACGCTGGCATCATCCCGCGCTTCCCCGCGCCAAACGAAAGGCAGGCAAGATGAAAGTGCTGGACGGCAAGGTCGCGATCGTCACCGGCTCGGCGCGCGGCATCGGACGGGCCACCGCGGAGCTGCTCGCCGAGCACGGCGCGCGGGTGCTGATCAACGACCTCGACGGCGACGTCGCGCAGCAGACCTCCGAGGCCATCGACGCCGAGACGCTGGTGTTCGCCGGCGACCTGACCCGCCCCGGCGTCCCCGAACAGTTGGTGGACAAGGTCGTTGGCGAGTGGGGCCAAATCGACATCCTCGTCAACAACGCGGGCTACACGCTGGACGCGCCGCTGCACAAGATGTCCGACGAGTGGTTTCAGCGCATGCTCGACATCCACACCGTGGTCCCGTTCCGCATGTGCCGCGCCGTGGCGCCGCACATGCGCGAGCCGGCCAAGCGCGAGCTCGAGGAGGGCCGCGAGGTGTTTCGGAAGATCGTCAACGTGTCCTCGATCTCGGGCACGATGGGCAACGCCGGCCAGGCCAACTACGCCTCCGGCAAGTCGGCCGTCGTGGGGCTGACGAAGACGCTGGCCAAGGAGTGGGGACGCTTCAAGGTCAACGTCAATGCGGTGGCCTTCGGCTACATCGAGACGCGCCTGACGGCGATCAAGGACGAGCGCAACGTGGTCGACATCGCCGGCGAGCAGGTGCAGCTCGGGATCCCTGAGCAGGTGCGCCAGGCCTCCTGGATGTTGATTCCGCTCGGCCGCCCCGGCACGCCCCAGGAGGCGGCGGGCGGCGTGTTCTTCCTCTGCTCGCCGTGGTCGAACTACGTCTCCGGTCAGGTGCTGCACGTGACCGGTGGACAGTTCGGCGGGATGGCGGGGTAGGTCCGAGACTCAGGCCACGCGTCGCCATACCGGTTGTCCATCGCCGTCGCGTCCCAGGACCACGGGCGTGATCCCGCACATCTCCGCGACCTGGACGAGCGGTTCGACCTGGTCGCCCGGGGTGGCGTGGATGTGGTTGCTGGGGAAGATCCGAAGCATCTCGTCGTAGCTGCAGTGCAAGCGGGCGTGGACGTGGGGCCACGTGGGATCGGTCTGCGAGTTGAGCTCCCGGCGCTGCTCCGCCGGCAGCGCGACCACCTCCCCGGGAACCACAACCAGATAGGGGCGCTCGTCGAACAAGCCCAGCCGGGCGAAGGTGAGGGGACCGGGAGCGGCATCGAACTCCACCGAAGCTCCACCGGCCTTGAAGTACAGCTTGAGCGCCGGGTGGAAGGTCACCTTCTCGAAGTTGGCGGCCGGATCGTTTGAGCGGGTCGCGTACCAGCTGGCGTGCTGTCCCGAGTTGACGAGGTCCCACACGTCGAGCTCCGGGTGATACAGCCTCACGTCCATGAACAGGCTGGGAAAGCCCCCCGAGATGTACTTGAGCAGTTCCATCGTTATGGCTCCGCCGGCGTCGGCTTCGGTGGCGCACACCGTCGACTCCTTCGGCCCGCGCCAGTCGTAGGGATCGTTGAGCAGCATCTCGGCTACGTCCGCGGTGCAGACATACTCGGTCAGCTCCCGCTGGCCCTTGATGCCGCAGTAGGCGAAGCCGTTCTCGTCGTTCAGCTCGCGCACCGCCAGATACAGGCGCAGCTGCGTCTCAAGCCGCTCGGGCGTCAGCATGTCCCCGTCGTAGCGGAGCCGGTCGCCGAGCAGCGCTTCAAACCATTCGCGCCCCGCCCGCACGTCTGAGGCATCGACCGTCTTCATCCGCTCCACGAGCCACAGCTGGTCGATCTGGTAGGCGGTTGTGCCAAGCGACTTGAGCGTCGGCACCAAGTGGAAGAAACCGGTCTCCATGCCCATCGAATGCCCGCCATAGAGCCCGTAGACCTCGGTCTGGATCACGGTCGCCGCCTGCGAGGCGCGGATCCAGCGGTGGACCGCCGCGCGCGTGGCCGGGTCGTCGACGTCGCCGACGATCCGGTGCGTGCGCAGCCCCGCCTGCCGCAGCGCACCGTCGGTTGCCAGCAGCCCCACGTTTCCCGGAAACCTGCCGTTGTTGTTGGACAGCGACAGGATCGGCACCTCGCGGCCGACGGCATTCACCAGCGGCCAGACGAGAAACGGAAAGTTCCAGACGTTGAAGCACAGGATCAGCGAGCGGCATCCGGCCCGCCGGAGCCGCTCGCCGATCTCCTCCGCTCCGCGCACCGACTTGACCGTCTCCGGTGCGACGACGACCTCCGGTCCCCGCCCGTCGACGTCCCGCACCTCCTCGCGAATCGCCCGAGCCCACCGTGCCAGCACGCCCATGTTGTCCTCCTCGTTGAGGCTGTGGACGTGCGGGCGCTCGTCGTTGATCATCGCCAACCCGATCGGCGTGCTACGCATTCAACATCCTCCTCCCCGGGGCTGGACGGCGGCCTACGGTGGCCGCCGTCCAGTTCCCATTTCGATCAGCGAAGTGACATTGCCGGTGCCCTACGACCCGACGGTCGGCGGTACCAGCAGCTTGTGGATCGACGGCTGGTTCTCGTTGGCCTTGGTAGCCACGATCGCGCCGGTATCGACCGAGTGGGGCACGCTCTTGTGCTCGAGCAGATCGACGACCTCTTGCACGCCGAGATAGCCGATCTGGTAGGGGTTCTGCACGATCAGCGCTTGCACCTGGTTGGAGCCGAGCGCGCTCACCTCGTCGGGAGCGTTGTCGAACCCCACGACCTTCACCTTGCCGACGTCGCCGCGCTCGATCAGCGCGTGCACGGTTCCGATCACGCCGGGCTCATTCGCGGCGAACACGCCCTTCAGATTGGGATGCGCGGTGAGGATGTTCTCCATCTCCGACAGCGCCGTGGAGATGTCGCTTTGTGAGTACTGCACGGCGACCAGGTGAATGTTCGGATATTTCTTCAGCTCCTGCTCGAAGCCCTGCTGGCGCTGGATCGACGTCGCCGCCGACGGCACGAATGGCAGCAATGCCACATCCCCGCTACCGCCGATCAGCTTCGCCAGGATGTCGGCGGCCTTGGCGGCTGCCGCGATGTTGTTCGTCGCCACCAGCGGCGGGGTCTGGGGAGCCAGGCCGGAGTCGATGTTGACCACCGGTACCCCAGCCTTGGTCGCGGACTGCGCGGTTGCGACCAGACCGTGCGCGTCGCTCGCCGCAAAGGCGATCCCGTTGACCTTTTTGGTGATGAAGTCCTGGAGGATGTTGACCTGACCTGCGACATCGGTCTCGGTCTCCGTTCCCTTCCAGTCGATGTTCACGTGCAGCGCCTTTGCTGCCGCAGCGGCGCCCGCATGGACGGTGCCCCAATAGAACAAACCAACCGACTTGGGCACCACGGCGATCGTGTACTTAGCTCCCTTCACCTTTGTCGAGGCGGACGCCGGGGCGCCTCCCGAGCTAGAGGAGCCGCAGGCGCTCAGCGCGCCCGCACAAACCAACACCGCGGCGACGAGGATCCCGAGCCCCGGCCGCCACCGCTTTCCAGACACCTTCGCCAGGTGCGTTCTCTGCTTCTTCACAGTGTCACCTCTCTCTTGTGTCGAGCTCATCGCCTTGCGAGCGCACGGCGACGGATTTGGTCGTAAGCGACTGCCGCAACGATCACCACCCCGAGGATGAAGTCCTGCCAGAAGTTGGAGATGTTGAGCAGGTCGCTCCCGTTCGCGATCAGCTCCATCAACAGGGCGCCGATCAAGGCCCCGATCACTGTCCCCTCGCCCCCAAACAGGCTGGCGCCCCCGATCACCGACGCCGCGATCGCATTCAGGTTGTAGTTCATGCCCGCCGAGGGGTCGCCCGTGACGACGCGGCTCGCCACGATCACCCCACCAAGACCGGCCAGCAGGCCCTGTATCACATAGATCGAGACCAGCACCGCATTCACCCGAATGCCCGACAACCGAGCCGTCTCGTAGCTCGATCCGATCGCATATGCGCTGCGCCCCAGCGTCGTCCGTGCCAGGATGAACCACCCCCCGAGCGCCACCACCACCATCACGACGATCGGAGCGGCGATCGGCCCCACGTGGCCATCGCCCAGCACGTCGAACGAGATCGGCGCGGCGATTGGCTGCCCGTTTGTCACCAGCAGGGCGATGCCGCCCACCGCGCTGAGCGTGCCGAGCGTGGCGATGAACGCCGGCAACCGCACCATCGTCACCAGCAGCCCGTTGACCAGTCCGACGGCGCCGCCCACCAGGACGCCGAGGATCATGCCGAGCGCGATTCCCACGTGATCGTTTACCACCACCATCGCCGCGATCACGCCAGACAGGGCCACAACGGCGCTGACGGAAAGGTCGATCCCGGCGGTGATGATCACCATCGTCTGCCCCACGGCGATGATCGCGATCACCGACATCTGGACGAAGATCGCGGTGATGTTGGTGCTGGTCAGGAAGACCGAAGACTCGATCGCCAGGAAGGCGCCGAGCGCGAGCACGAACATGAAGGGCCCCAGCTGCTGGAGCGCCCTGCGGACCCAGACCCGGGCCATCGCCTGGCGCTGATCTGCTCGCCCGCGCCCCGCGTCGGGCTCCGTGCCCGGGTCACCGGGTGGCTGTTTCTCGACGATCTCGTGCAGGTCACTCATGCCGATTCCTCTCCGATCTGCCGTTCGTCACCGCCTCCTGCTGGCCCGTGGCCGCGAACATGACGTCCTCCTGCGTTGCCTTCCCGCGACCGAACTCGGCGACGATCCCCCCCCGCCGCATCACCAGGACCCGGTCGCTCATGCCCAGCACCTCTGGCAGGTCGGACGAGAGCAGGATGATTGCCTTGCCGGCCGCGACGAGCCTGTTGATCAGCCCGTAGATCTCGACCTTCGCTCCGACATCGATACCGCGGGTTGGCTCATCGAGGATGAGCACGTCGACACCCGCGGTCAGCCAGCGGCCGAGCACCGTCTTCTGCTGGTTGCCTCCGCTCAGCAGGTCGACCTGCTGCTCGAGCGAGGGCGTCACGATCCGCAACCGCTCGACGATCTCTGCGGCGGCGCGACGCTCCGCTCCGCGCCTGAGCACACCCATGCGCGAGAACTGCGGGAGCGAGGCGAGCGTCAGGTTGCTGCCGACCGGGAGTAGGCCGGCGATTCCGCTGCGCCGGCGATCGTCGGACAGATAACCGATGCCGTTCGACACAGCCCCGTGGGGATTGCGGATCCGGACCGGCTTGCCCCGCAGATAGATCTCGCCCCTATCCGCCGGAATAGCGCCGACAATCGCCTTCATCGAAGCGGTCCTGCCGGCACCGAGCAGCCCCGCGAATCCCAGCACCTCCCCGGCGTGCACCGCGAAGCTGATATCCGCCTCCTTGCCCCGGACCCGCAGGCCATCCACCCGCAGCAGCTCGTCTCCCAGGGGTGCGCTGGCCTTTGGGAACATGTCGACCAAGGGGCGACCGACCATCATCCGCACCAGCTCATCGGCGTCGGTGCTGGCGACCGACCGCTGGCCAACCAGCTCACCGTCGCGCAGAACCGTCACCCGGTCGCACAGCCGCAGGATCTCCTCGATGGTGTGGGAGATGTAGACGATCGCCACGCCCTGGCCGCGAAGGTCGCGCAGTACGCGATGGAGCTCCGCGATCTCGTTGTCCGCCAGTGCCGAGGTCGGCTCATCGAGCACCAGCACCCTGACTCTGTGCGACAGGGCCTTGGCGATCTCCGTCATCTGCTGCTGGGCGATCGTCAGTTCGCTCACCGGGACCCGCAAGGGCAGATCGAGCTGCAACCGCTCGAGCACTTGCGCCGCCTCTCGATAGAGCCGTCGCCACTGGACAATTCCCCGGCCCTTCACCGGCAGCCGGCCAATGAACAGGTTCTCGGCGACGCTGAGGTGAGACGCGAGGCTGGTCTCCTGATAGACGGTCGCGATTCCCCTCCTCAGCGCGTCGGTGGGCCCGGAGATCTGCACTTCCTCGCCCGCCAGGAGGATCCGCCCGTCGTCCTTGCGCTCGGCGCCGGCCAGGATCTTCATCAGCGTCGACTTGCCGGCCCCGTTCTCCCCCAGCAGGGCATGAATCTCTCCGGGTACTACGGTCAAATCGACCCCCTTCAGCGCCTGTACGCCGGGAAAGTGACGTCCGATCCCGAGCATCTCCACGGCCGGCGCCGCGTTTGACGGGGGCGCCGGCGTCGCGTTTGGCTGAGCGGCGCTCACCGCTCCCCTCCAGCCGCCGCGTCGTTGGCTTGATGCCGTGTCCGCCGGGCGCTCGGTGCCTGCTCATCTCGGCAGCACGAGCCCCGATGACGCAGCTCGAACTCGAACAGGCGCTGCCTGCGCCGGGTGCGACCCTCCTCGATCCGCTCGAGTAGCAGCCCGACTGCCGCCTGCGCCATCTCCCGCACCGGCTGCGCCAGCGTCGTCAGGGGTGGATCGGTCAGCTCCGCCCAGGGCGGATCGTCGATCGCCACCAGGCCGACGTCGTGCGGAATCCGCACGTTGCGCTCCTTGATCGCTTGAAGCACGCCGATCGTCATCAGGTTGTTCGCCACCAGCAGGGCGCTGGCGTCATTGTCGATCAGCGTGCCGGCCGCGCGCCGGCCGCCGTCCGTGCGGAATCCGCCGTCGGCGACCATCGGCTCGAGCCCCGCCCGCTCGAGCGCCTGCTCATAGCCGGCCAGACGCTCATCGGCGGTCTGAACACCACGCGGCCCTCCGACAAAGCCCACGCGCTCATGGCCGCAGGCCAGCAGGTGGTCCACCGCCGCCCGCGCGCCCTCCAAGTTGCGCGCCACCACGGCGTCGGCACGCTTGTCGCTGACGCGGCGGTCGAAGGCGACGACCGAGATGCGGTGATCCAGCAGTTCATGGATCTCGGACGCCGCGGGATCGCTAGGCGAAACGATCACGCCCGCTACGCGCTCGGCGGCCAGCACGCCGAGATAGTCCCGCTGCTTGCGGGGATCCTCGTCCGTGTTACAGAGCAGTACGCGGTGCCCGCGCAGGTAAGCGGCGTCCTCCACCGCCCGGACCATCTGGGTGAAGTGCGGGTTCTCGATGTCCGAGACGACCACCCCGATCATCTCCGCCTGGCGCCGCCTGAAGTTGCTGGCCAGGCGGTTCGGCCGGTAGCCGAGCTCTTCGATCGCGGCCAGTACGAGCTCCCGCTTGGCGGATCCCACGACCGCGGTCCCGTTGATGACTCGGGAGACTGTCGCCGGCGAGACGCCCGCTCGGTCGGCCACATCCTTGATCCTCGCCCCTTGACGATCCACCTCGGTAGTCGCCGCGGTGGCGGCTAGCTCGGCCACTGGCCTCTCGCTTTGCTGCAAACAACCACAAGAGTCGTCGTCAAGGCGTCGGGGGTCGTCGTCACTCCGCCCTTCCACTCAATGCCTGGACCGCATCGGGCCGCGCCTCACCAGCGTGGCCTGGCGCCGCTGGAGCCGGCGGAACCGCGAATGAAATCGAAACGGGAGGGGCCGGGCGAAATCGATTTCAGAAATGGATTTCAGGAGCTTACCTCCGATGCTGGCGGTGTCAAGCCCGAACCTTCACCGAGCGCCGCCACCCTCGCGCCTACGAGCGGTGGCCAAGCCCTATTGGCAGCCTGCCAACACTGGTAGCCTTGACTGCGTGAAGGCTTCCGCTCCGGCCGAGCGAGGCGCGGATGCCTCGCAGCGGGCATCGACCCGGCGCTGGCAGCGACTGGAGCACGACGAGCGCAGGGCGCAGATCTTGAGCTGCGCCCGCCGACTTTTTTCCACGCGCAACTACGACGCCGTCTCCACAACCGACATCGCGCGCCAGGCGGGCGTCGCCCGCGGGCTTCTACACCACTACTTCGGCACCAAGCGCGATCTGTACCTCGAGGTGGTGCAGGACTTGATGCGGATGCCGTCCAACCCGGTCCCGCGGCAGAAGCCCGGCGATGGTCTGGAGACGGTGATCTCTGACAGCGTCGAGCGTTGGCTGAAAATGCTCGAGCGCAACCGGGGCACTTGGCTTGCGGCCATCGGTGCCCGCGGCCTGGGGCGCGACCGCCAGGTGGAGGCGATCCTCGATCAAGCGCGCGAACAGGCCGCCGAGCGACTCATCGAGGCGCTCCAGAGTTGCGACGCCGCGTCCGCGCCGGCGCCCGACGAACTCCGGGCGGCGATGCGGGCCTATTCCGGATTCGCCGAGGCGGCGAGCATCGAGTGGCTCGAGCGGCGCCGCCTCACGCGGGAGCAGATCCAGGCCCTGCTCGTCAGCGGGTTCATGAACATCGTCAGCGACGTGGTCCCCGCGGTGGAGCAGGCGGGCGTTAAGGTTGCTGGGCGGCAAGAAACCAGCTCGACGGCCCAGCCGTTACGAGCATCCAGAGAAAGGCAGCAGTAATGGCGACGACCGTTGAACGGCAGGCACGTGCGGCGAAGAACGGCGGCGGAGAATCGATCTCTGTCTCCAACCCGGCGACGGGCAAGGTGGTTACCACGCTGCCCGCGTGTACGCCGGAGCAAGTGGCGGAGATGGCAGCGCGCGCGCGCCGTGCTCAGCCGTCGTGGCACGCGCTCGGCTTCGACGGGCGCGGCAAGGTTCTGCGTCGAGCGCAGAAGTGGCTGCTGGACAACGTCGAGCGGGTCATCGAGACCGAGATGTCCGAGAGCGGCAAGACGCGCGAGGACATTCTCCTCGAGCTGAGCATTCCCTTGGCCGGGTTCGGCTTCTGGGCCAAGCAGGCGCCGAAGTACCTCGCCGACGAGAAGGTCAGGACCTCCTCGCCGTTCTTGTTCGGGCGCAAGGTGATCGTCCGCTACGAGCCAGTCGGCGTGGCGGGGATCATCGGCCCCTGGAACTATCCGCTGGTCAACAACATCGGCGACGTGATCCCGGCGCTCGCGGCCGGCAACGCCGTGCTGCTGAAGCCCTCCAGCGTCACGCCGCTGACCTCTCTGCTGATGGAGGAATGCCTGCGCGAGTGCGGCCTCCCCGACGACGTCTTCCAGGTCGTGGTGGGCCGGGGGGCGATCGGCGAGGAGATGATCGATCACGTCGACACCGTGATGTTCACCGGCTCGACCGAGGTCGGAAAGCAGGTGATGGCGCGCGCCGCCAAGACCCTTACTCCCGTCGCGCTCGAGCTGGGCGGCAAGGACCCGATGATCGTCCTCGCCGATGCCGATATCGAGCGCGCAGCCAACGCCGCCGTCTTTTGGTCGATGCAAAATGCCGGGCAGACCTGCGTATCGGTTGAGCGCGTCTACGTCGAGGAGCCGATCCACGATCAGTTCGTGGACCTGGTGGCCGAGCGGGTGCGCGAGCTGCGCCAGGGTGTACCCGGTGACTACGGCTCGGTAGACGTCGGCTCGTTCATCAACCCGCCGCAGGCTGACATCGTGCAGGCGCACGTCGAGGACGCGGTCAAGAAGGGCGCCCGCCTTGTGGCCGGCGGTAAGCGCGTCGAAGGAGAAGGCTCCTTCTTCGAACCGACGGTCCTGGCGAACGCCAATCACTCGATGGCCGCCATGACCGAGGAGACGTTCGGCCCCACGCTGCCGATCATGAACGTGAAGGACGAGGACGAGGCCGTGCGGATGGCAAACGACTCGCCCTATGGGCTGCAGGCCTCGGTGTTCACCAAGGACATGAGCAAGGCGGACCGGGTCGCGCGGCGCCTCGAGGCAGGGGCGGTCGTCGTGAACGACTGCGTCGCCAACTACTCGGCGCTCGAGGCCCCGATGGGCGGCTGGAAGAGCTCGGGCATCGGCGTCCGGCACGGGCCGCAGGGAATCCGGAAGTACACGCACCCGCAGACGATCGTCTTCACGCGCTTTGCGATGAAGAAGGACATCTACATGTTCCCCTATAGCAAGCTCCGGAGCACGATGCTGCTGCGTCTGCTGAAGCTGCTCTACGGGCGGGGGAAGCGGAGCTGAGCGCGCTAGTACAGCGACCGCCCTCGCGACTTTTCCCGACCAACTCCGTTTAATTAGTCGCCGTGACAGAGCGTTCCATAGCTGTAATCGGCCTGGGAAGGGTCGGGCTGCCGCTGGCGCTTTGCTTCGCCGACCGCGGCCTGCACGTGCTGGGGATCGACCACGAGCGCACGGTGCTCGAAGCGGTCGAGGCGGGGAAGATGCCGTTCGAGGAGCCCGGCACACAGGAGATCCTCGAGCGGGTACTGGCCAGCGGGCGACTCGAGCTCGCCGACCGCGCGGCCGAAGCTGCGCGCGCCGAGGACATCGTGATCACGCTCGGCACCCCGTCCTTCTCCCATGTGGAGTCGGATCTACGCCAGGTTCGGGCTGCGCTCGACGATCTGCTGCCGCTGCTCCGCGAAGGTCACGCGGTGATCCTCCGTTCCACGATCGCTCCCGGCACGACCGAGTTCGTCGCCGGCTACCTGGAGAAGCGCCGCGGCCTGAGGCCCGGCGTTGACGTGTTCGTGGCCCATGCCCCGGAGCGAATCGCCGCGGGGCGGTTCGTGGAAGAGATCTCCACATTGCCCTGCATCATCGGGGGCGTCGACGAGGCCTCGACCGAGCGTGCGGCCAGCCTGTTCGAGGTCTTCGGTGCCCCCATCGAGCGCACCACTCCCGTTCAGGCCGAGCTGGCGAAGATCTGGACGAACATCCTGCGCTACGCGAACTTCGCGCTGCCCAACCTGTTGATGATGGACTGCGAGAGCTACGGGGCGAATGTCTTCGAGGTGATCGACCTCATCAATCGCGATTATCCGCGCGGCGGCATCGCCAGCCCGGGCCTGACGGCCGGCACTTGCCTGCGTAAGGACTTCGCCTTCTCCGAGGAGCGCTCCAACGCGCCCGGCATGTTGCTGGCGGTCTCGCGCGTCAACGAGGCCGTGCCGCTGTTCCTGGTTGAAGGTGTGAAGCGACGGGTGGGGACGCTGCGCTCGAAGAAGGTCGCCGTGCTCGGCCTGACGTTCAAACGCGATACCGATGACGAGCGGGACTCGCTCTCGCCCAAGCTGATCCGGCTCTTGGAGCGCGAGCTGGCGGACGTGGCCGTTTGCGACCCCAACGCTCCCACCCCCACGCAGCCGCTGAGCGAGGCGGTGCAGGACGCCGACGTGGTGATCGTGGCCACCAATCACTCGGCGTTCGAGGACCCGGATGCGCTGCAGACGATCGCCGCGACGGGCAAGTACGGCTGCCTGGTCGTCGATCCCTGGAATGCGCTCGGAACGGGTGAGGTGTTCGGCCATCTGCGTGGTGCTCGGCCCGTGGTCGAGCCGGCAGCGGCACTCGGAGACGGCGAGCCAAGTTGACGGCCAAGGTGCTGGTCACCGGCGGAGCCGGAACGATCGGCTCCGCGGTCGTCCGCCGCATACTCCGGGAGCCGTCTTGGGAGGTCAGGGTCTCGGACCACCGCCCCGCGCCGGACTGGATGCGCCAGCGGTGCGAGCTGCACCGCGGCGATCTACGCGAGCACGACACGGCGCGGGCCGCCGCCCACGGTTGCTCGCACGTGATCCATCTCGCCGCGATCGTCGGCGGCATCGCCAACTTCCACAAGCTGCCGTACACGCTGACCGAGGCGAATAACGCGCTGACCGGCGCCGCCGTGAGGGCTTCGATCGAGACGGAGGTTGAACGATTTCTCTACGTCTCCTCCTCGATGGTGTTCGAACGCGCGCGGGAGTTTCCGACAACCGAATCGCATCTGCTGGAGTGCCCGACGCCGCGTTCGGCGTACGGCTTCTCGAAGCTTTCGGGCGAGGTCTACACGCGAGCGGCGCATGACCAGCACGGGCTCTCCTACACGATCTGCCGGCCCTTCAACGCCTACGGGCCGGGCGAGGTTCCCGAGCCGGATGAACCGGGGATCGCCCATGCCGTGCCCGATCTGATCGCCAAGGCGCTCAGCGGTCAGCACCCGCTTCAGATCTTCGGCTCAGGAGAGCAGACCCGGACGCTGACGCATGTGGACGACATCGCCGACGGAATCTTCACCGCGATGACGCACCCGGCCGGCGAGAACGAGGACTTCAACATTTCCGCCGCACGGGAGCTGACGGTGGCCGATATCGCACGCCTCATCTGGGAAGCCTGTGGACGAGACCCCGATGCCTTCGAGCTCGAGCATCTGCGCAGCTTCGAAGTCGACGTGCAGCGACGCTGGCCATCGGTCGAGAAGGCAGAGCGCGTGCTTGGCTGGCAGGCCCGCGTGAAACTGGAGGAGGGAATCGCGCACACCGTCTCCTGGCTGCGCGGACGCGAGGCGACAGACGCCCAACCCTCAGCGGGCCGCTAGCGCAGTCGATTCGTGGCGTCGTAGTCGTAAGCGGGCGGGTCGCGACGCGCGCGCCGAGGCGCCCACAGAAACAGCTCGAGCAACGACACGACGAATCCCAGGATGCCGATGATGATCAAGATCAGACCGACCGTGGGGAGCGAGAGGCCGCTCACATGGGCGGTAACCGCCCAGCGAAGAATCGCGCCCACGGCGATCAGGAGCAGGGATATAGACGTGCCACCGGTTCCCATCTATTTGTGCTTCCCGCCCCCGGGCGGGGCGTAAACGGCGGTGGCCGCTCCCGCGCTGGGCGGGGCGTAAACGGCAGGTCCGCCCCGGGGCGGGGCGCAAAGCCGTCCCTATCCCGCAACCGGCCGACCGGGGACCTCGGTCGGAGCCTCGCGGCGGCGGCGCGCCTGGCGAGAGGCACCCGCGGTGGCCACATCGCGGGGATAGGTGTGGCGGGCGGTGGCCAGGAATAGGCCCGCCGCCGCGAGCGTGGCCAGCAGGATCAGGAAAGTGATCTCCAGTCCGGTGGCGGTGCTCGACGAGATCGCGCCGTGCACGTGCGTGCCGACGGGCGTCTGTGCGGGCACGATGCCTGCGATCAAGCTGGATAGCCCGCCAAACAGCAGCGGCGCCAGCGCCTGGGCCAGGGAGGTCATCAAGTTCCGCGTGCTCTGGGCACGTCCCCACAGACCGGCCGGCATGACGTCGAGACGCGCGGCGTCGAGCGGCGGGTTGGCGGCGGCAATCAGCGCCGCGCCGGCGATGTCGAACCAGATCGCCGGCGTCACGCTCGAGCCCACGAACCCCGGTATGAGCAGCACTGCAGCGCCGACGTAGCAGAGGGCCGGCACCCAGATCCGCGCCTCGAGCATGCCGCGACGGAGCAAGGCGTCGGTCAGCCGGCCGCCCGCCAGCGTGCCGAGGACGCCGCCGACCACCAACAGCAGGAGCATCAGCTCCGCCGTGATCTGACTGATGTGGTAGTGCCCGCGCGCGAACAGCAGCGCGAACGTGCTGAGACCCGCCAGATAGAAATAGCCCAGCGCCTGGCTGAGGATCAGAACAAGGTTCGTAGGCACGGAGAAGATGTACTTGGTGGAGCGAACGAGCCCCATCTGCTGCGGATCCTCGTCGAGCACCAGATGAGGGTCCGGTTCGATCCCGCGCCGGCTCGCGGCTTCCTGGGCCAGCTCGCCCGCGTCGCTCTCAGAGGTTTCGGTTGCCGGCTCGTCGGCTGGGTGGTCCGCCCGCATGTGGGATACCTCCACGGCCTGCTGCAGGCTCTCTACACCTGGGGCCAGCCGGCTCTGGCCCCCGCGGAGCGGCTCCGGAATCGTTCGCCAAATCGTGCGAGCCAGGAAGAACCCAGGGATGGCGAGGGCGACGAACGCCAGGCGCCAGGAGATCGCGCTGGCCAGCGTGCCGGAGATGACGAAACCAACCGCCGTCCCGGCCGACTCGCCGGCCAGGATGTAGGCATAGACCCGCCCTCGTTCGCTGGCCGGAAAGTAGTCGCCGGTCAGCGACGCGATCGCCGGCCCCGCGGCGGCGGTCACGGCACCCAGCGCCAGTCGCGTGATGAGCAGCGCCGAATAGTCGGGCGCGAAGGCGCTGGCCAGCGTGGCGGCGCTCCAGATCAGGATCGCGATCGACAGTACGGGGATGCGCCGGATGCGGTCCACCAAGAGTCCCACCGGCAGCACGAATACAGCGCCCGACAGCAGCGCAACCGAGCTCAGCAAGCCGATCTCGGCGTTGCTGATGTGAAGCGCCTGCTCGAGTTGTGGTGCTACCGCACCGACCGTGCTCGCGTCCGCGCTCGAGAGCCCGAGCACGGCGGCAAAGAGCACGATCACCTGGTAGCGCGCCGGTCCGCCGACCCGCTTGACGACCTGACCGCGCAGCGTCCGGCCCAGCGTCGCCAGCAGGCTGCCGAGGAACCGCAACAGCGTCCTTGTCGCCGACCGTCCCTGTTCGGGGCGCTCGCTCACGATTCGGTCTCCATCAGCCCCCGCCGGGGGCGTCGGGGGGTCAACGGTTGATCCCGTGTGCGCCGCAGCAGCAGGAACGCGACCGTACCCCACATCCCCGGGATCCACAGCGAGATTGCGTGATAGACGACGGTGGCGGCGGTCGCCGTGGTGGCGTGCGCCCCGTAGAGAACGAGCATGCCCACCAGGCTGCCGTCGAGCACGCCGATTCCGCCCGGGATCGGGATCGCGTTGGAGATGTACGCGATTTGGTAGGCGAGCACGATCGAGGCGAGCGGCAGGCTGCCGCCGGCGGCAGCGAAGCAAGCGACCAGGACTCCGATGTCGAACCACAGATAGCCGATCGCGCCCAGGATGCGCCAGTCGGGGTGGAACAACAGCCTCCGGGTGTCGAGGATGCTCTCCTCCATCGTGTTCAGCACGACCTGCAGTTTGTGCGGCAACCGCCGGGTCATTCCCCGCTCGATGAGGCGCGGCAGGGCCAGGAAGGCCAGGAGCACGACCACCCCCACCAGTCCGGGCAACAGGCTCAGCAGCGGGTTTTGCTTACCGGGAAGGATCCCCACCCACATCGCCAGTCCGACGACGGCGAACGTGATGACGTTGATCGCGCTCGTCAGTAGAAACAGCACGGCCGAGCGCTCGGCCACACGGCTCGGCTTCGCCCCGCGTTCGACCAGCAGCCAGGCGCCGACGGCCACGCTTCCCGCTCCGCCCAGCGACACGGCCGACTGGAACGCCAGCTCCGACAGGGCCACCCGGGCCCCGAAGCGCAGCGGCGCCCGCTCGAACACCTGCAGGAAGGCCAGCACGTAGCCGAGGCAGGAGAGGATCTCGAGCACGATGGCCGCGACCACCCAGCCCACCTTCATACGCGTCACCGTCTTGGCGACCCCGTGCAGGCCCGGGACCCCCAGCAGCAACCCGACGACGATCAGTATCAGGATCGCCAGCGAGATCAGCCCGCGCCACAGCCGCCTCGAGGCATGCTTGGGATCAAGCTCGGAATCGGTCCGCGGGACGCCCTCCCGCTCGTAGTCCCCGGGAAGCTCGCGATCGTGGTGGGAAGCGTTCACCCGGCGGATGCAGAACTGAGCGTGGCGGCGACCGGCGTACTGATTCCGGCCAGCTCAGCGACCCGATCACGGTGCCATCGGGCATCGCCGAAGGCGTGCGCGTTGGCCTTCGCCCGCTTCAGGAAGAAGTGAAGGTCGTGTTCCCACGTGAACCCGATCCCGCCGTGGACCTGGAGCGCCGACGCGGTAACGCGGAAGCCTGCGTCACCGGCGTATGCCTTGGCCATCGAAGCGGCCCGAATGCCGGTCTCGGGCTCGTTGTCGAGCGCCCACCCCGCCCAGTAGGTCAAAGACCGTGAGCCCTCCACCTCCAGCAGCATCTGCGCGCAGCGATGCGAGACCGCTTGGTAGGAGCCGATCGGACGGTCGAACTGCTTGCGGTCCTTGGCGTATCCGGTCGCCATCTCCATCGCCCTCTGTGCGGCGCCGACGTTCTCCGCGGCGAGCGCCGTCACGATCGTCGCGTAGGCGCGGGCCACCTCCGCGCCGCGCCCGGCGAGCAGCGGCTCCGATGGCGCGCCGTCCAGCCTGAGCTCGAACAGCTTGCGGGTGGGGTCGAGCGACTTCATCGCGGTTATCTCGACGCCGGGAGCCGCCGCCTCCACGATGTGATGACGGCCGTCGGCGCCAGCGACGATCACGAAGTCGGCTCCGTCGGCGTCCGGAACCGCGGTCTTCAATGCCGACAGCGTCCCGTCGTTCGACTCCACCTCGGAGCGGTCCGGCGCCCACCCGGCGCCCTCGTCCCAGACGGCGACGGTGCCCCGCGCCTCGCCGCTGGCCAAGGGCTCCAGCCACCGTCCACGCTGCTCGTCCGTCCCAGCCGCGGTGAGCAGCAGCCCCGCGGCGACCGTCGAGAACAGGGGGGTGGGTGCAAGCGCATAGCCGAGCTCCTCCTCGATCACCAGCAGCTCGACTGTCCCCAATCCGAGACCTCCCTCTGAATCCGGGATCATCACACCGGGCCACCCGAGCTCGGCGAGCTCGCGCCACTGCTCATCGGTGAACCCCCGCTCGCTTTCGGCCAGCTCGCGAACGGTCTCCGGCCGGTAGCGAGCGGCGAGGAACTCGCTCGCCGTGCGCTTGATCGCCCGCTGGTCGTCGGAGAGATCGAAATTCATGGAAGCTCACCGCATCCTGGGCAGCCCGAGCACACGCTCGGCGACTATGTTCTTGAGGATCTCGGTCGTGCCGCCCTCGATCGAGTTCGCGCGCGCACGTAGGAAGCGATACGTCCAGTCACCGCTGGCGTCCATCGCCCAGGGCCCGGCGATGTCCATGGCCAGCTCGGTCAGCGCCTGGTTGACCTCCGACCAGTGCCACTTGCCCAGCGAGCCCTCCGGCCCGGGGACGCCGGTGCGCATCGTCGCGGAAAGGCTGCGGTAGGCGTTCAGCCGCAGAACCTCGGACTCGATCATGAGCTGGGCCAGCCGCTGGCGGATGACGGGGTCGGCGCTCGCCGGCTGGCCATCCATGCCGCGGGTCCGGTTCGCCTCCTCGATCAGTTCCCGCAGCGCGATCTGAACCGAAACCTGGAGGCCGAAGGCAAGCGTCGCCCGCTCGTGCATCAGCGTCGTGATCGCCACCGCCCAGCCATTCCCCTCTCCGCCCACGATATTCTCGTCGGGGATACGGGCCTCTTCGATGAACAGCTCGTTGAACTCGGCCTCGCCCGTGATCTGGACCAAGGGCCGGACCTGGACCGCGTCCTGCTCCATGTCCATCAGGAAGTAGGTGAGGCCCTTGTGCTTGGGCGCATCGGCATCGGTGCGCGCCACGAGCATGCACCACTTGGCGTGGTGCGCGAACGTGGTCCACACCTTTTGTCCGGTGACGATCCACTCATCCCCCCGGCGGACGGCACGCGTTTTCAGCGAGGCCAGATCGGAACCCGACTCCGGTTCCGAGAAACCCTGACACCAGATCTCCTCGGCTGACAGGATCGGCGGCAGGTAGCGCTGGCGCTGCTCCTCGGTACCGTGGGCGATCACGGTCGGCCCGCCCATCGCCAGTCCGAGCACGTTGGCCACCGCCGGCGTGCGGGCACGCACCACCTCCTCGTTGAAGATCGCCTGCTCGATCAGGGTCGCGCCCCGGCCGCCATATTCCTTGGGCCAGGAAACGCCGGCCCAGCCGCCGTCATGGAGCCGTCGCTGCCACGCGCGCCGGAACTCGAAGGAGGCTTCGTCGCCGCTTGGCTCCTGGCCCGGGTGGTTAGCCTCGAGCCACGAGCGAAGCTCGTCGCGGAACCCCTCCTCGGCCTTGGACAGTGTCAGGTCCACTCTTGATGATCCTATCCGGGCGGTAGCCTCGACCCAGTCCATGCTCGACTCCCACGTACGAACCGAGGGCATCCCCGGCAGCGAGCTGCCGGGCCCGTTCGCGGTGGGCTCCTATGCCGAGCAGCTCAGGCGCAGGCTGCGGCAGTTTGCCCCCGTACAGCTGGTGGGCGAGATCTGGGGCTTCAGGGCCAGCCGCGCACGGGTCTATTTCGAGCTCCGCGACCCGCGGGGCGCGCTTCCCTGCTCCATGTGGCGCGCGGACTTCGAGGCGCTGGGGATCGCGCTTGCCGATGGTGCACGGGTGGTCGTGGGCGGCGGCTGCGACTACTACCCCGGCAGTGCCTCGGCGTCGCCGTCGTTCACGTTCGCCGTCTCGGAGCTGCGGATCGCGGGCGAGGGAGACCTGCTGGTGGCGCTCGAGCGGCTGCGGCGCAGGCTTGCCGCCGATGGACTCTTCGAGCCGCAGAAGCGACTGCCGCGCCCGGTCCTGCCCCGGACGATCGGAGTGGTGACCGGCGAGCGCGGCAAGGCGCGCGATGACGTCATCGCCGGTCTGCGGCGCCGGGGCTGGGCGGGACGGCTGGTGTGGGCGTTCGCGCCTGTGCAGGACCGCCACGCCGCGCCCCATATCGCCGCCGCGCTCAGGGAGCTGGCCGCGATCGAGGAGGTCGAGGTCGTGATCGTCGCCCGCGGCGGCGGTTCGCTGGCCGACCTGTTCGCGTTCTGTGACGAGGCGCTGTGCCGGACTGTGGCCCTGTTGCGTGTGCCGGTGATCTCCTCGGTCGGTCACCACACCGACCGCACGCTGATCGATGACGTCGCCGCCGTCTGCTGCTCCACGCCGACACACGCGGCCGAGGCCGCGGTGCCGATCGACGTGAACGAAGGCCAGGCGCACCTGCTCCGAGACGCGCGACGGCTCGCGGCCCATGGCCGGCGCGCCGTGCTCCAGCGCGCGCGCATGCTGTCGCAGCTGTCCCGCGCCCCCGCCGAGCAGATCGCCAAACACCGCGCGCGTCTTCACCAATTGCTGCGCGAGCTCCGGGCCAGCGCGCGCCGCACCACCGCCGACGGCCGTTCGCTGGCCGCGGTGCACCTGCTCGTGCTGAGGCGCGGCGCGGACAGGGCGCGAAGCTCGGATGCCGCCAGGCGCCGGCGCGAGCTCGAGCGCCTGGCGCTTGCGCTCGCCGCCCACGACCCGCAGCGCACGCTGGCGCGCGGATACGCGATGGTTGAGAACCGCGAGGGCCAGCCGTTGACCTCCGCGGCCGCGGCCCGCGAGGAAGGCGAGCTCAATCTCCGCTTCCACGACGAGGTCGTGGCCGCACACGTGGACGCGGAGCGATGAGCGAGGAGCGCACCTACGAGAGCGCCGTCGCACGGCTGGAGACGATCATCCGTCGCCTGGACTCAGGCGAGGCCGAGCTGCGCGAGACGCTCGAGCTGATCCGCGAGGGTCGCGAGCTCGTGTCCTACTGCGCGGCCGAGCTTGAGGCGGTCACCCGCGGCCTTGAGGAGCTCCGGCTCGAAGAGCTGGTCGCGCGCCTCGAGCAGGGCCCGCGCGAGCCGAGCTGAGTGCGGGCGCCGCCAACGCGCCAGCAGACCCACGCCACGTGGCCGAGAAACACCTCCAGCTTCAGCGCCCGCCACGGGCCGGCCTCGCCGTCCGGCCAGAAGGTGGGTGGCTCCATCGGTCGTGGGTCACACTCGATGCCGTCGTCGAGGCCGTCGTCGAGCGCCCGGGTCAGCGCCTCCTGGGAAGACCACACGCTTCTCAGCTCGGAGTCGCCGGCGGTCGTGCGCACGATGTCGACTCCCACGGGCTCGGTGTGCCACGCGACCACGGCATAGGGAAAGCAGCAGGACCTGCTCACGTGAGGGGCCTCGACGTTGCTGCTCCAGGCCTGGACCCATTGGCGCAGGCCGCGTTCGTCCAGCCCGTCGCTGCGCGCATCGAACGTGCGCGCCGTCGGTGCCTCGATCACCACCGCAGGGATCACCTCGCGCTTCCTGTGGTCTTTCAGTTTGTTCATTGCCCCGCGGAGCCATCCGCTCCGTCGCGAATACCAACACGCGCGGGGCGGCCCAAGTTCCGCTCGATATGTTCGCGCAGCGTTAGGCCCTGCCACCAATAGGATCAGCGCCCGATGGCGACCTTCGACCTCCTCAAGGACCTACCGCTCGAGGTCGAGGGATACGGGCTCGAGGGTCACACCGCCCAGGTCTCGAGCGGCTTCGAGCGCATGACCACGGTCGTCCACCTGCAGGGCGCGGGCCACGAGGGGGTAGGCGAGGACGTGGTCTACGACGGTGTCGATCACGAGCTACTGCAGCGAGCGGGCTCGGTTCACGACCTCGCGGGCCGCCACACGCTCGCCGCCTTCTGCGAGCTCGTCGACTCCCTCGACCTGTTCCCCGAGCCTCCCCAGCGCGACGTCTCGCGCCTCTACCGCCGCTGGACGTTTCACAGCGCGGCACTCGACCTCGCGCTCCGTCAGGCCGGCAGCTCGCTGGCGGACGTGCTCGGGCGCGAAGCGCGGCCGCTGACGTTCGTTGTCTCCCTGCGCCTAGGGGAGCCGCCGACGCTGGAGCCGATCGAGCGCCGTCTCGAGCGCTATCCGAGCTTGCGCTTCAAGCTCGACGCCACGAGCTCCTGGACCCCGGAGCTGATCGGCGGGCTGGTCGCCACCGGGGCCGTCGACTCCGTGGACTTCAAGAGCTTCTACCGCGGCACGGTGGTCGACCAGGCACCGGATCCCTTGCTCTACCGCCGCGTGGTCGAGGCCTTCCCCCACGCCTGGCTCGAAGACCCCGATGTGATCACTGCCGAGACGGCCGCCGCACTGGCCGATGACCACGACCGGATCACCTGGGACGCGCCGATCCACTCGATTGCCGATATCGAGGCGCTGCCGTTCGCCCCGAAGATGGTCAACATCAAGCCCTCCCGGATCGGCGGCCTGAAGCGGCTGTGCGACGCCTACGACTACTGCGCCGAGCGCGGCATCGGCGCCTACGGCGGCGGCCAGTTCGAGCTCGGTCCCGGCCGGGGACAGGCCCAGTACCTGGCCTCGGTGTTTCACCCCGACACGCCAAACGACCTGGCCCCTGTTGGTTTCAACGTCGATGACCCGCCGCCCGGGCTGCCCCCCAGTCCCCTCCCTCCGGCGCCGTCTAGGATCGGCTTCAGATGGGAGACGGCGTGAACGACAGACGGCTGGAGGGGACAGCGGCGCTGGTCACTGGCGCCTCGAGCGGCATCGGTGAGGCCACCGCCCGGGCGCTGGCCGTCGAGGGGGCCTCGCTGGCGCTCGCAGCGCGCCGCTCGGACCGCCTCGAGACGCTGGCTGGCGAGATTCGCGACGACGGCGGCAAGGCACTCGTGGTCGAGGCGGACGTGGCCTCGCCCGAGCGGGCACAGGCGGCGGTGGAGCAGGCGGCGTCCGAGCTCGGCCGGCTCGACATCCTGATCAACAACGCCGGCGTCATGCTGCTGGGCCCGGTGCTCGACGCCCCGCTCGAGGAATGGCAACGGATGCTCGACGTCAACGTGGCCGGGCTCCTGTACTGCGCCCACGCGGCGCTGCCGCACCTCCTCAGGGCGGCCGAGGATGGCGGCCGGGGGATCGCCGACATGGTCAACGTGAGCTCCGTGGCCGGTCGCGTGTCACGCGTGGGCTCGGGGGTCTACAACCTGACCAAGCACGGCGTGGGAGCGTTCTCCGAGTCGCTGCGCCAGGAGGTCGCGGGTCGGCACGTCCGGGTCTCGCTGATCGAGCCAGGGGCGGTGGCGACCGAGTTGCAGGGGCACAACCGGCCCGAGATCGAGGAGCAGATCAGGCGCCGGTTCGCCGATATCGAGATCATGCGCGCGGAGGACATCGCCGACGCGATCCTCTACATGGTCACGCGCCCGCCACACCTGGCGATCAACGAGCTCATGCTCCGCCCCAGCGCCCAAGCGGATTAGTGAACGGTCGCGTACAGTTGTCGCCCCATGGAACGACTTGGCATCGCGGGGTCGGGGGCCATCGCCTGCGGCTTGGCGGCGACGGCATCCAAGCAGGGAGAAGTCCTCATGTGGGCCCGCTCGGATCGCTCGGCGGCACGCGCCGCCAAGAGCGTGGAGAAGCTTTGTAGCAAGCTGAGCGACGGTAGCCCAGTGCTGGAGCAGGTCCAGGTCGTCCGGGACCTAGACGCCCTGGGCGACGCCACGTTCCTGGTCGAAGCGGTGGTGGAGGATCAAGACCACAAGGCCCAGATCCTCTCCGAGCTCTCGCGCCACGCGTCCGATGACGCCGTCCTGGCGACGACGACGTCGTCGCTGTCGATCACCCAACTGGCGCGAGCCACGGCGCATCCCGACCACTTCGTCGGGCTTCACCCCTTCAACCCCGTGCCCCGCATGAAGCTGATCGAGCTCGTGTTTCCGCCCCAGTCGGCGGAGGAGACTCGCGCGCGAGCGCGCGCGCTGTGCGAGGCGTTGGGCAAGAAGGCGGTCGAGGTCCCCGACCTCCCAGGGTTCGTCGTCAACCGGCTGCTGTTCCCGTACCTGTTCAACGCGGTCAAGCTGATGTCAGAGACGCACCTCTCCGCGGAGGACATCGACACCTGCATGACGCTCGGGGCCGGCCTACCGATGGGCCCGCTCGCGCTGCTCGACTTCGTGGGCCTCGACGTCGCCGAGGCGATCGGTGACGCGATCTCCGTGCCGGCGCCGGGCACACTGCGCGAGCTGGTGCGCGAGGGGGCGCTGGGGCGCAAGTCGGGCCGCGGTTTCTACAGCTACGAGTAGCTGCTTACGCACTCCCTCGCCTTTTTTTAAGGCTCGTTCATCTGAGGGGAAGACACTTCCGCTCGCGACGTACCTCATAGCAGCACCTCCTCCCCAGAAGCACAGGCCGGCCCGTCCCCAGCGGGCCGGTCTCTTTTTTGTGGTGTTCCGGGCCGATCATGATCGGCCCGGCCGGTCCGCACATGTGCGGACCTGGGCCGGTGCTCATGAGCACCGGCCATCCGCCTGCTGAAAATAGTCGAAGCCGGCCCGGGCCAGGGCCGGCTTCATCTCTCCTCTCAACCACCGGGTTAAGGCTTTTGCACCTTTGGCGGCTTTAGCCCCGGTTGTTGCTTGATGCGAAATGTAACGATTGTGCGAAGGCCGTGCAGCACCGCGTCCGCCCTACGCCGCCGCGCGCCGCGGTCTGATGCGCACCGCCTCGATCCGGTTCTGGCGCACGGACTCGACGCGAATCGAGTAGCCGTTGGCCGCCACCGTGTCGCCGCGCTTGGGCAGCCGTCCCAGCTCGGCGAACACCAGACCCCCGACCGAGTTGTAAGCATCGGTGTCGATCGGCAGGTCCAGGCCGTAATCCTCCAGGTCCGTCACCGCCACGTGGCCCCGCACGAACCAGTCGCCGTTGGCCAGCCGGCGGACGGCGCCGCCGGCGGGGTCGGTCTCGTCGGAGATCTCCCCCACCACTTCTTCGATGATGTCCTCGATCGTCACGATGCCCGCCGTGCGGCCGTACTCGTCGATCACCACCGCGAGCTCTGTCCGCTCCCGCTGCAGGTCGGCCAGCAGATCGTCTAGCGGCTTTGTCTCGGGCACCAGCGGCGCCTCGCGTACGCGGCTGGAGAAGCTGGCCTCCTCGCCCTCGGACATCAGGAGCTTGACCAGCTGGTTGACGTGCACAATGCCCCTGACCCGGTCCTGATTGCCGTCCTCGGTAACGACCAGGCGCGAGTGGCCGGTGGATACGCAGCGCCTGAGCGCGGCCTCCACGTTCTCCGACTCGTCGACGGTCACCACCGCCGGAATCGGCGTCATCACCTGGCGAGCCTCCTGTTCGTGGAGGTGAAAGACCCCTCTCAACATGCTGGCCTCCCCCACGTCCAGATGGCCGCCGGTGGTGGACTGGGCGATCAGCCGCTTGAGATCCTCCGGCGTCCCCCCCTCATCCTCCTCGTTGGGGTCGGTGCCCAGCATCCGGAGGATCGAGTTCGACGACGAGTTGAGCACGACGATGAACGGCGAGAACAGCACGCGGAAGAAGCGCAGCGGCCGCGAGATCATGCGCGCCAGCCCCTCGGCGTGCTGGATCGTGTAGAGCTTGGGGACGATCTCGCCGATGATGCTCTGGGCTGTGGTGATCAGCAGGTAGGCGATCACCACGGAGATCACCACCGCCACCCCGTGTCCCAGCGGGCTGCCGAGTGGACGTTCGAGCGCGTGGGCGATCGCCGGCTCCCCCAGCGCACCGATCCCGATCGAGGCCATCGTGATGCCCACCTGGCAGGCCGAGATGTAGTCCCCGATGTTCTCGATCTGGGACAGCGCGAGCCGCGCCCCGCGCTCCCCTTCGTCGGCCATCGCCTCCAGCCGCGTCCGGCGCGAGCGCACCAGCGCGTACTCGGCGATCACGAAGAACGCGTTCACGAGGACCAGCAGTCCCGTGAGGATGATGAACAGCGCCGTCACCGGCGAGTTGGTCCTGACCAGTTCTGGGCTAGCGCGGCGCCGCGTCGCGCCCGCGCGTTGCTACTTCGCGATGGGTCGTCTTCGTTCATCTACCCGGGAGGCGGCGAACCCTAGCAGCAGCTCCTCACGGCAAAAGGGCCTTCTCGAGGTCCCGTCACAGGCGGTCGAAGCGCTCCGCCATCGCGAAATCAGGCTCCGTCAGGCCGCCGGCGGAGTGGTTGGTGAGCGACAGGCGGACCTTGTTCCAGCCGTGGACCAGGATGTCCGGGTGGTGGTTCGCTTCTTCGGCTGCCTCCGCCACGCGATTGACGAACGCCATGGCCTCGGCGAAGTCCTTGAATTTCCAGTCGCGGACGATGTGCTCGCCCTCGAGGTTCCAGTCGGAGCCGTGCAGCCGCTCTGAGATCTCGCTCTCGCTCAACAGCTCTGCCATATCGTTCTCCTCATGCGAATCGTCAGCCTGGTCCCGTCCGCCACCGAGATGCTGTTCGCCCTCGGCCTGGGAGGCGACCTTATCGCGGTGACCCACGAATGCGACTATCCGCCGGCTGCCCAGGAGCTCCCGAGGGTAACCCGCGATGTGCTTCCGCCCGGTCTGAGCGCCGCGGAGATCGACGCCGCCGTCAAGCAGCACACGCTGCGCGGCGAGTCGATCTATGAGCTCGACATCGAGCAACTGCACGACCTGCGCCCGGACCTGATCGTGACGCAGGCTTTGTGCTCGGTATGCGCCGTCTCCTACGACGACGTGCGGGCCATTGCCGAGGAGCTCGAGACGCAGCCGCGCGTCATCTCGCTCGACCCACAGACTGTCGGCGAGGTGCTGGGCGACGCCCGCACGCTGGCCGAGGCCACCGACCGCCGGGACGCCGCCGCGCGGCTGGTGCGCGAGGCGGCCGCTCGGATCGACCGCGTGCGGGTCGCCACCCGGCGGGCCCACCGGCCTCGCGTGGCGGCGCTCGAATGGATGGATCCGCCGTTCGCCGCCGGCCACTGGACGCCGCAGCTGATCGAGTTCGCGGGCGGCCAGGACGTGTTGGGGTTCCCGGGCGAGAACTCCGAGGAGCGCACCTGGCAGGAGATCGCCGCCGCCCAGCCGGACATCGTCGTCGTCATGCCCTGCGGCTACGACGCCCAGATCGCGCACCGGGAGGCAGAGATGCATCGCGACCAGCTGGGGGCGCTCGGCGCCGGGGAGATCGTGGCCGTCGACGCCGCCTCCTACTTCTCGCGTCCCGGGCCGCGCATCGTCGACGGGCTGGAGTTGCTGGCGCGCATCATCCACCCGGAGCTGGTGCCGGAGGCGCCCGGCGAAGCGCTGACCGTCGAGACCTAGTACTAGCCCTGAGCTCGCGACGTGTCCTGTTGGTTCATTCCTCGAGCGGCCGCTACGGCGCCGACCGCCAGCTCGAGCTGATCGCCACCGGCCTCGATCGCTCGCGCTACGAGCCGCTGGCGGTGCTGCCGCACGAGGGCCCGCTGGCCTCCGACCTGCGGCGGTCCGGGGTCGAGGTGCTGGTGCGTCCGCTTGGCGTGCTGCGCCGCGGCGAGGCCGGGGCAATGGGGCTCGCGCGGCTTTCGCTCAGCACCGCGCGGAGCGGTTTCGAGCTCTCGGCGCTGATCCGACGGCGGGCAATCGCGCTTGTTCACTCCAACACCTCAGTCGTGCTGGGCGGTGCGGTGGCCGCCGGGCTAGCGCGCGTCCCGCATGTCTGGCACGTGCGCGAGATCTACTCGCGTTTCGGCCGGCTATGGCCCCCCTACCGCCGGCTCCTGACGACCGCGACGCTGCTGCCGTGCGTGTCCGCCGCGGCCGCGGAGCAGTTCGCCGGCGCCGGCCGGGTACGGGTGGTCCACGACGGGTTGGCGCTCGACGTGCGCCGCGCGCCGCGCGCCGAGGCACGGGCGGCGCTCGGCCTGAGCGCCGAACCACCGGTCGTGGCGGTGGTCGGCCGGGTGTCGGAATGGAAGGGGCAGTCCGTGTTGGTGCGCGCGCTGGCCGAGCCCCCGCTGCGGGAGCTGGGGGCGGTGGGAATGATCGCCGGCGAGCCCTGGCCCGGAGCCGAGCAGCGCCTTCAAGCGGTGCTCGAGTTGGCCGAGCGGTTGGGCGTGCGCGAGCGGCTGTGCGCTGGTCGGCTTTCGCCCCGACGTGGACACCGTCTACGGGGCCGCCGACGTTGTGGCGGTGCCCTCCACCGCCCCAGATCCCCTGCCCGGCTCGGCGATCGAGGCGGCGGCGGCCGGCTGCGCGGTGCTCGCCTCCGCCACCGGCGGCTTGCCGGAGATCATCGACGAGCGGCGCACCGGACGGTTGTTCGCCCCCGGCGACGCCCGCGGCCTCGCCGAGCTGGCCGCCGAGCTGATCGAGCGCCCCGAGGAGCGCGAGCGGCTGGGCCGCGCGGCCGCTGCTGACGTCCGGGAGCGGTTTGCGCCGGCGCGAATGCTCGAGCAACTTCAGGATTGCTACGACTACGTAGTTTCTGGTAAGACTTAGGCCCATGAGGCGGCTGCTTGTCTGCGCGCTGCGCGTTGGCGCGGTCAGCGCCGGACTGGCGGTGCTCGCGCCAGCGGCCCTGGCCTGGAGCCCAGAGCCGGCCACGTATGGCGTCCTCGAGCAGCAGAACGTGCCCGTGACGATGAGCGACGGCACTGTCCTGCGCGTCAACGTCTACTACCCGAGCACCAGCGGGGCGATGGCCAGCGGCAATTTCCCGGTCCTGCTCACCCAGACGCCCTACGGCAAGGACACCACCGGGGCGGTCAGCGATTTGACCGGCGAGGACTCCTATCTCGTCGAGCGCGGCTACATCGACGTGGTGGCCGACGTACGCGGCACCGGCGACTCCGGAGGCCAGTTCGGCTTCTTCGATCCCGCCCAGCAGCAAGACGGCGCGACGCTCGTGAACTGGTCGGCGCAGCTGCCGCACAGCGACGGCCGCGTCGGCCTCTATGGCGCCTCGTATCTGGGCATCAACCAGTTGCTTACCGTCGGGCAGCTCGGCCCCAATTCGCCGGTGAAGGCGATCTTCCCGGTCATCTCGGCCAACGAGCTCTACCGCGACACGGCCTTCGACGGTGGCCTGCTCGACGCCGAGTTCGGAGCGCTCTACGTGGGGCTGACGGGCACGCTGAACGTGGTCAACCCCCTGGCCGAGAACCCGGCCGACCCGCTCGACACGTTGCTGGTAGAGCTTCAGCACGTCGCCAACCTCACGAGCTTCGACCTGCCGTTGCTGCTCGACACGACGTTCGCCGGCGACCAGGCCTACGACGGCTCGTACTGGCAGGCGCGCAGCCCGGCAGGCGCGCTGGCCACCGTGGTGCGAGACCACGTCCCCGCCTATCTGGTCGGCGGGTGGTACGACCTCTTCCAGCGCGGGGAGCCGCTCAACTTCTCGGGCCTGCAGAACGCGCTCGCCGGGCGCTCGGTCTATGCGCCGATGTCACCCTCCCAGACGCCCAGCGGCCGCTATCAGCTGCTGATGGGTCCCTGGTACCACCTGACCGCGGCCACCCAGGACTTCGACCCCACCATGCTTGCCTGGTTCGACCGCTGGCTGAAAAGTGAGCAGACCGGCATCGACCAGACCTCGACGCCGGCTCACCTCTACCTGCTGGGCGCCAACCGGTACGTCGATGAGAGCCAGTGGCCGCCCGCATCGCTGAAGCCCACCACCTGGTACTTCGGAGCGGGACGTTCCGGCAGCGCGCCGCTCTCGCAGAACGACGGCACGCTGTCTCAGAGCGCGCCGTCTGCCTCCACCGGCTCAGACCAGGTGGACGTCGTTCCGGCGGACGCCCAGTGCTCGCGCGAGCTGGACCAATGGAGCATGGGCGCGTTCGAGACCCTGGCCGGCCCCACCAACCCCAACAGCGATCCCTGCGCCAACAACGACGCGCTTACCGAGGCCGGCCCCGGCTCTCTGACTTACACCAGCGCGCCGTTCGCCCAGGACCAGGTGATCGGCGGGCCGATCGACGCCACGGTCTACGCCACCTCCACCAGACCGGACACGGAGCTCGTGGCAACGCTCGAGGGCGTGGCGCCGGACGGCACCGCGACGCCGATCACCACCGGCGCGCTGCTGGGCTCGCTCCGGGCCGTCGACAGCTCACGCAGCTGGACGGCGCCCGACGGCAAGTACCTGCTCCCCTATCACCCCTACACGCAGGCCTCCAAGCAGGCGGTTCCCACCGGGGCGCTGGGGCTGTCGGCGGGGCCCGTGACCCGCTACGACATCGAGATCCGTCCCACGTTCGCCCAGCTCGCCGCCGGCCATCGGCTGCGGCTGACGCTGACCACCAGTGATCTGCCGACGCTGCTGCCGACGGCGCCAGACACGCTCAACATCATCGGCGGCGTCTATCAGGTCCAGCACAACTCGAGCGCGGCGTCCTACGTCGAGCTTCTGAGCGCCCCCGCCTCACAGCTGGGCTCGGGAACGCAGCCCTAGCGCACAGGCGGCGCGACGCGGCCGCGGACTAGCGCCGCCGCCTACCCTGCGTGCCGCGGCTCCAGTCGCGCATCTGCCACGGCGAGTCGAGCGGACTCTCGCCCTTCATCCGCCCCGATCCCGGAGCGTCCTGCTTGCCGTAGGGTCGGTTGTGGATGCCGCTGCCGGCGATCGTCCACCAGCCGATGATCACCCCGAGCAGCACCACGGCGGCTCCGATCACCATCAGCACGTTCCGAACTCTACGGGAGCGCAGCCGCGGGCGCCGACGGTGCGGCTCCGCCGACGCCAGCGCTCAGCTGCCGAACCCGAACCCGGTGGGCGTCAGACCATGTGCGCCTGACACCGCGATGGCGCCAGCGATGCTGATCACCGCCACCGCCAAGGCCGTGCCCACCGCGGCCGCCGGCAGCCGGCGGCGCTCCCCCAGCTCTACGATCGCCGTGCCGGCGATCAGCCCGCTGATGAGCCCTCCGAGGTGGCCGCCGATCGAGATGCCGGCCACGCTCACCGAAAAGACGATGTTGATCACCAGCGTGATCCCGAGCCCGCTTCGCCAGATCGGGATCCCTCTGTCGCGGGCCACGATGATCAGCGCCCCGAGCAGGCCGAAGCAGGCGGCCGAGGCCCCGACGGTGTAGACGTCCGGTTCAAACAGCAGCGCTCCAAACGAGCCCGCGAACAGCGAGGCGAAGTACACGGCGGCGAAGTTGACCCGGCCGATCGCCGGCTCGAGGATCGGGCCAATGATGTACAGGAAGAACATGTTGAACGCGATGTGCAGCAGGTTGTAGTGCAGAAAACCCGAGGTGAGCAGCCGCCAGTACTGGTGCTGATGAAGGATCGCCGGCCCCAGCAGCGCCCCCTTGTCGTAGACCGTGCCGCCGCCACCACCGCCGAGCGAGGTGCCCGTCGCCACCTCCACGATGAAGGCCACCACGTTGATCGCGATCAGGACCTCTGTGACCACGGGCCGCGACGGCAGCGAGCGCATCGTCCTCACCTTGGTGCGCTCACGAGAGCACTCCGGGCAGCGCATCCCCACCGGTGTCGGCGTCATGCAGTCAGGACAGATCGGCCGCCCGCAGGAGGAGCACGAGACGCCGGTCTCACGCGAGGGGTGGCGGTAGCAGACGGCCACTGGAATTATGGCTCCGCCCGCGGCGAGCTATCGCCGGGGCATGATCCGCCGCGCTTCATCGGCGACGTCGTGCAGTGTCTGCTCCGCCAGCTCGAGCAGGTTCGACGACTGCGTTCGGCGATTGCGGTGGCGGCCCCGGACGCGCAGGGCCACGAGCGCCGTCCCGGCCGTGGCGCCGACCACGGCCGCCGCGGCCGGCCGCACCCAGTTGCGCGGGTCGCGCATCGCCGAGAGCTCCCACGACTCGAGCTCGTCCTGTGCGAGCTCCGTCAGGTTCACGAGCGTCAGCTCCAGCCGGTCGATCAGGTCCGCCGGCGGATCGACCGGTGTCAGCGCCTCGCGGAGCAGCGCTTCGAATTCAGTTGCGCTCATTTCTCCCCTGTCGTTGTTTCATCGGAGACGATCCCCTCCAGCTGACGGATCGCCCGGTGGAGCAGGACCTTGGTGGCACCATCCGTGCGGCCCAGCGCGCGGGCAATCTCCCGGTTGTCCATGCCCAGCGCGAAGCGCATGATCAGCGCCTCGCGGCGGTCGTCGGGCAGTTCCTGCACGCCGGCCAGGATCGCCTTCAGTTCCTCCCGGCCCTCCACCAGCGACTCGGTGGTATGCGGCGCCGAGATCACACCCGCGTCCTCGATCGCGGACTCAGGCTTGCGCGAACGGTCGCGGTAGAAGTTGGCCGCCAGGTTGTGGGCGATGCGGATGAGCCACGGCCGCAGCGGGCGGCCGTTTGACTCCCGCAACGCCCGCTCGAAGTGCCGGTAGGCCTGCAGGAACGTCTGCTCGGTGAGGTCCTCGGCGTCGTGGTGGTTGCCGACCCGGTAGTAGCTGTATGAGTAGACGTCGCGCAGATGGGCTCGGTAGAGCTCGGTGAACCGAGCGTCGAGCTCCGCCTTGCTCTCGGGTGCTTTGACTTCCACCTCACTGCGCAGCGTACCTCTGCTGGAGCACTAGGCGGCGCGAACGGACCGCGCTGGCTTGCGGCGGGACGGCTGGGTCACCGTCGCTGCCCACCGCTCGGGCTCGATGCGCCCCTCCACCAGCGCCGCCAAGCCGTCGAGGGCCGGCGTCTGCAGGCGCGCGTCGCGGGCGACGCTGGCCAGTAGCGGCACCGAGTCGACCGCTTCGGCGGCCTGTCCCAGCACAGCGGTCATTTGTTCGCGAGGGATGCCCTGGGCCAAGAGCTCCCCGGCCTGGCGCGTGCTCGAGTCGGCCGCGACGACCGTTGCCACCAGGTCGCCCGCCCCGGCGAGCCCGGCGAACGTCTCGGGGCGACCGCCACGGCTGCGGGCCAGTGCATCCACCTCGGCGAAGACCTTGCCCGCCGCGGCGCCGGCGACGTTCGGTCCCGCGCCCGACGCCGCTGCCGCCGCCAGCACTGCCGCGTTGTTGGCGCAGCCCGCCATCTCCACCCCCGCTACGTCGGTGGTCAGCGAGACGTCGAGTCCCGCCGCCCGGAGCGCGTCTCTGAGCTGGCGCACGAAGGCCTTGTCGACCGCGGCCAGGACTACCGAAGCGCCGTGCTCCAGCGCCTCGGCATGCGCCGGGCCACCCATGACGGCCACCGCTCGCGCCCGGCAGCGCTCGACGACGAAGCCCGAGGGCGCCGTTCCGAGCGGCGGTACGAGACCCTTCGAGACCACTAGGATCCCAGCGCGCGGCGGGATTCGCTCACCATGGGCCGCCAGGACGGCTGGCAGGGCGCGGGCCGGCACCGCAAGACAGATCAGGTCGTGCCCCCCAAGCTCGAGCTCCGCTGCACGCCTCACGCGAACCGAGTCGGGCAGCTCCACTCCCGGCAAGTAGCGCTCGTTCTGGCGGCTCTCGGCCAGCGCTTGGGCCTGCTCGGGCGTGCGGCAGCCGAGCTCCACCTCGAGGCCGGCGCGCGCCAGGGACACAGCGAGGCTGGTGCCCCAACTGCCGGCACCGACAATCGCGGCACGGCGGATTGGAGGAAGACCCCCGAGCCACTCCCACTGCAGCATCACGCATGGCCAGATGCGCTCCGTCACAGCGGCCGCCAGTGCGGGCGAGGCGCTCTCCACCTTGGGAAAGGTCAGCGCACGCCCGGCGCGGATCCGTACCTTGTGTGGCCTGATCCGCCAGCCGCGCCGCACGGCCTCGGTCCCGACCACGGCCACCGGCACAACGGGCGCGCCGGTCTCGAGCGCCAGGCGGCCGACGCCGCGCTTCGGCGTGCCGAGCGAGCCCGGACGTGTCCGCGTGCCCTCGGGGAAGATGAGAACGATCTCGTCTCGGCCGAGGATCTCCTTGGCGGTCTCGATCGTTTCCCGGTCGCCGGCTCCGCGGTCAACGGGGAACGCCCCCAGCGCCGTCAAAAACCAAGCCGGCAACCGCCATTTGAACAGCTCCTTCTTCGTCACGTAGTACATGGGACGTCGGCTCATCGTCGCGATGACGAACGGGTCGATGAAGCTGCGGTGGTTGGCGGCGACGATCACCGGACCATCGGCCGGAATGTGCTCGCGGCCGATCCGGCTCATGCGGAGATAAATATGGAAGAACGGCTGCAGCAACGAACGAACGATCCAGTAAACGACCGGATTGACCCCTCGCTCGCGCGTGCGCGCGTGAAGTGCATCGTGATCCATCGCACACTTGCCTACCCGCGCCGCGGCCAGCCGTTACACGAGGGGCCGAAGCGGCCATTACGTCGCCGATACCTGGGCCTAAGGCCCCCCCGTTAGAGTGCCTGGCCGTGGCCCCGAACCTCGATCTCACGCGCACGCTGAAGGGGGCTACCTGCGGCGCTGCGGCGGCGGCCGTGTGGGCGCTGCAGCAGCCGCTCGACAAGCTGGCCTTCGGCAGCCGCTACGACGACGTCGAGCTGCTGGGCAGAGCCCTGACACGTGGCGAACACTGGTACCGGCTGGGCTGGGTGCTGCACCTTCAAAACGGTGCGGTGTTCGGCGCTGTCTACGCCAATGTTGCGCCGGCGCTGCCGGTCCCACCGGTCCTGCGCGGCCCGCTGGCAGGCCTCGGCGAACACGTGGTGCTGTGGCCCCTCGGTCGCCTCAGCGATCGCCTTCACCCCGCGCGCAGCCAGCTGCCGACACTGACCGGCAACCGTCGGGCGTTCGCCCAGGCCTGTTGGCGCCACCTGCTGTTCGGCGTCGTGCTCGGAGAGCTCGAGCGCCGGATGAACCGCGCGCCGGACGGGACGCCGATCGAGGGCGAGGTGCAGTTCTCGAGCAACGGCCACGGCTCGCTTGAGCAGTCGCTGTCGGTGGAGCGGACTCCGTAGCCGCCGCGGCGCCCGCGCGTCCCACGCAGCGATGATCCGCGTCTGGACGATCGGTCACTCAAACCACGCCTCGAGCGGTTCGCTGCGCTCATCGCCGGCAGCCAGATCGAGCTCGTGGCCGACGTGCGTTCGCTCCCCTACTCCAGGTTTGCTCCGTGGTCGGGTCGGGAGCGCCTGGAGGCGGCGCTCGCCGAGCGCGGCGTGGGCTATGAGTTCTTCGGGCAAGCGCTGGGCGGCCGGCCGGCGGGCAACGAGCACTACGACGCCACCGGTCACGCGTTGCACGGACGGATGGCCCAGGACCCCGGCTTCGTCGAGGCGATCGAGCGACTGTTGGCGCGTGCTGGCGAGCGTCGCGTCGCGTTGATGTGTAGCGAGGGCGACCCTCAGGGCTGCCACCGCCGCCTGCTGGTGGGCAAAGTCCTCTGCGACCGAGGCTCCGTGCTCGAGCACATCCTCCTCAACGGCGAGGTCCGTAGCGAGCACGACGTACCGGTGGCGGGCGCCGAGACGCTGTTCACCGAGGAGCGCTGGCGGTCGGTGCGGTCGGTGCGACCGGTGCGGTCGGTGCGACCGGTGGCTCGCGTCGGCCAACGGCCGAGGGCTTAATTCAGGACGCGTGGCTGCGTAGGGTCGCCGACTCCCTACCATCCTGCGGCAAGCGCGCCCGCCTAGCTCAACTGGTAGAGCACTTCACTTGTAATGAAGGGGTTGGGGGTTCGAGTCCCCCGGCGGGCTTGGGGAAATGGCT
>CAWGIU010000013.1:0-49588 GCA_963822735.1 uncultured Actinomycetes bacterium
CCGCTAGAAGCGGTGCCCGTACTTGCGCTCGTATTCCTCGGCCGCTTCGCGGCCGAAGTCTTCCTCCCCAAGCGACATCCGCGAGGACCCGTGCCCCTGGATGGACGGGAAACTCGAGCCCAGCGACAGCGCCCAGATCATCAGCACGAGCGCCAGCGCGACAAATACGGCTGGACTAGAGCTAACGATCGCGAGGACGACGAGGACGATCAGAGCGACCGTGAGGGCCCAGCCCATGGGAGTGAGCCGCAGCAGATGACGGCGTTTGCCGTCCATGGCCCGAAGTGTACGCCGAGCTTGCTATCTCAGATTGCCGATCGCCAACGACCCGTCCCCGCGTACCTCACCGCCCCGTGCGTCCTCGTCAGTCGCTTCGGACGCCACTGCGCGCGGAGTCGGGGGGTTATCGAGGAACTCGACGGTCGGAGCGAAGAACAGGTTGCCGGTGAGCGCCGTGGAGAAGTCGAGTATGCGGTCGTAGTTGCCGCGTGGCTTGCCGATGAACATGTTCTTGAGCATCTCCTCGATCACCCCAGGGCTTCGTGCATAACCGATGAAGTAGGTGCCGAACTCCGAGTTGCCCACGCTCCCGAACGGCATGTTGAAGCGCAGGATCTGCCGCTGTTCGCCGTTCTCGTCCACGATCGTGTTCAGCGCCACGTGAGAGTTGGCCGGCTTCGACTCGTCGGGCAGTTCAATGTCGTTCAGCTTCGTGCGGCCGATCGCCCGTTCCTGTTGCTCGACCGGGAGCGCGTCCCACGCTTGCAGGTCGTGAACGTACTTTTGCGCGACGACGTAGCTGGCGCCGCAGAACGCCGGATCCTCGTCGCCGATCAGCGCCACCGCGCCGACGTCGGACCCCTCAGGATTTTCGGTGCCATCGACGAAACCGAGCAGGTCTCGCTCGTCGAAAGACCTGAAGCCGTGAACCTCGTCGACCACCCGTGCGGCGCCCGCGAGGCGAGCCGTCAGCCGCTGCGCAAGCTCAAAGCACAGATCGAGGCGATGAGCCCGGAAGTGAAAGAGCAGATCACCGGGCGTGGAGGGCGCGGTGTGTCGAGGCCCGGCAATCTCCGCCATCGGGTGCAAGCCGGCGGGCCGCGGATCACCAAACAGCCGCTCCCAGACGGCAGCCCCGATGCCCGCCACGCACGTGGGCTCTCCCTCCGGGATCCGAAAACCCACCGACCGCCGCAGCCCGCTGACGTCAGAGAGCAGACCGCGAACCTGATCCTCGCCCCCCGAGTCGACTGCGAACGTCAGGAAGATCGCGGCTTCGCTGATGGGGTAGAGAAGGGCTTCGGCGCCGGTTGGCTCCATCGCCGCACACGCTACCCCAGCACTGGGCCAGGCGCCAGGCAGACCACGATGCTCGCTGTCTCAGCTGTCGATGGCTCCTGGGTCGGCCGGCACGTCAACCGCGTATTGCTTGAGCAACTCGAGCGGCACCACGTCGAGCGTGGCCTCCTCCGTGCAGGCCAGGACTACGTATGCAGCGACGCCGGCTCGATGGGCGCGCAGCCACGCATGCACGGTGACGCACCAGCGATCACCGGGGCGCAGACCTGGAAAGTGGTATTCGGGGACCGGAGTGCTGAGATCGTTGCCGCCGCTGCGCTGGAACTCGAGGAACTCCGCGCTGACCACGGCGCAGATCGTGTGCGCGCCGAGGTCTTCGGGACCGGTACGGCAGCAGCCGTCGCGGAAGAAGCCCGTGAGCGGCTCGCTGCCACAGGGCTCGAGCTCGCCTCCGAGGACGTTGCGCGCCATGAGGCGAGTATCGCCGGTCAAGCCGAAGCGCGGCGATATCTGGCTCGGCGTCGGGCGCCGGCCGCTGAACCGGCCGGCGCCGTGCCTAAATCTGCCGCCTGGATTCGGGCGGCTGTGTCAGTCGCCCCGCCCGGCAGCGAACAGCAGGATGATCCGAGCGCCCTTCGGATTGCCGCTCACCGCGCTCAGGGTGAACCTGTACACGGAGCCACCGAGCGCGAAGCCGGCCCTGCTGATGTTGAACGCGCCACGCGATGAGCTGGGGATCACGCGCAGCCCGACGCGACTGAAGTCGGTGTCGGTCAGGTTGACCGTTACGACCTTGTTGCTGGCGCCACCGGCGATGCTCACCGTGGCACCACAGAAATCGGCCGTGCCAACGCACTTGACCGTCTGGGTATTCGCTGCACCGGCCGGAACGGCGGCGAAGGCGCCGATCAACAGGGTCAGCACCACGGTGCCTACGAGATGACGGCCACGAACTCTCTCCACTGGCACTACCTCCTGGGAGTTGATGGGGGCGCGGACTGTAGAGAAGGCGTCAGTCGCAGGCAAGGGATAACGGTCGGGCGCGGGCCCGGTTTGTGAACGTTTCGCCCGGGTAGCACGGTCGAGCAGCCCCGAGGAGAGGAGGCGCAGTGCCGGAGACAGTCAACGCTCCGGGCGGCGACGGTAGGCGCGTGAGTGTGCCCTGGAGCGAGATCGCCGAGTCCGCCGAGTTCCGCCGCCTTGAGGCCCTCCGACGACGGGCGATGATTATCACGCTCGGAATCTTCGGGGCAGTCTTCGGCACCTTTCTCGTGCTGAGCGGCTATGCCCGTCCGTTCATGCGCAAATCAGTGGATGGCGGCTTGACGGTCGCCTACGTTTGGGTACTCGGCCTGACCGTACTGGTCTGGGTACTCATCTGGGCGTATCTGCGCGTGGGTCAGCGGCTGGAGACGATGGGTCACGAGCTGCTCAGGCAACAGGGCTATGGGGAGGAGATCCGTTGAGCCAGGTCACGCTTTCGCTGGCCGCCGCCGCTCCCGCCCGCGGGCTGACCATCGGCGTGTTCATCGCCGTCCTGGCTCTTGCCCTCGGGGTCACCTTCTGGGCCGCTCGCCGGATCCGCTCGGCCACCGACTTCTGGTCTGCCGGCCGGGGCATCTCGAGCGCCCAGAACGGGATCGCCATAGCCGGCGAGTTCCTATCCGCGGCCGCCTTCCTGGGCGTCGTCGGGCTGATGTTCCTGTCGGGCTTCGACGGCTACCTGACGGGCATCGCGGCGCTGCTGTCATTCGTCCCGCTGCTCGTGCTGCTGGCGGACCGCATGCGCCACGCGGGCCGCTACACGATGGCAGACGTACTGGGGTTGCGGATGCCGATGGGCCGTGTTCTTGTGGCATCCGGCATCTCGACCATGTGCATTGCCGCCTTCTACGTCGTTGCCCAGTCGGTGGCCGCGGGATCGCTCATACAGGCCCTCATCGGAATCCCCTACTGGGTGTCGGTCCTGGTGACGGTGGCGGCGATCCTGACCTACGTGATTCTGGGGGGCATGGTCTCTGCGACCTGGGTGCAGGTCATCAAGGCCACGCTCTTGATGGGGGGCGTGGCGACCATGGCCATCTGGGTGCTGGCCAAATTCGGCTTTGACCCCATCCATTTGCTGAACAGCGCTGAAGCGAAGTCTGGACAAGGTGCTGCGTACGGCGGCCCGGGAGTGGTCTTCCCCAACCGCGTCGACGAGATCTCCGAGGGCCTCGCCTTCATGCTCGGAACCCTGGGGCTGCCACACATCCTGATGCGTTTCATGACAGTCCCCGATGGCCGCGCGGCACGCCGTTCGATCGGGTGGGCCGTGGGGCTGATCGGGGTCTTCTACGTGTTCGTGGCCATCATCGGCCTCGGCGGCCGCGCGATCCTGGGCCAGGCCGGGGTGAAGCTCGGCGGTCAGAGCGGCAACCTGATCGCTCCCTACCTCGCTCAGAACCTCGGTGGGGGACCCGGACACACCGGCGGCGACATCTTCTTTGCCGCCATCAGCGCGGTGGCGTTCACCACCATCCTGGCGGTGGTCGCCGGCGTGATGATGGCGGCGTCCGGCGCCGCGGCCCACGACGTCTACGGCATGGTGTGGCGCAAGGGACAGGCGACCGACCGCGAGGAGATCGTCGCCGGCCGCGTGGCGGTCGCGATCATCGGGGCGGTTGGAGCGATCCTGGCGCTGGTGGCCGGCAAGACGTTCAACGTCCAGATCCTCGTCGGCCTGACGTTTGCGGTCTCGGCCTCGTCGAACTTTCCGGTGCTGCTGCTGGCGCTCACCTGGCGCCGCTTCAACTCCTGGGGCGCTGTGGGCGGAATCGCCGTCGGCCTGGTGACCTCGATCGTGTTGATCATCCTCTCGCCGCTCGTTTGGTCGCCCAAGTCGGCCGCCCCCTTCCCGCTCGGCAACCCGGCGATCGTGTCGATCCCAGCGGGGTTCCTGGGCTGTCTGATCGGCACGTGGCTCGGACGCTTCGCCCGCTCGGAGGCCGACAACCTCGACGAGGTTCGAGTGCGCAGCACCACCGGTCTCGGGGAAGAGGTCGGCCCGACAGGCAGCGCCGGGGCATCCGGGCAGCCGGCGGGCGAGCCCGTCGTGGCCCGCTGACTGCAAGCACCGACGTGACGCGCAACCACGCCGCGCGGGAGGCTGTGCTGGAGCAGCAGCTTGCTCAGGGCTTGAGCGGGCGCGTCAGGTCATACACCGTCTGAGAACCAATGGTCTCGGAGCGGTAGTGCGCCTTGACCCAGCTGGTGATGGAGCTGGTCGTGGATCCGCCGCCAGGGCCGCCGCGTCCCAGCTGACCCCCCCCGGGGCCGCCGCGTCCGAATAGCGCGCTTCCAGGGCCGCCGCGTCCGACTAGCGCGCCGCCGGGGCCCCCGGGACCCACTGGTCCGGCGCCGGGCGGCGCACCCATCCCCGGAAGGCCGCCCGCTGCTGAGCCCGGAGCCGGCATGCCCCCCGGGCCCCCGGCACCTCCGCCGGAGGCGATGTAGTAGTGGATGTCACCGGCCTTGACATAGGCCTCGAACTGAGCAAGCGACAGGTTGCCTCCCTGGCCGTTAAAGCCGCCGATGGCCATGACCGGTACGCCGCCGGTGCCGAGCTCTAGCGAGGCGGCATTCTGTGAGCCGTCGGTCGCAGCCGCCCAGCGGTACCCGGACGCTCCGGCCTTGAGCGCGGCGGCCAAGGCGGCGCTGGTCTGACCCCCGGGCGCAGCGCCGCCGGCACCGCCCCGAGCGGCCCCGCCGCGGGCACCCAATCTACCGGGGCCAGCGGGCGGGCCGCCAGCGACTTCGCCCGCGCCGGCGATCGCCGGGCCAGCCGATGGCGTGCCGCTGCTGTGGGCCGAGCCGATGGTCTGCGCCGAGTAAGCCGCCGGACCGGCGACCGCGGCCAGTAGCGCCAGCACGGCAGCCGATGCCACCACGGGCCGGCCAAACCTAGGATGAACCAGCAGGGCGACTGCCGAGAGCACGGCGGCGATCGCCACAAGCGGGATCAGCCACGGCTCCCACGACGGGGTCCGGGCGAGCAGCACCACCGACCAAGCAGCGGTGATGAGCACACCCACAGCCAAGAGCGCCCGGGCGGCCAGCCGCCCGCGCTCGCGCCACAGCATTGCGACGCCGATCGCCACGAGCGCTGCGATCGCGGGCGCCAGCGCGACTGTGTAGTAGGTGTGGATGATTCCGCCGCTGAGACTGAAGACCAGCCCGCTGACCACGAGCCAGCCGCCCCACAGCACGAGTGCGGCACGCGTACGGTCCGTGCGCGGAGCGCGGAACCGCCAAGCCAGCCCGCCGGCGAGCGCCATCACTGCGGCGGGTAGTAACCACGATCCCTGGCCTCCCATGAGGTCGTTGAACAGCCGGAGTACACCTGGCTGACCGCTGAAGTTTGCGCCGCCGCCGCCTCCAGGTCCACCCCCGCTGCTGAGGCGACTGAGGCCGTTGTAGCCCACAATCAGATTCAGGATGCTGTTGTCGCTCGAGCCGTCGATCATCGGCCGGGAGGCCGCCGGCCACAGCGCAACTATCGCCACCCACCAGCCAGCGCTGGCGACCATCGCCGCTCCGCCGGCCACTAGCTGCGCCACCCGCCTGCGCGTGCTCGTGG
The DNA here is from genome assembly GCA_963822735.1 of uncultured Actinomycetes bacterium. Classification (GTDB taxonomy): domain Bacteria; phylum Actinomycetota; class Thermoleophilia; order Solirubrobacterales; family Solirubrobacteraceae; genus Palsa-465. The sequence goes on from CAWGIU010000013.1 coordinate 5,918, forward strand.
GTGCCGCCAGGAGATACACGAGCGCGAACCCCGGCACGACCAGGAACGCCTGCATCATCTTCGCCAGGAAGGCGAAGCCGATCAGGGTTCCCACGGCGAGCATCCACCGCGTGGAGCCTTGCTCCAGCGCCCGCACCAGGCAGTAGGCCGAGGCGACGAGCAGGCAGACCAGCAGCGCGTCGGGGTTGTTGAAGCGGAACATCAGCGCCGCCACGGGCGTCACTGCCAGCAGACCCCCGGCGAGCAGGCCGGCGCCGGCGCCGAACCATCGCTTCACGCCCGTGGCCAGCAGGCCGACGGCCACCACACCTTCGGCCACCTGGGGTACCAGCATGCTGGCGCTGGAGAAGCCGAACACACGGCCGGAGAGCACCATCACCCACAGCGACGCAGGGGGCTTGTCGACGGTTATGAAGTTCGACGAGTCAAGCGAGCCGAAGAAGAACGCCTTCCAGCTCTTGGTGCCGGCCTGGACGGCGGCGGCGTAGAAGCTGTTGGCGTCGCCCGAGGCGGTGAGGTTCCAGAGATAAGCGAGCGCCGTGGCGGCCAGGAGGCCGATCAGCGCGGGGCGGGCCCAGGCGGGGTCCTCTGCTCGTCCTCTGACCAGCGACCGGAGGCGGCGGCTCGTTCGTGCCTCGGGCGGCCATGCGCGCCGCGGCAGGGTTGTAGTGCTCATCTGGCTTCCTTGGCTCGGAGGGAATGGAACGGACGACGGTGAGGCGCTCGTGGGCGCTTGCCGAAGACCCAGCTCGCCAGCGCGAGATAGCGGCTGACGGCGGCGAGGAGGGTGGCGAATACAAGGACCAGCGCCTCGAGCAGCCGGGGTGGCCGGGGGTCGAGGTGGTGAAGGACGCCCAGGGCGACGCTGGTCAAAGCTAGTGCGAGAGCGAACACGACCAGACCCGCGAGGTGCTGGCGGGCCAGCCCGGGACGACCTCTGATGCCAAAGGTAAGGCGCCGGTTGGCGTGCGTGTTGGCGACCGCTGTGACGGCCAGCGCCGCGCCACTGGCGGCCACCGACCCCAGCAGACCGGCCAACACGAGAAACAGCAGGGAATAGGCGAGCGTCGAGACGATGCCGATCCCGACGAAGCGGGCGAGCGGAGCGGCGAACGCAAGCCGGGCGACACCATGCAGATCGGCCAGGACCGTGGAGACGATGTCGACGCGCGAGTCGGCGTCCTCCACCCAGTCAACCGCCACCTCGTGGATTCGCATGCCGCGACGCTGCGCACAGACCAGCAGCTCGGTGTCGAAGAACCACCCCTCGTCACGGATGGAGTCGAGCAGGGCCGGCAGGACATCGGCGCGGACCGCTTTGAAGCCGCACTGCGCGTCGGTAAAACGGGCGCGCAAAGCGCTCCGCAGAATGCGGTTGTAGGAGCGCGAGATGAACTCGCGCTTGAAGCTTCGCGTGACCCGCGATCCGCGGGTCATCCGGGAACCAATGGCCACCTCGCTGTGTCCCGACAGCAGCGGCGCAACGAGCGGCAGCAGCGCGCGCAAGTCGGTGGACAGATCGACGTCCATGTAGGCGACGACGCGGGCCCGACTGGCCGACCACGCCGCACGCAGGGCACGGCCGCGCCCTTTCTGCTCCAGCCTCAGCACGCTTACGCGAGGCAGCTTGGCCGCGAGCATCTGGGCGATCTCGGGAGTGAGGTCGGTGCTGGCGTTGTCGGCGATCGTGATCTGCCAGGAGAACGACAGCCGCCGGGAGAGGAACTCGTGCAGCCGGTAGACGGAAACGGCGAGCACGCCCTCCTCGTTGTACACGGGGACCACGATCTCCAGATCGGGTCCCATCGCTGCGTCAGGGCACTCAGGACTGCTCATCGACGCGAGAGCTTCGGGCCACAGCGTCGGAACGCCGTGAGCGCAGCGTAAGCGTTTGCGAAGTCCATCGATACGCAAGGGGGGGCTGCTAAGCGCTACGAAACGTGCGCGAGCGCCAGACAGCGAGAGCCTGATCAGGCCAGACCGAGCGTGGCGCGCACCGGGTAGACGCTGGGATGCGTGATCGACGCTCCGCAGACGTCGAAGCGCCCTCGGTAATAGACCAGCCGCCCCCTGCTACCGGGCGGGAACACCTCGATCCCGTAGGCATAGAAGAAATTCGGGAGGCACGGCGCGCTGACCGCGTAACCGAATGAGAAGTAGGCCGATCGCCATGGAGCCAGGACCACGGCCCGCTGCGTGAAACCGCTCGCTCTCGTCACTCGATCGTTGATCGGCCTGGCCCGGACATTGAGCAGCGCCACGCCCGGGAAGCCTTTGAGCGAGCAGGTGCTGGCACCTACGTTGCGCAGGGTGAGGTCCCAGTATCTATGGCTCGTAGCGCCCTGACTATCGATGAAGTCAAGTCTGAGGTTCGAGGTAGCGCAGCGTCGCGTTGCTTGTGCGAGCCCGCTCGCCGGCACAAAGGCGAGCGCGACCATCAGAACGGCCGCCGAGGCGACGGCCGCACGCGACATCCGCCGCCGGGACACCCGCCTAGCTTCCCAGAATCACTGAAGGAATGTCCACGGGTTGGCGATCTCATAAACGGAGGCGCACCCGAATTGGTGGGTGGCGACGACGATCAACCGGATCTTGCGCCACACGCGGGCCTTTTCGTGGCAGTCCTTGAGCACAAAACGAGCCCCCGTGGAAAAAATGAATGACTCGGCCTCGCGCGGTGAAAGCCTGGCCCAGCCCAGCAGGAGCCAGGCGTCTGTGTTGCGATCCTCGCAGTACGGCAGCGACCAGTAACAGTCTCCGATGTAGGTATGCCGACCGGTGTCCATCGGCACCATAGCCCCGAGATGGATGCCGGTGAGCACGCCCCCGGGCTGGGGGTCGTGGGCCAGGAAGTTGAGCGCCCGCTGCTCGTCGCGCCGCGGAGGTCGCATCTCCCGCACCAGACGGTGGGCGAGCGAGAACTTGCTGACGGCCGCCGGGATCGTCAGGGCCAGTACCGCCGCCGTGGCGGCGAGCCCTACGGCGATCGTTCGCAACGGGGGGACGCCGCCCAGCCGTGGCCGCCGAGCCCCGGCCGGTCGACGACTCGCCAGGCCCCGCCCCGTGCCGAACGAGAACCTGCTCGCGGCGAAGGAGCGTCGCCTACGGAGCGAAAACGTCGAGGCGCCACGACCTCTGTGCGGCCGAAGCGAGAAGGCGGACGAAGACCTAGACGCTGCGGGGCGAAGCGAGAAGGCGAAGGGGCGAAGCGATGAGGCGGCAGGCCCGATGGGGGCTCCGCGCCCCAGCGACGCCAGTCCCTGCACGCCGAGCACGGCCAGCGGGATCGTGATCCCCAATAAGGAGTGTGTGGGGCTCGAGCCCAGCCCCGCCCGCGAGGCAAAGAACACGGCCAACGCGGCGAACGGCCAGACGCGGGTCGCCGCCTGGACGAAGGTCAGCGGCCGCAGACGGTAGGCGAGAAGCGCCGGCAGACCCAGCAGCCCGATAGGCACCAGAACCGTTGTCAGCGACGGGGAGCCCGAGGCCTCGAACTGGCCCAGCCGCCAGGATGGATCCAGACGCTGGAGGATCACGTAGTAGACGAGCGGAAGGACGCTCATCGCGATCACCGCCAGTGGCCGCAGGACGCGCGGCCGCGCACCCTGAAGCCACATGGCGAGCTCGGCACCGGCGATCATTACGACGAGCACTTCGCCTTGCCAGGGGTGAAGCCAGCTGGCGAGTGCTCCAAGCGGCGCCGCCAACCAAATCCCGCGGCCGCCGTGGCGAGCGCGGTCGTAGATGAGCAGCGATCCCAGCGCACAGGCCAGCGCGAGCAACGCCACCTGGTAGCCCCAGGTCCAGAAGGGCAGCCAGAGGTCGACATACATCGACGGCAGGCCGGCGAACAGCGCCAGGCAGAGAGCGATCCTCGTCTCGAGACGGCCCGAGAGCTGTCTGCGAATGAGCAGCCAAACCGTCCCGAACACAGCCACGATCGCTACCGGCTGCCAGACCAGCAGTGCGATCGCCGGCGCAACCCCCAGCACCACCAGGCCCGCCGAGGCGACCACCATCGGCTCGAGGTAGTCGTGCGACGTGCCGTGCAGGACGAACAGATTCGAGGCCAGCAGGTGGTTTGACGCGTCCTTGATCCACGACAGGTACTGGAGCTGATCGATGGGATAGGGGCTCGTGGTCCCGTTCCACACGGCGCCGTTGGATCCGACGCGCGCCAGCTCGAGCGCCAGCACCCAGGCCGACGCGGCCAGGAAGACGACCAACACAAGCAGCTCGAACCAGTCCGCACGCGGCCGGCGGACCGCCTGGAGCGCCGCAGGGCGCCGCCACGAGCCGGAGAGCGTTTCGGATAGCGGCCGGGGCGGTGCGAGGGCTATTGGAGCTCCGATCTGATCGACAAATCCCGCACAGCGCGGCATTGTGCCTACGAAGTGTTGAAGGCGACGTAAGCGAATCACAGCCGTCCATCCGACTCCTTGGGATGTTCGATGGCGCCAGGCGACACAAACATCCAAAGACCCTCGGGCCGGAAGCTTTGATCGAGCGGGCCGGGGCCTTGATCGACCCCGGTCCCGGCCTCGGTCGACCCCCGGCCTTGATCGGCCCCCCCGCCCAAGCCTTGCTGCCCAAGGGTTGGGTTCGACGCGGGCTTCTTGAGTAAGTCAATTGACTTAGCTATATTAGCTCCTTCGTGCGCCCTGCCCCCGCCGTTCAGCCGCCTCGCGCCGACGTCCACCAGCACATCTGGACTCGAGCCCTCATTGACGCCCTGGCGGCCCGCGCCGCTCCGCCGCTCGTGCGTCGCGAGCACGGCCGGACGGTCCTGCACGCGGCGGCTGAGGCGCCTTACGTCATCGACGAGCGCTCGGAGGCGCCGGCTCGGCGCGCGGCGCTGCTGCGCACGGACGGACTCCAGCTGGCGGTCGTGGCGCCCTCGAGCCCGATCGGGATCGAGGTGCTCCCGCGACAGGAGGCCCGCGAGTTGATCGCCGCGCACCTGGACGGTGTGTCGTCGCTGCCGCCAGAGTTCCTGCGCTGGGGCCCGCTGGCGCTCGACCGTCCCGACCAGACCGACGTGGATGAACTGGCTGCGGGCGGTTGCATCGGCGTCACGCTGGCCGCCGGCGCACTCGCCGACAGGGTCTCACTCGACGCCGTCGGACCGCTGTTGGAGCGGGCCGCCGAGCGCCGGCTGCCGGTGTTCATCCATCCCGGTGCCGGCGATCACTCGGCCACAGAGAGGGCACCCGAGCCAGGCTGGTGGCCCGCCCTGACCGATTACGTGGCTCAGATGCAGGCGGCATGGCTCACGTTCGCCGCCTTCGGCCGCAGCGCCCATCCCGAGCTGACCGCGGTCTTTGCGATGCTCGCCGGGGGCGCACCGCTGCTCGCCGAGCGCCTGGCAGCGCGGGGCGGCCCAGACGTCGAGCTCCGCGACCAGGCGACCTTCTACGACACCTCGAGCTATGGCCCAGCCGCGGTCGAGATGATGGCTCGGACCGTCGGTCCCAACCAGCTCGTCTACGGTTCCGACCGCCCGGTGGCCGAGCCGGTGGACACTGGCCGCGAGCGCCTGCTCCAGGAGAACGCCGGCCGATTGATCGCGGGCTTCGCCCCGCCGGTTGTCCAGGAGGCGGCGAGGTGGGCCTGACGATCGAGGAACTAGAGCGCTTCGCCGTGGGGCTGGCGGCCGTGTCGGAACGCTGGGCGCACCTGATCCGTCATGCCGACGAGGCCCGCGTCTACGAGCAGATCTTCGAGGATGACGACGTGAATGCCTGGGTCATCTGCTGGAGCGAGGACCAGGACACCGGATTTCACGACCACGACGTGTCCGCCGCCGCCGTGGCCGTCGTCTCCGGACGCGTGCGCGAGGACCGCCTGACGCTCGGCGGTCCACCCCGCAGCCGCGAGCTCGGCGCGGGCCAGACGTTCACCGTCCCGCCGGTGGCGATCCACCGGGTGCTCCATTCCGGTCTGGGCCCAGCGGTCACGATCCACGCCTATTCGCCGCCGCTGACCCGCACCGGCGCCTACCGCATCGGCCTCGACGGGGCGCTAGAACGCGAGTCGCTGTCCTACGAGGCAGAGCTGGCGGCGGAGCCCACGCTCGGCTGAGCCAAAACTGCCGAGGCGTGGACGTCGCCGTCGGCGCCGACGATCCAGCGGTGATCGCCGTCGCTGAACACCAGTTTGTCGCCCGGCTGGGCGGGGTTGCGGAACTCCATCTCCACGTCCAACCACTGGGGGTCGGCGCTCGCCAGCAGTTCCTCCTCCAGCGGCTGCCAGTAGGCGGCATTGTTGACGTGTCCGGCCAGATCGCACTCGGTGGCACGGAAAGTCCACCCCCACCGGCGCGCGCCGGCCGGCGGCGCCGGGTGGCGTAGCCGGGCACGCACTCGCCGTCCGGCCGCCGCATCGCGGTAGATCTCAACTTCTCGGGGCGTCAGCGGCACCGGCTGCATCGATTCGGGATCGAGGTGAACCCACAGCGCCACGGCCTCCACCGCGGACACCTCCTCGCCCACAGGGACGATCGTCGTGCGCCGTTCGGCCCACGCGCTCCCGAAGCCGCTGCAGAACGTCCTGAGCGCAAAGCGCTCGCCGAAGCGCGGAAAGCGGCTCACGGCCATCCGCGACCGGCGCACGACCCATACCGCGGCCTGGGCCACGCCCGCCTCCTCCACGTCGGCAAACGCCACATCCTGCAGCCAGCGCGCCAGCGCGTCGAGTCGGGTCCTTCCCGAAGGGGCACAATCGGCCAGCCCGGCGTGCGCTTCGCCGGCGAAGATGCGCCCGCTGCTTGGCGCCGGGATCAGTTCGCTTAGACCTTCGGGGTGCATCCGGGTGACCAGAGGGCTAACGATACGGACGCCTGCCCGCCTGGGGTCGTGCTAGACAGAGGCGATGGCCACAACACAAGTAACCACCAACCTGATCCAGGTCACTCGCCTGCGGTTCGTAAATGCGTTCCTGGTCCGCGAGCAGGACGGTTTCACGCTGATCGACACGACCGTGGGCGGCGGGGCACAGCAATTGATTCAAGCCGCGGAGGAAGCCGGGGACCAGATCACACGGATCGTCCTCACCCACGGGCACGGCGACCACGTCGGCTCGCTCGATGAGCTGAAGCGCCAGCTGGGGGACGTCGAGGTGGCGATGCCCGAGCTCGACGCCGGCATCCACGCCGGCGAGCAGGTGACCGACAAGAAGCCACCGGGCTCGTGGCCCAAGATCGCCACTGTCCCCGACACGCGGCTCACGGGTGGCGAGCGGATCGGGAGCCTAGAGGTGATCTTCACCCCGGGCCACACGCCCGGCCACGTGGCCTTCCTCGACACGCGAGACCGCGCCCTGATCGCGGGCGACACGTATACCTCGGTCGGCGCCGTGGCCGTCTCGAGCCACTTCTACCTGCGCTTTCCGCTGGCGTACATCGCGACCTGGGACAAGCAGGTGGTGCTCGAGTCGGCGCGGAAGCTCCGCGAGCTGAACCCCAGTCTTCTGGCGGTGGGCCATGGTCCCCCGGCCTCCGCACCGGGCCCGGCGATGGACAAAGCGATCAGCCGTGCCGGCGGCCCAGCTGCCGCACCGAGCCCCGCGACGTAGGCGGGCACGGTGTCATTTGTGCGCGTCGAGCACGACGGTCGCGACGACGCCGTGGCGGTCGAGGAGCCAGTCGAGATCCGTGTCGACGGCCAGCCGCTGTCCGTCACGATGCGGACGCCTGGTCACGACGAGGAGCTGGCGCTGGGCTTCCTGTACGGAGAGGGCCTGATCGACGGGCCGCGTACGGCCGGACCCACGGACGACTTCGCCGCCAATACGATCGAGGTCGGGGGGCCACTCGACCACGATCCGGGCGAGCGACGCTTCTACACCAGTTCGTCGTGCGGCGTCTGCGGCAAGGGAGCACTCGAACAGGTCGCGGTGCACTCGCCGCCTTTGCCGGCCGGCCCGCACGTGGCCCGCGGGACCGTGGCCGCACTGCCCGACCGTCTGGCACAGCCCACGTTCGAGAAGACGGGCGGCCTACACGCCGCGGGCCTGTTCGACGCGCACGGGATGCTGCTGTTCAGCCGCGAGGACGTCGGGCGGCACAACGCAGTGGACAAGGTAGTCGGACGGGCGCTGCTCGACGGGCTCATCCCGCTGGCCGGCCGGATCCTCTGTGTCAGCGGGCGGCTGTCGTTCGAGCTGGCGCAGAAGGCGGCCGTGGCGGGTGCCCCGATCCTGGTCGGCGTCAGCGCCCCCAGTTCGCTGGCGATTTCGCTGGCCGAAGAGCGGGGGATGACGCTGTGCGGCTTTGCGCGCGGGTCGAGTGTCAACGTCTACACCCACCCCGAGCGGATCGTGTGAGCCGACGGCCTAGGCGGCGGCCACCTCGGCCAGGCGCTCCAGCTCCTGCTCGTCTGACCAGGCGCCGACCGACGCGCGCAGCAGGCCCCCGAACTGCGGGATGCTGCGGACCACGAGCTCCTCATCGGCCAGTCGCTGCACCTCCTCGGCCGGATCGCGGCCGGCGGGGGCGTTCCAGCCGACGAGCGTCGAGTGGCCGCGTTCGCGCACGGTGAGCCCCCGCTCGCGCAGCAATTCGGCCAGGCGCTCGGCCAGAGTCGCCGCCCGCGAGTGAATCCACTCCCATCCCGCCTCCTCCAGCACCCTCAGCGATGCCAGCGCCCACGTGCTGCGAAGCCCAGAGGGAAAGCCGTGGTCAAAGCGCGCCGCCCCTTCAGCCGCCTGCAGCTCGAGCGCGTTATGGGGATCGGCCAGCGAGCCATAGCCGGGCCAGGGGATGGTCAGCTCGTCGAGCCGCTCGGCGGCGACAAACAGACAGCCCGATCCCTCGGGCCCGCAGAGCCACTTCTGTCCCGAGGCGGCGTAGAAGTCGCAACCCAGCTGCCTGACGTCGACCTGGATCGCGCCCAGCGCCTGCGCCGCGTCGAGCAGCACCGGCGCCGGGGAGCGCGCCAGTCCCGCCACATCGACCAGACGACCCGAGACCCAGGAGACGTGCGAGCAGGCCACGAGCCGGGTCCGGTCTGTGACCTCGTCGGCGATGCGGTCGAACGGCACCATGCGGATGCTCACGCCGCTGCGGGCCCGTGCCAGCCCGAGCGGCGCCAGGAGCCCGGGGTGCTCCTCATCGGTGGTCAGGATCTCCTGGCCCGGACGCAAGTCGAGGCCGGACAGCACCGTGTTGACGCCGTCAGTGGTGGAGCCGGTCAGCGCCACCTCCTCGGGGCTGCAGCCCAGCACACGCGCGTAGCCGCCGCGCAGCGAGGCGGCCAGCCCCATCACTGAGTCGAAGTACCGCCTGCCACAACGCCCGGAGCGCGCCTCGTAATCGATGCGCAATTGGGCCTCCTCCGCCGCCCGCGCCGGAACCGGCCCCGTGGTGCCGGCGTTCAGGTAGGACAGTCGCTCGAAGACCGGAAACTGCGCGCGGAAGGCGCTCGCCTCGGGCACCGCGGCGATGTTACTGCGGAAATACAGCAGGCCCCGGGCGATCACCCGGGGCGTGCCATTAATCAAATGGCCGTCTAGAACCCGCCCGTGCCGTCGGGCGTGCCGTTGCCGGTCGGGCCGTCGTAGCCCGGCTCCCCCGTGCAGAGGTAGGCCGGCGTACACGTTCCGTCCGAACCGCTAGTGACGTCGAACAGCGACGAGGTGTGGCTGTAGGGATAGCTGCCATAGACGACCGACGAGCTGTTGCCGGCCAGGGCATACACCGACGCGATCAGCGGCGACGAGAGGCTCGTGCCGCCGACCTGAGCCCAACCGTCGAGACCCTGTACGACCCCGAGCTCGATCAGCAGGTCGCACAGCCCGTTCGAGCCGCAGCTGTTGTAGGTGTCGTATACCGCGAGGCCCGTGTTGGGGTCGGCGTCCGCGGCGACGTCGTTGTCGGTGCGCTTGGCGCATCCGGTGTCCTTCTGCCACGAGGGCTTGGGCTCATACGACGAGCACCCGCTGCCCGAGCCCGACCACACGGTCTCGCTCCACCCGCGGGTGTTCGAGGTCTGGCTCAGCGTGGTGCCGCCGGCAGCGGTCACGTACTGCGAGACCGCGGGCCAGCTTGTGCCGTAGCCCGAGTCCCCGGCGCTGGCCGTGATCGCCACGCCGGGATGATTGAAGCTGGCGTCGTCGGAGAGCTCACTGGCGGCCTCGCTGCCGCCCCAGCTGTTCGAGACCGCGGCGACGCCGGGACTGGTGGCCGCGGTGTTCTCCGCCTTGTCCAGATCCGGTGTGTTGGCGGAGTTGGCCTCGACTAGCAGGATGTGACAGTCGGGACAGGCCGAGGACACCGCGTCGAGGTCGAGGCTCTCCTCTTCGGCCCAACCATAGTCACCGGCCGGCAGCGGACTGGTGGCGCCGTTCTCGTTGACTTGCTTGAAGCAGCCGTTGGCCACCGTGCAGGGCGGCAGCCCGTAGGTGCTTCTGAAGGTCGCGAGGTCGGTGTCCGCGTTGGGGTCGTCGTAGGCGTCGACCAGCGCCACCGTCTTCCCCCCTGACGTCAGTCCGGCCAGCTTGTACGCCGACTGGATCTGGGCGGGCCCGTAGCCCGTGGGACCAGACATGATCTTCGGTCCGAGGCTTCCCCGCTTGTAGCCGATCGCCTGGGCGAAGCAGCGCGCCTGAGTGGCCACCGAGACGGGGGCGGCGCCCAGCAAGGTGTTGGTCAGTCCGCGGTTGGCGGGGTTCTCGCAGGGCAGCGGGACATGAAGGCCCGCCAGCGGAGCCTGCGTGAGCGCGCTCAGGTTGGGGAGGGTCGGCAAGGCGCTCGCCTGGGCCGCAAATATCCCGCATGCGAGGCAGGCTGCACACGCCGCCAGCGCCATACGAACACGCCCAGTGATCATCAGCTTCACGGTCTCTACCTCCGGGTGGTAGCCGGTCTTGGACGGTTACCTCACCTTACTTGAACGATTCCGCCGGTGCGTAGACAAATGGACTAGTTGCAAGTGGCCTTGATATCTGGTTTTGGCATGCCAAACTAATTGTCATGGCGGTTCCCGATTCTCTCTCGGCCTCGGTGCAGGATTACGCCAAGGCGGTCTACTCGCTCGAGGCCCGCGCCGGCGCCGCGGTCGCCACCAACGACCTGGCCGAGCGCCTGGGCGTCACCCCCGGCTCCGTGTCCGCGATGGTGCGCAGGCTCGCGGAGCTGGGAGTCGTCGAACACGAGCGCTATCGCGGCGTACGGCTGACCAACCGCGGACGGCGCGTGGCGCTGGAGGTGCTCCGCCATCACCGGCTGCTGGAGCTGTTTCTGGCCGAGGAGCTGGGAATGCCGTGGGACCGGGTGCACGACGAAGCGGAGATCTTGGAGCACGTGATCTCCGAGGACCTCGAGCGCCTGATCTCTGCGCGGCTCGGCGATCCAAAGGTCGACCCTCACGGCGATCCGATCCCGACACCCGAGTTTGAGATCGACGAGCGCAAGACGTTCAGCCTCGACCAGCTCCCCGTGGGCACCGCCGGACGGTTCGTGCGCGTGTCCGACGCCCATCCCGAGATGCTCCGCTACCTCGTCGAGCAGGGAATCTCCCTCGGCGACCGAGTGGAGGTCGCCGGCCGCCAGCCGTTCGGCGGACCGGTGTTCGCCCGCTTCGGGTCCCACGAGCACGCGCTCGGCGGCGAGCTGGCAAAGGCGATGCGAATCGAGGTTCAGCGATGACCCTGCGCCGCCGCACGGCCGTGCCCGCGGTTGAGGCCGCGGTCGCCGAGGGCGCGTCGGTCTCCCTGCCCGAAGACGGCGCCGGGATTCCGAGCGCGCTTGACCAGCTGCTGGCCAAAGGGCGGCTACGTGCCACGCTGGCCATGCTCGGCCCGGCGTTCATCGCATCGATCGCCTACGTCGATCCCGGCAACTTCGCTACCAACGTTCAGGGCGGAGCGCAGTACGGCTACCTACTGCTGTGGGTCGTACTGGCGGCGAACCTGATGGCAATGCTGATCCAGTATCTCTCGGCGAAGCTCGGGATCGTCACCGACCGCAACCTGCCCGAGCTTGTCCGGGAGCGGTTCCCCCGTTCGGTCGCCTGGGGGATGTGGGTCCAGGCCGAGATCATGGCCATGTCCACCGACATCGCCGAGTTCCTCGGCGCGGCTCTAGGCCTGAACCTGCTGTTCGGGGTGCCGCTACTGGCCGCCGGCGTCATCACCGGAGCGATCGCGTTCGCCATCCTCGAGCTCCAGTCGCGTGGGGTCCGCCGCTTCGAGCTGGCCATCACGGCCCTGCTTGGCATCATCTTCGCCGGGTTTCTGTACGAGACGCTGCGCATCAGCCCCTCGGCGCACGCGTCACTCCGAGGGCTGATCCCCAGCCTCAGCGGTACGAGCTCCCTCTATCTCGCGGTGGGAATCATCGGGGCGACAGTTATGCCCCACGTCATCTATCTGCACTCGGCACTGACTAACGGCCGGATGCCCGTTCGCGACGACGGCGAGCGCCGCCGCGTCTTGCGGTTCGAGCGGCTCGACGTGATCATCGCGCTCGGCCTCGCCGGCCTCGTAAACCTGGCGATGCTCGCAGTCGCCGCGAAGCTGTTTCACACTCCGGCCCTCTCTGGACTGAGCACGATTCCCCAGGCGCACGCCGAGCTCGGGCGCCTCGTCGGCGGCGGGGCAGCGCTGGCGTTCGCGATCGCGCTGCTCGCCTCCGGTGCCTCCTCGTCGAGCGTCGGCACCTACGCCGGGCAGGTCGTGATGGCCGGCTTCATCAACGTCCGGATACCCGTCGTGCTGCGACGAGCGATCACGATGATCCCCGCGTTCGTAGTGCTCGCCGCGGGAATGAACCCCACGGACGCGCTTGTCCTGAGCCAAGTCGTGCTCTCGTTCGGGATCCCCTTGGCGCTGATCCCCCTGGTGGTGCTCACGTGCAACCGTGAGGTCATGGGCGTCCACGTCAACGGCAGGCTGACTACGATCATCGCCTGGGGCTGCGCGGCAACGATCACCGGGCTCAATATCTTCCTGCTTTATCAGCAATTCTTCACCTAGACGCTCCGAGGCGAGCGCCGTGATGAGCGCGTGAGCGAGGCCGCGGCGCTTCTGGCGCTGGCGCTGAGTCTCGCCGCCGCGGTCACGCGGCCCCGTTGGGCACCCGATTGGGCCGTGGCGACGCTTCTGGCTTTGCTCCTTTTGGCCGTCGGGGTTCTGAGCTTTCACCAAACCCGGCACGCGCTCGCCACCCTGGGACCGACCGTGGGCTTTCTGGCGGCATTGCTCGTGCTCGCCGGCCAGTGTGGGCAGGCTGGTCTGTTTGACGCACTGGGCGGCGCGATGGCGCTCGGCGCGCGAGGTCGTCCCCGGCGCCTCTTGGCGATGGTGTTCGGGATTGCCGCAGCGACGACCGCCGTCCTCAGCCTCGACGCCACAGTGGTGCTGCTCACGCCGATCGTGTTCGCCACCGCCGCCCGGCTCCGGACGAATTCGCGCCCGCAGATCTACGCCTGCTCGCACCTGGCCAACAGCGCGTCACTGCTGCTCCCGGTCTCGAACCTGACGAACCTGCTGGCCTTCCGGACCAGCGGCCTGGCGTTCGCCCACTTCGCCGAGCTGATGGTGCTGCCCTGGCTCGCGGCGCTGGGGGTGGAGTGGCTGGTCTTGAGCCGGGCATTTCGGGCCGAGCTCGAGCGACCCGCAGGGGCCACGGACCAGCGTGACCTCAAGGCCGAGGCGATACCGATATTTCCACTCGTCGTCGTGGCGCTGACGCTGGCTGGCTTTGCCGTCAGCTCCGCGATCGGCATCGCGCCCGCCTGGATCGCCGCAGCCGGGGCTGCCGCCCTGGCGCTCCGAAACCGCGCCGCTCCCGCCGAGCTGCTCCGCTCCGCATCGCCAACCTTCCTGCTGTTCGTGCTGGCCCTGGGCGTGGTCGTCAGCGCGGCCAGCACCCACGGCCTCTCATCCGCGGTCGATTCGGTGCTGGCGCGCGGCACCGGCCTCGGCGCGCTGCTCTCGGTGGCGGCGATCAGCGCTGTGTTGGCGAACCTCGTCAACAACCTGCCGGCGACGCTGATCGTGTTACCGGTGGCGGCGGCGAGCGGGCCGGGAGCGGTCCTGGCGATGCTGGTGGGCGTCAACGCGGGCCCGAACCTGACCTACACCGGCTCGCTGGCCACGCTGCTCTGGCGGCGGGTGGTGCACGCCCACGACGAGTCCACGGACGTCGTGGAGTTCACAAAGCTCGGCGCCCTCACCGTGCCACCCGTGCTGCTCGCCTCTACGGTCCTGTTGTGGTTGGCTCTACAGATCACATGACTAAGAGTGTGGTCTGGATCAGCGAGCACACCTGGGAGGCCTGTGTCCTGGAGGCTAACCGGCTCCTGCCGACGGACGCCGATGTGACGCTATTGCACGTAGCGCCGGCCGACGTCGAGGACCTGGCGCGGGGGCCGGGGCTGCTCGGTCGTCGGCCGCCCCCACCTCCGGGCCCATCGCTCAGAGCGATCGCCGAAGAGGAGGCGCAGGCGCTGTTGGCGGCGGCTGCCGAGCGGCTCGAACGACCGGCGCGGCTGGAGGCGCGGCGGGGACAGGTGGAGCGCGAACTGCTCGAGGCCTGCGAGGGCGCCGACCTGCTCCTGCTGGCGCGCGACGGGGAGCTTCGAGCAGGGCCCAAGAGCATTGGGCGCCACGGCCGGTTCGTGCTGGACCACGTGCGGTGCCAGGTGCTGCTCGTATGGCCGCAGACTCCGCCGGAGCTCGACCGCAAACGGCTGCCGCCGCACCTGCGGGGTTGATCCGTGGCGGGCGAAGCTGCCGAGCTCGAAGTCGGCACTCGCATCGTCCGGATCTCGAGCCCCGATCGCGTCTACTTCTCCGCCCGCGGAGAGACGAAGCTCGACCTGGCGCGGTACTACGTGAGCGTCGGCGAGGGGATCGTGCGCGCCCTGCGCGAGCGGCCCTGCATGCTCCACCGCTTCCCCAGCGGGGTCGACGGCCCGAAGGTCCACCAGAAGCGGCTTCCGAGCGGCGCTCCCGACTGGGTCGAGACCGTCCGCGTTCACTTCCCCCGCTTCGGTCGCCACGCCGACGAGCTGTGCGTCACAGAGCTGGCCAGCGTCATCTGGGCGGTGCAGATGTCGACCGTTGAGTTCCATCCCTGGAACTCGCGCCGCGCCGATACGGAACGGCCCGACGAATGGCGCATCGATCTCGATCCCATGCCCTGCTGCCCGTTGGACAGCGTGCGCCGTGTGGCCGCGGTGGCGCACGAGGTGCTCGACGAGCTCGGGATCGTCGGCTGGCCCAAGACGTCGGGCGGCTCGGGGCTCCACGTCTACGTGCGAGTCGAACCGCGCTGGGAGTTCGGGGATGTGCGGCGGGCGGCACAGGCGTTCGCCCGCGAGGTAGAGCGCCGTGCTCCGGCCCTGGCCACCACCACCTGGTGGCGCAAGGACCGCGATCCACGCAATGTGTTCGTGGACTACAACCAGAATGCCCGCGATCACACGATCGCCAGCGCCTACTCCGTCCGCGGGGTAAAGGAGGCCACCGTCTCGACACCCGTGCGCTGGGAGGAGGTCTCGGACGTCGAGCCGCGGGAGTGCACGATCGCCACCGTTCCCGAGCGGTTCGCGCGTCTCGGTGACGTGCACGCCGGGATCGACGACGAGCAGTTCTCGCTCCAGCCGCTGCTCGAGTGGGCAGAGCGCGAGGGGCTGGGCTCCTCATAAAGAAGGCATCCCGGCCCTGCAGGGCCGGGATGCCCGTTAATTGACTCTTGGCGCCGCTAGGGCGTCACGCTGAACACCTGGCCGGTCAGCTCGCCGACGTAGAGCACACCGGCGTGCTGGCCGAGGCCAACGACTGGAGCCACAAAGCCCGTGAGCACGGTCTTGAGGTTCTTGCCCTTGAGTGACATCGACAGCACTTGACCGCCGGGGCCTTTGCCGCCCGGCCCCATGAAAGAGGTCATGTACAGGCGGTTGCCGATGATCGCCATCCCCATGATGTCCGTGTGCGGTGCGAAGAACTTGAACGGCTTCGTGTAGCCCTTGCACCTGCTCTTCTTGATCCAGTTGCAGGACGGGAAGCCGTAGTTGTCGCCGCGGCGGACCCGCAGGACGAAGTCGGGCGGGTTCTTGGCGCCCGAATCCTGGCCCAGATTCGACACGTACGGCGCGGATGACCCGCCGGCGAAGGCCATCTGCCAGGGCTGGCGGATGCCGGTCGCGTAGACCTTGAGCCCCTTGCCGTTCGGCTTGATCGACAGGATGTCGTAGAGGTACGGGGACTTGTTCGCCGGACCGTGGTCGTTCGACATGCCGAAGCCGACGTCGACCCCCACGTACAGCCGCCCGTCAGGACCGAAGGCCAGGCCGTTGAAGCCGGGGAACTTCTTCGGCGCCGTGTAGATCGCCCGCTGGGCAGTAAACGTCGAGCCGTTCCACCCGCTCCACTTCAACAGCTGCCAGGTGGCGCCGGTACTCGATACGAAGCCGCCGCTGATGTAAAGCGCGCCCTTGTACCACTGCATGCCAGCCACGAACTGCGGCGATCCCGACGAGCTTGGTGGCCGTTCCGTTCTTCAGCAGATACACGCCGCCGTTGGGCGGCCCCGAGGACTGGCTGTTGCCGCCATCGCCCTCGAACACATTGCCGCCGCCGAAGGCGAACGACGTCGGTGTCTGTAGACCCGACGCCACGAGATTGACCGTGGCTCCGTTGGTTGCCGTCGGCGGCGGTGGACCTCCGGCGGCGGTTGCCGCGCTGGCCGCAGCGCCGGCCGTTACCGTGACCGCGGCCATGCAGGCCGCAATGCGTACGCGCATATGACTGCTCCTTAGTAGATGACCCCGTGTTGCCCCGGCCGAAGCGCGGGCACATTACCACGCCGCCGTTGCGCTAGTCCAGCTGCAGAAGCTCGAATCGGACCCCGCCGGCGCGCGTCTCGGCCAGCCCCATCGTGCGACTCGGGGCGCGGCGCTTGTCGGTGGGGCTGCCGGGATTGAAGATCTGAAAGCCGCCTTCGCCGATCTCGTGCAGCGGCATGTGGGAGTGGCCGAAGATCACCGCGTCGGCGTCCACGAACCTGCGCCTCAGCCGCTCGAGGCGCCCGGCGCGGCGGCCGCCGTCGTGGATCACGGCTAGGCGCGCGCCGTCCAGCTCCAGCTCCAGCTGCTCCGGGAGTCGCGCCCGGGTCTGGGGGTCGTCGGCGTTTCCATGAATGGCCAGGACCTCGCCGTAGTGGCCCAGCTGGTCAAGCACGGCGATCGTCGTGAGGTCTCCGGCGTGGATGATTAGGTCCGCGGCGCGCAGACGCTCGACGCAAGTCGCCGGCAGCGCGCGCCTCCCACGGGGTAGGTGTGTATCGGCTATGAGCGCTACCAACATGCTGACCGCTGACCCTAGTGGTCCCCTAGCGTTTCCTAGATGAGCCCCCTGCACGCGATCGCCATCTTCGCCGCCGGCATCGTCGCCGGAACGATCAACACTGTCGTGGGCAGCGGCACGCTCTTCACCTTCCCCGTCCTGCTGGCGTTCGGCTACGCCCCCGTCACGGCCAATGTCTCCAACACCGTCGGCCTGGTTCCGGGATCGGCGTCCGGCGCGCTCGGCTACCGCAAGGAGCTGGCGGGCCAAGGGCGCCGGGCCTTGCCTCTGCTGGTGGCGTCGCTCATCGGCGCGGCTGTGGGCGCCACGCTGTTGCTGACGCTGCCCGCCTCGGCGTTCAAGGCGATCGTGCCCGCGTTCATCGTCATCGCCCTGCTACTGATCCTTTTGCAGAAGCGGATCGCCCGGCTGTTGGCAACGCGCCGTCCGCCCGCGCACGAGCGCGCAGGGCCGGCGGCCACGCTCGGGGTGCTGGCAAGCGGCGTGTACGGCGGCTACTTCGGCGCCGCCCAGGGCATCTTGCTGCTGGCCATTCTCGGGCTTGCGGTCCAGGACGACCTCCAGCGTCTGAACGCGCTGAAGGTGGTGCTGGCAGGACTGGTCAACCTCGTCGCCGGGGTGGTGTTCGTGTTCGCGGCGCACGTGGCGTGGCTGCCGGCGCTGCTGATCGCGGTGGGCTCGATCATCGGCGGGGTGGTCGGCGCGGTGGGCGGTCGGCGGCTGCCCGACCCGGCGCTGCGTGCGGTGATCGTGGTCGTCGGGATCGCCGCGATCGTGCGCCTGCTGACGTAGGCAACGGCTGTGGCGCGTGACCGCCGGGCCACCTCGCGCCGAGCCGCGACCTGGCGCGCCGCGGCTCGCGACCTGCTCGACGTGACACTCGGCGTTCCTCAGGCGAGGAATGGGGAAATGAGCATGCTGAGCCTGTTCAAACGCCCTCTCGCCGCTCGCGCGGCAACGATCTGGCGAATTGAGCAGGTCGCCCCCCGCGTCGCCGAGGTTAGGATCCTCCGGGGGAGCGAACTCGTCACTTCACCCGGAGGCGCCAATGGAGAGTAGGAGCAGGATTCTCGTCGCAGCGGTCGCTGGCTCTGTCGTTGTCGTACTCGCTCTGAGCAGCGCCGTCGGCACTTCGGCGGCTGCACAGGTGACGACTTCCGCCACGCCCGCGCCGCCGAGCTCGGCCCAGTGCGTACAGGCCCTCGGCCTGGCGTGCTACCGGCCACAACAGCTCCAGCGGGCGTACAACCTCCGTGCGCTGTATGCGAAGGGCTTCAACGGCAAGGGGAGCACGATCGTGATCGTCGACCCCTTCGGCTCCCCCACCATCGGCAATGACCTGCACGTGTTCGACCAGCAGCTGGGGCTTCCGGACCCGCCGGCGTTCCGGGTGCTGCAACCGGTGGGACCGGTGCCCCCATTCGACCGAACCGATGCGGAGATGCGAGCAAAGGCCGGCGAGACGACGCTCGATGTTGAGTGGTCGCACGCGATTGCCCCGGGAGCCGACATCGTGCTGGTGGAGACGCCCGTGGCGGAGACCGAGGCGGGGGGCGGGTTTCAGGCCATGCTGGCGGCCGAGCGATACGTGATCAAGCATCACCTCGGGGACGTGATCAGCCAGAGCTTCAGCCTGCCCGAGCCCAACTTCCGTGGCCCGAATGCGATTTCCCGGCTGCGCAAGACCTACGTACAAGCCGAACGGGCCGGAATCACCGTTCTCGGCGCGACCAACGATCAGGGGGTGACCGGACCTACGCCCGCCGGCAACCTCTATACCCGACGCGTCGTGCAGTGGCCGGCGACCGATCCGCTGGTCACAGCCGTCGGCGGGACCGAGCTCAGTCTCAACGCGGCGGGTGTGCGTACCAGGCCCGACGTCGCGTGGAACGACACCTGGGACCCAGCGCTTCAGCGCGCCGATGACAACGTCCCGCCGCCGGTCCCGTGGTCGACCAGCGGCGGGGTTTCGAGCGTGTTCGCCAGGCCGGCCTATCAGAACTCGGTGCGCCGAATCGTCGGCGCGAAGCGCGGCGTGCCGGACATCTCGATGAGCGCCTCGCTGAGCGGAGCGGTGCTGAGCTTCAGCTCCTACCTCGGCCAGCCCGCCTGGGGCCCGGTGGGCGGCACGAGTGAGGCCACGCCCGAGTTCGCGGGCATCGTGGCAATCGCCGCCCAATACGCGCGCAAACGCTTTGGCAAGCAACGGCTCGGGCTGATCAATCCCGCCCTCTACCGGCTGGCGCGCCAGCGCGGTGCCGGCATCGTCGACGTCACCTCCGGCAACAACACGGTCAGCTTCAGAACCGGCAACGGCACCCAGATCACAACCGTCGCTGGGTACTCGGCGCGGAAGGGGTACAACCTCGTGACGGGGCTGGGGACGATCGACGCCGCGCGCCTCATCCCCGCCCTGGCCCGGCTCGGCTGATCCCGGCGAGCCGGCTAGGCGCCTGGGCGGGACTACCATCCGCCGATGCGCGTCGCCCGCATCGTCTTCGGCCTCGTGGCAATCGTGGCCTGTGCCTGGTTCGTGGTGGGCATCAGGCAGGCGCACGACGTAAGCCAGGCCACCTCGCTCATCTCATCGGGACGCGTGACATCCCACGTTCAATACGAGCGCGCGCTCGCGCTGCTGCGCGGCGCGCGCGCATTAAATCCGGACCAAGAGGTCAACATCCTCCGTGGCGAGGCGGCGCTCGGGCACGGCGATGCTCAGACCGCGCAACGGATCCTGAGGACGGTCACGCGCAGCGAGCCGCGGAACCTCGATGCCTGGCTGTGGCTGGCCAAGAGCGCGGGCACCGACCGGCAGCTCTTCTTCCAGGCCCTGAAGCGCGTGCGCGCGCTCGAGCCGATCCTGCCGACGGGCTGAGCGCTCAGCCTGGCCGCGACTTGAGACCCCGAATCGGGCGCGAGGGCACGGCTTCCTCAATCCGCACGGCCGCTCGGCGCCGGAGTCGTCTTCGCTCGCTGAGCACCGCCGGCATCAGCGGCAGTGCCGCCAGGACGCCGCGCAGCTGCCAGCGCAGCCGGCCCTCCCTGAGGGCGTGCCATGCCCACCCGAGCTGGCGGTACAGAACGAGCGGCAGCCAGCGCACCGGGAACGACTTGGCCACCAACAGCAGCGTGTTGCGCTCCACCAGGTACAGATGGCCGCCCGGCAGCTCCCCAGAGGAGCCCTCGCCGGCGTGCATCGCCACAGCCGGCTCGTAGCGGCAGCCCCAACCGGCGAGCCTCAGCCGCAGGGCCAGATCGACGTCCTCCAGGTAGGCAAAGTAGCGTTCGTCGAAGCCGCCGAGGGCAAGCAGGGCCTCGCGGCGGTAGAGCGCCGCCCCGGCGCAGGGACCGAACACCTCTCCGGGCTCATCCCAGCGGCCATCGTCGAGCTCGAAGCGACCGCGCTGCTCACACGCCCCGTCGCGACGGAGCACGTCGCCGGCGTCGTACACGCGGCTGGCGTCAGCCAGGTCCAGCATCTTGCACGCCACCGACGCGGCGCCCTCGTCGACCACGAGCGCGGCCGTCATTCGGGCCAACCAGTCCGGCGCCAGCTCAACGTCGGTGTTGACGAGCGCCACCAGCGGACAGCGGGCAGCTCGGAGGCCGACGTTGGCGGCGTGGGCGAACCCGGTATTGGTCGGGAGGGCGATGACTTCCACGTCGGGGTGCTCGGCGCGCAGATATTCGACCGAACCGTCGCGTGAGCCGTTGTCGACGACGATCGTCTGGGCCGGTGGGAACCGCTGGGCGGCGACGCTGGCCAGGAAGCCAGGGAGCCAACGCCGTCCATTCCAGTTCGGGGTCACGACGGTGACGGAGCGCCCGGATGCCGGGTCCCCTGCCTGCGGCGCAGCTTCCACGGCGACCGCCTCAGCGTCCGAGGACGCCCGAGATCCAATCGATCAGCGGATCCGGGAACGACTGGCGCCAGTCGCGAGCCCAGGCGACGTCGGCGCCGGATATGCGTCCCTCCAGATCCGAGGTGCGCGCGGCCGCCACGCGCAGTCCCTCGGCGATTCCGGCGACCGTCGCCGGCGAGGGCACCAGATTCGTCGAGATCGCGCTCACGAACCCCTCCGTCTTCGGCCCGTAGCTGTTGGTCACCGTCACGAGTCCGGCCGCCGCCATCTCAATCGCCTCCAGGCTCATCGACGGCGTCAGGTCAAGCACCAGTCCGAGGTCGTAGTCATGCGGTAGCCACGTTCCCAGATCGTCCGCCTCAGCGTTTAGGAAACGGAGCTTTGATGCCCCGCTCAGACGGAGCTCGGTACCCCCGTCGACGCCACCGAGGACATCGAGCTGCCAGCCGGCGAGGGCCGCCTCGCCAAGAGCCTCCTGCAGCCCGGCGACGCCAAGCTCAAACGTGTTCGCCCGTCCGACCAAATTCGGCCGTCCCAGGAACAGCAGCCTCCGCTCGGCTTTCGTGCTCGCGCCGGCCGCGCGCTGCGTGACCGCACGCTGGTAGCACCTCGAGCGGCGGTCGTCCTCCTCGCCTCCGGCCCGGTACACCCCGATCCGCTGGTTGCGGAAGTGCTCGCACAGTGGCTCGCTCGAGAACAGCGCGTAGTGGGGGAAGCCGTAGGACTGCTCGGCAATCGCGGCGTCGGTGCCCGTGGGCGCGATCAGCGGCTCGAACTCTTCGATCAGGTAGAGGAATGGGTGGCCGTCCAGCTCCTCCGCGGCGCGGCTGGCGATGTGCGCCGCGGCGGGCGTCGTGGCGATGAACCGGTCGGCGGGACTCACCTCGAGATCCCGCGTCTCGCGCGCAAATGCCAGCTCGACGCGACCAAGCACTCCGGGCAGGCCGCTGTGGTGCTCGATGGCGCGCTTCCAGTTCCCGCGCAACGGGCGGACCGGATCGACTGTGACGATGCGGCTGCGCAGCCCGTGCTCCGCCAGCCGATGGGCGAGGTTCAGGCTGCCGATCAGCGGCCGTGAGACGTGCTCTGGCTCTACGGTGCCGATAAGGATGTTGACCCGCTCCGGGGCGGCCGTTGTGGACGCCAGCATCAGCGGCGCGATCCGCTTCGCGAGGCCGCGCGCACGCCCGTCCGCAGGTGCCGCCTGGCCGGGATTGATCCACAGGTCAGGAGGCGGGACGGCGTCCAGGCGCAAGCGCCGCGTAGGGCGCTCGCGGACGGTTAGGGCCAGCAGGCGCCGCCAGGTGAAGGCGTAGGCCAGCATCCATTCCCCGCCGAGTGTCTCGGGCGTCCCCAGCAGCTCTCGCAGGCCCCGTCGCCACAGATTCAGTAGCGCGGTTGGTGAGCGTCCGGCCCGCAGGAAACGCCGCAGCGAGCGCCGCTTGGCGCCTGCCATTTGCGTCCCGCAGCGCATCTGCAGGATCGTCGCCAGCTGCGTCAGGCGCGAGACGTCGACGAAGTAGTGAAACCGCCAGAGCCGCACGCGCTCACGGGGGTCCTTGCGCAGATGCCCGAGCCTCTCCCCGAAGGCGATCATCCTGTTCGCCGCGTCGTGGCCCAGGACGGCATCGCCGTGCTGCACATAGTCGTACAGCGGACGATCGACAAACGTGATCTCGCCGAGGGAAAGCGCCACCAGCGCCAGCCAGTGGTCGTGGAAGTGGCCGAACTGCGCCGGCGGGAAAGGGAGCGCGCGCTCCAGAAGCCGGCGCCTGAACAGCGACGCCGCGCCGGTCACGCAGTTGGCGACCAACACCGAGAGCAGGTCGCTGTAGTTGTTCCGTCGCTTGCTCCAGTACGTGTCCGAGATCAGGGCGCCGTCCTCATCGATCACCCGCACGTCGCTGTACGCGAGCTGGGCGTCCCTGACGGCTTCGAGCAGCACGGCGAGCTTGTCGGGATACCAGCTGTCGTCCTGGTCACTCAACGCGACGAACTCCGCGCCCTTGGGAACCAGCGCCAGCGCGCGTTCGAAATTGCGGTAGAAGCCGAGCCGCCGGGGAGACCGGGACAGGACAAACCGGGGGTCGCCGGATAGCTCGCGCTCGATCGCCTCGAAGCGCCTCGGGCTCGAGCCGTCGTCGCTGACGATGCAGATCCAGTTGCCGTGGGTCTGCTCCCTGATCGAATCGATCTGGCGCCGGAACAGATCGATCGGCGGGTTGTAGGTGGCCATGCAGATGGCCACCAGTGGCCCGGAGCCCGCCGGGACAGGATCGGGCAGCGGAGCTGGCAGGGCTTGCGTGACTGTGATCGTCCCCAGGGAGGCCGTAGCCACGCGCCCGTCTTCGAGCTCCGCGCGCAGCAGCAGCTCGAACGGCCCGCGGGGGCGCCGTTCGAGCTCGACGGTCCCCCAGAAGCCGCTGCGATAACCGAGCAGGTTCGGGTCCTCAGGGGATGCCGGATCGATCTCCAGCCCGTCTGTGGCGAACACGTCAAGCTCGGGATGCAGCGCCTGGAAGTCATCGAGCCGCGGCATTCCCAGGGCCTCGACGGGCTGTTGGCGGCCGTCGAGCACGAAGCTGAGCGCGCAAACGCGACGCTCGCGGTGAAAGCAGGTGCCGCAGACGAACAGCGCCGTGCCGCCTCCCACCTCGAGCTCACGCGGCAGCGGCGAGTCAAGCCGGACGTTGAGACCGCGCCCGGATTGCCCCGATGAGCCGAGCGATTCGCTCTCCACGGTGACCAAGGCGCAGCAACGCTAGCGCCGTTACACTCCCGGCGCTCCATGGAAAGGGTCTGGTTGAACCTCGGCACCGAAACCGCGGTGCGTGCCCTGGAGCGAGGCGAGCTTCCCTGGACCCTGCACCCCGAGTGCGCCTTCGGCAGCGACCCCGGGCAGTGGGGGGCGTCGCTCATCAACAATGGGGAGCTCCTCACCGCCTGCCTTGACATTGCCAGCCCCCGCTCGGTCATTGAGATCGGCGCCTACGCCGGCGACGTCAGCACGTTCCTGCTGAAGTGGGCAGAGCCCTCAGGAGCTCGACTGTGGGCGGTGGATCCGTCGCCGCAGGACGAGCTGGTGGCGCTGGCGGACGAGCGTCCCGACCTGCAGCTGGTGCAGGAGACCAGCCACCAGGCGCTCCGGCAACTGCCACGCGCGGATGCATATGTCATCGACGGCGACCACAACTACTACACGGTTTCCGAGGAGCTTCGTCTGATCGCGGCGGGCGCGGGGCAGGACGTGCTCCCCCTGCTGCTGCTCCACGACGTGGGCTGGCCGCACGGCCGACGCGACGACTACTTCGCTCCCGAGCAGATCCCCGAGGACTTCCGCCAGCCGACGGTCGAGGGCGGTGGGTTGTTCCCGGGGATCGCCGAGCCCCAGCGGGGCGGTCTGCCCTACAAGTTTCCGGCGGTCAAACCAGGCGGCCCCCGCAACGGCGTGCTCACCGCCGTCGAGGACTTCGTCGGCGAGCACACGGCCTTGAGCCTGGCGATCCTGCCCGCGTTTTTCGGCCTAGCCGTCGTCTGGTCGCGGGACGCCCCGTACTCGGAGCAACTTGTCCAGCTCCTCGGTCCGCTCGACCGCCACCCGATCATCGAGCGGCTCGAGGCGAACCGCACGTTTCATCTCGCCGCCGTTCACCAGCAGATGGCTGAGGCGGCGGCCGCGCTCGAGTCGCTTCGCCGCCAGGAGGAGCTCCTGCGGCGGATGTTGCGCTCGAGCGCTTTCACCATCGCCGACCGTCTGTCGCGACTAAGGAAACGGGCCGGAATCGCACCCGCCGACGTGGCCGTCTCACGCGCGGAGATTCTCAAGACGCTGGCCGACGGATCGCCTGAGAGCGTTCCCGCGCCTGAGCGACGCCGTTAGCCGCCAGCTGCGGCTGCCTTCGATCTCCTCCTGCTGGCGCTGACATTCCTTGGCGCTGGCGTCCAGACGCAGTAGCTCCGTGGCCGCGAGCAGGCGTGCGGCAGCGGCTCTGGCCTCGGCCCAGCGGGCTCGCTCCTTCCACAGGGGATCGTCCGCATCCTCCGGCCCGGACTCGTCCCACAGCTCCGCGGCGCGCATGTGCGCCGCGACCCAGATCTCGATGTCCTCGATCAGGTCGAGCGAATGGTGATGGGTAACCGCCAGCTCAGCGGCAACCACCTTCTTCCCGGCCCGTCGTGCCTTTCTGCAGATGTCGAAGTCGTAGCCGTGCAGCAGCCCAATCGATTCGTCGAAGCGCAGATTGCGGACCGCCCACGGCGAGAAGCCCATCAGCACCCCGTAGACCGCGTCCACCTCGCCCGGTGATGCCGGGGCGCCGGCTTCGAGGCGGAGCTCGCCCCCGCCGAGCTCGCCGTAGCGGGTCCTCGCCGAGCTCCGCGTGACGACCCCGTCCCACCATGCGATGTCGCCGACGCCTCTCGCGCCGATGCAGCCCACCACGCCGATGTCCGGGGCCGCGAACAGCGCACGGAGCTTGGGGCAGAGATCGGGATCGACGATCTCCGCGTCCTCGTGAACGACTACCAGCGCCTCGAGCTCGGGCAGTTTGGCGGCGGTGTCGAACAGCAGGTTGTAGCCGCGCGCAACCGAACCCGAGGCAGCGTGGGCGTAGACCACCGATCCCGGCTCGACAACGCGGTCGAAGCCGGCCTTGGCGCACCGCTCATAGACGTCGGGCGCGATGATGGAGCAGCCGAACGCGATCACCGGGCGGGCGATGATACCCGCCGCCCTGCGCCGCCAGGCTGACCCCGTGAGGCCGAATTACACTCGCGCGATGATCGTCTTCGGATCTGCTGTGACCTCGCGAGAGGACTACACGCGATACGCCGAACCGGGGATCGAGCTGGCCAAGGAACCCGACTCGCTGGTCCTGGCGCATTCCGCAGCGGGCTCCATCTACCGCAACTACAACGCGATCATGGACAGGGCCGCTTCGATCGAGGGGCTCGAGGCGCTCGTCCTCCTGCACCAGGACGCGGAGATCGTCGACCCGCGCTTCTGCCACAGGCTCAGAGCGGCGCTGGGCGATCCCGAGGTCGGCGTGGTGGGCTGCGTGGGATCGCTCGGGGCCCGCACCATCGCCTGGTGGGAGGGCTCGGTTACCTGGGCCTCGTTCATCCACCGCTACAGAGAGCTCGGCGGCGGCGACTTCCCGTCCGTCACCTGGGACGAGAACGCCAGCGCTCCGTACGCTCGGCTCGGTGAGGTGGAGACCGTCGACGGGTTCGTGCTCGGGCTCTCACCGTGGGTTGTCCACAACATCCGTTTCGATGAATCGCTCGGGCAGGCGCTTCATGGATACGACTTCGACCTTTGCCTTCAGGTGCGGGCCGCTGGCCGAAAGGTGGTCACGGCGGACTTCAAGGTGGTTCACAACCACTCGCTGAACCTCGCCAGCGATCTCGAGCACTGGTCTGCGGCGCACGTGGCGGTGTCGGAGAAGTGGGACGGCAAGATGCCCGGCGTTGGCTTCGCCGGCGGCGATTGGCGCTACCGCGCTCGGCGGGCGGAGGCGGAGGCCGCGGTCACGCGCGCGGTCGCGATCTCCACGCGGATGCGGCAGGCAGCGCGGGCCAGCCAGCACGAACGGATCATGGCCGAGATGACCGACAGCCTCAGCTGGCGGCTCACGGCGCCGCTGCGCAGGATCAAGGCCATGCGACAGGGCGTCCGGAGGGACCGCGGCGAGAGACCGGAGATGTCGGCCAAGTCCGTGCTCGGACGACGGCTTGGCTAGCGCCTAGCCCGGACCTCAGCCCTCAGCGATCGGAGCACCCGCCCCGCCGCCCGAAGCGGCCGCGTCAGCGCCCAACTCAGCGACCGCTCGTAGTACTCACGAATCCTCACCAGTTCCGAGGCAGCGTCGTCGCGCGCGACGCTCAATGCATCGTCCAGCCGACGTTCATCGCGTTCGCGGACCTGCTCCAGCTCGCGCTGAAGCTGCATGACGTTGTGGCGCAGCGCCTCGTACTCGCGTGGATCGTCGCCCGGCCGCGCGAGCGATTCGACGGTCAGCGGGACGTCGCGCTTTCGCATCACGGCCCAGCTCTGATTGTGTATCTGTGGGGCGATCTTCAGTACCTCGAACCCGCGGCCCCAGTGCTCGCGAACCCACCAGTCGGAGATCAGCACCAGCGGCGCCCCGTCGCTGGCGGGATGGTCGTGCCGGAGCACGTTCATCCCGATCCGGTCCTCTTCCCACGGCTCCCCTGCCAGCAGCTCGGACACCCAGCGGCCCATGTAGGTGGCGATCAGCAGCCCGCCCGGTTTGAGCAGACGATGGAGCTCGATCAGCCAGGGCAGCGCGTTGTCGGTGAGATGCGTGAACACCGAGATGGACCAGATCAAGTCGAAGCTCGCGCTATCCAGCGCCAGCGGCGGCATGTACTGCGATCGCATCACGTGCAGTGGCGGGCAGACGGTCTCCCGCAGGAGCTCGACGCTGGCCCCGTCGATGTCGACGCCCCACAGCTCGGCGTGCTCCGCCTCGGCCATGAAGTGCTTCAAGGTCCTCCCGGCGCCGCAGCCGAAGTCCATCACGCGCTTGCCCTCTAACGACCATTCCGACGGGAGCAAGTCGATGATCGCGCTTTTCGTCTCCGGGCCGAGCTGCTCCCACAGCTCGGCGAAGCGGTCGATCCAGCCGGGCTCCAGGTACGTGGACACGCCGCCCTAAGTTAGGGGAGCGCGGGGTTAGGGGCTTCTCCGGGGCCGCGCTGTAGCCCGCGCCTAGATCCACGGCAGAATGCAGCTGGTGGATTGCCCCATCAGGATCACCCGCCCCCGTCGATGGCAACCGGCCAGACACCCGACACGTTAAATCGGACGCTCACTGCGGCCGGTCCCCGGCCGGACGCAGACGCACTACGAACTGCGTATCTGGACCTGCTCAAGCTCTGTCTGTGCGATCTCGTGGGGGCGAGCACGAGCGAGGTTAGGTGGACCGACGATAAGCGCTGGTTCAGTCGTCAGCTGACCGGCGACGATCAACTTCTGGGCCGCGTCGAGGGTAAGGACTGGACCCTCAACGGTTTGAGCATGATCGGCCTGCGGCGCCTCGGCGACCTCCAGCAGTGCGTGGCCTCGGTGGTCCGGGATGAGATCGAGGGCGACCTGATCGAGGCCGGGACCTGGCGGGGCGGCGCATCGATCCTGATCCGCGCCACGCTGGATAGCCTCGGCGCAGCCGACCGCACGCTTTGGCTCGCGGACTCGTTCGAGGGATTTCCTCCGGCCGGGGAGCATGATGTCGCCGCCGATCAGAGGCTGGAGACGCAATTGGGGGGCACCGACTTCTTCGCCCCTGGATTGGGGACGGTTCAGAGCTACTTTGCGCGTTTCGGGCTCAGCACCGGCGTCAAGTTCGTCCCCGGCTTCTTCGAGCAAACGCTCCGGCATCTCCGCGATCGCCGCTGGTCGCTGGTTCGGGTCGATGCAGACACCTATTCGGCTACCAAAGCTGCGCTCGAAGCGCTGTATCCCGGCGTCGCGTGCGGCGGCTATGTGGTGCTGGACGACTACTTTCATCCCTGGCTGCCCGAGTGCCGTCGGGCCGTGGAGGACTTTCGTCTCGAGCATGGCGTCAGAGAGCCGATCCACCAGATCGATTGGAATGGCGGGCGATGGCGGCGCGAGAGCGAACCCGGTCAGCTAGACGCAATCGATTCACACAAGCTCCAATCGATCGCGGCGGCGGCGACCGCACCGGCCAAGCCGCCGCCTCGCATTCCGACCGACCGCGAGCTCCAGCTGGGCGATGAGCTGAGACGGGCTCAGGACCGGCTGGGCGCGCTGGAGGGGACACTGGACCAGGTCACCGGCTCCCCCTTTGCGGGCACCCGAGCCTGGATCAGGCGCGTCCGCACAGCCCGATCTGACTTACGGCGAAGCGCCTCGACGTGATCCGCGCGGTCCGGCTTCGATGATGACCCACGCGAGAGTGGACTCTTATCGCGTGGCGCGCCGAGCCCGCATCGAGCGTGCGCCGGTGCTGATCGAGGTGCGAGACCTCGAGAAGACATTCACCATCCCCGACCAGAAGGTCGACACCATCAAGGAGCGTGTTGTGCATCCGTTGCGGCGGGTGGAGGGTCGTCAGTTGCGGGCGTTGAGGGGGATCTCGTTTGATGTTCACCGTGGCGAGTTTTTTGGGATTGTGGGGCGCAACGGGTCGGGTAAGAGCACTTTGTTGAAGGTGCTGGCCAGCATCTACCGGGCGGATCGGGGGCGGATCCGGATGGCGGGGCGCCTGGCGCCGTTCATCGAGCTGGGGGTGGGGTTCAACCCGGAGCTGACCGCGCGCGAGAACGTGGAGCTCAATGGGGTGATGATGGGACTGGGACGCCGCGGCGCCAAGCACCGGCTGGATTCGGTGCTGGACTTCGCCGAGCTGCACGAATTCGTGGATCTCAAGCTCAAGAACTACAGCTCGGGAATGATGGTCAGGCTGGCGTTCGCGGTGATGGTCGAAGCCGACGCCGACGTGATGCTCGTCGACGAGGTGCTGGCCGTCGGCGATGCCGCGTTCGCCCAGAAATGCACGGACGTGTTCCGGGAGAAGAAAAACGCCGGCAAAACACTCGTGCTGGTGACCCACGACATGGCCACCGTCCAAGCCTTCTGCGACCGGGCGATGCTGATCCACGACGGCGAACAGAAATACCTCGGCGAACCAGAAGAAGCTGCACTTCGCTACTACCGACTCAACTTCGGCGGGGCCACCACAGGCCAAAATGGCGGCAAAGCGGTCGACGTTCCTGATGTCAACGTGCGACTCGAGGACGTATGGCTGGAGGACGATTCCGGCCGGCGCGTCGACAACGTGGAACAGGATCGGCGCCTCCATCTGAAGCTGCTGGCGCAGGCGCGCCAGGAGCTGATCGATCCGATTTTCAATTTCCACTGCCTGAACATGGAGGGGCGGTGGGTGTTCACCTTCACGGCCGGGCTCGAGGGTGGCGGCGAAGGGCCACGGCGTGTGGCTGAGGGCGAACGGATTCGGGTTGCCGCCCAGCTCGAGAACCCGTTGCTGCCGGGGCGCTACGCCTTGGAGTGCTGGATCTCGCGCAGCGGCCAGGTGGGCAATATCGCGGTGCAGATGCTCTGGTTACTCGACTTCTACGTCTATGGACTCCGTCCCGGGGGAGGGAACGTGATGCTCGACGCCGAGGTCGAAGCGGTGCTCGATCCCCCGGAAGCGGGTTGAGCCTCCAGCTGCGGCTTCAGCGGCCGCTTCCGGAGCTCCTGCCAACTGGCAGCGCGACCGCGGTGTTCCTCGTCGGAAGCTGCTTTCACCCCACCGACATGATCGAGCGGCTGGAGATAGTGCTCGATGACCAAGCGACCGCGATCGACGCCCACGGCCTGCCTCGCCCCGATGTCGCCGCCGCTCACCCGTCGTGCCGGCGCCAGAGCTTCTTCAGCGGCTTCTGGGCGACGCTCCGGGTCCCGGCTCGAGCGCAGCCCGGATCGGCTCGGGTCGCGCTGGCCGCCATGCTCGCCGGCGGCCAGCAGGCCGAGATCCCGCTCGGCACTATCGAGTTTACGTCCGCTTCCGATCGCGGCGGTGAGGACACGGTGCCCGTTCCCCGCGCACGGCTCCGGCCGGGGGCGATCGTGATCTGCATGGCGACGTTCGAGCCGGACCAGAGCCTGTTCCGCATACAGGTCGAATCGCTGCGCGCCCAGACCGACGACAACTGGATCTGCATGATCAGCGACGACGCCTCCGCTCCCTCGCATTTCGACGAGATCCTTGCTTTGGTGGGCGAGGATTCGCGCTTCGCGATCTCCCGCTCGCCGAACCGTCTGGGCCCCTACCGTAACTTCGAGCGAGCACTGCGGTCCGTGCCGGCCGATGTCGAGCTGGTGGCGCTGTGCGATCAGGACGATCGCTGGCATCCCGACAAGCTGCGCACGCTCCGGGCCGAGCTCGGCGACGCGACACTGGTCTACTCCGACATGCGCCTTGTAGAGGCCGACGGGGGCGTGCTCCGGAACACCCTGTGGCGCGGGCGCCGGAACGCGTACGGGGACCTGGCATCGATGCTCGTGGCGAACACCATCACCGGCGCCTCATCGATGTTTCGGCGCGGGCTCCTCGATCTCGCGCTCCCGTTCCCAGACTCGCCCGGCTTTCAGTTCCACGACCACTGGCTGGCGGTGGTTGCGCTAGCAGCAGGACGGGTGGCATACGTCGATCGGCCGCTGTACGACTACGTCCAGCATCCAGGCGCCGTGTTCGGCGACGTGACGCACGGGGAGCGTCCGAGCGTGCGCCAGCGGTTGGTGGGGCTATGGCAGCTCCGAAGGCAGCCCCGCTCGAGAGCCAGTTACTTCTACGGCTATCTCTCGCGTCGAACGCAGGCCCAGGTCGTGCTGATGCGCTGCGTGGACAGGCTCTCGCCGGCGAAGCGCCGCGCGCTCGAGCGCTTCGTGGCGGCCGATTGGTCGCTGCCGTCGCTGCTGTGGCTGGCGTGCAGGCCGCTGCGCGGGCTGATCGGGCGCACGGAGACGCTCGGGACCGAGCTGGAACTGGCCCGCGGAATCGCCTGGAAGCGTCTCATCGTGCTGCGGGCGCGTCACTGGCGCCACGAGCGAGGGCGCCTGTCTGATGCCAGCATCCCACCACCCCAGAGCTTCCGGGAAAAGCGGCTCCGCCGATGGCGTGGTCGCATCTGAATGCCACGCCGTGACTAGCATCCAGCGCTCAGGGATGCTGAACCTGCAGCACTCATTACAGCGAGCCGCTTTCGGCTTGGACGACGATGGCGCTCTGCTCGAGCGTTCCGCTCGCAGGGCCAAGGTGCTGGCGGGTCCGGTCGTGATCGACGTCCATGACCTGCACAAGAGCTTCCGCGTGCCGGCCGAACAGCGCAGCCCCAAGGAGCGTGTTGTGCATCCGTTGCGGCGGGTGGAGGGTCGTCAGTTGCGGGCGTTGAGGGGGATCTCGTTTGATGTTCACCGTGGCGAGTTTTTTGGGATTGTGGGGCGCAACGGGTCGGGTAAGAGCACTTTGTTGAAGGTGCTGGCCAGCATCTACCGGGCGGATCGGGGGCGGATCCGGATGGCGGGGCGCCTGGCGCCGTTCATCGAGCTGGGGGTGGGGTTCAACCCGGAGCTGACCGCGCGCGAGAACGTGGAGCTCAATGGGGTGATGATGGGACTGGGACGCCGCGGCGCCAAGCACCGGCTGGATTCGGTGCTGGACTTCGCCGAGCTGCACGAATTCGTGGATCTCAAGCTCAAGAACTACAGCTCGGGAATGATGGTCAGGCTGGCGTTCGCGGTGATGGTCGAAGCCGACGCCGACGTGATGCTCGTCGACGAGGTGCTGGCCGTCGGCGATGCCGCGTTCGCCCAGAAATGCACGGACGTGTTCCGGGAGAAGAAAAACGCCGGCAAAACACTCGTGCTGGTGACCCACGACATGGCCACCGTCCAAGCCTTCTGCGACCGGGCGATGCTGATCCACGACGGCGAACAGAAATACCTCGGCGAACCAGAAGAAGCCACCGTGCGGTATTACAGGCTCAACTTCTCCGGGACGGCGGAGCGCCCGGCCGGCATCGAGAGCGATGTGACGCTCCTCGACGCCTGGCTCGAGGACGAGGGCGGCCATCGTCTGGAGGATGTGCCGCAGGGCCAGCGCTTTCGCTTCAACCTGCTGATCAAGGCCACGCGCGAACTGCCGTCGCCCGGGCTTGAGTTCGAGCTGCTGAACGTCGACGACGTGCCCGTTGCCGGATTCGGGATGAAGCTGGAGCACCCCGACGGCAAGCCGAGGTCGCTGCGGGCAGGACAGCGCCTCAAGCTCACGGCCGACCTCCCCAACCGCCTCGTTCCCGGGCGCTACACGCTGCTCGGCTCTATCTCGCGCAGCCGCAACCAGGGCGACATGGTTCTGCACGACGTGCACCTCACCGACTTCCTGGTCACGGGGACGGACCCGATGCCCGGCATGGTGTTCGTGGAGGCGGAGGTGTCGGCCACGATCGAGGCGACAAGGTGACCACGCTTCCGGAACGCGCAGGGGTCGAGCTGCGCGAGGAACCGGGAACGGCGCTGCCCGACGAGGGGCCCGTTGAGCTGCGGGACGTCCGGGGGCCCTCGGCGCTCGGGGGTGGGTGGAAGCGCTTCTGGGAGCTGACGCTTCTGATCGCCACGACCGACTTCAAGCGCACCTACTTCGGCACCGCGCTCGGCTACCTGTGGTCAGTGGGCAGGCCGCTGCTGTTGTTCGCGGTGCTGGTCGAGGTGTTCACACACGTCTTCAAGCTCGGATCTCAGATCCCCCACTATCCGGTCTTTCTGCTGTTCAACATGGTGCTGTTCGGCTTCTTCCAGGAGTCCACGGTCACAGCAGTGACATCGATCGTGAGCCAGGAGGGCGTGGTGCGCAAGACACAGTTCCCGCGGCTGGCGATCCCCATGGCAGTGGTCACTACCGCCTTTTTCAACGTCCTGCTGAACCTGATCGTGGTGTTCGCCTTCGTCCTCGGCTTCGGCGTCTCGCCGATGTGGACCTGGCTGCTGCTGCCGGTGATCCTGCTCATGTTCTGGATGGTGACGCTCCCGGTGGCGATGCTCCTGTCGTCCCTGTATCCGCGCTTTCGGGACCTGTCGATCATCTGGACGGTGGTCGTGACGGCGATGTTCTATGCCACGCCGATCCTCTACTCGTTCGACAAGGTGCAGGCGCGCTCGCACACGGTCGCCCAGCTGATCGCCCTAAACCCGCTGACGCCGATGCTCGAGCTCGCGCACAGGTGGATCATCGGTCCTGCGTCGAGCGCGCCCTATCCCGGAACGGCCGCCGTCGGCGGGCTCGGAAAGCTGATGGTCTCGGTCGCCGTGCTCGTGGTTCTGATCGTCCTGTCCGTCTGGGTCTTCAACCGCGAGGCGCCGCGGATCGCCGAGGAGCTCTGAGTCCACCCGTTCGAAGACCGGCGCCGCTACTTGCGGCGCAGGAACGGCAACTCGACCCAGCGGTAGCTGGCCGCCGCCACCACGGCCGTAGCGACAAAGCTCAACACGTACAGGATCAGCGTGCGGGCGCTGTGCAGGTGCGCCAGCAGATTCAAACCCGAATCTGAGAACGACCCGCCCTTGCCCGGGGTGGCGATCAGCTCGACGATCGTCAGGTGCCAGAGATAGAAGGAGTACGAGATCACCCCCAGCCAGACGATCGGCCTGAACCGCAGCAATCGCCGGGGTGCTCCCCTGCTCGCGTCGCCGAACACAGCCGGTGCAATCAGCATGCTCACCAAAACCATCCCGAGCACGATCTTGACCGCGGTCAGGTGCAAGGACTGCCGAACCTGCGTGGTGGCGATCAGCCCGGATAGCCCTCCGTGCGGGACGAGCGCCATCATCCCCGCAAACGCCGCTGCGGCGATCAGCCAGCACACACCGGGGAGCTCATTGACTCTCCGTAGGGCGAGGCGGAGACGCACCGCGTCGCGCTGCACCGCAACGCTTAGAACCGCGAACGCCATCCCGATCGCGATCCACAGGCACTCGCCCGCCAACGACACTCCCACCAGATAGCCGATCGCGCCGCCGGCGGCAGCGAGCTGCACCGCCGCGCCAGCAGCGGCGACCACCGTCAATGTCAGCAACTCGGCAGCCAGCCAGCCGCGCTCACCGAACCGTCCCCGGTCGAGTCCGGCGAGGCGCCGTATAGCCAGCGCCCAGAGCGGTAGGGCGAGGTAAAAGGTCACCTCCACGCACAGCGTCCACGCCACCGGAATGCCCCCGCCGATCGTGCGCGTCGAGTAGAGCTGCAGATAGCCGTAGTAGCGCCACCAGTCGCCCGAGAACACGCCGACGATGCCCGGGAAGATGGCCAGCAGCGTCAGCACCGCCCAGTAGCCGGGCAGGATGCGGAGGGCCCGACGGCGCGCGTAGATGCCCGTGGACGGACCGGCGCGCCCCGCAGCGTGGGCGGCCACGTACGGGCGGTAGAGCAGGAAACCAGAGATCGCGAAGAACAGCAGCACGGCCTCCCCGCCCGCCACCTCGTCGAATCTCCCTGCGATGCCATTTCCGAGCTGACCCGTGAACTCCGAGACGTGGAACGCCAGGATCCCCAGCACCGCGATTCCTCGCAGGCCGTCGAACAGGGGAAACCGGGGGTTTCCGGGTGGCGGCGCGAGCGCGGGAGAGGGCGCCTTGGACGCAGCCGGACGAGCGGTCCGGATGCCGGATTCCGGTGTCTTTGTGACCCCCACGCGTGGACGCCAGTCTAGGCACGCCCCCGCGCGGTTGAGGACTCGAGGGCTACCGCACGACCTTCCTCAAAAAGCGGACCAGGTAGTTGAAGAAGGCGTTATGCGGATAGGCGCCGGCCGGGTCGTTGTGGGCGTAGCTGCCCTTTCGGTTGACGAGCGTCAGGTTGCGCCTCGGGATGCGCGATTGCGCGGCGAGCGCCGCGGCGGCGGTCAGCACCGCGGACCCGCCGAGGCGCGCGCCGAAGGCGTAGATCAAGAGTCTGCGCGGAAGCCGGCGGCCCATCGTCGACTTCAGCCCCAGGACACGCTGGGCGGGGTTGGCGGTGCCGCTGCCAACCGCTGATGAGTCGTCCGTTAGCCGCTGCGGGAAGTACCACTCGGTGCCATCGGCGCCCAGGACTCCCCGACCGGAGAACATCACCGCGTAACGCCCGATGGGGGTCAGCGCACCGGCGCTGTTCCAGGCGTGGTAGCCATGGATTGTCTTGCTCGAGATGCCGCCGCCGAGGTGCGCCTGCGCCGCGATCAGCGACGGCGGCGAGGTGGCGACGTTGAGCGCGTAGCCGTACTGGGCGAGGTTCGTGACCGGGACGGGAGGCTTCAGCGCGGACGGCAGCAGCGGGAAGGTCTGGCCCAGCGACGGCGCGTTGGGCGCGATCAGGGACCCGAGCGAGCCCGTGGCGTTTAACAACCCCGCGAACGGCGCCGGGATGCCCCCGAACGCCAGCCATGGAGAGCCCTGCCCGAGCGCGGCCAGCGCCGACTGCGCATCTGCCGCGCTCTCGGGCGGAAGGCCACCACCATCGTCGTACACGAGCCCCGCCAGCTGATCGCCCCCGGCGCGACCGCCGAAGTTCCAGGTGGCGTACGCCGTGACAACCGCGCCGCCTAGCGAATGGCCACCGAGCACCACCTTGCCGCCAAGCCGCCGCGCGGTTTCGATCACGCGCCGTAGGTCGCCGACCGCAACCGCCATCCCCCACTGCTTGGCGAACGCCACACGGCTGTCGGGAATCAAGTGGAAGTGTCGCTTTACGCCGGGGTTGGACAGCCACCCGAGGTAGTAGTCGAAGAGCTGGGTGGAATTCGCCCTGCCCTCCTTGACCAGGTTCAGCTCCGACTGGTCCTCGAGCAGGTTCTCGCGACGCTCAACCGACCACACCTGCCAGCCCCTCACCTTCGAGACGAGCCACTTGGCGAGCGGCACGAAATAGGCGCTGCCCGCCGACGTTCCCGGCTCGAGCACCAGCACGTTGCGGGCCGAACTCGGACCGATCTTGATCACACCCACCCGGTCGTATCTGGCGGGCGTACCGGGAGCTGACACGCCCCGCATCCACGTGACGCGCAGCGGCTTTGCGGCCGCGGTCCCGGCGCAGGCGAGCGCGGCGAGCAGCGCAGTCACGCTCGCGGTGACAGCTATTCGCCTCACATCCGTCCTCCTCATCCGCTCGCCACGCGCACCGTACGCTCTTCGGCGCGGGGCCGGCGCCACTCGCTCGCCGAGCGTCGCGGCGAGGACTGTGCCAAGGCAATCACCTGACCGGCCAGCGCGATTGCCACCAGCGTCACGGCCGGCATCTGCCAGTCCCAGTCGAGCGGAGCATGGACAACGTAGACGACGAGCGCGGCGATCGGTCCAGCCGCCAGCTCCGGGCGCAGGCGCATCGCCCGCCACGCTGCGAACGCCACTCCGCCAACAAACGTCAACAGCAGAGCGGCCCCCACCAGCCCAAGCTCGGCCAAAGTCTGCAGCGGCAGCGAGTGCGCGTCCTGAGCTGCCTCGTCGAACGGCCGGTAGCGGAGCCAGTAGACCGCCCACCCACCGGCACCGACACCACGAATCGGCTCGTCCGAAAATGCGCGCATCGCCACCCGCCAATACGCGTAGCGGTTGCTCTGAAGGGACGTGTAGCGCGACGCGCCGCCGCTGAGCGCCACGCTGCCGGAGCGCTCCTTAGCGCCGAGGACGATCGCGCTGGCGAGCCCCGCGCAGATCAGTACGGCGGCGATCGCTGGGGCTGCACGCGGAAGCCCGAGCGGCCGACCAGAGACACGTCGCTGCAGGACCCATTGCCCGCCGGCGGCGAGCGCCATGATCACGACCACCAGCGCGAGCCCGATCGCCCCCTGCCGCTCCCGCAGGCTCTGAGAACCCGCCAATGACGTCACGCCGCGAAACGGGGCCGAAGCCGCGGACGTCAGGCCGCCGGCGACGATGGTCAGCACCAGCGCGCCCAGCTGCTCACGCCGTGGGACCAGCACGATCAGGACCACGATTCCTGCCGCGCAGGCAAACAGCGCCCCGCGCGAGAACGACAGATAGAGGCCCAGGCCCAGCGGGGCTGAGGAGGCCGCGGCTGAAGCCCTCAGCCACGACGGCCGACTGGCATCCCCCACCACCCGGGCGCAGAGGACGAAGCCCAGCGCCGCCAGCTCGCCCATCGCGTTCCAGTAGGTGAGTGGCTGCTCCAAGCGACCCTCGGCACTGACCGAGCGCGAGAAGTGAAGCAAGCCCGGCAGCAGCCGGCCGGAGATGCCGTATCCGATAACAATCAGGATTCCGGCGGCCAGCGCCGGTTCCACAGCGCGCTGCCACCGCTCCCCGTTGAACAGCATCGCCGCGGCGGCCAGCCCGCCCGCGTACAGCACGGCGATCTGTCCGGCGTGGTAGGCGCTGCCCGCGACCGGGGCCCAGGCGATCGAGGCCAGCGTCCAGGCAGCGAGCGCGCCGAGGCCCCCGAGCGCGGCCCAGGCGCCGCTGCCGCGCGGCAGGGATCGAGGCGCCGTGACCAGGGCCACGACCACCAGGACCCACACCCCCAGCCCTGCCCACGCGCGAGGCTCGTCGAAGTACCCGCCTGCGAAGAACGCCAGGGCCGTGGGACCGGCCAGGAGTATGGCCCGGGCGCCGGCTGCCGCGCGAGCACTCACGCGCTAGCCGTGGGCGTCCCGAACCGCGCGTCTCAAGAGCGGTCTGCT
This sequence comes from uncultured Actinomycetes bacterium, assembly GCA_963822735.1. Lineage (GTDB taxonomy): Bacteria > Actinomycetota > Thermoleophilia > Solirubrobacterales > Solirubrobacteraceae > Palsa-465. The sequence goes on from CAWGIU010000013.1 coordinate 44,308, forward strand.
CGTCACAGGCTGGCGAGGCGCATCCTGCCGCATCCGGGTGGCTTTGGCGTGAGCGGCCGCGATCTGCTCGCGAATGCCTGACCTGAAGCCGGAGGCGTCGAAGCGCGCGGCATTCGTGACACAAGCGTTTGGGTCGATCGCCGCGTCGTCGAATGACGTGACCGCTTCGACCAGCTCATCCGCGCCGCCCGACCAGAACATCCCGGTGACCCCGTCCACCACGGTCTCCAGCGCGCCGCCCCCATGGCGCGCGATCACGGGCCGCCCGGCCGCTTGGCTCTCGACCGCGGCAATCCCGAACTCCTCCACGGAGGTCAAGATCAGGGCTCGGGCCCCCTGCATGATCTCCGCCACCGTGGCGTCCGGCACGCGGCCCGTGAACTCCACGGTCGGCCCCGCTTGGCGGCGCAGTGCGCGTGCCGCCGGTCCGTCCCCCACGACGATAAGCGGCAGCCGCAGCCGGTTGAAGGCCTCGATGGCCACGTCGATCTGCTTGTGAGACATCAGCTCGGATACGACGGCGTAGTGCCCTCTGACCGAGCCGGGTGCGAAGCGCCGGCTATCGACCGGGGGGTAGACGACATCCGCCTCGCGCCCGAAATATGTGCGGATCCGGTCCTGGGTGGTGTGGGAGTTGGCTACGTAGCGATCGGTTCGCTGGGCGGCGATCCAGTCCCACTGCCGCCAGCGGTGAAACGCCCCTCGCATGGCCTCTCGGACCAGCGGGTTGCGCCAGTTGGCCAGCGTTCGCTCGCGATCGTTCCACGCATACCGAAACGGGTTGTGGCAGTAGCTCAGATGCAATGTGTGCCCGTCGCATAGCACGGCGTGAGCCCAGGCCGACGAGCTCGAGACCACGAGGTCGTAGCCGGAGAGGTCGAATGACTCGACCGCCGCGGGATAGAAGGGCAGCAGCGCTCGAAACGTCCTCGCCGAGGGTCGCAGGCGCTGCAGAAACGAGGTGAACACGCGTCTGTCGGCGAAGCGCCCCTCCGTGCCTTGCTCGTCGTAAACGGCGGTGAAGATGTCCGCTTGGGGCCACATGGCGCATAGCTCCAAGAACACACGCTCCGCGCCCCGCAGATCCAGCAGGAAGTCGTGGACGAGAGCGATACGACCGTGGCTGGCCGATTCGAGGCGATCGGTCACGAGCGCATCAGTCTAAGCCTCAGACGTAAGTAGATCCGCGATTGCCTGGTCGGTCAGCGCCGCCGTGCGACGCCACGAGTAGCGCGCCGCGCGGCGCATGCCGGCGGGAATCAACCTCGCGCGTAGCTCCTCATCGCAGGCCGCGGCGACCAGCGCGTCGGACAGATCTTCGGGGCTTTGCGGATCTACCAGCAGACCGTCGTCGCCGACGGTCTCCGGCAATGCGCCCCGGTTGGCGGCGACGACCGGCACACCGCTGGCCATGGCCTCGAGGCAGGGCAGCCCGAAGCCCTCGTAGAGCGATGGCATCGCCAGCACGCGCGCGCCGGCGTAAAGCGCCGGCAGGACTCCTTCGGCTACGTAGCCCAGTGCCCTCAGGCCCACACCGCGTTCGCGCAGATAGCCGCGCCCCGATCCTGCAGTCACCAGCTCGATGCCTCGCTCGCGCAGGGCCCGCGCGGCACGCTCCAGCGCGGATAGGTTCTTGCGAACCGAGGGCGTGCCGAGCACCAGCGCATACGGCCCCGATAGACCGTAGGCGCTCCGGGCGGGTGACGGGTCGACGTCCGGAGCGAAGCGCTCGTTGACTCCACCAGGTATCACCCTGGACTGGCCCGGCGCGATGCCCAGTAGGTCGACGAGCTCCTGACGCGCGAATTCCGACACCGTGATCACCAGCCGCGCGCGGCGCGCGATCCTCGGCAGAAGCTGTCGCTGGTAGGCCACGTAGGTGCGCGAGTACGCCTCGGGCATCCGCAGCGCTGCCGCGTCGTGGATCACGACGACCACTCGCCGGTCCGCGAGCGGTGCCAAGTTCGCGGGGCAGTACAAGAGCGCGGAGCCCCCCGCTTTCAGCGGCAGCACCAGCTGCTCCCAGGCGTGACCGGCTCGGTGCGCGAGCCGGGGTGAGGGCTGCAGCACGCGATAGCGCTCGGGACGCAGCAGCGGCAGCCGCTGGACCATTTCCCGTGCGAAGCGCTCCACGCCGCCGATCTCCGCTCGGACCGCCGCGCGGGCGTCAATCGCGACGGGCGGGCTGAGCCGACCCGCAGCCTCGGCGAGCACTAAGCCCGGCGCGCGGAGCGACGCAGAAACGCGCCGGATGCCAGCAGCCCGATACCCACCAGCGCCCCGAGCACCACGTTCATCCCGGTCGCCGGGAGCGAGTTGCCGGAGGCATCATGGCCCGTTGAGGCTGAGGAGGTCGTCGAGGGTGTAGTCGTGGTGCTGGGGGTGGTGGCGGTCGAGGGACTGCTCGTGGTGGATGTGGGGGCCGTAGCGGTGGAGGGTGCCGACGAGGAGCTCGGCGCTGCACCCGAGCTCGGCGTCGAGCTCGAGGACGTGGGGGAGGACGAAGGGGACGAGGACGAAGAAGACGAGGAGGACGGGCTGTGGCCCGTGCCCGCCAGAGGATCGACGTATTGCTGATCACCAGCCGAGGGCCCAGCGGCCAGGGCGCTCGCAGGCCCCAGCACCGCCAACGCACCCACGATGATCAGACATGCGATCAGGGCTCTTCTCACGGGCGCAGAAGTATGGCACTACGCATCGGCGGGATAGCCTGCGCCGGGATGCGCCTGCTAATCAGCTATTCGGGCGCTTTTGGCGGTGGCGAGCGGACCCTGCTCGAGCTGGCTGACGCCATCGGCGGGGAATGTGTCCTGGCCTGCCCCGACGGGGCCCTCGCCGTGGCCGCCCGGGAGCGGGGACTGCGCGTCTTTCCCCTTCGCTCCCGCAGCCTCGAGCTGCGACGGCGACCCGTGACGGCGGCGCTCGGACTCACCGGGCATGCGCGCGAGGCGCGCGCGCTGGTCGACGCGCTTCACCCGGAAATCGTTGTGGCCTGGGGTATGCGGTCGGCGATCGCGCTTCTCGCTGGACCCTCAGAGCTGCTGGATGGTTCCGCCGCACCTGCGGCCACCGTCGCCTTCGGCCACAACGATTTCCTGCCGGGGCCCGCGATCGGTGCCGTGGTCCGCCGCGCGGCGGCGTCTGCGACACGGGTAATCGTTCCCTCCTCGGCCGTCGCGACCGACCTCGATCCCAGCGGGGGCCTGCGAGACAAGATCGTCGTCGTGCACCCAGGCGTCGACGTCGACCACTTCGCCCGGCTACCGCGACGAGTGGCGGAGCCGCCCGAGGTGCTCGTCGTCGGCGCGCTCGTCGCCTGGAAGCATCAGGAGCTGGCGCTTGAGGCACTCGCGCGGGCGCGCGTGCGACGGCCAGAGCTTCGGCTCCGTCTCGTCGGCGGGACGCTGGGGTCCTCAGGCCAGGCGGTGCTGAGGCGGCTGCGGGCTCGCGCGGCGCAAGGCGATCTCGCCGGTGCCGTCGAGTTCTGCGGCTCAGTGGCAGACATCGGACCACACCTGGCCCGTGCGAGCTGCCTGCTGCATTGCGCCCCGCGCGAACCGTTCGGTTTGGCGGTCGCCGAAGCCCTGGCTGCCGGCTGTCCGGTGATTGCGCCCGATGCCGCCGGCCCACGGGAGATCGTGGATCGGGGGTGCGGAATTCTCTACAGCCCGGGCGACGCCGGCGCCGCGGCGAACGCACTGCTGGATCTTCTCGCAAGCCCTGACGAGGCTCGGGCCATGGCCGCGCGTGGCCGGGAGCGAGCTCGTTCACGTTTTGACCGCTCGTCTGCGCGCTCTGCGTTCGCGCGAGCCGTCCTGCCGGTAGTCGCCGACCATACACATCGCACGCTGACCACACGCCCCGCGCCGTCCCCTCCGGCGCCGTCTCCCCGCGTGGCCCTCGTGACGGTCACGCACGAGTCGGCCCGGGACCTCGAGCGGCTGCTGGAATCGGCGGCGCGACATCTCCCAGGTGCCCGCGTGATCGTGGTCGACTGCGGGTCCAGTGACCGCACGGCCGAAGTGGCCGGGCGGGACCACAGCGGGATCGAGGTCGAATTCGTGGCCCTCGGCGACAATCCGGGCTTCGGCTCAGGCTGCAATCGCGGCCTGCAGCTCGTGCAGGAACCGGTCACATTGCTGCTCAATCCCGACGTCGAGCTGATCGACTGCTCGCTGCTGGGCCTGGCGGGCAAAGCCCTGCGAGACGGCTCGCCGGAGCGCCTGCTCGCGCCGCTGGTGATCTCGCCCGACGGCTCGCGCCAGGACACGGTGCATCCGCGCCCGACCTCGGCGGCCGATCTGGCGCGTGCCGTCATTCCGCCCGCGCTGGTGGCCGGCCCGCTGGCGCCGGCGCTATCGTCGCTCGCCCCGTGGCGCGCGAAACGTCCGCGGCGCGCTGGGCTGGGCTGTTGGTTGCGCGCTCGTGGCGCGGACCGAGACCCTGCGTCGGCTGGGACCATTCGACGCGCGGATCTTCCTCTACGGGGAGGACCTGGACCTCGGCCTGCGGGCCACTGCGGCAGGCATCGAGACCTGGTTCTGCCCCGAAGCACGGGTGCTTCACCGACGGCCATGCCAGCGACCGCGCGTTCGGCGGCGAGCCGTTCGAACGTCTCGCGCGGGGCCGGCACGAGGTGGTGGCGCGGCGCCTGGGCCCGGGACGAGCTCGCCTGGACGACGTGGCCCAGGCAGTCACATTCGCCTCACGGATATCCCTCAAGCGGGTCCTGGGCAGGCCGAGCGACCGGGAGCTTCGGCAACTTAAGGCCCTCGCGCTGGTCGCCGGACCGCGGTGAGACGCCCGTTGGCGGGTATCCGCGGGGACCGCCGCAGGCGGGTTCTCCTGGGTGCCGTAGTCGGAGCGGTTGCGCTGGGCGTCGTGCTCTACCTGGCGGTTGGCACCGGGGGAGGTGGCCACGGCCGGACCGTCGTCAGTCGGCCGCCGCTCGCTACGCCCCAAACGCAGCAGTTCGGCGCAAGCGTCAACCTCTTGTTCAACATTGGCCAGGTCAGCCCGGCCGAGGTCAATGGGCAGCTCGCTGCCCTGCAGGCCACCGGCGCCACGATCGCGCGCAGCGATGCCCTCTGGGAGAGGACGGAGCCCGCTCCTCCCGTCGACGGCGTCCACCACTACGACTGGACGTTCGACGACCTGATCGTCACATCGCTTGCACGTGCGTCGACCTCCCATGGCGCTGCCATCCTGGACTGCTTCGGCCGCGTGGGGGCAGCAATCCCGCGACAGGATCACTCACCGCCGCGCTCGATCGGCGACTATG
>CAWGIU010000014.1:0-63230 GCA_963822735.1 uncultured Actinomycetes bacterium
CGCCTCCATCCCCCAGGAACCCGCACGACACAAGGACGGCCAGAATCGCCAACGCGCGCGAAGCTCTAGTGGACAGCGGACCCCCCATCGAGTCGGGGAGCATATCGACTCCGCCGGGCGCGACGACTTGCCGCGTTCCCACCCCTACTCCGCCCCGCCCGGCACCGGCAACGTGATCAACGACCTCAGCCTGTCCGCCGGGGCCCGGGCCGCCATCCCCAACCCGGTCAACGTGGAACGGACGCGCCTGCAAGTGCTGCGATCACTCCGAGCACGCCGGCCCCGAGCAGGACCTCGACGATGCCCCGTCTGAGGACGAGCAGTGCGATCGCGGCAACGCCGAGGACGGCGAACTGCCAGCCCTCCGTGAGGGCGGTGGCGAGCGTGATAGCGGCGCCAAGGATCGCGCCGATTGCGGCGGGACCGGCGCCGTCGAGGAACGCGCGGGCGTCCTTGTTGGCGCGCAGCTGCTCAAACCTGCGACCGCCGAGAAGGATGAACGAGAACGAGGGCACGAAGGCCACGACCGCGGCGAGCACGCCGGTGACCAGACCGTGGGCGGCGTAGCCGACCGCGGCGACGGTCGCGACCACCGGTCCGGGTGTCACCTGGCCGAGTGCGACGGCGTTGAGAAACTGGGAGTTCGTCATCCAGTGGTAGGTGTGCACGGCGTCGCCCTGCATCAGAGGAATGATCACGAAGCCGCCGCCGAAGGAGAGTGCGCCGACCTTGAAGGCGGTCCAGACGAGCGCGCCGATGGCGCCCTTGGTTGCCGCGGCAGGCAGCAGCAGGCCAACCGAAGCGAGAGGGTGTCCGTTGCGTTGCAGTCGGTGGATGATCAGCTCGGCTAGACCGCAGGCCAGCAGCACGAGGACCAGGTAGGCGCCGATCAGTGCGGCGGCAGCGACTCCGGCGGCGAGGTAGGCGAACCAGCGGGCGGTTCGACGGCGGTCCGCGTTCAGACGCCGGAAGCTGGGGCCAATCAGGCCGCGGGCTGCTTGCACAGCAACGGCGGCCACCGCGGCGCCTGCTCCGGCACCGGCCCCGCGTACCCAGAGCGGCGGCGAGCTGCCAAGAAACAGGACCGACAGCACCAGGATCATGGCGACAGCGGGGACGATGAACCCGAGCCCGCCCACGATCGCCCCAAGCGGGCCGGCGACGCGAGAGGCGCAGAAGATCGCCAGCTGCGTCGAAGCGGGACCGGGGAGAAGCCCGCAAGCCGCATTCGCGTCCTCGAACTCGAGCGCGTCCATCCAATGCATTCGCTCGGCAACGAGCTGGCGCAACAGAGCAATGTGCGCCGGCGGGCCGCCGAACCCCGTGATCCCGATTCGCGTCCATTCCCTGGCGACCGTCGCCAGCGAGGTCACGCGCCTGGTGTCGGCACCCACGGTGGCGCTCTAAGTCTTCAATCGCCGGCACTCACCGGGTGAAACTCGATTCGGTACACCAGTGTTGCCTCGTCTATCGGGCCGGCGTGCGCGGCGCGCCGGCGCAATGTCTCGAGGTCGGGCTCGCCGGCTCGTCGGACGTCCTCAGCCGTGATCGCCGCGAAGGGGACAAGCTCGATGGCGTCGACCTCGATCTCACCGAGAGCGACTCGGTAACGGCCGCCCCGCTTAACCCGTGCCCGCTTCCACAGCCGAACCGACAACGTGATGTCTCCAGCCAGGACATCACTGCGCAACTCGGGGCTGAACTCCACGCTTGCAACGCTAGCTGGGCGCGTGTCGTTGGATGCTACGGTGCCCGCAATGGCACGAACTCCGCTCGACGCTGCCGCCGATCTCACGGCCGCAGATGTCATCCACAAACGCTTCAGCGCGTTTCCTGCGGATGCCACGGTTGCCCAGCTGCGTGACTGGTTTGCCGCCAGCTCGCATCGCAAGATGGCGTTCCTCGCCGACCACGGACGCTACGCCGGGTCCCTCACACGCGACGATCTGAACGGCGACCTCGACCCGAACGGGTCCGCTGCGCGCCTAGCCCGTCCCGGACCCACGATCGCGCCCGACGCTCCAGCCCAAGGCGGTTACGAGCTCGCCGTGGCCAACCAGGCCCTTCGCGTTCCGGTCGTCGACCACGACGGCACCCTGATCGGAGTCGTCGGCGTCACCGACGACCTCGCGGGCTTCTGCGGGACCCACTAGGCGCAGCGCCGTGCCGTCCCGGCCCTGGGGCTCGGGCGAAGGCGTCGCGTCAGAACACGATCACCACGCGGCCCCGAAGACCGCCGGCGTCCATCACCTGCTGAGCCTCGGCCACGCGTTCGGGCGGGTACTCCCCTGACACGCGCAGCTGGATGCGCCCGTCGCCCGCGAGCTGGCGGAGATCCTCCAGCCAATCGGTGCGCTCCAGCACGTCAAACACCATCACCGGATGGATCGCGATCCCCCGCTCGGCCTCGCTTCCATCCCACCCGCGCACGACGACCATGCCGCCGCCGTCCTTGATCGCGCCAAACGCATCGCGTCCGAGGAGCGCCGTGTCAAAGAGGGCGTCGACGCCGTCGGGCGCGGTCTCGCGGACGGCAGCCGCGAAGCCATCGCCGCGGGGGACGACCACGTCGGCGCCGAAGCTGCGCACCAGCTCCTCGTCCTCGGGCTTGGCGTCTGCGATCACGCGCAACCCGTCGCGCTTGGCCAGCGGGATGACGTAGGAGCCGAGCAGGCCTGCGCCGCCCGTAACCGCCAGCGTCGCGCCTGCCGTCAACCCGAGCATCTCGAGGCCGCGCTCGGCCGTGAGGCCGTTCATCGGAAGCGTCGCCGCCTGCGCCAGCGTTGCGCCCGCTGGGATTGGCACGACCGAAGCCGCCGGGACCACGATCAGCTCCGCCTGGGCGCCGCCCTCAGGTCGCCGCGGGGTGACGGCCGCCATCACCTGATTGCCCGCCGACAGCCGATCGACACCGTCGCCGACCGATTGGATCACCCCAGCGGCATCCATCCCCGGCGTCCACGGCGGAGGTAGCTGCTCGCCGCCGCCGCGCTCGCGCACGCCGATGTCGGTTGGGTTGACGGCCGCGGCCTTGACCGAGATCCGTACCTCCCCGGGACCGGGCTCTCGCACGGGGCGATCGATTACCTCCAAGACTTCCGGCCCTCCCGGGCGGGTGATTCCCACTGCGCGCATGGTCATGTCCTTTCGCGGCGGCTAGCGCGTATTTGAGCTTTGAGATGCAGGCATTGCCGTTACGGCCCGGCAAGACTGGCGGTCACGTCCCGATCGAAGTACCTGAACTGAGATGCTGCGCGCGCCGGGACAGGCTGCGAGCTCAAGAATGCGCGCCCCGGGGCGCGAGACGATCGCCCCGCCGTGGACGTGCACGGCGTACCGTCGTCCGTAGATGAGGCTGGGTGTTGCGATGTCCGTTATGGCGCCAGCCCCGAACCGTCCGGTACCGCTGACCTTCGCCGTCGAGTAGCGCAGCTGAAACGTCCCGGTCTGCCCGTCATAGCTCCACCCACGCGGGGTGCCGGCGACCAACTGCGGAAAGGGCTCAACCAAAGTGTGCAGCGCCAGCTGCCCCACGTTCGCACCCGTCGGCGACCGGGCCGGATCGAGGACCAATGGGTCAGGGGTGGCTCCGGTGGGGTCGTTGCAGGGGCAGTAGGCCCACTCGATCCAGGGCACCATGTAGCGGTCGGTGAGGTTCATCATCCCGGTGAGGTCGCTGGAATAGGCATTTGATCCCCACTCGGTCAAAAGCAGCGCCTCGCGCGTCTGCGCAACGTGGTTGCGCGCATTGGTAATGGCGCGGGGCTCGCTGGAGCAGCCGGTTGGGGAGGCGGCAAGGCAGTAGTCGTGAAACGCAAGGCCCGCTGGGCCGTGCTTGAGGGGCCCAACGTGAGTACGGGCGCCGAAATCGAAGCCGACGTCGGGCTCATAGAAGATCACCGTGTGGGGGTCGACCGTGCGAATCGCCTTGGCGACGCGCCGGTTAAATGCGGTCAGCTGGGCATCGAAGCTCGGGCAGCCTGACGCGCCGAGACAGGTTCCGAATTGCGTACCCGCAGCGGGCTCGTTCAACAGCTCGTATCCCAGAACGCCGCGGGTGCTCCGGAACATCTTTGCGACGTGTTGCCAGGCAGCTGCATAGCGATTCTGCAGGCCCACACCTCGCGGCCCCGGGGCGTTGGCCCAGAAGTGATCCTCGGCGCGCTGCAACGCGGGGTTGGTCAGGTAGTTGACTGGAAAGCCGTCCTTGGGGTTCGCCAGCCCGTCGTCCTGCACGGCCCAGTCGGGTGCTCCTTCTCCCTGGAACAGCTCGTTGTACATGTCCTGATGGAAGTCCAGCAACGAGAAGATGCCGTGTCTCGCCAACGTTCGGACGGTGCTGGCGATGTGGCTCAGGTACCGGTTGTCGTAGACGCCCGGCCTGGGCTCGACGGCCTTCCAGATCACGCCCACGCGCACGACGTTGAAACCGAGCCGCTCGAGGAACGCAGCGTCATCGGCACCGAATCCCGCGGCAGCCGGGTAGTAGGGCGGGACCTTGTAGACCATGTTCAGCCCGTGCACGATCACCACCCGCCCCGCGCTGTCGGTGATCCACCTGCCGGCGTGCCCCAATCGGGGTGCGGACACCGAGGCCATCGTTGGAGCTGCAAACGCGGCGGAGCATCCGGCCACCACTGTCGCGATCACGAGCACACGACGCAGGGGGCGTAGCGGCCTGAAGTCACGCGAACCGCACATGGCGCTTGTGGGGCGGCGCTCAGTCATCGAGCGCCCATAGCATCGCTCATCGACGCATACCCTGTCCCCGAGGCGTCCCCCGCCGCCTCTAGAGTTCGACCCGATGCCGATATCCGAGTGGGGGTGAGCAGGGGTGAGCGGCTTTTCGCACGTGGCGGATGAGTACGACCGGATCGGCCGTGAGTACAAGGAGTCGAAACGGCTTCCCTTCCGCAACTTCGTGGAAGAGCATTCCATGTTCAAGCTGCTGCCAGATCTGGCCGGGCGATCGGTGGTCGATCTGGCCTGCGGCGAGGGCACGTATGCCCGCAAACTGATGCGGGCGGGCGCCGGCCGTGTGGTGGGGGTGGACATCTCGCCCGCGATGATCGCGCTTGCCGAACGGGCGGAGACCGTCGAGCCGCTCGGCGTCCGCTACGTGGTCGCCGACGTTGCGACCGTTGAGCTTGACGAGCCGTTCGACATCGCCCTGTGCTCCTATCTGTTCAACTACGCTCGGAGCCGGTCCGAGCTGCGGACGCTCGTCGAGAGCGTGCGCAGTCTCCTCCGCCCGGGAGGGCTGGCCGTGGGGTGCAACGACTACCCCGACAACCCGCCGGCTCACTTTGATCGCTACCGCCCGTACGGGTTCATCAAGGTCGGGGCGGAAGAGCCGCAGGAGGGTGACACGATCAGCTACCGCTTCTTCAACCCGGACGACACCGTGTTCGAGATCGACAATTACTTTCTGCCGACAGCCGTCTACCGGGATGAGTTCGCGAGGGCGGGCTTCGCGTCGTTCGACTGGGTGATGCCCGAGGCCTCACCGGAGGGTCTGGAGGCCTTCCCCGCGGGCTTCTGGGACACGTATCTGGATTCGCCGCCGATCGTCAGCTTGACGGCAACTGTCGCCTGAGCAGGCCCTTCCTACCGCGCGTAGCCCTCAGGAGGAGGTGCCCGGCATCCAGCGCTCGAGTCGCCGCAGGACGGGACGGGGCATGGCCTGCGGCGCAGGAGTTGACTCTTGTTCGTCCTCGTCGGGACGCAGCCCGGCCACGGCCGCCAGCCCGTTCGCCGCATCGACGATCTCGTCGAGCTCGTTGGCGAGCGCGCGCGCCTCCGGGTCGTCCCCCCAGGCGCGCCGTGCCGCCCAGAAGCGGCCGCGCAGGTCGGGGAGGGGCGCGGCGCGGGGACCTTCGGCCGGCAGCGCGCGGAGGTGGTCTTCCACCATCCCCAGAAGCTCGTTCAGCGCCGACCGAAGCGGTTCGATCTCCGGGTGCGGTCGCCTCTGCCGGTTCTCCTGAAGGTCCAGACGGAGCAGGTGAGCGGACTGGATGAGGCGGCGGAGCGTGCCCAGCGCCGCCTGGCTCTGCCGCGCATCGATCCGTCGCGTGGCCGGCTCCGACTGCGACCGCGCGACGATCGCCTCCGCCTGCGTCCGGGCGAGGCGGACACGGCGGGCGAGCGATCGCACGTCTTCGTCACGCGCGCGGGCGCCGTCCCGCAGCGTGCTCAGCATCCCATCGACGTACGCACGCTCGGCGGCGACGAGATCGGCCAGCGATTGCCACGCGGGCCCGTGCGACCAGGTCGGCCAGAGTGCGTAGACGAATAATCCGAGCGCACCGCCGATCAACGTGTCAAGCAGACGGGCGCCAGCGGTGCTGAGCGTGTCCGGATTGACCGCGTTCAGCAGAAATACGACGAGCGCGGTGATGAAGGCGAACCCGACGGCGAAGCTGGCCGGGAACAAGGAGTACCCGAGCCAAGCGAGGACGCCCACGAGCACGATCGTGATACCACCGGCGGGATGCAGGCCGACGGCGATCACGCCCGCCAGACCGACGCCGACGGCGGTACCGAGCGCGCGTTCGGTGCCCCGCGTGAACGTGGCGCCGAACTCGGGGCGCAGGACGGTGGCCGCAGCCACCGCCACCCAGTAGCTGCGCTGCAGCGGCAGCTCCCGCGCCAGGAGCGTCGTCAGGGGGACAATCAGCGCCAGTCGCAGCGCGTGGCGCCACACCGGGGACTGGAGCGACACGTTGGCGCGCAGCTGGGCGAGGTCGGCGATGAGGCGCTGGAGCGGCCGGCCGGTCCGGCCGTAGGGCCGACGGCTGCGCAGCCCTCCGCCGCGCCCGGCCGCTGGCGCCAACGTGGCGATGGCCCGGAGCTGACCAGCCAGCGCCTGGAGGCGCCGGGCGATGTACAGGGACACGGGGTCGGGCGCCGGCACAGCGGCCTGGCGGTCCGCGATCTCGCTGAGCTGGCCAACGAGCTCCGGCAGGTACCACGCTGCCGTCTCATCGCCATCGATCGCGTCGGCCGCGACCTCCAATGCGGAGGCCGTGAGATGCAGGACGGCATCGAGCGGGACCGTCGTGCCCTGCTCTCGATCTCGCAGCACGTCCAGCGCCAACAGTTGCACCCGCAGCCGCTGTCCCTCGGAGACGAGCGCGCGCAGCGTCATCATCGCCGCATCGCCGAGCAGCGCGCCGGAGGACAGGCTGTCAGCGGCGTCGTCGAGGGCCGCGGCGGCCGGAAGCGTCGAGGCCTGCCCCTCGGCGGCCGCGAGCTCGGCTAGCTGGCGATAGGCACGAGCGGTCGCACGGCGCTGGGCGCGCAACGCGAGTGGCCAGCGAATCACGCCGAGGAACATGACCTGCGCCAGTCCGCCGGCTACGACGAGCCCCGCCAGCCCGAGCGCCTGCGCCGGTGGCTGGCTGAAGCGGCCGAAGACGAGCACGGCGATGATCGCCTGGGTGCCCACCACGCCGCCCCGGTTCCCTACCCCGACGAGCAAGCCGCCCGCCAGCGACCACAGGCACAGCAGCAGCACGTGGACCCAGAGGATGGACCCCGTCACGCAGCCGGCGAACGTCGATAGCCCCATGATGCACGTGTCGACGGTCATCAGCGCCAGCGGCGGACGCCCGCCGGTGACGCGCCAGGCGACGCCGACGAGCATCGCGCCGGCGCCCATGGTCACCGCCGGTACCGGATCGCCGAGAGCGATCCCGATGCCGAGCACGGCCACGACCGGGATGGCGGCCAGCACGCCGGCCGAGAACGAGACGACGCTGCGATCGAATCGGGCCGCGGCTCGGACCGCGGACCCGACGGCGCCCGCGCCGGGGGTGTCTCGATCACCGGTAGTCGGCATCGACTACTGCGCTACCCGGTCTGGGCCCACCGTGACGGACGCCAGAGCGCCACCGACCCGCGCGGCGCCCTGCTCAGACCCGCACTCGGCGGGCGAGCAGCGCTGCGTAGATGGGACGGCAGGCCTCGGCGACGGCGGCGTCATGCTCAGACAGCCTCGTCTCCCGCGGGCGCCATGGCGCAAACCCGGTGGAGGACCAGACTGCGGCGTACCAGTGCGCTGCCCAGACGCCGTCTGACGCGCGCGGACCCGGCGGCCAGGACAGCATCCACTCAGTGAAGGGAATGCCGAGCCAATCACAGAGCCAGCTCAGGTGCGCTTTCGGTGCGCGCAGAAAATGCTTTGCGTCGAGGATCGGCACCTCGACGCCGTGGGCATCCCACAGGTCCAGCAGCCATTGCTGCTGCGGCAGGCCGATGTCGTTCGGCTCGCAGGCCTCGCGCGCGCGCACGTAAGAGGCAACGACTTCGACCGGGTCGCGGATCAACAGCACATTGCGGAAGCGCAGTGTCCAGCGCAGGTCCATCTCGCGCGAGACGTGATGGGCCATGTGTTTGGCGTAGTGGACGCGGCGCCCAGGCGGCAGCGGCGCGGACAGATTGGCAACGGCGGTGCCGAGGTCAGTCGGCTGGGAGGCGATCACCGCCTCGCGCGCCGGGTGCTCGACGCCGGTACGGGCCAGGTACGCCGCGTAGAGCGGCTCATCGACGACAACCGTGTCGGGGCGGTTCTCGAACGCACGCATCATCGCCGTGGAGATGTTGCGCGGGCCGGACCACATGCCCACCCTGACGACATCGTCCGGGTGGCGTGATGCGTCCGGCGGCATCACCGCGCAGCGCGCGCCCCGGCATCGGCGTCGACGAGCTCGCGGTACAGCCCCTGAAGACGACTGACCAGCGGCCCGCGACGACCGGTGCCGATCGCGCGGCCGTCGACGGAGCGAACGGGGACGACGCCGGCGAAGGTGCCCGTGACGAACGCCTCCCGCGCCGCGTAAACCTCGGTGAGGCTGAACGTCTTCTCCCGGGCCACAATCCCGTTGGCGCGGCAGATCTCGAGCATGCTGGCGCGCGTGATCCCCTTGAGGCAGTAGCTCCCGTCGGAGGTCAGCACCTCCGGCGAGTTCTCGGGGCCGGCGACGATGAAGAAGTTCGTCGAGTTGCACGTCGCCACGAACCCGTGTGGGTCAAGCATCAGCGCCTCGTCGGCGCCGGCGGTGTAGGCCTGGATGCAGGCTGTGATGTCGTTCAGCTTGGAGTGCGCGTTGAGCGTGGGATCGAGCGTGTCAGGCGCGGCGCGACGCACGTGCGTGGTGAACAACGTGATGCCATCAGTGAGTGTCGCCGGCAGCGGCTCTTTGTGCTCGGCGATGATCACCACGGTCGCCTGCCCCATCGTGACCCGTGGGTCCTGGTAGGGCGTGCGCTTGACGCCGCGCGTGACCATGAGCCGCACGTGCACACCGTCGCTCATGTCATTGGCCCGCAGGGTCGAATAGATCGCCGCGGTCAGCTCGCCGCGGCTGTGGCCGACTTCGAGCATGATCGCTTTGGCGCCCTCGAAGAGGCGGTCGAGATGGCGCTCCACAAAAACGGGATGGCCGGCCCGCACACGCAGGCCCTCCCACACGCCGTCGCCCAACACGAATCCGGCGTCGAACACCGAGACGACCGCCCGCTCGCGTGGCACGAGCTCGCCGTTGACCCAAACCAGGATGCGCTCGTTCCGGGGGTCGTCCTCGAAGTCATGGGTGCCGTGGGCCATTGTCCGAAAGCCTATGACCCGCCCACCGTCGGCGGGCGTGGTCGTAGATTCCGCGCGGCGGCGCTCAGCGTCGCGCGATCGCGATGTTTGACTCCATCTCGGAGTCGATTGGTCCGTCGCCGGCCAGGGTGGCAAGGGTGTCGACCAGCTCTTGCTTCTGCTCGGCCGGAAGCGGCTCGATCCGGTCAGCGATCCCGGTCGCTGCCAGTGTCGCCACTACCTGCGCGGGCCCGCCTTCGAACCTGAGGGGGAGCGCGTGCTTGGACATGTCTACCTCGCGGAAGCCGCCGTGTTCGAGCAGCTCGCGCAACGGCTCGGGGTTCGGGAAACCCCACGGCCCGTTGCGAAGACCATCGGCGATTTCCGAGCCCAGCACCCGTTGGAGCGCTTCGCCGAGCGCGCTCCATACCGGCGCGCGTTCGATCTCGGTCCACACCGCGACGCCCGCTTGGCCGCCCGGCCGGAGGGTGCGGTGCATCTCGGCGACGGCCGCCGAGCGCTCGGGGAAGAACTGCAACCCCTGCTGGCAGGTAACGACGTCGAATGTCGCGTCTGCGACAGGGAGGCGATCGGCCGGCGCCTCCAGATACGTGATCTCCGTCTGAGCATCCAAGGACGGTTTCGCCTTGGCGACGGCCAGCATCGCCGAGCTCAGATCGCAGGCGACCACCTGACCGCCGGCGCCGACCCGCTGCGCGGCTATCCGCGCCACCGATCCCGGCCCGCAGGCCACATCGAGCACGGACTGGCCAGGGCCGATCTCGAGCAGCTCGACCATCAAACTCGCCCACGGCTCAAAGATCCTCGGAACCATGATCTCGTCATACACCTGCATCGCCGGAACGGGTGCGCCGCCGAACGAGGCGCTCCAGGTTGCCCCGGTGCTCATCGCTCGCAACCGTTGACCGGGAGCCATTTCACGTCCCCAACCTATCGCGCCGACGCGAGCGTATGCTGCCGCGAGCTTCCGCCTCGTCCAAGGAGCCACATGCAAATCACCCGCAGCAGCATCGAGACCCAGAAAGGCCCGGACGACTGGTTCACGGGCGACGTCTACCTCGACGCCGTCGCTGCACCAGCCGGCAGCGCCACCGTTGCCGCCGCCGCAGTGCACTTCACTCCCGGAGCCCGTACCGCGTGGCACACCCACCCCAACGGCCAGACGGTGTTCGTCACCGAAGGGGTCGGGCTCTGCCAGCGCGAGGGCGGCCCGGTCGAAGTCATCCGCCCCGGTGACCGGGTCTTCTTCGAGCCTGGGGAGAACCATTGGCACGGCGCCGCCCCCAACCGCTTCATGGTCCACCTCGCAATGCAGCAGAGCGACGAGACGGGAAGCGTTGTTAGCTGGGGCCGGCACGTGACCGACGAGGAGTACGGCCAGCCGCCGACGGAAGCCACCTGATGGACGGTTTCGGCCGTCTGCGTCGCGGCTAGCCAGGCGTCAGCGATGAAGGCGGTTCGATTCGAGAAATACGGGGACGTGGACGTGCTGAACGTCGTCGAGGTGCCCGCTCCAGTTCCGGAGGAAGGGCAGGTGCTCGTGCGAGTCAAGGCAGCGGGCATCAACCCAGGAGAGGCCTCGATCCGCAAGGGCTTGCTGCACGAGCGCTGGCCGGCGACGTTTCCCTGCGGCCAGGGAAGCGACCTGGCCGGCGTGGTTGAGCAGGTCGGTCCGGGCGTCACGCGGTGGCAGCCGGGCGAAGAGGTCATCGGCTTCACGGACGCCCGCGCGAGCCACGCCGAGCGCGTCGTCACAGATGCGGACAACCTGACGAGCCGGCCTCCGGCGGTGCCGTGGGATGCGGCCGGGGCGCTGTTCGTCGCCGGCGCAACAGCCTGGGCGGCTGTCCGTGCAGTGGGCGCCTCGGAGGGCGACGTGATCGTGATCTCCGGTGCGGCCGGAGGCGTCGGCACGCTCGCCGTCCAGCTCGCGCGCGACGCCGGCGCGACCGTGATCGCGCTGGCCAGCGAGTCTCACCACGCCTGGCTGCGCGAGCACGGCGCGATCGCGGTCACCTATGGGGACGGGGTCGAGCAGCGCATCCTCGATGCCGCCGGACCAGGGCCCGACGCGATGATCGACACGTTCGGGTCGGGCTACGTCGACCTGGCGATCGAACTGGGAGTCGAGCCGGGCCGGATCGACACGATCATCGACTACGAGGCTGCCGCTCGCCATGGCGCGAAGACGGATGGGAGCGCGGTCGGCGCCAGCGCCGCAGTGCTCGCGGAGCTGGCCGAAGCGATCGCCGAGGGTAGGCTGGAGGTCCCGATCGCGCGCTCTTACCCGCTGGAGCAGGTCCGCCAGGCCTACCGGGAGCTAGAGCAGCGACACACGCTCGGCAAGATCGTGCTGCGCGCCGACTAGTCCCGGTGGGGACGCAGCGCGGCCTCGATCCTCTCAAGTCGGGCCTCGATCGAGGCCAGCCGCACGGTGACGTCGTCCGTGGCGGCCGAGCTGCGACGCCCCATTTGCGTGCGGGCAGACTCGATCAGGGCCGCCGTGACCGCGGCCGTGACCACCGCCAGAAAGGCGATGCCGCTCACCATCAGCACCCCTGCGATCACCCGGCCTGCGGTGGTCGTGGGCACGACGTCGCCGTAACCCACGGTGGTCACGGTCTGGAGCGCCCACCAGAAACCCAAGCCGAAACTGTGAAAGTCGTGGCGGTCGACCAGTCGCACCACCGCACCGGCGATCAGCGTGATGGCGACCGTGAAGAAGCCAATGATGACCGCGGCGCGGCGGGCAGTGAGCGGTCGTCGCCGCAGCATGCGGGCCAGCGGCTTGAACGCGCGTATGGGGTCTGGCTCCGGCACGCGTACAAGATGACGCCCACGCCGGTCGGCAGGCACAGAGCGCGTAACTCACGGCGTTCCCTCCGCCACCATGCCGCTCGTTGCTGCCGTCGTGCTCGCCACGTCGTCGGAGCGTGGAGGGCGCCGGAGCAGCGCCAGCCCGACGGCGGCCCCCGTCAGCGACAGCGCGGCGATCACCCACGAGGACCGCTCGTATACGTGCAGCACCGCCGTGGGCGAGTGAGGGGACCCGAGGATCGCAATCAGGATCGCCACGCCGATCGCCAATCCGATCTGGCGCACCATGTTTACGACGCCCGCGCCGGTGGCGAAGGAGTGCGACGGCAGCGAGGAGGCGCCGGTGGCCATCAGCGTGGGAAGCGTCAGGCCGACGCCGATGCCGGTGAGGATCATTCCGCCGAACAAGTCGCGGAGATAGTCGGGCCTCAGGCCGATGCCCAGCGCCCACCAGGCAGCACCCCCGGCGAAGATTGTCGAGCCGGCCGCGATCACGATGCCCGGGCCGAACCTGGTGGTCAGCCGCCCCGCGACCAGGAACGAGAACAGCGGGACCATCAGCGGTCCCGGCGCAATGGCAAGGCCGGTGATGAGCGCAGACCAGTGCCAGACATCCTGCATCCACAGCACGCGGGAGAGCAGCATCGCGCCGAACGCCGCGGAGAAGAACAGCGCCACCGCCGTGGCGCCGGTGAACGGTCGCAGCCGAAACAGCGAGCGGTCGATCAGCGGATTGCGATGGCGCAGGGTGTGAAGTACGAACAGCGCCAGGCCCACCGCGGCGCCGGCGAGCGCGGCGAGCGTCCGCCGGTCGGCCCATCCCCAGCTTCCGCCCTTGACCAGCCCGAGCACCATCGCAGCGACCCCGGCGGTGATGAGCAGTGCACCCAGCGCGTCGGGCGCCGACACCGCCTGACCGCCGACGTGCGGCAAGCGCCGCCAGCCGACCCACAGCGCAAGCAGCCCGATCGGCAAGTTGACGAAGAACACCCAGCGCCAGCTTGCCGCGACCAGCAACCCGCCGACCACCGGTCCAGCCGCGGCCGCCACTCCACCCACCGCCGTCCAGGCGCGCACCGCTCCTTGGCGCCGCTCAGCAGACGAGGTCGCCAGGACCAGGCCCAACGACGTGGGGGTCAGCAGCGCGGCACCCGCCGCCTGAACGACTCGGAAGGCGACCAGCATCGGCACGCTGGTCGCTAAACCACACGCCGCCGAGGCGGCGACGAATACGCCGACTCCGACCAGAAATCCCTTTTCGCGCGGGAAGCGCTCGGCTGCACGGCCGAACAGGACCAGCAGCGATGCGTACACGAGCGCGTACGCATTCAGCACCCACGACAGATCCGCCACGCCGTTGCCCTTCGCATGGAGATCGCGCGCCATCTGTGGCAGCGCGACGTTGACGATGAACAGATCGAGGCTGGCCAGCACCACACCGGCGCAGACGATCACCAACACCAACCGCGGCGAGGCATCGGCCGGGCGGCGCAAGCGGCGCGGGGTCGGCAAAACGCTTCCGAGGAGCTGACCAAAGGTTTCCATAGCCAGCCAACCTAGCAGACTGACTAAGGGATTACGAAGTCAGCTATGATCGCAGCATGGAGCACACCGTTCACATGACCGGACGACTCGACCCCCGCGGCTCATGGACTGCTGATAGGTGCTCGATCGCCAAGGCGCTCGATGTCATCACCACCCGCTCGGCGTTCCTGATCCTGCGCGAGGCGTTCTACGGGACCACGCGGTTCGATGACTTCGCCCAGCGAGCTGACCTCAGCGAGCCGGTCACCGCCTCGCGCCTGAAGGAGCTGGTCGAGCACGGGCTACTAGAGCGCCAGGACTACCGGGAGCCCGGGCAGCGCACGCGTCAGCGCTATCGCCTGACCGACAAGGGCGCTGACCTGTTCCCGGCGCTGGTCGCCCTGATGCAGTGGGGGGACCGCTGGCTGGATGAGCGTGGCGGGCCGGTCGGGCTGTCTCACCGCGGCTGCGGCGAGTCCGTGGCGGCCGAGCTCCGGTGCGCCGCCGGGCATTCCGTGACTCCCGACGAGCTCGACCTGTCGAGCCGGAGGTCTCGACCACGTGGAGCCGCCGCGCCCGGCGGATAGCCTGGCCCCGATGGAGCAGTCGGGAAGATCCCTGCCACCGGCAGCGAACCCCAAGCTGTCTGCTTCACAGCTGAAGGCGTTCGCTGAACTCGGTGAGCAACGCACGGCGGATGTGGGCGAGGTGCTGTTCCCCGTCGGGGCCAAGCGCCCTCCGTTCGTGGTGATCCTCGAGGGAGAGATCGCGATCCTTGACGCCGCCGGCCACGAGATCATCAGACACCACAAGGCCGGCTTCGTCGGGGAGCTAACGCTGCTCTCTGGGCAAAGCGCGCTCGTCGGCGCGGTCGTCACCCAGCCTCTTCGTTACATCGCCATCGATCGAGAACGGCTGCGATCGCTGCTGTATGAGAATGCTTCCTTAAGCGACCTCGTGCTGTCCGCGTTCATTGCGCGCCGGGAGGCGCTCCAGCGCGTGCGGGGTGTCGGTCTTGAGATCATCGGTCCGCGGTGCTCAGCGGCCACGATGGGGATGCTCGCCTGGGCGCGAGGCAATCGGCTTCCGCTCACCTGGCGCGACCCGGAGCGTGCAGACGATCCCGCGCTGTCCGCGCTCGTGGCGGGGCTAGATGAGGCGAGCCTGCCGATCGTCAGGCTGCCGGGCGGGGCGGAGATGCGCGGCGCATCGGCCGGCCAGGTCTCACGTGCGCTGGGAATCGGCCTCGACCTGGCGCCGCGCGAAGAGGTCGATCTGCTGATCGTCGGCGCGGGACCCGCTGGTCTGGCCGCCGCCGTCTACGGAGCGTCAGAGGGCCTGGGCACACTCGTCGTTGAGAGCTCGGGTCTCGGCGGCCAGGCCGGTGCCTCCCGGCGGATCGAGAACTACCTCGGATTCCCGGCGGGAATAAGCGGCAACGAGCTGACCAGCCGGGCGGTCACCCAGGCGCGAAAGTTCAACGCCCGCCTGGCCACGCCGTACCGCGCCGTGTCGCTCGAGCCTGGAGACGGGCGGCACGTCGTCGGCCTGGACGAGGATCACGAGATCGCGGCGCGAGCCGTTGTGATCGCCACCGGCGCCCAATACCGTCGGCTGCCGGTCGAGAATCTGGACCAGTACGAAGGCGTCAGCGTCTTCTACGCGGCCGGACCGCCCGAGGCGCAGCTCTGCGGCGCTGAGCGGGTGGGGGTCGTCGGCGGAGGAAACTCAGCCGGACAGGCCGCGGTCTGGCTGGCGCGGGGCGGCGCCCTGGTGACGCTGCTCCATCGCCGTGTCGACCTGCGGGAGACGATGTCCGACTACCTGCTGCGCGAGCTCGAGCAGTACGGGGTGGCCGTCCGTGACCGCTCCGAGATCGCCGCGCTACACGGGGCCGGCGGCCAGCTTGACGCCGTCGTGCTTACAAGCGGCGAGCGGCTGCCGTTCTCGTACCTGTTCCTGTTCCTCGGCGCCGACCCCTGCACGGACTGGCTCGACGACGCGTTGGACCGCGACGAGCACGGCTTCATCGTCACGGGCGGCGCGACCGGCGCGGGGAAGCTACTCGAGACATCCGTCCCCGGCATCCTGGCGGCAGGCGACGTGCGCTCCGGCTCGACCAAGCGCTGCGCAACGGCCGTGGGGGAAGGGTCGTGGGCGGTGCAGCTAGTCCACGCCCACCTGGGATCCCGGCGCTAGTCGATCGAGCCGCGTGTCGCTGGTGGTGTCGGTTGCTTGGCAGGCCGGCGCAGGTTAGCGTCACAGCGTCAACAGTCGTGGAGAGGAGTAGCGATGCACGCACGAATCGGGCGCGTGTCTTTTTCGTCGGACAGAGCCGAAGAGGTCATCAGCCATGTCCGCAACAACGTCGTCCCCGAATATGACCGGAGCGAGGGGTTCAAAGGCTTCACGCTGCTGATGGACCGTTCCGGCGGGAACGGCATCGGGATCTCGTTCTGGGAGAGCGAGGAGTCGATGACGGCCACTGACGACCTTGGGGATCAGGCCCGGCAAGGTGCGGCCGAGGCTGGCGTTGGCCAGGATGAAGGCGCCGCGCGCTTCGAGGTGGCCATCGACACCATGATCTAGTCGCTCGCCGCTCTATGCAGTCCCAGACGAGTTTCGTATATGCAGGGCGCGCGGCCTGGCAGGCCGGCGCGCCCTTTATTCAGGGGCAGCAGCGCCGGAGTCGCAGTAGCCTCGGCGACGCCATGCCCTCCCCTCAGGCGACGACCGTTGACGCCGGCGGACGCGAGGTGCGCGTGTCGAATCCCGACCGCGTGATCTTTCCGGAGACCGGGCGCTCGGGGCGGTGACGAAGCTCGACATCGTCAACTACTACGTGGCGGTCGACGAGGGCATCATGCGCGCGCTGCGGCTGCGGCCGACGACGCTCGAGCGCTGGCCGAAGGGCGTGTACCCCGGGATCGTGCTCTCCACGCGTGAGAAGGGCGGCGGCGACGCCTTCTACCAGAAGCGGATCCCGCGGGGGGCGCCCGACTTTGTCCAAACGGCCAAGATCGAGTTCCCCTCCGGTCGCACGGCCGATGAGGTGTGTCCCACGGAGGTGGCTGTCGTGGCCTGGGCTGGCCAGATGGGGACGCTCACGTTTCATCCCTGGCCGGTGCGACGCGGGGACGTCGATCACCCCGACGAGCTGCGGATCGACCTCGACCCGCAGCCTGGCACGGACTTCGTCGATGCCGTGGCGGTGGCCGGCGAGGCTCGCGCGCTGCTGGGCGAGCTGGGGTACAGGGGGTTCCCCAAGACCTCGGGTGGCCGCGGCGTGCATATCTATGTGCGGATCGAGCCCCGCTGGACGTTCACCGACGTCCGCCACGCTGCGATCGCCTTCGGACGTGAGCTCGAGCGGCGCCTGCCCGATCGGGTCACGACCAACTGGTGGAAGGAGGAGCGGGGCGAGCGGATCTTCATCGACTACAACCAGAACGCGCGGGACCGCACGATCGCGTCCGCCTACAGCGTGCGGCCGAAGCCGGGGGCGCCGGTGTCCGCGCCGGTGGAGTGGGACGAGCTAGGCGACGTGGCGCCGGAGCAGTTCACGGTGGCGACGATGCCGGCGCGGTTTGCCGAGCGCGGCGATCTCCATGCCGCGATCGACGACGTGGCGCACTCGCTGGAGCCGCTGCTCGAGCTGTACGAGGGTGATGTGGCCGGAGGGCGGGGCGACATGCCCTATCCGCCCGACTATCCGAAGATGCCCGGCGAGCCCAAGCGCGTTCAGCCCTCGCGGGACCGTGACCGGCCTCGGCCGGCACGGGCGCAGTGAGCCCGGCTGGTCGCTCAGCGCCCCCCGGGCGTCAGCTCTGACTGCGGCAGCTTGGGGGCGGCGCTCCAAGGCGCGGGCGAAGAGGGAGGAGGCACGACGGGGCCGATGTCGCCGTCGGGCGCCTCGTCAAGGTCGACGATCACCGGTGCGTGATCGCTCGGCCCGCTGCCCTTGCGCGCCTGCCGGTCGACCCACGCGGCGCGCACGCGCTCTGCAATCGGAGCACCGGCCAGGATCAGGTCGATCCGCATCCCCAGGTCCTGGTGGAACATGCCCGCCCGGTAGTCCCAGTAGCTGAACACGCGCTGCTGCGGCCAGCGGTCGCGGACGACGTCGTGGAGACCGAGCGCCACGAGCTCTGCCAGGGCCGCGCGCTCCCGCGGCGTGACGTGCGTGTGGCCGAAGTAGGCCTCCGGGTTAAAGACGTCCTCGTCCGCCGGCGCGATGTTCATGTCGCCGCACACGACGGTGGTCTCCGATTGGTCGGCGACCATGTCGCGCAGCGCCGCCAGCCAGGCCAGCTTGTACTCGTAGTGCTCGGAGTCGGGGGAGCGGCCGTTGGGGACGTAGACCGAGACCACACGGATCCCGCCGCAGGTGGCAGACACGGCACGGGCCTCGGGGTGCGGGAAGCCCGGCTCCCCGGGGATCCCGTCGACCACATCGTCGAGGCCGGCACGCGACAGGATCGCCACCCCGTTCCACGTCGGCTCGCCATGAACCGCCACTTGATAACGCCGCTCGGCCAGGGCGCTGCCGACCAGCTCGGTGAACGCGTCGTCGGCCAGCTTGGTCTCCTGGAGGCAGACCACGTCCGGCTGGCGCTCGTCCAGCCAGGGAAGGAGGCGCGGCAGCCGCTGCTTGATGGAGTTGACGTTCCAGGTCGCGATCCGCACACCCGCGCACGGTAGCGATGCGCTCGGGACGGATGCGCTCGGCGGACTCTAGGAGACGCCCTCGATCGCTGCCGGCTTCTGGCCGGCCACGCCGTTGAGCGTGTCCACCGCCCCGGTGACGTCACCGCGGTCGTAGAAGTCGGTCAGTACCAGGTTGGGCATCATGCCCCGCTGCTGCAGACATTGACGGGCGCGGCTCAGGAGGAACTGTTTCTTTACGAGCGGGAGGTTGGGGCTCAGCACGGGCGGAAACACGTCGGCCCAGTTGTTCATCATCAGCAGCGGGTTGTTGGGGCCGCCGCGGCTCACCCCACAGGTGAACTGGGATGGCTTTGTCGCTCCGAGCGGCGTGTCCTGGATCCAGCTGAAGGCGTCCGCGTTCCACGGGTAGTGACCGCTGGTCCCGTTCTGGGCGAACAGCACCACGTTGTGCTTGGAGTCGATCAGCTGCCTCAGGGTGGGGAGGGGCTGCCCGTCTTTCAGCCGCGCCAGGTAGGGGAAGAGGCCGGAGCGAACGAATGCCCTGCGCAGGTTACGTTCTGAGACGTAGTCCTCGTCAAACATGACGATCACGTTGTCCGGGTTGAGCTGCAGGAAGCGGCGGATCGTCGCGAGGTAGTCGACCATCTTGGTGGCCCCGAGCTCGCACAGGGTGTGACAGAGCCATATGTCGCGTTTGCGGCCCGCGAGCGACCCGGGCGTCACCGCCGAACTCAGGCGCTGGAGCGCCAGCCGAGCCGCGGGGTCGAGCTTGTCCGCGACCCGGTTCAGCATCTTGCCCTCGGCCGCGATGTCGGTGTGCACGAAGCCGGACGAGTCGGCCGTGGCGTAGTGGGTGGAGATCTTGAACAGCCTGATCCCGTCGTCCAGCTGCTGAGCCACCGTGCGGTCCTGGTTGGCGATCAGCCACCCGGGCGAGTCGGCGGCCGACATCGAGTTGTGCGTGCCGGCGAACGCCACCTGATCCAGGCGACGCCCGCATAGCTGCGGATAGCCGTTGCAGGCCATGACCGTGCCCGCGCTGACGCGCTTGGTGGCGCCAGTGAACGCCCCGGCGATGAGAATTCCCGCCACCAGCGTGAGAGTCAGAGTGGCGTAAGCGAGCCCCCGCCTGGGGGTGGGCATCCGCGGCCGCCAGACGTGAGCGGGCTCGGGCACAGTGGCGGAGAGCAACTCGCCGGCGCCCATGTAGAACAGCGCGCCGCCCGCCACGATCGCCGCCACGCGCAACGCCAGGAGCGGGTCCAGGATCACCAGTACGCCGAGCACAAGCAGCAGGCAGCCAGAGATGGCCCGCACCCGACTGGGCCCCAGTCGAGGGCCGAATCCCAGGCCCACCCGCGCGGCGCGTCCCCGTGCCCAACGGAACCCCTCGCGCCACGAGTAGGGCTCGATCAGCGGCGCCGCCGCGGCGACCACCAGCAGGGCCAGGACGGACACGACGATCGTCCAGGTCGTGAGATCGCCGAAGTAGGCGCCCCACAGCTCGCCCAGCGCGCCCTTGACGTCCGCGGTGGTCAGCTCCTGAGATCCATACACATTCGCCAGCACGTAACGCTTGAACAGCTCCAGGGCGATCCAGAACGCGATCCCGGTCACCGCCACCATCAGCGCGCCCGTGGTCAGTGATCGCCTACGCCTGGGATCGACGAACAGCCCGAGCGCAAACAGGACCACCCCCACCCCGGGCAAGATCAGGCCGAGGATCCGCACCGTGTCGGCGATGCGTAGCGTGGTGCCGGCAAAGCTCCTCTTTCTGAGCTTGCCCAGAATGGCCTCGGTCTGCGCCGGGATGCGCTGCGCCACCTTGGGGGCCAGCGTCTTGAGCGCGGAGGACACGACCTTGCCCGCGTCGGCGATGTCGAATATCACGTTGCCGCCGCCGCGGACGAACAACAGCCGGTGCCCCTGCTCGGCCGCGAGCCGGATCAGGGGCTCGAAGGAGCTCGAGGTAACGAGCGCACGGAGGGCCGTGGAGAGCACGGGGCGCACGGCCAGGGCATCGGGCACGGCGGGTTCGACCACCTGCACTGCGAGCTCGCGGGTCAGCACTCGCTGCACTGTCGGCTGGTGCACGGCGTCGATGGCCCGCTGGGCGAAGGCCGAGGGGTTGACGATTTCCTGGCGGGCGTACAGCGTGACGCCGCCCACGAGCAGGGTCACGCAGGCCGCGATCAGCAGGACGATGCTCGTCACGCGGCGCGTGCGATGACCTCCCCGTGGCGGGCTCATCTCACGACGCTCGAGCTGTAGGTTGCTCATTACCCCTTGCCGGACCACGCTGCGCTGATTCCGATACTGGGCCCCCGGCCACCGTACGCGCCGTGCTAGTGGCGGTCAAGTTTGCGCGCAGCAATTGCGCTGTAATGACGTGCTAGGGGTGAGGGGACGGACACTCGCTCAGGGCGAAAAGGGACCTGGCGCGAGGTAATTCGGCTAAGTAGTCCGCTCCGCGGGTATCGATCGACCATGGAGGCGGTGACGAGGATCGAGCAGGTGCGCACGTTCGAGACCAGCGGCGGCAACGTGCGCTACGTGGTGCGAAGCGAGGACGGCAATGAGTACACGACGTTCCGGGAGGCGATCGGCGATGCGGCGAAGGCGCTCGAGGGTCGGCGAGTGCGGGTCGAGTATCACGAGCAGCAGCGGGGCCGTTACACGAACGTCTACCTCGACAAGGTGGAGGAGATAGCCGACGAGGACACAGGCGGCGAGCAATTGCAGACAGATCCAGAAGAAGCTGCCTGGCGGACCGCGGTTGAGGCCGCGCCGTGGCTAGTGGGGGAGTCCGATCCCCACGCCAAGACCCCACCGGGCGAGCTCTATGAGACGCTCAAGCCGTTCAAGGACAGGGTGGCCGAGGACATCAAGGAGAGCGACGAGGAGTAGGGATCGTGGAGCAAGCCCAGCGGCGGCGTCGAGCGCGGCACCGGCTCTTCTGGAAGGTGGTCAATCCACCAACGCGGCTGGCGGCGGGTGCTGCGCCGTGGTGGGTACTGCTCGAGACCCGCGGGCGGCGCACCGGGCGCGCGAGGGACCACTCCACTGGCCCGCGGTCCGCGCGACGGCGATGTGCTCTGGCTGGCCTCGGTCCACGGACGATACGCACACTGGGTCCGCAACCTGGAGGCCACACCGGCCGTCCGTCTCAAGCTCTCGGGCCGCTGGCATGACGCGCAGGCGAGCGTCCAGGAATACGACCATGTCGATCGCGCGGCGCTTCAATGGCTACGCCCGCAGTGGCCCGCGCATGCTGGGCATCGATCCGGTGCTGGTGCGCGTCGAGCTACGAAGGTGAGCTTGTAAGCGCTCACGGCGCCGCGCGAGGCGGCGTGCGCAGTGCGGGCGCCAGCGTGGTGATCATGGCCAACGCGGTTGCCCAGCCGCCGACGATCAACACGGTGGCCGTCGGCCCGGCGTGCTCGAATGCGAGCCCGACGACCAGCGGCCCGACCCAGGCCAGGGACATGGACGCCACGGTGGCGACGGCAGCCACACGCCCCTGCAGGTGATCGGGCGCGGCAGCCACGCGCGAACCGGCCACCAGCGAGTTGCCGACCGGCGTGCCGAACTCCGCCACCGCGATCAGCAGCCCGATCAGGAGCGCATTGTGCACGGCCAGCAGCGCGATCACGGCGGCCGCGAGCAGCCAGTTCTCGCCCGCCAGCACTGCGCGGGCGCTCATCCGCCGCCGGAGTGGGCCCGCCACGACCGCTCCCAGCAACCCACCGACGCCGACGATGGCGAACATCAGGCCCACGTGCGCGGCCGAGGCTCCGTGTCGCTTGGCGAGCAGGACGGCGAGTAGGTAGAGCCCGGTGAAGACAGGGTTACCGGCGGCGAACAGCAGCGCCGCGGTGCGGAAGAAGGGATGGGCCCGCATCCATGAGAACCCGTCGAAGAAGCTTCCGCGCCGCTTGTGCCTGGGCTGGCTTGCAGCGGACGACTGAAACCTCGCGCGGGTCAGCGAGATCGCCGTCATCGAGCACACGAATGAGACCGCGTCGGCCAGGAACGGAAGCGCTCTGGCCGCGGAGAACAAGGCACCGCCCAGCGGCGGGCCGACGATCGCGCCGCTGAAGTAGCGGGCCTCCTGCTGGGCGACTGCGTCCTGCAGCTGGTCGCGGTCCACGACCTGAGCGAGCGCTCCGCGCTGGCAGATCTCAGCGGTTATGAACAGCGCGCCATCGACGAACGCCACGAGCACCACCTGTACGTACGGGGGACGGCTCAGCCATAGCGCCGCCACGATGCTTGCCGCGCCGAGCATCCGCACCGCGTCGCAGGCAATCATCAGGCGCTTGCGATCGAGGCGGTCGGCGAGCGCACCGGCGGGGAGGGAGAAGATCGCCAGCGGCAACCACTTGGCGAGCCCCACGATTCCCGCCTTGGCCGCCGATCCGGTGAGCGCCAGGATCAGGAGGGGATAGGCGACCGCGGAGGTCTGCGATCCGAACTCCGAGAGCACGCCCCCGCTCCACAGCAACATGAAGTCGCGGTTGCGCAGCAGTCGCCACCGTCGCATCGACCCAAGATACGAAGGCGATGGGAACCCCGGGCGCAACGGCGCGAGCCATAAATCAGACACGCTGCCGCGGACGCGGTAGGGTGAGGGCATCGCTCACTATTAAGTGTCCAAAGGAGAGACGATGCCGCAGCCAAGACGAGGTGGTTCGAGTTCGGGGTCCGGCGGGCGCTCGACGTCCGGAGGCGGTCGCTCTTCCTCTGGAGGCGGTCGCTCATCGTCCGGAGGCAGGCGCTCCACGTCCGCCCGCTCCACGAGGAGCAGCTCACAGCGTTCTTCCCGCTCGACAACCAGCAGGGGTCAGCGCGCGGGCGCCGGTGGCCGTTCGTCGGCCGCGCAGGCAGCGGCCGGCGGCGGCGAGGCCCAGCTCGATGCAGCCGCGCAGCGCATTCGGCGCTTGAACGAGCGGATCATCACCGCCGGTAGAGACGCGGGTGAAACGACGCTTCAGAACTACGAGAAAGCGCTCAAGGCGATCGCCAGCGCGGTGGAGCGCGGCCCGGGCAGCAGCGACGTGGAGTGGATCTCGCACCTGGCCAACGCGCAGGCCAAGTTCATCCGCGACGTGACAACCGCCTGGACCTCCGCGGCGCGGAACATGATCAAGTAGCGCTCCAAGACGCGCTCGCGCTCGCCTCCATAATCAGGCGAGCATGAGCGCCACAGAAACCCCGGTCGTCTCCTTCGAGGGGCGCACGGCGTGGGCCCGCAACCTCGCCGCGCCGGTCCGCACCTTCCTCTCCACGGAGAGCGGGGGCGCCGCCGTGATGCTGGCCGCGGCGGTCATCGCCATAGCCTGGGCCAACGCTCCCGGCTGGCATTCCTACGAGTCGGTGTGGCGGACAACGCTTTCGATCCGTGTCGGCGGTCATGGGCTATCGGCCGACCTCCGTCACTGGGTGAACTCGGGCCTGATGACGTTCTTCTTTTTGGTCGTAGGACTCGAGGCCAAGCGCGAGCTTGACCTGGGCGAGCTTCGCGATCGGCGGCGGCTCGCCGTTCCGGTGATCGCGGGGCTGGGCGGCGTGGTGGTCCCGATCGTGGTCTACCTTGCGATCAACGCCGGCGGCTCCGGGAGCCGCGGCTGGGGCGCGGCCATGTCGACCGACACGGCGTTCGCGCTGGGCACGCTCGGCCTGCTCGCGCCACGGTCGGCCACGCGCGTGCGCATCTTTCTGTTGACGCTGGCGATCGTCGACGACCTGGCGGGGCTCGTGGTGATCACAGTCGTCTACACCGGCCATCTCTCCTATGTGGCTCTCGTGGTGGCTCTCGCGTTGTTCGGGATCCTGCTGGCGCTTCGCTATGCGCCGGTGTGGCGAACGCCGTTGTCGATCGCGGCCGGTATCGGCGTGTGGATGGCGATGTTCAAGTCGGGCGTCGACCCCGTGATCTCAGGTCTGGCGATCGGTCTGGCCACGAGCGCCTACACGCCCTCCAGGGACGATCTGGAACGGGCCAGCGCGCTGACCCGAGAGTTCCGGGAGCAGCCGACGCCGGAGCTCGCGCGCTCGGCGCAGCAAAGCGTGCTGTCAGCGATCTCGCCCAACGAGAGGCTCCAATACGACCTGCACCCCTGGACGAGCTACGTCATCGTGCCTCTGTTCGCGCTGGCCAACGCCGGGATCCACCTCACCGGCAAGCTGCTCGGCGATGCCGCCAGCTCGCCGATCACGCTCGGGATTCTGTTCGGATATCTGGTGGGCAAACCGCTGGGGATCACAGCCGGCTCGTGGCTGGGGCTGCGGCCCGCGCTTCACGGGGGACGCTCTCCCATCGGCGGGCCGCTGCGCGCAGTGGTGGGGACCTGCGCTGGCGTGGGCTTCACCGTTTCACTGCTGATCTCCAGCCTCAGCTTCAGCGGCGCGCGGCTCGACGAGGCAAAGCTCGGAACGCTGGCCACCGTCGTGCTGGCACCGCTTCTGACCTGGTTGGCGTACAAGGTGGTCTGGCGACTCCCCTCGGGCCTCCTGGCTCGCTCGCTCGGCTCCACCGCTGAGCCGATCGCCGATCTGGCCGAGGATGTTGATCCAGAACGCGACCACATCCGCGGCCCCGAGGACGCGCCTGTGACGCTCGTCGAGTATGGGGACTTTGAGTGTTCGTACTGCGGGCAGGCGGAGGATGTGATCCGGGAGCTGTTGACGCGGGAGGGAACGGACGTCCGCTACGTCTGGCGCCACCTGCCACTCAACGACGTCCATCCGAACGCCCAGCTGGCGGCCGAGGCCGCTGAAGCCGCGGCGGCCCAAGGGAAGTTCTGGGACATGTACGACATCTTGCTGAGCCATCAGGGGGACCTGACGCTGCGAGACCTGCGTCGCTATGCCGATGAGCTGGGGCTTGACGCCGAGCGCATAGTCGATGAGCTGCGCCGGCGCGAGTACGCTGGCCGCGTCGGCGAGGACGTGGCCAGTGCGGATGAGAGTGGCGTCTCGGGGACGCCGACGTTCTTCATCAACGGTCGCCGGCACTACGGCGTCTACGACATCGACACGCTGACCCAGGAAGTGCGTGCGGCCAAGCGTCGCGCGGGGATCATCGCCAGCCTGCCCGAGACGGCAGTGGGTGCTGAGCAGTGAGCGGCACGACGCCGGCGTACGCGGGATGGCGTCGGTCATGGTCCCATTCGGGGCCGCCGCCTCGCCCGACCTGACGATCCTGCCGGTTTTCCTCGCCGCTGCCGCGGCAGGCGCCGGAACCGCGATCGGCTCGCTAGTGGCATTCGGCCTGGTCACCATCTCGACGATCGTCGGTCTGACGTTGCTGGCCACCGCCGCTGGCTATCAGATACGCGGCCACTGGCTTGACCGCTGGGGCAACGCGATCACCGCCGCCGCGCTCCTGGTCATCGGCAGTCTGGTGCTGGCTGGGGTGATCTAGCCGAGTCTCCGCCGGGCTCTCGCGCGGGCCCGGGTCGCGCTGCCGCCCTACGAGGTGCCGACGTCGATCATCCGGCGCTCGTGCGTGCCGACGCCGATCGTCTGGCCCTCGCCGTTGAGGACCTCGACACTGAAGCGAAGCTTGCGCCCGTCGAGCTCTTCGAGTCGCGCGCGGGCGGTGCAGCGCGAGCCGGCGGGCGCGCCGCGGACATGCTTGACACAGACCTCGAAGCCCACCGTCGCCTTCCCGGACGGCAGCAGCGGGTAGACGAGCATCGAGGCCGTGCGTTCCATCATCGCGATCATGGCCGGCGTCGAGAGCACGGCGGCATCCAGCGTGCCGGCAACGTCCGTCAGGAGCTGGCCCTCGACTTCGAACTCGTTAGCGGCGTCGATGCCCGCCTCTAGCGTCGTGGGCGAGGAGAGCTCGGCGTCCGTCTGGGGGAGCTCGCCTTCGGCGGGAGGGGAGGAATCGGCGTCCATCGGCGAGACTGTATAGGGGCGTCCGACCACGTCAATCGCAACCGTTAGGCCCAAGTTAGGGTGCGGACATCTGGCGTTGTGCAGGGCTTCCGCTTTAGGTTTCGGGGAATACTGGCGGGCAGAAGCCGAAACAGAGGGTCTTGTGCGCACATTTGGTTCTCTGACCGTCCGGCAGTTAGCCGGGATAGGGGTCGCGATCGTGGGATTGACGAGCGTCCTGTGGACGCTGGTCGCTGCTCCCACCCCCGGGCATCTCGTCTCGCGGCTCGATCCCGACGCGCCGCCATCTGCCGCCCACGTGCTTGTGCTGCTGGCCGGATTCGCGCTGCTGGTGCTCGCGCCCAACATCCTCCGCGGAACGCGGCTCGCGGTGCCGCTGGCGATCGGGGCGCTCGGTCTGCTCTCGCTCCTCGACGGCAGCGCACCTGTGGCCGTTGGGGCCGGGGCGATGGCGATCGGCCTGGCCCTGGTGTTCACGTTCAGCTGGCGTGAGTTTCCATTGGGTGCCCGTAACCGTGCGCATCCGGGGCTGATTCTGGGCGCCAGCGCGGCGTGGCTGCTCGCTTATCTGGCGGTCTTGGCCGACCCGCTGATGACGGTTCACGGCAGGACGATCAGAGGCGCGCTACACCAAGCGCTTAGACATGTCTTCCACGCGCCGCACCAGCTGAGCGACGCCTGGCTGCTGCTCGTCGAGCTGCTGATCGCCTGCGGTGCCGCGACGTCGCTGCTGGCGCTGCGCTCGCTGGTCCGCCCGGCCGCGGTGCGCGCGCCGCACAGCGACTTCGAGTACCGGAACGCCAGAGCCGTGGTGGATCGCCACGGCGAAGACTCACTGGCCCCGTTCATCCTGCGCTCGGACAAGAGTTTTCACTTCCACGGCGACGGCGTCCTCGCCTACCGCGTGATCGGCGAAACGGCGGTTATCTCGGGCGATCCCGTCGCGCCAGACGGTCAGGCGGCGGACGTCCTTCGTGACTTCCGTAAACACGCGCGTAAGCAGGGGTGGGGACTCGCGCTCTGGGGCGCCTCGTCGCGCAACCTGGCCGCCTATCGCGAGCTGGGGCTGCACGCGCTGCAGGCCGGGGAGGAGGCATTCGTGGCACCGGCCGCGTTCACGCTCGAGGGTCGGCCGGTGCGCAAGCTGCGTCAGTCCGTGCATCGCGTTCAGCGCCGCGGCTGGGCGATCACCGCGCTCGACGGACGCGACCTCGACGAGGCGGGGGGGCTGGAGATCAATGCACTGGACGGTGCCTGGCGCAAGACCAAGCGGCGGCTGCTGGGCTTCGCCATGGGCACCGGTCCCTGCGAAGCCGATGTGCGCCCTGACGATCTGTACTTCCTGGCGCGCTCGCCCGCCGGCGAGCTGCGGGCTGCGATGCGGTTCGTCACCCACGGCGGCAAGCTCTCGCTGGACACCATGCGCCGCCTGGAGGACACGCCCAACGGACTGAACGAGGCCCTGGTCTGCAAGGCGCTGGAGGTGGCGCGCGAGCGCGGCGTTCCCGAGGTCAGCCTGAACTACGCGGGGCTGGCCCATCTGGCCCGGGATCGAGCGAGCGGCGGCAGGGGACCCAAAGCGCTCAACAGGCTCGTGCTCCGCATCCTCAAGCGGCACTTTCAGATGGATCGGCTCGTCCGCTTCAACGAGAAATTCTCGCCTGAATGGCGGCCGCGGTACTTGGTCTACGAATCGCGGTTGGGGCTGCCCCGCACGATCCTGAGGGTGCTCCAAATCGAGGGGTACCTGCCGCGCCACAGGTCATTGTCATCCCGGTCGCTGGGACTCGCGCGCTTGGTGCCGCGCGGCTTGCGGGCCGATGCGGCTCGCTGAGCGCGGCTGGCCCCGGCGCTTTCGCAGGCTGCTTCTCGGTGCCGGTCTGCTGGGGTTCCTGGCCGCAGGTTTGGTGGGCACTGCCAGCTACTGGGAGTCCTACTACCAGCACCGGGGCTTCACGCGGCTGGCGCGTGTGGCGCAAGCCCGACCCGGCCGGGTGGAAACGATTCACTTCTACTCGTCCGCGCTGGGGCGAGAGGCCGACTACCTCGTTTACCTGCCGCCGGACTACGGCCCGACCGGGCGCTACCCCACCTTCTACCTGCTGCACGGGTCACCCGGCCGCCCCCAGACGTTCGTCGATGTGGTCAACGTCGACATCAGGATGGACAACCTCATCCGCGAACGCAGAGTCCAGCCGATGATTCTCGTCTTCCCCGACGGACGGCGCGTCCACAGGAGCTTGTTCTCTGATGCCGAGTGGGCGAACGGGCGCTACGGCGACTACGAGAGCTATGTGCTGGATGTCGTCCATGACGTCGACCAGCGCTTCGCTGCGATCCCCGACCGCCAAGACCGCGTGATCGGTGGCTATTCCGAGGGCGCCTACGGCGCGCTGAACGTTGCCCTTCACCATCTGGGGACCTTCGGCTCGGTCCAGGTCTGGTCGGGCTATTTCAACCAGACCCCGATAGGAACGTTCCGCGATGCGACGCTCGCCACCCTGGCCTACAACAGCCCCGCGGACTACGTGCTGCAAATCTCAGGTCAGCTTCGGCGGCGCCCGCTGAGGGTGTTCATGTATGGCGGCCGGCTCGACCCGGCTACGTCCTCGTACCGTGAGATGGCCGCCGAGCTCCTGGCCCGCGGCGCCTACGTCCACTGGGCCATCTATCCCGGCGGCCACGACTGGCAGCTGTGGAACGCCCACATGGTCGCCATGCTCACCTTGGCGGGCCGAGACGTACGGTTGCCGCTCGTACCGCGGTCGCTCGTCCGGGCCAAGCCGCGACCGGCCCTGATCCCGAGGCGGCTGCCCGTGCCGGCGCTCAAGCTGTTCGCCCCGGCCCCGGCCGCGCATTCGGCGAGGCCCCACGGCGCCCACAAGCCCAGCTTCGTGCTGATCCTCTTCGGGCTCCTGCTGGCACTTGCCTCCGCCGCGGCGATCAACCTCGGATTCCTGCTCCAGCACCGCGGTCTCAGCACCACCCGTTCGTTACGCGGCGGGCGGCCGGAGCTGGCGGCGGCGATGCTCAAGGACCGCTCGTGGCTCGGCGGTCAGGCGCTCGGCTGGCTCGGCTTCGGCGCGCAGATCGTCGCCGTCTCGATCGCGCCGCTGGCGCTGGTGCAATCGTTCGCAGCCGGCGGCCTGGCCTTGTCGGTGCCCCTGGCGGCTGGGCTGTTCGGACACCGCATAACGCGCCGCCAGGTGGTAGCTGTACTGCTCGTGGCGGCGGCGCTCGCCGTCCTGCCGATCGGGCTCGTGGTGCGCGCCGACCACATCCAGGGAGGAGGGTTGGCGCTGGCCATCGCGGGCTCGCTGGCGCTCGCGCTGGCCTTGGCGCCAACGGAGACGCCCGCCACCCGCGCGATTGCGGCCGGCCTGTTCTACGGCGTGGCGGACGCCGCGATCAAGGCCATCGCCGTCGGCTTGTCGGCCCACGGCGGGAGCGCGCTTGACTCCGGCTGGACGCTGCTGGCAGCCGCCGCCACGTTCGCAGGCTTTGTCTGCTTCCAGAGCGCGCTGCGGCGTGGCGGCGCCGTGACGGCGATCACGTTGATGAACTGCCTTGCGGCCCTGGCCGCACTGGCCGCCGGCGTGCTGGGCTTTCAGGAGTCACTGGGACGCAGCACGGCCGTGACCGCCATCCACGCTCTTGCGGTGGCAGTCGTCCTAGCTTGCGTCCCGCTGCTGGCGCGGGCGCAGACCGAGCTGGCGGCGGATGCCGAACCTCCCGAGGGCACCCGGCAGCGCGCAGCCGGCGGCGAACAACGCGGCCTCGAGCCATGGACCTACCCCCGGCCGGCGGGATAGCAGCACGTGGCTCAGTCGTTGGTTGCGTGTCAGCGCCGACGCAGCCTGAGAGGCGAGCAGTAGCAGCACCAGCGCTAACCCGGCGGCGGGCGCCGTGCGGCGCAGACGCGGAAGCCCCGAGAGCATCAGCCCGGCGGTGAGGCCGGCGGCCAGCCAGGCCAGGACGACACGCAACAACGGCTGAGCGTCGCGGTCGGCCAGTTGCAGTAGCGGAAGCGCATCGTGGATCACCGGGCCGCCGGAAGGCCAGCCCAGGCCGCGCAGCGCGTAGAGCCATCCGAAGCCCGAGAGCAACGTCGCCAACACGGTCACGGTGAACGTCGCAGCGGCGCCGAGCGTGCCGATCCGGCCTTTGGAACCGACGGACAACCTGACGCCAATCTTACGTGCCGCGCTTACTGTCATCGCCTATATGCAAGCAAGGCGCCTCTCCGGGCCCCGGCGGAGACGCCGGATGCTGCTGGTCGGTCTGTGCGCAGCGGCTGCGGCGTCGGGCGCGGGTGGGCTCGTACTCGGCAGCAGCGCTACATCGTCGGCCGCGGGACCCGGTTCGCCGGCTCGCACCGAGGCCGTGAGCTGTCGGTCGCCCTCGCTGGCGGGTGGGCTGCCGGCGATGGTCTATTTGCCCGTGGGTTATTTCCACAGCTCGACGCGTTTCCCGGTCATCTACTTCCTGCACGGGCTGCCGGCGAACCCAGATGACTACACGACTAACGGCTTCGTGGCCACCGGGGCGGCGGCAAGCGGCCACCGGGCGATCGTCGTCGCTCCGCAGGGTGCACGCGCCGAGAACTCGGACCGCGAATATCTCGACTGGGGGCCAGCTGAGAACTGGCCGGCGGCGATCGCCGACGATCTGACGCACTGCATCGATTCACGCTTTCGCACGATCGCCAGCCGCCGAGGGCGGGCCCTGATCGGTGTTTCCGCCGGTGGTTATGGCGCATTCAACATCGGGCTGCGCCATCTGAAAACGTTCGGTGCGATCGAGGCCTGGAGCGGTTACTTCGTGGCCACCGATCCCAGCGGCTTGACGAAGCTCGATCTGGGCTCGAGCAAGGCCAACAGACACGCGAGCGTGCCGCGCGGCTCGCGGCTGAAGCGAAAGCTGGGGGCCGAGTCCACGTTTATCGGCTTCTACGTCGGCCACCAGGACACGACGTTCTTGAACGCAAACGTCCTCCTGAACAAGGTGTTCACTGCCCACCACATCCCACATCGGTTCGCGATCTACAGCGGCGGACACTCCACGTCGCTGTGGGCCGAGTGGGCGCCGCTGTGGCTGGGCTACGCGCTCGACCGCCTGGAGCGGCCCCACAGCTAGCGGCCGCCGCGGCGCTCATGCGGCTTGGTCGCCACAGCTGTCCAGAAGCGGACGTACTCGCGCTCGTGTCCGATTCCTGACTCCAGGGCAAGCCGCATGCCCTCGGTCATGTCTTCCTCGGCGCGAAGCTGCTGGTAGAAGCGCAGGCGCTGCTTGTGTCGTCTCAGCTGTACGTCAGCTATGACCCCGGGCTCAGCGTTGCAGAACAGCTTCAAGATGCCGGGGTCGCGGAGCTCGTAGAGCTCGGTCTCCGGATCGGCGCGCCAGGCTTCAAGCGCCTTGCGCCCCGCCGTTGTCAGTCGATACAGGCGACGCCGGCGCCCGGTCTGCTCGCGCCGCTCCGAGAGCAGGCCGGCGTCCGCAAGCCGCGTGCACTCTGTGTAGATCTGCGTGTGCGGGATCGACCAGAAGTGCAGGAGGCTCATCTCCGCCAGTCGCTTTAGCCGATACGGCGTCGCCGGCTCGATCATCTCTACGAGGCCGAGCACTGCGTAGGACGTGGTGCTGAGCCGAACGGTTGACACGGCGGAGATCCTACAGTACGGTCCGGATCGTTCGACTCAAACGATTCAGGAGGAACTAACAAATGGCCACCGCGACGCCGACGGCGACGGCCGCTAAGGGCTTCGAATCGCTCGAGCAGGAAACGCAGGTCGACGGACTGCCCATCCGGGGACAGCTGCCGCCGTGGTTGGCGGGCTCCCTGATCCGGACCGGCCCGGCGAAATGGGAGGTGGGGAGGCGGACGATGAACCACTGGTTCGACGGCCTGGCGATGCTGCACCGCTTCTCGTTTGCCCACGGCGAGGTGTCCTACGCAAACCGTTTCCTGGAGACGCGCGCGTGGCGGGCGGCCCGCGATGAAGGGCAGATCGCCTACTCGGAGTTCGCCACCGACCCCTGCCGGTCGCTGTTTCAGCGCATCGCAACGGTCTTCTCGCCGCAGCTGACGGACAACGTCAACGTCAACCTGGTCAAGCTCGGCGAGCGCTTCATCGCCATGACCGAGACGCCCATTCCGGTGCAGTTCGACCCGGCGACGCTGGCCGCGGCGGGGGTGCCCTACAAGCCGCCGGGCCAGCTGACGAGCGCTCATCCCCATCTCGACCGCTCGACCAAGGGGATGCTCAACTACGCCGCCAAGCTCGGCCCTCGCAACAGCTACCGCTTCTTCCTCCTTCGCCCCGACGGCAGCAGGCCTCAGGTGATCGGATCCCACGGGGTCCGCGAACCGGCGTACATGCACTCCTTCGGGCTGACCGAGCATTGGCTTCTGCTGGCCGAGTTCCCGTTCGTTGTCAATCCCCTGCAGCTCGCAGCCAGCGGCCGGCCCTACATCGAGAACTACCGCTGGAAGCCCGAACAAGGGACGCGCTTTCATCTGTTCGACCGGCGCACAGGCGAGCACTCCGGGCCGCTCGAGACCGACGCTCGCTTTGGCTTTCACCACGTGAACGCCTACGAGGACGGCGATCAGATCGTGGCCGACATCTGCACCTATCCCGATGCCGGAATCGTCCAGGACCTGTACCTGGAGCGGCTTCGCCAGGGCAAGCCCGCCACGCCATCGCACCTGGAGCGCTTCCGCATATCGCCGGGGAAGGGAAGCGTCTCGAGCGAGCGCTTGATCGGCGAGTCGCTCGAGCTGAGCAGGATCAACTACGGACGCTGCAACGAGCGGCCCTATCGCTACGTGTGGGGGGTCGGTTTCGCAGACGGCTGGCTCGACCGGATCGTCAAGGCCGACCTCCAGGAGGGCAGCAGCATCACGTGGCACGAGGAGGGCTGCTTCCCGGGTGAGCCCGTATTCGTCGCTGCGCCCGGCTCCCCAGAGGAGGACGGCGGAGTGCTGCTCTCGGTTGTCCTAGGCCCGAGCGGCAACTCGTTCCTGCTGATCCTCGACGCTCAGTCGCTCGAGGAGCTCGCCCGCGCCGATGTGCCGCACCATATCCCGTTCGGATTCCACGGCATGTTCGCTCAGGCCTGAGCTGGCGGATGCGCGGCGCCGCGGGTTCAAACCCACCAGCAAGAGAGGAGTGGTTGTGAGCTACGAGACCCTGCTGTACGCGACGGATGGTCCGATCGCGACGGTCACGCTGAATCGTCCGGAGCGGCTCAACACGATCGTCCCGCCGATGCCCGATGAGTTCGAGGCGGCGGTGCGCGAGGCGACGCTCGACCGCGAGGTAAAGGTCATCGTGCTGCGCGGCGCCGGACGCGCGTTCTGCGCCGGATACGACTTCGGCGGCGGCTTTCATCACTGGGACGAGATGATCGCCTCCAAGGGGCAGTGGGATCCTGGCAAGGACTTCATCGGCGCCTCGGCGTATGGCCCGACGCAGAAGTTCATGAGCATCTGGCGCACGCCCAAGCCGGTCATCGCCCAGGTCCATGGCTGGTGCGTGGGAGGCGGCAGCGATATGGCGCTCTGCGCAGACCTCGTCATCGCCTCCGAGGATGCGCAGATCGGAACGCCCTACTCTCGCATTTGGGGGTGCTATCTGTCCTGCATGTGGCTTTATCGGCTCGGGCTGACCAAGGCCAAGGAGCACGCGCTGACCGGTCGGCCTCTGTCCGGCACGGAGGCGGCCGAGGTTGAGCTGATCAACGCTGCCGTTCCGTTCGAGCGGCTGGGGACCGCCGTCGCCGACCAGGCGCAGAAGCTTGCAAGTATCCCTTCCTCCCAGCTCGCGGCGATGAAGCTGATCGTCAACCAGGCTTACGAGCACATGGGGCTGCATTCAACTCAGACGCTGGGACCGATTCTGGACGGGCTGATGCGAAACACTCCCGACGCCCGCGCGTTCATCGACAAGGCGGCAGCGGAGGGGGTCAGGGCCGCCACCCAGGACCGCGACGCGCTATTCGCTGACTACAGCATGGCCAGCGCGGAACGCCGTCCCGACCCCGCTCATGCCATCGACCCCGATGGATGAAGCTGTTGGGTAGTTGCGGCGGCCGGTGCTTCGCTTACGCCGGCCCAGCCACGGCCGGCTGCGGTCCGGCCATCGGCCGCAGCACGGTCTCCCATGCCCTGTTGAGCTCGTACTGCATGTAGACGGGCGCGAGCAAGTCGACCAGGGGGATGAAGTGCAGGATGAACCACAGGAGGCCACTGCCGTCTTGTACGCCCGCGGCGCGTTGAGTGAGCTCCATCCGCTTGCCCGTGCACCAGATTGACACGAACGGCGGGACGATGATGATTGCACCGAGCGTGATCGCGAGCAGGCTCATTCCTGGGGAGGTGCCGATGTCGACGTTGTTCTGCCGGCCCCAGTCGGCCATCTCCCGGTTTACCTTGTAGTACCAGACCAGGTAGTAGATCCCGATGGTGAGAAGCGAGAGCAGCAGTACCGCCCACGGATTCCGAATCTTCGCTGTCTGCCCCAGGTCGGTGATCTGCACCGTCGTTGCCATTGTGTGCCCCTTCCTGCCGTGGCGAAACGAAGCCCCTAGCGCGCCGGGTGGCGCGCCAGAGCGCCCCCTTCAAACGGTCAAAGCATACCTTGGGTTGTCGGCAGCGAGGATTTCGCGCATCAGCGCAGCGGTTTTGGACATGGGCGATGACCGCGAGTCTGCGGCCTGAAGCGCTCAATCTTCGGCACGGTGGCCGCATCGCCGAAGCTTATGATCGTCTGATGTGAGCTCGGTCGCCGCCGCAGCCACTGAACGGGGCGACAGCAAACACCCCGTGGCGGTGATTTTCGCGGGCCTGATGCTCGTGATGCTGATGGCCGCGCTCGATCAGACGATCGTCGCCACAGCGCTGCCGACGATCGTCGGCGACCTCGGCGGCCTGAACCACATCTCCTGGGTGGTGACGGCCTACCTGCTGGCCCAAACCGCGGTCACGCCGCTGTACGGCAAGCTCGGCGACCTCTACGGGCGCAAGCTGATGCTGCAGATAGCGATGGTGTTGTTCGTCGTGGGCTCGGCTCTGTGTGGTGTGGCGCAGAACCTCGACATGCTGATCGTGTTTCGCGCGTTGCAGGGTCTCGGAGGCGGTGGGCTCATGGTCGGTGCGCAAGCTTCGATCGGGGACGTCGTCTCTCCCCGGGAGCGGGGCCGCTACCAGGGCCTGTTCGGCGCGGTGTTCGGAGTGGCCAGCGTGATCGGGCCGTTGCTCGGTGGATTCCTCACGACCAACCTCAGCTGGCGCTGGATCTTCTACGTCAACCTGCCGGTCGGAGCGCTGGCGTTTGTCGTGCTCGCCGCGACGCTGCCGTCACAGACCGAGCGCGTGCACCACAAGGTCGACTATCTGGGGACGGTGCTGTTGGCGGCCGCCGTCAGCGCCGTTGTGCTCCTATGCACGTTGGGCGGGACGACCTACAAGTGGGGCTCGACATTCACGATCGTCCTGGGGCTGGGAGCGCTGGCGCTGATCGGTGCCTTCGTCTTGGCCGAGCGCGTAGCGACCGAAGCGGTGCTGCCGCTGCGGTTGTTCTCAAACCGCGTCTTCTCCGTCAGCAGTGCGATGGGGTTGATCGTCGGCTTTGCCCTGTTCGGCTCGGTCACCTATCTGCCGCTGTTTCTGCAGGTGGTCAACGGCGCGTCGCCCACGGGCTCGGGACTGCTCCTGCTGCCGCTGATGGCCGGGCTGCTCATCACCTCGATCGGCTCCGGCCAGATCATCACGCGCACCGGCCGTTACAAACCGTTTCCGATCGCCGGCACGGCGGTCATGGTCGTTGGACTGCTGCTGCTCGCCGGTATGAGCGCCACCACCCCGCAGCTGGTCTCCTCGGCCTACATGTTCGTGCTCGGTCTGGGCCTCGGGGGCGTGATGCAGGTGCTCGTGCTGGCGGTGCAGAACGCCGTCGAGTACCGCGACCTCGGCGTCGCCACCTCGGGCGCGACGCTGTTTCGCTCGATCGGCGGCTCGGTCGGCACCGCGATCCTGGGCTCTGTGTTCGCCAGCCGGCTTGCTACCGAGCTCAAGCACACGTTGCCGGCGGGCACCGCGGCGAGCACCAACGGCAGCAATCTCAGTGAGAATCCCGCGGCGCTCGACAAGCTCCCGGCGCCGATTCACGCCGGCTACGTGCACGCGTTCACCAACGCGCTGGGGACAGTTTTCGAGGTGGCGGCAGCCGTGGCGGTCGTGGCGTTCCTGCTCAGCTGGGCGCTCCAGGAGCGCCCTCTGCGCGACAGCGTCGCCGCCGGCAGCGGAGTCGGCGAGAGCTTCGCGGTTCCCAAGGAGGGCGACTCGCTGGCCGAGATCTCGCGCGCGCTCAGCGTTCTGGTGGGCCGCGAGGGGCGTCGCCGCTTGGCGGCCGGGGTGACGGCGCGCGCGGGAGTCGACCTCTCCCCAGCCGCGGCGTGGTTATTGGTGCGCCTGCACGAGAAGCCAGATGCCGACCTCGCCCACATGTGCCGGCGCTTTGCTGTCCCCACAGCGGTCAGCGAGCGCGCGCTGCAAGAACTCGAGGACCGAGGGCTCGTCCGCGCCGAGAACGGCGGTCGGGAGCTCGACCCCGGCGCGGGCGAGTTGGTGCAGCGGCTGATCGCCGAACGACGTGCCAGCCTTGCCCGGCTGCTGGACGGCTGGTCGCCCGAGCGCTACGACGATCTGGCGGCACTGCTGACGCGGCTGGCGCATGAGCTCGAGCGCGAGCCCACGCGGAACCAGCTGGTCCCCGTCGGGGTCACGGGTGAATGATGCCGCGGAAGTGGCGCGCGAAGCGGCCGAAGTGACCATGGCCCAGGCCCGCCAGACCGGTCGCGCCTAGCAGGGTGACGAATGCCCCAGCCAGCAGCGCGAGCGTCGCCAGGACGAGCGGCCATCTCGCCTCGAGCCAAGTTCTGGCCGTCCCGAGGATGCTCGTTGCGCGGTCGCCGGCGAACGTGACCGTCAAGACGATCGCCACCAGCGGCAGCACGAAGCAGATATTGAAGATCAGGATCAGCACCGTCTGCCGTGC
The DNA here is from genome assembly GCA_963822735.1 of uncultured Actinomycetes bacterium. Lineage (GTDB taxonomy): Bacteria > Actinomycetota > Thermoleophilia > Solirubrobacterales > Solirubrobacteraceae > Palsa-465. The sequence continues at coordinate 37,585 of CAWGIU010000014.1, forward strand.
CGGGCCGAAGCCCGAGCCCACGACCGCGGCGATCGCCGCGAAATAGGGGAACGCCGTCGGCAGCTCCACGGCGGTGATTGTCGCGCCGAGGATCGCGCTCGATCTGCCCTTGGCTTTCGGCGCGGGCACCTCGAAGCGCGCCAGCCGGTGGCGGTAGGCGATCAGGAACACGCCGCCCGCCAAAATCAACCCGCCGGCGATCGTCTCGAGCAGGAACCGGTCCTCATGATCGGGATGGGGCACCAGCGACAGCAACAGCTGGCCGGCCCCCAGCGCCAGCAGCAGTCCCCCCAGCAGGTAGACGGCGAACACCCCGAGCGTGAACTGGATCACGTGCCTCCGCGCGTGCTGCCCCCCGGCCAGGTACAGCGCCGGACCGATCGTGCTCGGATTGATCGAGTCGGCGAGCCCGACGGTGACGCACAGCGCGAGCAGCCGCAGCATGGCGCAATTCTTCCCACAAACCGCGCTTCCGGGGAGCTGTTAGCCGGTATGCACAAGGCGGTAGCCCTGATCGCGCAGGCGGCCCCGCCCGGCGTTAGGCGAAATGCAGCTCCTCGCCCTCGTCGTCCGAAACCGGGCGCTCGCAGCTGGGACACCACCAGCGAGCCTCCATCGGCGTCCCGCACACGACGTGGCGGGGGGCCGACGCGCCTTCGGCATTGCGCGCCCCCCAGCCGGCCAGCAGGCGCAGGGCGCCGGCCAGCTCGCGCCCGGCAGCGCTCAGCTCGTACACGAACCGCGGTGGGCGCTCCGAGTAGGGCCGGGCAACCACCAAGGCGCGGCGCTCCAGCTGGCGCAGGCGCTGGGCGAGCACGTTTGGCGCGATCCCTCGCACCTCCTGCTGGAGCTCGCCGAAGCGGTGGGGGGCATCCAGCAGCGCCGCCACCACCAGCAGCGTCCAGCGATCGCCGACCGCGGCCAGGGCGTCGGCTAGGGCCGAGTTGTCCTCCGCGGCCGGGGGCCTGTCCGCCTCGGGCTTGTCGGCCTCCCCGGCGGGCCAGGATGGGTGGAGCCGGTCAGCCATCTGAGGCGAGATCGTAGTCATCGTGCCCTGCTACGATAGCGACTTGCATATTGCAAGTAACTATTGACCGCGGAGGAGCGGGGACCCGCTTGACCGCGGCTGCAAGGCACACACCCGGACCGCGGGCAGGCACCCCCCAACTGCGCGAGTAGGAGAGAGAAAGAAATGGCTGTACTTGAAGAGACACAAAGCGCGATCACGGATGCCGCGACGCGGTTCGGTCCGGCCGTCGTCGGTTTGGGACGCGGCTGGGGCGTCGGCTCGGGCTTCGTGATCGGCCCCGGCCGTGTTGTGACCAATGCCCACAACCTGCGCCACGACGAGGTCACTGTGACGTTCGCCGGCGGGCGCCGCGAGGGCGGCCGCGTGGCCGGGTTCGATGACGACCTCGACATTGCCGTGATCGAAGTGGACACCGGCGACGCCGAGCCGCTGCAGTTCGCAGACCAGGTGGAGCAGGCGGGGATCGGCCGTCCGGTGCTGGCGTTGGGCAACCCGGGAGGACGCGGCCTCCGCGTCACGCTGGGCTATGTGTCCTCGGCCGCCCGCAGCTTCCGCGGACCGAGGGGCAGGCGGATCGGAGGCGCGCTCGAGCACACGGCCCCGCTGCCCCGAGGCTCCTCTGGCGGCCCGCTGCTCGACCTCGACGGCCGGGTGCTCGGCATCAACGCTCTGCGCGAGGACGGCGGCCTGATCCTGGCCATCCCGGCCGACGCCGTCCTGCGGGAGCGCGTCGAGCTGCTGGCCCGCGGCGAGGAGCCCTCCCGCGTGCGCCTCGGTGTGGCGATCGCACCCCCGCGCGTCGCGCGGCGGCTGCGCAGAGCGGTCGGACTGCCCGAGCGCGACGGCGTGTTGGTGCGTGCGGTCCAGGAGGACAGCGCAGCGGAGCGCGCCGGGATCGAGCGCGGCGATTTGATCTTCGCCGCAGGCGGAAACGACATCGAGCGCATCGACGGCCTTTATGAGGCGCTCGACGGTGCTCGGAGCGAGGGCCGGCTCGAGCTGGGCGTGCTGCGTGGAAGCGACGAGCGCACGGTAACGGTCACGTTCTGATGAGCACCACCGACGCCAATCCGCGACAGCTGCCGGACGGCGACGTGGAAGCGCTCGACGCGTACTCCCGGATAGTGGTCGAGGTCGCTGAGCACCTGGCACCCAGCGTCGCCAACCTGCGTGTGATGCGCCGCGGTCGCGGCGGCCAGGTTCCGGCCGGAGCCGGCAGCGCCGTGGTACTCACGCCTGACGGGTTCCTCCTCACCTCGGCGCACGTGGTGGCCGGCCCGGGGCGGCGGGGCCGAGCGGCATTTGTCGACGGGCGCGAGCTGAGCTTCCAGATCGTCGGGGTTGACCGGCTCTCCGATCTGGCGGTGCTGCGCGCGGACGGGGACGGCCTCAGCCCGGCCACGCTGGGCGAGGCCGAGCGACTGCGGGTCGGCCAGCTGGTCGTGGCGATCGGCAACCCCAACGGGTTTGCCGGATCGGTGACAGCGGGCGTGGTCTCCGCCCTGGGACGTTCTCTTCCCGCGCGCGCGGGAAGAACGTTGCGCTACATCGACAACGTGATTCAGACCGACGCCGCGCTGAACCCCGGCAACTCAGGGGGCGCGCTGGTCGACAGCTCCGCCCGCGTGGTGGGCGTCAACACCGCCGTAGCGGGGGTGGGGCTCGGCCTCGCCGTTCCGATCAGCGCGGCCACGCGACAGATCATCGGTGCGCTGATGTGCCACGGTCGGGTGCGACGGGCCTACCTCGGCATCGCGGGCGGACCCCGGCCGCTGCCCCCGCACGCCCGCTCACGCGTCGGCCGCGCGGGCGGCGTGGAGATCGTGGAGGTGATGGAAGGGAGCCCGGCCGATCGCGCCGGCCTGCGCTCGGAGGACCTGATCGTCGAACTGGGCGGCGTGGCCGTCGAGCGGGTCGACGACGTCCAGCGAGCGATGACCGAGGCCGCAATCGGCAGGCCCCTGACCGTGTGCGTGTTCCGCGGTGAGCGCTTCCTCGAACTCGATGCCACCCCGGTGGAACTGGGGGACTAGCCGCTACACTCGTCCGCGGCGCCGCTGGGCGTATCAAGACACGCCCGGATCCGGCCGCCAGCAGACGTACTGATACGACGAGATTGCAAGCGCGATGGCCCGTGGAGATGTCCGGATCGCAGTGACGCTCGCCTGTGAAGAGTGCAAGCGCCGGAACTACCAGACGAACAAGAGCAAGCGGAACAACCCTGATCGCATCCAGCTGCGCAAGTACTGCCGCTGGTGTCGGCGTCACACGGCTCACCGTGAGACGCGCTGATGGGTTGACCTGGACCCGTGGCTCGCAACCGCAAACGCGCCAAGGAGCGCCGCGCTCGCCGTCCGCAGCCGGTCGCCAGTCGCAGCCGTGAGGCGGCGGCTCGGGGTGGGATGCCCGAGCGGACGCAGCGCGAGCACGAAGCCCCCGAAGAGCTCGAGGCGGCCGAAGCCCCAGAAGAGCTCGAGCCGGTAGTTTCAGAGCCGGTCGACGACGGGCTTCCCGAGCCCCTCGAGAACGGGCTTCCCGAGCCAGTCGAGGCCGAGGAGCCCGGTGACGAGTACGAGGCACCTTCCCCGATCGAACACGCCGCCCCGGACGTGGAGATCGCCGAGGCGCAGCTGGAGCTGGGGCGGCTCGGGCAGCTCGACGAAGATCAGCCGGCGATCGACGAGGAGGAGCCGGAGGAGGTCGGGGGCCGCGGCGGCGGGCGCGGGATGAGCATCGATGGCGACTTCGACGGCGAGGGCGACGGTCCACCGGGAGGCGGCGGCGAGCTCGCGATGCCCTCGGGCGCCGCGGCCCAGCCGCGCACCGTTCCGGGCAATCGGCTCATCGGTTTCCTTCAGGGCAGCTGGCGCGAGCTCCAACGGGTACAGTGGCCCGATCGCCGTCAGGTGATGCAGGCCACCGGGGTTGTGATCGGGTTCGTGATCGTGGCCGGCGTCTGGCTCGGCGTGTCAGACTGGGTCGCCGGGAAGGTCGTGTCCTTCATCATCAACGGTCACTTTTAATCATGTTTCGCTGGTACGTCGTAAACACTTATTCAGGCCACGAGCAGAAGGTCAAGCACAACCTCGAGCACCGGGTGGTGTCACTCGGGCAGCAGCGTGCCGTGCGTCAGATCGTCGTGCCCACCGAGAGCGTGTCCGAGATGAAGGACAACCAGAAGGTGACCGTGGAGAAGCGCACGATGCCGGGCTACGTGCTGGTGAACATGGACCTCAACGAGGACTCCTGGTCCCTGGTCAAGGGGACGCCGGGCGTGACCGGCTTCGTCGGCGCCTCGAACGAGCCGGTGCCCCTGACCCAGGACGAGGTCAACCGGCTCCTGCACCGCGAGGCGGAGGTCCGGCCGCGCAGCCGCGCCCAGTTCTCGATCGGCGAGTCGGTCAAGGTCATCTCGGGTCCGCTGTCGGACTTCTCCGGCGAGATCTCGGAGGTCAACGAGGACGCCCAGCGGCTGAAGGTGCTGGTGTCGATCTTCGGCCGCGAGACCCCGGTCGAGGTCGGCTTCGACCAGGTGAAGAAGATTTAAAAGGGCCGCCTCGCGGCGGCCCCATTATTAAAAAAATGGCGAAAAAGGTTCTAACAGAGATCAAGCTGCAAGCGGTCGGCGGACAGGCCAGCCCGGCTCCGCCCGTGGGTCCTGCCCTGGGCCAGCACGGGGTGAACATCATGGAGTTCGTCAAGGCATTCAATGCCCAGACCCAGAGCGACGCTGGCACCGTCATCCCGGTCGTGATCACGGTCTTCGAGGATCGCTCGTTTACGTTCGTCACCAAGAGCCCCCCGGCAGCCGTGCTGATCAAGCAGGCCGTCTCGGTGGAGAAGGGCTCGGCTGAGCCGCACCGGGAGAAGGTGGCGCAGATCACCCAGGCCCAGCTGCGGGAGATCGCCGAGAAGAAGATGAAAGACCTGAACGCCAACGATCTCGACGCCGCGGCGAACATCATCGCCGGCACGGCGCGGTCGATGGGCGTGGACGTCGTCTGATGAGTGATTCCAAATTGTTCGTCGCGGATCCGCACGGGATACCTTCGCGGATGCGCCACGCCCAGTCGGCTCGCGTAGCGCTGCTACGCGTCGCCTCCTGTCCGCGTCGCCCCACTCGGTCCCCGACCGCCCCGCTTCCAACCAATTTCGAATCACTCATCTAGGAACCAGGAGCGCGCCGATGGCACACCATGGAAAGACGTATCTGGACGCCCGCCAGCGTCTCGACCGCGAGCGCGAGTACCCGCCGGCCGAGGCGATGGCCCTCGTCAAGGAGCTAAAGCGCGCCAAGTTCGACGAGTCGGTGGAGGTGCACGTCCGCACGGGGCTGAACGTGCGCCACGCCGATGAGCAGCTGCGCGGCACGATCGCGCTGCCCAATGGCCTCGGCAAGGACGTCAAGATCGCGGTGTTCGCCCGGGGCGACAAGGCCCGGGAGGCCGAGGCGTCCGGGGCGGACGTCGTCGGGGCGGAGGATCTCGCCGAGCGGATTCAGGGCGGCTTCGACGACTTCGACGTGGCCATCGCCACGCCCGACATGATGCCCGTGGTCGGGCGGCTGGGACGCATCCTCGGGCCGGCGGGCAAGATGCCCAACCCCAAGGTGGGCACCGTGACGATGGACGTGGCCAAGGCGGTGGAGGAGTCCAAGGCGGGGAAGGTGGAGTACCGCACCGACCGCAACGCGATCGTGCATATGGTGATCGGCAAGACCGACTTCGATGAGCACCGCCTGCTCGAGAACTATGCGGCCGTGATCGAGGAGCTGATTCGCGCCAAGCCGTCCGCGGCCAAGGGGCGCTACATCCGCTCGGTGACGTTCGCCTCGACGATGGGCCCGGGCGTCAAGGTCGATCCCTCCCGCACTCGCGACATCGTCGAGGAGCCGGCGGCGGCGTAGACTAGTAAGCACCTGCCGAAGACCTCCGGCCGCCGTCAGCGCATAAGTCCGGAACAGGTGGAAGCGCGACTGCGAGCCACGCTCGCCTCTCGACGCCCGCCTGCACTAGGAGTCGAGAGGACATGAATCGAGATCAAAAAGCTCAAGTCGTAGAGGAGATCGCCGGGCAGCTGCAGAGCGCCCAAGCGGTGTTCGCCGTCGACTACCGCGGCATCTCCGTCTCCCAGGCCGCCGAGCTGCGAGCCAGGCTGCGCGACGCTAACGCCACCTTCCGCATCGTCAAGAACTCGCTCACCGAGCGCGCCGCCGACCAGGCCGGCACGGCCCAGCTCAAGGAGTTGCTCGACGGGCCCACCGCGCTGACGCTGGTATCCGGCGACCCGGCCCTGGCCGCCAAGGCGCTCAACGACGTCTCCCGGGCGCTCCACCTGCTCGAGTTCAAGGGTGGCCTGATGGACGGCAACACCGTGAGCGCGGACGAGATCCGCTCGATCGCCCGGCTCCCATCACGCGACGTCTTGCATGGCCAGCTGGTGGGCACGATCGCGGCGCCGCTGTCCGGACTGGTGCGAACCCTCAACGCCCTGATCGCCGGCCTCGCCAGCCAGCTCCAGCAGGTGGCTGAGCAGGGGCTGGTGAGCGGCGAGGCGCCGGCCGCGGCTGTGGGCGCGGAAGGGGAGTCCGAGGGGCCCGAGGCTGCGGCGGGCGAGGAGCCCTCGACCGTCGCGGAGTCCGAGGAACCCGGGGCTGCGGCGGGCGAAGAGCCCGCGGCCGCTGCGGAGTCCGAACAGCCCCCCGGCCCGGGCGAGGGCGAGTCCCCGCCTGAAGGCGAAAGCGACTCGCCGCCAGAGGGCGAATCCGAATCGGACACCGTGCCCGAGACAGCCACCGAGGCGTCGGAGCAGCCCGACCAAGCCGAAGCTGAAACCGAATCTGACGAACCGCAGGAGGAATCATGACCACCACCCAAGAGTGGATCGACGAGCTCAAGAACATCTCGGTGCTCGAGCTCTCGGAGCGCATCAAAGCGCTCGAGGAGACGTTCGGCGTCTCTGCCACCGCCGTCGCACCCGCTCCGATGGCCGCCGCGGCCACCGACGGCGCCGGCGAGGCTGCCGAGGAGCAGAGCGCATTCGACGTCATCCTGCAGGGTGCCGGCGACAAGAAGATCCAGGTGATCAAGGTCGTCCGTGCCGCGACCGGGCTGGGCCTCAAGGAGGCCAAGGCCCTCGTCGACGAGGCGCCCAAGCCGGTCAAGGAGGGCGTGGAGCGCGAAGAGGCTGACAAGCTCAAGACCGACCTCGAAGAGGCCGGCGCCACGGTCGAGCTGAAGTAGCTCTCGACCTGTTCAAATCGCCATTCGCGCCGAGCGCGGTCGCCGATTGTCAGTTTGAGCAGGCTAGACCTGTTCAAACTGCCATTCGTCCGTAAGCCGGGAGCGTTTGGGCGTTAGAGCAGGTTTGAGTGTGGAGCGGGTGGTCCGAGGGGCGGGTAGCGCGGGCGGCTGCTGCGCGCTCCTCGTGCTCGGGCGGCCGCCGCTTTCGTCCTCCGGCGGTAACAGCGCGCCTCCCCGACTCGAGCAGTGCCCGCCGTGGTCCGCGCTCGAATTTCGCAGCAAACCCGGCATGGCGCTGGCGGTTTGGCGAGATAAGCATCTGGGGGATGCTTATGTGCACAAGGGGCGGCGGGTGTTCGCGGTTTGTTGCGTTATTTGAACGGCGCACCGGTCCGGGGCGGGACACGCGCGCCCGGACGCGACGCGGCGACGGGGCGCGCCCGGCCGCGGCGCGGCGACAGGGCGCTCCCGGCTCCGCCCGAGCCCGCGGCGCTCCCGGCCTCGGGCGGCGCTCCCAAGCACCTCCGGCCCCGGACTTGCCCTTGCAGACATTTGCCCCTACACTCCTGCGGTCGGCCAATAGCCGTAGCCGTCCCGAAAGCAAGCGGCGCCGCGCCACATACGCGGTGTCGAGGGGCGGGGTCCGTGAGAGCTGACGGTCCTGCACAGGGCGACGTCGCCGTGTGCTATCTTTGGTGGTCGCGCTCCGGAGGGCTGGGAAGAGCTCTGGCCCCGGAGGGAACACCCCTCCGACCGGGGAAGATCCCGCCGCCTGAGAGCGCATCTCTACTCGCCTCTCAACCGCCCGAGGAGTCGCCACCTTGGCAACCGCTCACGCCCCGCGGACGCGCCGGAGCTTCGCGCGCCTGCAAAAGGTCCTTGAAGTCCCCAACCTCATTGATATCCAGCGCAAGTCGTTCGCCTGGCTCACCGATCCTGAGAAGGGCGGTCTGCGCGAGACGATCGACGACATCTCGCCGATCGAGGACTACACCGGCAACCTGGCCGTGCAGTTCGGCGAGTTCACCTTCGACGAGCCCATCGCCAGCCTGGAGCAGTGCCGCGAGAAGGATCTGACCTACTCGCGCCCGCTGACGATCACCGTCGCCTTCATCAACCGCGAGACCGGCGAGATCCGGGAGCAGTCCGTGTTCATGGGCGACTTCCCGTGGATGACAGATCGCGGCACGTTCATCATCAACGGCACCGAGCGCGTGGTCGTGACGCAGCTCGTCCGCAGCCCGGGCGCGTACGTGATGGAGCCCAAGGACCGCGAGAAGCAGGTCTTCATCGCCAACCTGATGCCCGCCCGCGGAAGCTGGCTGGAGCTGGAGATCGACAAGAAGGGCCGCGTCTACGTGCGCATCGACCGCAAGCGCAAGCTGCCGATCACGGTGCTTATGCGCGCCATGGGCTACTCCGACGAGGAGATCCTCAAGGCCTTCGACGACTCGCTCTACATCCGCCTCACGCTGGAGGCCGATCCCGAGATCGTGCGCACGGAGGAGGGCTCGCTGATCGAGCTCTTCAAGAAGCAGCGGCCCGGCGAGCCACCGTCAATCGACGCCGCCAAGGCGCTGCTCAACCAGCTGTTCTTCGACCCCAAGCGCTACGACCTGACGCGAGTGGGTCGCTACAAGCTGAACAGTCGCCTCGGTCTGCAGATCGACGAGGAGACCCGCACGCTGACCCACGACGACATCATCGCGCTGGTCAAGGAGCTCGTTTCGCTGCCCAGGCGCCTGGGCATCCCCGAGGATCCGGGCGAGGAGATCAAGGACTTCGCCGCTGAGGCCGCGACGCTGAGCCACGAGCCGATCCAGGACCACCTCGACGAGTACGAGCACTTCGGCAACCGGCGTCTGCGGACCGTCGGCGAGCTGATCCAGGAGGCGTTCCGGATCGGCCTCTACCGGATGGAGCGCGTCGTGCGCGAGCGCCTGACGACCGAGGACGCGGACACGATCACGCCGCAGACGATCGTCAACATCCGCCCGGTCGTCGCGGCCCTGAAGGAGTTCTTCGGCTCGAGCCAGCTGAGCCAGTTCATGGACCAGACGAACAGCCTGGCCGGTCTCAGGCACCGGCGCCGCCTGTCGGCCCTCGGTGCGGGCGGTCTGACCCGGGAGCGCGCCCCGATCGAGGTCCGCGACGTGCACCCGACGCACTACGGCCGCATGTGCCCGATCGAGACCCCCGAGGGTCCGAACATCGGTCTGATCGGCTCGCTCTCGAGCTACGCCGAGATCTCCGATTACGGGTTCGTCACCACCCCCTACCGCGTCGTCAAGGACGGGAAGGTCACAAACCAGGTCCTCCACCTCGACGCCACCCAGGAGGAGGAGCGGCTCATCGCCCAGGCCAATACGCCCGTCGACGAGAACGGCAACCTGAGCGGTGACGAGATCCTGTGCCGGACGCAGGCGGGGCTGTATGTGAACGCCACGCCCGAGGAAGTCGATCTGATCGACGTCTCACCGGAGCAGATCTGGTCGGTGACGACGGCGATGATCCCGTTCCTGGAGCACGACGACGCCAACCGCGCCCTGATGGGCTCGAACATGCAGGCTCAGGCCGTGCCGCTGCTTTCCACCGACGCGCCGCTGATCGGCACGGGGATGGAGCGTCGGGCGGCCGTGGACACCGGCGACATCGTGCTGGCCGCCGCCCCCGGGACCGTGTCCTACGTCGATGCGGAGCGCATCGAGGTCGACAACAAGGACGGCGGCAAGGACGAGTACGAGCTGCAGAAGTTCATGCGCTCAAACCAGGGCACGCTGATCCACAACAAGCCGATCGTCGACGTCGGCGCCGGCGTCAAGGCCGGCGACGTGCTGGCCGACGGCTCGGCCACCGACTCGGGCGAGATGGCGCTCGGCAAGAACCTGCTGGTGGCCTTCATGTCCTGGGAGGGCTACAACTTCGAGGACGCGATCATCATCTCCAAGCGGCTCGTCTCGGACGACGAGCTGTCCTCGATCCACATCGAGGAGTACGAGATCGACGCCCGCACGACGAAGCTGGGCGACGAGGAGATCACCCGCGACATCCCGAACCGCTCCGAGGAGTCGCTGCGCAACCTCGACGACCGGGGCATCGTGCGCATCGGCGCCGAGGTGGCCTCGGGCGATCTGCTGGTGGGCAAGGTCACGCCGAAGGGCGAGACCGAGCTGACCGCCGAGGAGAAGCTGATCCGCGCGATCTTCAAGGAGAAGGCGCGCGAGGTCCGCGACACCTCGCTCAAGGTGCCCCACGGCGAGGGCGGCGTGGTGATCGACGTCAAGACCTTCAGCCGCGACGAGGGCGACGACCTGCCGCCGGGCGTCAACGACCTGGTGCGAGTGTTCGTGGCCAAGAAGCGCAAGATCGCCGAGGGCGACAAGCTCGCCGGCCGTCACGGCAACAAGGGCGTGATCTCCAAGATCGTGGACGTGGAGGACATGCCGTTCCTCGAGGACGGCACGCCGGTCGACGTGATTCTCAACCCGCTCGGCGTCCCGAGCCGGATGAACCTGGGCCAGATCCTGGAGACGCATCTCGGCTGGGTGGCTGCCAACGGCTGGTACGAGGACGGCTCCGACGGTCACAAGAAGGCCGCGGGCAACGGCAAGGACGGGCGCGTCTATATCTCGACGCCCGTGTTCGACGGGGCCACGGTGGCCGACGTCGACGAGGCGCTCGTGCGCTGGCAGGAGCAGCACACCGGCCAGATCAAGATGGACGTCGATCAGAAGCGCCGCCCGGGCGAGCAGGCCTCGGGCAAGGCGAGGCTGTTCAACGGCCGCTCGGGCGAGCCGTTCGAGGAGCAGGTGACGGTGGGCTACATGTACATCCTGAAGCTCCTGCACCTGGTGGACGACAAGATCCACGCCCGCTCCACCGGCCCCTACTCGCTCGTCACCCAGCAGCCGCTGGGCGGCAAGGCGCAGTTCGGCGGCCAGCGCTTCGGCGAGATGGAGGTCTGGGCCCTCGAGGCCTACGGCGCCGCCTACACGCTGCAGGAGATGCTGACGATCAAGTCCGACGACACCGTCGGGCGGGTCAAGGCCTACGAGTCGATCGTCAAGGGCGAGAACATCGCCGAGCCTTCGATCCCCGAGTCGTTCAAGGTCCTGCTCAAGGAGATGCAGTCGCTGGCGCTCGACGTCAATGTGGTCTCCGAGGAGGGCGAACGCGCCGAGATGCGCGAGGAGGACGACGATCTGCTGCGGGCTGCGGAGGAGCTCGGCATCGACCTCTCCGGCGTGCGAGCCGGTGACGGCGCCGGTGCCGACGAGCAGACCGAGCACGAAGGGGAGACGGCCGAGGCCTCCGAGGAGGAGACCGAGGCCGAGGACCCGGACCTGGAGCCCGGCGAGGAGCTCGAGGAGGAGGACCTCTCGAGCGACGAGGACCCGATGCTCGAGGGCGACGTCCCCGAGGGCGAAGCCGAAGGAGTTCTCGAGGAGAACGAGGCAGAAGCTTGACGGCCGACGGAACGGGGCCGTCCCGGCCCAGTCCCAGAGGCACTGACTATTTGAAAAAAGGAACTGAATGATCGACATCAACAATTTCGACGCCATCGAGATCGGCCTCGCCTCCTCCAAGCAGATCCGTTCCTGGAGCTCGGGCGAGGTCACCAAGCCGGAGACGATCAACTACCGGACGCTCAAGCCCGAGAAGGACGGGCTGTTCTGCGAGCGCATCTTCGGTCCCACCAAGGACTGGGAGTGCTACTGCGGTAAGTACAAGCGCGTCCGTTACAAGGGCATCGTCTGCGAGCGCTGTGGCGTGGAGGTGACGCGCTCCAAGGTCCGTCGCGAGCGCATGGGCCACATCGACCTGGCGGCGCCCGTGAGCCACATCTGGTTCTTCAAGGGCGTCCCCAGCCGCATCGGCTACCTGCTGGACATGGCGCCCAAGGAGCTGGAGAAGGTCCTCTACTTCGCAGCGTCGATGGTCACCTCTGTTGACAACGAGGCCCGCGAGCGCGACGTGGAGTCGCTGGAGGGCGAGGTAGTCAAGGTGCTCGACGCCTACGGGGCGGAGAAGGAGGAGCGGATCCTGGAGCTCCAGGAGTCCCAGGCCCGCCGCGAGGCCTACCTGGACTCAGGGCGTGCCGGCCGCGACTTCTCCGACGAGGACCACCTGTGGGCCGAGACCCTGGAGGTCAACGTCGCAAAGATCTCTGACGACGAACGGGCGAAGCTGCTCAAGGAGCTGCGCAAGAGCTTCCAGGCCGATATCGACGACACCGAGGCCTACATCGAGGACGCCGCCGAGCGCATGCGCCAGGTGTGGGAGCTGTTCAAGACGATGAAGCCCAAGGACATCGTCAACGACGAGACCACGTTCCGCGAGCTCAAGGACCGCTTCGGCTCCCCCTACGGCTTCGGCGAGTACTTCCAGGGCGGCATGGGCGCCGAGGCGGTGCGCGACCTGCTGCAACAGGTCGACCTGAATGCCGAGGCCGACGACCTCCAGGAGCAGGTCAAGACGGCCAAGGGCCAGAAGCAGGCCCGGGCGGTCAAGCGCCTGAAGGTCGTCTCGGCGTTCCTCAACTCGGGCAACAAGCCGGAGATGATGGTCCTGGAGGCGGTACCGGTGATCCCGCCCGAGCTGCGGCCGATGGTCCAGCTCGACGGCGGCCGCTTCGCCACCTCGGACCTCAATGACCTCTACCGCCGCGTCATCAACCGCAACAACCGCCTCAAGCGCCTGCTCGACCTCGGCGCGCCCGAGATCATCGTCAACAACGAGAAGCGCATGCTGCAGGAGGCTGTCGACGCCCTGTTCGACAACGGCCGCCGTGGGCGCCCGGTGACCGGGCCCGGCAACCGGCCGCTCAAGTCGCTGTCAGACATGCTCAAGGGCAAGCAGGGCCGCTTCCGCCAGAATCTGCTCGGAAAGCGCGTCGACTACTCGGGCCGCTCGGTGATCGTGTCCGGCCCGTCGCTGAAGCTCCACCAGGCGGGACTGCCGAAGCTGATGGCGCTCGAGCTGTTCAAGCCGTTCATCATGGCCCGGCTCGTCGAGCGCAAGTCGGCCCAGAACATCAAGGCCGCCAAGAAGATGGTGGACTCGATGATCCCCGAGGTGTGGGACGTGCTCGAGGAGGTCATCCACGAGCATCCCGTGCTGCTCAACCGCGCGCCGACGCTGCACCGCCTGGGGATCCAGGCGTTCGAGCCGGTGCTGGTGGAGGGCAAGGCGATCCAGGTGCACCCGCTCGTCTGTCATGCGTTCAACGCCGACTTCGACGGCGACCAGATGGCCGTGCACCTGCCGCTGTCGGCAGAGGCCCAGGCCGAGGCCCGCATATTGATGCTCTCGGCCAACAACATCCTCTCGCCGGCCCACGGCTCGCCGCTGGCCACGCCGACCCAGGACATGGTGCTCGGCGCCTACTACCTGACCTACGGCCCCGAGCCCACCGAGCTCGAGCGCATCAACCCGGCGACGCACGATCCGCGTCCGCACGTGTACCGCACCGCCCAGGAGGCGGAGTGGTCCTACGAGCACGGCGTGGTCAAGCTCCACGACCTGGCCGAGTACCGGCCGCTCGGTCGCGAGGGCGGGCACGTCCTGACCACGGTGGGACGAATCCTGTGGAACGACAAGATCGAGCGGGCGCTCGAGTCCGCGCTTGGCGATGGCTTCGATCCCTCGACGTTCGAGTTCATCAACTACTCGATGAAGAAGCGCGACACCACGCGGCTCGTCGACCGCCTGGTGCAGGCCTACGGGGCGCCGACGATCTCCCAGGTGCTGGACGCATTCAAGGACGTCGGCTTCCACTACGCCACCCAGGCGGGGGTCACGATCTCCAAGAACGATGTTCAGACGCCGCCCAACAAGGAAGAGATCCTGGCGCGGTATGAGGCCCAGCTGGCCACGATCGACTCCCAGTACGAGAACGGCGAGATCAACGAGGAGGAGCGCCACGAGGCCGTCACCAAGCTGTGGGATGACGCCACCAACGAGGTCGGCCAGGCGCTCAACGACTACCTCGACGAGCTCAACCCGATCTACATGATGGCCAACTCCGGCGCCCGCGGCTCGTTCTCGCAGATTCGCCAGCTGGCCGGCATGCGAGGGCTGATGGCCAACCCGAAGGGGGAGATCATCGAGCGTCCGATCAAGGCCTCCTTCCAGGAGGGACTGACGGTGCTCGAGTACTTCATCTCCACCCACGGGGCCCGCAAGGGCCTGGCCGACACGGCGCTGCGCACGGCGGACTCCGGCTACCTCACGCGGCGTCTGGTCGATGTCTCTCAGGACGTGATCATCCGCCAGGAGGACTGCGGCACCGAGGACTACATCGAGATGCCGGTCTCGAAGCTCGAGGTCGACCCCGAGACGCGCAGGCTGCGCCCCACCGGGGAGCCCAACGACAACCTGATCGGGCGCGTCGCGGCCGTGGACATCACGACCAAGCGCGGCCGGGTGATGGTGGAGAAGGGTAAGGAGATCGACCGTGCCGAGTTCGCGGACATCGTCGCCTCCTGGGCCGATGACACCGACAAGCGACAGGTGGTCAACATCCCCGTGCGCTCGGTGCTCAAGTGCCGGGCGCAGACCGGGGTCTGCCAGGCCTGCTACGGCCGCTCCCTGGCCTCGGGGCACATGGCGCAGATCGGCGACGCGGTGGGGATCATCGCCGCGCAGTCGATCGGCGAGCCCGGCACGCAGCTGACGATGCGCACGTTCCACACCGGCGGTGTGGCCGGCGCCGACATCACGCACGGCCTGCCGCGCGTGGTGGAGCTGTTCGAGGCCCGCAAGCCCAAGGGCCTGGCCAAGATCGCCGAGGAGGGCGGCAAGGTAGCGATCGAGGACTCCGATAAGGCGATCACGGTCGTGGTCACCGACGACGCCGGCGACGAGCACCGTCACACGTTCCCGCGGCGGACGCTCCTGTACGTGGAGCAGGGTCAGAAGATCCAGCCCGGCACGCAGCTCAACGAGGGCTCGCTTTACCCGCACGAGCTGCTCCAGATCCGGGGCCGGACCGAGACCGAGCTCTACCTCGTCCGCGAGGTGCAGGAGGTCTACAAGTCCCAGGGCGTCGACATCAACGACAAGCACATCGAGCTGATCGTGCGCCAGATGATGAAGAAGGTGCGGGTCGACCAGAAGGGCGACACCACCCTGCTGCCGGGGCAGTTCGTCGATCGCTTCGACTACGCCCGCGTCAACCAGGCGGTGATCGACAACGGCGGCGAGGCCGCCCAGGCCGAGGAGATCATCCTCGGGATCACCAAGGCCTCGCTCAACACCGACTCGTTCCTGTCGGCGGCCTCCTTCCAGGAGACCACCAAGGTCCTGACGGACGCGGCGCTCGAGGGCAAGATCGACCGCCTCAACGGCCTCAAGGAGAACGTGATCATCGGCAAGCTGATCCCGGCCGCCACGGGGCTGAAGCGCTACCGGCGGATCGAGATCGAGCCCTCGGAGCCGCTTCCCCGCGGGATCGACGAGACCGGTCTGCTGGACCACGACGACCTGGCCGCCGAGCTGGGGCTGACCGACGGCGAGTCGCTGGCCGGCTTCAGCGGCGTGGAGCCAGACCTCTCAGACCTCGAGGAGATCGGGCGTCGCGGATCCTCGGGCGGCTACATGGAGGAGTTCGAGGAGTTCGACGTCCCCGCCACGGGCGGCGACGGCGGGCCCTCATCCGACGAGGGCTGATCGAATCCCGACCGGCGTTTATAGGGCCGCCCGCTCACTCAGAGCGGGCGGCCTTTTTTTGGCTTGGCGATCGAACGTCCCGTCGCGTGCCAGCGCAGCGACTGAGACGAAGCGGGGAGGTAGCGCCAGGCGCTTGGCTCAGTGGTGGCGACGGCGGGGTCGCCGAGCGCGGATCAACAGTCGCAGGGTTCCGCTCGCAGCCATGAGCGTCACGAGGACGCCAGAGCGATGGCCCGCCAGCCAGCTGGGCCTAGCGGCATCGGGGCTGGGCGTTGTCGTGGCCGGCTGGTCCTGCCCGTCAACGCCGGACGGGGCCTCGGACGCCCCCGGGGGCGTCGAGGCGTGCGTGTGGGACCAGCCCAGGGGGAGCCAAGCTTCTGGGCCAGCTGTCAGGCCCCCGGCGGTACTCGTTGGTGCCAGCGGGAGAAGCTCTTGACGCGTGGCCATGGTTGCCTCGGGCGCAGGAT
The DNA here is from genome assembly GCA_963822735.1 of uncultured Actinomycetes bacterium. Lineage (GTDB taxonomy): Bacteria > Actinomycetota > Thermoleophilia > Solirubrobacterales > Solirubrobacteraceae > Palsa-465. The sequence continues at coordinate 53,994 of CAWGIU010000014.1, forward strand.
GAGAACCCAGCGAGGCCTCGGTCGGTGCGACCGCGGACGCCGCCGGGGCGGGCTGCGCTTGCCCCAAACGCCGGCGAGCGATGAGCATCATGGCCAGCACCGCCAGCAGTGCCAGCACGCCGAATGTCCAAGCGCCGACTGAGGTGCTCGATCGTGAAAGCTCGGCCTTCTGAATGGGGGGAATGGCCTTGGACGGGATGCCGGAAGCCGCGGTCCGGGAGCTGCGCGGGCTTCGCGTCTTTAGGCGGGCGGGGAGATTGGAGTGCGAGGCAGCGAAGGTCTTCGCGGCGCTCGCGAATTCCGCCGTCCCTGGCTGTGGGCCCGCAATCGTGACGAGCTCACCTTGCGCGAGCGGCAGGGCGCTCACCGGAATCGAGCCGGGCGCAGCGCCGCAGGTGCCGTCCTGCGCCGCGGTCTGGAGTGCCGTGACCCCCGCGCGCTGGACCTTACCCTCGTACGCCACGCTGATATGCAGCATGGCTGCCACCTGGCTGGGGGTGTAGCTGTGGGCCGTGCCGATCCCGGCCCGCAGCACCAGTACCCGCTGCGCCTGCGGCGCCAGCGCCGACAGGCATCCGCTCAGCTGATCGACGAGCCTGCGCAAGTACTTCGTCGTGTCTGCCCCACGACCAGCGGCGCCGCTGGTTGCTGCCTGCTCAGAACCGTTGCCCGAGCGTCCTAGGAAGGCCAGCTGACTGGCGCTCGGGGTGGCCATCGGAGCGGCTCCGGACCCAGAGGACGGCGAGTCCGAGCCGGATGATGACGGGGCCCCGGCGCCAGCGGTCCCCGGAGACGAGGTCGCTGCGGGCGACCCCTCGGATGAGGTGGCGAGCGAGTGCATCGAACCGGACGGAGCCGTGACTGACGAGGTGGAGACCGAGGGTGTCGAGACGGAGGGAACGGTGACCGATGGGATCGTGACCGAGGGTGTCGAGACGGAGGGGACGGTGAGCGACGGGATGGTGACCGAGGGTGTCGAGACGGAGGGAACGGTGACCGATGGGATGGTGACCGAGGGTGTCGAGACGGATGGAAGGCTGCCCGTGGACAGCGTCAGCGCCTCGCTGGAGATGGGGACCAGGGCGAGGATGGCGTCTAACACCAGGGCGAGCACGGAGCCCGCGATAAGCACCCGAAACGCAACCTTCATCAACGGTTCTAACGAATCAGCGCAAGAAAACATGCGGCAACTTTTGCGCGGATTACGGCCTGGAACTGTTGCTAACCGCGTTCCTGGTCTGTGCGGCTAAAGGGAATGGCGCCGCGCACGTGCGGAGCGTCCGGCCGGCGTCAGTGCCCAGCGCAGCGGGGCGCCATCCACCGGCTCGCCGATCGTGTCGAGGTAACCGCGGCGACGAAGGACGCGCAACAGCATGCGCGCCTTACGCCGGTTGGCGCCCTCGATCCGCAGCGAAACTCGTCCGGTGGCGGCGCTGTTCGCGCGCTCTGCCGCACACGCGTCTGCGACGGCGTCGAGCACGTTGAGCCATTGCTCGGATACTGAACTGTGTGTATCCAGGTCCGTGACCATCCAGGGCCGCCTGCTCGGACAGTAGTGGTTTCAACCGCCCACCCCGAGAGGTGGTTGACAACCAACTGTTGCGCTGCTGGGCTTGGGCGCGCTGCCTCAGTCCTCGGCCGGCGGGCGTCGCTGCTGCTTGCGCTGGCTCTGCTGGCGCTTTGACTCGAGCCGGCGCTCCCGCGCGGCGGGCCCCGGACGGGTGCGACGCCGAGGAGGGGGACGGTCCAGAGCGCTGCGCAGCCGCTCGGCCAGACGCGCCCTCGCGGCCTCGCGGTTTCGAAGCTGACTGCGCTCGTCCTGGGCCACGGCGCTGACGCGGGGTCCGAGTCGTTCCAGCAGCCGCGATCGCGCCCACTCGGGCAGGCTGGGCGAGCCGGCGATGTCGAAGCTCACCTCCACGCGCGACTCCGTGACGTTCGCATGTTGGCCACCGGGGCCCGTGGACCGGCTGGTGCGCACCATCAGCTCCGATTCCGGAATCTCGATCAGCTCGTTCACGTACAGGGGATCACTCATCGCGTAGCGTCAGCCGCAGTCTGCCTAGTTGCTGGCGTGGCGTGTTTGGCCCTGCCGGTTATCTGCAGTGGGCGAGCCACGTCGTTTAGGGTGAGTTCGACCCCCGATCGAGGAGAGACACATGCGCATGCTGCTCAAGATGCAGATGGAAGTGGAGGCGGGAAACCGCGCCATCAAAGATGGGTCATTCGGGCAGATGCTCGAGCGTGTGATGGGACAGATCAAGCCCGAAGCGGCTTACTTCACTGCAATCGATGGGAAGCGAACCGGCTTGATCTTCTTCGAGCTGCAGGACCCTTCGGACATTCCAGCGATTTCCGAACCGTTCTTCATGACCGTGGGTGCTTCGATTGACCTTTTGCCCGTGATGACGCCAGAGGACGTTCAAAAGGGCCTCGAGGCGGCGGCGAAGAACTTTTAAACGTGGGCCGACTGTTACCTTGGCCATCGGAGCGATGGCTCAGCTGGTCGGCATCAACCACATCGCGCTCGAGGTCGGCGACATCGACGAGGCGCTGTCCTGGTACGGGCGCCTGTTCCAGTTCGAGTTGCGCGGGCGCCACGGAGGTCGCATGGCGTTCATCGACATGGGGGATCAGTTCATCGCGCTCTCCAGCGGCCGGGCGCAGACGCCAGACGGGGCGCGGCACTTCGGGCTAGTCGTCGATGACAAGGAGGCGGTCCGGGACGCCCTACGGGCGCAAGGCATCGATGTGCAGACGACGGGCTCGCTCGACTTTCACGACCCCTGGGGTAACCACGTCCAGGTCGTCGACTACCGCGAGATCCAGTTCACCAAGGCGCCGGAGGTCCTACGGGGCATGAGGCTTGAAGCACTGGGCAAGAGCGAGCGGGCGCTCGCCGAGCTCCGGGCTAGGGGCCTGAGCCCGGACTGAGTGATCCAAACGCCGCGTTCGTTGGACGGAACCTTTTGGCGGCCACCGGCGGTTTAACCAGGTGTGAGTGACTTCGACCAGTTCGTCGCGGCCCACGTCGATGACCTGCTTCGGACCGCATACCTGATTGTGTGGGACGAGGCCGAAGCGCAGGATCTCGTCCAGGAATGCCTGCTGAAGGTGGCGCGCCGCTGGCCCCGCATTCGTCGTATGGAGCAACCACGCGCTTACGCCCGGCGGATTCTCGTCAACCTGGCGATCGACGGGGCTCGCGGCCGGGCGCGCCGCCGCAGCGAGCTGGAGCCCGCGGCGGAGGGAAGCCAGATAACGGTCGATCCGCTACCGGCGCTCGATACGCGCGCCGACCTGCTCCAGGCGCTCGGTCAGCTGACGGCCCGCCAGCGCGCGGTGCTTGTCCTGCGCTACTTCAACGACTTGACCGAGGCACAGGTCGCCGAGGTTCTCGGCTGTTCGCCGGGGACGGTCAAGAGCAGCGCCTCACGCGGAATCGCGCGGCTGCGCGAGGCGCTGCAGCCAGTTCCACTCAAACCGAGGAGTAACCAAGCATGAGTGATCTACTCGAACATGATCTGCGCGAAGCCCTCGCTGACCGCGCTGCCAGCGTCACGCCGGAGTCGAGCGCCCGGCTGCGGGCGATCGACTATCACCCGCGCTCGCGCCGGCTGCCATCGTGGCCAGTGCTCGGGACGCTGGGGGTGAGCGGCGCAGGGGCCGCTGCGGCCGCCGCCATCCTGCTCGGATCGAGCGCCGCACCGGCGTTCGCCGGATGGCGCGCCAGTCCCACGGCGCCCTCGCCTGGTCAGCTCGCCGCCGCTCAACAGGGCTGTGGGACGGGTGCCGGCACGCCGGTTCTGACCGACACCCGCGGCCCGTACACCGCCTCCATCTACCCCGACGGCTCCACCTGCGTGGAGGGCAACGGCATCAGGATCGGCGCCCGCAGGGGTGGCGGCGGGACACCGAGCGTCCCCGCCGGAAAGATTCAGCTCAACGGGCTCGGCCAGTCCGACTCCGACGGGCACGCGCTGACGATGGTCGATGGCCCCATCGGTGCCGGCGTGACGGGTGTGACCGTTACCCGCAGCGATGGAAGCTCAGTTCAGGCGACGGTCAAGAACGGGTGGTATCTGGCCTGGTGGCCCGGCACCGAACACGCCGTGACGGCTCAGGTGGCGAGCGCGAGCGGAACGAGCACGCAATCGTTCCCCACTGCGCCGAGCCCCCGGAGCCCGACCTGCCCGTCGGGCGCGCATTGCGCCAGCGGTTATGGCTTCGGCGCCGCGCCGGCGCATGGCGCTGCACGCTCGACGGTTCAGACAACTGGTAGCAGCAGCGGCACGCGGTAACGCCCGGCGTCGCCGGGCGTAGCGGGCGGCCTCGAGCGCAAGCGCCTCGAGTGCCGTCCGCCGCGCTCGTTGCAGTAGGGTCAGGCGCTCCAGAACAGTGCGCGAGAAAGGGGAGATGGGCTGCGACGGCTAGGCGCTCTGGTGGCAGCAGCGATGGTGGTGGGGCTCTGCTGGGCGAGCGCGGCACATGCCGCGCTTCCAGCTAAAGCCGCCTGCCGCCCGTCGGCTTCGGCACATGAGCACATCGGGCCCCTGCGAGACGTCTGTCAATACCTTCGGGGGCGAGAGGGCACTGTCCAGGTCGCTCTGTTTGATCGCTTGACCGATCGAACGTATCTGCTGTCGAACGGATCAGACGTCCAGTACACCGCGAGCATCGTCAAGGTGAACATCCTGGCGCTGTGGCTGCATCATTACCAACAGCAGCGAAAGACGATTCCGGACGAGATCCCCTACTCGATCAAGTACCTGGCGGAGAGGATGATCGAAGCCAGCGACAATGCCGCCGCGACCGCGCTATTTCACTTCGGCGGCGGCTGTGAGGCGCTGACGAGGTTCAACCGACTGATCCCGCTAAGGGCGACCGAGGTGGGGTGCGAGAGCGCGAACTACTACGGCTGGGGCAACACCACGACCACGGCGGCCGATCAGGCAGCTCTGATGAGGGCGTTCGCCTACGGGACGCCGCACCACGTCCTCCAAGCAGACGCTCGAGCCTACGGCTTACATCTGATGGAAAGCGTCCAACCCGATCAGCGCTGGGGGATCAGTTGCGGCCCCTGGGGCACCTCGTGCAGCGGCCCGAGCTATGCCCAGCCGGTTGCGGGCGTTACGGTCGCGCTGAAGAACGGCTGGAAGACCCTCCCGACGTGCTCGCGCCCGATCCCCGAATGCCCTTGGCAGGTCAACGGCACCGGCTGGGTTCAAGGCGAGGGTCGTGACTACGTGCTGAGCGTCCTGACCACCGAGGACCCCGTGGGTACCGGCGATGTGTTTGGTTTCCACTACGGCATCGACACGATCCAGGGCGTCTCCAAGCTGGTCTGGAGAAACCTGGGCTGAAAGCGCCGGCTTCGGTGCGCGAGATGACGCGCACGCTCGCCCCGCTGGGCACGATCAGCGATGATTGGCCCATGACGTCCTCTCATCAGACCGTGCGGCTGGCGCGCGGTCGCCATCCGTCTCCGCGGCTTGGGGCGTGCGTGATGGAGCTGGCCTCGATGCTCGCCGATGAGCCCTTCACGGACCGTCCGGGAAGCACTTCGCCGGTCATTGCGGCGTTGCTTCGGACCTACAACGATGGCCTGGGCGACGATCGTCGCCAGGACCTCTACCCGCTGGCATCGCTGATCGTGGGCACGGCCAGCAGCCGTCGCGTCGAGCAGGACCGCGCCAGCCGTTGCCTGGAGTTCGCCGGCACGCTGGGCTTCGGGCTGCCGTCGGGCAGAGCGGCAATCGGCGTGGCCACGCCTGAGGCCAGCGGCTCCTGGGCGGCGCTCGCGGCGCTACGCACCGGTCCGATGCAGGAGGTGCACGAAATGACGCTGTCTTTCGCTCGCGAGCTGGCGACGATGCGCTCGCGGCGACAGCGCCGCTGGGCGGATTGGGCGAGCGCCCTCGATCCTGCGCGGGCCGTCGAGGCTGCCCTCACAGAAGGTGAGCCGGATCTAGTCACGCAGCGCTAGCGCTAAGTCCCGGCAAGGTTGGTCACCTGTGTGATGCGCGGGCGGGTCAGGTGGGTGTGGTGATCACCCGTAGGCCTGGAACCCGGCGGAACTCGTCCGTATTGCCGGTCGCGATGCCCATCCCGTGAGCCAGTGCGGTAGCCGCGATCCAGAGGTCGTGTGCGCCGATGAGTTGACCTTTGGCCGCGAGCTGAGCCCAGATGTCTGCGTGAACCCTCGCGATCTGCTCGGTGATCTCAACGGCCCGCATCCCGCCGAGTAGGTGCTCGACGAAAGCTCTTCGCCGTGTGCGCTGAGCGCCACTGGCTCGATGCACACCGCGCAGCAGTTCGCTGACGGTGATGACACTGATCGCCCGGTCCTCCTCTCCGATCGCGTTCTCGACCTCAGGATTGACCACACCGCGCTCGAGATCCACGAGCGTGTCGGTGTCGATCAGGACGGCCACGCGTCCTCGGGCGGTCCAACCGATTCGCGAGCTGCACGGATATCGAGCAGCGAACTCGGCGTCCGGTGCCGGCGCCGTCGCGATCAACTCTCGGAATCGGCCGGCTGAGGTCAGCCGCGACTTGGGCGGGGAGATGACAGCGACAGCCGTTCCGCTACGGGTGACCTCGATCTCCTCTCCGCTTGCGACGCGGGTGAGCAGTTCTGAGAAGCCGCGGGCCGCGTCGGTTGCAGTCATTCGGACCACAGGATGAATCTATCAGATAAATCTGATTCCTGCGTTCAGAGCCTTGGTATAGACGCATCCAGATGACCTGAAGCTCGACCTTCTCGACGAGCTGTCGTGACCTCGCATCAGCTCGCGGGGGCCTCCGCACGGCCCCGGCTGAATGCCGAGAGCGCCAGACGAGCCACGCCGCAGGCGATCACCCCGAAGCCGGCAAGCGCCACAACGCCTCCGGCGATGCTATGGGGCGCCTTGTAGAGGGTGACCTCGTCGGGGATGTTCGCCATCGCCCGCCAGGCGACCAGGGCGCCGAGTGCCGTTCCGAGCGCGAGCCCAGCCAGCAGCGTGGGGCCGAGCTCCCGCGGCCGACCTCCGGATGGCCGGGAGAAGCGAACGGCGACAAAAGTGACAACGATCGCGACGGCGATCACCAGCTGGCACACGGCAAGGACGGCATGCGAGCTGAACGCATCCCACGTGACCGTGTACCGCTGACCGCTCAGGTTGAAATCACCGCCGCTGAACCACGGCACGAACATCGAGATCACGACCACCACGGCGCCGAGGATCGCCAAGGCCGTTCCCGGAGTTGGGGTCCGCTTCACCAGGCGGTGCCCGCAGGCAGGGCAGTAGTTCTCCGACTGCGAAACCGCATGGCAGCGCGGACATGCCCAATGCTCCTGGGCCAGTGCGCTCATCGCTACCCCGATCAGTCGTCCTTGAGTTCCCGCGGCCACACTACCACCGCGCTCGGCTGGGGAGTACGCGTGGCGCTAGCGTGAGCGCCGTGAGAGCGAACATCAGCTCGCCGCGAGAGCGAACTCGGCAGCTGGACGTACGCCAAGCGAGCGCCGGATCCGCGACTGGCGCCGCTGATGTACCGCGAGCTGTATGGGTTCGAGCAGGAGCGGGCGAGCTTCGCCAGCTGGCTCGAGCCGCCGCGTCCGGCGCTGACGCTGATGATCGACCTCGTGGGGGCGATCAGCGCCGATCACGCGCGGCTGCCCGACTCCTGGTTTGGCGGGCTCACCTCCACCTACACGGTCGTGGGTTTCGGCGGCGGGTCATACGGTTCGATCGATTTGGAGCTGAACCCCTTGGGCGCGTACCGAATCCTTGGGCTGCCGCTGTCCGAGCTCGAGGGTGCGGTGCTCTCGCTCGAGGATCTGTTCGGGGCCGACGGTCGCGCGCTGGCCGAGCGTGTGCGCTCGGCCGCTGGCTGGGATGAGCGCTTTGACCTGGTGGAACGGTTCCTGCTGCGGCGCGTGGGCTCCGGGCCGACGCCCACGCCGGCCGTGGCGTGGGCGTGGCAACGGCTTCGCTCGAGCGCCGGCAAGTGCCGCGTCGAGCAGCTGGCGGCCGACATCGGCTGTAGCCGGCGGTATCTGTTGCGGCGCTTTGACGCCGAGGTGGGCCTCGGGCCCAAGTCGGCCGCCCGGCTGATCCGCTTCGAGCAGGTCTGCAGGCGGATGCGGGCCGAGCCCGCGCATTGGGCCGAGATCGCCGCCGACGCCGGCTACTACGACCAGCCGCACCTGAACCGCGACTTCCGTGAGCTCGCCGGGACCAGCCCTGGCGAATTCTTGAGCCGCTGCATACCGGGCGGCGGCGTCGTGGGCGACGGGGTGGTAGCGGTGGCGGGGGCGGGTGAGTGACGACGGCCCGGGCCGGCTGACAGCACGTCCCATTTGTCCAAGACGGACGTCGCGCGGGGGCGTAGTTTCTGGTCGCGGATTAGCCTGCGACCGAAAGGAACACCGTGCCAGAACAGCTGCGACCCAACATCTTTCCCGCCCTGCGCTACCGCGACGCCGAGGCGGCGCTCGAGTGGCTGAAGCGCGCGTTTGGGTGCGAGGAGAAGGCCGTCTACCGCGGCGATGACGGCAAGATCCAGCACGCCGAGCTGCGACTCGGCGCGGGACTCATCATGTTCGGCCAGTACAACGAGAACGGCTTCCTATCGGGCAGGGCACCCGATCCGCTGGCCTCCACGATGAGCCTGTATGTCGTGGTGGATGACCCCGACGCCCACTATCAGCGGGCCAAGGCCGCCGGCGCCCAGATCGTCCGCGAGCTGGCGGACCAGCCCTACGGCTCTCGCGAGTACAGCGCCCGCGACCTCGAGGGCAACGCCTGGTCGTTCGGGACGTATGACCCCTACGGCGGGTGACGGGGCTCAGCGTGTAGAGCGGTGTCGGACCAACGGGAATCGTTCGGACCGCATAGGGGTAGCTCTGGTGATGACATGGAACTTCCATCTCGTCTGACCCCTCGAAGCCGCGGGGCCGTGCGAAGCAACCCTGGAGGGCGCTGTGAAGAAGATCATTGAACTGCTGTTGTGCATCCTGCATCCGGTCGCCGTGGTGTTGATCTGGATCAACCTCGCAGCGCGGAACGACCTTGGAGCGGTGGCCAAACTGACCTGGGGTATCGCCTCGCTGGTCCCGTTCGTGCCGTTCGTATACGTCCTGACCGGGAACGATTTCATCTAGCCCACGGTGGCCGCCGCGGCGACTTCTTCTCGGGCGTGAAAGCAAACGACGCCAGGCGGCTTGCGCTTAGGCTCCCCCAGGCCGTC
>CAWGIU010000015.1:0-87774 GCA_963822735.1 uncultured Actinomycetes bacterium
CCGGAACCGATCTGCCCTATGCGCTGAACGCCACGCTAGCCCACTCGACGTCCGAGTACTTCCGTCCCAGCCACCTGCTCGCCGCGGCGGCGTTCTTCGCCATGCTGCTGGTAGACACGGGGCGAGTGCCGATCGAGAGCCAGGGCTCGACGCTCGAGTTCGGGATGATCGACGAAGCGCGGCTGTTCGAGCACTCCGGCCCTGCGATGGCACTGTTTCGGTGGGCCTCGACGATGAAGCAGTTCCTGCTCTACGTCCTGTTCCTGAACGTGCTGGCGGTGCCGTGGGGGCTGGCCACCGACCGCTCGGTGGGCTCGGTGGCGGCCGGGCTCGGCTGGCTCTTGGTGAAGATGATCGGACTCGGCTTGGTGATGGTGGTGATCGAGTCGAGCTTCGCCAAGCTCCGCTTGTTCCGCATCCCGGACTTCATGGGCGCGGGCTTCGTGCTCTCGGTCCTGGCAATCCTCGTCTTCTACCTGGCCAACGGCTGATCTTATGCACGCCGCTCCCCACTACGACTTCGCTCACGCCACCGCGGCGCTGATCGCGATCGCCGTGCTGCTGAGCGGGCTCATGCTGCTGGCGGTAAAGCAAGTGCACGAGCAGGTGCGGACCTACGCGGTGCAATCGGTATTCGCAGCGGGCTACACGCTGCTGGTCGGGGTGGACCGGGTCGACGCCGCGCTCATCGCTCTGGCTGCGCTGACGGCGGCGATCAAGGTGTTCCTGATCCCGATCTCCATCGACCGCGCGGTCACGCGACGCGTATCCGAGCATGAGGTGCCCCTGGTCGTGCAGGTGCCGATGTCGCTGCTGATCGGCGTGACCCTGGCTGGGCTCGCCTACTGGTCGTCATCCACGTTGCCGATCCACGGCGCGCTGTTGCCCGCCCCCGCTCTGGGAATGCCGTTAGCGTTGGTGCTCGGCGGGTTCTTCTTCATGATCACCCGCCAGAACGTCATCAGCCAGATCGTCGGCCTCTTGGTGCTCGAGAACGGGGTGTTCCTGGCGACGGTGGCGATTGCCCCAGGCCTGCCGTTCGCCATCGGGTTCCTGCTGCTGCTCGACCTCCTGCCGGCGGTCCTCTTCTACGGCCTGTTCGCGCGACTGATCGCCGCTCGGGCGAAGGGCACCAGCATCGAGGACATGGCGGTGCTGCGCGGCTGATGGCTGTCTGGCTGCTGATTGCCCTTGGGCTGCCGCCCGCTGCGGCGCTGGCCAGCTTCGCCATCGGGGACCGTTGGCCGAGCGCCTGGCTCTCCGCCGCGGCGGCGACCGGCTCCTTCGCCGCCGCGCTCGTGGCCGTGTTCGCCGACCACGCCAGCCGGGGGCGGCATCCGCTCGACGGCACGTTCTTCGTCGACGGTTTGAGCGGCGTCTTCCTGATTGCGGTGACGTTCGTCTACGCGGTGGTGGCCGTCTACTCGATCGGGTATCTGCGCCCGGGCGTCGGTCACGTGCGTCTGCGCCGCATCTACTGGCCGCTGTTGAACGTGTTCGGGCTGGCGTTAATCGCCACACCGATCGTCGCCAACCTCGGCGTGCTGTGGGTTGCGGTCGAGCTGACGACGGTGGTCAGCGCGCTACTGGTCACGAGCGAAGGCTCGGATCAGTCGCTGGAGGCCGGCTGGAAATACATAGTGATCGGCTCGGCCGGTCTTGCCGTCGGGCTGTTGGGCATAGTCTTGCTCTACGCCGCCGGCGTCCCGAGGCTCGGCGACCACTACACGCCGACGTACTCGACGCTGCTGGCGGCGGGGCCGCATCTGACCCGCCCGCTCGTTTACGCCGGCTTTGCGTTCGTGGTCGTGGGCTTCGGCACCAAGGTCGGGCTGGTGCCCATGCACGCCTGGCTACCCGACGCGCACTCGGAGGGACCGAGCCCGATCAGCGCGATGCTCTCGGGCGCGCTGCTGGCCGCAGCGTTGTACGCGGTGCTGCGGTTCGGCGCGATTGCCCAGGCCGCCGTCGGCGCCTCGTACGTCCACGTTCTGCTGCTGGTGTTCGGGGGGCTGTCGCTGGTGCTGGCGGGGCTCTTTGCGCTGCGCCAGAACAACTACAAGCGACTGCTGGCCTACTCCTCGATCGAGCACATGGGCATCGTCTCGCTGGGATTGGGCATCGGCGGGCCGATCGCCGCATACGGCGCCTTCTTACACGTGCTGGTTCACTCGGCCGGCAAAACGCTGGCGTTCTTCGGCGCCGGCGGCATGCTCAGCCGCTTTGGTAGCCGCGAGGTCGATGAGGTTCGAGTCGTGATGCGCGCTTCGCCGTTCACCGGCACCATGGTCTTGCTCGGCGCGCTGGCCATCGCCGGACTGCCCCCGTTCGGGATCTTTCGCTCGGAGCTGCTGATCGTCACAGGCGGCTTCTCGCATTCGAAGTTCGCGCTGGCCGGCCTGCTGGTGCTGTTCGCCAACGTGGCCTTCGTCGGCCTCTATCAGACCTTCCACCGCATGGTCCTATCCAAGGAGGAAAATCGACAGCGCAAGCGCTCACGCCGCTCGCGCGTCATGCAGCCGGCGATGGCCATCGCCATGCTGACGAGCCTCGCTGTGCTGCTAGTGCTGGGCCTATGGCTCCCGGGGCCGCTCAACCAGCTGCTTCACAGCGCCGCGGCCGTGATCGGGGGCCGGACGTGATGGTCGTCGTGGAACGGCGCTCCTCTCCCGAGCGGCTCGTAGATGAGCTTCAACAGGCCCGGGACCGGCTGATGATGCTGTTCGCCCGTGCGGAGGGCTCCGGTCGCGAGCTGTGCGCGATCGCCCGCCGAGGCGACGGTGCCGTGCGGTTGCGGGCGCCGCTCAGCGGCGACGCCTATCCGGCCATCACCCCGCGCGTCCCGGCGGCGCACTGGTTCGAGCGCGAGATCCACGACTTGTGGGGCGTCGTGCCGGAGGGGCATCCGCGGCTCGAGCCGCTCGTCCGCCACGGCCCCGAGCAGGCGGAGATCGCGCTTCCGGCCGACGGCGATGTTCGCCCTCAGCATCGCGGCGCCGAGCGCCTCTCCGGGCCCGGCGTGTTCGTGATCCCCTACGGGCCGGTGCGCTCCGGCGTGTTCGAGGCCGCCCAGTTCCTCGTCCAGACCGGAGGGGAGGACGTGGCCTACTGCGCACAGCGGTTGTTCTTCAAGCGTCGGGGGGCCGAACGCCGGATCTGCGAAGTCCCGCTCGAGCTCTCCGTGCTGGTTTCGGAGCGGATCTCTGGGACCTCGAGCGTCGCTCACTCGCTGGCGTTCTCACACGCCATCGAGGCGCTGGCGCAGGCCCAAGTCCCGCCGCGGGCCCAGACCATTCGCCGCGTCCTGGCGGAGCTCGAGCGTATCTACAACCATCTCGAGGCCGCGGTGCGCGAATGCGAGGATGCCTCGCTGGCCGTGGCGCAAGCCCAGTTCGCCGCGCTCAAGGAGCGCCTTCACCGCTTGGCCGGCTCGATTGTCGGCAACCGGTTCCTGCGGGGAGCGATCGTCCCGGGAGGCGTGCGCATCGACCTCGATGCCGCAGCGGTTGACGCCATCAACGACGAGCTCCGCCGCTGGGAACCCGATTATCGGCGGGTGCTCCCCGTGCTGCTCAGAACCGACTCCTTCCTCGACCGCCTGGTCAGCACGGGACCGCTGTCAGAGCGCGATGCGCGAGATTTCGCCTCCGTGGGCCCCGTGGCGCGAGCATCGGGGATCGACCTCGACACGCGTCGGGACGTCCCCTACGACGGCTATCCGGAGTTCCCGGTCGCCCGCCACAGCGACGGCGACGCGATGGCTCGCATGGAAGTTCGCTTTCAGGAGATCGACGCCTCGCTCGAGCTGATCCGGCAGGCGCTCGGCTCGCTGGCCACGGGACCGATCCATGCGCAGATCGGGCCTCTGGTGAGCGACGCGGCGCTCGGAGCGGCCGAGTCTGCGCGCGGCGAGACGCTCTACTGGCTCGAGCCCGAGGGCCCCGACGCGCTCGGCTTCTGCAAGCTGCGGGCGGCGTCGTTTGCGAACTACGGGATCTTCAACCGCGTTTTCGACTCTCAGGTGCTGACGGACTTCTCGTTCATCGAGCACAGCCTCGGGCTCTCACCGGCGGGCTGCGACGCATGATCCGGTGGTTTCTGCGCGGGGTCGCCGGCCGGCGGCTGACGACCGGCTATCCCCGCCGCCCCGAGCCGCCGCCGCGGAGGTTACGCGCGCGGGCTCTGCTCGCGCCGGAAGCGGTGCCCTCAGCCGCAGCGGAGCGATGCGCCGCCGTCTGCCTTCCCGGTGCGCTATCGGTCGAGAATCATGGGCGGCTAAGACTCGATGGCAGCCGCTGCATCGCTTGCGGCTTGTGCATCGAGGCCAGCCCCGACGGGGCGCTCGCAATCGACCCTGGATACGAGCTGGCGGTCACGAACCGAGCGGCGCTCGTGGTCGGCGGCTCCGATGGGGAGCCCACCACCGCCAGTCCTGCTCTGGGGCGGGCGTTTCGTCGCTCGCTTCACATCCGCCATGTAGACACGGGCTCTGACGGAGCGGTGGAGCAGGAGATTGCGGCCTTGCTCAACCCCTACTACGACATGCATCGCCTGGGCCTGTTTTTCACCGCTAGCCCGCGCCACGCCGACGCCCTGCTGGTGACGGGGCCCGTGACGGCGCCCATGGAGCGGCCACTTCGACGGACCTTCGAGGCGATGCCTCAACCGCGGGTGGTGATCGCCGCGGGAACAGACGCCTGCAGCGGCGGCATCTGGACGGAGCCCGAGGTGCGCGGCGGAGTCGACCGGGTGCTGCCGGTCGACGTCTACATACCGGGAGACCCGCCGAGCCCGATCGCGCTGCTGCACGGGTTGCTGCTGGCCGCCGGCCGAGTGCCGGAGGTGACACCCCCGCGTCACGACCGCGGCAGGCGGAGCGCCGATCCGGCCGCTGGCGGAGGCGGTCGATGAGTGCCCTGGCGGCATTGATGGCCTCGAGCTGCGCTTCTCTGGCGCTGGCGGCCTTGCTCGGTTGCGGCCGCGACTCCCGGGCACGCTTAGGCGGAGTTGTATTGGCGGCGGTCGCCTCGTTGGCGCTTGCGGCCGCGGGGACGCTCGCGGTGTTCGATGAGCGGTTGGTGTGGCAACCGTTCTCCTGGTTTGCGCTTGGGCGCGGCGGGCTGCAACTCGACAGCCTGGCCGGCTTCTTCTTGATCGTGACCGGGCTCGTGTCCGCGCCGCTGTTCCTAGCGGCGCGCAGGCAGGGGCCGCGAGCCGCGCACGCGCTGCGGCCATTGCTCGTGCTGTGCGTGGTGGGGGTGATCGTCGTCGACAACGTGTTCGAGTTCCTGATCGTCTATGAGCTGACCGTCGTCTTGATCTACGCACTGATTAGCGTCCGCTTTGAGGACCCGAAAGCTGGGCGCGCGGCTGCGCTGACGCTGACGCTGGCCAAGCTGGGGGGCGGCGCCGTCCTCGCGGGTATGGTCCTGCTCGCCGTCAAAGGCGGAAGCTTCTCGTTTGAGCATCTCGCGCATTCCGGCCCGCTCCTGACCTCTGCCGCGCGTGGGGTGTGCTTCGCGCTCTTGTTCCTGGGGTTCGCCGTCAAGGCCGCGCTGGTACCGCTTCAGACCTGGCTTCCGGGAGCCTACGCTGGCGCCGACGCCGACAGCTCGGGCTTCGTCGCGGCCGTGTCGCTGAACGTGGCGTTCTACGCGATGCTCCGCGTGTGGTTCGGCTTCCTGGGCCACCCCGCCGTTTGGTGGGCGGTTATCGCACTCCTCACGGGGGCGATCACCGCGCTGATCGGCATCCTGGGCGGCGTCCTTCAGCGCGAGCTGCGCGTGTTCGTCGCTTACTCCTCGATCGAGAACGCCGGCCTGATCGTCGCCGATCTGGGAATCGCGCTGATGGGCAAGGCGCAGCATCAACCCGGGCTGGTCGGTTTGGGTCTGGTGGCGGGCACCTTCCAGATCGCGGCCCACAGCTTCGCCAAGGGAGGGCTATTCGCCGCCGTCGCCGCCGTAGAGCACAGCACTGGCACCAGCGACATGGAGCGGTTGGGTGGCCTTCACCGGCGGCTGCCGGTGGCGGCCATCACCACGCTGGCGGGTGGCGCGGCCTTGGCGGCGCTTCCTCCCTTCAGCGGCTTCGTGTCCGAATGGCTCTCGCTGGAGGGACTGATGCAGGGCTTCCGCGTGAGCGGAACGGGATCGCACCTGGCGATCGCGCTGGCGGGTGCGCTTCTGGCCTTGACCGCGGGTCTGGCGGCGCTCGCCTTCGTGCGCGCGATCGGTATGACGTTCTTCGGCATGCCGCGGGACCGGACGATCACTTCGGACGACGAGCCCGTCCGAGCGCGAGCGGGGATGGCGCTGCTTGCGGCCGCGTCGCTCGCGCTCGGTGTGGCCGCGCCCTGGGTCGTCAAGGTCTTGCAGCGCGGGACGTTGCCGGTGGGCGGCGGCGCGGCGATCGGGCACATCAGCCAACTGGGATGGCTGATCGAGCCCGGCTACCCCAAGTTCGCGAGCATCAGCCCGACTGTCCTCGTGCTCACGCTGATGGGGTTCGTGCTCGGCGCGGCCTGCCTGCGATACGTGCTCACCCTGCGCCGGGCTCGCCGTGTTCCGGTATGGGCCTCGGGCGCGGCCGTCTCCGGACGCCGGGCGCAGTACACCTCGATCGGCTACGCCAACATGGTCCGCGTGATCTTCAACGCGGTCTATCGCATCCGGACCCAGCTGCGGAGCGTAGGTGACCAGCGCTTCCCGGAGCGGCTCAGCATGATGCGCGCCGAGCCCCGCATCTTCGACCCAGGCTGGCTGTATCGACCGATCACCGGTGCGTTCCTCCGCGTGGCCCAGCTAGTGCGCGGCATCCAGGCGGGACCACTGGGGCTCTATCTGCTCTATCTGTTGCTGGCGTTCGTGGCCCTCTTGCTGATTGCCCCGCGACTTGGATAGGCCTGGCATGAACGAGCCGGGGATCAAACTGACGATCTACTTCAGCGAACGCGACCGCAGCGGCGAGCGTCTGCTGGCCGATGCTCTCGTCGATCTCTACGAGCGCCACGGGATTCATGCCAGCGTGCTGCTCAGAGGCGTCGCGGGGTTCGGACAGCACAGCAAGCTGCAAAGCGATCGTCAGCTGACCGTGTCCGAGGATCTCCCGGCGGTGTCGATCGCGGTCGACACGCGCGACCGAGTCGAGCGCGCTCTCCCCGATTGTCCTGGAGGTGGCGACACACGGGTTGATCACGCTCGAGCGTGCCCAGCTTGTGACCGGCGATGACCTCGGGCGCCTGCGGCTGACGAGCCATGGCGCCCGCAATGAAACTCACGCTCTACGGTGGACGCTCGGTCAAGACCGCGGGCGCCACGGCGATCGATGTGCTCAAACGATCGGGTGCCGCCGGCGCATCGGTGCTGGCCGCGGTCGATGGCACGCGGCATCGGCAGCGTCAGAGGGCTCGTTTCTTTGCTCGCAACACCGACGTGCCGTTGACGATGATCGCCGTCGGCGACATCGAGAGCCTGCGCTCCGCGTTGCCGACGCTGCCGGGCCCGCTCGATGACCTAGCTCTCACCGTCGAGACCGTCCAGGTGTGCAAGTCCGACGGACGCCTGCTGGCAGAGCCCCAGGCCGTCCACGAAGTCGACCCCACCGGACTGCCCATCTGGCAGAAACTGATGATCCACTCGCAGGCTCAAGCGAAAGTCGGTGGCCATCCGCTGCATCGCGAGCTCGTCCGGCGCCTGCGGGCGGTGGGCGCTGCGGGAGCAACAGTACTTCAGGGCGTGCGCGGCTTCTACGGCGATCACGAGCCCTTCGCCGATCGCTTCTTTCAGCTTCGCCGCAACGTCCCCGTCCACTCCGTGATCATCGATACCCCATCGGCGGTCAGGGAATGGTGGCCGGTCGTGGACGAGCTTACCCGCCAGACCGGGCTGGTCACCAGCGAGCTGGTCCGGGCCTCGCACGCGTTCGCCAGCGACCACGCGCCGCGTCTGAAGTTGGCCTCGACGCCCACCAACCGCGAGCAGAGCGGCTAGGTCGTCTCCGCATTCGGTTGCTCGCTTGCCGGCGGCTGACGGATGTTCCCAAGCCAGCGGGGCTCCCCGCTGAACCCACCGGGAGCATCGGCGGCGAGCCGCTCCACGATCGGCGGCATCATCGAGGCCAACAGTGGCGAGTCGAGCGCGAGCAATGAGTCGCTGTCGAGCGCGAGGTTCGGATCCTTGGGATGTGCCAGCCATACCAGGTTGAGGTCGTGCACGCCGTAGCTGCCGACCACCTCCGCCACGTACAAAAGCCGCTCGGGCACGACATCGGCGCCGAGCTCCTCGGCCACCTCCCGGGAGAGTGCCTCGGTGACCGACTCGTGGTCACGGACGCGCCCACCGGGCAGCAGCAGGTGCTCCACACCGCGGCGACGCTCGCGCGAGACCACGAGCTTGCCGTCGCGAAGGATCACCGCCCCCGCCCGGACCTTCATCGACGCTCCAGCTCGGGCTCGGCCGCGGACGCGCCCGGCGGCGTCCAACCGCTAGTGATGAAGATCGCCCGCCGCCACGAGTCGCGCTCCGGGCCTTTGGGCTCGTGCCGAAACTTGTCATCGTGCTTGCGTACGTGTTCCTGCAGCTCGTGCAGGAGTCCCTGCGCGGCGGTGCGCTGCACGGCGAGCAGCTGCTCTCGATCACCCCGGGTGCGCGCCAGGTCCCAGACCAGCTTGAAGTGGGGATAGCACAGCCCCGGAGACGCTTCGAACTCCTCGCGATAGCCGTCGCGAGTCGCCAGCATGTCAAGCAGGTAGTGGGCGTTTCGCCGGAGATACTCGTCACGGCTGACACAGGCGGGACACGGCTCGGGTTCGAATGCCGACGCGTTCGTCAGGGAATTCAGCTGTTCCACGATCCCCGTGAACGTGTCCACGAACAGCACGCTGATGCTGAGTGTGGTCTTCATGTCCTCAACGTCGATCCGGCGGAGCATCTCGATGTGTTCGGCGCAGAAACCGAACGCTCGCCGCACCTCCTCGACCGCACTCATGTCGTTGCTGCGCTCGTCGTAGAAGTGCCAGATGTACTCCCGGTCGGCCTTGTGGAGGACACGGCACAGGGGGCACATGTGCAGGCTGAGGCCCTGACGGATCCAGCTCGTGACGACGCCGGGCGGGGACTGGCGAGGGACCTTGCTGTCGCCGGGAAGCTTCGACGGGCCGCCGTTCTGGCGTCCAGCTGATCGGCGAAGTCGTAGTTTCATCGCTGGCCTCTCGTCTCGATTCCGGGACAGAGGCCATCAGCGGACATCGCAGTTCCCGCGCCGGGGCGGCAGCGAGCCTCATCGCTGTTGCGAGTCTATCCCGGCCCGATCTCGGTGGCGGGGACCGGGACCGCCGCCAGGCACTCCTGCACCACGTCCTCGGGCTCGATGCGCTGGACCCACAGGTCGGGGCGCAGCGCCAGGCGGTGGGCGAGTGCCGGCGGCGCGATCGCCTTGACGTCGTCCGGAATCACGAAGTCGCGGCCATCCAAGGTCGCCTTCACCCGTGCCAGTTTCATCAGGGCAAGCGTCCCCCGCGGGCTGGCTCCTACTTGCACGCTGGGACTTTCTCGGGTCGCGGCGACGAGCGCCACGATGTAACGCCCGATGCCGTCCGAGACGTGGACGTCTTCGACTGCCTGCTGCATGGCCAGGAGCTGGGTGCGGTCGACGACCGCCGCCAGTCGCACCTCATCATCGCCACGTGCCAGGCGGCGTTGAAGGATCTCCCACTCGGCGTCGGCCGACGGGTAGCCGACGCGCAGGCGGATCAGAAAGCGGTCGAGCTGGGCCTCGGGCAGCGGATAGGTGCCCTCGTACTCGATCGGGTTCTGGGTTGCCAGTACCAGGAAGGGCCTCTCCAGCGCTCGTGTGCGATCGTCGCTCGTCACCTGTCGCTCTTCCATGCCCTCGAGCAACGCCGCTTGCGTCTTGGGCGGCGCGCGATTGATCTCATCGCCCAACAGCACGTTGGTGAACACCGGGCCGGGGCGAAACTCGAACTCCGAGGTTCGTTGGTTGAAGATCGCCCCTCCCGTCAAATCGGAGGGCATGAGATCGGGCGTGAACTGCACGCGCGAGAACTGGGTGCCGGTCACGGTTGCGAAGGAGCGGGCGATCAGTGTCTTCGCCAGCCCCGGGTAGTCCTCGATCAGCACGTGGCCGTCGGCCAGCAGCGCGCACAGCACCAGCTCGAGCGCCGTGCGTTTTCCGACAACCGCCCGCTCGACCTCGTCCACTATGCGACGGGCCCGGTCTGCGACCCCCGTTAAGTCGAGTTGCTCCACGGTGCCCGTCATGGGTGCGTTCCGTCCCTCGTCGGCATATCCGCTGCGGCCGCTGGGCCGCCTTCGAACACCTGCCCGTCGAGCTGTACCAGCGCCCGTGTCCAGGCGTCCGCCTCCGGCCCAGGAGGCTCATGCCGACAGGCCCAGGCGTACTTGCGTCTGGTCTCGTCCACCTCCCAGGCCAGGACGCCGAGGCGCGCATCGAGATGCGCCAGGAAGAGGCGTGATGACTTCTTTTCTTTCACCTGCAGCACGTGCTGTACGCAGAGCCCGTGACTTCGTTCGTATCGCTCGCGGACCTCGGCCAGCGGCAGCGAGGCGAGGATCAGCTCGAGACGCCTCCGTTCGATTTCTCTTCGCGCATGGCACGCCGGGCAGAAGTGGGGTGAGATGAGCTCTCGGCGGGCCTCGTCCAGGTCCTGGCGCGAGCCGTGACGTCCGCGTCGTGTCGGCGTCGACGGGTCGGCCAGGCGGTCGAGTAGGCGGTTGAGCTCGCCGGCACTGACGGCGCGCTTTCGCGCCACCGCCCCCCGCGCCGATGCCCGGTCGCACAGCGAGACATCATGCAGATGATGCGCACAGAGCTCACCTGGGTCGCTGTCGAGCGAGCGATCGCCGGCCTGCGCTTGCTCCACGAGCCAGTCGAGGTAGCCGCGCTCTGCCAGGCCGACCGCCAAGCACACTGCACAGGTCTCCAATTGCAGCTGTCCGCAGAGCCGCTCGATCGTCGATCCGGTGGACGGAGCATCGGGCAGCCGACGCCGCCAGCGCGCGCGCCGGTCCGCGTCCTGATCGGCTCCTGCCAGCGGCTCAAGCTCGAGCGCCGGCTCCATCGCCTCGAGCGTCGCCAGTAGCCGCTGCGCTAGCGGCCGGAGCGTCGCGGCGTCCGCCATCTTTGCTGTATCCAGCGCGTGGGGAAGGCAAAGGCCTTTATGTTCCTCGTAGCGTCGAGCGTTGGACGGGTCGTTAAGGCCCTCCAGCAGTAGTCGACGTGAGCGCTCGGCGGCGAACGCCATGGCGGCGCACGCCGGGCAACCGGCGCGGTCAAGTTCGCCGTGCAGCGCTTGGCGAGCGCCAGTCAGCGCCTCGCGCAGCACCGTGGTCATGATGTGCTCCTCGTCGATCTCGTCCACCAACCGCCGGGAGTGCGCTGGGCACATTCCGATCGCGGCCCGCAGCCGGGCCTGCATCTCGGCCGTGGTTATGCTCTCGATCTCAAACCAGGCGAAGAAGCTCCGCTCAGCCTCCGCGACGTACCGACACGATGGACAGCCTCGCTCGCTGAGCAGACTCTCAAACTCCGAGAGCAAGTGAGGGCTCTCGCCATCCGCTACCCGCTGTCCGGGAGCTTGAAGTTCTCCGTGCAGAAGCCCGCCGGCATGTGCGACGCGGGGACTCACTCGCCCCCCTCCGGCGCGAGCTGCGCGAGACTCCGCCCGTCGCAGCTTGACCGGCACCGACCGAGGGGGCGCTGAATCATTGGCGTGTCGTCCGTGGTCATCACCTCTCTCACTGGCCACACCGGGGTGGGGGCGGGACCGGTAGAAGCCATCAGCGCCAATAGGCGCGGTCCACGGCGAGCTTCATCGCCGCCTGGGAGGATACCGAGCGGATGTCGGGGCCGGTTAGGAACGCCTTCGCCCGCGGTGCAACCCAAGCGCCTCGGCCCAGCGCGCCACGCCGCCGTTGCGACTGGCTGCCGCATAGAGCGCGCGCTGCCCCGCCTCGATGAACTCGCGCTCCGCCGGCCACGTGTCGCGACCGGCGCAAAAGCGATTCAGCTCTTCGTGAATGCGCCGCTCCGTCCACGATCCCGCCCGGGGACGCGGCGAGCGCCGCTGGCGCTTGACGCCCATGGCCCTCGGCCCAAAACTCGGGCCCCTCGTGGGTGTAGATCGAGGTCAGCATCGACGACAGCCCTGCAGCCTGGAATTCTCGGCGCGACGGCCAGGTGCCTCGCTCGCCGATCAACTTGCTCAGTTCTTGCTCGATCATCTCAGGAGTCCAGCCGCGCCAGAGACCCGACCGCCGGTCGGGCCTCTGCAGGGCGAACTCCGACGCCCAGCGGTCAACACCCCCGGTACGGTTGATTGCGTCGCGCAGCGCCTTGCGCCCATCTCGCTCGAACTCACGACGCGAGGGCCATTGCTCGCGCCCTGCCAGGTAGCCACCCAGCTCCCTCCGGATGCGATCCTCAGTCCATATCCGCGCATACCCAGGCCTATGGTCGATATAGCGGACGCCGAGTTCCTCCGCCCATCGCCGCGCCCCGCCAGTGTGCGTGACCTGATCGCGCAACGCCTTCAGTCCCGAGCGCTGAAACTCGCGGTATGGCGGCCACTCGCTACGACCTCTCAGAAACCGCCGCAGCTCGCGGCGGATCTGATCCTCGGTCCATGTCGTCATATGACTCTTCAGGCGGGCCGTGGCGACGAGCGAACTCGTATGTAGGGCGCATCATCGCTTCATCCCAGGTAATGATGCTCCCGCCTGGCGGGTGGCGCGATGGGCTCCGCTTGTAATGTCGGACTGCATCTTCAACCTCGACGCGAGGGCGTTTGGTCTGGAACTCCTGCGGAGCGTCAGCGGGTCAAGTCCTCATGCACGTCCACGTGCACGTGATCCGCACGGACGGCAACGACCCGCCGCCGCCACCAGCGTCCGATGCGTCGATCGGGGAGGCCGACATCGCTGCCGTGCGATGGCGCTCCGGGCGACGTCTACCGCGTCGCTAGGCACGGAAGCGCCCGGCGATCTTCTCGGCGACGCTCTCCGGCATGAGATCGATGGCTCCCTCCCAGTGCAGCCGTTCCAGGAAAGTCGAGTCTGAGCGATAGAACGGCTTCAGGTTGGAACGGCAACCGAGTCGGAGGTTGAACGGATAGCCGCTCGTCCCAGGCGGTGCGCCGTACGCAGCGAGATTGAAGCTCTCAAACCCCATCTCGGCGTACGCTTGCAGCGCGAGGGCCAACCCATGGCCCAGCTCGGCAATCAACTCCTCGTCCGCTTCGGCGGGCGATGCGATCTCTCGAACGAAAGCTCTCAACTCTGCTGGGGCGATCGGGGCAAAGCTCACCAACCACTCGACGCGGCCCGTGTCGAGGAGATATCGCTCGCCGGCCCGTCGCTCGCTGTCGAGGTAGGCATCGAAGCGTTCTGCCGGCACGTCGGCGAGCATCCGCTGAAGGGTGGTAGGGTGCGAGTCGACGATGCCCTGCAGGTGGGGATGAAACAGCGAGCTGCCCGACGGCAGCATGTGGTTGGCGTTGATCGACGCCCACCGCGACTCGGGATCGGTGGCCACCACGGCCTTGGCGTAGGCGACTTGGGTTGCAAGGGTGTCGGTGACGAGCCGCTTTGTCATGTGCTCGAGCGGGAGGTGGTGCCGCCGGGGTGAATACACCGAGACGCAGCTATGCGATGAATAGGCATGCAGATTGGGAAACAGCACCGCCTCGCCGCGCACGATGCGCCCATCGGGATGGATCGATGGCGGCAGCCTCGGCGTCAGCGATTCGATCCGCTCAGGACAGAACGGACATCGCGGCTGGTTCTCGCGGGCGAACGCCGCCAGATCGAAGTCGCTGGCGGGCATCAGCCCGCGATCGGGAAGGATGCGCGAGCTGTGGCCGGTCAGGGGGTCGATTCGCACCTCGATCGCGGCCCGGATCGGCTTCTCGCCGTCCGGTTCGAGCATCTCCGCCGTCAGCGTGTGGCGAACGAACTCGAGCTCTGGCATCCCGGCAATCGTGCCACGCGGTCATCGCTGGCGTCCGTGTTGACTGTGACCTCGTCCTCGGACCGTGCGCCGAGCCTGCTGCGGCCCGCCAGCCGCAGCCAGCGGCGTGCGTTGAGCCCGAGCGAAAGTGCGGCGACCGCTAGGACAGCGGCGAGCGACATCACTCCAGCGGTGGCGAGCGCGAGGGCCGTCAATCTCGCAGCAGCTGACGCGGCGGCGGCGACGCCCCCTTCGAGAGTCGCCGGTACTGCTGGCGGCGCGCGTAGTTTTCGCACTTCTTCGCCCCAAGGATGCGCCGGAATGCGCTGCTCGTAAGCGAATTCGTCGTCCTTCGCGGTCGTCATAACCAGTGCGGCGGGTGGGATTCGAACCCACACGTCCTTTCGGA
The DNA here is from genome assembly GCA_963822735.1 of uncultured Actinomycetes bacterium. GTDB lineage: Bacteria > Actinomycetota > Thermoleophilia > Solirubrobacterales > Solirubrobacteraceae > Palsa-465. The sequence goes on from CAWGIU010000015.1 coordinate 14,396, forward strand.
CAATGCGTTTTGAGCGCATCGAGTCTGCCGTTCCTCCACCGCCGCGCTGAGCCGCGAGTGTAGAGCCGCTATCGGTGCGAGACTCGGCGGCGATCCGCCCTCACCTCGCCACCAGCTCATACAGCTCGTCGATCAACCCAGCGGGCGCCACAACCACCCCGGCTGGGTCCTCGCCCGCTTCCGGCAGTTCGCGAAGGGCCAGACCGGCGCGCTCCGCGACGAGTCCGCCTGCGGCCAGGTCCCAGGTCTTGAGGCCGCGCTCGTAGTAGGCGTCGTAGCGGCCGCATGCGCACCAGCAGAGGTCGAGTGCGGCAGCCCCTGCCCGGCGGATGTCCCTGGCCCGCGGCAGCACGCGCGCCACGACCGCCGCCTGTCGCTCCCGGATCGCGGTTTCGTAGCCGAAGCCGGTGGCGACCATCGCAAACTCCAGCCGTGAAGCGCGCTCAGGAATCTCGATCTCCTTGCCGTTGAGCGTCGGGCTCCCCGAGCGCGTCGCCTCAAAGCATTCGTTGTGAACCGGGTCGAGCACCACGCCGGCCACGCAGCCCGACGCGTCCTCGCAAGCGACGCTGACCGCGAACACCGGTATCCCGAACAGGAAGTTGATCGTGCCGTCGAGCGGGTCGACGATCCAGCGCAGCGCGCCATCAGTCTTGTCCCGCTGCCCCCTGGACCCAAAGTCGTCCGCTACTTCCTCGCCCGCCGCAGCCTCGCGCGCCGGTGTCGCCCCTCCCTCCTCCCCCAGGATCGCGTCATCCGGTCGCCGTGAGGCGAGTACCGAGCGGATCGCGGACTCCGCGGCAAGGTCGGCATCCGAGACGAGGTCGGTGGGGGTGCTCTTGGCGCGTACGCCCTCGTGGCGCCCGAAGCGTTCACGAAGCTCTCCTGCCGCAGCCGCCGCGGCCTCGCGGGCCACCGCCAGAAGCTCGGCGTCGGTCATCGGCGCACCACGAGCAGAAGCTCAGCGTCGCTCATCGGCGGCGTTCTAGCATGGCCGCCGCATGCGCCCGGCCGAGACCATCGCCACGCTGGCGAGCTTTGAAAACCGCGGCGCCGGTACCGATGCCGAGCGGCGGGCGGCGATCGAGCTGGCATCAGTGCTGCAGCGAGAGGGCATCCAGCGGCCGCGTGAAACGGTGATCGAGCCGTTCTGGTGCCGCCCAAACTGGGCGCTGGCGCATGCCTGGCACGCGGCGCTCGGGCTGGCTGGAAGCCTGGTCGTCACGACGTCGGCTCGCGTGGGAGGCGCGATGGTGCTCGTGGCGCTTCTGTCGCTGCTAGCCGATGCGCTGACCGGCGTCTCGCTCGGCCGGCGCCTGACCCCGGAGCGCGCCAGCCAGAATGTGGTCAGCGAGGCCACCCCTAGCCCAAGGGACGACACCGGCCGAGTGCGGCTCGTCATCACCGCTAACTACGACGCCGGCAGAACCGGACTCGTCTACCGCGATCGTGTCCGGCGTGCAGTCGCCGCGCTGACGAACCCCACCGGGAGGAGAGCCCCGGGCTGGCTAGCGTGGCTGGCGATCGCACTCGGCTGGGTGCTCGTCATCGCCGTCCTCCGGCTGAGCGGCCACAAGGGAACCGCGCTCGGTGTCGCCCAGCTGGTGCCGACCGTGGGCTTGGTATTGGCGCTCGCGTCCCTGCTCGAGTCGGCCACGGCCGGATGGGGACCGGCGGCCAACGACAACGCCAGCGGCGTGGGAGCGGCGGTCGCGCTCGTGCAGGCCCTGGACGCCGCCGCGCCGCGAAGGCTCGCGGTTGACCTCGTGCTCCAGGGGGCGGGCGACGGTGAGGGCATCGGCCTGCGCTCCTATCTGCGGGTGCGGCGATCGTCGCGGCGGGCGCCGAACACGATCGTGCTCGGCCTCGCCGCCTCGAGCGGCGGAGGCCCGGTGTGGTTTCTGAGCGACGGAGCGCTCGTGCCGCTGGCCTACTTCCGTCAGCTCCGACGGCTGTGCGAAACGGTGGCCGCCGAGGAGCCGCAGGCCCATGCACGCCCTTACCGTGGACGCGGCGCTACGCCCGCGCTTCCGGCTCGCTGGGGCCGCCTGCCGGCCATCACGCTGGGCGCCCGCGACCGGCTCGGGCTGGCGCCCCGATCGCATCAGGTCTCAGACGCCGCCGCAAGCGTCGACTCCCGTGCCGTCGATCGGGTGGTGGAGTTCGCGCTTCTGCTCGTCGATCAGATCGACGCCCACCTCGCGAATCGGACAGCCCCGGCTGAGACTATTGCTCGGCCCATTCGACTGGCCCGGCGGTGATCACGTGGCTCGTGAGCGGGCGCCCCAGAACCGTCTGCGCCACGCGCGAGGCTTCGACCAACGCCCGCAAATCGACTCCGGTGGCGATCCCCATCTCCTCCAGCATGGAGACCAGATCCTCGGTGGCGATGTTTCCCGTACTCCCGGGCGGCACCGGGCACCCGCCGAGCTCGCCAAAGGATGATTCGAAGCTCGCTACCCCCGTGTCCAGCGCGGCCAGCACGTTCGCCAGCCCCTGTCCCCGCGTGTTGTGGAAATGCGCCGTCAGCTCGACGTCGGGCAGGGCGTCCATTGCCAGACGGAAGAAATCCCGCACCTGAACCGGGTTCGCCATCCCCGTCGTGTCCCCGAACCCGATCTCCTGCGCGCCGGCCTCAGCCAGCCGCTTGGCGATCGCCAGAACCCGCTCAGGCGAGACGTGCCCCTCATAGGGACAGCCGAATGACACCGAGATCACTCCCTCGCATCGCAGCCCCTCATCGCGGGCGCGGCCGAACGTCCGCTCGAGCCCGGTGAGCGAATCCTCGATCGAGCGGCCGACGTTCTTCTGATTGTGGGTGTCGGACGCCGAGAGGAAGCCGTTGATCTCCTGGAACCGCTGCCTGTAGTGCAGCGCCCGCTCCAGTCCACGCTCGTTGGGGATGAGCACGCTGACCGCCACCTCGGGAGGGAGCCGTACGGCCTCCAGCACCTCCTCGGCGTCTGCGAGCTGCGGGATCACATCGGGACGGACGAAGCTCGTGACCTCGATGCGCCGCAGGCCCGCCGCGCCAAGCATCTTGATCAGCCGCAGCTTGTCGGCGGTGGCTAACACCTCGGGCTCGTTCTGGAACCCGTCGCGCGGACCAACCTCTCGGATCCTCACGCTCGTAGGGAGAGAACTCATCCCCCTACTTATAGATCAAGCGGTACCCCAGCATCTGCGTCAAGGTCACAAACTTGTAGCCGCGGCGACGCAGTGTGTTGATGATTGTCGGCAGGGCCGCGAGTGTCTCGGAGCGGTTTCCGCCGCCGTCGTGCATCTCGAGAATCGAGCCGCCCGAGGCGTTGTTGATGACGTTGCTCTCGATCTCCCCCACCCCGGGCATCGCCCAGTCCCGCGGGTCGACGTTCCACTGGATCGTGGTCATACCCATCGAGCGCACCAGCGAGAGCAGTCCCGGGCTGGTGGCTCCATATGGCGCCCTGAATAGGCACGGTCTGAAGCCGCCCGTCGCGCGGCTGATGGCGTTCGCGGTCGACGCGATCTGGGACCGCTGCGCCGACGAGGACAGTGATGGCATGTTGGGATGTGTCCAGGTGTGATCGCCGATCATGTCGCCGTCGCGCAGCATGCGCCGGTCGACAGAACCACCCTTGCCGCCGTACTGGCTTATCTGCTCCCCGATCTGAAAGAACGTCGCCGGCACGTTCTCCCTTTCCAGCAACGAGAGGAACTGCGGCGTGTCGTACCACGGCCCGTCATCGAAGGCCAGCGCGATGTCGCGCACGTTGGTGGGGCCGTGGAAGACGAAGTTGGAACCCGTGGCCACGCAGCCCACGAGCTTGACTGCCCGCACCGTCAACAGCTGCGGCTGAGCGGGCGACAGCGTCGCGCACTGGCCAACGCAGTTCGCAGTGCTCTGGACACGGACCTGCCAGCGCAGCGGCTGGTAGGCGAGCCCCACACTCGTGGGCAGAAAAGACGCCGAGACGGTGTTCGTGCTCGGACGGTTGACGGTGGCAGCGACCACCTTGCCCCCGCCCAGCTCGAGCCGGTCGGGCGGACGGTTGTGCGGGCCCGGTATGAGGCACAGCGTGGCAGCCGTCTGCCCGCTCGACGCACGCTCAAGCAGCAGGCAGAGCGCGGTGTTGTCGCGCTTGAGCGACGCCGCCGAGAACGGCCGGCTGAGCTGCGCTCGCCACACAAGGTTCTGACCGCTCTGACTGAGACTCGTCGAAGCCACCGTCGGCGGCGGCTCGCTGGCGGGGTGGGCCCGCAACGCGCGCCCGGCCGCCGCTGACGCAAACAGCAACAGCAACGCGCCCGCGGCCAGCGCCATGATCACCACCGCTCTTCCCCGCATCTCGAACAACAACCTACCTCCTCGGGCCACAGGCTGCCCTACACACCCCCTGTGTCCGGGAAACATAGACTGCGCCGCCATGCCTGAGATCAGCTCGTGAGGGGCCCGATCGTCGTGCTCGCCGGCGGCTCCGGGGGCGCGAAGCTGGCCCGCGGCATGCTCGATGTCGTCGGAGACGACGAACTCGTGATCGTCGCCAACACGGGCGATGACGTCGAGATCTACGGCGCCTACGTCTCGCCCGACCCGGATCTGGTGACGTTCTGGCTGGCCGACCGGATCGACTCCCGCGGCTGGGGCCTCCAGGACGACAGCTTTGCGGTCATGGACGGGCTCAGGGCGCTGGGGGTGGAGGTTTGGTTCAACCTCGGCGACCGGGACCTGGCGGTCGGGTTGGAGCGCGCGCGGCTGCTGGCGGACGGCGCCAGGCTGACCGTGGCCCACGAAACCATAGTGTCCGCACTCGGAGTGCAGGCGCGAGTGCTTCCGATGAGCGACGATCCGGTCCGCACCAAGGTGCTGGCGCACGGTCGCTGGTGGCCGTTTCAGGAGTTCATGATCAGCGCTCGCTCCGAGGGGCCCGTGGAGGACGTGTCATTTGCCAGCGCGGCCGCGTCCGCGCCAACGCCGGAGGTGCTCGAGGCGATCGACACAGCGCGGGCGATCGTCATCGGCCCGTCCAACCCGGTGATTTCGATCGGGCCAATCCTTGCGGTCCGTGGGATGCGCGAAGCCCTGAGAGCCAGTCAGGCGCCGGTCGTGGCGGTCAGCCCGATCGTCCGCGGCGAGGTGCTGAAGCCGGCCACCGTGCCGTTCATGCGCTGGGCGGGACACGAGCTGAACGCCGAGGGCATCGCCGGCTACTACGGCGACTTGTTGAGCGGGCTGGTGGCCGACGAGCGCACCGCGGCACTGCCGCTGTTGGAGACCGATGTACTGATGGCGGACGCGGAGGGCCGCCGACGCCTGGCGGAGTGCACGCTGGGATTCGCGCTCGGCTTAGGCAGTAGCTTGGCCTGACCATGGCACCAGTGGCCGCCGACACTTAGCTTTCGCCGCCGATGTCCACACTCGCCGTTCTCCCGGTCAAGAGCTTCAAGGACGCCAAGCAGCGACTCGACCCCGGGCTCGATCCGGCCCCGCGGCGGATGCTCGCCGAGGCCATGTTCGCCGATGTGCTGATCGCCCTCCGTAGGGCTCGGACGATCGCCAGGGTGCTAGTTGTGAGCACGGACCGCGCCGCGCAGCGCCTGGCAGGCGCGTACGGCGCGATGCTGCTCAGCGAGGACAACCGCGGTCACAATTACGCCGCTGGCAACGGCGTTCGCTATGCGCTCGAGCAGCGGATAGAACGCGTATTGCTGGTGCCGGCGGACTGCCCAGCTCTCGACCCGGCCGAAGTCGACGAGCTGGTCGGCCGCGAAGTGCCCACGCCGTCGGCCCTGATCGTCCCCGACCGGCACGGCACCGGCACCAATGCTCTGCTGCTGACCCCCCCGGACGTCATCGACCCTTCCTTCGGACCGGGCAGCCGCGAGCGTCACGAGGGCGAGTGCCTGTCCGCCGGCGTGTTCCACAGGACGCTCGACGTGCCCAGCCTGGCGCTCGACGTGGACACTCCCGAGGATCTCGACGAGCTTCGCTCGACGCTTGCCGTGCGTCACGGCGGCGCGGCCCACACCCGGGGTCTCCTACGACGTTTGGGCGGCAGAGCGGAGTGATGGTTGCGACGCTGGCGCTGGACGGCCTGCCGGAGGTGCGGGCGGGCGATGACCTCGCGGAGCTGATCGCCGCCGCGGCGCCGCCCGACGCGCTCGATGGGGACACCGTCGTCGCGGTCTCGCACAAGGTTGTCTCGAAGTCCGAGGGCCGCGTCCGCGCGCTGGCATCGATCGAGCCCTCGCAGCGAGCGTTCGAGCTCGCCGAGGGCCTGGGCAAGGACGCGCGGCACGTTCAGGCGGTGCTGGACGAGTCGCGCCGCGTGCTGCGGGCCGCGCGCGGGGTGATGATCTGCGTCACCCACCACGGGTTCGTGTGTGCCAACGCCGGCGTCGATGCCTCGAACGCGCCGGCGCCGGACGCGGTCGTGCTACTGCCCCGGGACCCGGACGCATCCGCACGCGCGCTGCGAGCTGGGCTTCACGCGCGCACCGGCGAGTCGCCCGCGGTCCTGATCAGCGACTCGTTCGGCCGCGCCTGGCGCCATGGCCAGACGGAGGTGACGATCGGATGCGCGGGCCTCGCGCCGTTTGAGGATTGGCGCGGGCGCCTCGACGCCGCGGGGCGCGAGCTCCATGCCACCTGGATCGCCGTCGCAGACCAGCTTGCCGCCGCAGCGGACCTTGCGCGCCGCAAGGACTCCCGGCAGCCGGTCGTGCTCGTCCGCGGTGCCGGGCACCATGTCACGGCCGACGATGGTCCCGGCGCCGCCGCGCTGATCCGCCCGGAGTCGGAGGACCTATTTAGATGAAGTCAAAAGGCGCCCCGGGCCTTCAGGCCCAGGGGCGCCCGTTCTATTCCGGTGGATGAAGCGGTGCGCCCAGGCTGTGAAACCCTCCGTCGACGTGGAGGATCTCACCGGTCACTCCGCGTGCGTAATCGGAGAACAGGAAGCAGACCGCGTCCGCGACCGGTCCCGGATCGCCGTCGTCCCAGCCCAGCGGAGCCTGCGTTTGCCACAGCGCGGCGAGGCGCTCGAAGCCCGGAATGCCACGCGCCGCGACAGTCCCCAGCGGGCCTGCCGCCACCAGGTTGACCCGGATGCCTTGCGGGCCGAGGTCCCGCGCCAGGTACCGGGACACGGATTCCAGCCCCGCCTTGGCCACCCCCATCCAGTCGTAGATCGGCCAGGCGACGGAGGCGTCGAAGTCGAGCCCGACGATGCTGCCGCCGCCGTCCATCAGCGGCTCGAGCGCGGCGGCCACGGCTTTGAGCGAAAACGCGCTGGTCCGAAAGGCAGCCTCTGCGCTCTCGGGTGGCGTGCTCATAAATTTTCCCCCGAGCGCGTCCTCCGGGGCGAAGGCGATGGCGTGAAGGGCGCCGTCGACCCGACCCCAGCGCTCGCGCAGCGACTCCGTCAGTGCCGCCAGATCGTCTTTGGAGTTGACGTCCAGCTCGAGCACGTCCACGGGCTCCGGTAGGCGTGTCGCAGCCCGCTCCGTAAGCCGACGCACCCGTCCAAAGCTCGTCAGGAGGATCGACGCCCCCTCGCGCTGGGCCTGCTCGGCGACGCGGAAGGCAATCGATTCCTTGGTGATTACGCCGGTTATCAGCAGGCGCTTGCCTGCCAGGATCACGCGCCGGCCTCCGCCAGCGTCCCCAGCGCCCCGATCAGACGAGCCCGGGTGTCCGCCGGCGCGATGATCTCATCGACGAAGCCCGAGGCGGCCGCGGCCTCAGCCGCCAGATGCTCGTCCGCGTACCCGGACGCCAGGCTGGCCAGCTCAGCCTCGGGATCCTCGGCGGCACGCAGCTGGCGTCGGGCGGTGATCTTGACCGCCGCCCGCGCGCTCATGATCCCCAGCTCGGCCTCTGGCCAGGCCAGCACGAGGTCGGCGCCCAGATCGCGTGAGTTCATCGTGATGTAGGCGCCCCCATATGACTTCCGTAGCACCACCGTGAGCTTCGGCACCCGGGCAGCGGCGAATGCGCGCACCAGCGACGCGCCATGCCGGATCACGCCCGCCCCCTCCTGCCGTGAGCCCGGCATGAAACCCGGGGTGTCCACGACCGCGATCAGCGGCAGGCCGAAGGAGTCGCAGAATCGCACGAACCGCGCCGCTTTCTCCGAGCCCGTGGCATCCAGCACACCACCCAGGAAATGCGGTTGGTTGGCGACCACCGCCACGGGGCGCCCGTCGACCCGGGCCAGGGCGGTGACCACGTTGCGCGCCCACCGCGGCCAAAGCTCCAGCAGCGACCCGCTGTCGACGATTCCCTTCAGCGCGTGACGCACGTCGTAGGCGCGTCGCGGCTCCTGGGGCACGACCTCGCCGGGATTGATCAGCTCCGGCGCTTCGGGCGCCGCGCGCGGTGGCGCCTGGGAGCTGCACGAGGGCAGGTAGCTCAGCAACTCTCGAACGCGGCCGGTGGCGCTGTCCTCGTCGCGCTCCACCAGATGACAGACGCCGTTGCGTTCGTGTACGCGCGGGCCGCCGAGCTCGGCGGCGTCGATCTGCTCTCCGAGCGCGTCGCGGACCACTCCGGGCCCGGTGAGAAACATCGCCGCGTCCTCGGTCATGAGTACGAGGTCGGTCAGCGCGGGCGAGTAGGCGCCGCCGCCGGCCGAGGAGCCCGACACGACCGAGATCTGCGGCACCACGCCGCTCAACCCCACCGTGTGCCGGAAGATGCGGCCATAGCCGGCGAGCGCCGCCGTCCCCTCCTGCATACGCGCGCCGCCTGAGGAGACGAATGCCACAACCGGCACCCGCCCCCGCTCGGCCAACTGCAGGACGCGCACGATCGTGTCCGCGTGACGTTCGCCGAGCGAGCCGCCGAGATAAGCGCCGTCCTGTGCATAGCAGGCGATCGGCCGGCCCTGGACGGACCCGGTGGCGCCGACCACCCCGTCGCCGGGCACCGCCCGCGCCCCCAGCTTGGGAGACGTGACGCGCGAACGCAGCACGTTGATGCTGCCCGGATCGCACAGCGCCTCCAGGCGCTCGAGCGGCGTCGTTGCCTCGTGCAGTGGCGCGGTAGCGCTCATGGCCGGGCGTTGTCCGAGCGGAGCACGAGAGCCACGTTGTGACCGCCGAAGGCGAACGAGTTGGAGATCGCCACGCGGCCGGCGCCGTCGGCGGCCAGCAGTGGCCTCGCCTCGCCCGGTACGTAGTCCAGATCGAGCTCGGGATCGGGAACTTCGTATCCCAGCGTCGGCGGAATCACTCCGGTGAGGAGTGTCTGCACCGTGGCCACCGCCTCGACCGAGCCGGCTGCTCCCAGCAGGTGCCCGATTGCCGACTTGGTGGACGACACCGGGACTTGCTTGGCGCGCTCTTCACCGAGCGCCCGCTTGAGCGCCACTGTCTCGGCAGCGTCGTTGAGCTGCGTCGAGGTGCCATGAGCGTTGACGTAGCTCACGTCATCGGGCTTCAGGCCGGCGTCAGCCAGCGCCAGCTCGATCGCCGCCGCCGCCGCGACACCGGTCGGCTCGGGTGCGGTGAGGTGGTAGGCGTCCGACGTCGAGCCATAGCCGGCGGCCTCGGCGAGGATCGTCGCTCCCCGCTCCCTTGCGGCGGAGGCCTCCTCCAGCACAAGCACGCCCGCCCCCTCGCCCATCACAAACCCGTCCCGGCGCGCGTCGAACGGCCGCGAGATGCCAGTCGGCGAGAGGGCCTGCATCGAGTTGAAGCAGGCGAAGCCGAACTCCGTCAGCGTGGCCTCCGAGCCGCCGGCCACGACCGCGTCGGCGTCGCCGTACTGGATCATGCGCATCGCCGAGCCCACCGCGTGAGCGCCGCTGGAGCAGGCGGAGACGACGCCGTAGGTCTGCCCGCGGAGCCCGTACTTCATCGCCACCGCGGCAGCGCCGGCATTGGGCATGTACTGCGGGATTCCGAGCGGAGAGACGGACCTGGTCCCTTTGTCACGCATCACGTCGTGCTGGGTCTCGACCGTCTCGATGCCGCCGATTCCGGTGGCGATCACGCTGCCCACGCGCAGCGGGTCGTACGGAAGCTCGTCCCAGCCGGCCTGTCCCAGCGCCTCGCCCGCGGCGACCACCACCAGCTGCGAGAAGCGGTCCAGCCGGCGGATCTCCTTGACCGACAGGAATTCCTTGGGCTCGAACTCGCTGCATGCACCGGCGCCATCGACGATGCCGCAGTGCCCGCTCGCCCAGCGCTCGTGCAGGGAGCCGGCGCCGATCCCCAGCGGGGTGACGGCGCCCAGCCCGGTGATCACAACCTGCCGTCTCACGTGGTGATCACGCAGTGCGGGAGGCGATCAGGTCGATCGCGTCGCCGACCGTGGTGAGCTCTTTCATGTCCTCGCCCTTGAGCACCACGCCGTACTCGTCCTCGACGATCTGGGCCAGCTCGACGAGGTCGAGCGAATCGATGTCGAGCTCCTCGAACGTGGAGGTACGGGAGATCTGAGACTTGTCGGGGCCGAAGCTCGCCAGCGCGTCGATCACGCGCGCCTCGACCTGCTCGGTGGTGACTGTGGCCATATCGAATGCTCCTTGCCTTGATTGGGTGTCAGTGGGTCAAGTGTTCATGCCGCCAGGCCGCCGTCGACCGTGAGCACGGCGCCGTTGACATAGCTTGCCTCCTCGGAGGCTAGAAAGCGCACGCAGGCGGCGACCTCCTCGGGCGTTCCCGCCCTCCGCGCCGGCACCGCCGCCAGTAGCTCATGCGACACCGCCGCGGTCATGTCGGTGTCGATCCAGCCGGGCGCCACGGCGTTGGCGGTGATCCCGCGACGGGCCACCTCGACGGCAACCGTCTTGGTCAGGGCAACAAGGCCCGCTTTGGCGGCCGCGTAGTTCGCCTGCCCCGCATTGGCCCGCAGCCCGACGACAGATGAGACGTTGACGATCCGCCCCGCGCGGGCGCGCAGCATGCCCTTGAGGGCCCGGCGTGTCAGCCGGAAAGCCGCCGTCAGGTTGGTGTCGAGCACCGAGGACCACTCGGCGTCGCCCAACGATGGCGTCAGGTCGTCTCTGCTGATGCCCGCATTGTTCACGAGCGCCAGCACCGGTCCCTCGAAAGTCTGCTCGAGTACGCCGAACAACGCCTCCGGAGCGTCCGGATCGCACACGTCGCCGGCGAGGGCGGTCGCCCGGCCGCCGTCGGATTCGATCGCTGAGACCACGCGGTCTGCCCGACCACGGTCCGAGCGATAGTTGACTCCCACGGCCCAGCCGTCGGCTGCCAGCGCGCGGGCGATGGCAGCACCGATTCCCCGCGAGGCCCCGGTGACAAGCGCAGAGCCATTCTGTGCCGCCGAGCTCACGCCGCGCCCCATTCGATCACGCCCCCGCCCCAGGTGAAGCCGGCGCCGAACGCGCTCAGCAGCACGCGTGCACCGGGCTTGAGGCGACCGTCCTGCAGGGCCGAGACGAGCGCCACGGGCAGCGTGGCGGCCGACGCGTTGCCGAGCGTCTCGATGCAATCCACCACGCGCTCGAGCTTGAGCCCCAGCCGGTCGCCCAAGGCCCGCGTGATGCGGGCGTTGGCCTGGTGGTAGACGAACAGGTCGATCTCCTCGAGCGAGAGCCCCGCCCGAGCGACCGCCTCGAGCGTCACATCCCCCATCCGCGCGACGGCGTTGCGGTAGACCTCAGGGCCGTCGAGCCGCAGCTTGCGCTCGGCATGGGTGGCCATGATCGTCTGCCCGTGCGAGCCGTCTGCGCCCAGCACGATCGGCCCGATCCATCCGCAGCCCTCGGCGGTGCCCAGCACGGCAGCACCGGCGGCGTCGGCGAACAGCGGCGCGGAGCGGCGATCGTCGTAGTCGGTGATGCGGGTGATGAAGTCCGCCCCCACCAGCAGCACGCGCTCGGCTCGGCCGCTCTCGATCTGCGCTGCGCCCAGCGACAGCCCATAGAGGAAGCCCGTACAGGCAGCGCCCACATCGAACGTCCCCGCCCGCGAGGCGCCGAGGGCGTGCGCCACCAGCGGCGCGGTGTTCGGAGTCAGCTCGTCGGGGGTCATCGTGGCCACGATCACCAGATCGAGATCTGAGGCTTCAATCTGCGCGGCTTCCAGAGCCCGCGCGCCGGCCCGCGCCGCGTAGTCGCTGATGCGCTCGTCGGATGCCGCCCGGCGTCGTTCGCGGATGCCGGTCCGCGCCAGGATCCAGTCTTCGCTGATGCCATAGCGCTCGGCGAGCTCAGCGCTTGTCAGCCGCTCCGCCGGAAGCTCGGTGGCGAGCCCGATGAGCGCCGCCGTCCGAGGGGGTGCCGCAACGCCGTCGGCCGGCATTACCGTGCCGGGGAGATGGGTCGCTGTCGACATGCCGGCCAAACTACGCGCACACGCGCGAGCGGATACAGCGCTCGGCACGCAGTCCCCCCGAACGGGGGGACGGACGCGATGGTCCGCCCGCCCTGTAACCGCCCGACTGACGTATGGTTCGGCCATGGGCGCCCTGCCGAAACCCTCTTCATCCTCCGCGGCACTCATCACCGGCGCCTCGGCTGGTATCGGCGCCAGCATCGCGGGCGAGCTGGCGGCCCGCGGGCACAACGTCGTGCTCGTCGCCCGCCGCAAGGAGCGGCTGAAGTCGCTGGCCGAGGAACTGGCCGCCGAACACGGCGTTCGCGCCGAGACGGTCAGCTGCGACGTCGGCAAGCCGGCGCCCCGCGGGCGGCTGCCTGGGCGCATCGCGGAGCTCGGGCTGGAGGTCGATGTGCTCGTCAACAACGCCGGCTTCGCCACCAACGGCCCGTTCCACGAGTCAGACCCCGAGCGCGAGCTCGAGCAGGTCCGCGTACTCGTGGAGGCCGTTGTCGCGCTCAGCTCGGCATTCATTCCCCAAATGGTCAAACGGCGCCGCGGGGCGATCCTCAACATCTCCTCCAGCGCCGGCATGCAGCCGCTGCCCTACTCGGCCGGCTACTCGGCGGCCAAGGCGTACGTGTTGACGTTTTCAGAGGCCCTGCACGAGGAGCTCTCCCGTTACGGGGTGACCGTCACCGCCCTGGCTCCGGGACCGGTGGCGACGGACTTCTGGGAGATCTCCGGCTGGCAGGTGAGCGGTGGCCAGAGCTTCGAGAAGGCGGTCCCCAAAGCGGCCTGGATCACCGCCGAGCAGGCTGCGCGCGCGGGGGTGAACGGCCTCGACGCTGGCCGTCGCGTGGTTGTCCCCCACGCCGCGGTGCGCACCACGCTGCGGGCCAGCCATTATGTCCCCCACGCGCTCAAGCTGCCGATCATCGAGCGCGTGATGCGCCCCCGCTAAGGCCCTCACGCCGGGCCATAGCGGACGATCAGCGTGTCGCCGGCCGGCGTTGCGTCGAGCATCCGCAGCGACACGGCCTCCGGGCCGCCCTCGAACAACCGCTTGCCGCTCCCGAGCAGGGTCGGAAACACCATCAGCCGCAGCTCGTCCACGAGTTGGGCCGCAAGTAGCTCTCGGCAAAGAGCGGCGCTGCCGTTGACCAGCAGGTCCCCCTCCACCTCCTGCTTGAGCTGCGCGACCGCGGTCCGGATCTCGCCCGCCAGGACGTGCGAGTTGGTCCATTCCGGGTCTCGCAACGTGCGTGAGGCGACGTACTTCGGCATCGAGTTGAACTTGTCGGCAAATCCGATCTCGTCGGTCCGCCCTGGCCAGGCGGCGGCAAAGCCTTCGTACGTCACACGACCAAGCAGCAGCGCACCGGCCGCCATCACCTCATCGAGCTTGAACTTGTCGCCCTCCGCGCCACGCTCGAACTTGAAGGCCCACCCGCCCTGCGCCGTTCCCTCCGCTCCGCCGGGGTCGTCGATCACGCCGTCGATGGTGATGAACTCCGAAATGATCACGTTTCCCACAGCTAGCTCCAATCTCTTGTTTGCCGATCCAATGACCGCCGCCAGCGCCGAAACTAATCGCTGAGGCGGCCTACCGGGTAGATCGGTCCTTGGCTGACATATCATTCGGTGTATTGACGAGGCCGCCCCGCCCCGTCTTGACATAGGAGGAATCGCCGTGAGCCAGGTTGGTGTCGTCGAGGAGGACAGCGCCGCCGCGTCTGCGCCGATCTGGCGCGAGCTGCGGCTCACCGCAGAGTTCTCGTCGCTGTTGCGCGCCGAGGCTTTCCGGCATCCCGAGCCGGCGAGCGACCCGGGGATGCCGGTGCTGATGATCCCGGGGGTGTACGCATCGGACATCACGTTCTTGCCGATGGCCGTGTGGCTTCGGCGTATGGGTTACATCCCCGAGCGCGCGGGGATCCTCGTCAACGTCGACTGCTCCGAAGCGGAGATGGGCCGGCTCCAGAACCGGCTCGAGCGCGCTGTGGAGCACGCCGACAGGCGCGCGGCGATCATCGGATGGAGCCGCGGGGGGCTGTTTGCACGCGCTTTGGCCGTCCGCCGGCCGGACCTCGTGGCGGGCATCGTGACGCTCGGCTCGCCGCTGGTAAACCCGCTTCGCTATGTCCACCCGCTGCTGCACCTGGCGCTGGAGACGACCTCGTCGCTCGGAGACCGAGGACTCCCGCGTCTGCTGACCCATCATTGCGCCGACGAGTGGGCGTTTGACGGCGCCACCAACCTGAACCTGATCACCCGCCCGCTGCTGACGCGCGCGCGGCGCCTGCTGGCCGCCGGCGAGCGGCCTCGATGCTGCGAGCGCTTCTGGCGCGACGTCCGCGGCCCATTCCCGGACGAGGTTCCCTTCACGTCGTTCTACTCCCAGAGCGACGGCATCGTCAATTGGCACAGCTGTCTCGATCCCGCCGCGCGGCATGTGGAGGTCGAGGCATCGCACTGCGGACTGGGGGTGTCCACGCGCGTATACGAGGGTCTGGCTGCCGAGCTTCGCCGCATCGGCGAGTCAGACCGCGTGCGGCTGGATTACGAAGCCGCGCCGCGCGCGGACGCCGCCGCGGCCGCGTAGAGTCCCCCTCTTGCCCGACAGCCGGGAGACGTTTGGCCGCATCGACGCGCTGGTGCGGATTGGGCTGAGGCTGGCGCGCTCTGCGCCCAGCGGTCGCGTGCTGCTGGCCCGCATCGCGGACTCGATTGACATGGATTGGGTGCCGCGGCCCTGGGGGGATGACATCGTCAGCCAGCTCGAGGCCGCACACGAGCAGGCTCGGCGTCCGGTCGAGTTTCGCCGCATCGAGCGGCTGCTTCGCGACGCTTGGGGAACCGCCCCCAGCGATGAGCTCGACGAGCTCGATCCCGATCCCGTGGCCGTCACTGCCTCCTCCCAGGTGCACCGCGGAGTGCTCGACTCCCAGCCCGTCGCGGTCAAGGTGCTGCGTCCCGGCCTCGCCGCCTCGGTGCGGCAGGACCTCACGCTGCTCGAAAGCCTGCTCGCGCCGCTCGGCGCCGCGTTCCCGGCCCTCGACCCCGGCGCGGTGATCGCCGAGTTTCGCGAGCGAATCCTCGACGAGCTCGATCTGGAGCACGAGGCCAGCGTTCAGCGCCGCTTTCACCGGGCGCTGCGAAGGCATCCGTTCCTGCTGGTGCCAGCACCGGTGATGCGCCTTGCGCACGAGGGGGTCCTGGTATCGGAGTGGGTCAATGGAGCACCGCTCTGGCGGGCTCCGGAACCAGACGAGGCGGCGGCCCGGCTGGTGGTGTTCGTGCTCGGAGCGTTCAGAGCCGGAATCATCCATGCGGATCCGCACCCGGACGACGTACTGGTGCTCGACGACGGACGGATGGCAATTCTCGATTTCGGTGCCACCCGGCTCGTGGAGCGCGAGCGCGTGGAGGCCAATGCCGCCGTGGTCGAGGGGTTCGCCGAGGGCGATGCCACCAAGTTCGGCGCCGCGCTCGAGCGGCTCGGGGCGCTTCCCGCCCAACACGCACCGACCGCGCTCGGGCTGGTGTCGCACGCACTCGGCGAGCTCGGTGGAGCGGACCCCGCCAGGCTCGACTCCGAGGCAGTTATCGCCGCCCGCGATCGCCTCTTCGGTCGCCCCCGGGAGCTGAGCGAGGTGCTCGGCGCCGGCGCCCTGCCGCCGGAGGATCTGTGGCCGGCCCGCGGAACCGTCCAGCTGTTCGCCTCGATCGCCCGGGTAGGCGCCACAGGGCCATGGCGCGAGCTGGTCCGGGCCACGCTCCGGGACGGCTGGGACGCGGATCCGCACCCGATAGCGTTGGTGTCGTGACTCCTTCCGAGCCCTCGGGCGAAGAAGAGCCGCCGGAGCCTGGCGCCGACGCCCTTCCCACCGGCAGGTTCACCCGGGCCACGCGAGCCGCCGGCGCCGTGGCCCCGAGCTCGGTGCGGTTCTTCACCACACTGGCTACGAACGCGCTGCGCTCGCCCGATAACGCGAGCGAGCTGCTGCTGCGCCGCCACGAGGACATCGCCGACAACGCTCTGGCCGTGCTGAGCGAGCTTCGGGGCGGGGCGATGAAGATCGGTCAGCTGGCGTCGTTCGTGGATGTCGATTTGATCCCGCCGGAGTTCCGCACCGTCTACCAGGACAAGCTGGCCCAGCTGCGGGACTCGGCCCCAGCCATGAGCTGGGACAAGATCAGCCGCGTGCTGGAGCGTGAGTGGGAGCAGCCGGTGGAGTCCCTGTTCGAGGACTTCGAGCACGACGCGGTAGCTGCGGCGTCGATCGGCCAGGTCCACCGGGCGCTGCTGCCTGACGGCCGGCGCGTCGCGGTCAAGATCCAGTATCCGGAGATCGCGGACGCACTCGAGGCCGACCTCGGTACAGCGGCGGGGCTGACCGCCATCGCCACGCCGATGGCCAAGGCGATGATGCCGGGCATCGAGCCCGGCAAGTTGATCGGCGAGGTGCGAAAGCTCGTGCTCGAGGAGCTCGACTACGAGCTCGAGGCCCAGCACCAACGGACATTCGCGCGCGCCTACAGGGACCACCCATTCATCTACGTGCCGAACGTGGTCACCTCCCTGTCCCGGCGCCGGGTGATGGTCTCGGAGTGGGTCGACGGCATGCGCTTCGCCCAGATGCAGGAGCTGCCGCAGGCCGAGCGCGACCGCATCGGCGAGATCCTGATGCGTTTCTACTTTCACTCCATGGACTACGTGCGGCGCTTTAACACCGACTCGCACCCCGGAAACTTCCTGCTGCGCGACGACGGCTCGGTGGCGTTCCTGGATTTCGGCAACGTGAAGGTCGTCTCCGAGCGGTGGCTGCGCGACGGAAAGCGAGCCTTGCGGGCCGTGATCGACGACGACAGAGAGGCGTTCATCGACGCCGTCGTCGACCTGGGCTATGTACACCGCCGCGAGCACCTCGACGTCGACTGGCTGCTCGAGCAGGTGAAGCTCGCCGGCGACTGGTTCCTCTCGGACCGCGACGTGCGGATCGAGCCGGAGTACGTGGCCAGGATCCTGGCCCAGGTGATGGACCCCAAGTTCATCTCCCACGGCATTCGAGTGGCCCGCGACCTCCAGGTCCCGCCGGAGGAGATCTGGTTCCGGCGGGTGGAGATCGGCGTGTTCGCCGTGCTCGGCCAGCTGCGCGCCGCGGGCAACTGGCATCGCATGGCCCGCGAGACGTGGTACGGCGACCCTCCGGCCACCGAGCTCGGCGCGGCCGAGCAGGAGTACTTCCGCCGCCGCGGCATGGAAATCGTCCGCTGAGCCCTGTATGGACGTCCGCCCCTCGCTCGCCGTCCTGCTGTCGGGTGTTTTGACCGGCAGCGAGCTGACCTCGTGGGGCATCGTCCACCCCACACTGTGGAAGCTCGACGATCGGGCCCAGGTACGCGCCGAGAAGCTGATGTACAAGCGCTTCGGCTCGGTCGATCCGTTGCTCCAGCCGGCGGCCATCGCCGCGTGCTTCATCGCCGCGCGCGGTCTGGGCGGACGGCGCGCGGTGCTCGCGAACCTCGCCGGGGCGAGCTACACGGCGATGGTGGCGATCACGCTGGCGGGCAATATGCCGATCAACCTCCGCGTGTTCAGCTGGGACGAGGAGCACGGCGACCCCTCGCAGTGGCGAGCGCTGCGCCGCCGCTGGGACCGTTTGCACCGCGCCCGGGTCGCGTTGGACTCAGCGGGCTTCGTGCTGATGACGCTCGCGGCGACGGACCGCTAGCCCCCCAACCGCAAGGGTGGGGAGCAGGGTGGGCTCGCCGCGACGCGCCCTACCGCCGCGCCTTGACCACCACCCGACCTCCGCGGGCCGGGATCATCGTCACGTTGCGGTGCTTGGGGCGCTCGGGCCTTGGATCGGCGGCCTCCAGGTCGAGCCGGGTGGCCATGGCCCCCAGCACGACCCGCTGCTCGGCCATCGCCAGCGCCGCCCCCAGGCAGCGCCGCGTTCCGCCCCCGAAGGGGATCCACTCATACGTCCCGGGCTTATGCCCCTCCCAGCGCTCGGGGCGGAACGAGAACGGGTCGGGATAGAGGTCCTCGCGGTGGTGCAGCAGCAGCATGCTGGCCGCCACGGGCGTCCCGGCCGGGACTCCGTATCGGCCGAGCCGCCACGGTGCCTGCACCCGCCGCCCGGTGATCGGGATCACCGGTCGCACGCGCATCGCCTCGTTGATCGTCCACTCGATCACCTCCTCGGCGCGCTCGCCGTCCTGCTCGGAGCGAGCGGCGTCCAGCAGGCGTTCGTGCGCCGGCGGCGTCCGCACCAGACGCTCCCAGGCCCAGGCCAGCTGGTTGGCCGTCGTCTCGTGACCCGCCAGCACGAGCGTCATCAACTCGTCGCGCAGCTCCTTGTCGGTCAGCGTCTGCCCGTCCTCCTCCGTCCGGGCACGCATGATCAGAGACATGATGTCCGTGCGCTGCCCCAGATCCGGGTCGCGGCGGCGCTTGCGGATGATGGCGTAGATGCAGCGGTCGGGGATCATCAGGCCGAGGCGCGTCAGCCCGAACGGCTCGTCGCGGCCGATGTTCATCCACTCGGCCAGCTTGGCGCCCGGCATCGTCGAGGACCGCAGCACCTCGCGGATCGCCAGCCGCAGCGCGTGCTCGAGGGTGCCGGGCTTGGGGGTGCCCTCGACGCCGAAGATGCCGGCCATGATCACATCGAGCGTGATCGCCTGCATGCGCGGCGCTAGCGCGAATGGGCGGCCGACCGGCCAGCGCGCGATCTCCCGCTCGGCAGCGTCGGCGATCATCTGCTGATAGCTCTCGATCGCCTCGCCGTGGAATGGCGGCAGCAACAGCTTGCGCTGACGCAGATGCCGGGGCCCGTTCGAGGTCAGCACCGAGCTCGGGCCGAGCACCGGGCGCAGCGGCGATTCGGCCGCCAGCGTCGGCACGTTCTCCGGCGGCGACTTGAACAGCGAGCGGATGTGATCGGGGTGAGAGATGACCGCCGCCAGGCCGCGCACGTAGCCGCGTGGGCTCCAGACCTCACCGAAGCGCTCGCGGTAGTGGAACATGAAGCTTGCCTGGCGCTGGCCGAACCACAGCACCTGGACCGGCCGCGGCCAGCGCACGCGCGGCGGCGGCGGCAGCGCGGCGAGCTCCTGCGCGGAGATCGGCCCGGCCTCCGACGGCGCTGCCTCGCCTATCAACTCGCGCCCGGCGGCGCGTGGCGCCGGGGAAGGCCGCGTTAGGACGCTCATCGCGCCCCAATTTTACACGTATGTAGGAAAGCTCGCTAGCCCGTGTCGGGCTCGCGCTCCGGCTGCTCGCGGCCGGGCTCCGGACCGGGCACGGCCGGCGTCGGCGACTCCTCCGGCGGCGGCACCGTGGAAGGCTGCTCGGGATCCGCCGGTGTCCCGGGATCTGGGTCCACCGGCTGGATCGGCGCATCGGGCACGGCGGGCGAGGCCGGGACGCTCGGATTGGGGACTTCGAGTTTCATGCGCTGCAGCTACCACCCAGCGGGCCCGCCTAATAAAAAAGGGCTCACCGCCCCGCAGGCGCCGGCCCTCGTTATTCCAATAACCCCATGCGCTGCGCGCGCTGCACGGCCTCCGCACGGTTGCGCGCGTGCAGCTTTCGATACAGGGCGCTCGTGTGCTCCTTGACGGTGTGCGGCGAGAGGTACAGACGTTCGGCGATCTCGCGATTCGTCGCGCCGGCGGCGACCATTTCCAGCACCTCGCGCTCACGCTCGGAGAGAAGCTGAGCAGGCTGGTCTGACGTGGGCGAGAACTGCGTCATCCCCAGGCCCACCATCCGCACCGCGCTGGCCACATCACGCGCCTCGAGGTCCTTGGAGACGAAGCCCGAGGCCCCGGCCGCGCGGGCCGCGGCGGGGGACATGCGCCCGGAGCCAGAGATCAGCAGCACGCGCGTCGACGGTGAGGCGGCGCGGATCGACTCACACACGTCGGCTCCAGACTCTTTGGCCAGGAACAGGTCGACCAGGGCCACGTGCGGTCGAAAGCGCGACACGAGCTCCAGCGCCTCGGCGCCGGTCCGCGCCGCCAGGCAGCGCTCGACCCACGGCTGCTCGCCGAGCAGCACACGGAAGCCCCACTGCACGACGTCGTGATCATCCACCACCAGCACGCGTAGGCGGCGCTGCTCCAGTCGCGTCGGACGTGCGGCACTCAGCTCGACACCGCCTCCGGCTGCAGCGGCACGACCAGGCGCACGCGCCAGCGGTCATCGCCCGCGGGACCGAACTCCACAACGCCGCCGTGCTGCAGGGCCTCGAAGGCGGCCAGTCGTAGACCAATGCCTGCGCCACGGCCCTGACCAGAGACGCCGTCGTTTCGCACCTCGAGCGCGAACGTGTCGTCGTCGCGCATGACCGCCACCTCGACGGCCGACGGTGCGGCGTGCTTGGAGATGTTGCGAAGCGCTTCGGAGAGGACCGACTGGGCCAGAGGTTCGAGGTCGTGCGGAACCGCGACGTCGGTCGGCCAGTTGAGGCGGATCGGCGCGCCAGGCGCCGCGCTAACGCGCTCCAGCTCCGAGCGAAGCGTGGTTCCCGTATCGAGGGGCAGCGGAGCAAGCGGACGCTCGAGCGCACGGCGGAGGTCCGACAGCGCCTCCTGCATCTCCAGCCGGCAGCGCCGGCGCTCCGCGTCAGACAGCGGCTGCTCGGCGCTCAGCGCCAGGGACACCCCAAACAGCCGCTGCATCACCCGTTCGTGGATCTCCCGCGCCAGATCGAGCCGCTCGCCCAGCCGGCGTGTGCGCTCCTGCTGGCGCGTGGCGTTGCGGGCCGTGGCCACCAGCGCCGCCGTCTTGCCCAGCGTCCACAGCAGATGACGTTCGCCGTCCGAGAGTTCGAACTGCTCGCCGCCGCGGTCGGCGCAGATCACGCCGTAGGAGCGGCCCGCGGCGCTGAGAGGCGTGCACACCAGCGTCGTGATGCCCAGCTTCAGGAACTCCGGGGGCACCCACTCCTCGATCCGCTCCGAAACGACCACCACCTTGTCCTCGAGCAGCGCCCGCTGGGCGATCGGCGTGTTGACAAGCGTCGGGCGCATCGTCTGCAGCTGCGCGAACGGTGTCCCGTGGGCCCCGACCGCCCGCACGCGCCGGCGGCCGGGATCGGCCATGAAGATCGCGGCTCGGCGCATCGTCGTCAGCCGGCAGATGGCCTCGCAGATGCGGTCATAAAATTCCGTGGAGGAGGTGTCGGTTTCGATCTCCGCCAGCAGCTCGACGAACACCTCGAGCGGCTCTACGCCCGCGAACAGCGCCGCCGGGCGTTCGGCCTCGGACGTCGCTGCGCCCTCGACCTTCACGGCACCGGGTAGCGGCGGCGGATGTCGTAGAGAGTCGTGCGCTCTGCCGCCGGGCGGCCGGCGCGGTGCGCGGCGGCGATCAGGTCAGAGGGCTCGAGCTTGACGCCGTGGTAGCTGCCGGCCATGCGTGAGATCGACTCCTCCATCAGCGTCCCGCCCAGGTCGTTGACCCCCCAGCGCAGCGCCTCGGTGGCAGCGTCGAGCCCCATCTTCACCCAGCTGGCCTGGAGGCTGGAGACGGTCTTGCCCAGCGCCAGGCGGAAGACCGCGGTGTGCTTGAGGTTCTCTTCTCGAGAGATCTCCTCCACCCCGTGCGTGCGACCCAAGAGCGTGTGGAACGGGATGAACGACAGCGGCACGAACTCGGTGAAGCCGCCGGTCCGCTCCTGCAGCTCGCGCACCAGTCGCATGTGCTGCGCCAGCTCCCATGGCTCCTCGATATGGCCGAACATGACGGTGACCGTCGAGCGGATTCCCTCGGCGTGCGAGGCCTCGATGATCTCCACCCAGCGGCGCACCGGCAGCTTGTTGGGCGAGATGCGCTCGCGCACGCCATCGTGCAGGACCTCCGCGGCGGTGCCGGGCGTGGAGCCCAATCCCGCGTCGCGCAGCCGTTCGAACACCGCGCGCGGATGGAGGCCCGAGACGTCGCACATGTGCGCCACCTCCATCGGCGAGTAGGCGTGCAGATGCATGTCGGGCGCCAGCTGTTTGGCGAACCGCAGCCAGTGCTCGTAGTCCTCAAGGCCCCAATCCGGATGGATTCCGGATTGCATGCATATCTCGGTCGCCCCGAACTCCACGGCCTCCTGCACCCGCTGGGCGAACTCCGCTTCGGAGTGCTCGTAGGCGTCGGGAGAGCGACGGCCCTGGCCAAAGCCACAGAAGGCGCACCCCACGATGCACACGTTGGAGACATTGATGTTGCGGTTGACCACGAAGGTCACGGTGTCGCCGGCCAGCTCGGAGCGGAGCGCGTCAGCGGCCTGACGCATCTGCTCGATGACCTCCGGGCGCCGCTCGGCGAATAGCGCGGTCAATTCGTCGGCCGTCAGGGCTAGGCCCTCGCGTGCCTTGTCGATGGCGCTGGGTGCGGCTTCGTCGGGCACGAAGAGCTCCCGCCGTCGACCGGATCCGCGGCGGGGGATGAACGACCAGTAGTCGCGCTTGATGACATCGAGCACGCCCTGCGAGATCCATTCCGGCTCGATGTACTCCGGGTACACGCAAAGTCGCTCCGATAACGCGATCCCCTCCGCCTGCAGCCGCTTGCGGACCTGGGCCGGAGAGGGGAATGGGTGCTCCGGCGAGATGTGATCGCCGTTGGCCGACAGGCCACCGAGGTCGGTGGCGCCGGCGCTCACCAGCTCGAGCCACCAGTCACTGAGATTAGGTGGCACCTGCACGCCGACGTCCGGCATCAGCCGCCGAGCCTCGGCCACGAGGCGCTTCATGTCCTCGATCGTCACCTCCGAAGCCCAAGCCGGCCCCTGATGATGCGGGCCCTCCCACACGCCGGTGCGCCAGTACTGCTCAGCCGCGTCGCTGGCGATCGTCGCCGGCTCCTGCCCGTAGTAGCGCTGGTGGGGAACGAAGTTCTGGAGGATCACCTCCTGGAGGTGACCGTGGCGTGCGTGCAGCTCCGCCAGCGCCTCGAGCGCCGCCATCCGGTCCGCTTCGGATTCGCCGATACCCACGAGGATCCCGGAGGTGAACGGGATCTTGAGCGCGCCGGCAGCGGCGATCGTCTCAAGGCGCCTCGCCGGGTGCTTGCTGGGCGAGGCTTGGTGCACGACGAGATCGGGATTCGTGGACTCGAGCATCAGCCCCTGAGAGGCGGTCACCTCGCGCAGGCGCTCCAGGTCCCGCCTGTCGAGAACGCCCAGGTTGGTGTGCGGCAGGAGGCCTCGCTCGAGCGCGCGCTCGCACGCCCACACGACGTAGCCGGTGAAGTCCTCGTGCCCGTACTCGGCGAGGCGCGACTTGACCTCGGGATTGATCTCAGGCTGCTCGCCGGTCAAAACCAGTAGCTCCTTGATCCGCCGCCGAGTCGCGCCCTCCAGCATCTGCTCGACCTCGTCGGGCGCATAGAGGTGAGCGCCGTGGGTGGCGAACGAGCAGTATTTGCAATAGCAGCGGCACGTGCGCGAGAGCGACAGCGTGTAATTACGGCTGAACGTGACGCGGCGACGCATTCCCAAAAGAGTCTACGGAGGCTCACTTTCGGCGCTGTTCGCCCTTGTCGCGGCGCTGAGCGCCGGCGCCATGCTGGCTGCCTGCGGCGGCGGTAGCTCCCGGGTGTCGGGGGGCTCGCGCCCGGCCAGCACCCCGCGGACCGTCACGATGATGCTGGACTTCACGCCCAACGCGGCACACGCCGGGATCTACGCGGCGATCGCGCATGGCTACGACCGCCAGGCGGGAGTCGGCCTGCACGTGCTCGTGCCGCCGTCGCCAGCCGACAGCATCAAGCTCCTGGAGGCCGGCAAGGTTCAGTTCTCGGTGCTCGACATCCACGACCTGGCCATCGCCCGCGAGCGCGGCGCAGACCTCCAGGGGATCATGGCGATCGTCGACCGGCCGCTGGCGGCGGTGATCGCGCAGCCGCGCGTGCGGACCCCGAAACAGCTCCAGGGACAGATGGTGGGCGTCACCGGCGACGCCAGCGACCTGGCCGTGCTCGATTCGGTCGTCGATGGCGCCGGGGGCCGGTCACGCAGCGTTCGCACAGTTGACGTCGGCTCCGACGCCGTCCCCGATCTGCTCGCCGGCCGCGTAGCCGCGGCCACCGGCTTCTGGAGCGACGAGGGGGTGGCGCTGGCCAGGCGGCGTCCCGGCTTTCGCGCCTTCCGCGTGGACGACTACGGTGCGCCCGCCTATCCGGAGCTCGTCCTCTGCGCCAGGCAGTCGACGATTCGGGCCCAGCCCGGGTTGGCGCGCGCCGTGGTGCGGGCGCTCGAGCGCGGCTACGCGCTGGCGCTGTCCGATCCGAGCACGGCCGCCGCCGACTTGGAGCGACTTGCTCCCGGGCTCGATCCCACGCTCGTCGCCGCCGACCTCAGGGCGCTGAGACCGGCGTTCGCCGCCCCTGACGGGCGCCCCGGCGAGCTCGACGCGCGGACGCTCCAGGCCTGGGCGCGCTGGGAGGCCCGGTTTGGGATCGTCTCGAGGCCGCCCAACGTGGCCCAGACGTTCGACGTCGCGCTCAGCCGCTGAGCCGCTCCACCAGCTGCGGGCCCTCTCGGGCCATGCGGGAGCGCGGCACCACGAGGTCAAATCCGGCCCGCTCCGCCAGTTCGCGGACGCCCACCTCCACGTGTGCGTAGAACGCGAGCTTCGGCAGTCGCTCCAACCGGGGCTCGTCGGCCAGCTGGACCCGTTCGTCCGCGTCGGCCGTCAGGTCGACGACGATCACGTCGAACCGGCCGGGGTCGACGGCCGCGGGCTCGGAGACGAGTTCCGGCTCGTGTCCCGCCGCCCGCAGCGCGCCGACGACGTTCGAGCCGAACAGCAGGTCGGGGACGAAAAGCGCTACGCGCGCCACTACTGCGCGCGACGGTGGCGGAACTCCTCGCGCACCGACTCCGTCCGGCCCCACATCAGCTCGGGCACGATTTCCACGCGTCCGGTGCGGATCTCGCGCACTGCGATCTCGGCCTCGATTCCCGCATCGTCGAGCAGCTTCAGCGCGGCGTGAACGGCCGGCGCGGACGATGCGTGCCCGAAGCGGTGGGCGACGATGATCCGCCAGTGCCAGTCGTGTTTTGAGTAGGGCTGCGCGTTGCACGTGACGAGCAGAACGGCTGCGTCGATGTAGCGGTGCTCGTCGAGCAGGCGGAGATCGAACTCCAGGTCGGTCCAGTCATCGGGAAGCGAGGCCACGATCTGGTCGAACGTGTCGGCAAGTGCCATGACCCCGGATCCTATCCTTGCCTGCATGAGCAGCTCTGTCGGCATAGCCACCGAGGCCTATCAGGCCGTCACCGAGTCCTGCGGTCTGCTCGATCGCTCAGAGCGGGGCAAGCTGGCCCTGTCCGGGCGGGAGGCCAAGAGCTTCCTGCAGGGCCAGGTGACGAACGACGTCGAGCAGCTCGCGCCGGGCGACGGCTGCTACGCGGCATTCCTCACGCCCAAAGGCAAGATGCTCGGCGACCTGCGCATCCTCGACGTGGGCGACGAGTTGCTGCTCGACACCGAGCGCTCCTCGCTCCAGCAGCTCTTCAACATGATCAGGCGCTTCAAGGTGGGCTACGACGTCGAGCTGCACAAGCGCACGCTGGAGTGCGGGCTCCTGTCGCTGATCGGACCCGACGCCGTGCAGACCGCCGGTGCCGACGGTCTGGCGTCGGCGGAGCACGCCCACGCGGAGCTCGAGATCGACGGCCTCCCCGCGCGGGCGATCCGCACCGACCTCGGAATCGATCTGCTCTGCGACGCCGGCGACGTAGGTCCGCTGGGCGCCGCGCTTGAGCATCGAGGCGCGGCGTCAGTTACCGAGGCGACGCTCGAGTGCCTGCGAGTGGAACGCGGCCGGCCGCGCTACGGGATGGACCTCGATGAGACCGTGATCCCGCAGGAGGCCGGGCTGAACGAGCGAGCGGTGTCGTTCACCAAGGGCTGCTACGTCGGCCAGGAGACGGTCGCCCGGCTTCACTACCGGGGCAAACCGAACCGCCACCTGCGCGGGCTGCGACTGCCCGCCGGTGCCGACCGAGGGGCGGAGCTGCGCCTCGAGGATCGCGTGGTCGGGACGCTCGCCACGGTGGTCGAGTCGCCGCGGCACGGGATCATCGGGCTGGCGCTCGTGCGACGTGAGGCCTCCCCCGGAATGTTCGTCGTGGTCGATCCACCCGGCGAACCTGCCGAGGTCGTAGAGCTGCCATTCGACCGCTGAGCGCCGGCGGCGCTCGGCGGTCCCGCGCGTTCGATGCAAGACCACCCGCGCATTCAGACCGGCCAGCGGGGTAGCATCCGGTGAACCGACTGGAAGGAGTCGTGAAGTGAGCACTACCGCTTGCAGGACGGACGAGCTCCGTCAGCTCGACGATGACGAGCGCCAGGCGTGGGGTAGCTACCGCGAAACACTTCGCGAGCTCACCGGCGAGGAGTACGAGCTTGCCGAGAACGAGTCCTGGCGGCAGCTCCAGCGCAAGCTCCGCGGCGTCGAGCGCCGGCGGCGTACGCTCGCGCAATCGCCTGAATGACACCGCGAGATGTAAGTTTCGCCCCAGGAGTCTTTGCGGTCGGTTAGGGTTCGCCCGGCTTGGACCTTAGGCAAGTAGGCTGTGGGTCAGGCCGAAGAGGAGAGGCGACCGTACAGATGCGGACAGCGACGATCGGGATCCTCACGGGGTGCACACTTGCCGTCGCGGGCTGTGGTGGGGTTAAGCACTTCGCGAACAACCCACGCCCGGCCGTGCCGGTCAACCTGACGGTCTACGTCAACAACAGCCGAGTACTTCTGTCGCCCTCGTCGGTCGCTGCGGGACCGGTCGTGTTCATCATCACCAACCAGGCGAGCCAGGCGGAGTCGATCGCCATCGAGACGCTGGGCGGAAAGACGCTCGCCAGCACCGCCAGCATCAACCCGCAGGCCACGACGAGCGTGCAGGTCAACTCCTTCTCGCCCAACAGCTACTACACCGTGACCACGAACGGCGGCGGCGGCGGCACGGACGCGTCCCAGGCCGTGGGTTCCTCGGTCCAGTCGGCCTCGCTGTACGTCGGCTCACCGCGCGAGAGCGCGAACAACGTCCTGCTGCAGCCGTAGGCGTCAGCAAGCGGCCTCCGCCCGTGGCGGACTCGCAGACGTCCGTGCCGTGGCGGACTTGCAGACGTCTGTGCAATACTTGCGTGCATGCAAGTAACGACTGCGCCCACGCAGGTATCCGTAGAGCTGGCGGAAGATCTCTACGCGCTGGTGATCTTCCTGCACAAGCATTGCAACTCCGACCTTTTCGAGGCCGTCGGCGCGCTCGAATTGACGCTCACGCAGATCAAGCTGCTTCATCACTTCGAGGAGGCCGTCCGCCCCTTGACCCTGAAAGAAGCGGCCGAGCTCGTCAAGGTCTCGCTACCGGCCGCCAGCCGCACCGTGGACGACCTGGTGCGGCGGGGCTTCGCAGAGCGCCACGAGGATCTGGACGACCGCAGAATGAAGCGTGTCAGCGTGACCGACAAGGGCCGCCAGGTGATCAGGCGTCTCAACGCCGCGCGGCTCAGTGGCTTGCAGGCATTTGCCGAGAACTTGAATGACGTCGAACGCGACCGGCTCTCCGCCGCACTCTCGAAGCTGCTCGAGCGGCAGGAGATCGCCGAATGCCGCCTGGAGTCCTGAGATGACCCAACGACTTCTGACCCACCGCGACCGGCTCGTGACAGAAGCGAACAGCCGCTGGTGGACCCTCGGCGCAATGTGCTTTGCGCTCTTCATGATCATGCTCGACAACACGGTCGTGAACGTTGCGCTGCCGTCGATCCAGCGCGATCTGCACGCGTCACTCTCGTCGCTCGAGTGGACGATGAATGCCTACACGCTGACGTTCGCCGTGCTGTTGGTCACCGGCGGACGCTTGGGGGACATCTTCGGGCGACGACGGATGTTCCTGTTCGGCGTGTTCGTGTTCGGGATCTCCTCAGCAGCGATCGGATTCGCACCGGACGACGCGGTACTGGTGTCCTTCCGCGCCGTCCAGGGCATCGGCGCGGCGTTCATGATGCCCGCGACCCTGTCGATCATCACGCAGACCTTCCCCGCGGAGCAGCGAGGGATGGCAATCGGCACGTGGGCCGGGGTGAGCGCGCTCGCCCTGGCAATCGGCCCGGTGGTCGGCGGCTTCTTGACCCAGGACGTGAGCTGGCGAGCGATCTTCTTCATCAATCCCCCGATCGCCGTCGGCGCCGTCGCGGTCACGCTGTTCGCGACGCGCGAGTCCCGCGATGAGACGGTCGGCAGATCGGTCGACATCGCCGGGATCGCGTCGCTGACGGTCGGCCTAACGGCGCTGGTGCTCGGCCTGGTGGAGAGCAACGCCTGGCACTGGGGATCGACCCGCGTGATCGGACTGTTCGTGATCGCGGTTGTGGCGCTGGCGGCGTTCGTGGTCATTGAGCTGCGCGTCCGTCTGCCGATGCTCGACTTCGCGTTCTTCCGCTCGCGTACCTCCGCGGGATCCAACATCGTCGCGTTCCTCGTCACGTTCGCGATGTTTGCCCAGTTCTTCTTTCTCACGCTCTACATGCAGAACGTGCTCCACTATTCGCCGCTCGAGACGGGGTTGCGCTTCCTGCCGGCGACGCTGGTGATCATCGTCATGGGACCGCTTGCCGGCCGCTTGACCGATCGGGTTGGCCCGCGGCCCCTCATGGTGCTCGGACTGCTGATAACTGGCGCGGCGCTGCTCGTCCAGTCTCGTCTCAGCCTCCATACGGGCTACGGGCTGCTGCTTCCGGGCTTCATCCTCATGGGCCTGGGCATGGGAATGGTGATGTCCCCGATGAGCACGGCCGCGATGAATGCCGTCGACCGCGCCAAGGCCGGCGCGGCTTCCGGTGTGCTGTCGATGAGCCGGATGGTGGGCGGCAGCGTCGGGTTGGCGGTAATGGGAGCGCTGGTGGCGACGATCGGGCGCGCCAAGCTGAACTCGAGCCTTCCCCAGCTCCCGGCTGGCGTGCGCTCGAAAATCGCAAGCTCGCTTGGCAGCGGCGTCGTTCAGGGCGTGCCGAACGCTTCGCACCACGTGATCCAGGCGGTCCAGCAGGCGTTTGTGTCTGCCCTCGGCACCGGACTCGAGATCGGCGCGGCGGTTTCGGTGCTGGGAGCACTGCTTGCGCTCCTCCTCGTCGGTCGTGTCCACAGCCGCAGCGAGGCTGAGCCCAGCGCCGATGCCGGCGCCGCGAGCGAGGACCTCGAGCGCGGAGATCAGGCGCCCGAGACAGCGGCTGCCTGACGGCAGGGCGCCCGTCGCCCGGCTACGATCCCGCTCAGACCAGGACCGAAAAGTCGCAAAACGACCTAGGAAGGTGCCAGCCGCGTGGCCGTAGATGTGAGCCAAGTTTCCGTTGTCGACGCCGAGCTCGGTGAGCTTCCACCCACGATGGCAGCGTGGGTCATCCGCCAGGAGCGCGAAGGCGAACCGATGGATGCCTTCCAGCTCGAGGACATCGAGGTCCCTGAGCCGGGCGCTTTCGAGGTGATCGTGCGCGTCATGGCCGCCGGCGTCAACTACAACAACGTCTGGGCGGCCCGCGGCGAGCCCGTTTCGGTGTTCGGCTACGGCGATCACCCGGAGTACGGCCACCACATCGGTGGCTCTGACGCTTCGGGCATCGTGTGGAAGGTCGGCGAGGGCGTCACGCGCTGGAAGCCGGGCGACGAGGTGGTGATCCATTGCAATCAGGCCTCCTACGAGGACCCTGAGGTCCATGGTCTCGATCCCCTCGCGGCGCCGTCTCAGCGCATCTGGGGCTATGAGACGACTTGGGGATCGTTCGCACAATTCACGAAGGTCCAGGCCCAGCAGCTGCTTCCTCGGCCACAGAACCTGAGCTGGGAGGAGGCCGCCTCCTACGGGCTCGTGTACTTCACCGCCTACAGGATGCTGATCACCCAGTGCAAGCTGCAGGCCGGGCACCGGGTGCTGATTTGGGGCGCGGCCGGTGGCCTTGGCGTGTTCGCCACGCAGCTTTGCACGCTGACCGGGGCCGACTCCGTCGGCGTCGTCTCGAGCGGCGAGAAGGGAAAACTGGTCGAACAGCTGGGAGCGGTAGGCCACATCAACCGCGGGGACTACGCCGGCATGATGCGTCGAGGAGGCGAGTCGCTGGCGGAAGAGAAGGCCCGCTTCAAGGAGTCACGTCGGTTCTCGAAGGCCGTCAACGAGATCCTCGGCGGCCCGCCCGACATCGTCTTCGAGCACGTGGGGAAGGCCACGTTCCCCACCTCGGTTCTGGCGGTCAAGCCGTTCGGGAAGGTCGTGATCTGCGCTGGGACGACCGGCTACAACCTGGACTTCGACGTTCGCTATCTCTGGATGCGTCAGAAGCAGATCATCGGCTCGCACTTCGCCAACGCGTACGAGTGCATGAAGGCCAACGAGCTGATCGAGGAAGCGAAGATCCGTCCAGTGCTGTCGCAGACGATGGGCTTTGAGGGCGTTCCCGACGCCCACCAGCTGATGCGTGAGAACAAGCACCTGGGCAAGATCGCCATCCTCGTCGGTGCCACCGAAGCGGGCCAGGGCAAGACGGTCGAGGGGCCGGGCGCCATCCACGCGGAAGTGGGTGCCTGATGCCGGGCGTCGTTTGGGTTCCGTGGTATGCGGCCGTGCTCCGGCACGAGACGTTCGCCCTGGAGGTGGCGCAGGTGGCGCCATTCGCACTGCGCTACGGCGCCACGCAGTACGCCGTCCACCGCAGCCGCGACGACCGCTATCGGATCTGGCACATGACCTGGTTCGATCGCAAGGAAGACTGGTACCGCTTCTGGGACGGCCCAGAGATGATCGATTTCCGCGCTCGCAATATGGGGCGCTACCAGGTTCCGATCACGTATATCTGGTGCGATGAGCTGGCTGCTGGGACGCTCGGACCGGAGGTTCCGACTGTCCCTGAGCCCGAGCCGACCCCCCCGACGCAGCCGCAGAGCGCGGCTTAGAGTCCGCCCTCAGGGCCAGCTGAAGCCAGAATCGCTCGTCGGGATCGTCGAGCGCGCGCCCGAAGAGCTCGCGCAGCCGGGTCACGCGGTAGCGCGCGGTCTGTGGATGGACGCCGAGCCTGCTCGCCACCTGGCCCAGGCGGCCTTGCTCCTGAAGCCAGACCCGCAGCGTCTCGGTGAATCGATTGCGTGATCCGTCGGAGAGTCGCTGGAGAGGCGCCAACCGGTCGGCGGCCAGCTCGGCCGCCAGCCCCGGGTCGCTGCGCAGCAACAGCTCGCCCGCGCGTTGGCTGGCGATGAGTAGCGCGGGCCCATCGCCGGCCAGCGTCAGCGCAGCCTGCGCGCGCTCGAAGCTGAGGGCGGCCGCGGTCGACGGGACGGTCGTGCCAAGCGCCGCCACGGCATCGGCACCGACCACGGCGCGTTCCAGCTCCTCCCGACGGCCCGGGCCCTCGGGGTCGGGCACGATCGCACACACCAGATCGCCGACCGCCTCGGCGATCGCGTCGGCGGGCAGGCGCGGCATCACCGCGTGTCGATGCGGTCCACCAACCGCCGCCACGGCCAGCTGCCGGGGCAGCCGCCAGCCAGCGTCGCTGGCCGCCAACTCGAGCGTGGCCCGTTCCTCGGGCGGGTCACGAAGCAGGAGCCGCACGAGACGTCGGCGCCGCAGCTGGGTCTCTCCGACCACGGCGGACTGTTCGAGCGCGTGGCCTTCCGCGGACTCCGCCGACAGCGCGTCGATGTAGGCAAAGATCGACTCGGCGAGTAGATAGAGCGTGTCTGGAGCCAGTCCCGCGGCGACCCCGGCGGCGGCGAAGCGCCGCCAGGCCACACGGGCACCGAGGCGGTAGGCGCTGAGCAGCGCGTCGAGACTACGGCCGGCGCGCATCTCGCCCCGGCCGAGCGCCACGTAGACGTCGGAGCGGGGCACAGGACCGCCGGCCTCGATCTCTGCCAGGAAGTGCCGGATGGCCTCCTGTACGCCGGCCCTGATTGCCTCGCCGAACGGTCCCTCCAGGGGTCGGGCGTAGGCGGGAACGGTCCTCACCGCGTCGATCATCTCGTCGGCCACCTCCGGCAACACGGGACGCAGGACGCGCGCCACCTCCGGCGGCAGCTCGTGCCACGGCTGCTCGGCCATCTATGGAGTAAGCGCCACTGGCGGTGATCCCCACATATTCATACGCAAGCTACAAGTTTTCGCTCGCTGGTCGTCGCAGGTCTAGGAGAGACTTCGCTCAACTTGACGTATGGTTGGACGGGATGACCCGTGTCCACAAGCTCGTCAACCTGATCGGCGTCACGCTCCCGCCCCTGGCGCTCGTCGCCGCGGTCGTATTGCTGTGGAATCGTGCGATCGGGCCGCTGGAGTTGGCCCTGATGATCACGTTCTACGTGCTGACCTGCCTCGGGGTGACGCTCGGCTATCACCGCATGTTCACCCACCGGGCGATGGAGTCCTCGCAAGCATTCCGCGCCTTCATCGCGGTTCTGGGCTCGATGGCCGTGCAGGGATCGGTCATCACCTGGGTGGCGGACCACCGCAAACATCACGCGTTCACCGATCAGGAGGGCGACCCGCATTCGCCCCACCTCAGCGGCCCCGGCTTCTGGGGTGCGGTCAGGGGGCTGTGGCATGCGCACACGGGCTGGCTGTTCGAGACCGTCGGCACTGCCGATCGCAATCGCTTCGCCCCCGACCTCGTCAAGGACCGCGCGATGCGCGTCATCGACAAGCTCTTCTTCCTCTGGGTTTCGCTCGGGTTCGTGATTCCGTTCGTGCTTGGATGGATCGTGGGCGGCGGCCTCGGGACGGCGCTGACCGCCGTGCTGTGGGGCGGGCTCGTGCGCGTGTTCCTGCTCCACCACGTCACGTGGTCGATCAACTCCGTCTGCCACTTCTTCGGTCGGCGCCGGTTCGACATCGACGACGAGTCCCGCAACGTCTTCTGGCTCGCTCCGTTCTCGATGGGCGAGGCGTGGCACCACAATCACCACACGTTCCCGACCTCGGCGTTCCACGGGTTGCGCTTCTGGGAGCGGGTCGCCGACCCGACTGGGCTACTGATCACGGTGCTGGAGAAGCTGGGCGTGGTCTGGAACGTGGTCCGCGTCACCCCCGAGCGCCAGCGGGCGAAGACGCTGGGGGCTGACCACAACGCGCTCGGGCGCGAGACGCTGGCCGGCCAGGTCTAGGGACCCCTCGCGGGCGGCCGGGCCGGTCTAGGGACCCCGTCGACGCGTAGCCGGGCCGGTCTAGAGACCCCTCGACGCTGGGCCGCGGCGCGCGCGGGCAGCGACCTAAGGCCGCGCCGGAGCGGCGACGCGGCCGCTCGCCCCTACCCCGCCTCGAGCGGCGCCATCGTCAAGCCCGCGCCGTCAAGCTGCTGCCAGTAGTCCTCGGCGTCCTCGCGCGGGCCGCTCCAGACGATCGCGCAGCCGCTGTTGTGGATGCGATGAGCAAAGCGGTAGCCGTCGGCCAGCGAGACATTCGGGATCACGCGCGCCAGCGACTCGGCAACGTGATCAAAGGTGTTGTGGTCGTCGTTCAGGACCACGACCCGCCACAGGCCGCCGAGCCCGCTGCCCGGTCCCCCGAGGCGAGGCAGCTCCACTGTCTGCGACATTGCTCTGCAGCATACCTCGGGCATAGCCGCGGGATGAGAACCGTTCCCGGTCCCGATGAATGGTCGGCGCGGTAGCCGGATGGAGGGCAAGGAGGCCGCTCATGCTCGGAGCGCAAGCCGCACGGGATGGCGCGGTTTGCCGCTGATGAGGCGCGAGTTCTCGCGACCTGCTCAAATCGCCATTCGCCCCCCGCCCCGCGCGATTTGCCCCGTTAAGCAGGCTATACCTGCTCAAATCGCCATTCGCCGCTCGGCCAACGCGATTTGCCCCGTTAAGCAGGTCCGCCCGAGAGCCTCCGCCCTCCTGTCGTGAAAACAGGTCCGGTCGCCGACCGGTTTGGAGCTAATCGCTGCCGGGACGTCCAAAGCGACCGGCGTGCGTCGATGCTTCGGCCGGTGCGGAGCGAGCCGATGTCCCCGCTTCGTCTCGCTTCTCCCAGTAACGCTTGAGGCCCGCATACAACTGCTCGGGGGGCGCGGCCTGGGCGTAAGTGGCGACGAGCTCAGAACCGGCATCGGACTCGATCTCCTCGCGAATGGTCGCGATGAAGGTCTCCTCGTCCTCGGTCCGCGCCAGCGCCGCCAAGTTGTCCAACCGCTCGGAGAGCTCATTCAGCTGCTCGGTGACGTCGTCGCTCGAGCCGAAGTGCGTGATCGCCAGCCGCCGCGGCTTCCACGCCAGGACACGGTTGATCGACTGATGCCAGGCCTCGATGTCGATGTCCGGCGGCGGGGTCGGCGGAATCGTCAGCGTCTCGGGTGTGATCCGAACGCCGCCGGTGTCCCCGACGAAAGCCGTCTGGCTCTCCAGATAGGACACGTGATGAGAAGCGTGGCCCGGGGTGTACACGACTTCGAACGCGCCGCCCAGCAGGCGCTCGCCGCCGCGCAGCAGATGCAGGTTCTCGGCGGGCACGGGCCGGACCTCGCCCCACAAGCGATCCATGTCATCGCCGTAGAGGCGACGAGCGCTTTCCAACAGCCGTGACGGGTCCGTCAGATGCGGCGCCCCGCGCTCATGGACGTAGACCTCCAGGTCGGGCCAGCGCTCCACCAGCGATCCGGAAGCGCCGGCATGGTCGAGATGGATGTGGGTCAACAGCAGGGCTCGAGGGCGTTGGTCCCCCAGGGCGTCGAGCAAGACCTCCAGGCACGAGCTGGGGCCGGGATCGATCAGCACGTCACCGACCCGCCAGCAGCCGATCACGCGCTCGCGCCCGAGGTGCATCAGATCAATTACGCGAGCATCAGAGGCGAGCGCTCGTATCACCGGCTCGTGAGCAATAGTCGGCTGCTCGAAGAATGCTGCCTCGCCAGCGACGGGCGCATCTGAGGCGGCCTCCACGGGGAGCTGCGCGGTCTTTTCGGCGGCGAGCGCCTCGACCTCATCGGCTCCGGGCGGCGCCTCCCCGGCGCCAACGCGCTCTTGCGGCGCACCCTCCGGTTCGCCGGGCGTTCCCGCCGGTCCTTCGTCACTACTCAACTCGTCAGTCGCCTCGGTCTCGTCGTGAAGCGGCTCGCGCCGGATGGGCTGCGCCCGCCCCACGTACTCTTCGACGGCGGGCTCCTCCCCCGCTGGGTCGCGCCTGATTGGTTGCGCCGGGCCCACGTATTCATCGACCGCAAAGGGCCTCGGCTCCGCCGAGGGCCCCGATTCCGCCAAGGGCTCGGGCTCCGCAAAGGGCTCCGACTCCGCCGAGGGCCCCGACTCCGCAAAGGGCTCCTCGTCCTCAGCCTCATCCTCCGGGCCAAACGGCTCGGCGAAGCCGCCGGGGCGATCCACCCCCGCGTTATCAAGAGACGACTGCTCGGCGTCGTCAAACGGCGAGTGTTCCGCCGTCGCCGGCCCGACGTCTCGCTCGGCTGCGAACTCCTCTCCAGGCTCAGCATCGGCGGCGGCAGTCTCCGCTGAGGACTCGGGGGGGAAGCGCGTAGCGGCAGCTCCGGCAACCGTTCCCAGCTCCTCCGCCAACCTCCGCACGTCGCCCACGATGCGATCGCGCTCCGCCCATATGCGGTCAACCTCCGCATCGAGCTCGTGCACGCGGCGCTGAGCTTGCTGTTCGAGCTCCCGCGCCCGCTGGCGACTCGAGCGCTCCAGCGCGTCGGCCTCCTCGCGTGCTCGCATCATGCGCTCCTCGGCTTCGGCGCGCGAATCTGTCGTCAGCTGGTCGGCGGTCTCGTGCGCGCTCTGCAGAATCGCCGAGACCTCTCCGCCGACGCGCTCAAGCGCCCGGCGTACGGCTCCCTCCGGCGAGCGTGTGGCGTACAGCTCGGCCACCAGCTGGGTGATCCTGTTCACGTAGGCCTCGACCGCCATCCGGTCGTACCCTCGGAGCACAACCGGGAACTCGGGGTTGGCGGCCGCGGCGACCGGGTCTTCGGGGAGGTCTGCGAGCGGGGCGGTTATCTGCTGCATGATCGCGTGCTCGCTGGCAGCAGAGCTCTGATCTGGCATAGGCACAGGATTCCACCTCCGTCGCTGGATGCCTGCCGGTCCATACAATGCGGGCAATGTCTGGCATGCCATCGCCTCGCCTTCCCGAGCGAGACCGGCCCTGGTTGATGCGGACGTACGCCGGCCACTCGGACGCCCGGCGCTCGAACGAACTGTACCGCCGCAACATTCAGAAAGGACAAACCGGCCTTTCCATAGCGTTCGATCTACCCACCCAGACGGGTTACGACCCAGATCACGAGCTGGCGCGCGGCGAGGTGGGCAAGGTAGGGGTATCGATCGCGCACGTGGGCGACATGCGCACCTTGCTCGATGGCATCCCGCTCGAGCAGATGAACACCTCGATGACGATCAATGCCACCGCCGCCTGGTTGCTGGCGCTCTACATCGCCGCCGCCGAGGAGCAGGGAATAGCCGAGGACAAGCTCCAGGGCACGACCCAGAACGACATCCTCAAGGAGTACCTCAGCCGCGGCACGTACGCCTTCCCTCCCGGTCCCAGCATGCGGCTGATCGCCGACACGATCGCCTACACGATCACGCATGTTCCGAAATGGAACCCGATCAACATCTGCTCCTATCACCTTCAGGAGGCTGGCGCCACGCCGGTTCAGGAGATCGCCTATGCGCTGTCCAACGCCATCGCCGTGCTTGACGCCGTGCGCGAGCGCGTCCCGCAAGAGCTGATGGGAAGCGTGTTCGGCCGGATCTCGTTCTTCGTCAACGCCGGCGTGCGCTTCATCGAAGAGCACGCCAAGCTCCGGGCCATGGCCACATTGTGGGACGAGCTCGGCCGCGAGCGCTATGGAGTAGAGGACGAGAAACACCGCCGCTTTCGGTACGGCGTCCAGGTCAACTCGCTCGGGCTGACGGAGTCACAGCCAGAGAACAACGTCTATCGGATCGCACTCGAGGCCCTGGCGGTCACGCTCGGGCGCAGTGCACGGGCCCGCGCCCTCCAGCTGCCGGCGTGGAACGAGGCCCTCGGCCTGCCGCGGCCGTGGGACCAGCAGTGGTCATTGCGCCTGCAGCAGATCCTGGCCTACGAGACGGACCTGCTCGAGTACCCGGACGTGTTCGAGGGCTCGAAGGTGATGGAGGGCCTGGTCGCGGAGCTGACTGCCGGCGCCCGCGAGGAGATGGCGCATGTGGCGGAGCTGGGGGGCGCTGTGGAGGCCGTCGACTACATGAAGGGAGCCCTGGTCGAGTCCCACCGCGAGCGCTGGCGGCGGATCGAGTCCGGTGAGCAGACCATCGTCGGTATGAACCGCTTTACCTCAAGCGAGCCCTCGCCGCTGACCGCAGACGCCGACGGCGGCATCTTGGTGGTCGATCCGCAGGTGGAGGCCGAACAGCGCGAGGCGCTGGCGCGGTGGCGCGGTGAGCGAGACCAGCGGGCGGCGGACGCG
Source organism: uncultured Actinomycetes bacterium (assembly GCA_963822735.1). GTDB lineage: Bacteria > Actinomycetota > Thermoleophilia > Solirubrobacterales > Solirubrobacteraceae > Palsa-465. The sequence goes on from CAWGIU010000015.1 coordinate 52,127, forward strand.
GCGCTCGCCGAGCTTGCCCGAGTGGCCCGAGCGAGCGATGAGAACATCATGCCGGCCACGATCGCCGCAGCGCGGGCCGGCGTCACCACGGGCGAGTGGTCGCAGGCCCTGCGCGAGGCATTCGGCGAATACCGCGCCCCGACGGGCGTCACCGAGGCTGCCGCGCTTTCGAGCGAGGAGGTTGCCGAGTTGCGCGATGAGGTCGAGCACCTCTCGGAGGCGCTCGGCAGGCGGCTCAAGTTCCTAGTGGGAAAGCCCGGGCTCGACGGACACTCCAACGGCGCCGAGCAGATCGCCGTGCGCGCGCGCGACGCGGGGATGGACGTCGTCTACGAGGGCATCCGGCTGACGCCGTCTCAGATCGCCACCTCCGCTGCTCAGGAGGGCGTTCACGTGGTCGGCCTCTCGATTCTCTCCGGCTCGCACCGCGAGCTGATCCCGGCGGTCCTCGAGGCGCTGAAGAAGGCGGGAATCGGCGAAGTCCCGGTGATCGTGGGCGGCATCATTCCCGACGCGGACGCCGCGTGGCTGCGCGACGCCGGGATTGCGGCGGTCTACACGCCCAAGGACTGGGATCTAAACCGGATGATGCGCGACATCATCGCTCTGGTGGCAGAGCGCCACGGGATCGACGTAGCCACCGCCGCTTGAGCAGCACGACCCCCGATGGGCGCGCGCTCGGCGAGCGACTGCGCTCCGGGGACCTGAGTGCCGCACCGGCGGTCCTCAACCTACTCGAGAGTCGGGTAGCGGATGCTCGTCTCCAGGCCGAGGCGCTGCTTCAGGCGGTCTCCCCCGCGGCGCTCGGTGCCGAGGCGCCGGGGCACGTCGTCGGCGTCACGGGCCCCCCCGGCGTCGGCAAGTCGTCGCTGCTCTCGCACCTCGTCGCGGTCTGGCGCGCTCGTGGACGATCAGTGGCCGTGCTCGCCGTCGATCCGAGCTCGCGGCGCTCCGGCGGGGCGTTGCTCGGAGACCGGGCGAGGATCGAGGTCGATCCCGGCGACCACGGAGTGTTCGTGCGCTCGACGGCCGCCGGCGACCGGCTCGGCGGCCTGGCGCCCGCCACCAGGGCCGCCGCCAGCGCCTTGGCGGCGGCCTTCGACGTGGTGGTGATAGAGACTGTGGGCGTCGGCCAGTCCGAGACGGAGGTGGCTGATACGGCCGACACCGTCGCGGTGGTAGTGCAGCCCGGCTCGGGAGACGTCCTTCAGTTCCTGAAGGCCGGGATCATGGAGGTCCCCGACGTGCTGGTGGTGAACAAGGCGGACCTGGGCAGGGTGGCGACCCGTGCGATCGGCGACCTGAACGCAGCGCTGAGGGCGCTCGGAGCGACAGGCACGGCGGTGGTGGCGGTTTCCTCGCTCTCCCCGCCCAGCGGGATCGACGAGCTCGTCGACGCCCTCGACCAGCATCTCGCCGGCCTCGACCTCCCGCAGCGCCGGCTTCGCGCCCGCCGGATGCACGCGCTCGCGGACTTCATATCCGAGCACGGTGACCGCGGCTTGCGGTCGCTCGGCGGACGCCGAGCCGCCGAGAAGTGGCTCTCAACCCAGGCCGCCGGCATGGATGTGCCGGCGCTGGGACACGCGTTGGCGGCCCACGCCGCCGAGCAGACTTGATGCCCAAGGTCGTCCTTCCTCCCCAGCCCCTGATCGACGGACCTACCGCGCTGCGGCCCTGGCGCGATTTGGACATTCCGGCCCTCGTCGCCGTCTGCCAGGATCCGGAAATCGCGCGCTGGACCCGAGTCCCTTCTCCCTACGGAGAGGCCGATGCGCGCCTCTACTTGCAGCAACGCCACGACTCGCTCCAAAGCGGCGCCTCCGCGCCGTTCGCGGTCGTCGCCACGGACGACGGGCGGCTGCTGGGTTCGACGTCCCTGCTGCGCTTCTCCTGGGTCGATGCTCGGGCGGAGGTCGGCTACTTTCTGGCGCGCGAGGCCCGGGGGCAGGGCCACGCCGTGCGCGCTCTGGGCCTCATCTGCGCCTGGGGATTCGGGAGCCTGGGACTGGAGCGGATCGATCTCTTGGCCGCCACCGGCAACGCTCCTTCTCAGCGCGTCGCCGAGCGGGCCGGGTTCACGCGAGAAGCGGTGCTCCGCTCTTACTTTCCGTCTCGCCAGGGCCGCCTGGACATGGTTGCGTTCGGGTTGCTCGCCGGGGAATAGCGGAGTCCAGCCGGTCCTCAGCAGGTCGGCTTGGCCGCCGGGGCCTTGCCTTCGCCGTCGATCCGCCAGCCGGCCGAGGTCTTCACCAGGTGGAGCTGCGCCACCGCCGTTTGCTGACAGTGGGCGCCCGCAAGCACCAGCGCCGAGGCCTGTCGTTTCCCGACGGTAAGGCGGCCGATGCTGAGCGTCGGGTCCTGGACGCTCGCCAGGAAGACCCTCATTCCCTCCTGGCAGCTCAGCCCCTGGACGGCGAAGCGGTTTGTGAGCGACGGGGCCAGCACCTGTTCGCAGACGGTGGTTGCATCCCGGGCACCCACCGCGTGGACGAACTGCTCCACCTTGGCACGGACCTGGGGCGAATCGCTGGAGCCACAACCGGACACGGCCAGCGCCGTGAGGGGTACCAGCGCCACGGCGAACAGTGCTCGCATGAGGCCGAAGGCTACCCTTGAGTAATGAAGCTCGAGCCGCTGCACGACGGTCACGGCAGGCTGATCGGCGATCTACGCGTTTCGGTCACCGACCGCTGCAACTTCCGCTGCCAGTACTGCATGCCGGCGGAGGGCCTTCCGTGGCTGGAGCGCGCCGAGGTTTTGACGTTCGAGGAGATCACGCGGCTGGTCGGGCTCTTCGCGAGGATGGGCGTTCACGACATCCGGCTGACGGGGGGAGAGCCGCTCGTCAGGCGCGAGTTCCCGCGGCTGGCCGCGATGCTGGCCGCGCTGCCTGACGTGAACGAGCTGTCGCTGACGACGAACGGCTTTCTGCTCGAACGCGACGCTGCCGCCCTGGTTCAAGCCGGCGTCGATCGCTTCAACGTCTCGGTGGACTCACTCCAGCGCGATCGTTTCTTTGAACTCACGCGACGCGACGCGCTTCCCCAAGTGCTGCGGGGCCTCGAGCTGCTCGCCAGCTTCCCCGAGGCCCACCCCATCAAGGTGAACGCGGTGGCCATACGGGGCTTCACCGAGGAAGAGGCGCTTCCGTTCGCCGAGCTCGCTCGCCGGTCGCCCTATGAGATCCGCTTCATCGAGTTCATGCCGCTCGACGCCGACCGTGCGTGGTCACGCGAGCAGGTGCTGACCGGCGCTGAGATCCGGGCCGCGATTGATGCCGTCTATCCGCTGGAGCGCGAGCCGCGCGAGCCTCACGCCACGGCGCGCGTGTATCGCTTCGCCGACGGACACGGGAAAGTCGCCTTCATCAACCCGGTCTCGGAGCCGTTCTGTGCCGACTGCAACCGCATCCGCCTTACGGCAGACGGACGCCTACGCACGTGTCTGTTCTCTCTCAACGAGACCGATCTCCGTGGACCATTGCGCGGCGGCATCGACGATCGTGAGCTCGAGGGACTGATTCGCGACGCCGTGTGGCGCAAGGAGCTCAAGCACCACGTCGGCGAACCGGGCTTCATCCAGCCGGCGCGCTCGATGTCGGCGATCGGCGGCTGACCGTCCCGACGGCGCCGCGGCCGTCCCCGGCCCGACGGCGCCGCGGCCGTCCCCGGCCACCATCGCCGGCGGTGCCGACCCCGGCCGCCGCCCCATAAGTACTTAACCGAGTTACAACGTTGACGGCGGACAATGGCGTGGTAGATGCTGCTGCTGCTCCTGTTCGCCGTGGTCGCCGGCGCGGGCACCGCGATCACGCCATGCGTGCTCCCGGTGCTGCCGGCGCTGCTGTCAGCGAGCGCCGCCGGCGGGAGACGACGGCCGCTGGGCATCGTGCTGGGATTGGCGCTGACGTTCACGATCGCGATTGTCGCCCTGGCCCAGCTGGTCAAAGGGGTGGGATTGGCGAGCGGTGCGGCCCGGACCCTGGCGATCATCGTGCTGATCGGCTTCGGGGCGGTGATGCTGATCCCCGACGTGGCAGCCCGCGTCCAGGCTCCGCTCTCGCGGCTGGCCCGGTTCGGTCCCAAGACCCGTGGGAGCGGCTTTTGGTCAGGGCTCGCTGTCGGTGGCGCGCTCGGCTTCGTGTGCGCCCCCTGCGCCGGTCCGATCCTCGCGGCAGTCACCTCCGTCAGCGCCTCGACCGGTCCAACGACGAGGGTCGTGGCAGTCGCGGTCGGGTTCTCGGCCGGACTGGCTTTCGTGCTGCTGCTGTGGGCAATCGGCGGTCGCGCCGTCATCCAGCGCGTCAGGCGCTCGCTGCGCGGACATGTCGTGGAGCGAGCTCTGGGAGTCGTGCTGCTGGCCACAGGGGTGGCGATGGCGTTCAACCTCGACGTGCGCTTCGAGGAGACCCTGGCCAAGGACACGAGCCTTCCGGCGTTCCTGGTCGACCCGACCAGGTCGCTCGAGAACTCGGGCGCGGTGCAGGGCCGCCTGGCCTCGCTGCGCCCGCGGTCGCGCTTCGCCCAACGACAAAAGGAAGCGTCGCAGGTACCGATGCCGCCGACCACGGCGGTGTCGATCCCCGGCGTGCAGACGCCCGCGCTCCCTGTCCTCGGCGCCGCGCCGCCGTTCACGGACACGCAACGGTGGTTCAACACGGCCGGCGGTCTGCCGCTGACCCTGGCCCGGCTGCGCGGCCACGTGGTGCTCGTCGACTTCTGGACCTATACCTGCATCAATTGCATCCGCACGCTCCCCTTCCTCAAAGGGCTCTATGCCACCTACCACCCCTACGGGCTGGAGATCGTCGGCGTCGAGTCGCCGGAGTTCACGTTCGAGCAGGAGGCGAGCAACGTCGAGCAGGCCGTGCGGGCCGACGGCATCCGCTATCCGGTTGTGCAGGACAACCAGCTCGGCACCTGGAACGCCTACCAGAACGAGTACTGGCCCGCGGAGTATCTGATCGACGCCCAGGGCAATGTGCGGCACACTCAGTTCGGCGAAGGCGACTACAAGCAGAGCGAGGCCGCGGTCCGACAGCTCCTCTACGACGCGGGCGTCCACAACCTGCCCCCGCCGATGACCGCCGGCGCGATTCTGCCCTCCAACGGGGTCGCTACTCCGGAGACATATCTCGACCCTCAGCGAGCCCAGGGCTTCGCGCAGCCGCCGTCGCCGGGCGTCCATTTCTATCCGGGCGTCTCCAGCCCTTCCCTCAATGAAATCGCGCTGCGCGGAACGTGGAATGCGGGCTCTCAGTCGGTCACGCCGGTCTCAACTGGCGCCTCGATCGACCTCGGCTTTCAGGCCGCGAAGGTCTACCTGGTAATGACGTCCTCCGGACACACCCCGCGCCGGGTGCGCGTGCTGCTCGATGGCCGCCCGTACGCCACCGTCACCGTCTCTGCCCAGCAGCTCTACACGCTCGTCTCGCTGCCGAGCGACCAGCAGCATGCGCTGAGCGTGCTTGTACCGCCCGGCGTGGCGGCGTACGACTTCACCTTCGGTTAGTGGGCCCGTCCGTCGGCATCGTCCGCCGCCGATCGAGCATCGCCGCCGCCTGGAGCACGTCGTCAGGCGTGTTGACGTTGAACAGCGCCTCGTGGTCCTCGACCTCGAGCAGGCGGGGCCCAATCGCCGCGACGGCCTCGACCAGGGGCCCGTCACCCGCCGTCTCCGGATCGCTCAGGACGTCGAGCGCGGATGGCTCGTAGCGGCCGAGTAGCGGCTGCGGCCGGCCGCGGTGGGAAGCGACTACGGCCGGCGCACCGTGACCGTCGGCCGCTGCCAGACGCGTGAGCAGCTCCACCGTCACCAGTGGCAGATCGACGGCGCACACCAGCACCGCGCGCCCAGCCGCAAGCGCCAGCGCCTGACGGATCCCGACCAGCGGATGGTGGTGAGCCTGAGGCTCCACCCAGACGGTCGTCCGGGGCAGACTGGGCAGCTCGCTGTCCGCTTTGGTCAGCACCACGACATCCCCTATCGCCGCCGCCATGGTCTCCAGCGCGTAGGAGATCAAAGGCCTTCCGCGAAGCTCGATCGTGGCCTTGGCGCCGCCCATCCGCCGTCCCCGGCCGCCGGCCAAGATCACCCCGACAGGCCCCGCCTGCCTCCCTGGGTCGCCCGGCTGGCCTCCTCGATGGCGCATCTCGGGCCAACCCTACGCGCGGTCCCTGGCGCGGTGGGGTTCTTGCTCCGCCGGGCGTCCGATGATCGGCTTCTAGAATCAGCTTGCATGGAGGGCTCAACCGAGGTCCGCAGCTGGTTGCGCTGTTACCGCTGCTGGTCGCAGAACCTCGAGGTCCAAGTTCACTACGAAGGTATCCACAAGATCGATGCCGAGACCGGCGAGCGCGGCGAGGTGGTCGATGAGATGCAGGAAGCCGTGATCCAGTGCCTGGAGTGCATGCACGACCAGCCGCATCTGGGCTTCCACAACGGTCGCGTCGAGCCGATCGAGGACCGCTGGGAGCGGATGATCGCCGGCACGCCCTGGGTGGCGTCTTGCACGGTCACGGTCGACGCCGACGACGTCGAGACCTGCTCAGGGCCGGAGGCCGGCGACGCGCTGTCCTATGCCGCCTTCGGCGATCATGGGACGCGCGAGTTCTTCACCCACGTCCGCTTCCACAAGCACGACGAGGACCGGATCATCGTGCACCTGCTGGTGGAGCTCTACGCGCGCTCGGCCGAGGAGGCCACCGGGGTGCTCGAGGACGCCGCCCGCGGCGACCTCGCGATCACCTCGCTCGCCGAGGAGTCGCGCCCGCCCGCGTCGACGGGTAACGGCCAGCATTAAAAGGCCGCGCCGGAGGCGCGGCCGTGGTAACCGCCGCGCGAGCGGAGCGGTTATGTGGACTCACGGAGCGGCGCGACGCGCGGCCCGAAGCCGGATGCGGTTACGCGCCGGAGGCGCGGCCGTGGTAACCGCCGCGCGAGCGGAGCGGTTATATGGACTCACGGAGCGGCGCGACGCGCGGCCCGAAGCCGGATGCGGTTACGCGCCGGAGGCGCGGCCGTGGTCCGTCGTCCCGCGCGCCACGATGACAGGCGCCCCCGCCGACCCCACAGCTCCACCACGATCAGCGCTGCCGCCACAGGCACGGTCGCCGGTAGCTCGTCGATTACGAAAAAGAGCAGGTCGAACGCCGCCGCCAGCACCAGCGTCAGCACCGCCGCCGACCACTGCCGGCGACGGTCGGCGGCGAGCACGGCGCCCAGCAATGCGGCCACGAACATGTCCCCATATCCCATCGACACCGAGCCGAACAGCTCGCTCTGGAGCCTGGGCAGCCCCGCCGCCGGATGGGCAGCGATGAGCGTCGAGTTCGGCGCCTGCAAGAGGTCCGATACGACCAGCCAGGTGTCGGCGGCGGCCATGGCCACGATTCCCAGCTTGAGCAGCTTGGAAGGCGTGATCGAGGCCAACAGGACTCCGAGCGTGACGCAGCTCAGCGCCGAAAGCAGCGCCGCCGCCGCTTCGCCGCTCAATGACGAGTGCTCGACCCAGGCCAGGGCGAACAGGCCGCCGGCGACGATTGCCAGTGCCGGTCGCGCCCCGCGCGCCGCCCAGCCGAGCGCGGCGGCGGCCAGCGGCGGTACCGCGACCAGCGCCAGGTAGGTCAGCCCCGTCGCCGTGCCGGAGACGAAGCGGATGGCGAACACAACCACGACGATCGAGCCGATCGGCACGAGCGCCCAGGCCGGCCCCCGCAACCGCTCGGCCAGCGCCAGTCGAGGCGCCGCGCGGGGCGCTGCCACCACGGCCGCCTGTAGCGCGAGCATCGCCGCGTCGGACGGTACGAATGAAAGCGCCACGCACTCAGCGTACGCGGCGCGCTTTAGCGCGGTTGAACCGGTCGCCTATTGGCTTAGCCGCTTCTCAAGCTCCTCGAGCTGCGCCCGCAGCTCGCCCGGCAGCCGGTCGCCGAACTTGCCGTAGTGCTCGTGCATCTGCGGCAGCTGCTCGCGCCAGCAGTCGGGATCGACCCCGAGAAGCTTGTCCATCGTCCCCTCGGGCAGGTCTAGTCCCTCGGTCTCGATCCCGCCCTCGCCAACCGGCGGGATGAGCCCAATCGGGGTCTCGATCGCCTCGGCCTTACCTTCGCAGCGGCGAAAGATCCAGGCCAGCACACGCGAGTTCTCACCGAAGCCCGGCCACAGGAACTTGCCCTCGTCGTCCTTGCGAAACCAGTTGACGTAGAAGATCTGCGGCAACTTGACGTCCTGGCGACGGCCGATCTTCAGCCAGTGGGCGAAGTAGTCCGCCATGTTGTAGCCACAGAACGGCAGCATGGCCATGGGGTCGAACCGCAGCTCGCCCACGTTGCCGGTCGCCGCCGCGGTCTTCTCGGATGACATCGTCGAGCCCATGAACACGCCGTGCTCCCAGTCGCGCGCCTCGTAGACGAGTGGCACCACGGTCGAGCGCCGGCCGCCGAAGAGCATCGCGTCGATCGGGACGCCCTTGGGGTCATCCCATTCCGGGGCGATGGACGGACACTGGGCGATCTGGACCGTGAAGCGAGCATTTGGATGGGCGGCCGTGCTCTCGGAGTCGGGCGTCCACTCGTTGCCCCGCCAGTCGATCGCGTGCTCCGGTGGCTCGCCGGTCATCCCCTCCCACCAGATGTCACCGTCGTCGGTCTTCGCGCAGTTGGTGAAGACGGTGTTGCGCGAGACCATGTCGATCGCGTTCGGATTGGTCCGCGCGCCGGTCCCAGGCGCCACGCCGAAGAATCCGGACTCTGGGTTGGCCGCGTAGAGACGGCCGTCCTCGCCGAACTTCATCCACGCGATGTCGTCCCCGATCGTCTCCACCTTCCAGTCCTCGAGCGTGGGGATCATCATCGACAGGTTGGTCTTGCCGCAGGCACTGGGGAACGCGCCGGCGATGTACTTCACCTCGCCCTCGGGCGAGGTCATCTTGAGAATCAACATGTGCTCCGCGAGCCAGCCCTCGTCGCGTGCCATCGCCGAGGCGATCCGCAGCGCGAAGCACTTCTTGCCGAGCAGTGCGTTGCCGCCGTAGCCCGAGCCGTAGGACATGATCTCCCGCGTCTCCGGGAAGTGGACGATGTATTTGTTGTCCGCATTGCAAGGCCACGGAACGTCCTGCTGGCCCTCGGCCAGCGGCGCCCCGAGCGAGTGCAGGCAGGGCACGAAGTCGCCGTCCGCGCCGAGGCAATCGAGCGCCGCCTGCCCCATGCGGGTCATGATCCGCATCGAGGCCGCCACGTACGCAGAGTCCGTCAGCATCACGCCGATGTAGGAGATCGGCGAGCCCAGCGGGCCCATGGAGAAGGGCACGACGTACATCGTGCGACCGCGCATCGACCCCTGGAACAGCTCCTTCAACGCCGCCCGCATTTCGTCCGGGTCGCGCCAGTTGTTCGTGGGACCGGCGTCGGACTCCCGCCGTGAGCAGATGAACGTCCGATCCTCGACGCGCGCCACGTCGGCTGGATCGGAGAGGGCCAGGTAGGAGTTCGGACGCTTCGCCTCCGAGAGCTTCTCGAACGTCCCTGCGTCTACCAGTGTCTGCGCCAAGCGGTCGTATTCCTCGGCCGACCCATCGCACCAATAGACCTCGTCGGGCTGGGTCAGCGCGGCCGTCTCCTCGACCCATTGCCGAAGGTCTCTGTGGGTCGTGGTCGCCTGCTGGTCCGCTGCAGTGTGGGACATAGGTTGTTGAACTCCTTAATGCTTCGGTGGCTAAATCAAGCCTACCCGTAGGCGGGTAGTAAAAGTCCGCCGCCCGGCGCCGGGCGGCCCGTGCCGTGCCCGTCGAAGCGGGCGTTCCAGAGCCCTAATCCACGTTGGTTTCGGCGCTCGGAAGCTGCTCTCCGGGCTCCTTGCGCGGCACGAGCACGATCCGCTTGAACTCGGCCACAAGCGCCCCGTCCTGGTTGTAGGCGCGCGTGTGGACCTTGACGGTCCCGCGGTCAGGCTTCGAGCGGGATGGCTTCACCTCGAGGACCTCTGATTCCACGAACAGCGTGTCGCCGTGAAACACGGGAGCCGGATGGCTCAGCTCCTCGGTCGCCAGGTTGGCGATCGCCTTGCCCGAGACATCGGGCACGGTCATTCCGAAGACGAGCGAGTAGACGAGCGGCCCCGCCACGACGTTGCGGCCCTGCTGTGACTTCGCGGCGTAGACGTCGTTCACGTGCAGCGGATGGTGGTTCATCGTCAGCAGGCAGAAGAGATGGTCCTCCGCCTCGGTGACGGTCTTCGCCGGCCAGTGCTTGTACACCGCCCCCACCTCGAACTCCTCCAGGTAGCGCCCGTACGGGTGGGCGCCGGAGGCCTCCCGCTCGGCCTGGTCTGTCTGCACTTCCGTCATCGCTTCTCCTGAATTTGGTGTCATCCGTGCCGGGAGGATGCCATCTGGGCGCCGATCTGTGCCCTTCGAGCAGGCACCCGCTAGCTTTCAGCGACAACCAACCAGGAGATAGTTGAACGTGCGAAACCCCCGCGATTTCGGAAAACCGCTGGCGATCGGTGCTCCGGCGCCGCTGCTCGAGATCCCGTTCAAGCCGAGCCGCATGATCCATTTCCTCGACTTCTCCAACGAGAAGATGGTCGCCAAGGCCCCCGAGATCGCGCCCACGGTCGACATCCTGCTCGGCAACCTGGAGGACGCCGTGCCCGTCGACCGCAAGGAGGCAGCACGCGATGGCCTGCTCACGGTGGGCAAGGAGATGGAGCTGGGCGAGACCCAGCTGTGGGCCCGAGTCAACGCGCTCGAGTCCCCGTGGGTGCTCGATGACATCACGCAGATCGTCGCCGAGATCGGTGACCGGCTCGAGGTGATGATGATCCCCAAGGTCGAGGGGCCCTGGGACATTCACTACGTCGACCGCCTGCTGGCCCAGCTGGAGGCCAGAGCCGGGCTCGAGCGCCCGATCCTGGTGCACGCCATCCTGGAGACCGGTCTGGGGGTCGTCAACCTGGAGGAGATCGCCACCGCCAGCCCGCGCATGCAGGGCATGAGCTTCGGACCGGCGGACCTGGCGGCGTCGCGGCGGATGAAGACCACGCGCGTGGGCGGTGGGCATCCCGGATATCGCGTGATCTCAGATCCCGACCCCGAGGACCCCGAGACGCCCCGCCCCACCTCCCAGCAGGATCCGTGGCACTACTCGATCGCCCGCATGGTCGACGCCTGCACGTCCGCCGGGATCTTGCCGTTTTACGGCCCCTACGGCGATATCCGCGACGTAGAGGGTTGCGAGACCCAGTTCCGGGCCGCCTTCCTGTTGGGGTGCGTCGGGGCTTGGTCGCTTCACCCCGTACAGATCCAGATCGCCAAGAAGGTCTTCAGCCCCGATCCCGACGAGGTGCTGTTCGCCAAGAAGGTGCTGGAGGCGATCCCCGACGGCCGCGGCGTTCACATGATCGACGGCAAGATGCAGGACGACGCCACCTGGAAGCAGTGCAAGGTCATGGTCTCGCTGGCCGAGATGCTGGCCCGCAAGGACCCCGAGCTGGCGGAGGCCTACGGGTTCGCCCTGGAGCCGGTCGGCTAGTGCGCTGCGATAGGAAGCACTAGGAGCAAGACGTGCGGATCTCCGCCAAGGCGGACTACGCGGTGCGGGCCGCGGTCGAGCTGGCCGCGTCCTCGGGCGAGAGGCCCGTCAAGGCCGAGCGCGTGGCGAACGCCCAGGGGATCCCGCTCAACTTCCTGGAGAACATCCTCGGCGAGCTGCGCCACGCCGGCATCGTCCGCAGCCACCGCGGCGCAGACGGCGGCTTTCGCCTGGCCAAGCCGCCCCAGGAGGTCACCGTGGCCGACGTCATCCGGGCGGTGGAGGGGCCGCTGGCCAGCGTCCGCGGCGGACCGCCAGAGCAGATCTCCTACGACGGCGCCGCCGAGCCGCTGCTGCGCGTGTGGATCGCGGTTCGCGCCAACCTGCGGATGGTGGTCGAGCACGTGACCCTGGCCGACATCGCCCAAGACGGCCTCCCCACCGATGTCGAGCGGCTGGCCAAGGACCCGGAGGCCTGGATAACTAGGTAGGCCGCGGCGCATGCGCCACGGCCCCCGCCGGAACATGTTCCGGCCGGCGGGGTCGCTCATGAGCGACCCCGGACATCTTCACGTACACCACATCGCCGGCTTTCAGCTCGAGCTCGTCGGTCTGCGTTCGGGTCAACTGGGCCCGCGCCCTGGTGCCGTCGGTGAGCTCGAGCTCGATCCGCACTTCGAAACCGAGATGCACGACGCGCGCCACCTTGGCCCACTGGGCCCCGGGCCCGGGGGTGGGGCTCAGGTTTAGGTCGTGCGGGCGCACCAGCCGGTTATCCAGCCGGCTGACCGGGCCGAGGAAGCCCATCACGAAGTCGTTGGCCGGCTGGTCGTAGACGTCGCGCGGCGCCCCCGTCTGCTCGATCCGCCCGCCGTTCATGACCGCGATGCAGTCCGCGACCTCCATCGCCTCCTCCTGGTCGTGCGTGACGAGCACCGTCGTCACCCGCTGATCATCGTGGAGGCGACGAAGCCACAGCCGCAGCTCTGCGCGGACGGTCGCATCGAGTGCGCCGAACGGCTCATCCAGCAGCAGCACCCGCGGCTCGACCGCCAGCGCCCGGGCCAAGGCCATCCGCTGGCGCTGGCCCCCCGAGAGCTGGTGGGGGTGCTGGTCTGACCACTTGGTGAGGCCCACCAGCGAGAGCAGCTCGTCCACCTTGGCCCGGATGTGCTCCCGGGGGCGCTTGCGGATCCTCAGCCCGAAGCCGACGTTGTCGCGCACGGTCATGTGCGCAAACGCCGCGTAGTGCTGAAACACGAAGCCGATGCCGCGCTCCTGCGGCCGGGTGTCGGTGATGTCGTCTTCATCCAGCAGGACCACCCCGGCGTCGGGCTCCTCGAGACCGGCGATGATCCGAAGCAGCGTCGACTTGCCGGAGCCGCTGGGCCCTAGTAGGGCCGTCAGCGACCCGTCCTCCACGCGCAGCGTCACGTCGCTCAGCGCGTCGAAATCCCCGAAGCGCTTCGAAATCGCGTTGGCCTCGATTCTCATCGGCCTTCCTTCCGTCGTGGTCCGAGAAGCGTCATCACGAGCAGCACCGCGAGCGACATGACGGCCAGCTCGGCCCCCGCCGCGTAGGCACTAGTCACCGCGCCCGAGCCGATCTGCGAATCTCGCTGCTGGACGAGCAATGGCAGCGTGAGCGTCGAACCCGACACGTTCGAGGACACGACGGCCACGGCGCCGATCTCCCCCAGGGCCCGGGCGGTGGTGAGGATCACGCCATATGCCACGCCCCAGCGGATCGACGGCAGCGTAACCCGCCGGAACGTCTGCCAGGAGGACGAGCCGAGCGTGGCGGCGGCCTGCTCCTGCTCATCGCCGACCTCCTGCAGCACGGGCGCCACCTCGCGCACCACGAACGGCAGCGAGACGAACACGGTGGCGATGGCCATGCCGGCGGGCTCATAAATGAGCTTGATTCCGTGGTTGATCAGCCACGTCCCGAACCAGCCCCCCTGGCCGTAGACCAGTACCAGCGCGAGGCCCACGATCACGGGCGAGACGACGAACGGCAGGTCGAGCAGGGCGTCGAGGATCGCCCGTCCCCTGGTCCGGCTCCGGACCAGTAGCAGCGCGCAGCCGACGCCGAAAATCGTGTTGAGCGGCACAGCGATCGCGGCCAGCATCACCGACAGCCAGAACGCGCTGATGGCGGCCGGTGTCGTGATCCAACTCCACGCGGTGCCGAAACCGTGCTCGAACGTGCGGTAGAAGACCATGCCAACCGGCAGCACGAGCAACAGCCCCAGGTACACCAGGGCGATCGTGCGCAGCGATAGCGTGGTGCGTCGGCTAACGAGCAACGCGCGTCCCCATCCACCGCAGGATGACCAGCACGGTCAGCGAGACGACCATCAGCACCACCGACAGCGCGGCCGCCGACTGCGGGGCGCCTGACTCGATGTCTGCGTAGATCACGATGCTGGCGATCTGGACCTTGCCCGCGATCAGGACCAGCGAACCGAACTCGCCCACCGAGCGGGCAAACGACAGCGCCGCCCCGGAGAAGATCGCCGGGCGCAGCGCCGGCAGGATGATGCGCCTGAAGGTGACGGCATTGGAGGCCCCGAGCGACGTCGCGGCCTCCTCCACTTCTTGATCGAGCTCGATCAGCACCGGCTGCACCGAGCGCACGACGAACGGCAACGTCACGAACAGGAGGGCCACGACCACCGCGGCGCGGGTGTACGCCAGGTGGACGCCGAACGGGCTGTCCGGCCCGTAGAGCGCAATCAGCGTCAACCCGGCGACGATCGTCGGCAGCGCGAACGGCAGATCGATGAGCGCTCCCACGAAGCGCTTGCCGGGGAAGTCGTCGCGCACGAGCACCCAGGCCACGAGCGTGCCCATCACCGCGGCGATCGCAGCGACCAGCAGCGAAGCGATCAGCGTGACGCCCAGCGCCCTGACCGCCAAGGGGTTGGAGATCGAGCTCCACAGCGCGCCCGGGCCGGCGGAGAACGCTTTGACCGCCACCGCCGCCAGGGGGATGAGGACGATCAGGCTCAGATAGAGGGTGGCCACCCCCAGACCCAGCCCGCCAGCCGCCTCCGAGCGCATCTTGCGGCGCAGGCGGGGACGGCGGGGGGCTGCCGCGGGGGCGGCGACTGCGTCAGCTGGAGGCAGTTGGCACCCCCGCGTCCTGCTCGATCTTGGTTATCGACCCGTTCGTGGTCCCGAAGAACGTCTTGTCAATCGCGCTCCAGCCGCCGAGCGAGCTGATCGTGAACAGATCGGGCGGATTCGGGAATTTCTGCGAATACTGCTTGGCGACCGATGGGTCCACCGGCCGGTAGCCCGACTTGGCCCAGATCTTCTGCGCGGCGGGTGAGAACAGCCAATTGACGAACGCGCTGGCCGCGGCCGGGGCCTTGCTGGTCACGGCTACGGGCGTCTGGATGAGGAGCGTCTGCGTGGGGACGATGTACTGGACGGCGTCCCCGGCCTTCACGGCCGAGATCGCGTCCGACTCGTAGTCGATAAGCACATCGCCCTTGCCGCTGGTGAACGTCTGCAGCGCCGATGAGGCGCTCGCGGGCTGGACGCTCACGTTCTTGGTCAGGAGCGTCTTCACGTAGCTGAGCGCCTGCGCCGGCGACTTGCCCTCCTTGAGCTGCGCGCCGTACGCCGCGAGCACGTTCCAGCGGGCGCTACCCGAGGTCGAGGGGTTGGGAGTGATGACATCGACTCCGGGCTTGATGAGGTCATCCCAACCGGTGATGTGCTTGGGGTTGCCCTTGCGGACCACGAGCACCACGACCGAGTCCGAGGGCACGGCCTGGTTGCCGACGGTGTCCCAGCTGCTCGAGACGAGTCCTGCCTTGACCAGCCGGGTGATGTCCGGCGCGGTCGAGAATGCCACCACGTCCGCCGACTGCCCCGTGGCCACCGCGCGGCTCTGCGCGCCCGAGGCGGCGAACGACTCGCTGAAGGAGAGACCCTTGCCCTGCGGCGTCGCCTCGTACGCCGCGATCAGCTTGTCGTACGCCTTCTTCGGCGTCGAGTAGGCCACCAGCGCCAGCTGGGTGGCGCCCTTGGCGTCCACCGGCTTGGCCGACGCCGTGGTGTTCGTGTCCGACGATCCGCCGCAGGCGGCCAGCCCGCCCGCCGCCGCGAGGGCCGCAAGGGCCCCGAGCACAGTGGTCCGGAGCCGGCGCACGGCCCCCGTTGAGTTGGTCATCGACGCTCCCGTAAATCAATGGCGGCGGCTCGCGCAGTGCGCGACCGCCGCCTTTTATCGCTTATTCAATGTAATTTATCAACTTCATCGGATTGATAGAGATTCCCCGTGGCGCCGCTCTTGTAGCCTCCGCGCCCGCCATGCGCTTCTTCGAGTACGAATCGCGCGCCATCGTGGGCAAGGCGGGGATCCCGATCACCAAGCAGGGCTTCGCCAAGACGGCCGACGAGGCCAGGCGGGTTGCCGAGCAGATCGGCGGCCCGGTGGTGGTGAAGTCCCAGGTTCTCTCGGGAGGACGGATGAAGGCCGGCGGCGTCAGGTTCGCCGACACTCCCGAGGAAGCGGGACAGCACGCGGAGCACATCCTCGATCTCGAGATTGGGGGTCACATGCCCCGCGGCGTGCTGGTCGACGACCGCGCCGATATCAAGCACGAGTACTACGCCGGAGTGGTGTGGGACGGGATTCGCAAGCGGCCGGTGATGCTGTTCTCGGACATGGGCGGGATCGACATCGAGGAGGTCGCCGAGAAGCACCCGGACCACGTCGCGCGTGCACACTTCTCGACGCTGCGACCCTTCTCGGACTGGCAGGCCAAACAGCTCGTGGCCTCGCTCGGCGTCAGCGGCTCGCCGCTCAACCGGCTGACGCCGATCCTGGCCAGGCTGGCGCGGCTGTTTCTGCAATACGACATGACGCTGGCCGAGATCAATCCCCTGGGCGAGCTGACCGACGGCTCGTTCGTGGCGCTCGATGCTCACATGGACATGGAGAACGAGGCCCGGCCGCGGCAGCAGGCGCTGCTGCACGAGCTCGGGGTGGGCGACGAGGAGACGCGCCAGGCGCGCGAGCCGACGCCGTTCGAGCTGGCAGGCGAGCAGGTCGACGCCCAGGACCACCGTGGCGTGGCGGGCAACGTGACCGAGTTCGACGGCAACCTCGGTCTGGTGATCGGAGCCGGCGGCGGCTCGCTGACGCTGTTCGACGCCGTACGAGCCCACGGTGGCAACCCCGCCAACTACTGCGAGATCGGCGGCAACCCCTCGGTCCGCAAGGCCTGCGGCCTGGCCAAGCTCGTGCTGCAGAAGCCGGGCGTGGAGCGGATCGCGGTGATGATGTCGATCGTCTCCAACACCCGCGTGGACATCGTCGCCCGGGGAGTGATCAAGGCCTGCGTCGAGCTCGGCTACGACCCCGCCGAGAAGATCGCCATCTTCCGCATCCCCGGCGCCTGGGAGGACGAGGGCTTCAAGATCCTCGACCGCTACGGCGTCGAGTACGCCGACCGCTCCGTCTCGCTGCACGAGGCGGCGCGCCGGGCCGTGGAGAAGATCCAGGGCGCCGACGGCGGGGCCCCGAAGCCCGAGGAATTCCGCCAGACGACGACAGAGGTCGGCGGGGAGAAGGACGTCTGATGTCCATTCTGATCGACGCCGACACCACTTTCATCGTCCAGGGCATCACCGGCCGCGAGGCGGTCAACCTGACGCGCGAGTGTCGGGACTACGGGGCTGGAGCCAGGATCGTCGGCGGGGTGACGCCCGGCCGCTTGGGCCGGGATGTCCACGGCGTGCGGGTGTTCGACACCGTGGCCCAGGCGGTCGAGCACCATGGCGCTGCGATCGACGGCTCGGTGGTGACGGTCCCCCCCGCGTTCACCAAGGACGCGGTGTTCGAAGCCATCGAGAACGGAGTCAAGCTGGTGGTGATCGTGACCGAGCGCATCCCGCGCGGGGACGTGGCAGAGATGGTGGAGCTGGCCGGCGAGCGCGGAGCACGGATCATCGGGCCCAACTGCCTGGGGATCATTGTTCCCGACGTCATCAAGATGGGCGGCATCGGCGGCCCGGCGCGCGACGCGGCCAAGTCCTACACGCCGGGGCCGGTCGGTGTGATCTCGCGCAGCGGCGGCATGACCACCGAGATGTCATCGACGCTCACGGCCGCCGGTCTAGGCCAGTCGACCGCCGTCTCGATCGGCGGCGACGCGATCATCGGCTCCTCCTATGCCGAGCTGATGCCGCTGTACGAGGCGGACCCGCAGACGGAGGCAATCGTGATCTATACAGAGCCCGGGGGCCGGATGGAGGCCGAGCTGGCGGGCTGGGTCAAGCGGTCGGGTTCGCGGCTGCCGATCGTGGCCTTCATGGCCGGGCGCTTCATGGACGAGATGCCTGGGATGAGCTTCGGCCACGCCGGGACGATCGTCGAGGGCAAGGAGGACACGGCCTCGGAGAAAATCGCCCGCCTGGCCGAGGCGGGGATCGTCGTGGCCGAGGAGATCTCGGCGATCCCGGACATCGTCAAGGAGAAGATCGCCGAACGCAGTGGAGCACCGGCGTGAGCACAACTGCCCTGTTCATCGACGTGGAGGTCTCGCCTGGAGCCCGGTCCGACCGCGAGCTGGCCGCCAAGCTGGCCGAGGTCTGCCCCGTCGACATCTTCGCTGCCGGTCCCGAGGGGGTTGAGATCGTGGAGGACAACCTCGACGAGTGCGTGCTGTGCGAGCTGTGCATCAACGCCTCCCCGCCGGGGACGCTGAAGGTGATCAAGCTCTACGACGGCGGGGCCGCGCTGGGCGCGTAGTCTCCGACCCGTGTCTCGGGTCACGGGATGGCTGCGCCGGCACGATCCCGCCTACGGCGCCCTGCGCCGGGCGACGCGAGCCGCGCTCGTCATGCCGGCGATGTTCGCGCTGGCCGATAAGGCGATCGGCAATCCGGTGATGGGCACGTTCGCCGCCTTCGGATCGTTCGCCATGCTGCTGATGGTCGACTTCGCGGGACCGGTCGCAGTCAGGCTCCTCAACCAGACGGCACTCGGTCTGGCGTGCGCGCTGCTGATCTGCCTGGGAACGCTGGCCTCGCGTACCACATGGGTGGCGGCCGTCGCGATGGCCCTGGTCGCGTTCGTGGTGCTGTTCGCCGGCGTCGTGAGCTCGGTGCTGACCAACGCCACGACCGCGCTGCTACTGGCCTTCATCCTGCCTGTCTCGCTGCCCGCTTCCGCCGCCTCTATTCCCGACCGCGTCGCCGGCTGGGGGCTCGCGGCCGGAGCGTCCGTGCTGGCGATCTCGCTGCTGTGGCCCTCGCCCGAGCTGTACCCGGTGCGCAGCGCCGTCGTCGCATGTTGCCGCGCGCTGTGCGAGCGGCTCAGGGCGGACATCGCCTACATCACGGGCCGCGGCGGCCGGGCGGCGACCGAGGCTCATCGCCAGACGATCGCGCGCGCCAACGAAGCCGTGCAGGCGATGCTCGATCTTTTCTTCGCTACGCCCTACCGGCCGACCGGGCTCAGCAGCGAGGCTCGCGCTGCCGTGCGGCTGGTCGACGAGCTTCGGTGGCTGAACTCGATCGTGCTGCGCTCGGGTCCCAAGTTTCACCCCCCGCGGCCGGATCTCCACGTCTGCGCCGTGAAGGAAGCGGCCGCCACGGCGCTCGAGTGCTCGGCCGCGCTGCTTGACTCCCCCCATCGGCGTCACGAGCCCTTGGCTGAGGCGCTCGCGGAGATGCGGGCATCGCTCGGCGAGCTCGAGCACGCCACCGTCGGTCTGCTCCCCGCCGAGCCCTCCTCGGGCCGCCCGGGCGAGCAGCCGGCGCAAGCGATCGTTTCCTCTCTGGATCCCAGCTTCCGCGCCCAGGAGCTCAGCTTCATCGTGGCCCAGATCGCCGAGAACGCCGACTTCTCCGCGGCCGCCGCTGAACGCCCGTGGATCGATCGGCTGCTTGGCCGCCAGCCGCCCGGCGTTCGGGGACCGCTGAGAGCGGCGCAGGAGCGCGCCGAAGCCCACGCGACGCGCCAGTCGCTGTGGCTGCGCAACAGCGTCCGAGGAGCGGTGGCGCTGGGCCTCGCCGTGCTGGTGGCCGACCTGAGCAGCGTCCAGCATGCATTCTGGGTCGCTTTCGGCACGCTGTCGGTGCTTCGCTCCAATGCGCTCAGCACCGGCGAGAGCATCTTTCGCGCGGTTCTCGGAACAACCGTTGGGTTCGTCATCGGCGGCGCGCTCGTCTATGTGATCGGCACCAACACGGCCATCCTGTGGGCGCTGCTGCCGATCGTGATCCTGTTCGCCGGTTTGGCGCCGGCCGCGATCTCGTTCGCGGCCGGTCAGGCCGCGTTCACGGCGACGCTGCTGATTCTGTTCAACCTGATCTCCCCCGCCGGCTGGAAGATCGGCCTGGTGCGCGTGGAGGACGTCGCGATCGGCGGCGCCGTGAGCCTCGCCGTTGGCCTACTGATGTGGCCCCGGGGCGCCGCCGGCGCGCTGGGCCGGGCCCTGGCGCAGGCATACGCGCACACAGCCCGCTACCTGGCGGACGCGGTGGCCTACGGCGTGGGCTGCTGCGATTCATCCGGCCCCCCGTCCGCCCAGCCGAGCAATCAGGCGCTCGCAGCGGCGGCGGCCTCCCGGCGGCTGGACGACACCTTCCGCAGCTACCTGTCCGAGCGTGGCTCCAAGTCAGCGCCGCTCGCCGATGTCGCCGGGCTGCTGACCGGGGTCACCGGCATGCGGCTGGCGGCGGACGCGATCGTCGATCTGTGGAGCGCAGAGGGCGTGCGCGACGGTCATCGGTCGGCCGCGCGCCGCGAGCTGACTCAAGCCGTGGCCGGCATGACCAGCTGGTATGACCATTTCGGGGCCAGCCTCACGCGCACGGAGGCCGTCCCAGAGCCAATGGGCAGGGACGAGATCGCCGATGGCCGCTTGGTGGACGCGGTGGCAAGCGACCTGCAGGCGTCAGACGGTGAAACCACCGCGACCGGCGTGCGGGTCATCTGGACAGGAGATCACCTGGACGCGGTTCGTCGCCTGCAGGACCCGCTCGTGGCGCGGGCGCGGGCTCTCCCACCGGGTGATACGCCCCGCTCCGGGGGTCGAGCCGCCACATGGAGCGGGCAGTTGCGTCCGAGGGTACGCCGGCCTCGCGCAACGGCCGCGTGATCGGCCTGAACCACGTGGTGACTGGTATCCGCTCCACCACTTGCACCACAGCGGGTCGCTGGGCGGGTGGCAGGACGGCGAGCGCCGCGTCGAGATCCGCCGTCGCGAGCTCGTAGCCCGAGCGCAGCGTGACCGCAGCCACCGCCAGTTGGTGACTCGAGTCCTCCGCTTGCACGCCGTAGGCGACCGCCAGATCGACCGCCGGCAGGTTTCCGAGAGCGTCGCGGATGGGACCCGTGAACGTCAGTCCGGCCTCGCCGCGGACGACCTCGGCGACGCCATCGACGCGCCAGTAGTCGCCGTCGGGGTCGCGGAGGAACAGGTCGCCGGTCTGAAGCCACGCGTCCTCGCGCGTGAATACGCCACGCAGCGGGGTGCTGTTCAGCGGCTCGTTGGGGCTCACGCGTCCCATCAGCATGCCGATCTCATCGGTCCCGCACTGCACGGCGAAACCGTCCTCGCCCAGCACCAGCTCCTCGGCGTCGAGGTCGTAGGCGGCGATCCGAACCTCAGCTGAGCCGGGCAGCGGACGGCCCATGGCGCCGGGCTTCGCTCCACTGAGGTTGACCAGGATCACACCCGCCTCGGTCGAGGCGTAGAACTCGAGCACCCGCGCCGGGGAAAAGCGTCGCTCCACGCGCCGCCACAGTCCCCGCGGCATCCCCGAGCCGATGAACAGCCGCACGGGGTGATGGCGCTCTCCGGGCTGCGGCGGGGCCTCCGCCAGGTCGTGCAGCAGCGTCCATGTGTATGAGGCCACGGTCACCCCGTAGCGGCGTACCTCCTCCCAGAAGGTCGTGGGGTCAAACTCGGTGGCCATCGCCAGGCGTGCGCCTCCGGCGATCGCCCCGCCGATGCTCATCATCAGCCCCGAGGGGTGGTAGAGCGGAGTGACGCTGTAGAGCGTGTCATCCGGGGACAGCGCCGCCGAGGATGCAGTCCCGAATGCCGACATGGCCCAGCGGCCGTTGGTGATGCGGCTCATCCTCGTGCCCTCGCCCTCGCCGGTGAAGACGATGAAGGCCGGATCGCTCGCCCTCCCCGGATCCGGGCGGTACCACCTCGGCAGCGTGACAGCACCGAGGTCGATCTGCTCCATGTCGACGAGCGGCACGCCCAAATCACGCGGGCCGCCCCCTCCGCCGAGGACGAAGGTGGGGAGCGCACCGAGGCTGGAGGCCAGCGGCGCCCGTTCCGGGTCGGAGATGATGCGCGTTACCTGACCCAGCCGCGCCTCGCGCTGTAGGTCGCCGTCGGGTCTGAGTAGGACCGATACAGCTCCGATGCGGCTGATGGCCACGAGCAGCGCCAGCGCTGTCGGCCGCGGCCCCATCAGCACCCCCACGTGCTCGCCGCGTCGGACGCCGATCGCGATCAGGCCCCGGACGACGTTGTCGATCCGTTCGCCCACCTCGGCCGCGTTGTAGGCGCGATCCTCGAACAGGAAGAAGATCTCCTCGCGCGAGCGGCGGCGGCGCTCCTCGACGAGCAGCCCGGGCGAGATCCGCGTGCTCGGCTGGATCTGCTCCAGCCGGGCCAGGCGCGGAAGCTGACTGGCGGCCTCGAACGTCAGCTCGCGCACGGAGCGCGCCGTCCTCCTGGCAGTTCCCACTGCCGAGCGAGCGATGCCCGTGCCCACCGCTGCCGCCAGCTCGAGCCCGTAGCCGACGCGGCTTGTGAGCTGGGGCGTCAGCTCGGTGGAGACGTCGTCGGGGACCTGCTCGACCTCGGGCGGAAGCTCGCCCCGGCCCGCGCGCCACTGCATCCAGGAGGCAACCGCAGGCCAAGTCACGGCCGTCGACTTGGACCCGACGACGAGGCCGAAATGGCCGGCCTCGAGCGCAATCTCGTAGACGTCGGCTCGCGGCGCGGCCTGGCGGATGGCGCGGACGCCGGCGGCCGGCGCGATCTCATCGACCGTGCCCACCACGGACAGGATCGGACAGGCGATGTCGGCCAGCGTCACGAGCCGGTCTTCGATCACGAAGCCTCCCTCGAGCATCCGGTTATGGGCGATGAACTGGCGCAGGAAGTCGGCAAGCGCGGGACCCGGCCAGGCGACCCATCCTTCCGCTTCCAGGAAACGACGCTGGCGCTCGCGCGGCAGCAGCGCCTCGCGATCGTGCAGCTGGCGAACGAACTCCAGCCTGCTGCGCAGCGACTTGACGGGGTCGAGCAGCCGGAACCCGGTGCGGCTGGCCCACGCCGGCAGCGCGACCCGGGCCAGAGCGCTCTCGGCCACCAGCCCGGCTACGCCCGCTACCACCTGTTCCGGCAGCCCGAACGGCATCGCCAGGCGCGTGTCGACCGGACTGCCGAAAGTGATCAGCGAGGCCAGGTCCGCGTTGCGGCGGTATGCCGCGGTCTGGTAACAGAACATGCCGCCCTGCGAGTAGCCGGCCAGGTGGACGTCCTGTCCGGTCGCCCGGGAGACCCTGTCGACGGCGTCTGATACGGCGAGCACGTGGTCGGTCAGGGTTCGCTCGAGGCCTCCCTCTTCGCGCTCGGGCGCCCCGAAGTCGACCACCCACGGGTCGGCGCCGTGCTCGCGCAGGAGCGTCACGGCGCTGGTCCTCGGGGCGACGTCGTAGACCTCGGCCGCCAGCATCATCGGGGGCACGAGCACGATCGGAGGCCCCGGCCCCGGACGATGCCCGCCTCCAGCGGCGCCGCGCTTTCCATCGGTAGAGGCTCCGCTGTCTGAGCGGTCCGCGTAATAGCGACGGAGCTTGTAGACCCGATGCTCGCTGAATACCTCGTATGGCGATGGCTGCTCGTCGGTCTCAAGACCGCCGAAGCGCGCCACCTCGAGCGCGTTCTGGGCGGCCGTGCCCAGGCGCCCGATGGGGCGGGTGATCACTCGCGGGACCAGCTGCATGCCGGACATGATCTCCGACCGGTCCGCGCTCGTGCAGATCGGGCCCCTTGCGGTTATTGTCCGCCTGCCGACAACGGCGCCCTGTCCCCACCCACACGCGCACCTCCCGTCCCCGCCCACAAGCGCACCGCCTGTCCCCGCCCACAAGCGCACCGCCCATGACGATCGTCGATCTGGAAACCGTCAAGCTGCAGGTCGATGGTGGAGTTGCGCGGATCGTGCTGAACCGGCCCGAGGCCCTGAATGCCTGGACTGTCCAGCTCGGCCAGGACATGCTCGCCGCGCTTTCAAGGGCCGCGGAGGACGAAGACGTACGGGCGATCGTGTTCACGGGCGAGGGGCGAGCGTTCTCCTCCGGCGCCGATTTGAAGGCGGGCACGGAGCTCGACGCGAATGGAAAGCCGGACGTGCTGACCCCCCTGAGGAACGTCTACAACCCGTTGATCCTCCGGGTGCGGACGGTGCCCAAGCCCGTACTGGCGGCGGTCAACGGGCCCGCGGTGGGCATCGGCTGCTCGCTGGCGCTGGCGGCCGACCTGATCGTGGCGGCGGAGTCGGCGTACTTCCTGCTGGCGTTCGTCAACATCGGCCTGGCGCTCGACGGGGGCGCGTCGCTGACGCTGGCCGCCAGGCTGGGCCACGCCCGCGCGTTCGAGATGGCCTACCTCGGCGAGCGGATCCCGGCACCGCTGGCACTGGAATGGGGCCTGGTCAACCGGGTCGTCCCCGACAGCGCGTGTCAGGAGGCCACGACCCAGCTGGCCGCGCGGCTTGCGGCCGGCCCGCCGGGGTCCTACGCCACGATCAAGCGCACGATCAACGATCGCTTGTATGGAGGCTTTGAGCAGCTGCTGGAGCTCGAGGCCACGCTGCAGCAGGAGCGCGCGTCCTCGGCCGACTTCCTGGAGGGCGTCGTGGCCTTCATGCAGAAGCGTCCGCCGCGATTCGCGGGCGATTAGCGCCCGCGGGAGGCAGGCGTATCCCCGAGCGCGAGATCGAGCCGCCCTCCGGACCGTGAGCAGCGCCCCCGAGCTCCGCGGCCCGCTGCGCATCCGTCCAGCCGAAGTCGGTGACGTCCCGCTGATCTTTTCGCTGATCGTCGAGCTCGCTGAGTTCGAACGGGCCTCCGAGCGGGTGGCCGGCAGCCCGCAGCTCCTGGAACAAGCGCTGTTCGCAGCCGACCCGGCGGCGGAGGCGGTGATCGCTGAGCTGGACGGCGAGCCGGCGGGCTTCGCTCTCTTCTTCCGGACGTTCTCCACCTGGCTCTGCCGCCCCGGCCTGTGGCTGGAGGATCTATACGTCTCGCCGGCTCACCGGCGGGGCGGCGTGGGGCGCGCCCTGCTGCAGCACGTGGCTGCAGTTGCTGTAGAGCGTGGCTGCGGGCGGATGGAGTGGTCCGCTCTCGACTGGAACGCTCCTGCGCTTGCCTTCTATTCCTCGCTGGGCGCCGAGCAGCTCAACGAGTGGCTCGTTCACCGCCTCGACGGCGACGCGCTGCGGCGGGTGGCCACGGGGACGGGCTGAGCCGTCCGGGGGACGAGCGGTTCGCGTCCGGAGGGACGAGCTGTTCGCATCTCCGGCGAAACTTGTGCAATGACGAGGAGGTTTCACAGGCGCAAACACCTCTGCAGGAAAAATGCGAAAGTCGCGGGGGCCAAACAGTCGGCGGTTCTAGGCAACCGCCGGTAGACCAGCGTATGAAAGGTTGCAGGGGATGACCGAGGCTCCGCTTTCTGACACCACCGCGCCTACGGCCGCTGGGACGGCACCGCGCAGGGGCAACAAGAACCTCGTGTTGGCGGCGATGGTGTTCGCCGTCGCCATGACGTTCATCGACCAGACGATCGTGGCCATCGCCATCCCCCGCGTTCAGAGGGAGCTTGCGCTGTCTGCGACCGCGTCGCAGTGGGTGATCAACGGATACCTGCTTGCGCTGTCGGCCCTGTTTGCGTTCGGCGGCAAGCTGGGGGACGTGCTCGGCCGCCGGCGCATGGTGGTGATCGGGGTAATCGGGTTTGCGGTCGCCTCGGCCTGCTGCGGTCTGACGCCCAAAGGCAGCTTCGCAGGGACATGGCTGATCGGCTTTCGCATCATTCAGGGTGCCATGGCGGCGCTCATGTTTCCGGCCGCGGTGGCAATCGTCGTCGCGTCATTCCCGCTCCGAGAGCGTGGCCGCGCGATGGCCGTTTTCTTCGCCATTTCCGGCGCCTTGACGGCGGTCGGACCGATCGCCGGCGGGTACCTGACGCAGTGGACCTGGCGATCGATCTTCTGGATCAACGTGCCGGTGGCGATCATCGCCCTGATCCTGATCTGGAAGTCGCGCCCGGACGATGTCCGCCATCCGGCCAAGCTCGACTATCGAGGTACGGTGTTGGTCACCGGAGCGATGGGCTTGATCGTCCTCGCTCTGGAGCAATCGGCCACCTGGGGCTGGCAGAGCGCGGCCACATGGCTCTGCATCGTCGCGGGTCTGGGGTTGGCGGTCGCCTTCCTCGCCTGGGAGCGGCGTGCCCCGGAGCCGCTGCTGCGGCTGCAGATCTTTCGGGACAGGGGTTTCTCCACCGAGACCGCGGTCCTGGGGCTGATGTCGATCGTGTTCGTGCCGTTCTTTTTCTTCGGCAGCGTCTACGCCCAGATATCGCTCGGCCAGAGCTCGTCAAACGCCGGTCTATACCTCATGTACTTCTTCATCGGCTTCGTGATCCTCGCCCAGGTCGGCGGCCGCATCCTTGACAGCCAGGGCGCCAAGCTTGCGGTGGTGCTGGGCAGTGCGATCGCAGCGGTGGGGTTCTTCCTACTCGCCGGCAAGCTCACCGACCTCTCGCTGGGCTCGCAGACCCTGTACATCGCAATTGCCGGCGCTGGCCTCGGGATGATGCTCGGCGTGGCGAGTACGGACGCCGTCAATCGTGCTCCGAGCGCAAACTACAGCGAGGTCACCGGCATCACCCAGACGTCTCGGAACTTCGGCGCCAGTCTGGGGTTGGCGGTGCTGGGGGCGATCCTGATCGCCCGCAACAAGGTCAATGTCACAAACGCTCTGACCAAGGCGGGAGTGCCCAGCGCGACCGCTCACAGGGTCGCTAGCTCGTTCAGCACGAACGCGGTCGGCAGCCGGTCGGGGGCCGGACAGCCGCACCAGCTCGTGCATCAGGTGCAGCTGGCGGTGGCCCACTCAACCCAGACGGTCTTCTACATCATGGCCGGCGTGATGCTCGCCACGTTCCTGGTCGCTTTGCGCTGGCTTCCGCCGGGGCGGGTCGAGGCGCCGGTCGGCGCAACTGAGGATGTCCGGGAGTCCGCCGAACACTCTCCCGAGCCATCCCTGCCGACGGAGAGACAGGCCCCGGCGACATAGGAAGACCCCGCGTTGGCGGGGTCTTCCCCAAGGCGACATAGAAAGACCCCGCGTTGGCGGGGTCTTCCCTTAGCAGGCCTGTAAGCCGGATCCTGTCCCGGGCTTGGTCGCTTTGCGCGACGCGGCCCTTGAGCAGTCATCCATCTGAGCGGCCTACCCGGACCTTGGCGGGCCACCTACAAGCGGTCCTGCTTGGCCTAGCATCGGGTGGGGTTTGCCCAGCCGCCGCGTCACCGCGACGCTGGTGCGCTCTTACCGCACCATTTCACCCTTACCGGCCTGAAGCTCTGCAGCGGCTCCAGGCTTAGGCGGTGTCGTTTCTGTGGCACTTTCCCGCGGGTTTCCCCGGGTCGGCGTTACCGACCACCCAGCCCTGTGATGTCCGGACTTTCCTCGAAGGCCTATCACCTCCGCGACTGCACAGCCTGCGCCCCAAAGCATAGCGCTGCTTTCCCGCCCTGACCGACAAGCGGCTGTCAGCTCAGAGAGGCGCCACATGCCGCGCAGCGACCCCCGCGGGGACGGGCGCGCGCATCGAGCTCGCGGATGCATCCGGCCGCCGCACACCGGACAGGCCACGTCCCGCTGGGCGGTGAGCCCCTCCCACACGCCGGCGAGCAGCTCGTCCAGCGTGGGCTCACCGCCCGTGCCGTCAAACAACGAAAGCTCCTTGTCGGCAACCAGATCTTGCCGAAGCGCAACTGCGCTGCTCACGAGATGCTCCTCATCAGTCCCACGACCTTGCCCAGAATGCGTACGTCCCGGGTGCGAATGGGCTCCATCGAAGCGTTCTCTGGCTGCAGCCGCACGTGGTCCGCCTCGCGGAAGAAGCGCTTGACCGTCGCTTCCTCGCCCACCAGCGCCACCACGATCTCCCCGTCCTGGGCGACGTCCTGTGAGCGGACCACGACCATGTCGCCCGGCAGAATCCCGGCGTCGCGCATCGACTCCCCCCGAATGCGCAGCAGATATTCGCCGTCCTCGCCGCCCGCGCAGGGCGGCGTCTGCACGTAGTCCTCGATGTTCTCCTCGGCCAGCACCGGCTGGCCCGCGGCGACCTGGCCCACGACCGGCAGCCCGGAGCGCACCAAGCTCCGTACGCCAGCAGCGGCCCTGTCGAGCAGTTCGATCGCCCGCGGCTTCGACGGATCGCGGCGCAGCAGGCCGATCCGCTCCAGATTCGCCAGGTGGGCATGCACGGTCGAAGAAGAGGCCAGGCCCACCGCCTTGCCGATGTCGCGCACCGTCGGCGGATAGCCGTACTTGGCGGAATACCGCTTTATGAAGTCGAAGATTTCCTGCTGGCGCTTGGTCAGGTCCATGCTCCGCTCCTCGCTTGGATCTCGCTGACGGGACGGCCTGGGTCGAACATGTGTTCGTCACTGTAGCGAGGCGTCAGGACGGACACAAGCACGCGCCCCAAATCGCACGGCGACCAAGGCTTGGGACGTGGAGCGCGGAGCCCGCCCAGCGCCCCCACGCCCGCGGAAGGGGCGCATTCGTGGAGACCGAAATGCCTTCTGCCGGCCTCTAAGCCGGGTCTATACTGGCGGCCGCACGCGCCTGTGGCGGAATTGGTAGACGCGCAAGGTTGAGGGCCTTGTGGACCGCAGGGTCCGTGGAGGTTCGAGTCCTCTCGGGCGCATCGCCGGAATTGGTCCATTCGTCCAAGCCATACGACACAAATCCGTCAGCTGCGACGTGAATCGAGGGGCCGGGCGTAACCTAAGAGGGCCGGAGTTTGAACTTGCGGTCAGCGGCTTTCCCACAGGTGTTCTCGTCGCGATGGCCCCGGTTACGTGGGCGACGGATTCCGCTTGCCGCAGCGTGTTTGACGTTCGCCCTTCTGCTCGCTGCGTGCTCGGGTGGCCGCAAGTCGACGACCGGGTCATGCCGGCGCTCCCAGCGGCGAAGCTGCGGCTGTCGATCGTTCCCGCTGGCGCTGGAGTGGACCGCTCTCCGGGGCGCGGCGATCACCGTGAGCGTCGCCGGAGGCAGGATCAGCAGCGTGAACGTGCGTACGCACGGCGACCGGGTCACCGGCACGCTCAATGCCGCCGGAACCGTCTGGCACAGCACCTGGGCGCTCAACGTCTCCCAGCACTACACGGTCGTGGCGAGCGCCGTCGGGCCATCCGGCAAGTCCGTCACCCACACGAGCTCATTTCGGACCTTCACTCCTCGCGCAGACGTTCATGGCCCAGATCCTCGAGGGGTATCCGCCAGTCCTATGGCGTGGGAATGCCGATCGTCTTGTTCTTCGATCATCCGATCCTCGACAGGGCCGCGGTCGAACGAGCGCTCGAGATAAAGACCTCGAAGACCGTCGTTGGCGCGTGGTACTGGGACAGGCAGTGCCGCCTCGCGCCGACGTGCCTCTACTTCCGGCCGCGACGCTACTGGCCGACCAACACGCGCGTGAGCTTCATCGGCCACCTGAACGGGGTAAAGGCCGCGCCAGGGGTTTACGGCAACCACAGCCTGACGCAGACGTTCACGATTGGCTCCTCCGTCGCCGTGGACGTCAACACGGCCCAGCATTACATGAACGTCTACCGTGGCGGAAAGCTGTTCGCACACTGGCCGATCTCGAGCGGAAGGCCCGGCGACGATACCCCGGACGGGACCTACGTGACGCTGGAGAAGGCAAACCCCGTCGACATGGTCGGACCCGGCTACAACCTCGAGGTGCCGTGGTCGGTGCGCTTCACCTGGAGCGGCGATTACCTCCACGATGCGTACTGGTCGGTAGGCGAGCAGGGCTCCACTAACGTCAGCCACGGCTGCGTAAACATGTCGCCTGCCGACGCCGAGATCTTTTACAACATGGCGGTTCCCGGCGAACCGGTGAGGGTCACGAACAGCCCGGTTCCCGGCACGTGGGATAACGGCCTGACCGTGTGGTTCTACTCCTGGAAGCAGTGGCTACGAGGCAGCGCTTTACACGATGTGGTGCAGGCCGGCTCGAATGGCAGCGAGTTCGTCAGCGCCTCGTCCTCGGCGGCGCTAGGCACTCCGCTCCTGCAGGGGGTCCCAATGTCCCACAGCTGGCAGATATTGTGAGAAGGCCGCGCCGCTCGCGCTGGCCGAGCCGCCCGCGCTAGCCGACGGAGCCCGCAAAAATCTCGCCACGCGGCCGACCCGGCGCGCTGCCAGCTGGCATCGTCCTGATCCTCATCATGATCTCGTCGGCTACGGCCGTTCACCAGCTCCCGGGCTTCCTGCACAGCCTCGAGCCGACGCTCAACCAGTTCGGCTACCTGGCCGTCTCAGCCGTGGTGTTGATCGAGGATTTCGGGGTGCCTCTCCCAGGAGAGACGATCCTGATCCTCGGCGCCGTCTACGCCGGCACCGGGCGGCTCAACGTGGTGCTCGTGGGGGTGCTCGGGTTCCTCGGCGCCGTGGTCGGCGACAATATCGGCTTTGCGATCGGGCACTTCGGCGGTCGTCGGCTTGTCGAACGCTTCGGCCGCTACGTCCTGCTCACGCCAGCGCGGATCGACGAGGCAACGCGCTTCTTCGAGCGACACGGCGCTTGGATCATCGTCGTCGCACGATTCATCGAGGGACTCCGCCAGGCCAACGGGATCATCGCCGGTACGACGGGGATGCATTGGGCCCGCTTCCTGGCGTTCAACGCCATCGGCGCCGCCCTCTGGGTCGCGGTTTGGACGACCGCCGGCTACTTCTCGGGCAACAACATCGACTCGATCTACAACACAGTCACCCGCTACAGCATCTACTTCGGCATCGCGCTCGGCGTGCTGCTGGTCGCCTATATCACGTGGCGCGTCCTGCGAGCTCGCTCCCGGTCGCGTCAGACCTCGAGCGCGCGCAAGTAGCGAAGCGCCCGAAAGCGGGCGCCAAGGCCGCGGAACCGTGCGAGCTCCCGCCCGTTGGTCAGGCACACGGCCCAACCACCCGGGACCTGCTTCATGGTGATTGCCAGTGCGTAGCTCATTGCACTCTCCATGGTGGACCGCCCCCAGAAAGCGATCCTGACCGGAAGTGAAGAAATTCGTACATACCGCGGACGGTTCAAACAGCGTCCGGGTGGCCCCGGCGGCGCGCGGCGAGCGGCGGCGTCCGGGCGGCCTCCTCCCCGATGAACTGCACCAGGGGGTGGAGCATCCCGGATAAGCTGCCCCCGCCGTGTTCCCTTCACGTCTGACTCGCACGAAGCTTTCCCGTCTCATCGCCGTGGCCGGCCTCGCGGTTCTCTGCGCGCTCTGCCTCATGGCCAGCCAGGCCTCCGCCCGCTCGGTCTTCAAGCCGCCGCCGGTCGTGCGCGGTTCGACGTATCTCGCGCTCGGCGACTCCGTCACATTCGGCTTCATGGAGCCGAACGTCGTCCCTGCGCCCAACTACTCGGACGCCAGCAGCTTTGTGGGCTATCCGGAGATCGTCGGCCGACTGATGCGGATCAAGACGGTGAACGCGGCGTGTCCCGGCGAGACGTCCGCGAGCTTTGTCAACCCCTCAGCTCAAAGCAACGGCTGTGAGAACTCGCTCGGCGGCGGTCAGGGGTACCGCCCCCAAAACCCGCTGCATGTTGGCTACAAGGGGTCGCAGCTGGCCTTCGCCCGTCTCGTATTTGAAAAGGAACCGCAAGGTCCGCCTGGTTTCGCTGATGCTCGGCGCCAACGACGTCTTCGTGTGCCAGAAGACGACCAGCGATGGCTGCATGAGCGCGCCTGAGCAGCAAGCAGTGTTCTCCACGGTCTCGCGCAACGTCAAGACGATTCTGTCCGCCATTCGCAAGCAGGCGCGTTACCGCGGGCAGATCGTGATCGTCAACTACTACTCGCTCAACTACGCGTCGGCGTTCATCAACACCGCCGCTCAGGGGCTCAATACCGCGCAGGACTCGGCTGCTAAGCCCTTCAACGTGCAGATCGCCAACGGCTACGGGCAGTTCCAGGCGGCGACGACGATCTTTGGCGGAAACGCCTGCACCGCAGGACTGCTGACGAAGCTCTCCACAGGTGGCTGCGGACGTGCACCCGACACGCGCCGGTCAAGCGCTGCTGGCCCAGGCCGTGGTGTACGCCCTCCGTCTCTGAGGCGCTTCGGTCTCGCCCGACCGACACGGTCTGTAGCCGGGTCCCGCACGATCGCAACGGGCCGGCGCCGGTCTCCTACATTCGTCTTAGGTCAGTCTGTCGGTTGTCTTCGATACATAGGCGACGCTCGGGCTGCCGTGGAGTCGTCCGCGTTCCCTCTCATAGCCCGCTGCGAGTGTCGGTTGCGGCTTGCTCTCCTGCTGCTCCCGCTGGACCTCGGTCTCGTCGCCGCGCCATGAACAGACTGCTGCTCGAGCCTCCACCGACGCTCAGCGACGAGCGGCTGGCGAAGCTGAGCGCCGATGGGATCGACTCAGCGTTTGCGATGATCGTCCTTCGCCACCGCCGGACGCTCGTTTGCCACTGCGCCGAGCTTGTAGGGCAGGCGGACGCGGAGGAGGTGGTGCAGGAGACACTTCTGCGCGCCTATTTGGCTCTCGCCCGCGGCGAGTCGGTGAACCACGTCGGTCCATGGCTGCGAACGATCGCGCACAACGCCGCGGTGAACCTCCTACGCGCTCGCGCGGCCCGCCCCGCCATCAGTAGCCACGAACCAGAGCCGGAGCTAATCGCCGGCGACACATTTGAGCGCCGCGAGAGCCTGCGGGAAGTCGTGCGCGCCCTGGAGGAGCTTCCCGAGCGTCAGCGGCAGGCGCTCGTCATGCGCGAGCTAGAAGGTCGCAGCTACGCGGAGATCGAGGCGCGCCTGAAAGCGAGCAATGGCGCCGTGCGTCAGCTTCTGAACCGGGCCCGGGCGACGGTACGTGACCGCTTCGACGCGGTAGCCGGCTTGATTCCCGCGTTCCGGTGGATCTTCGGCGACGGCGGGGGCGCGGCAACCGCAGCTCGGCTCGGGGCACTGTCAGGCGGGTGCGCCGTGACCATCAAGCTCTGCACGGCCACGCTCCCCGCCGTGCTTGTGCCCGCTGCGACATCGCCGAAGCCCTCGAGTCCCGATCACCACGGAGCGACCCTGCCTAGCCGGGCCGTCGAGGGCACCGCCGCCTTGGAGAGAGCGCGCTCGCACAGCACTCGAGCGGCGCCCGGTTCACGGGCTCGCTTGGACTCCATGACCACACGCCAATTCTCGGCTCCTCGCCCGACAGCGGCAGGCATGAGCGCAAGCGCCAGTGCATCACAACCTCCCGGCACGCAGGCCTGGGGCCACCACGCCTCGCACACCGAAGCCGAGGGACCCGCGCCGACTGCCGGCAGACCCAATGCCACAGAATCCGCTGGGGGCGGTGCGGCGACGCCCGGCTGGTCCGCCGGCGGCTCGCCCAGGCCATTGCAGATGAGTCCGAACGTACCCTCGGTCTCGACCACTGCAAGCGGAAACCCGGGTTCCACGCCGGGGAACAATGCCGTGTCAACGCCGAGCAAGGGTTGGGGCCCAACCACAGGCGAAAGCTCCGGCTCACCGATGCCCGGCGCCAATCAAATGGCGCAGCGCAGCGGCTCCGGGGGCGCGCCAGGTCAGCCCCAGCCTGGGCGCGGACGCAACTAACGGCTGCCGAACCGGCTCCCACCGGTCGCCGGGGGCCCGCTAGCCCGTCTAGTTAGCCCCGGCTGCCGGCGCCGCCGAAGCGGCGCCGGCGCGGGGGGCGCGTCGTCAGCCTCGCCGTGAGTTGCTGCGCCGGGAATGGCGCCGCGCGGCGCTGGCGCCATTCGCGGATCTGCTGGCGGAGTTGCCGGCGGTTGTCGCCGAGGGTGCCGTGGTGGTGCTGGCCGGCGTCGACGTGGTCGGTGCCGTGGTCGTTCCGGTGGTGGCGCCCGGGTAACCGCCCTGGCTACCGCCGGGGTTGCAAGCCCACGCCACGCCACCCCCGCCAGCCAGCGCGAAGACGGCCGTGGCGACCGCGAGCCTGTTGCGGTGAAGCCTCATTTTAGAGAGCCTCCTTTCGGGTTGTACTGCCTAGCTAGACCCGCGCCTGCCAGGCAACTCACGGCCTTGACACCGGCTCCTACATGTCTCATATGTTTTCCTGGCGATGGCTGACGATCCGCTACCCGACCCGCTGGAGCTCGGCCACAAGCAACCCGCGTTTCTGTTCGACCTGGATGGCACCCTCGTCGACAGCGTCTACCAGCACGTGGTCGCCTGGCGCGAGGCGTTGGAGAGAGTGGGCATCAACATGCCCGTGTGGAAGATTCATCGCCGCATCGGCATGAGCGGTGGCCTGTTCGTCAACGCCCTGGCCCGCGAGCTCGACACGCACCTGGACCGGGAGACGCTCGCCCGGCTTCCCGCCCTGCACGCCGACGCCTACATCCGCCACTTCGACAGCGTGCGACCGCTGCCGGGCGCCACCGAGCTGCTGGCGGTGCTGACCGAGCACCATGTTCCGTGGGCAATCGCCACCAGCGGTCAGCAACGCTATGCGCAACTCGCCGTCGAGCTGCTTGGTCTACCGCCCGGGACGGAGCTGATCACACGTGACCAGGTCCGCTATGCAAAGCCCGATCCGGACCTATTTCTGACCGCGGCCGCGCGAATCGAGGCCGACATTCGTGACAGCATCGTCGTCGGCGACAGCGTGTGGGATCTCCTCGCGGCCCAGCGGGCCCGCGCGCTAGGGATCGGGTTTCTGTCGGGTGGCTACGGCCGCGAGGAGCTCATGTACGCCGGCGCTTTTCGCGTCTACGACGACCCCCAGGGCCTGCTCGACCATCTCGACGAGGTCGGTGTCAGGCGCCCGCTGTGAGCAGCGCCTGAGGCTCGGCAAAGAAGGCCGGCAGCTCACTGGCGTACTTCTGCATGAAGTGGGTGAGGATGGGCGCGATCTGGCCGAGCAGGTCGGCGTCGGGAGCGATGCTCGCGGTGAAGCTGGTTAGGTAGAGCACGTTCTTGAAGAACAGGACGAGCTCCTTGGGGAGCCTGAAGCGGCTAGCCGCCAGCAAGCGCAGAACGGTGCTCACCGTATCGCCCACCTGGTCGTAAGTCAGCCCGCTGCCCGTGTCGGGGTTGATCGCGTCGAGCTCCACCTGAAGCTGCTGAGCGAGGGGTTCGAGGTCCGCATCGGCCGGCAGCGCGCCGAACCGCGTGAGCGCCTCCAGTTGACCACGCGCGTCCATGCCAGCGAAAGCCAGCATGAAGGCCACGAGTGCCGCCCGCTGCTCTGCATCGATGCGCCCGCAGATCCCGAAGTCGACCAGTGCGAACGAGTCGCCATGTTCGATGAGGACGTTTCCGGCGTGCAGGTCGCCGTGGAACAGCCCGTAGATCAGGGTGGTCTCGAGGACGCCCTGAATCGCCAGTCGCAGGAGCTGGGGGCCGTCAAGGTCCGCCCCGAACTGGTCCGCGGCGCGGTCGTAGGCCACGCCCGGGAGGCGCTCCATCACCAGCACCCCTTCGGTGACGAGGCCCGGGATCGGCCGGGGCACGGCGCAGTAGTCGATGCCGGCATCCTCGAAAGCGGCGCCCAGCTCGACCATGTTCAGCGCCTCCAGACGGAAGTCGAGCTCCTGTAGCACCAGCTGCGCGAACAGCTCGACGAACCCCTTCAGGTTCGCCACGCGCGCTGCGGCATGGACCTTCTCGGCGGCGATGGCCACCAGGGCCATCGTCTCGATGTCCGATCTCAGGCCTCGGCGTAGGCCGGGCCGTCGCAGCTTGACGACGACGTCGGTCCCGTCATCCAGGACTGCAGCATGGACCTGCGCGATCGACGCGGCACCCAG
>CAWGIU010000016.1:0-610533 GCA_963822735.1 uncultured Actinomycetes bacterium
GGCAGGCGCCACCGATCGCGCGACCGCACCACTGCTTTCGTCGTAGAGCCTCGTCTGAGCCCGGCGACGGCCTCGGCGATGGAGCGCTCGTTCGCGATCGGCCGGCGTCAGGCGGGGATGATTAGCACCGCCCCCTGCGGGGTCGGGATACCACATGCGCTGCTGAGGGCCTCGTCCTGCCGGTTTGCCAGGGTGACGGCTGCGGTGGCCCGCTCGACGCCCTCGTGCTTCCAAGCCCGCCTCCGGCGGGGTACTCCCGATTTGGCTACGCCCATCCGCGGCCGTCACCAAATCGGGAGTGGATGATCTACAGGCTCAAGAGCAATCGCACGAACAACAACGCCTTCACGCAAACGACCCCGCCAACGCCCTCACACAGCCCAAGCCATCAATCAGCGAAAAGAGCGGTTGTTTAGCTGACGAGGTTTCCAAAAAGTTTCCATACCGCCACCTCGCGCACATCCATGGCGGAACCCGCCCCCGAAACCCCCGCCAGACAAAGGCGATCCCCCAAGCCCTCTGTCGGACTCGAACCGACGACCCCTTCCTTACCATGGAAGTGCTCTACCAGCTGAGCTAAGAGGGCGGTGCGATCAGGCTAGCGATTCCCGGGGCCCCTGACACGGACCGTTAGTGCATCATGCCCATCGCGTGCATGCCGTTTGCGTGGCTCGCCGGCACGATGAGCCCAGGCACATCATGCGGTGCTGCGGCCACGCCGGCGGCCAGCGCCAGCAGGACGATCGTCACGCCCGCGAGCACGGTGAGCTTTGACGGAAACGTCTTCTCGAGCACGATCAACGCGGCGACAACTGCCATCCAGATTAGGCTCATCACGCCGAGCGCAAACAGTGCGGCCATCAGCGCCCAGCAGCACCCCAGGCACCAGGCGGCGTGCCGTGCCCCCATCTCAAGCGCTCCGCTCCAGCCGTCGCGCCAACGGCCGAGCAGGAATCCCAATGGGCTGCGGCACCTTGTCAGGCACACGTTCTTCAGCGGTGTCAGCTCGTACACCGCCGCGATCGCCAGTACGCCGGCCGCGAACCATCGTCCGCCCGAGTGCCAGGCGAGGTCCGAGCCGAACAGGCTGCGCCCTGCCTCGAACAGCCCGTAGGCGGCCAGACCCGCTGCTCCCCAAACGAGCAGATAGGCCCCCGTGAACAGCAACGGATACAGCGACCCACGCCGCCGGGTCATGCGGGCGTAGAGGGCCACCGTCGGTGTTAGTGCCGGGAACATCATCGCGGCCATCATCACCACCCAAACACCCAGGAACCAGCCGAGTGCACCGAGATCTGTGCCCGGTCCGGCGTCCATCCCAGCCATGCGGTCGGCGGTGGACCACCACGCGATGGCGGTTAGCGCGAGCAGCAGCGCCACCAGCCCCAGCCGCGCTCGCACCGCGGCGAAGGCGCTGTAAAGTTCGCGGCGCTCCGAGCTCGCTTGGCCAAGAGACGTCGCAGTGACGGCGCTCACGCTGCCCACGAAAAGTCGGATGTGGAGAACGCCGACTTGGCCTCATATCGGATCCCGAACGCGTCGATCTTGGACCGCATGGCGTGGGCGATATTGAGCTCAGACCCCGCAGGGTGAAAGATGCCCGTCAGCTTCGCGGGCTGTCCGGTCTCCACCCCAAACGGCACGACGTCCTCGACTTCGACGTCCACCGCGTCGCCGATCTTGACCGAATGGCGCAGGCCGTCCTCACGCACCTCGATGGGCGCACGCTCGACCCCCAGCATCTCGCCGACGAGCGGTGCAAGGGCCGCCATCGGCCCGCCGAGTGCGCCCGAGAACACGGCGCCGAGCTTGTCCGCCTGCTCGTCCGACGCGGAGGCGTCGAGGAAGACCCCGAGTCGCCAGTTGCCGTCCGTCATCACCTTCGGCGTGTCGGCCGCCAAAGCCACCGTGAGCCCGCTGACCTCGGTTCCCTCAACCTCGCCCCGCTTCACGTTGAAGACCAGAACTACGCGGCAGTAGTCGTTGGTGGCGCCAAACGAGAGCGAGGCCGTGCACGGACATACGACGTCGCACGAGCAGGTCTCGAAATACGATCCCTCAAGCTTCCACGTCATCGGCCCTCTCCTCACTAGTTGCGGTGCCGTCTCCCGATTGTCTTGCACCCGCGACCGGGAGTCAACGGCGGCGCCAAACGACGGCTTAGCGCCTGCAGATCCGCGCCACTCGCAGCTGCCTGGGGGCGCCGTCGGCCCGCAGTCGCTTCACCCGCCCGACCTCGTAGGTCTCGGGATCCAGTTGCTCGAGCACGGGTTCGGAGACGACCACCTCGCCCGCCTTCGCGAAATCGCCGACCCGAGCGGCGACATTGACATCGACGCCGAGATAGTCGGCTCCCAGCTTCCGCGGCCGTCCCCAGTGCACGCCGGCGCGCATGTCCGGCTGATAGCCGTCTAGCTGCACGTCTGCCATCGCCTCCTGGGCTTCGAGCGCCGCCTCCACGGCTTCGGAGGCGTCTGTGAACGTGGCCATCACCCCGTCTCCCAGGCGCTTCGTGATGGTGCCACCGTGGCCTTGGATCGGGCCTTCGACGGCGGTGCCCACGCGGCGCAACAGCTCGAGCACGGCTACATCTCCCGCCTGGAGCGCCCACGAGGAGAAGCCGACCAGATCCGTGAAAAGGAGGGCGACGGGCTCATCCCCGCGTCCTCTGCCTGCGGCCTCCGACAGCGACTGCCACACCTGCAGCCCAGCGAAGCCGAGTTCTTGTGCCACGCTCTCTCGCTCAGGGACCAGCGTCGAAACGCCGCGAGCGACG
This sequence comes from uncultured Actinomycetes bacterium, assembly GCA_963822735.1. Lineage (GTDB taxonomy): Bacteria > Actinomycetota > Thermoleophilia > Solirubrobacterales > Solirubrobacteraceae > Palsa-465. Next base: position 2,777 of record CAWGIU010000016.1, read on the forward strand.
ACCGACACCGGGGCCGGTCCGGCCGTGGAGAGCGGATCGCCGAAACGCTCGTCTCCCGGCAGGCGTCTTCGCAACCTGCGCGCCGCAGCGAGCAGCGCGGGCTGAGTGTCCACGCCGGTGAGCATGCGCCGCAGACGCGATGCGGACTGATGATCGTCACCGACGATCTCCCGCAGCTCTTGGTCCTTGGGTTCCATTAGCTCGACGAGCATAAGAGGCGTCTTCCAGGCTCCGGGCCGCATTCGTCCCGTGGGAGGGCACGACATGTTGCAAGCAAACGCGGTTCGTGAAGGTCGTTACGAACGTCTTTCGCGTCCGCTTCCCGTCCGGCCCGCACTGAGGACAGGCCTCGGACACGGCGAGATGGCGGGGGCAGGATTCGAACCTGCGAAGGCTGAGCCATCCGGTTTACAGCCGGATCCCGTTGACCGCTTGGGTACCCCGCCCGGGGCGAGTCGAGTCTAGCGAGGAGGGAACGCTTCCCAGGGACTCGCCACGGCTCGAAAAACGCAGCAAACCCCGCGCGCAGCCTTGGGTTTGGCGAGATAAGCATCCCCCAGATGCTTATGTGCACAAGGCAGCGTGGCTCGGTTGCGTTTGCTGCGTTTTTCGAGATCCCGGATCCCGGGACGGGAATCGCGGACCCGGGTCCCGGGACGGGACTCGCGGACTCGATCGCCCAGGACGGGAATCCCAAACCCCGGGGCGCCCGGGACGGGAATCGCGGACCCGGTCGCCCCGCTCCTACGACGCGTCGCGGAGCCGCTGCGCCTCGGGCAGGGCCTCGAGCTTCTTCAGCGTGTGATTCTCGATCTGGCGGATGCGCTCGCGCGTGACGTTAAAGGCCCGGCCGACCTCCTCGAGCGTGTAGGCCCGCTCACCCACCAGGCCGAAGCGCATCTCGATCACCTCGCGCTCGCGCTCCGGCAGGGCTGCTAGCGCGCGGCGCAGGTTCTCGCGGCGGAGGTGGTCGGCGGCCAGCTCGAAGGGCGACTCCGCGGTCTGATCCTCGACGAAGTCCCCCAGCTCCGAGTCTTCCTCCTCGCCGATCGGCTTCTCCAGCGAAACGGGCTGTTGGGCCATACGCAGCACATCGCGTACCTCGCGGACCGTGGTCTCGAGCTCGGCTGCGATCTCCTCGGGCGTCGGCTCGCGGCCCAGCTGCTGAACGAGCTGACGCTCGACGTGCACGACCTTGTTGAGTTTCTCGACCATGTGGACCGGGATGCGGATCGTCCTGCCCTTGTCGGCGATGGCGCGCGTGACCGCCTGGCGGATCCACCAGGTCGCGTAGGTGGAGAACTTGTAGCCGCGCCGATAGTCGAACTTCTCGACGGCCCGGATCAATCCCATCGAGCCCTCTTGAATCAGGTCCAGGAACGTCAGCCCCCGCCCGAGGTAGGACTTGGCGATCGAGACGACCAGGCGCAGGTTGGCCTCGATCATCTGCTGCTTGGCCGACATGTCCCCGCGCTCGATCCGTCGCGCGAGCGCCACCTCCTGCGCCGCCGTCAGCAGGCTCACCCGCCCGATCGCACGCAGGTAGAGCCGCAGCGAGTCGAGGTTGGGCTCGATTGTCAAGTCCACTTCGACCGGCTTGCGTCGTTCGGGTTCCGGCTCGGCAGCCTGCGCCACCCGAGCCTCCACGCTCGAAGCCTCCGAGCGTGCAAGCTGTCCGTTTGACTCCACCACCTCGATGCCCTGGTCGTCCAGGTAGGCGTGCAGTTCCTGCACCTGCTCCTTGGATACGTCCGCCTCCTCGAGGCAGGCGGCGATCTTGTCGAACGTCAGGTAGCCGCGTTCATGGCCTTCGGCGATCAGCGGCTGTAGCTCGTCGAGCTCCGAGACCGGCGCCTCGTCACTGAGAACGGAAACGATCTCCTTCGCGCTCACTGCCCTCACCCCCACTTCATCTTGCCCCTTGGCGTTGGCCAACACCGTCCCTGCAGTCCTCTCATCTACAGCGACTCCTCTCTCTCCCAAGACAGACGGCGGATTGATACCACAATCCCAGTATTTGTCCATGTGCGGTAGTTGCGAGCTTTTGACGGCCCGCTGGCAGGCACCCCTCTACCCTTTGAGCCATGACCGGCGACAGTTCACGCACGCTGCAGGTGCTCGACGTCCAGGCTCGGCAGCCCGCCGTTCAGCTGAGCCTCTCGCGCGTCGGCGTGACCGGGGTCGAAAAGGTGATCCGGCTGCGCCAGAACGGCGCCGAGCAGCTGTTCTCCGCTCGCTTCGAGTGCGTTGTTGACCTCGGCCCGGGCCAGAAGGGCGCACACATGTCGCGCTTCGAGGAGGTAATCAACGAGACGATCGGCGAGGTGGTTCTGAACGAGACGACGTTCAAGGCCGAGACACTCGCCGAGGACATCGCCGGCCTAGTGCGCTCGCGCCAGGGCGCGCGCCGCGCCGAGGTCACGGTCGAGGCCCGCTTCCCGGAGCACAAGCCCGCGCCGGCGTCGGGCATCCAGACCCAGGAGCTCTACACGCTGCACGGCTCCGCGGTCTCGTCCGAGCTCGGGACCAGGCGCCTGATCGGCGTCACCGCGCAGGGCATGACAGCGTGCCCATGTGCGCAGGAGCTCGTCGGCTCGGCGGCACGCGAGCGGCTCGAGGACGAAGGCTTCGACGCCGATGAGATCGAGCGCATCCTGGAGGCCGTTCCGGTGGCCACGCACAACCAGCGCGGTCTGGGCACGCTGCACGTCGGCTGCACCGAGCTGTGCGATGACGAGATCGAGGCCGCGACGCTCTTGTCGATCGTCGAGCACGCGATGTCCTCAGAGATCTACGAGTTGATGAAGCGCTCGGACGAGGCGGCGGTGGTGGAGAAGGCCCACCGCCGGCCGCGATTCGTGGAGGACTGCGTGCGCGAGATGGTGCGCGGCGTGGTCGAGTCGTTCCCCGGCCTCGACGGGCGGGCGTTCGTCTCCGCGCGCCAAGTCAACCTCGAGACGATCCACCAGCACAATGTCGTCGCCGAGCGGTTCGGGACGCTGGCCGAGATTCGCCACGAGCTCGACAGCGGCGTCCCCTCAGCGACGCACACGACACGCCGCGAGTGGCTGGACGCCGCCGGGTTGGCGGCTCAGTCCGGCAGCCAGCCGTCCTGATAGCCGACGGGGCGGTCGGGCGCCATCTCGGCGTACGCCACCTTCGGATCACGCGTCTGCTCCTTCGCCCCCGCCCCGTGCTGCTGTGCCAGCTCGGAGCCCGGATAGACGACCTCGTCGGTCATGCGCGTACCCACGGCCAGGAGCGCGCACGGAGCGTCGCCGGCGCCGACGAACACATGCTCGGTCCACGCCGGGCAGTGCACGAAATCCCACTGCCCGAGGCGCCGCTCTTCCCCCTCGATCAGCAGCAGGCACTCGCCCGAAAGGACCAGGAAGTCCTCCTGTTCGTCTTCGCCGTGGTACATGGACGACGGCTGGCCGGGCTGCAGGACGCCGATGTTGAATCCCAGCTGCGGAAACCGATGCTCGCCCTCGAAGCGCGTGTAGGCGCCGTAATCACCGTCGAGCCATTTCGCCTCGCGCGCGTTCAGCACGAACCAGCCTTCGCCGACGGGGACGCTGCCACCTTCTGTCCGCTCGATACGGGCCTCGGGCACCACTAGAGTGAATGATGTCAGTATGCGCGCCAGCCTTCTGAGCGAGCAGGGCCAGCCGCTCGAGACCGCCACGATCCCCGACCCCGAGCCGGCCCCGGGGCAGCTGCGTCTGACGATCAGGGCCTGCGCCGTCTGCCGCACTGATCTTCACCTTCGCGACGCGGAGATCGCGGCCACCAAGCTCCCGGTCGTCCTCGGCCACCAGATCGTGGGTCTGGCTGCAGACGGCCGCCGGCTCGGGGTGCCGTGGCTCGGCTGGACCGACGGCGACTGCCGCTACTGCCGAAGCGGCCGCGAGAACCTCTGCCTCAACGCCCGCTTCACCGGCCGCGACATCGACGGCGGCTACGCCGAGGCGACAGTCGCAGACGAACGCTTCTGCTTGCCGCTGCCAGACGGCGTTTCAGACGAGCAGCTGGCGCCGCTTCTGTGCGGGGGCCTGATCGGCTACCGGGCACTGCGCATGACCGGCGACGCGGCGCGGCTGGGGCTCTATGGATTCGGTTCGGCGGCCCACATGATCTGCCAGGTGGGGGTCTTCCAGGGGCGCGAGGTGTTCGCCTTCACCCGTCCCGGCGATACGCGGACGCAGGACTTCGCGCGCTCGCTGGGCGCCGTCTGGGCCGGCGGCAGCGACGAGTCACCGCCCGAGCGGCTCGAGGCGGCGATCATCTTCGCCTCCGCCGGCGAGCTCGTGCCCCGGGCGCTCAAAGCGCTGGCGCCCGGGGGCAGCGTGGTCTGCGCCGGGATCCACATGAGCGACATCCCCTCGTTTCCCTACGACGACCTGTGGCAGGAGCGCCAGATCCGCTCGGTGGCCAACTTGACCCGGGAGGACGGCTATCAGCTGCTCGAGCTGGCGCCCCGGATACCGATCCGCACCACCGTCACCACCTACGGGCTCGAGCAGGCCGAGCAGGCGCTGACCGATCTGCGCGCCGGCGCGTTCGAGGGGACCGCGGTCATCATCCCCTAGGGTTAGCGCGATGGACATGCAACTCATACCGATGGTGATCGAGCAGACGGCACGCGGCGACCGCGAGTTCGACATCTACAGCCGTCTGCTGAACGAGCGCATCATCTTCCTCGGCACCCCGATCGACGATCAGATCGCGAACCTGATCGTGGCCCAGCTGCTGCACCTGGAGTCCGAGGACCCAGACAAGGACATCTCGATCTACATCAACTGCCCCGGGGGCTCGATTTACTCGGGGCTGGCGATCTACGACACGATGCAGTTCATCAAGCCCGACATCCAGACGATCTGTGTGGGGATCGCGATGTCGTTGGGCTCGCTGCTGCTGACGGGCGGGGCCAAGGGCAAGCGCTTCTCGCTGCCGAACAGCCGCCTGTTGATCCATCAGCCCTCGGCGGGCTTCGAGGGCCAGTCGAGCGACATCGAGATCCACGCCCGCGAGATCCTCAAGGTCCGCGAGCGGATCGACGAGATCTACGCCCGTCACACCGAGCAGCCGCTGGAGCAGGTCCACAAGGACATGGAGCGCGACCGCTTCTTCAAGGCCGATGAGGCAGTCAAGTACGGGCTGATCGACCGGGTGATCGAGCACCACTAGAGGCGACGTGACGCTCGCCTGGCGGCGCCGTTGACTACCTCCGAGTAGCTACTCCCCTTCGATCACCCGCTGGGCGATGGCGAATGCGGCGTTGGCCGCGGGCACGCCCGCGTAGACGGCGGTGTGCAGGAGCACCTCGGAGATCTCCTCAGGGCTTAGCCCGTTGCGGAGCGCGCCGCGGACGTGCAGCGCGATCTCGTTCTCCCGGCCCAGGGCGGCTAGCACCGCGAGCGTGATCGCGCTGCGGGTGCGACGATCGAGCCCCTCCCGCGTCCACACCGCCCCCCACGCGTGCTCGGCGACGAACTGCTGGAAGTCGGCGGTGAACGGCGTGGCTCCAGCGATCGCCCGGTCGACGTGCTCGTCGCCTAGCACCTCGCGCCGGACCCTCATCCCCGCATCGCGCTCCTGTTCGCTCATCGGCGCCCATCGTAGGCTACGGGCATGAGGGCCTCCGCCGCACTCGGAGTGGGCGCTTTGGTGGCCCCGCTGCTGCTGGCCGGTTGCGGCGCTGGGGGCCACAGGATTGCCAGCGAAGCTCGGACCAGCGTCAGCATCGGACGGGTGCCCTCCCCACCGGCGCAGCCGCGTCCTCCGACCCGGGCAGAGCTCTCCTCCCGGTTCGTGTTCATGCGCCGCTTCCAGCCGATCGACGGCACGTTTCAGACCATCTCGATCAACGCCGAGGGCAGCGGCGTGACCACCGCGTTCATCGGGGAGCACTCGGAGAACCCCCATGCTTCGTTTCGCGTGCAGGAGGCAACGCTCATGCAGCTTCAGCGGCTGGTGGCGGACGTCGCCGCAGCGCGCCACCTGCCGAGCGCGAATGCCGCATCGCGACCCGCCGTCACGTTCACCCTCGAGGTGCGGGGCCGGTGGCTGCCGACCGTGGAGGGGCGGCCGCCTGGGGCATTCGGCCAACTGGTCTCGGAACTGGACGGTCTGCTCGGCCGCTACTGCTGCTAGCGACCAGTACCGGCGCCAGGCCGGCTAAGCCACGTGGTGCTCGATCGCTCCCAGGCGCTCGATCTCGATCCGCACCACGTCACCCGAGCTCAAAAAGCGCGGCGGGTCGAAGCCCATGCCCACGCCGCTCGGCGTCCCGGTGAGGATCAGATCTCCCGGCGAGAGGGTGCAGGTCTGGGCGATGAAGTCGACGAGCTCCTGGCAGGGAAAGATCAGATCGGCCGTGCTCGAGTCCTGGCGCAGCTCGCCGTTTACCCAGGTGCGCAGCTGCAGCCCGCTCGGGTCGCCGACCTCGTCGGTTGTCGTCACCCACGGTCCGAACGGGCAGAACGTGTCGGCGCCCTTGGCCCGCGTCCACTGCGGCTCGCGGCCCTGCAGATCGCGGCCGGTGACGTCGTCGGCGATGCAGTAGCCCGCGATCCGGCCGCCTGCCCCGATCACGATCGTCAGCTCGCCCTCGTAGTCGAGCCGCTGCACGACCTGGGGGCAGCGGATCGGCGCTCCGGGCGCTGCGACGGAGTTCGCAACCTTGACGAACACGATCGGCTGCTCCGGGCGCTGGCCGCCGGTCTCCTCCACGTGCTTGGCGTAGTTCAGCCCGATGGCGTAGATCGTGCCTGGCCGCTGGACGGGCGCCAGCAGCTCGACGTCCGAGAGTGCCCAGGAGTCAGGACCCCGCTCCGGCGACTCGCCGGCCAGCACATCGCGCACCGTGAGCTGGTCATCGGTGAACAGGAAAATTCGGTCCTCGACAACCTCACCCGCGAGCGGATGATCGACCTCGAGCGCTTTGAACGTGGCGAGCTTCAACTCAGCCTGGCAGCCTATCCTCCCGACTCCGCCTGTGCGATTTGGCCCCGCGTGAGCTGGCCCTGCGAGGAGGACACGCACGCGTAGGCGGCCTTGATGAACGCCGGCGAGTGGATGTCGACGCCCGCGGCGCTCAGCGTCTCGGGCCGGATCTGTCCCTGGGAGTTCGGGTCCGGGAAGCTCGTCAGGCCGTGGGCCCGCATGCAGTTCGCGAACGAGACCAGTCCAGCCACGTGGGCGTGCCGCTGGGCAGGCGTGCTGTTCTGCGGCGCTGGAAGGATGCCGTTGCACGCCGACTGCGCCGACTTGAACGATGGCGAGCTGCCGACGCCGGCCGGGACGGCGAGACGGATGCTCTGGCTGCCGTTCCCGCCGCTGACCTTTGGGTCGGGGAAGTTCGAGACGCCGTGCTGGCGCATGCAGGTGGCGTACTTGTAGGCGGCCTGGACCCCGTTCTGCTGCTGGGAGCCGCTCGCGCTGGCGGGAGGCTTGTTTGAGGAGCCGCAGGCGGCCGCCAGCAGCGCGGCCGCGGCGAGTGTGAGGGCAAGTAGTCGTCGCATGGCCGCCAAGGTACGAAGCGATTGGTGACAGCTCGGTGACGGCCGTTGTGACCTGACTGTCACTCCGAGTACGCCATGCTTTACGGGGAGCATTGCGAATCCTGATTGCCGAAGATCACAGGCGGCTGGCGGTTGCGCTGGCGGACGGCCTGCGCCGCGAGGGGATCGCCGTCGATCTCGCCTTCGACGGCGTCGACGCGCTCGCCCACGTGGCGGTCAACCAATACGACGTGGTGGTGCTCGACCGTGATCTCCCCCGCCTGCACGGGGATCAGGTGTGCCGGCGGCTGGCGGCGGACGGAAGCCAGTCGCGCGTGCTGATGCTGACCGCATCGAGCACGATCCGCGATCGCGTCGAGGGACTCGGGCTCGGCGCTGACGACTACCTCGGCAAGCCGTTCGACTTCGGCGAGCTCGTGGCGCGCGTCCGGGCCCTCGCACGGCGCTCCGCCGCATCGGTGCCACCGGTGCTCACGCACGACGATCTGACGCTTGACCCCGCGCGGCGCACCGCGATCCGCGGCGGGCAGCCGCTGTCGCTGAGCCCGAAGGAGTTCGCCGTGCTCGAGCATCTGCTGGCCGCAGGCAGTCGCGTCGTATCGGCCGAGGAGCTGCTCGAACGCGTATGGGACGAGGTCACGAACCCGTTCACCTCGACCGTGAAAACGACGATCGGCCGCCTGCGGGCGAAGCTCGGCGACCCGCCGCTGATCGAGACAGTGCGCGAGGGCGGGTACCGGATCTGATGCAGGCCCGGCTCCGTCTGACGCTGCTGTACGCCGGCCTGTTCCTGCTGCTGGGAACCGTGCTGCTCGCCGTCGTCGACCTGCTCTCGCGCTCGTCGGCGCGGGTGGCGGTCGCCACGCCGAGCGGGATCCAGGTCGGACCGGCGGTCGCGCAGCAGAACTCCGACTTCAACCACCTGCTCGCGGTCTCCTGGAGCGTGCTGGCGGTGACTACGGTCGTGGCGGCCGCGCTCGGCTGGTTCGCCGCCGGGCGCGTGCTGAGGCCGGTGCGCTCGATCACCACGACCGCGCGCACGATTTCCGCGGGCAACCTCCACGAGCGCCTGGAGCTCGCCGGACCGAACGACGAGTTCAGGCAGCTGGGCGAAACGCTCGACGATCTGTTCGCGCGGCTGGAGGCCTCGTTCGCGGCCCAGCGGCGCTTTGTCGCAAACGCCTCGCACGAGCTGCGAACTCCGCTGACACTCGACCGGACGCTGCTCGAGGTGGCGCTTCGCCAACCTGATGGCGGCGCCGACAAACTACGCTCCACGTGCGAGGAGCTGCTGGCCTCGTGCAAGGACCAGGAGCGACTGCTCGAGTCGCTGCTCACGCTGGCGAGCAGCGAAAGGGGACTCGAGCAACAGGAGGCGATCGACCTCGCGGCGATCGCCGCCACGCTGTCGACCGGACGCAGCGATCTGCTGCGAGTCGAGTCCCATCTGGAGCCGGCGATTCTCAACGGCGATCCGGCCCTGATCGAGCGGCTGGTCGCCAACCTGCTCGACAACGCGCTCGAGCACAACCTGCCGGGGGGAACCGTCGAGATCCGCACCGGGACCGATGGCGGGCATGCCCTCCTGTCGGTTATCAATTCCGGAGCGCCGATCCCGGCGGCCGAGGTCGAGCGGCTGTTCGAGCCGTTTCAGCGCCTCGATCCACGCCGCGGCGACGGCCAGAACGGGCATCACGGACTCGGCCTGTCGATCGTGCGCTCGATCGCCGCCGCGCATGGCGCGAGCGTCACGGCCCGCCCGCGGCGCGAAGGCGGGCTCCAGGTCAACGTTCGCTTCTAGCTCTGCGGGGCCCCCACGGGCGCATCGGCCGCCTCGACGTGAGTCACCGGCAGCCCCAGGCCCTTGGTCTTCGACACCAGGTCCAGCTTCAGCCAGCGCGAGACGCGCCGCGGCAGCGTGGAGATGATGATCTCGTCGAACTGGCCGAGGTTGACGGCGTCCTGAATCGCCATCAGCGGCTCGGCGTCACCCAGCTCGCCGGTCACCTCACCGCCCGCGGCCTCCGAGAGCCTGGGCAAAGCCTCGCGCAGCACCAGCGTGGCGTCGTCCTCCCCGGCCTCCTCGGGATCGACGAGCTTGTGCATGCCGTGGGGCATGCGCGGCACCACAAGGTGAAACTGGGCTCCGCCGCGCTGGGCGCGCTCCCGGACCGCGGCGAGCAGCCCCTCGGTTGCCGCCGTCTGGTGCGCGACGACGAGGACACGGACCGGCTCGGACATGCGCTCACCTCCCAGGTGATGACTTCTGACCCGAGTATCCCACTAGGACGGCCGCGCGCAAGCGTTTTCAGTTGGCCTCGGCCGCCGCCAGGCTGTGCCACCTGCTCAACGTGCCAGACCACGTTCCGCGCGGCTCGAGATCGGCATCGAACAGGTCATTCGTGTCGATGTGCCACACGACAGGGCGCCCGACGCGACTGACACGTTAAGCAGGTTCCTCCGCCCGCAGACGCCGCCTGGAGCCCGGCCGCTCCCGCTCCCGAGAGCTGCCCTCAGCTCAGCTTGGCCGCCAATCCCTTCGCGTTCATGTGGGCGATGGCCTGGATCGAGATCTGGGGGTTGACGCCCGAGGGCGTGGGGAACGCCGAGCCGTCGGAGACGTAGAGGTCGCGCAGCTCCCAGGTCTGACCGGTGGGGTCACACACCGAGCTGGCTGGGGTGCCGCCCATGCGCGCCGTGCCCATGATGTGAAACGAGGCCAACGGACACTGCCCGGCGCCATAGCCGACGGCGTCGGCGTCGGCCATGAACTGCTGGCGCGAGCCCGCGCGACCGGGCTCGTAACCCACCCACCTGGATTGGCCGCTGTAGATCCGCTGCGCCCCCGCGGCCTCCAGAATCTGAGCGGCCCCGTCGATGCCCGTGCGCAGGTGACCGGCGTCGAACGGTGAGAGCTTGTAGCGGATGATCGGCTCGCCGTCGCGGCCCACGCGGACTTCGCCGCCGTCGCGGTCGCGCAGCAGCACGCCCACGGGCGCGGTGTTCGACAGCGCCTGCATCAGCTCGAAGTGGTGCCGGGCGCCGAGCCAGGGCGCAAACTGCAGGAACAGATGCGGGTGGTTGGCGGCCGTCTCGTACTTGAGGCCGTAACCGTCGTGCAGGTCGCGGTACTGGTCGGAGTACAGCGCCTGCATCACGCCCTCCCAAGGCTTCAGCTCCTCGTCGAAGACGCCGAACACCGCCGTGGCCGGATGGAGGTAGAGGTTCTTGCCGATGTTCGGGTTCTTGAGCCCCGAGCGCTTGAGCAGCGCCGGCGTGTGCAGCGCGCCGCAGGCCACCACGACCGCCCGGGAGCGCACGGTCAGATGATGACCGGCCGCGGTGACGCCGGTTACGCCCGTTGCGCCGCCGGCCTCGCTCAGCACGCGCGAGACCTTGGTGCCGACTACCAGCCTGGTTCCCGCTTTGTGCGCGTCCACGAGCCAGGTCTTGACCACCGACTGCTTGGCCCCCACGCGGCAGCCCAGCCCGCAGTAGCCGCACTCCTTGCCCTGGGCACATCGCCTCACGCCGCGCGGCATGGCGTCGATGTGCCACCCGAGCTTGACGCAACCCTCCTGGAGCTTGCGCTCGCGCGTCGAGGGCTCGTTGTATTCCTGGCTCACACCGAGGCGCTCCGTGACCGCGTCGAGCGAGGCCGTGTAGTCCTCCGAGGTGAAGCCCGGCACGCCGAACGAGGCCCACTCGGCGCGGACCTCGTCGGGAGTGCGGAATGAGGTCGTGTAGTTGACGACGGTCCCGCCGCCCAGGCACGAGCCGGCGATCAGGCTGACGCTCTGGTCAACGCTCCCCGCCGGGGCCGCCATGTAGTAGCGCGTCAAGGCTTGAAGCTCTGAGCCCTCGAAGTCCTGATCGTCGTAGTAGCCGCCCGCCTCGAGCACGATCACGTCGAGTCCCGCCGCGGCCAGGACGGCTGCCGTGGCCCCGCCGCCGGCGCCCGAACCGACGATCACCACGTCGCAGCTCAGAGTCTGGTCGCGGTCGATCTCGGTGACGGTCAGCGCCTTCGCAGGCGCGCCCTCGAGCTTGCCCAGCGGGCCGTCGTAGCCGATCGCATCCCAGGCCGGATTGCGCCCGCCATCCGGCCCCGGGAGCATGTAGTAGAAGAGCAGCGTTGCCTTGCGCAGCGCCTGGAACACGGCGCGGCGCTGCGGGGCGCGTGAGCCGGCCCACGACCGCAGCACCTGCTCGCGCTGCGCCTGGCCCAGCGCTCCGAAGCGCTTTAGGCCCGCGCCGCCCAGAGCGCCCAGCGCCGGCGTGTCCCACAACCCCAGCAGCAGCTGCAGCTGCTTGCGCTCCGAGGCCCGCGGGTTCTTGGCAAAGGCCTCGGTCAGCGCGTCGGGGACACCCAGCTCGCTGGCGCTCAGGACACCATCGCCGGAGGGACAGAACGTGTCGCAGATCTCCTCGAGCGCCCGGCGCTGGCGAGCGGTCAACTGCATTTTTCAATCCTATGTGACCGCCGCGCATGCGCGGCGGTCCCGGCCGGAACATGTTCCGGCCGGCCGGCCCGGCTCATGAGCCGGGCCGGTCAATCCTTACTCCTCGACTGCCTTGACCAGCAGTTCTCGCAGCGTCTGGCGCTCCTGGTCTGTGAGGTTGGCCAGCACGCCGTCCTCGCTCCGCGCCACCGCCTCGCGCGCGCGGGAAACCGCCGCTCGACCCTCGTCGGTCAGGAACACATCGTGCCTGCGGCGGTCGTCTTTGTTGCGGCGGCGCTCGACGTAGCCCGCGGATTCGAGCTCGTTCAGCAGCAGCACTGCGTTGTTGGCGTCGAGCATGAACGCGTCGCCCAGCTCGTGCTGTGCGATGCCGTCTCGCTCGGCGAGGAACGTCATCACGTAGTAGTGGCGCAGGCGCATGCCCAGCTCGCTCTCCGGCGTCGCCCGCGCCACCTTCTTGGCCAGCCGCGAGAGCAGCGACGAGGTGTTGGTCGTCCCCACCTCCGGGCCGCTTGCAGTTTTCTGGGGGGTCACGATCGTCCTTGCCATAGGGATCGTAAACGTCCTGCCGCTCGCCTACTCCTCAGCCATCGCCAGCAGCGTTGTCACCGTCGTCCAGTTGCGCGCGGTCGCGGTGACCCCGAGCCCGTTCCCGGCAAGGCGCCCCCAGAGCTTCGAGCGGGCCACGCCTTCCGGGTGCCAGCCGTACAGCTCGCGCCCGATCGCCACCACCCGCTCCTCGCCTTGCGCCAGCTGCTGAAGCTTCGTCACCCGTTCGGGCTCCAGCTCGCGGTCGAGGAAGCTCACCTGATAGCGCTTGGGGTTCTCGGCGATGCCGCCAAGCGGATTGCGCGCGACGACCTCGGCCAGCTCCTCGCGCGTGCGGACGATCACCGCTACCTCGAAGCCGAAGCGCTCGGTGATCAGCTGCCCGCACCGGCGAGCCAGCTGCGCCGGCGAGAGCTCCGATTCGAGCACGATGTTGCCGCTCTGGACGTATGTACGGACGCCTTTCAGGCCGGCGTCCTCGAGCAGGGCACGCAAATCGGGCATCGAAACCCGGCGATGAGGGCCGAGATTGATGCCGCGCAGGAGAACGATCTGGCGCACTAGTGCCCCCACTAGAACAGCGGTTCCTGGCCCGGCAGGAGGCCTGCAGGACGCCGGCCCCGCGGGTTCTGCTGCCCGAGCGCAGCCGCCAGATCCTCGGCGATCGCGCTCTCCGACCGCGAGGCCACCAGCGGCTTCTCGAGCCCCTCTACGTGCACCAACGTCCGGCGGCCATCGCCGCGCTCGGCGCCCTCCAGCGGCACCAGCGCGTAGATGCGATCCGCGCGCGCGAACTTGCCGTAACCGAGCGCAATCATCGGTGGTATTGCCCGTGCCGACACAGGCGCATCCTAGGTGCTTCCCGGTGCAAGTACGGTCGCACCGAGAGTGGTCGCTGGCGGATGGCTGGCGAGGACGCAGGAGGCGTGGCGCAGCAGCGCTGCGCGAGCCGACGAGGACGAAGCCAGACGCCGCCAGAGGCCGCTCGAATGCGGCGGTACTTACGGCGGGAGGCACTAAAGGGATTCGCGCGCGGACCCACTAAACTGCCGCTCTTGGCGCCGAGCGCTCGGCGCTTGCTGTTGGGGGGGCGGAACAATGTCGAAACCTCGCGAGGAAGCTGTCCCCTGAGCACGCTGATAGACAAGCCCGAGGCCCCGAGGCGGTCGACATCCCCGCCCGGCAGGCGGCCGATGCCCCCGCGCCGGAGGCGGTCGCGGCTCGCGGCGCTGGCGTGGTTGATTCTCGGCGCGGTCGTCTGCGTCGGCGTCGCGCTGGGCAACGTCAGCCGCCTCGACACCAATCCCTCCGAGCTGCACCGCGCGCTCGGCCAGGCTCCCCACGCTCCGCCGCTTTATCAGCAGGCCATCACCGCCTGTCAGGGCCTGTTGCGGCGAGACCAACACGTCAGCGCCAAGCAGCCCTGGTGCGGCGAGCTCGCCTACCAGCCGGGCTTCAAAGCGGCCCCGTCCGTCGCGCAGGCCGCAAGCATGGGCATCCAGGAGTTCGCGGACCCCACCAACGGCCAGGCGTACGCCGCGGAGATCGGCCCCAAGGCCGAGAAGGACCTCGACTGGCATTGGAACTACCAGACCGGGCTGTGGGGCGCCCACACGCTGTCGCACTGGTGGCAGTCGGCGCTGGCGCTGCGGACGCTGGTGCGTTACGCCGAGCAGACGAACGACACCGATCCGAGCGTTCAGACGATCCTGGAGCGCACCTTCCAGCGCGAGGGCGGCCACACCCCCCAGGAGCCGCCGTTCGCCATCGCCAAAGACAACTTCGTCAACCCGTTCATGGACGACACCGCCTGGTGGGGCCTGGCCTGGCTCGAGGCCTCCAAGTACGAGCTGACGGTGCGCCACGATGTCGCCACCGCCCGCCAGTTCTTGAGCACCGCGGAGTACGACGCCACCTACGTCCAGAAGTCGCAGCGCTCGTGCGGTGGCATCGAATGGCAGATCGGGTTCCCCACGGACACGATCACCAACGCCGAGTACATCACGCTGACCGCCTCGCTCGCCAACTACCTGAGCGGCACAGGTCCGCTGCGGGACTCGGCGGGAGGCAGCAGATGGCTCTCGCAGGCCACCAGCCAGCTGCAGTGGCTCGAGGGTCACAGGCTGATCAACATCCGCAGCGGCACTGTGGTCGACTCGCTCAACGCCTCCTGCAACGGTTTGATCGCCGGCCCCATCACCTACACCGAGGGCCAGGTCGCCGACGCGCTGGTGCAGGTCGGCGCGGCCAAGCACGACCCGAGCTACTACCAGCAGGCGAACAACTTCCTGCACTACGTGGTCTCCAAGCAGAGCGGCATGATCGACGCCAAGGGCATCATCCAGGAGCCCTGCGAGCGGGCGACGCTGGGGTGCCTGAGCTCCGGCAGCTACCTCGACATGCTGCCCTGGAAGGGGATCCTGATACAGGGTTTCTCCGACTACGCCGCGGCCACTGGCGACCCTCGCTACGACGGCGTCCTGCGTCGCCAGGCGTGGGCCGTTGTCCACAATTCGATCGTGGGTCCGAACGGCCAGCCCGGCAACTGCCAGAGCCCCAGCTCCTGTCAATTCGTCTTCTACTGGGGCTGGCCGCTGAGCCCCAGCCGCTCCGAGTTCGTAGACCAGTCCACCCAGATGGACGCGCTCGACGTGCTCACCGGGGCGCTGGCGCTCCAGCCGCATAAGCAGCAACCGCAGCCGTTCTAATGGCCGCAGAGGCCCGCGTTGCAGAGGCCCGCGTTGCAGAGACAGGCGCGGGCATGGCGCTCGCGGGCCGGCGCCGCGCCTGGGGGATCGCGGACTGGCGTAGCTGGGGCCAGCGCTCCGGTCCGCTGCTAGCCGGGGCGGTGGTCATGGGCCTCGGCGTGGCCCTGCGGGCGGGGACATTTGCCTACCACGGAGCTGCCAGACAGTCGGCGTTCAACCACTTCGCCTACGGGCACCTCGGCGGCTACTCCGACATCGCCTCGCTGTTCTTCCGCAGCGGCATCTGGCACGACTGGGTGCCGTACGTGCGCTTTCCGTTCGAATACCCGGTGGGGACGGGCCTGGTGGCGTGGCTGACGGGGCTCCCGGTGGCGACGGTGGGCGGATATCTGGCGCTGAACGCCGTGGTCCTCGTGCTCTGCGGGCTGCTCACCCTGTGGCTGCTGCGACGCCTGCCGGGCGCCAACCCGTGGCTGCTGGCGCTCTCGCCTGCGCTCGCCCTGTACGTGGTGCTGAACTGGGATCTGCTGTCGATCGCCGCGCTGGTGGGCGCCCTGGTGCTGTTCCAGCGCCGGCGCGACGGCTGGGGCGCGGCGGCGCTTGCCGTGGCGACGTGGACGAAGTTCTTTCCGCTTGTCGTGCTGCCGGTGGTCCTCTGGGCGCGGCTGCTGGACGCCGGCGATCGGCGGGACGGGCTGCGCGCCGCGGCGCGCCTCCTGGTGCCGTTCCTGCTGGTGACGGTGGCGATGAACGCACCGTTTGCCCTGACCACCGGCGGGCACGGCGGGCTCGCGCTGCGCTCGGGTTGGCTCTACTTCTTTCGTTTCAGCGACAGCCGTGGCGTGGACGGCAGCCTGTGGGCCGTGCTCAGCGGCGGGCGCATGAAGGCGCCCGCGGCCAACGCCGCCAGCGCCGCGGTGACGATCGCCGGGATCGTCGTGATCCTGGCGGCGGTGCTGTGGCGAAAGGCGCGAGCCGACGCCGCCGCGGTGGGCGGCCGGAGCGCGACTGGCTCCGAGCTCCTGGTGCCGGCCACGCTGGCCTGCATGGGCTGGTTCTTCTTCGCCGGCAAGGTTTACAGCCCGCAGTACGACCTGTGGGTGCTGGCGCTGCTGGCCGCCGCCGGGGCACCGGTCGCGCTGGGCGTGGCGTTCGCGGCGGCGGACCTCGGCTACTTCGCGAGTGCATTCACGCATCTGCGTCTCTCTCCCCACGACCACTGGTTCCTGACGCACGTGCTGCGGCCGGCCGAAGGGATCAGGGAAGCGGTTCTGGCGCTGGCCGTGCTGTGGGCGCTGTGGGTGATCGTGGGGCGTGTTCGGGCCCCCGGCGGAGCCGTTTGGCGCTTGCCGAATCGGTAAGTATGAGGAGGGTTAGCTCGGCAATCCAGGGCCGAGCACAAGCCAGGGAGGACCTTGATGCGCATTCTCAGGCGTGGCCGATCGGCGAGCCGGCCGAAGGCGGAGGACAGGTATCAGACCGTCCATCTTGGCCCTGGGCGACACCGCAGCCCGGATGCGGACGTGTGCGTCATGGAGCTCGCGTCGATGCTCGCGGGCGAGCCGTTCACCGACCATCCGAAGGCGGTCTGTCCCACCGTTAGCGCCCTGTTGCGGGCCTATAACGACGCACTCGGTACCGACGAACGCCAGGATCTGTATCGCTACGCATCCGAGGCCGTCGGTACGCGTGCCGGCTATGAGCTCCAGGAGCGCCGGGCGCGGTTTGCGCTGGCCTGGGCCAAGAGCCGGGAGTTCGGGCGACCGCGGCGCTGGCAGCTGCCTCGCCGCCGCAGGGCGCCGCTGCCCGGCGAGAGCTCGCCCGGCGACATCGCCCGGTACGTCGTCGCGTCGCTCGGCCGGCGACCGGCGCACAGTTCGCACGCAGCGATGCTCGGGCTGCTCGACTGGGTGATCACGATGGGCCGCGAGCGACGGCAACGCGGCGCCAGCCGCCGGGACGCCTCCGGACTACGCGCCGAGCACTGCGTTGAGGCGGCGCTCGAGCGTGTCGGCGAGTACCTCACGCACCGGTCCCTGCTCGAAGCGCTCGACCAGCGCCGACAGAAAGCCCTCGATCACCAGTCGCTTGGCCTGAGCCTCCGGCAGGCCGTGGGACCGGAGGTAGAACAGCTGCTCGGGGTCGACCTGGGCCACCGCGGCGGCGTGCGTGCAGCGTACGTCGTTGGCCTGGATCTCGAGGCCGGGGATCGCGTCGGCGTGGGCCCGCTTTGACAGCAGCAGGTTGCGCGACTCCTGGAAGGCATCAGTCTTCTGCGCCCCGGGGTCGACGATGATGTTGCCCTTCCAGACGGCCGTAGAGCGACCCTGAAGCACGCCGCGGAAGGCCAGGTCGGACGTCGTGTTGGGCGCCGCGTGCTCCTGGGTCGTGTCGAAGTCGATGTGCTGGCGGCCGTGGCTGGCATAGGCGCCGGTGACGCGGGCCTCCGCGCCTGGGCCGCCCAGCCGCGTCTCCATCCGCACGCGGCCGCGGGCCGAGCCGAACCCAAGTGCCACCCAGTCAAGCGCCGCGTCGCGGCCGACCTCGGCGCGGTGGGTGCCGAAGATCCAGCTGCGCTCCGACAGCGACTGGCCGCACACGAAGCGCAGGCGGGCGTTGTCGCCGACCTTGAGCTCGACGACGGTGTTGAACAGGGCGTCTAGCTCTGGGTCGCTCGAGAGCTGCTGCTCCCAGACCTCGGCCTGCGCGCCCTCGTCGAGGACGATCAGGGTCCGGCGCGCGAGCTCGGTCTGGGCGGCGACCTGGATCTCGGTCAGGACGATCGGACGCTCGATAACGACGCCCTTCGGCACGTACACAAACGCGCCGCCGCGGGAGTGCGCGTCGTTGCGGGCCGTGAACAAATCATCGGTGGCCACGACCGTGCCCAGATGCTCCTCGATGAGCTGCGGGTGATCGCGGACGGCCCGATCGATCGTCGTCACGATCACGCCGTCCGGCAGACCCTCGCCCTGAGGGGGACCGTCGTGCCCTTCCCACTGCTCCAGCCAGCGGGCAGTGCTGGCCGGTGGCATCCCAAACAGCAACGGAACAAGCTCCGAGGATCGATCCGGACGCTGGCCGTTGCCGCGCTGATAGTTACCGAGCTCGAGCCCGCTCAGGTCGGTGAACTCCCAGCCGGGCCGGCCCTTGAACTGCGGAAGCTCGAGCGTCTGCGCCAGCTGTGTAGCGCGCTGCCGGCGCGCTGCGAGGAACTCCCCGCTAGCCAATCGAGCCCTCCATCTGGAGCTCGATCAGACGGTTCATCTCCACCGCGTACTCCATCGGCAGCTCCTTGGTGATGGGCTCGATGAAGCCGTTGACGATCAGCTTCGAAGCCTCGTCCTCGGGGATGCCGTGGGACTGGAGGTAGAACAGCTGGTCGTCGCCCACCTTGGAGACCGTGGCCTCGTGGCCGACGTCGACGTCGTCCTCGCCGATCCTGATCGTGGGGTAGGTGTCAGAGCGCGAGTGCTCGTCGAGCAACAGCGCGTCGCAGACGACCTTGGAGCGCGCGCCGTGAGCGCCCTTGGCCACCTCCAGCAGCCCCCGGTAGGAACCGCGGCCGCCGTCCTTGGAGATCGACTTGGCGAAGATGTTGGAGGTCGTGTTGGGCGCGGCGTGGATGATCTTGCCGCCCGCGTCCTGGTGCTGTCCCTTGCCGGCGAAGGCGATCGACAGGATCTCGCCGTGCGCCCGCTCACCCAGCAGGTAGACGCTCGGGTACTTCATCGTCAGGCGCGAGCCGAGATTGCAATCCACCCACTCCACGGTCGCGTCCTCGTGCGCCACGGCCCGCTTGGTGACCAGGTTGAAGACGTTCGTCGACCAGTTCTGGACCGTCGTGTAGCGAATGCGTGCCCCGGGCTGGGCGATCAGCTCGACGACGGCGGAGTGCAGCGACGACTTGCTGTACGTCGGCGCCGTGCAGCCCTCGACGTAGTGCACGTAGGACCCGGGCTCGGCGATGATCAGCGTACGCTCGAATTGGCCCATCGACTCGGTGTTGATGCGGAAGTAGGCCTGGAGCGGCATCTCCACATGGACCCCTTCGGGGACGTAGACGAACGACCCGCCCGACCACACCGACGAGTTCAGCGCCGCCAGTTTATTGTCGTTGGGCGGGATCACGGTGGCGAAGTACTTGCGCACGATGTCCTCGTGCTCGCGCAGGGCGGAGTCCATGTCCATGAAGATCACGCCCTGCTTCTCGAGGTCCTCGCGCACCTGGTGGTAGACGACCTCTGACTCGTACTGGGCGCCGACTCCGGAGAGGAACTTCCGCTCCGCCTCGGGGATCCCCAGGCGGTCGAAGGTCTTCTTCACGTCCTCGGGCACCTCGTCCCAGGAGCGCTCTGCGCGCTCCGAGGCCCGCACGAAGTAGTGGATGTCGTCGTAGTCGACCTCGGCCAGCAGCGGCGAGCCCCACGTGGGCTGGGGGCGGGAGAAGAAGTGCTCGAGCGCCTTGAGGCGGAAATCGCGCATCCACTGCGGCTCGGACTTGAACTCCGAAATCTTCTCCACGATCTCCCGGTTCAGGCCCTTGGGCGCCTTGTAGAGGTAGTTCTCGGCGTCGTGAAAGCCGTAGCGCTCCGTGTAGTCAGCATTGATCCGCGCCAGCTCTTCGTTCTCGGTCAGCACGGGGGGCACCTGCGGGGCCTTGGTCTCGGGCGTCGCCACTACTCCACCTCCAGCTTGATCGTCTCATCGTCGATGATCACCGGAAAGGTGTCCACCGGGACATACGCGGGCAGCGTCATCGGCTTGCCGGTCGTGAGGTCAAACAGCGAGCCGTGGCGCGGGCACTCGATCGTGCAGTTGTCCTGATCGAGCTCACCCTCCACCAGCGGGCCGTTGTCGTGCGAGCAGCGATCCTCGATCGCATAGACGGTGCCGGCGCAGTTGAACACGCCGATCTCCAGATCCTCCCATTCCACCAGGCGCATCCCGCCGGGCTGGAGCTGCTCTAGAGGACAGACCTCGATGACTTGTGGCACGTGTAATAAGTCCTAGTGCGGTGATCGGATTTCCAGACTGGATGATAGCGGCGGCGGGCGCCGTCATCGGGCCCGGTGTCGCTTCGAGCACGCGGTCAGGCCGCTCCCGGACGATGCGAGCTCCCAGCCGTTGCGCGTCTTCTTGAGCGTCACCGCCTTCAGGGCGTTCGCCACCGCCGTGCCGCTGAGCGCGGCATGAGCCGATGACGCCTGGGTGGTGACGCTCACGGTTGCGTAGAAGAGCTGCGACTGGTCCTGCTTGAGGACCAGCGCGTGACTGGGCAGACAGCGCGTGAAAACCGTCGTGCAGGGACCGTGCACGCCCGTCGAGGCCGCCATCTCCGCGCGAGCCTGCGTCGAGAGCATCGCGCACGCGTCTGGATAATCGCCCTCCGCGAGCGTGTTCAGATAGTCGTTTACGACCTGATAGGGCGTGGGAGCGCTGCTGCCGCACGCCGGGAGGCTGATCACCGCGAGCGCCGCCGCGGCCGCGAGCGCCGTGGTGCGGATGGCTGTAGTCGCTCGGATCATGCGCCGGCCCTGCCTTCGCGGGGCGTCTCCCCGCTCACGCCGCGGCTCTCGCTTTGCGGATCCGCTGCTGCCCTGGAATAACGCGCCCCTTGACCCAGTCCTCGCTCACCTCCCTGAGCAAGGCAAGCATGGCCTCGACGGCGGGCGAGCGGTAGCCGATCGGCACGACAACGAGGATCGGGCGCGGCGGCGGCGACGGCACCAAGGCGCGGATGACCACGTCCTCGCGTACGCCGCGGGCCACCATGTCCGGAATCAGCGCCATGCCGACTCCCGCGGCGACGAACCCCAGGATGGCCTGATAGTCGTCGTTCTGGAATGCGATCCGCGGCTCAAAGCCGGCGGTATGGCAGGCGCGCATGAACAGCCGCCAGTCGGGACAGGTGTGCGTCGTGGCGAGCATCCATGGCTCGTCACGGAACACGCCGAGGCTGAGCGGATCGGCCTCGGCAAGCGGATGTCCCGCCGGCAGCGCGACGTACATCGGATCGTCGAAGAGCGGGATCAGCTCGATTCCCGCGGCGGCGACCGACGAGACCGCGCCCAGGGGCTTGTCCGGATCGCCGAGCGCGTCGTGCGATAACGCCAGATCGAATTCGCCGGCGCGCAGACGAGGGACGGAGTCGATTGGATCGGCCATCGCCACCGTGAGCTCGACCGCCGGGTGACGCTCCCGGAACGCCGCGATGGCCAGGGGGACGATCGAGGAGGCGGCCGAGGCGAACGTCGCGAGCCGGAGCCTCCCACCCTCGAGCCCGGCCATCGCCCGCAGCTCGTTCTCGGCGTCGTCGAGCCGGGCCAGGATTGCCTCGCCGCGGTCGACCAGCAGGCGCCCGCCGTCGGTCAGGACGGCCCCCTTGGGTACGCGGCGGATGAGCGTGGTGCCGACCTCGGCCTCCAGCGTCGCGATCTGACGCGAGACCGCGGGCTGGGTGTACCCCAGTGACTCTGCGGCTCCCGAGAACGAGCCGTGGCGCGCCACCTCACAAAGGACCCTGAGCCGCCGGCTGTCGAGCATGCACAGAAGTTATACCCCATCCAATAAACCCCTATTTGACGTTATGGCTGATCGGCGCCAGAGTGGCTGCCCGTGAGTAAGGCCGAACGCCACCGTCATAAGACATCAGCGCCCACAGAAAGCTCCATCCGCCCGATGCGAAATCCGCCGTCTCAGTCCACCTTCTTCTCTATGAACGCTCCCGCCATCACCATCCGCCCGGCGTATGCCGATGACCAGCTGGCCCTCGAGCGCCTCGCGGCCCTCGACAGCGCCAAGCAACCGCCGCCCCACCCCCTGCTGCTGGCCGAGTACGAGGGCGAGCTGCGCGTAGCGCTCTCCGTCCGCGACGGAACCGCGATCGCCGATCCGTTCTTCCCAACCGCCGCTGTCCTGCGAATGCTGCGCGCGCACGTGCGCGCCAACAAGCGCAGCCGCCGCTTCTCGCTGCCCGTGCTCAGGTGGGGCGCCGCGCCAGGAACGCGAACTGGCCGCAGAACACCAGCTTGGTCGCGTTGATCGCACGCGGCCCGAGGCGCCGCATCCTGCCGTAGCCGTCGATCAATCTGTTCAACGGCGACTGGCCTCCCCACCAGCGCTCAAAGCAGCGGCGGCGGCCGAACATGCGGTGGCCGATCAGCGACAGGGAGTCGATGCCGGGGCGGATCTCGACCGTGCTTAGGCCGGCCTCGGCTGCCAGCTCTACGAAGCCCAGCGGCGTGTAGTTCCACACGCTCAGCGAGTGGAAGGGCTCGAGCTGTGAGGTCGAGCCAGCCAGGAAACCGCCCGGTCGGATCACGCGGCATGCCTCCGTCAGAAGCGCCAGCGGGTGGCGCACGTGCTCCAGCACCTGCTTGCAGTACACGAGGTCAAAGCTTCCGTCGGCGAACGGGATCGCCTGACCGTCGAAGAACATAAAGCGAGCGTCGGTGCGCTTCCGCGCGCGGACCTCGGGCGAGTCGGGCAGGTCGAGTCCCACCCAGTCCACCCGGGGGTCGCGGGCGCGGAAGAAATCGACCGAGCCGCCCGCGCCACAGCCCAGGTCGAGCACCCGCCACGGCGTCGCGTCCGTCCGCCCGACGGCGCGGTCGATGTAACGCTCGGCGAGCGTCTGGCGCGCGTGGTCGGAGGGCACGGCGGTAGCCAGCAGCTCATCGAGCTCGCGGCCGGGGTAGCGCATCGCCGGCGATCGTAGCCGCCGGGGGACGGGCCGCCCGGGGGGCGGTCCCCATCAGCTCACGCCTCGCCCCCAGCCCCTACTATTCGGTGCGGTGGCGAGGACCGGCAACATCGTACGGGCGGCGATCGTGTTGGCGGTGCTTGCGTTCCTCTCCTGCGCCGGCTCGGCCGCGGCCGACACGTACGCCCCGCTTGACCAGCCCGGACCGCCGCTCACCGTCCCCGCGTCCCAGCTCGACGCCTCGCTCTACTGCGAGCCAGGCGTGCGCAACGCCAGCATCGAGCCCGTGCTGCTGAACCCCGCCACCGGCGTGACCGCGGAGCAGAACTACTCCTGGAATTGGGAGCCCGCGCTCGACAAGCTCGGAATCCCCTGGTGCGCGTACACCGCGCCCTATTCGACGCTCGGGGACATCCAGACCTCGGGCGAGTACCTGGTCCACGCGATCCGCACGGAGTACGCCCTGGCGGGGCGGAAGATCGCGATCATGGGTCACAGCCAGGGCGGCATGTCGATGCGCTGGGCGCTTCGCTTCTGGCCCGACACGCGCGCCATGGTCGACGACGTGATCGGCTTCTCGGGTCCAACCACGGCACCACTGTCGGCGGGCCGTCGATCTGCGGCGCCGGTTGCCCGCCCGCCGACTGGCAGCAGTTCGCGGGCTCCAACTTCATCCAGGCCCTCAACAGCTACGCGGAGACGTTCCCCGGCATCTCCTACACCGAGATCTACACGCACACGGACGAGGTCGTGCAGCCCAACTCCGGCCCCAACGCCAGCGCGGCGCTGCACACCGGCGGGGGCCAGATCACCAATGTGGCCACGCAGGACATCTGCCCCGCCGACACCTACGAGCATCTGGCGATCGGCACCATCGACCCGGTGGCCTACGCGCTGGCGGTCGATGCCCTGACCCACCCCGGGCCTGCCGACCTCTCCCGGATCCCGCAGTCGGTGTGCCTGCAGGCCTTCATGCCCGGCGTCAACCCGCTGAACGTGGAGACCTACCTCCAGTCGCTGGCCGGAGCGCCGGGGCTGCTGAGCGTGGCGGTTGGGGCTGCGGCGCCAGCCACCACGGGCGTTCAGAACACTACCTCGGAGCCGCCGCTGGCCTGTTACGTGTTCGCCAGCTGCGCCAGCTCGTCCACCGGCGCCAGCGGTAGCGGCAGCGCCTCGTCGAGCAGCTCAGCACCCACGCTGCGCGTGCGCTACAAGCGCTACAAGGCGCGGCGGCGCGGCTACGAGCGCGTCCGCGTGCTCGTCCAGGCCGCCGAGGGCAACCAGCTAGATCCCGTGTCCGGCGCGAGCGTCACTTTCGCCGGCCGCCGTGCGCGGACGAACGCACACGGCGTCGCCTACCTGACTGTGAAGCTGAAGCCCGGTCACCGCTACCAGCTCAAGGCCACCCTCGCCGGATGTACTCCCGGCTCGAGGGTGCTGCGGCTGCCGCGGGCGCGTAGGAAGCGCTAGCTAAAACCGCCCGCCGCCGCGCCGGCGCTGCTCTCGGGCGTCTCGGGCTCCCAGGCCGCCGCCTGCCCCAGTGAGGCACTCTTCAGCAGCTTGAGCGCGAGCAGCGCGCACTTCATCCGCGTCGCCGAGATATCGATCCCCAACAGGTCGAGCACGAACGAGCGGTCGAGGCTGAGCAACTCAGAGACCTTCATCCCCTTGACCTCGTCGGAGGTCATCGACGCCGCGGCCTGCGAGATCGCGCAGCCGTGTCCGGAGAAGCGAATGTCTTCGACCTGACCATCCTCCCCGACGGCCAGCTGCACCGTCAGCTCGTCGCCGCACAGCGGATTCAGGTCGTGAAACTCCAGATCCACCCGCTCTAGCTCCGGCGCCGGGGGGGTGAAGTTGTGCGGGCGCTTGTAGTGCTCGAGGATGTTCTCGCGGTAGAGGGCGTCGTCCATCGCTCTAGCTAGCGTAGCGGCAGGCGGCAGCAGCTAACCCTGATCTGAAGCCGCCCCGGTGCGCGCCAGCCGTGATTCCGAGCCCGCCGGCGGCGGACGGTCCTCGACCGCCTCCGTGATCAGCCGCGAGCCGCGCCCGCGGGTGAGGAAGCTGATGCTCCAGCGCGTGATGACCACCAGCCGGTTCTCGAATCCGATCAGGTAGTAGATGTGGACTGTCAGCCAGATGTACCAGGCGAGCACACCGCTCAGGTGGATGCCGCGGATGTCGGCCACCCCCTGCAGGCGCCCGATCGTCGCCAGCGTGCCCTTGTCGAAGTAGTGAAACGGTCGCGGTAGCGGCTCCCGGCGTCGCCGGGAGATGACCACTCGAGCCGCGTAGCGTCCCTGCTGCATGGCGACCGGCGAGAGGCCCGGCAGGACCTTCGGCTCGCCGGTGCGCGCGTCGCGCACGCGGACCATGTCGCCCAGCGCCATGACCTCCGGGTGCCCCGCCAACGTCAGGTCCGCTTCCACCGTGACGCGCCCGGCGCGATCGACCTCGGCGCCGCTGGCCTCACCGAGCATCCGCGCCAGCGGCGAGGCGGTCACTCCCGCCGCCCAGATCACGGTGCGCGTGGCGATTCTCGACGTCGCTTTGTCTGAGTCCTCAACGTCAACGCCGCGCTCGTCGATGCCGACGACGGTGTGGTTGAGCATCGGTGTCACGCCCAGGCGCTCGAGCGAGCGCTGCGCGCGCCTGGACAGGGACTTGGGAAACCCGCTCAGCACCCGATCGCCCATCTCCACGAGCAGCACGCGACCGGAGCGCGGATCGCTCATGTGGTACTCGCGCGGCAGCGTGTCGCGTGCCAGCTCGGCGATCTGGCCGGCCATCTCCACGCCGGTAGGCCCAGCGCCCACGACCACGAACGTCAGCCAACTGTCCTGCTGAGTGGGATCGAGCTCGGCCCCCTCGAACGCCTCCAGGATCCGCCCGCGCACGGTCAGCGCGCTGTCCAGTGACTTGACCTCGAGCGCGTGCTCGCGCCAGTCTTCATGCCCGAAGTACGAATAGCTGGAGCCGCCCGAGACGATCAGGATGTCGTAGGGCACCGTGAAGCCGGGCGTGTGCGGCACCACGGAGGCAACCTGGACCTCGCGGGCGTCTAGATCGAAGCCCGTCACCTCGCCCATTAGCACGCGCACGCCAGCCCTGCTGCGGAAGATGCGCCGCAGGGGGATGGCAATGTCGCCCGGGGCGAGCGCGCCCGTCGCCACCTGGTAGCTGAGCGGCTGGAACAAGTGGTAGTTGTGGCGATCGATCAGGGTGACCTGGACCCCGGCTCGGGCCATCGCATTGACAGCCTCCAGGCCTCCGAAGCCGCCGCCGATGACGACCACCCGATGCGGAACCGCGCCAGTGGCTCCGCCCGCACGTGCCGGTGCACCGAGACTCGTCACCGGGCGCAGTCTGACAGCCGAGCGGCGGGGGTCGCTGTCAGCCGGCGGCCAACTCGGCCAGTCGCCGCATCGACGCGCTGATCACCTCGCGCTGTGAGTCGAGCCGGTGCGCCTCGGCGTCGGGAATCTCCACCTCGACCGAGATCTGGGTACCCGCCTCGGCGGGCTCGAGCCGCCAGTCGAAGCGCAACTCGGAAACGAGACAGGAGACCGTGACCCGCTGGCCTTGGCTTCTGGTGTCGAGCAGCTGGGCCATCGGGAAGTCGGGATAGCCGTCGGGATACATCGTGTACTCACCGTCCTGCCCGGGCTCGACGCTGCCGACGCCGGCCCACCAATCCGGGAACCGCGACGGGTCATAGAGGAGCTTCCATACCTCCTCCGGTGCCGCGGCCGAGGTCACGGTGTCATGAAACGACAACATCGCCTGTTCCTTTCTCGATCGTGGCCAGCTCCTCGCGCGCCCGCGCCAGCTCCCGCTCGGGCTCGACC
Source organism: uncultured Actinomycetes bacterium (assembly GCA_963822735.1). Taxonomy (GTDB): domain Bacteria; phylum Actinomycetota; class Thermoleophilia; order Solirubrobacterales; family Solirubrobacteraceae; genus Palsa-465. Next base: position 29,576 of record CAWGIU010000016.1, read on the forward strand.
AGCCCCACCACCGGGCGGCCCAGGTCGGCCAGCACGGTCGCGATGCTCTCGCTCACAAGCGTCCTCTCGAGCAGGCGCTCCCATCCCCTCACCGCCTCGCGCACTCGAGCCTCGGCCTCCTCGCGTTTGCCCTGCGCCAACGCGATCAACCCCTGAACGCGCGCCAGACGAGGCACGAGCGAATCCGGAAAGTCGCTGGGACGGACGGGCTCGAGGACGATTGCGCGCACCTGCTCGCCCGCCTGCCGCGGGCGACCGCCTTGGGCCAGGGCCTCGGCCAGCGCCAGGCGGGTCAGCGGCCGGCTGATTGGCGCCCCCTCCACGAGCGCACCCTCGAGCAGTGCCGCCGCTTCCTCGTACTCGTCGGCGGCCAGCGCCACGAGCCCTAGATCGTGCCGCGCCATCGCCTCGAGCTCCGGCTCGCCAAGCAGCTCGGCGAGCCTCTGCTCGGACTCCGCCGCCAGCCGGGCTGGACCGATGCGACCGGCGTTGCGCAATACGAACGAGCGCGCCGCGAGCAGATGGACCTCCAGGCTCTGGAGCCCCTGGTCCGTGAGCGCCGCCATCCCGCGCTCCAAGAACTCGAGCGCCCGCTCGGGCTCGCCTGCGGCGTTGGCGGCGCTGGCGGCGTTGGCCCAGCAGCCGTAGGACAGGTCAGGCCTGCCAGCGCGGGCGATGGCCTCGCCGGCCGCGACCGACGGGGCATAGGAGTCGGTGAACCGGCCCCGGCGCATCAGAACCAGAGCGCGGGCATGGGCGCTGTCGTATGTCGCCAGGTCGCGGTCCTCAGAGGGCCTTGAGCCGAGCTCTATCAACAGCCGCTCCGCCTCCTCGACGCTGCCGGCCACCGCCTCTGCCCACGCCCACGCGGCCAGGGCCTCGCTCCGCTCGACATCGGCCGCTCCGTCCACGCTCTGGAGCAGGTCAATCGCCGCCCGGGCGCTGTCGAGCACAGCGCGGGGCACGCAGATCGGTCCGTGATACGCCCTGGCCCGGCGCAGCCAGGCGCGCGCCAGCGCCAAGCGATCGGCGCCCGCCAGCAGGCGCAGCGCCTCCTCGAAGGCTGCTTCGGCCTCCTGGCGCCGGCCTCGCCACGCTTCGAGCTCCCCCAGCTCGAGCCACAGGTCGCTCCGATCGGCGTCGATCGTGAGCGCCTCCTGCAGGTAGGCCACCGCCTCCTGAAGCGCCGCCACGGCGCGGGCCGCCGCGGCGGCACGGACCAGTTGCGGGACGGCAGCGCGGTCGTCGCCCGCCAGCCGCAGGTGTCGCGCGATCTCGTCGGGCCGCCCGACGGCGCCCCTGCGCTCAGAGTCGAGCAGCGTCTGGGCCCAGAAGTGGTGTAGCGCCCGGCGCCGCGGCTCGGGCACTTCCTCGTAGACGGCCCGGCGCAGGAGCGCGTGCCGGAACCCCACCCGCCCCGCCGAGCTGTGCAGCAGGCCGCTCTCCAGCGCCTGGCTGGTGGCGTCGCCCAGCGAGAGCTGGTCGACCTCCGCCGGCTCGAGCGGCCGCGCGGCGATCGCGCCCAACTCGGTCAGCCGGCGGGCGCCCTCCGATAGCCGCGCCAGCGTCGCCCGAGACGTTCCCCGCAGGCTGGCAGCAACGCTCTCTTCGCCCCGGGCGAAGGCGCGCGCGGTCTCGACCGCCAGCAGCGCATTGCCCTCCGCCCGCTCGACTACCTGGTCCACTTGGCGGCTTGTCAGTTGCGCCGAGGCGCGCGCCAGGGCCGCAATCCGCTCGGAGGGCAACGGCTCCAGATCGAGCTCGCAGCTCAGCACGCCGCGCAGGCGCAGAGCGTGCTCGAGCGTGTCCGCCGCGGCGCGAGTCGGCAGATGGCGCCGCGTCAGGAGCATCATCATCGGCAGGCTCGCTACTCGTCGCGCCGCATAGCCCGCCAGCTCCAGGCTCGCCACGTCGGCGTCGTGCGCATCCTCCAGCACTACCAGCAGCGGCGCGTCGCGGGTCGCCCAGCCGAGCAGCGCCACCACCGCCTCGAACAGCCGCGTGCGCTGGAGGTCGGGTGCCACGGCGGCGGGGGTGGCGCCGCTGCGGGGGAAGTGCTCGGGGAGCTCCGTGGTGAGCACAGCCAGGTCGCCGGGCCACGGGGCCTCGTACGGCGGCGCCGGCAGCGACGGCAGCAGCTGACGGATCAGCTCTGCCCACAGGCTGAGCGGGGCTGTTCCGCCCAGGTCGAGCGCACCGGACACCGCAGTCCGCGCTCCCGACCCCGCGGCGCGCGAGCAGAGCTCCGATGCGAGCCGGGTTTTTCCGATGCCCGCTTCGCCCCGCAGCACCGCTGCTGTACCGTGCCCGCCGGCGGCGGCCGACCAGGCGCGCTCCAGCTCGCCCAGCTCGCGCTCACGGCCCACCAGCGGCAGCTGTCCCGAGATCTCGGTCGGGCGCACGTCGGGGGCGGGCTCTGCCCGCAAGCAGGCAACGAGTTCGCGCGTAACCGACGATGGCGCCACCGCCAGCTCGCGACGCAGGCGATCGGCCAGCGCCTGATACGCGCGCAGCGCGGCGGCGCGATCACCGGCCGCGTCAAGCCGCGTTATCAGCCGCCGGTGCGCCGCCTCGTCGAACGGGTCAAGAGCCGCCTGCCGGCGAGTCAGCTCGATCGCCGCGCGCGGCTCGCCTTCGCCCTCGCGAGCCTCAGCCTCCTGCTCCAGCAACTCGATCAGCCGCTGCCGATGCCGGGAGCGAGCCTCCAGCGCCCAGTCGTCCTCCACTCCTTCGAGTAGCTCGCCCCGACATAGCTCGAGCGCTCGCGCGGGGTCGTCCGCCGCCAGCCCCTCGAATTCCAGGACGTCGACCCACGTGTCTCGCAGCCCGACGCGCTCGCCTTCCACGACGAGGCGGTCGCCGATCTGCCGCCGCAGCGCCCACAGCGCACTGCGCAGGCTGGCCCGCGCGCTCTGGTCGAGCACGTCCGGCCAGAAGCGGTTGGCGAGTTCGGACCTCGTCACCGGGCGTCCGGACAGCGCGAGATACGCAAAAAGGGCCCACGGCCGTTGGCCGGCCGGGGAATCGATCGCGGTCCCGTTGAGCTCTATTTCGAGCCGCCCCAGCAAGCGTGCGCGAAGCACTGCCTGCAAGCCTACCGCGATTTTGACGCCTTCCGGGGACAGTTTGACGTTCGTTTGACGCCCGTCGCACGCCCGCCCGAGAAGGTGACGGACACATGGCACCGACAACAGAAAAGGAGAACGCCATGAACACCGCCACAACCTTCGACCTCGATCGTTTCACCCGCGCGGCCGAGGAGCGCGACGCCTCGACGCAGCTGTCGATGTACGCGCCGGACGCCACCGTCACGATCCTGGACAAACTGAGCCAACCGGGCTCTCCGCGCATCCTCTCGACCCGCGAGGAGATCAAGGACTGGCTGGAGGACATGTTTGGCCGCGACATGACCCACAAGGTCAAACAGCGGGTCCAGGACGAAGATGGCGCCGCCTACACGCTGGCCTGCCGCTATCCGGATGGGACGAACGTCGCCTGCGCGACGGTATTCAAGCTCGACGGCGGCCGCATCTCGGATCAGACCGTCGTTCAGGCGTGGGACGAGAACTGATGTCGGCGGCCACACAGACAATCGATGAAGCAAAGCTCGACGAGTTCATGAGTCGCTTCGTCGGTGACCTCGGCGCCACACTGAGCGCGGCGCTGGTGGTGATCGGCGACCGGCTCGGGCTTTATCGGGCGATGGCGGACGGGGAACCGGTGAGCGCCGATGAGCTGGCACAGCGCACCGGCACGGACGCTCGTTATGTGCGCGAGTGGCTGTCAAACCAGGCGGCCGGCGGGTACGTCACATACCGCGACGGCGCCTTCTCGCTCACACCCGAGCAGTCGCTGGCGCTGGCCCAGGAGGGAAGCCCGGCCTTCGTGCCTGGCGCGTTCCAGCTCGCGAGCTCGCTCGTCAAGGACGAGGAGACGATCTCCCGCGCCTTTCAGACGGGAGACGGTGTCGGCTGGCACCAGCATCATCACGAGCTGTTCGTCGGTACCGAGCGGTTCTTCCGCCCCGGCTACGCGGCGAACCTCGTCTCATCCTGGATCCCGGCACTCGACGGCGTCGAGGCCAAGCTCCAACAGGGTGCGCTCGTCGCCGATGTCGGCTGCGGCCACGGGGCCTCCACAATCCTGATGGCGGAGGCCTACCCGCGCTCGGAGTTCGTCGGCTTCGACTACCACCAGGCCTCGATCGAGCACGCGCGCACGTCGGCCGGGGAGGCTGGTCTCGACGGGCGCGTGAGCTTCGAGGTCACCTCGGCGAAGGAGTATCCCGGCGACGGCTACGACCTCGTGACGATGTTCGACTGCCTGCACGACATGGGAGATCCGGTGGGGGCCGCCGCCCACGTGCTGAGCACGCTCGAGGCCGACGGCACCTGGTTGATCGTGGAGCCCTACGCCGGCGATCGCCTGCAGGACAACCTCAACCCGGTGGGGCGTATTTTCTACGGGGCCTCGACCCTGGTCTGCACACCAGCTTCGCGCGACCAGGAGGTCGGGCTGGCGCTCGGGGCCCAGGCCGGTGAGGCCCGGTTGCGCGAGGTGGTCACCGCCGGTGGCCTCACCCGCTTCCGGCGGGCGACCGAGACGCCGTTCAACATCGTGCTCGAAGCGCGTCCCTAGCGTCGAGCGCGGGGTACGCGCTCCTACCGCGCCTTGCGACGGGCGCCGGCTCAGGACTTGGGTCGGCGCCCGTCGCTACCCGGCGCGCGAGGCCCCGAAGCTGTGCAAAAGACGCACGCCGCTCCGGGTCTCGCTCGCGCCGAGCCGATACTCACTCGGGGAGGCGCCGAACGGAAACGAAAGCCACAGCCATCTGCTGAGCGCGGAGCAGGGTCCGGCTCGCCGGGGGTAAGGGCAAAAGGCAAATTTAGGAGAGTGAGTCACGAATGACTTCATCCCGCGCGAGGCTGCCGTCGTTGGCTGGCCTGATCTCGTTGCTCATGGTGGCGTCTGCATTCATGCTGGCGCCGGCCGCCAACGCCGCCGCAAGAAAACCCGGGTTCCCACCGGGACAGACATTCGGCGGCAGCGACACACTGGACCAGCAGCAGACTGAAGCGACCAGCACCGAAACTATCGGCGGCCCGTCGAGCCCATCTCCGATCAGCGAGGCTCAGACGTTCACCGCCGGGCTGTCCGGCCGGCTTGACCGCGTCCAGCTCTATCTCTCTGGTAACGCCTCCGACACGGGAGGACTCACCGTCGAGATCACGACCGCGAGCGGCGGCGGCCCGACCCCCACAGTGCTCGAGAGCACGACCGTGGCGGCCGCGGCCATTCCGCCTGGGGGCGGCTGGGTCCAGGCGGATTTCGGCTGGGGAGTGCCGGTATCGAGCGGCGGACAGTACGCAATCGTCGCCTATGCCGGAGGATCGGACGTGTACGGCTGGGGGTTCTCCTCGACTAATCCCTACGCCGGCGGCGAGGCGGACTACAGCACGGCGTCGCCGCCCTCGTCGTGGGCCGCCAACTCCAGCGTCGACACGGCCTTTATGACATACGTGGCAGTGCCCTGTACGGCCTCGCTCGCGAATCAGAACGCGGCCACCGCCAACTTGAGTTTGAGGGGCGGGTGTGCTGCCGGGCGTGGTGGTGGCCGGTCGCCGTACTGACGGCGCGCACCACGGCGTAGTGCAGACCTCGCAGTCGGGCGCCGGCTCAGGCCGAGTCGGCGCCCGGGGGCGGCGCCTGAGTGCCGCGGGCTCTTCGAGCGGCGAGCCTGCTGTGCCTGTACGAGTACGCGCCGTACACGATCAGGCCCGCCGCCATCCAGATCACGAACCGCAGCCAGGTGACCGCCTGCAGGTTGAGCATCAGCCAGACCGAGGCGACTACCGACAGGATCGGGATCACCGGCACGAGCGGGGTTCGGAATGGACGCTCCAGATCCGGCCGCGAGCGGCGGAGCACCGGCACACCGATCGCCACCAGCACGAATGCGAACAGCGTGCCGATGTTGACCAGCTCGGAGAGCGTCTTCAGCGAGAAGAAGAAAGCCAGCAAGGCGACGACAACGCCGGTGACGAGCGTGGTCCTGTAGGGGACGCTGAAACGCTGAGAGACGGCGGAGAAGATCGGTGGCAGCAACCGGTCACGGCTCATGGCGAAGAACACGCGGCTCTGCCCCATCAGCAATACGAGGATCACCGACGTGATCCCGGCCAGCGCGCCGTAGGCCACGATCGTGGCAATCGTGTGCTGATGGACCGACTCGAATGCGCTCGACAGCGGTGCCTTGTAGTTGAGCTGGTTGAACTTGACCATCCCGGTGACGACGAACGCCACGGCGACGTACAGGAGCGTGCAGATCGTCAGCGAGCCGAAGATCCCGATCGGTACGTCACGCTGCGGCCGGCGCGTCTCCTCGGCGTTGGTGGCCACGATGTCGAAGCCGATGAAGGCGAAGAACACGAGCGCAGCGCCGGTGAAGATCCCTCCTATTCCAAAGGTACCCGTGTTCACCCCGATGCTCTGGAGCAATGTCTTCGTGCTACTACCTCCCGGCGCCGGCGTCGTCCCGGACGGCGGTACGAACGGGTGGTAGTTGGCGCCGTGGATATAGGTGATCCCGGCGATGATGACCAGCAGCACGATCGCCACCTTGATCGTCACGATCACGGCGTTCGCGGCGCTCGACGTCCGCACGCCGAGGCACAGCAGCCCGGAGATGATGAGCACGATTAGCGCAGCCACCAGGTTGTGGCCCGTGGCGAAGATCCAGGTTCCCGGGTGCGCGTGCCACGGCGCCGACGTCAGCACCACCTGGAAGTACTGCGACCACCCGGAGGCGACGGTCGCCGCGCCGAACGCCAGCTCCAGCATCAGATCCCAGCCGATGATCCAGGCGACCAGCTCGCCCAGGCTGGCGTAGGAGAACGTGTAGGCCGAGCCGGCGACCGGCACCACCGACGCGAACTCCGCGTAGCAGAGCCCGGCCAGCGCGCAGACGATCGCGGCCACCGCAAACGAGATCGTGATCGCCGGTCCGGCGAGCGTGCCGGCGGCTTCGCCCGTCAGCACGAAGATCCCGGTGCCGATGATGACGCCGATGCCGATCGTCGTCAGCTGCAGCGGCCCCAACGAGCGGCGCAGCCGGCGGCCGGGCTCATCGGTGTCTTCAATCGACTGCTCGACGGACTTGGTCCGCAGCACCTCCATCTCGGGGCGAACCTACCCCGGAGCGAGCGGGCTTATGCAGCCGCGGGATCGGCGGCGGCGCGCGTCAGTCCAGCTGCAGCGTCGCGCGCACGCGACCCAGCCCGGCGATCAGCCGTTCGATGTCAGCCGCGCTGTTGTGCACGGCGAACGACGCGCGCGTCGTGGCCGAGACTCCAAACCGCCGCATCAGCGGCTGGGCGCAATGATGCCCGGCCCGCACGCAGACACCCTCTCGACCGAGGATCTCGCCGATGTCGTGCGGGTGTGCTCCCTCGAGCGAGAAGGAGACGAGCGAGCCGCGGTCCGCGGCCCGCAGCGGGCCGTGGATCTGCAGGCCCGGCACCTCTGAGAGCCGCTCGAGCGCCAGCGCCACGAGCGACTCCTCGTGCGCGCGGATGCCCTCGATCCCCAGCGCCCGGATCCAGTCCACGGCCGCACCGAGACCGATCGCCTCGGCGATCTGCGACGTGCCGGCCTCGAACTTCCACGGCAAGTCGGTCCACGTCGATTCGTTGGCGGCCACCGTGCGGATCATGTGGCCCCCGCCGATGAACGGGGGCATCTCCTCGAGCAGCTCGCGCCGTCCATGGAGCACGCCGATCCCGGTCGGTCCGTATGCCTTGTGTCCCGTCCAGGCGTAGAAGTCGGCGTCGATGGCCCGCAGGTCGACGGGCATCTGGGGAACCGCTTGAGCACCATCTATAAGTGCGACTGCGCCCACTTCGTGGGCCCGTCGCACGATTTTTTCAATCGGGTTGACGGTCCCCAGCACGTTCGAGACGTGCACCAGCGCCACCAGCTTGGGCGCGCGCGTCAGGAGCTCGTCGAGCGCGTCGAGGTCGAGCAGGCCGTCGTCAGAAACCGGCACGTAAGCCAGCTCCGCCTCGCGGTCCTGGCAGAGGATCTGCCAGGGCACGATGTTCGAGTGGTGCTCCATCTCGCTCAGCACGACGAGGTCGCCGCGCTGCACGTTCTGGCGGCCCCAGGTGTAGGCCACGAGGTTGATTGCGGCGGTCACGTTGGAGGTGAAGATCGTCTCCTCGGGCGTCGAGCCCAGCCAGTCCGCGATCCGCGCCCGGGCGCCCTCGTAGAGATCCGTGGCCTCCACCGCCAGCGGATACACGCCGCGATGAATCGACGCCCGCGACTCCGTGTAGTAACGGGTCATGGCGTCGATCACCGGCTGCGGCGTCTGCGACGTGGCCGCGCTGTCCAGGTAGGTGAGCCGATGTCCGTTGATTCGTCGCCGGAGAACCGGGAACTGCTCGGCGACGGCGGCCAGCGAATCCGCCTCCAGCGTGTGAGTAGCGGCGCTCACGCCGCCGCCTCGAGCTCCTCGGCGATCCAGCCGTAGCCCTTGGCCTCGAGCTGGTCGACGAGCTCCGGGCCGCCCTCCTTGACGATCCGCCCGCGGTACATGACGTGCACGTGGCTGGGCTGGACGAGGTGCAGGATGCGCTGATAGTGGGTGATGATCAGCACGCCCATGTCCGGCCCAGCGACGGCGTTGACGCCGTTTGCCACCACGCGCAGCGCGTCGATGTCGAGTCCGGAATCGGTCTCGTCGAGGACCGCCATCTCGGGGCGCTGGAGGGCCAGCTGGAGAATCTCCATCCGCTTCTTCTCGCCGCCCGAGAAGCCCTCATTCAGGTAGCGAGTCGAGAACTCCCTCGGCACGTTGGTCAGCTGCATGGCCGCCTCCACGGCCTGGCGGAATTCCTTGAGCGCCACCGGCTCCTCGCCGTGCGCCTCTCGGTGGGCGTTCAGCACCGTGCGCAAATACTTGGTCACCGTCACGCCGGGAACCGAGATCGGGTACTGGAAGGCCATGAACAGACCCATGCGCGCGCGCTCGTCCGGCTCGGCCGTGGTGATGTCCTCGCCGTTCCAGATGATCTGCCCCTCGGTGACCTCGAGTCCCGGGTGGCCCATGACGGCGTTGGCGAGCGTCGACTTGCCCGATCCATTGGGACCCATCAGCGCATGGATCTGCCCCTTGCCGACGGTCAGATCGACGCCGCGGAGGATCTCCTTCTCGCCGGCGCGGACGTAGAGGTTTCGAATCTCGAGTTCTGACATCTCCAGCTTTCTTAGTTGAACTTCAGGCGACGGTGACCGGCTGGCGCTCGGTGCCTGCGACTGTGTGCGGCTCGCGCTCATGGCGGTGCGAGAACTCGACGAGATCGGCGAGCGTCGTGGTCTGCAGGGAGCGGATGATTCCTCCCTGCACACGGGTCCACAGCAGCTTGGTGGCGCAGCCCCGGCCGGCATCCGGTTCGTGCGAGCAGAGCACCCGCTCGGTGCGGTCGTGCACGAAGCACTCCATCGGAGCGATCGCGCCTTCCAGCGCCTGCACGACCTCGTCCATCGCGATCTCCTCCGCCGGCCGGGCGAGCCAGTAACCACCGTGGGCGCCGCGAGCGCTCATCACCAGGCCGGCCTTGCGGAGCCGAGCCACTACCTGCTCCAGATAGGCCAGAGGAAGCCCCTCTGCGTCGGCGATGGCCTTCAGGCTCGTAGGCTGCTCAGGCGACTGGCGCCCGAGCTCCACCATCAGTCGTACGCCGTACTCGGCCTTGGACGAGAAGATCATCGGACGGGAGTCCCAGTGGCCATGCTCAAATCCTACCAGGACGGTCGGTTTACCCCGCCCGGGCGCTCGACTACGACTGGCATTTTTCGCGCCAGGACGCCGATACGCTGCACAGATGGCGCCCGCGGCAGTCCCCACTCTGGCCACTGAAGGGGAGATCATGGAGCTGGCGCAGACGGCCGCCGCCAAGGGACGCTTGGGCATCGACACGGAGTTCATGTCCGAGGGCCGATACAGGCCGCTGCTGTGCCTGGCCCAAGTGGTGGTCGAGGGGCCGAGCGGAGAGCCTCCCCGAATCGCTTTGCTCGACACGTTGCGAGAGGATCTCGACAGCGAACCGATAGCGCGCCTGCTGGCGGACCCCGCGGTCGAGGTCATCCTCCACGCCGGGCGTCAGGACGTGGCGATCCTCCGCCGGGCGTGGCAGACCGAGATACGGAACGTGTTCGACACACAGGTCGCGGGCGGCTTCGTCGGCGCCAGCGCCCAGACGGGATACGGCAATCTGCTGGGCGCGATCCTCGGCCGGCGCGTGGCCAAGACCGCCTCGTACACGCGCTGGGATGCGCGGCCCCTGACCACAGAGCAGCTTCGCTACGCCGCCGAGGACGTCGCCCACTTGCTAGAGCTGGCCGACGAGATCCAGCGCCGTCTGACTGCGGCGAACCGCCTGGAGTGGGCGCGCGAAGAGTGCCGCCGTCTGGAGTCCGCGACCGAGGAACGCGACCCCGACGCCGTTTGGGAGCGTCTCCCGCGCGTTCGACAGCTCGATCCACGTTCGCGCGCGGTCGCCCGCGCGCTGGCGGCATGGCGGGAGCGAACCGCCGAGCGCGAGGATCGTCCCGTTGGCTCCGTGCTCGCCGACCAGACTCTGGTCGAGGCGGCGAAGCGCCATCCGACCACGGCGGGACAGCTCGCGGACATTCGCGGCATGCACCGCTCGTCGATCAAGCGCCGCGGCGATGCGATCGTGGAGGCGATCGAGCGTGGACTGGCCCAGCCACCAATCCCGCGCGAGCGCGCACGTGATCACGCCGAGCCCGGTGACTCGCCCCTGATCGTGCTGGCCGAGGCCCTGCTGCGGGCGCGGGCGCTCGAATCCGGCCTGGCCTACGAGCTGATCGCTTCCCGTGCCGAGCTCGAGGCGATCGTGGGCGCGGCCCGGCGGGGTGAGCCCGAGCCCCCGGTGCGCACATTGACCGGCTGGCGCGAGCAGCTGGTCGGAGGCGAGCTGCGCGATTTGCTGGCGGGACGAAGCGCGCTGGCCGTCGGTGGCGATCGGCGCGTGGCCCTGGTCGGGGTTGAGGGTGACGCGACTACCGCGAGCCGATCTCGAGCAACATCGACATCGCCGGCGAGCCGTTGAACAGACTCTGATCGAGCGCGCTGACGATCGGCCAAGCGCGCTCGATCCAGCCGAGATCGATGCCCTTGAGGTCCTCGAGCGCTGTGGCGTAAGTGGCCCTCAGTTTGTTGCCTGGCGATTCGTTGGCGACCTCGGCGCCGATGTCGGGACTGGCTCCCACCCAGCCGTGTGAGCGCAGCAGGTCGCGTTCGGCCAGCACCAGCTGGTGCGACGAGCTGTAGCCCGTACCCAACAGGACCATCTCGATCCCGCAGTACGAGTTCGCGCCCGAATTGCAGCTCCTGTGCTGGGCGATCACCCGCACCCCGGAGGGCAGCGGAAGCCCAGAGGTTCGCGGGGTGGCGGTCGCGGCGCCCCCACAGCCGGCGAGCGCTCCCACCATCGCTGCCGCGAGCGACAGCTTCACCACTAATCCTCGCGCAGCCATGGGATCTGGCGCAAGCGTACAGCCAGGCCTAGGATGTGCGGCCATGCCGGGGGGCGAGCTTTCCCGTCGGGGCCAGACACGGTGGGCGGCCTGGTCGCTGCTTCCGCTGGGGCTCGGGGCGTGGACTCCGATCTACGCCGGAGTACGGGCGCGCAAGCCGCTGTGGACGGTGATCGGCGTGATCCTGACGATCGTCGCGGTGGCCGGCTGGGTGATCGCCGGCGCCACCAACGGCGACGCAGCGGCCGGCGGATTGATCATCGTCGCGTGGGTCGGCGCCGTGGCCACGTCGTTAACGATCCGCTCGGCCTACGCCCGGACACTCGAGTCCCCGTGGGCAGGCGCTGTGGAGCGCGCCGAGAGCCAATTGACCGAGCGCGACCAGGCCCGCCGGCTGGCGCGGGAGCGACCAGCGCTCGCGCTTGAGATGGGAGTCGGGCGACCCGACGTTCCGGACGCGCACGACGCCGGCCTGATCGACGTCAACCATGCCAGCAGCCGCGCGTTGATGAGACTGCCGGGGATCGACCTCGAGCTGGCGGAGAAGATCATCGATGCGCGCGGGCGCATCCACGGGTTCGCCTCAGTCGAGGACCTGGGCGCGACGCTCGATCTCGACGGCGACCTGGTCGAGGACCTACGGGACCGCGTCGTGTTCCTGCCCCGCTGAGCCGGGGCTCAGCAGGGTGGCCACGGCCTCCTTGTGGGCGGCGGTCGTAAAGCACATCGGCTCCGCGAACTCCTCCATCGTCATTGTCTGCTCCCAGGTCATATCCGCACATTGGCGCAGCAGCGTCTTGCTCATCTCGAGCACGTGGGCGGGCTGACGCTCGATGCGCTCGCACCACGCCGCCGCGGCGCCGAGCAGGTCCCCGTGGGCAACGAGCTCGTTGCCCAGGCCGAGCTCGTAGGCCTCGGCACCCGACAGGTGCCGGCCCGACATGAACAGTCCGAACGTCCGCTGATATCCGAGCCGCCTCGTGAGTTGCCAGCTGGTCCCGACCTCCGGGATCAGCCCGATCCGTCCGAAGGCCGGCACAACGCGTGCCCGTTCGGAGAGCAGGATCACATCGCAGGCCAGAGCGAACGCCAGCCCCACACCGGCCGCGGGGCCGTTGACGGCGGCAATGAACGCCTTGTCGCTCCGCGTGATGAGCCGGGCGATGCCACCGAACTGACGCCGGATCCAGCGCCAGACATCGGTCGCCCCGCCGGGGCTCTCGCGCAGCAGCTCGGCGCCCGTCTCCTGAATCAGCCGCAGATCGCCTCCGGCGCTGAACGCAGGGTCGCGACCGGTGATCACGATCGCCCTCAGCCGATCGTCGGCCGCCAGCTCTCGGAGCTGCTCGTAGAGCTGCAGGGTGAGCGCCGCGCTCAGCGGGTTGAGCCGCTCGGGATCATCGAGCGTGACCGTGGCGTGGGCCCCCTCGCGCTCGACATGGATGAATCGGCGCTCGCTCTCTCGGGCGCGAGCAACGGCGGATTGGTAGCTGGCGGCCATCTCGAGCCTCCTGTGTCGACGGTGACGATCGATCTCCTCAGCGGCGACTAGAATCATATTCTAGAAAGCAGAAGGACGCGACTGGCTAAGCTGACGCGCCGCGGTGGCGTCGACAGCAGAGAACCTCTCAGACCCCGAGCTCCTCTCGGCCGAGTGGGACCTGGCTCCGCTCGTCGCGGGCGAGGGTGAGGCAGGCGTCGAGCAACTGCTGGAGGACGCGAGTACGAGGGCGGGCCAGTTCGCGGAGGCCCACGCCGGTCACGTGGGCGAGCTCGACGCCGCCGGCCTTGGCGAGGTCATGCGACAGCTGGCGGCGATCGAGGACCTGGTGGGCCGCGCTGCGTCCTACGCCTCACTGCGGTTCGCCACCGACACGGCGGAGCCGGCCCGCGGTGCGTTGCTCCAACGGGTGCAGGAGCAAGCGACGGAGATCGAGACAAAGCTTCTGTTCTTCGAGCTCGAGTGGGCGGCGCTCGACGATGAGCACGCCGAGCGGGTACTGGCCGGCGAGGAGCTCGACTTCTGCCGCCACCATCTGCGAAGCGCACGGCGCTACCGGCCACACCTGCTCTCCGAGCCCGAGGAGAGGGTCCTGGCCGAGAAGTCGATCTCCTCCCAGAGCGCATGGGGCAGGCTGTTCGGCGAGCTGGTGGCGGCGCTGCGGGTCAAGCTCGACGAGCAAGAGGTCCCGCTCGACGTGGCGCTCAGCCGTCTGCAGGCCGCCGATCGTGAGACGCGCCGAGCCGCCGCCGCAGCTGTATCCGAGACGCTCGCGCCGGGCCTGCGCACACGAGCCTTCATCTACAACACGCTGATTCACGACAAGGCAGTCGAGGATCGACTGCGCTCCTATCCGCACTGGCTGGCGAGCCGCAACCTGGCCAACGAGGCGTCCGACGAATCGGTACTGGCGCTGATCGAGGCCGTCCGCGGTCGTTACGACATCCCGCAGCGGTGGTACCGGCTGAAGGCCCGTCTGCTGGGCATCGACAAGCTCGCCGACTACGACCGGATGGCGCCGGTATCGGCTGAGGATGTGAGCTACTCGTTCGCCGACGCGCGTGAGCTGGTGCTCGACACCTACTCCTCCTTCGCGCCGGAGGCGGGGCAGGTCACGAAGCGCTTCTTCGACGAGCACTGGATCGATGCACCCGTCCGCCCCAACAAGCGCGGGGGGGCGTTCTGCTCCTACACCGTGCCCAGTGTGCACCCCTACGTGCTGCTCAACTTCACCGCCCGGCGCCGCGATGTGCTGACGATGGCCCACGAGCTCGGACACGGCCTGCACGCCGCCCTCGCCCAGCCCCAGGGCGTGTTCCACTTCTCGACGCCCCTCACCCTGGCCGAGACCGCGTCGGTGTTCGGCGAGGCGCTCGTGTTCGGCCGCCTGGTGGAGGAGGCCGACGACGACCAATCGCGTCTCGCGCTGCTCGCGGACCGGATCGACGGCGCAGTGGCCACGGTTTTCAGGCAGATGGCGATGAACCGCTTCGAGCACCTGATGCACACGCGCCGCCGGACGGAGGGCGAGCTGTCCGTCGACCGGATCGCCGAGCTCTGGAGGGAGAGCCAGGCGGAGATGTTCGGCGACTCAGTGCAGATGAGCGACGGGTACGGCATGTGGTGGTCATACGTCCCGCACTTCATCAACACGCCCGGGTACGTCTACGCATACGCCTACGGCCAGCTGCTGGCGCTCTCGGTCTACGGCCGCTACCTCGAGGAGGGCCCGTCGTTCGCGCCCCACTACCTGGGCCTGCTTGCCGCGGGGGGCTCGCGAACGCCCGAGGAACTGGCCGCGATGGTGGGTATCGACCTCGCCGACCCCGGCTTCTGGGACTCGGGGCTGCGGCTCGTCGAGGATCAGCTTCGCGCGGCCGAAGAACTGGCAACAGACGCCTAAGCCACGCTGAGGCTCGCGACCCGCGCCGCGAGGCAACTGGATCGCCTTCGCGGTCGCGCTGGTATTTTGCCCCAGTCCGTCCCGTCGGAATGGGGTACCGCAAATGTCGCGTTCGTTCTACAAGCTTCTTGCGCTGCTGGCCGCCGTGCCGCTCCTGGTCGTGTCCGGCGCGGCGACGATGGCGTCCGCCTCGACGCCGCGTCAGCTGCGGCTGGGCGTCGCCCCCCAGCTCCCATCGGGAGCCACGGTGCTGGGCGCGCTTGCGCCCAGCACGGCGATCAAGTCGACCGTGGCGCTGAAGCCGAGCGACCCTGTGGGGCTTGAGAATTACGCCACGGAGGTGTCCACCCCCGGCTCGAGCATCTACCACCAGTACCTCTCGGTGGCCGAGTTCCGGCAGCGCTTCGGACCCACCGCATCGGAGATAAACGCGGTCAGCGCGTCGCTGCGCGCGCACGGCCTGAACCCCGGCCCGGTCAGCGCCAATGGCCTGGCGATCCCCGTCACCTCGGACGCCGGGGCGCTGAGCCACGCGTTCTCAACCTCCTTTAACCGTCTGTCGCTGAAGGGCGCTCGCACCGCGTTCACCAACACGCAGGCCCCCCTGCTGGACGCGTCGATCGCTGGCGATGTCCAGGGCGTACTGGGGTTGAACAGTGCGGCCCAGCTTCGGCCTCTGGCCCTGCACGCTACGGCCCGCGCCAGCGCGGCGCATGCCACGGGCCGTGTCGTCACCGGCGGTCCGCAACCGTGCGCGGCAGCTTCCGCTACCGGGTCCTACACGGCCGATCAGCTGGCCTCCGCCTACCGGTTCTCCTCCCTCTACGGCGGGGGCGACCTGGGAGCCGGACAGACGGTCGCGGTCTACGAGCTGGAGGGCAACTTCCCCTCTGACATCACGGCGGACGAGGCCTGCTACGGAATCAATACGCCGGTCTCCTATCAGCAGGTCGACGGCGGCCCGCCGCCGCCGGTAGCGAGCAATGAGGACGGCCTCGAGACGGCGCTCGACGTTGAGCAGGTCATCAACCTGGCGCCCCAGACGCACGTCATCGTCTACCAGGGCCCGAACTCGGGCTCGAGCCTTCCGGGGGCGGGGCCCTATGACACCTACAACGCAATCATCAGCCAGGATCAGGCGAACGTGATCTCGACGTCCTGGGGCCTGTGCGAGGCGGAGCTTGGGAGTCAGGCGGCCGCGGCAGAGAACACGCTGTTCCAGGAGGCCGCCACTCAGGGACAGTCCGTCTTTTCGGCTACAGGCGACCAGGGCTCGACCGACTGCCTGAACCTGTTTGGCCAGCCACAGAACACGCTCGCCGTCGATGACCCCTCGGCCCAGCCGTTCGTGACCGGCGTGGGCGGGACCTCGATGACAAGCATCGGTCCGCCGCCGACCGAGTCGGTGTGGAACGACCGCTGTCAGGGGAGTCCTTGCGCCGGCGGCGGCGGAATCTCGAACTTCTGGGGCATGCCCTCCTACCAATCGACCGCGCCCAGCTTCCTAAACGTCGTCAACGGCAATTCCTCGGGGTCGCCGTGTGGCGTGGGCGGGGGCTACTGCCGCGAGACTCCGGATGTCTCGGCCAATGCGGACCCCAGCACGGGTGACGCCGTCTACTACCGGGGATGGGGCGGAATCGGCGGCACCAGCGCCGCGGCGCCGCTGTTCGCGGCATTGATGGCCCTCACGAACGCCTCGAGTACGTGTGGCGGCGCGCCCGTCGGCTTCGCCAACCCGGCGCTGTACCGGGCCGCGGGGGCCAACTACGCCGGGACCTTCCAGGACATCCAGATTGGAAACAACGCGCTGGCCTTGTCCGGACAGTCGCTGTATCCCGCCGGGCCCGGCTACGACATGGCCTCAGGTCTCGGATCGCCCGACGCCGCTGGGCTGCCTGCCGAGATCTGCGGTACGTCCAGCCCATCGCTTCACCTCGCCAACCCTGGCTCCCAGGCGTCCGTCGTCGGCGTGCCGGTGAGCCTCGCCCTGTCCGCCAGCGACCTTCCCGGCAAGAATCCCATCTTCTCTGCGACAGGGCTGCCCAATGGGCTGTCGATCAACCCGAGTACCGGGGTCATCAGCGGCGCGCCGACGGTGGCCGGCAGCTTCGCGCCTTCCGTCCGGGTCACGGACAGCGACGGCGCCACGGTCAACGTGGCCTTCGGCTGGACCATCTATCCGGTCGGGGTGGCGATCGGCAATCCCGGCTCTCAACGTAGCCGCGCCGGCAACAGCGTCCGGCTGCAGATCCGGGGCGGCGATAACAACGGCGGGGCGCTCGCCTATTACGCCTCAGGCCTTCCGTCGGGAGTGTCGATCGATCGCTCCACGGGCGTCATTTCCGGCAAGCCCACCAACGGTGGAGGCTTCACGGTGACGGTCGCGGCCGCCGACGGCGGCGCCTCGTCCAGCGTGCGCTTCGCCTGGACCGTCAACCCGGCGATCTCGAGCGCCACGCTGTCCGGCGTCGCCAGGAGCCGCCCGAAGCTCTTCATGGTCCTCAGCGCTCAGTCGGGGTTCGCCCGCTTGAAGTCGATTACCGTCACGCTGCCGAAGAACTTCGCGTTCTCGAAGTCGAAGGTGGCCCGCGGGATCACGCTGCGCGGCCCCAACGGGAAGCGGCTCAAGGGCTGGAAGGTGAAGCTGGCGCACGGCAAGCTCACGATCACGCTCAAGCAGGCCACAACTCAGGTTCGGCTCACGCTCGGCAGCGCAGCGATCAGAAGCAACCGCAGCATCGTCAGCTCCGTGAAGCGCAAGAGGGCCGGCAACCTGACCGTGTCGGTGAAGACCACCGACGCCAGCCGCCAGACGGCGACGGTCACGCTCAAGCTAAAGGCCTCGTAGCAAGGGGCGCCCGGCCTAGCAGCCGCGCGCCCTCAGTGCCGTGCCTTGCGGGTGTGCGCGCGGGCTTCCTGGCGCTCGACGACGTTGACGATCAGCTTCAGCACTTGGTCGATGCCGGTGGCCTTGACGTCACCGTGGCCCAATGCCTCGCGCCAGTCGCTGACGCGCCCCTTGGTCGCCAGCTCGTTGAAGTGCGAGCGAGAGACGGTTAGGCGCACGGTGGCATCGGCAGCGATGTCCTTGCTCACCTTCGGGCCTGGCATCTCGACGCGGTACATCTGGACGTCGCCCCGGCCTCGCAGCTCCAGGCTCGCGACAAGCTTCAGCGACCGAAGCGCCGGCACCTCGTCGAGGAAGCGCCCGACCGCGGTTTCGATTAGCGACTTGGTGTCCGACGGAGAGGCCAGGCGGCCGAGTGTAATGACGCGGTGCGGCGGCCTGTTCCCCTAGCTGCGCTCCAGGCCGCGCACGGCGCCCCACCCGGAACAGGGGCTGGGCTGTCCGCGTCGCATCCGACGACGCGGACGGCCTGGCCAACCTGCTCTATGCCCCCACGTCCCGCATACGTTCGACGACGTCGCGACTCCCGTGCGGCGGCGCTATAGGTATCGGCACCCGCACCGGAAACTTGAGCAACTTTTGGACGCTATGTGCGGATTTTCGGTCAATCGGCCAAATTGTCCGGCTCTGTCCGGGGCCTCAGTTCATCGAGCCGGCGGAGAACTACACGCTCGAGGCGCCGCCGCAGGAGCCAATGCCGGCCTAGATAAACGGGGGCGCGCCCCGCAGGCGCGCCCCTTTCTAGATCTTGTGGCGCTGAAGCAGCTTGCGCCCGATCACCATCCGCTGGATCTCGGAGGTGCCCTCGCCGATCAGCAGCAGCGGCGCGTCGCGGTAGAGGCGCTCGATCTCGTATTCCTTGCTGTAGCCGTAGCCGCCGTGGATGCGAAACGACTCCTCGACGCAGAAGCGGCCGGCCTCGGAGGCGAACAGCTTCGCCATCCCCGCCTCCAGATCCGAGCGCTCGCCGGCGTCCTTGAGCCGCGCTGCCCTCATCGTCATCAGGCGCGCGGCCTCGACCTGCGTGCCCATGTCCGCCAGCTTGAACTGGATCGCCTGGTGCTGGGCGATCTCCTTGCCGAACGTCTTGCGCTCCTGGCTGTAGCGGAGCGCCAGCTCCAAAGCCCGCTGCGCGATGCCCACGCCCCGCGCGGCGACGTTGACGCGCCCCACCTCCAGTGCATCCATCATCTGGACGAAGCCCTGCCCGAGCCCGGATTCCTCGCCGCCGAGGATGTTCTCGGCCGGGCAGCGATAGCCGTCGAACACCAGCTCCGTGGACTCCACGCCCTTGTAGCCCAGCTTCTTGATCTTGGGCGGCACGTTGAAGCCCGCGTACTCGCCGGTGTTCTGTGATTCGCCCGGCTCCTTCTCGGCGATGAAGCAGGTCATGCCCTTGTACTTGGGCTCGGCGCTCGGGTCGGTCTTTACGAGCACGAACACCACCGAGGACAGCAGGCCGTTGGTGACCCACATCTTGGTCCCGTTGATCTCGTAGTGGTCGCCGTCCTTCTTTGCGCTCGTCTTGATGGCCTGGACGTCCGAGCCGCACTCGGGCTCTGACAGGGAGAAGGCCGCTCTGATCTCGCCGGTGGCCATCCGCGGCAGGTAGCGCTGCTTCTGCTCTTCGGTCCCGAACTTCATCAGCAGATACGAGCCGATGAAGTGGGTGTTGACGATCCCGGAGATGCTGATCCAGCCGCGGCTCAGCTCCTCGACGATCATCGCGTAGGTCGTCAGGTCGAGCCCCATCCCCCCGTACTCCTCGGGGATCGTGACGCCGAACAGGCCGAGCTCCTTCATCTGCTCGACGATCGGCTCGGGGAAGCTGTCCTCGTGGTCGTAGTGCTCGGCGTTGGGGATGATCTGCTCGTCGGCGAACTGGTGGACCATTTCGCTGATGGCCCTCTGCTCGTCGGTCTTGTCGGTGTAGGGGGTGGTCGTGGTCGCCATTGCCTGGACTCTGTCAAAAGTGTTCGGGAGGGGGGTGGAGGGCCGTGGGGCCGGGGCTTTGAGAACTTATATGGCGCCAGACGCCCATAACTTCGACGTGCTCGCCCAGGTGGCGCTCCACCGGCAGGTCACCTGGCGGCAGCTCGCGGCGCTCGGACTCGATAGCCATGGCATCGGCAGGCGCGAATGGCTCTGCCGCGTGCACCAGGGCGTCTACTCCGTCGGCGGTCCACCGCGAACTGGCCGTGAGCACGCAGCAGCAGCCCTTCTGGCCTGCGGCGAAAGCGCAGCGCTGAGTCACGATTCCGCGATGGTCCTCTGGGGGATGTGGAAGCGCTGGAAGCTGCCGATGCACGTCGCGGTTTCTGGCGACCGCAAGAGGAGGGGCATCGAGGTTCACCGCCTCAGGGGCCTGACGGACCGCGACCTGCGCACCCGCCTCGGCCTCCGCGTCACCTCCCCCGCGCTGACCCTGCTCTACATGGCGCCGGCAATGCCGCAAAAGGCACTGAGGCGACGGGTCAACGAGGCCCGTCGCGCAGGGATCCTGAGCCTGGCCGACATTGCCGACGTCGTCGAGCGGTTCCCGTGCCACGGCGGGACGAAGAGGCTGATGCCGCTGCTCGAGGTCCGGGGCGGGCCGACGCAGGTCGGAGTGGGAGGACGCGTTTCCGGCCTTCTGCAAGCAGTACGGGTTGCCCCAGCCCGTGCTCAGCACGTTCGTTGCGGGCTACGAGGCCGACGCACTGTTCCCCGAGGAGAAGATCGTGATCGAGCTCGACAGCTGGAGCTTCCACGGGGATAGGGACGCGTTCGAGGCGGATCGCGACCGCGACGTCGAGCGTTTGGTGGCCGGCTACGTGACCGTGCGGATCACGTGGGAGCGGATCGCGCACCGCTCGGCGCGGGAGGCCGCGCGTCTACGCGAGCTCGTGCGCCAGCGCCGCGGCGCCTGATCGGGGTCAGTGGCCTGCCGGCTCGAGTCGAGACCGGGCTCCGTGGTCCTTGCTCCACGGCGTATCGGGCCGCTCCTCGAGCTCGCCATCGAGCTCGATGTCCACCTTCTCGTTGAAGAAGCAGAGCAGGTCCTTGATGCCGCCCACCTCGGGCAGCGGATCGACGTAGTACCAGATCAGGTCCTCGTTGCCGTTCACGGAGTAGTAAGAGGCGGCGCCCTTGTACGGGCACCGCGTCACGGTGTCGCTGGGCTCGAGCTCGGCCGCCACATCTTCCTTTGGGATGTACCACCGGGTGGGGAGGCCGGTCTCGAACAGAGCCACCGCGCGCCGCGTCTCCGCCAGCGGCGTTCCGTCCAGGGAGACCCGGACATGGCGGTCGCTGGCCAGCACGTCGATCCGGTGGTAGGGGTCGCGGGCGTGGACGCCGATCTCCTCGGCCTCCTCGAACCACCGGTCCATGCGGTCGAAGTAGAAGGCGATCAGCCCCTTCAGCTGCGGGGGGGCGTCGGGCAGCGGCTCGGGGTAGTACCAGGCGCTGTCCGCGAGAATGCGGTCGCCGACGCGGATCGTGTAGTACGAAGCCTCGCCCTTCTTCGGGCAGTGGGTGTGCCTGTCGCTCGGCTCGAGCACGTCGGAGCGGACGTCCTCGGGCGGGAAGTAGTAGAGCGGCTGCAGTCCGGATTCGTGCAGCAGCATCACGCGACGGCTGTCGGCGATCGTCTCACCGGCGACTTCGACGCGGACTCGTTTGGGCGATCGCTCCAGGTACACGGCGCGCCCGGGCGGCGGCGGTTCGAAGTTGAACGTGCCGGCGGGGCTCTTGCCAAACGGCCCGCTGCCGTACATGAGACCCATGGTGGATGAGGCTACCAAGGGCCCGAGGTCCAGAATTGGGTGTCCGTTCAGTGCTCCTGCGAGCGGCGCTCGCCGAGCTCGGCGGCCAGGTAGTCCCAGTCCCGGTTGAAGCGATAGGAATAGTTGACGGGGGGTTGCGGCGATTGGGTCTCAAGGAACCGCACACGTTCCTGAGTACGGTTGTCGAAGGAGTGAATGCACCCCGCCCCGGTCCAGAAGAGGTCACCTGGGGATAGGCTGAACTCCTCGCCGTCCGCGGTGGCGTCGATCTCGCCGGCGAGGACGTAGTAGGCCTCCTCGAACGGGTGATCGTGAGGCTGGGCGAGTCCTCCGGGCTCATACTCGACCATGAACATCTGGTGGAGGACCGCTCCCAGGCGTTGGTCCACGAGCATCTTCACCGCAATTCCGCTGTATGCCAGCAGCGCCGTCGCCATGCTCGCGGAGACCGTCGGAGCATCGACAGCCGCCCCCGCCTTGAGACTTTCGAGATCCATGTCGTCGGCGCCGAGCCGGAAGAAGGTGCGCGTTCGGGGATCGCGGATGTCGAGCGGCAGCGGTGAGCCGGTGCCGGGCCCCTCCCCGGTCCAGAATGTGTCGGGAGGCCCGGCGACTCGCGGCGCGGGCGCGGTGACCTCGAGCCAGACCGCACGCTCGGGCTCCTCGTTGCGCCACGCGTGGGGAACGGCGACCGGCACGAGCCCGCACTCCGCCGGCGCGAGGCGATATGTCTGTCCATCGATGGTGAGCAACGGATTGCCGCTCAGGACATAGAAGCTCTGCTCGGTTGAATGCAGGTGTGAGTCCACGTGTCCGGATGAGGCCAGCGTGTGAAGTGCCCAGCCGGTGTGCACGGCGCCGACGGGATCCCCGACGAGCGCCGTCAGCTCGAGCCCCCGGGCGCGATCGGGCGGCGGGCCCGGGACCGCTGGTCCGGGGTCCCCATGGCGCTGAACGTGAAAACGGCGACGGGGGCCGTTCACATCATCATCCAGCCGCCGTCGACGGCGAGGTTCACGCCGTTGACCGCCCGGTTCTGGAGCAGGAACAGGGAAGCGTCGATGATGTCGTCCATCGTCACCAGGCGCCCGGTAGGGGTTCGCTCCTTGACGCGCCCCAGCATCTCGGCGTTATCCGCCCAGGCCGGACTGTCACCGACGATCCCGGGGTGCAGAGCGTTGACCCGCACGGGGGCAAGCTCCGTTGCGAATGTGCGCACCATCGTCGCGACTGCACCGTTGACGCTGGTCACCGTCGTCGAGCCGGGATATGGGCGATCCTTCGCCAGGCCGCCGAAGAGCAGCACTGAGGTATCGGCGTGCATTGCGCGATGAAGGGTGTGGAGCACTTCCGTGTAGCCCACGAGCTTCAGCGTCGCCAGCCGGATCGCCCGCTCGACGCTGTAGTCGCGGACGCTGTTCGTGTCGCGCTCGATCGCCGTGAGGACGACGCGGTCTACCCGATCGATCCCCTTGAGGGCGTCTGCGATCGTCGTGGGCTCCGTGAGCTCCACGCCAACGCCGGACGTCGAGCCGCCGACCTCCCGGGCAATGGATTCGGCCGCGCCGCGATCTCGGCCCGTGATCACGACTGCCTCCCCCCGCTGCGCGCACCGCTCCGCCAAGTGACGCCCAAGGCCCCGCGTGCCACCGATGATCACCGTAGTACCCGCGGCCATCGAATCGGGCCGCAGTGTATAACCGTGCTAGACACACGCGCATCGCGGATCGCCGCGATGGGCGGCCGTAGCGGCGAGGCCCAGAGGAGGGGTACATGGCTGAGCGGATCCTGACGACGCACGCGGGAAGCCTTCCGCGACCCGCCGAGCTTGCCGACATGATCTGGGCGCGGCTGGACGGCCAGGAAGTCGACGGCCAAGCGCTGGAGGCCCGCATCGATGACGCCGTCGCCGAGGTGGTCGAGAAGCAGCGGGATGCCGGGATCGACGTCATCAGCGACGGCGAGATGAGCAAGACGGGCTTCAGCACGTATGTCAACGAGCGCTTCTCGGGGTTCGCCGGCCGCTCCGAGTTTCAGGCCGACGACGTGGCGAACTTTCCGGACCTGGCCATGCGCCTGTTCAACACGCCGTCCATGGCCCACATCGTCTTCTCGAACTGCGTCGGCCCGGTCGAGCTGGCCGATAAGCAAGCTGTACAACGCGACATCGAGCGGTTGACGCGCACGCTCGATGGGCATGCCGGCTCGGATGCGTTTCTGGGGGCGATCAGCCCCGGGCAGATCGCGTTCAATTACCCCGATCAGCACTACGGCTCGCACGAGGCCTATCTCGGCGCACTGGCGGACGCGCTCTCCTATGAGTACCGAGCGATCACCGACGCCGGCTTCAAACTCCAGATCGACTCGCCCGACTTTGCCATGGCCGCGCACTGTCGCTCCGTGGGCAGCAGCGTCGGCGACTGGCACACGCACCTGCCGCTTGCTGTCGAGGCGCTCAACGCCGCGCTGGCCGGCATTCCGCCCGAACAGGTCCGGTTGCACGTCTGCTGGGGCAACTACGCGGGACCCCATCACCGGGACGTCCCGCTGGAGGAGATCATCGGGCAGGTACTCAATGTCAACGCGGGCACGATCTACGTAGAGGGCGCCAATGCCCGGCACGCGCACGAATGGCGCGTATTCGAGAACGTCACGCTGCCGGCCGACAAGTCAGTGATCCTGGGCGTCATAGACGTCAAGTCCAACTGCGTCGAGCATCCGCGATTGGTCGCCGACCGTCTCGTGCGCTTGGGCAAGATCATCGGCAGGGAACGCCTCGTGGCCGGCACGGACTGCGGCTTCGATACGTTCATCCGCTTCTCGCAGGTGGATCCGGAAGTCGCGTGGCTGAAGCTGCGGTCGCTCAGCGACGGTGCCGAGATCGCGTCTGCGGAGCTCTGAAGGCGCTTGGCAGCGACCAAGACCGGACCCGCCGACATCACCGCCTCGGCGCTTGCGAGCTTCGAGAACTGCCGGGACCCGAGGCTTCGCGAGTTGCTGCGCTCTTTCGTCTCGCACCTGCACGAGTTCGCGTGCGAGCAGAAGCTGAACCAGAGCGAGTGGCGCGAGTTGATCGCGGTGCTGACGGCCACGGGCCACATCACCGACGATCGCCGGCAGGAGTTCATCCTGTGGTCGGACTCGCTCGGTCTTTCGATGCTGGTGGACGCCCTTGACAATCCGCTTCCGGCCGGGGCGACGGAGTCGACTGTCCTGGGGCCGTTCTACGCCCCCGGCGCGCCGCGTCGCGAGTACGGGGAGAGCATGGCCAGCCCCGCCGAGCATTCCGCCGGCGTTCCGGCGTGGGTCCAGGGGAAGGTGCTCGACCTGGAGGGCCGGCCGATCGCCGGGGCGGAGCTCGACGTCTGGCAGAACGGGCCGGACAGGCTCTATGCGGTTCAGCGCCCGGAGGCTCCCGAGGACCATCTTCGCGGTCGCTACCTGACCCGCGAGGACGGCAGCTATGCGGTGATGGGAGTCCGCCCGGTGCCTTACACGATCCCCGACGACGGTCCGGTGGGAAGGATGCTCGCAGCCTCAGGACGCCATCCGTGGCGCCCCGCCCACATCCACATGATCGTCCGCGCCGAGGGCTACCGCACGCTCACGACGCACATCTTCGACGCCGACAGCGACTATCTCGAATCCGATGCCGTGTTTGCGGTCAAGCCGTCCCTCATCCGCACGTTCGTGCGGCGGCGCGGGGATGACCCGGAGCGACCAGCCGGCGTCGAGGGCGAATGGTGCTCTGTGGAGAACGACCTGGTGCTGGCGGGACTCGAGCGCCCGTGACGCACGCCGGCTAGCCGACGACCAGCACAACTCCACACCAGACGATGGCCAGGGAGACGAGGAAAATCGCCGCGTCGAGGACGTGCCACTCCGGCTTGCGCATGTGAGCTCCGATCAGCACCACGACGAGGACCACCAGCGCGAGCTTTATGCGAAGCGTCGAGTCGCCCCAGCGATGACCGTGGGAGGCCATTGCGACACCGGTCACGATCAAGACGCCGACCGCCACCAGCGTTCCCAGCCCGAATCGTCGCGCTGCTGAGCGCAGCGGAGCGCGGTCGCTGGCCCCCCGTAGCACCGGCACGACGATCGCCGCCAGCATCAGCTGGCCGCCGACGAAGAACGCCATCGCCACCAGATGCAGCCAAAGTACGCCGTTCCAAAACGTCATCGATCGGGCCGGACGATCATCGAGAGCGGTCGATCCTGCCACACTCGCGCGCTGTGAACTTCGCGCGGGACATGGTGGACAGAGCCCCGCCGGAACACCGGGCTCTGATCGAGCTCGCCCGCGACGGGCGTCGCAGGGAATGGTCATTTGGCGAGATCGCCGACCGCAGCGCGCGGCTGGCGGGGCGTCTGGCCGCCGAGGGTGTCGGGCGCGGGGACATCGTCATGACGCTGATCGGTAGCCGGCCGGAGTGGGTCCTGACGATGGTGGCCTGCTTTCGCATCGGCGCGGTCGTCCTTCCATGCAACGAGCAGCTGCGGGCGCGGGATCTGGCTGTGAGACTGCGCTCGGCACGCCCAAAGCTGATCGTGGCCGACGAGCGCAACGACGGCGAGCTGACGGAGGCTCGGCCCGAGTGCACGGTGCTGACGATCCCCGACGAGGGGCTCTACGACGCGCCGCCGGCTCCCGCGGTGGAGCTCCAGGCGGGCGACCCGTGCTTGATCGTGTTCACGAGTGGCACCACGGGCGAGCCGCGCGCGGTGGTTCACGGCCAGCGCTATCTGCCCGGCCAGCACCTGCAAGCCGAGCATTGGCTGGGCGCGCGGGAGGGGCTCTTGGTGTGGTGCACGACGGCCTCCGGATGGTCGAAATCCGCCCGCAATGTCTTCATCGCGCCGTGGATCCGGGGCGCCACGGCGCTGCTGCACGACGCCCGCTTCGATCCGCAAGAACGCCTCAGCATCGTGGCCGGGGAGCGCGTTGAGGTGCTGTGCATGGCCCCAACGGAGTACCGCGTGATCGCCAAACGCACCGACATACCGCGGCTGCCCGCACTGCGGGAGATGGTGGCGGCCGGAGAGGCGCTCAACCCGGAGGTGATCAGAGCGTTCCGCGAGGCCACCGGCCTCGAGATCCGCGACGGCTACGGGCAGACCGAGACCGGGCAGCTGACGGCGAACCCGGTGGGACGGCCTGTCAAGCCCGGATCGATGGGGTTGCCGCTACCGGGGGTGAAGCTTGACGTCGAGGACGGCGAGATGGTCCTGACGGACCCGGCCAGCGATCCCACCTTCTTCGTCTCCTACCTCGACGGGGACGGGGCGATCGACGGCGATGCGAGCGCACGCCAGCCCGGACCGTGGCGGACCGGCGACCGCGTCAGCCAGGACGAAGACGGCTATCTGTACTTCGAAGGGCGCACCGACGACGTGATCATCTCGGCCGGCTACCGGATCGGTCCGTTCGAGGTTGAGTCGGCGCTCGTGTCGCATCCGGCGGTGGCTGAGGCGGCGGTGGTGGCTGCGCCGGATGACGAGCGCGGCGCCGTGGTACGCGCGGTTGTCGTATTGCGCGACGGCTGCTCCCCGAGCGACCATCTGGTGCACGAGCTGCAGGAGCACGCCAAGCGCGAGACGGCCCCCTACAAGTATCCGCGGATCATCGATTTCGCCTCGGAGCTGCCGAGGACCGCGAGCGGCAAGGTCAAGCGTGCAGTGTTGCGCTCCGCGCCGCCAAACGCCAGGCCCTGAGCTGAGGAGCGGCTACCCTCAGGCTCGCTCGTGGCACCGACTATCGATACGGCTGTGACCGCCGCGCAGCGTCCCGATCCCTGGAGCGGCGACACTGAGCACCGCGGCCTCGTCTGGTACGTGGCCTACGGCTCGAACGTGCGCAGCTCGCGCCTGCGGTACTACCTGGCCGGCGGTCAACCGCCGAATGGGGCGAAGGCCTTTCCCGGGTGCCGGGATCGCCGCGAGCCCGGGCGCTCGATTCCGCTCGAGCTGCCGGGCAAGCTGTACTTCGCGCTCGAGTCAGCGGTGTGGACCGGCGGCAGGGCGTTCTTCGACCCAGATTCCGCCGGCACGGCCTGGGCGCGGGGCCATTTGATCACGATCGGCCAGTTCTCCGACATCCTCGCCCAGGAGATGTACCGCGCGCCCGCCGGAGACCTGGAGCTCGGCGATTGGCTTGCTCGCGGGCGAACGCAGGTCGGCCCCGGCCGCTACGAGACCGTCGTGTGCCTCGGTTCGATCGACGGCTATCCGGCGCTCACGTTCACCGCGCCGTGGCCGATGGGGAAGGTCACCCCCAACAAGCCAGCTGCCGCCTACCTGAAGCACATCGCAGCCGGGCTCTTCGAAACGGGCGCTTGGAAGAAGAACGAGATCGCGGCCTACCTCGCGGGCTGTCCCGGCGCGGCCGGCAGCTGGGACGAGGAGGAGATCCTGGCGCTGATCGAAGCATGAGCGATTCTCCGCCCGTCATCGGCGTCTGCACGGAGCTGGCCGACGCGCGCTGGAGCGTCTGGGAGCAGCGCGCGGCGATTCTGATGGAGTTCTACTTCGCGTCGATCCAGCGCGCCGGGGGCGTGGTGTTGGCGATCCCGCCTGATCCTCACCTCGAGTCGGACCCCGATGCGGTACTGGACCGGATCGACGGGCTGGTCCTAACGGGAGGCGCCGATCTCGACCCCGGTTCCTACGGCGCCGAACCGCACCCTCGGACGAACGGCACGGTTCCCGAGCGCGACCGGAGCGAGCTGGCGCTCGCGCGGCGAGCCGCTGAACGGGGGCTGCCAGTGCTCGGGATCTGCCGCGGGATGCAGCTGTTGAACGTCGCCTTCGGCGGCACGCTGCGCCAGCACGTGCCCGACGACGTGGGTCACGAGGGGCATCGGCGCAACCCCGGCAGCTTTGAGAACTCAGACCACGACGTACGACTGGAGCCGGGATCGCTCGCCGCTCGGGCGGCGGGCGAGGAGCTCCACCGCGCGAAGTCACACCACCACCAGGGCGTGGCCACGATCGGCGAGGGCTTGCGCGTCACCGGAGTATCGGTTCTCGACGAGCTGACCGAAGCGATCGAGTCGCCGGGGCCGGCATTCTGCCTCGGCGTTCAGTGGCACCCGGAGGCCGACGAGGGCAGCCGTGTGCTCGGTGCGCTCGTGGAGGCGGCGCGCGCATACCGTGGCGCACCGCACGATGGGCAGGCGCGGCGGCGGCCCACCCCCGCGGGCCGCTAACCCCGGCGCGCGGCGGCGACCCCCGCGGGACGCTAGCCCCGGCTCGCCTCGGCCGGCGCGCGGGCCATCGCGCTGCCAGAGCGCTCAATCTGCTCCACCCACAGCGAGAATGACATGAGGCCCCACAGCTGCCTGCTGTGATCCTGGCGCCGCGCAACGTGCTCCTCGAGCAGCGAGCTCACGAAGCTGGGCTCGAAGTAACCCTGGCTGCGTGTCCGGCCGGGCGCCAGGAGTTCCTCGGCCAGTGGCTTCATCTCCCCGCGCAGCCAGGCCGCGGCGGGGATCGAGAAGCCGCGCTTGCGGGCGTGGAGGATCTCGCGGGGGATCAGCGGAGCGGCCGCCCTGCGAAGCAGGCGCTTCTTGGCCGCCCCGCGCACCTTGTGCCTCGTCGGAAGCGCGAGCGCCAGCTCGGCGACGACGGGATCGAGGTAAGGCACGCGTGCCTCGAGGCTGTGGGCCATGCTCATGCGGTCGGTCTTGACGAGCAGGTCGTCGGCCAGGTAGATCCCGAGGTCGACGTCCTGGAGGCGGGCCAGCAGTGGCGCTCCCTCGTCTCCTCGAAACGGCTGCGCCACGGTGCGAGCGGATCGGCGGCCTGTTGACGCCAGTCGCTCGTCAGTAGACGTGAGCGCTGCTCGGAGGTGAAGATCTCCTTCCAGCCGTGGTGGCGCTCGAGCGGCGGCAGGGCCGCGGCGCGGACGAAGCGCTTGGCACGGTATTCGAGGCTCACGCGCGCGTCGGAGCTCGGGATCCGTTCTACGAGCGGACCGAGCCGCGCCGCCGCCGGGCCGACCCACCGCGCCAGCTGATCGGCGGTATAGGTCTCGTAGCCCCCAAACAGCTCGTCCCCGCCCTCCCCGCTCAGCACGACCTTGACGTTCTCCGCTGCCAGCCGGGAGACGAGAAATGTCGGTACCGCCGAGGAATCTGCGAACGGTTCGTCGAAGGCGCCAACCAGTTCCGGCAGCAGCTCCGTCATCTGCGGTGAGACGACCAGCTCGTGATGATCGGTGTCGTAGCGCTGCGCGACCAGGCGGGCGAGATCGAGCTCATTGAAGGAGCGCTCGCGAAAGCCGATGGAGAAAGTCGAGATCCGCTTGCCGGAGCCCCGAGCCGCGAGCGCCGTGAGCACCGACGAGTCGACCCCTCCGGACAGCAGCACGCCGACCGGGACGTCCGCCAGCAGGTGGGCGGTGACCGAGTCGAGCATGCGCTCGCGGAGCTCCTCCGCCAGCTCCTCGCCGCGCCCTTCGCGCAGATGCCCACTTGACGCCGGCGCCGGGCGCGCATAGCGCTCGATGGTGATCCCATCGGGAGAGCACTGAAGGAGATGCCCGGGAGGCAGCTTTCGGGCGGCGCGGAAGATCGTCAACGGCGCGGGGATGGAGTTGAAGGCCAGGTAGGAATGCAGGGCCTCGCCGTCCACCTCGCGCGAGAAGCGGGGGTCCTGCAACAGCGCCTTCAGCTCCGAGCCGAAGCTCAGTCGGCCGCTGGTCGCCGAGTAGAACAGCGGCTTGATGCCAAAGCGATCACGCGCCAGCAGTAGCGTCCTGCGCCGGCTGTCCCACAGCGCCAGAGCGAACATTCCCCGCAGCTGGGAGACGAACCGTGGCCCGTCGCGCCGGTAGAGGTGCAGCAGCACCTCGGTATCGCACTCCGTACGGAACTCCGCCCCACCGCGCTCGAGACCTCGGCGCAGCTCCCGGTGATTGACGATCTCGCCGTTCTGCACCACGCACGTCGCTCCGTCAGCCGAGGCCATCGGCTGGTCGCCGTGCGCCAGGTCGATGATCGCCAGGCGGCGTGCCGCCAGGCCCAGGGGCCCGTCGGCATAGGTGCCCCCACCGTCCGGGCCGCGATGGACGAGCGTGGCGTTCATGCGCTCGAGCAGTACGCCGTCGACCGGTTGCTGGCGTGAGAAGTCGTAGATCCCGCAGATCCCGCACATCGCGGGCCGATCAGGGTAGGCGGTTGAGGACGGCCCGGCGGTTGGCGGGACGCACGACGATCAGCCAGGCGGTGGTGGCAATGATCGACAGGTAGAGCCCCGCCGAACGGTCGGCTATGTACTCCATGTCGTGTGCCAGCTTCTCGGCCCACGTCATCTCGCGCGTCAGTCGCAACTGGGCCAGGCCCGTGATCCCGGGCCGCACGACCAACCGCTGCCAGTACTGGGGGATCTCCGAACACAGCTCGGCGAAGAAGGCCGGGCGAATCGGCCGCGGCCCAACGATGCTCATCTCACCCCTGAGCACGTTGATCAGCTGGGGCAGCTCGTCGAATCTCGATGCCCGCAGGACGCGTCCCACCGCGGTTACCTCGTTCTGGGTCAGCATCGAGAGCTCGGGGCCGATGTACGGGCCGAGGCGCTGCTCGGCGTCGGGGACGAGCGTCCTGAACTTCAGCATCTGGAAGAGGTGCCCGGCGCGTCCCACGCGCCAGCCGCGGTACAGCACCGGTCCGCGTGGCGAGGTCAGCTTTATCAGCAGCGCGATCATGAGCGCAAGCGGTGAGCTTAGGAGCGCGGCGACGGAGGCCACGACCACGTCCAGCGCACGCAGCACACGGTCGACGGCGCGTGGCTCAAGCGTGTCGGCCATCCGGGCGTACTGCTCAACGAGCGACTCGTAGTGCTCAGGCGGAGCGGTGACGTATCGGCGTGGGGCCACAGATGATTGCCTGCGCACTCCCCGCGCCCGGTTGGCGACCCAGCTCATCGGGCCACCCTACTTCGGTTCGCGCCGCGAGCTCACCGGGCCCCCGAGAGGACCATGTCCACGAGCAGCTGGGGGTCGCGCCTTGGCCAGTCGAGCTTGTTGGAGCGTTTTTGCAGTTGCACGGCGCGGGGATCGGTCAGTGGGCGCAGACGTCCTGACTTAAGCAGTGATTCGTCCACTCCCCCCAGACGTCCTCCGTACGTCGTGTAAACCGGTACTCCGAGCGCCACCGCCTCGCGGTTCATGCTCCCCCCTGCGGAGATGACCAAATCTGCCGAGGCGATCAGGCTCTGCGCATCCACCGCTCCGTCGGTGACGATCACCGACGGAAGCGCCAGCGACCGTACGAGCGCCCGCTGGGCGTCGGTACGGGGCAGCACCACCGCGTGGACGCCGTCGTGACTTCCGAAATACTGAAGCACGCGCGGGAAGAGCGGGTTCGATTTGCGGTGGTACAGGGAGACGTCGGGCGGGGGCCGGATGACGACTACCACGCGCCGCTCGTCGACGCCGAGCTTCGCAAGGATCGTCTCATCGGGCTTGAAGTCATAGAGGTAGTACTCCTCCTTCAGCCCGGGGTACTGCAGCAGCTTCTCCGCGGTGACGCCAAAACGGATCAGACGCGAGGCGGGAATCGCGTCCGGCGTGATGACTCGCCTCGCCAGCCTGCAGCCGATGTTGTGCTGCTGGATCGCGAACTCGTAGTCGAACATGTTGACCGCCGGGATCTTGGCCCAGGCGGCTGCCAGCGCCAGGTCGTTGGAACCATGGGCCACCGCGAGATCGAACGATCCTCGGGCCCAGCGATGAAGCTTTGAGGTACGCGAGAACAGGGCCAGCAGCTTCCGGGGGCGAGACGCTCCGGCGTGGCGGCCAACGACGATGTGATCGAGCCCTTGCAGCTCGAGCAGGCCCAGCGTCTGGGCGTAGTCCCTCGCGGTTATCTCGATCTCATGACCTTGGTCGCGTAGCCGCGAGATGATCGGACGAAAGACAACCGGATGGGCTGAGGCGGTCATGTCAAACCAAATTCGCATAGACCGTGCGCAGCAGAATCCGGGGCGCCTGCCGGACAACGAGAAAGCCGGGCGAGTCTAACAGCGGTCCCCTGAACCGAACCGCGGGGTAGTGGGGACCCACTACCGACCGCCGGCCTCAGCGGAAGTCGGTCCTCGCCAGATGTGCGGCGGTCAGTCCGATCACGGCCGATCGCTAGTCCATGGCGGTGATGGGTGCGCGCCGGCTCGGGCTTCCTTGCGTCTTCGCCTGCGGCGTGTTGGGCAGCGGTCGCAGGCGCTGTGCCTTCACGCGCGCCAGCTTGCGGCGCAGGCGCTTGTATTGCTTCTGCTGAGCCGGAGTTCGCTTGTAGCCCTTGTAGGCGAGGTTGGTGCTCTCCAGGGGATCGTTCTTGAGGTCATACATCTCCCACTGGCTCGGGACCTTGCCGTTCAGGTCGTAGTACTCGGCAATCTTCCAGTGCCGTTCGCGCAGGCTGATGATGCGGTTCGGCGGCTTCACATACGGCGGGCTGGACTGGCCTACCTGGATGTCGTCGTATGTGAAGACGACGTGGTCCTGCGGCGCCGGCGCCGTGCGCCCGAGGATGTGATCTGAATAGTCAACCCCTTGCCAGCGGGCACGGGCGGACGCCGGCGCGTTCACGAGGCTCGCGAGCGTGGGCAGGAAGTCGACGTGGGAGACCATTACCTGCGAGGACCGTGGCCTGCTCCACAGCCGGGGGTTGGAGTAGATCAGCGGAACCCGCAGCGTCTCCTCGTACGCGTTGAAGCACTTCTGGCGCTGTCCGCCATGTGCCAAGCCCATCTCACCGTGATCGGAGGTCCGAACCACGAGCGTGTTGTCCAGCAGCTTCTGCGCCTCCAGCGCATTGAGCACGTCGACGAGGTAGCGGTCCGCCAGCTTCATCAGATTGCCGTAGTAGTTGAGGTACGCGCGCTGCTTGCTGAACGTGTCGAGCCTGCCGATGAGTTGCGAGATGCGCAGGAATTGCCGCTGGGCGCTCGGCTTGGTCGAGAGCTTCTCGGCGATCGTGGCGGGTAGCCCGATCTCCCCCTTCAGCCATGAGTCGTTGTATCCCGCTCGACGGTAAACCCGCGGATAAAACAGGACGTCGTGGGGATTGATCAGGGAGACGATCATGCAGAACGGCTGCTGGCGTGCCGCCGCCGAATTCAGGTACTGCAGAACGCCCTCCGTACCTGTCGCTGCAGATCCCTGCTGGTTCATGTAGCGGCCATCGTGGTTGTAGAAGCCGCCGCCCTCCTGGTCGATGTCCTGGTTTGCACCGGCGTCCGGCGGAGACCAGCGCGTGAAGCCGTACTTGTCGACGTCGGATGGCGCCCAGTCCGCTCCGGCAGGCTTGCTCAGGTGCCATTTGCCCTTGTAGACGACGTTGTAGCCCGACGCCGCCATCACAGTGGCGACGTTCTTGAAGTTCTCCGGGAGCTCGACCTGTGGGTATTGATCGGCCGGCATGTTGTCCTCGAGCGTGTACTTCACGCCGTGCTGGGCCGGGAAATACCCGGTTAGAAGGGTCGCGCGCGTGGGCGAGCACATGCAGGCGCTGCAGAACGCGTTCTCAAACGTCAGCCCGTGCCTCTGCAGGCGCGTGAAGCCCGGCAAATGCCGCCGCGTCCAGCCGCGCGGGAAATGCTGGATCGCCCGTTCCTGATCGGTGATGAACACGATCACGTTCATCCCCGCGACTTGAGGCCCCTGGGTCCTGGCCCAAGCGCTCGGCACACGTCCCAGGGCGAATGCCCCTCCGGCTATCGCCGCGCCCCTTTCGAGCAATTCTCGTCTGCTCAGCATATGTGCCCTCCTTGTCGCCCAGTCATCGGTGCCCCTGGCAGGCGCAGAGCCTAACCGCCCGCTGCTGGGGGCGTGGCAGTCGGTGCTCGGGGCGCAGGCTAGGGATCCGGGCTTGGACCTCTAGGGATCCGGGCTTACACCCCCACGGATCCGGGCTTGGACCTCCCGGAGTTAATTCCCGCGGGCTGCCGGCACTTCCATCGCTTCGCGGAGCACGCAACGAAAGCCGATGTGGCCGGTTGAAGTATCGATCGGATGTACCTGGCGCGCGGCTGGGCGGTAGCGCAGGCAATAGCTCGGCGCACAGAGATACGAGCCGCCCTTGATGACCCGTGTGGGATCGTCCTCGGTAACCGCCCGTGGCGCCGGCGGCGCGCAGCAGGGGCTGGATGGAGAGGCGCTTGTCGGGAAAAGGTCGGGCTCGCGTGTCCACTCCCAGACGTTGCCGGTCATGTCATAGAGGCCATAGCCATTGGGCGGAAAGCAACCGACGGCCGAGGTGCCGGGGTAACCGTCGAGCTCGAGGTTCTGCCAGGGGAACTCCCCTTGCCACGTGTTCGCCATCCACCGCCCGCCGGGAGTCTCCTCATCGCCCCAGGCAAAACGTTTGCCCTGGAGTCCGCCGCGAGCTGCGCGCTCCCACTCGGCCTCTGTGGGCAGCGACGTGCCGGCCCAGTGGGCATAAGCCTCGGCGTCCTCGTAAGCAACGTGGGTCACCGGGTGCTGCTCGCGCGAAAGGATGTCGCTGTTCGGTCCTTCGGGAGCGTGCCAGCACGCGCCGGGCACATACCTCCACCACACCAACGAATCGAGCGGAACCGGCCCCTCCGTGGGTTGAAAGACAGCCGAGCCGGCGACGAGGGCGGCGGGATCAGCACCCGGGTAGTCGGCCGGATCGGGTGGGCGCTCTGCGAGCGTGACATAGCCGGTTTCCTCAACAAAGCGACCGAACTCGGCCACGGTCACCGGATGCGAACTGATCCAGAAGCCCTCCAGTTGCACGCTGCGAACTGGCAGCTCCTCGGGATAGAACTCCTCTGAGCCCATCAGGAACTCGCCGCCAGGGATCCAGCACATGCCATCGGTGGCGCCGGAAGCCCGAGCGCTGGATTGAATCGATGACACAGGGCGATGTTCGCAGTTCCAAGAGCACCCGACAAGACGGACGCGCGCGCACCCCGGGCGCGACCAAACGCGTGCGGGCAGGTGCGCCAAACGCGTGCGCGGGCAGAACGCGCGCGGGCCAGCCGCGCGCCAAACGCGCGCGGGCCAGGCGTGCCGAACGGACCTACGGCGCGACGCGCGGCTCGGCGTATCCGCCTTCACGCACCGCGCGCTCTACCCGGGCGGCGTGCTCCGGTCCGCGGGTCTCCAGCACCAGCTGCACCGCGGTCTCGCGTACGTGCAGCTCGATGCCCTCGCGGATGTGCTGAACGTCGAGCAGGTTGGCGCCCCGGCCGCCGACCAGCGACAGCAGACCCGCGAGCGAGCCCGGCCGGTCGGGGACGCGAGCAAGCAGCACTAGACGGCGGCCGGCGTGACTCTCGTGGTGGCGGACCACGTGAGCCAGCACACCGGCGTCGACGTTGCCGCCGGAGAGGAGGACGACGGTCGTGCCCGCGGGCGTCCCGGCTGCCCGGCCGGCGAGCAGCGCGGCCACCGCGACGGCGCCCGCTCCCTCCACGACGAGCTTCGCGCGCTCGAGTAGGAAGACCATCGCCTCGGCCACCTCGTCCTCGGGGACGGTCACCAACTGGTTGACCCAGTGCCGGATCAGCGCGAGCGTCAGCTCGCCGGGGAGTTTGACGGCGATGCCGTCGGCGATCGTCTGGGCACTTTCCACGGCCAGCGGCTTGCCGGCCTCCATGGAGGCCGGAAACGGAGCGCAGCTCTCGACCTGGACGCCGATCACTTCGACCTCGGGACGCGCTGACTTCAGCGCGATCGATACGCCCGAGATCAGGCCTCCCCCGCCGATGGGCACGATCACGCGCGCGATGTCGGGCACCTGGCGGAGGAGCTCGAGACCGACGCCACCCTGCCCGGCGATGACGTCCGGATCGTCGAACGGGTGAACGAATGCGAGCTCGCCCCGCGCCGCGCGCTCTCGAGCCGCGGCGAGCGCCTCGTCGACCGTCACGCCCACGAGATGCACGGTGGCGCCGCTGGCCATCGTCGCCTCGACCTTCGAGATTGACGCGCTCTCGGGCATGAATACCTCGCAGGGAACACCGAGGGCGTCTGCGGCATAGGCCAGCGCCTGACCGTGGTTTCCGGCGCTTCCAGTCACAACGCCGGCGGTGCAGCGCTCGCCCAGAGCCTTGATCTTGGCCAGGGCACCGCGGAGCTTGAACGAGCCGGTGCGCTGCAGGTTCTCGGCTTTCATGACCACCGTCCCCCCAGCCAGCTCGCTCAGCGTCCGCGAGCTCAGCACGGGCGTCTCGCGGGTTAGTCCTTCTCCGGCGACCGCGGCGCGCCGTATGTCGTCTTGGGAGGGACCGGGACTCTCGGTGGCGGGGCGCGCCGACACGGCACTCACTCCGCCAGCGCCACCACCGCGTCGATCTGAACCTTCGCCCCCCGAGGCAGAGCCGCCGCGCCGACCGTCACCCGCGCCGGCGGGTCGGACTCGAAGAACAAGCCGTAGACCTCGTTGACCGCGGCGAAGGAAGACATGTCGGTCAGGTAGATCGTAATTCTCACCGCGCTGCCGAGCGTGGTCCCGGCGGCGTGGCACACGGCCGCGAGATTCTCCAAGCAGCGGCCGGTCTGCTCGGCGGGGCTGGCGCTGTTGAGCTCGCCGGTCCGCGGGTCGAGCGGTATCTGGCCCGAGCAGAACAGCAATCCGGCGGCCTTTACCGCGTGGACGTAGGGACCGACGGCGGCGGGCGCATCGGGAGCTGTGACTGATTCGGGCACGGGCGACACCCTAGATGATCCGGCGACGGCGGCCGGGCTTGCCTGGGGCGCGAGGCAAGCGACGCAGGCGCGGCGTGGCCACTCGGTTGTCTGATCTCGCCGCCGGGTACCGTCAACGGAATGCCCAACCGACTGGCACACGAAAGCTCTCCATACCTGCTCCAGCACAAGGACAACCCGGTCGACTGGTACCCGTGGGACGAGGAAGCACTGGCGCGCGCGGCGCGCGAGGACCGACCGCTGCTGGTCTCGATCGGCTACTCGGCCTGTCACTGGTGCCACGTGATGGCGCACGAATCGTTTGAGGATTCGGAGACGGCGAGGCTGATGAACGAGCGCTTCGTGTGCATCAAGGTCGACCGCGAGGAGCGACCGGATATCGACGCGCTGTGCATGGAGGCCTGCCAGGCGATGACCGGCCACGGGGGCTGGCCGCTGAACGCCTTCCTCACCCCGGAGCGCCAGCCGTTCTACGCCGGAACGTACTACCCACCCGAGCCGCGCCAGGGGATGCCCAGCTGGCGGATGGTGCTCGACGCGGTGGCCGACGCCTGGGAGCGCCGGCGCGAAGACGTCCGCCAGCAGGGTTCGCAGATCCAGCAATCGCTCGCGGCCAGCGCCCGGCTCGAGCCCTCCGCGGAGCCGATCCAGGAGCAGCTGCTGATCGATTCGCTCGCGACTCTGAATGAGACATTCGACCGCCAGCACGGCGGCTGGGGCGGCGCGCCGAAGTTCCCCCAGGCATCGACGATTGAGCTCCTCCTGGCTCGCGGCGAGCGCGAGATGTCGCTTCAGACGCTTAGGGCGATGGCCGCCGGCGGCATCTACGACCACGTCGGCGGCGGTTTCGCCCGCTACGCCGTGGATCCCACCTGGACCGTCCCCCACTTCGAGAAGATGCTCTACGACAACGCGCTGCTGGCGCGGGCATATCTGCACGGCTGGCAGGTGTCCGGTGAGGAGCGTCTGGTTGAGGTCTGCTGCGAGACGCTCGACTGGGCGTTGCGCGAGATGCGCGGCGACGAGGGTGGCTTCTACGCCGCGCTCGACGCCGACTCCGAGGGAGTGGAGGGCAAGTTCTACGTCTGGACACTTCAGGAGCTCAGAGATGCGCTCGGCGAGCCCGAGTTGGCAGAGCAGGCGATCGCCTACTTCGGCGCTACCGAGCGCGGCAACTTCGAGCACGGCGCCAACGTGCTGGAGGGCCGGGGCCCGGCGCCCGAGCGCCTCCCCGAGATCCGCTGCAAGCTCTACGGCGCTCGCGCCGAGCGCGTTCGTCCCGGCCTGGACGACAAGCGCCTCACCGCGTGGAACGCGCTGATGATCTCCGCCTTGGCGGAGGCCGGCGCGGTGCTGGAGCGCGGCGACTACCTGGAGGCCGCGACCCGCTGCGCCGCTTTCATCGGCGAAGGCCTCAACGATGACGGCCGCCTGCTGCGCGTCTGGAAGCACGGCCGTGGACGGCTGGGCGCCTACCTCGAGGACCACGCGTTCCTGCTCGACGCGCTGATCACGCTGTATGAGGCGACGTTCGACCCGCGCTGGTACGAGCAGGCGACAACCGTGGCCGACATGACGATCGAGCGCTTCGAGGACTCGGAGCGAGGCGGGTTCTTCACCACCGCGTCAGACCACGAGGAGCTGCCGGCGCGGCGCAAGGACCTCGAGGACTCGCCGATCCCCTCCGGCAACTCTGCCGCGGCGCTCGCCATGCTGCGGCTCGCGCTGTTGTCGGGCGAAGGTAAATATGAGCGCCACGGTCTGGGCGTGCTCAGGCTGCTGAGCCCGATAGCCGGCAGGTATCCGCAGGCCTTCGGCCACCTGCTTCAGGCCGTCGACTTCTATCTGGCGCCCGTGCGCGAAGTGGCGATCGTCGGCCCGGATGCGGAGCCGCTGTTGCGAACGGTGCGCTCGCAGTACCGCCCGCACATCGTGCTGGCAGGCGGTGAGCCTCAGGGCGTCCCGCTACTCGAAGGGCGCGAACCGATCGACGGACGCGCCGCCGCGTACGTGTGCGAGCACTTCGTCTGCCAAGCACCCGTCACGACGCCCGAGGACCTGGCCGCGGCACTCTGACCGGCTTGCCCGAGACGTCGAGCCGATCACGGCAGGACGAACGAGCTCGCCGCCGCGGTGCTGGAGGGCTCGGCGATTTCCGGGAACCGTGCCCCGGGCAGCAGCGCGACGTCGAACAGCTCCTGAACGATGTCCTCGAAGCGCAAGAACCCGACGATCGCCGGCCGGCGGAGGTCCACGATCCACACGCCGGCGACGCGCTCGTTCAACCGCTTGGTCAGCGGCAGGTCACCGAATGTGGAGGACTCACGGATCTGCGAGAGCCCGACGAACGCCAGATGACCGGCCAGAGCCAGGCCGCGCGTGAAACCTGGCAGCTCGATCACCGTCTCCACAGCGCCGCTCGATAGATCGACGGTGGCGATCGAGCCGCGACCAGACTCGAGCACCCACAGGCGGTCGTCGTGCCAGCGCGGCGAGTGGGGCATCGACAGTTCGGCACAGACGACCTCGCCCGAACGGACATCGATGACGCAGCCGCCGTCGGCCTTCTCCTGGCGCCAGCCCTGCGGCTCATCGGTCCGCCCCAGCACGGTGACATACGCCACCGTGCCGTCCACCACCGCCAGCCCGTTCAGGTGACAGCGGTCCTCGGCGGCCAGACGACTGATGAAGGGGGGCGTCCAGCGCGGGACGAAGCTGTGCTCGGCGTCGAGCGTCGCCAGGCACGAGAACGCAGTTGCCACCAGCCACAGCTCGCCGTCGGCGAACGCGACCTCGTGCGCCAGCACGTCACCGGTCAGGTGCCGGTTGCGCGGGATGAAGCAGGCATCGTGCGTGCCCGGCGGATCGAGCTTTGCGGCGACGGCCGGCATGTCGCGGAAGTCCCATATCTCGCTGCGCGTGGCGAGCGCGAAGCGGCCGGGCGCCACGCCAATACCCATCGGCTTGTCGAAGTCGCGGAAGTGGGTGTTTAGGAGCCCGCGCGAATCACGGGCGCAGATCAGCTTGCCGCTCTGGTACGTGGAGACGATCAGCGAGCTGCGCATCGCCGCCAGCGTGCGCGCGAACGAGGCCGTGGACACGCTCCGAAACGGCGACGGCTCGGCACCGGCAGGCGAGGCCGCCGGTCTGGGCCGCGACGCCGGCGACGCCGCTCGCCGTCGCCCAGGCGCCGCGATCAACTCCCTGACCCGGCCGGCGGCAGCCGCGGCGGCGGGCAGGTGCGCGTTTAGACCCTCGCTCGGCGCCGCGCGCGCCGCCGACAGCGAGCGCCGCGCCAACTCCACCGGTGTCAGCAATGCCTGGTCGTAGTCGATGTCCAGGAATCGGCATAGCCGCCCGAGTACCTCGCGCGGATCGGCGAGCAGCGCCGCGAGGTCGCACACCGCCCAGCGTGCGGGCGACAGCGCGTCCAGGTCATCGAGCAGTAGCTGGGTGATCGCCGTCCACTGCTCGACGGCGATCTCCTCGACTGCCCGGCCCCCGAGTCGCGACCACCCCGGGATCAGCGGCAGCGACCACGGTGGGCCCTCCCACCCCGGCAGCTCCTGACACGTTACGAACTGCCCCGATCGCCACGCGGCGGCGATCTCCGGCACGACTTCCTGCGGCTCGCGGAAGCTGGCCACGAACCTGGCGTCTGGGAACGCCGCGGCCAGCAGCGGCGTCCGCAGGGCCAGCCGCGGTCCGCCGGCCACGGCCCTCAGCGTCCGCCGCCCCGAGACGGGCGGCCTCCCTTCCCGATCACGAAGCGTCCCCACAAGCGCCTCGGCCGCCGCGGCTCCCAGTCCCTCGGCGTCCTCGTCGGTGAGTCGATGGCTGTGCCACGCGCGTCGCGCGGGGTCGACGTCTGGCAACGCGTCGAGGAAGGTGGCCTCCTCGGCGTGTGAGCGGTACACGCCGCTGGCGCGCGAGAGCGCGTCCACCAACAGCGCGTCGCCCGAGAACGGCGCTCCGACCACGAACACGGGAGCCTTCAGCGCCAGCGCCACGGCCGTAGCGTAGGTGCTGCAGGCCGGGCCAGGCCCCGGGGGATCCGCCGCACTGACCTGCGCCCCGGCGTATAGTCGGCACCCGAGTGGGGGTTCGATCCACAGGGGCAGACGGAGGGTGAGCCGGCGCCAGCGCAGGGCGCGCACCGAGCGACGCCGTCACGCCGCCAAGTGGACGCGACGAGGAGCGGCGACGGGTGGTCTGGCGGCCGCGGCCACGCTGCTCTCCGGCGCCGTGGCCGACGCCGCGACGTTCACTGTGTCGAACCTCAGCGACAGCGGCAGCGGCAGCCTTCGCAACGCGATCCTCTACGCCGACCTATACGGACTGGCGACCACCCTGCCGAGCACGATCGTGTTTCAGTCGGGCATGACCGGCAGCATCGCCCTGCAGTCATCGCTGCCCGAGATCACCTCTCCGCTCACGATCAGCGGCCCCAGCGCGCTGG
Source organism: uncultured Actinomycetes bacterium (assembly GCA_963822735.1). Taxonomy (GTDB): domain Bacteria; phylum Actinomycetota; class Thermoleophilia; order Solirubrobacterales; family Solirubrobacteraceae; genus Palsa-465. Next base: position 71,355 of record CAWGIU010000016.1, read on the forward strand.
GGCTGACAGTCAGCGGCGGCGGCTCGTTTCAGCCCTTCTACATCGGTCCCGGGCTCAAGGGCACGAGCCAGATCTCGGGGCTGACGATCACCAGTGGCTCGGCCGCCTACGGTGGCGCGATCCGCGCCGAGTCTCCCCTCATCCTGAGCGGGGACGGCGTCACCTCGAGCCAGGCCACCAGCTCGGGCGGCGGCGTCTACGCCAGCCAGGGGCTCACCGTCCAGAACTCGACGATCAGCGGCAACAGCGCCTCCGAGGGCGCCGGGGTGCATGTGCTCTACGGCCTGACCGTCCAGAACTCGACGATCGCAAACAACACCGCGAGCGCGGACGCCGGCGGCATCTTCCACTCGGGCAGTGCCATGACGATCACCGATGCCACGATCTCGGGCAACGCCGCCAACGGCTCGTCGAACGGCGACGGCGGCGGGATCCTGGCCGCTGGCACCGGCGCCAACGCGCTGCAGAACACGATCGTGTCGGGCAATACCGCCGCCGTCAACGGGTCGGATGTGTACACGGAGTCCGGGACAAGCCCGCCGACGGCGTCGTTCTCGCTGATCGGCAGCACGTCAGGCTCGGGCATCACCACCGACAGCACCGACATGGTCGGCCAGGACCCGATGCTGGGATCGGTCTCCAACAACAGCGGACCGGTCCAGACGATGGCGCCCGCTTTCAACAGCCCGGTGATCGACCGGGGCAACTCGTTCGGGCTGCGCACCGATGAGCGCGGCTCGACCAGGCCCGTCGACCTTCCGGGCTACCCGAATGCTCCCGGCGGCGACGGCTCGGACATCGGGGCCGTAGAGCTACAGCCAAAGGAGGTCGCGCCCATCGTCAGCAGCCTGTCGCGCAGCTCAGGAACCCAAGGAGCATCAATAAGCGTGTTCGGCTCGCAACTCTCGACCGCCACGCAAGTGCTGTTCGGCTCAACTCCCGTGAGCTTCAGCGTCGCCAACGGCGGTCAGCTGAACGTCACCGTCCCGCCGGGATCGGGCACGGTAGATGTACGCGTGGTGACACCCGGGGGCACAAGCGCCACGGGGCCCACCGACCGCTTCACCTACCTGACGGCCGCACAACAGCCCGCCGCGCCCCCCAGCCCGCACACCGTTACGAAGCGCTTTGGAAACCAGACGCTGACGCTCACCGTCCCATCGCTGTCGACCTGCACGGCCAAGGCCGGCTTGCTCGGTGCGGTGCTGAACTCCACCACCACAAAAAAGGGCACGAAGCTGCGGTACGTCATGGCTCGCTTCTATCTCGACAAGGGCGTCAAGCACATCCGCCGTAAGACAGTGAGGCTCAAGAACGGCAGGAAGAAGAAGGTGACCGTGGTCACCTACACGCAGAACCTCACGCGCATCTACAAGCCGACCCTCGTGGGGCTGAGCCTGGGCGGGCTGAACACCGGCTCGCACATGCTGAAGGTCGTCGTGTCCTACAAGCAAACGGTGATGCGCAAGCACCGCAAGCGGACCGTCACAGCGACGACGACCATCAGCGCGCGCTTCGGCATCTGCTAGCGCCGCGGCCGCGTACGGGACTGACCTCGAGCGCCGGGCATCGGCACGGGCTAAGTGAACAAGCGCGAGACTGTGACCATGATCACTCCGCGCGCAGCCAATGGTCTGTAACAGATAGTGACGTGGCGGCCCAGCCTTCCCCCCAGCTGATCGCGCTCCCGCCTCCAGCTCGCGGCTCGATAGCGCCCGTGCCGACGCCCGCCGCCAACGCCGAGCTGCCCCGCCGGCTAATGCGTCGATTCACGCTGGTGATCGCGCCGATCAACCTGGCGATCGCGGCGATCACCTACGTGTTCGTGGCTTACGTCGTGCCGCTGCCCGGAGCCGAGCCGCCCGCGCAGGCGCGTACGTCCGTCCTGATCGCGGCGATCGTCGGCACCGCTCTGTGCTGGGGGCTGTGCGAGGTATGGGGCAGGCACTGCTTCAAGCCGGTTCGCGGCTGGCTCGAACGCGGCGGCGAGCCAGACGATGCAACGCGACGGCGAACCGTACGTCTGGCGCTGCATGAGGCCGGGCATACGCTGGCGGTGTGGTCCGCGGCCGGGTTCGGATTGGGAGTCATCGACGTGGCGTTTGGCGGCGGGTATGCAGCCGGTGCGCTGATCTCGGTGCTCGTCGTTCTGGGTGGGCTCAGCGCCTCAGCGCTGACCTACCTGGCGGTGGAGTGGATGATGCGCCCGGCGATTGCGCTCGCGCTCGCGGCCGACCCGGCGGATCGCCCGCGCTCCACCGGGATCGCAACTCGCATATATCTGGCCTGGGAGTTCGGGACCGCGGTGGCGGTGTGCGGCGCTGTTCTTGTGGCGATCGCCTATCTGGCGGGCGGCGGAATGTCGCCCCGGCGGATGGCGGCGACGGTCATCTTCCTGGGCGTCCTGGCGCTGACCGTTGGGCTGTTCACGCTGCTCGTCGCGATCCGCTCCGTGGCCTGGCCCGTGCGTGGGCTTCGCGATGCGATGGCCCGCGTCGAGGCCGGTGACACGGACGTTCGGGTGCAGGTCGACGACGGCGGTGAAGTAGGGCTGCTGCAGGCCGGCTTTAACCGCATGGTCGCGGGGCTGCGCGAGCGCGACCACGTGCGCGATCTCTTCGGCCGCCACGTCGGCGAGGAGGTGGCCCGCTCGGCGCTGGCCAGTGGCTTGGAGTTGGGCGGCGAGCTCCGCTACGCGGCGATGCTGTTCGTCGACGTGATCGGCTCTACCGCGTACGCCGCGAACCGCGACCCCCGGGAGGTGGTGGAGACGCTCAACCGCTTCTTCAGCATCGCCGTCGACGTAATCACGCTGCACGGCGGCTGGGTCAACAAGTTCGAGGGCGACGCGGCGCTGTGCGCCTTCGGCGCTCCTGCCACGCATCCAGATCCCGCCACGACGGCTCTGGCCGCGGCTCGGGAGCTGCGTCGCCGTCTGCACCTGGAGCTCGACGGACTCGACGCCGCGATCGGCGTCTCGGCCGGGACTGTCGTGGCCGGCAATATCGGCGCCGCGAACCGCTACGAGTACACGTTGATCGGCGACGCGGTCAACGAAGCCGCCCGCCTGACCGAGCTGGCGAAGTCTCATCCATCGCGTCTCCTGGCTTCCGACGCGGTTCTGAAGCGCGCGGCGGGACACGAGGCTGCGCAATGGGAAGTCGGCGAGGCGGTCCCCCTGCGCGGACGCCCACGGTCGACGCCGGTGGCGGCCCCGAGCTCACACCCCATCAGCCCAGCCGGCTGATCCGCTCCACCAGCAGCTGGAGGAAGCGCTCCGAGTCGATGTCGAGCGCGACGTGGCAGCGGGGCTCCCAACCCATGTGGCCGAAGCGATCGACGTTCGTGCGCCCGCGGGAAGGCACGGATCCCGTGTCGACCCTCACCCCGCAGCAGACGGTCTCTAGCAGCGTGGCGTCGATCACGTAGGCCATGGCGCAGGCGTCGTGGATCGGCGCGCCATCGCGGCCGCGGCGGCGGTGAGCGCGCGAGTAGAAGCCGTACAGCTCGGACACCAGCCGCCCGGCGCGCCCGGCGGCCGCGAGCCGCTCGGCGTGCTCGTCTCTCATCAGCGCGCGGTAGGTGACATCGAGCCCCACCATCACCTTCGCCACGGGGCTCTGAAAGACACGCGCCGCCGCCTCCGGATCCCACCACATATTGGACTCGGCGGCGGGAGTGACGTTCCCCTCGCCGATCGCGCCGCCCATCAGCACGATTCCCTCCAGCCTTTGCTCGAGCTCTGGATAGCGGGCCATGAACAGCGCCACATTTGTCAGCGGTCCGGTGGCCACAAGCGTCACCGGCGTTCGGGCCCCGGCCACCACGCGCGCGATCCAGTCGATCGCGTGCGCGCCGAGCGCCCGGCGCGAGGCCGGCGGCAGCTTCGGGCCGTCGAGCCCGGTCTCGCCGTGGACGGTGGTGGTCAGCTCGGCGCTCCGCACCAGCGGCCGCGGCGCCCCCGCCGCCACCGGCACGTCGTCTCGCCCCACATGGTCGAGCACCCGGATCGCGTTCGCCGTCGTGCGCTCGAGCGTCTGGTTGCCGGCGATGGTCGTCACGCCCACGAGCTCCACCTCCGACGGGCTGCCCAGCGCCAGCAGCAGGGCGATCGCGTCGTCGTGACCCGGATCGCAGTCCAGGATCACGCGCTTCATCCGGCCAGCAGTGCGTCGAGCTCGTCCGCGGTCGGCAGCGACGGTTGGGCACCCGCGCGCGTGGCGGCCAGCGCCCCCGCGGCGCAAGCCCGCGCGAGCGCGTCCTGGCGATCGATGCCTGAGAGCATCGAGACCACGAGCGCCGCGCAGAACGCGTCCCCGGCGGCGGTCCCGTCGACCACCTTGACTTCCGGCGGACGGGCCCGAGCGAGCTCCCGTCCATGCTCCACCAGCACCGCCCCCTCGGCGCCCAGCGTCAGCGCCATCAGCCCGTCATAGTCGCCCACCCGCTCGCGCTCGTAGGGGTTGACGATCAGAAGGTCGGGCTCCACGCCCTCTGGCAGCGGCCCTCGGGCCGGTGCGGCGTTCAGGCAGAAGAAGGTTTCATTCGCGCGCGCCGCGCGCCATGCGGCGGCCACTACCTCGGCCGGAATCTCGAGCTGGCAGATGGTGGCGTCGGGTCGCCCGAGCTCGACCTCATCGGGGCGCAGCCGCCGATTGGCGCCCGGGGCCACGACGATCGCGTTCTCTCCCTCCGCGTCGACCAGCACCAGCGCGGTCCCGGTCTCGCCGTCATCGCGGAGCACCGCCGAGACGTCGACCCCCTCGGCCTCCATCGAACGCAGCACGAGGTCGTCACTGCCGATCTTGCCGACAAAGCGCACATCGGCCCCCAGTCGCTTGGCGGCCACGGCCTGGTTAGCGCCCTTGCCCCCCGGGAACCGCTCGAGCCTGGCGTCGGTCAACGTCTCCCCCGCCCGCGGAAGCCGCTCGCAACGCGCCACCAGGTCGGTGTTGGCCGAGCCGACGACCGTGATCCGAGGCGGGGGCACAGCGAGGTATCCTCCCGCCCCATGCGGCTGCGGGCAAGGGTTCTCGCGCTGATGTTCGTTCTGGCCGGGGTCGTCCCTTCCGCCTGCGGGTCAAGCAGCGGTTCTCCGTCGCCGCTTGACCCGGCGCAGATCGCGCCGGCCAACAGCTCCGCGTACATCGAGTTCACGGTGCGCCCGCAGGGTTCCCAGCGGGACGGGGTGGAGACCGCGCTGACAAAGCTCCTGGGGCACAGCCCCGACGCCGGCATTCAGCGCCTTCTCAACCGCTCGCTCAGCAGCGACGGCCTGAACTACCAGCGTGACATCCAGCCTTGGCTCGGCCAGCGCGTGGCGCTGGTGCTGACCGCGTTCTCGCGCACGGGCTACGCGCTCATCGCCCCCACCAGCGACACGGGCGCGGCGCTGGCGACGCTGACGCGTGACGAGAAGCGCCACGGGACGCTCAGCTCGGGCTCCTATCGCGGTGTCTCCTACAAGGACGTCGCAAATGGCGGCAGGGTGGACACGTTCGGCGCCGTCGGCGGCCACTACGTCGTGCTGGCGGCCTCGCCAGCGCTGTTCGACGCCATCGTCGACGCCTCAAAGGGCGCCGGGCTGAACGGCCAGCCGGCGTTCACAACCGCCATGGCCGCACTGCCGTCGTCCTCGCTGGTGCGCGCGTACGCCAACGGCCCGGGGTTCCTGAGCGCACTCCAGTCGCTGCCCACGGTCAGCCCTCAGATCAGGAGGGCGCTGCAGACGGCGGCCGCTCAGGGCAAGGCCCGCGGGGCGCTGACGCTGTCGCTGGCGGCCACCGCGAACGCCTTCACGCTCGACGTGCACTCCACCGGCGGCACGGCGAGCGCCCGGCGCTCGTCGGCCGATGTCAGCCGACTGCCGGGCCAGTCATGGCTGGCCATCTCCACCGGCGCGGGGCTTCCAAGGAATCTCTCATCGAGCTTCGAGCGCTCGTACATGCAGGGCTTCAACAGCGCCGCGGCCAGGCAGGGAATCAGCCCCAGCGCGTTGCTGAACCTGTTCCAGCAGCGTATCGGCATCACCCCTCAGGAGCTGATCTCGGCCCTGGGCGGTTTTGAGCTCTCGGTCCAGGGGAGCCTCGATCGCCACGCTCGGCGGGGGCATGGTGCTCCACCCCCAGAGCTCGCAGGCGGCGGCGAAGCTGCTGAACGCGATCCACAACCTCCTGGCGCACGACAACAGCCTGAGCGTCAGCGGATCGGCCAAGTCGTTCACGGTCACCAAGCCCGGCCTGCCGATACCCCGGGCGGTCGTTTCCGCCCTGGGCCGCGAGGTGGTGGCGACGATCGATCTGCCGGGCTTCGCCGCGCTGCTCTCCCCGTCCAGCACGCTCAGCTCCAATGCCACCTTCCAGCGAGCCAGCAGTCAGCTTGAGGCAGGCTCCAACGTGCCGCTGTTCCTGGACTTCGGGCCGCTGGCCACGCTGCTCGGCTCCCTGCCCCAGTTCCAGCAGCAGTCCAAGGACAAGCAGGCGCTTCAGACCATCGAGCGCATGGACTACTTCGTCGTGGGCTTCAGCTCGGTGGCCCACGACTTCAGGGTCATCCTGGGTCTGCACTGATTGGTTGTTCCGGTCCGCACATGTGCGGACCGGCCGGGCCGATCATGATCGGCCCGGGGCCGTGACGCATGCGCCACGGCCATCCTCCATATCTATAGGACCGGCAGGTAGCGCTCGAGCTCCCAGGGGGTGACCTGCACCCGGTAGTCGTCCCACTCCTGGCGCTTGATCTCGATGTAGCGGTTGAACATGTGCTCGCCGAGCGTGCGCAGCACGAGCTCTGACTCCGCCGTCAGCTCGATCGCCTCCCCCAGGGTCTCCGGCAGCTGCTCGATCCCCAGCCGCCGGCGCTCATCGGGCGAGAGGTGGTAGAGGTTCTTCTCCATCGGGTCGGGCAGCTCGTAGCCGTGCTCCACCCCCTCGAGCCCGGCCTGGAGCAGCACCGCGAAGGTCAGGTACGGGTTGCAGGCCGGATCGGGGCAGCGCAGCTCCATCCTCGTGGTCCGCTCCTTGCCCGGGTGATACAGCGGCACGCGCACCAGCGCCGAGCGGTTGCGCCGCGACCAGGCCGCGTACACCGGCGCCTCATAGCCCGGGACCAGGCGCTTGTAGGAGTTGACCCACTGGGCGAATATCGAGCAGATCTCGCGGGCGTGGCGCAACTGGCCGGCGATGAAGGCCTTGCCCACCTCCGAGAGGTAGTACTGGTCGTCGGGGTCGAAGAAGGCGTTGTCGCCGCCGCGGAACAGCGACTGGTGGGTGTGCATGCCCGACCCGTTCTTGCCGAAGATGGGCTTGGGCATGAACGTGGCGTGCAGGCCGTACTTGAGCGCGTACTCCTTGACCGTGATGCGGTAGGTCATGCAGTCGTCGGCCATCTTCAGCGCGTCGGAGAAACGCATGTCGATCTCGTGCTGGCTGGGCCCCACCTCGTGATGGGTGTACTCGGTGTGGATCCCCAGCTGCTCCAGCGCCAGCACCGTCTCGCGCCGCAGGTCGGTGCCGGCGTCGAGCGTGGTCAGATCGAAGTAGCCGCCCTCGTCGAGGACCTCGGTCGACTTCGAGTCACGGAAGTAGAAGTACTCGAGCTCCGGGCCCACGTAGAAGTGATCGAAGCCCATCGACCGCGCCCGCTCGAGCGCCCGGCGCAGGACGTAGCGCGGGTCACCCTCGTACGGCGTGCGCTCCGGGGTCTGGATGTCGCAGAACATGCGCGCCACGCCCTGCTCCGCCGGGCGCCACGGGAGCACGGCGAAGGTCCCTGCGTCGGGCATGGCGATCATGTCCGACTCCTCGATCGGGTTGAACCCCGTGATCGAGGAGCCATCGAACCCCATCCCGCCCTCGAACGCGTCGGCCAGCTCGGTGGCGTTGATCGAGAAGGCCTTCAGCTGGCCGAGGATGTCGGTGAACCACAGCCGGATGAAGCGGATGTCGCGCTCGGCGACGAGCGAGGTGACTTCGTCTGCTGTCAGCGGAGCGGGCAAGGAGGCCGGGAGGTTACTGAGGTCCTTTGCCGATGCTCAGCGTTCGTCGGGTGCGAGCCGGGCATCCGAGGTCTAGGCTGATCGTCGTGCCTCGCTCGGTGATAGCGCTGCTCGGCGCCGCGGGATGGCTGGCGCTCGGGGCCTGCGGCAGCGCGGCGGCCCGGAACGCCAGTGCCGCGGGCACTCCCTGCGCGCCGGCGGGGGCGAGTGTCACGATGGCCAACCGTGACGTCCAGGTCTACGCGCTGAAGGGCGTCGTCTATGCCTGCAAGGTTGGCGGGGGGCGGCGCGTGGTACTGGGACGCAGCACGTTCTGCGTTATGTCGGCGAGGGTGCAGCGGGTGGCACTGGCGGGTGACGCGGTGGCCTATGCGCTCGAGCGCTGCGGTGTCGATACCGGCTCGGCGACGGTGGAGGTGCTCAACCTCTCGAGCGGTAGGCGGCTTTTCAGCCGCCCCGCGCTGGCCGGGCCGGCGCCGCCCGAGTCCTACCCGTCGATCGGCTCGCTGGTGGTCAGAGCAAACGGGAAGGTGGCCTGGATCGCGGCGGCGCGCTCGATCATCGGACACGGAGAATCGATCGAGGTCCATCGCGACGGCGCCCTGCTCGACTCCGGGCCCGGGATCGTCCTCTCCTCCCTGCGCCTGCGCGGTACGACGCTCAGCTGGCGCCACGGCACGGGTACCCGCAGCGCGAGCTTTGACTAGCTGAGCCTCGGGTATCCGGCCCCTGTGAGCACCGAGGTGATCACCACCACCGACGGCCGCCAGCTGGCCTTCGAGCAGGTCGGAGATCCCGCCGGAACACCGATCTTTTCACTGCACGGAACCCCGGGGTGTCGGCTCAGCGGCCGCCATCCCGATCTGTCACGGATCGGTGCCGCCGGCCTTCGTCTGATCACGTACGACCGGCCTGGCTACGGGCGCTCCAGCCGGCATCGTGGCCGCCGTGTAGTCGACTGCGTCGGCGATGTCGCCGCGGTGGCCGACGAACTCCAACTCGAGACCTTCGCGCTCACCGGCGGGTCGGGCGGCGCTCCGCACGCGCTGGCAGTAGCCGCACGGCTCCCCGAGCGGGTCACGCGCGTGGCCTGCAACGTCGGGGTCGCGCCATACGACGCCGCCGACCTCGACTGGTTTGCCGGGATGGATCCGGGCAACGTGGAGGAGTTCGGGTGGGCGCTCGCCGGGGAGGACACGCTCACGACCGAGCTCGGCCGCCGCGCCGAGGAGACGCTTGAGCGTGTTGACGACGACCCAGCCGCCCTGCTGAGCGACCACGACCTGTCCCCGTCGGACCGCGCGGTCCTCGAGGACGCGGGCGCGCTACAGAACCTTCGAGCTTCGACCCGCGAGGCATTCGCCTCCGGGGTCTGGGGTTGGGTCGACGACGACCTCGCCTTCACCATCCCCTGGGGGTTCGACGTGTCCGAGCTGCGAGTGCCTGTCGAGGTCCGCTATGGCGCCGCCGACGTACTCACTCCGGCCGCCCACGGACAGTGGTTGGCCGCGCACATCCCCGACGCGGCGACGACTGTCGATCAACACAGCGGTCACTACAGCCACCCCGACGCGAGCCTTGACAGGCTGCAGGCGCTCGCCGCTGGCTGACGTCCCCTTCAGCCTCGCGCAGCGCGGCGAATTACGCCGCATGGAAACCGCCGGCCAGGGCCGGGTGCGCGGCAGTTGCAGGCTTCAGACGCTCGCGCGCTCGCCGTGGCGGTCGCGCAGCCAGCGGTTGGCCCAGCGCTGGATCTCGGCCAACGCCGGCTCCAGCTCGCGCCCCATCCTCGAGAGCCCGTACTCGACGCGCACCGGGCGGCCCGCCTTCACCGTGCGCGCCACCATCCCTCGCGACTCGAGCTCCTTCATCCGTTCGGAGAGCAGCCTGTCGGAGAGCTCGGGCACGGCCTGGGCGATCTCCGAGAAGCGCAGCGGACCGTCCATCAGCACGCGCAGGATCGCGCCCGTCCAGCGGCGCCCCACCAGCTCGACCGCCTCGTGGTAGAGGGGGCAGCACTGGGGACTCGCGGTGTCGGCGTCGTGGGAGCCCGCGGTGTCGACGTCGCCGTGTGCCGTTTCGCCGCGAGCGCCCATAGCGTGAGCGAAGCTTACGCCGCGCGGAGCGTGCGCGAGGCCTCGCTCGAGCCGTCGACCGGCACCTCGCCGGCGACGTTGATCATCGCGGCGAAGGCCTCCAGCGCCACGGCGGCGATGGCCTCGAGAATCTGCTCGTCGTCCCAGCCCGCCTCGCGAGCCTCTTCGTGAAGGTGCATCGGCGCCCGGCCCTGCTCCTCGAGCAGCGCCTGCAGGTAGCGCAGCAGCGCCGCCTCGCGCGGGTCCTTGGAGTGGAAGTGCCGCGCCGCGGCCACCTCATCGAGCTGCAGTCCGGCGCTGCGCGCCGCGCGCGAATGCATTTCGATCCCGGGCTCGGAGTGGTAGTGGTCGGCCACGGCCAGGGCGATCCGCTCCAGCGTCGGCAGCCTCAGCTTGCCGTGTCGCAACTCGGAGCGGAAACGCGCGTAGGCGCGTAGCGCGGCGGGCGACCCAGCCAGCACGCCCAGAAAATTGGGCAGCTGGCCGCCGGAGGCGAGCGCACCGCGCAGTACAGGCACGGACCCCTCAGGGGCCGTCAGGTCGTCATGAATCTGAAATCTGCTCATTTGAATCTTCATGTCTGCTCACTTATGTCGGGCAACCTTGCCAACAACTGCCCTTCACTTTCTAGACCTGCTTACGCTAGATAAGTCTACGCCGCGGACGCGGTTCGCACAAGTCGTGCAGGCCGTGAAGCGAGGGCCCCATTTGGGTCTCTGTCCCCTTATACGTCGGGGCATAAACGCCGGATCAGGGGCGCTGGTTAAGCGGATAACAATGGCGTTCGGGGCCGTTGGGAAGGCGCTGTTGGCTGGGACTGAGGCCCGGGGGACGGCCGCGGGGGCGGGCCGCTGGGAATGAGGCCCAGGGGGCGGCCCCGGGGGGCGGTGCGGGTTACGACCCAGGTCTCATGCGAGCGAGCCCTTGAGCTCGCATTTCGCAGCAAACCCGGCGCGCCCGCTTGCGCTTGGCGAGATAAGCATCCTGGGGATGCTTATGTGCACAAACGCCGAGGGGGCGGGTGCGTTTGTTGCGTTATGCGAGCCTCGGTCCCGCGCGGCGCGCGGTCAGCGGCGCCGCGGCGGGCGCCCCGACGCGGGCGGGGGGGACAGCTACCGAACCGCTGAGAGGTGGTGCAGATGTGCCGCGGCATGGATGACTGCCGCGTGTGAACTCGTCGCGGCGACCAGCAGCAGCAGAACGCCCAGCAGCACGGCCCACATCGCGATCCGGTCGGGCTTCGAGCGCGTGCGGTCGTACGCCCGGCCGCGGGGGCGGGTGGCGCTGCGGCTGGGAGCGCGCCGGGGGCTGTAGCGCTCGACCACCTGGCCACGTATGACCACAGTGCGACGGCTACCTTCGTCGGGCATCTGGCGTCCTCTCTGTTGTCGTCGCGGGATTAGGCGACGAGCTCGCGCCAAGGGCGGCGCTAAGCGGATCAGCCCGTCGTCCTGGATCTCGCTCTCCAACCCGCGGGACGGGCGGAGACTCAGCGGCGTGGGCGCGATGCTACCAACGGCGTCCGACGGATGAGATCCAGCTGTCGAGAGACGCCGCTGTATGCGGGGGATTCGTCCGGGCTCGCGGTCCCGACGGGGGAGTTAGCCGGCCGGGCTCGCGGTCCCTGCGGGGATTAGCCCGTCCCGGCGGCGGCTATTCCTTTCCGGCCACGCGCGCCACGAACTGCGCGATCTGCGATGCCTGCTTGGGCTGCACGATGGCTGCGGGCATCGTGCCTTGGCCCAAACACGTCTCGCTTGACTCGGAGGAGCTCGGGCTCTGGAGGCAGCCGTACCGGATCGTGTGCTCCACCAAGGAGACGCTGGGCTGTATCTGGTCCAAGTTTGGTCCGACCTTGCCGACCGCGTTGGCCGCGGCGAGCGTGTGACATACGCCACAGTGCTGCCCGAACAGCTCGCGGCCTGACTTCTCGGCCGCATTGAGCGTGATGCCTCCGACCTGCGCGTTGGCGTTGGAATGGTTGCCGGTCAGGAACACGAGCGGCAGCGCCACGCCGAAACCCACATAGATCACGACCATCAGCAGGCCAAACACTTGGCGGGAGCGAGGAGCGGGAGGGGCAACTGCGGCTTCAACCGCACTCGTCGTCCTTCTCGAGGCCATGAAGAACAGGCCGAGGCCCAAGACGACCCAGAAGGCGATGAACAGCGCCACACCCAGCATCGGCGCGGCAGCTTACCGTGCCGGCTCGTACCCTCGCGGTGGTGGGACACGTCCAGGTCGTAACCCCCGCCGCGATGATCGGCCTCGACCACTCCAGTTCACCGCCCCGCCCGGGTGCGAGGGCGAGGGCGATCCTCATCGTCGCCTGCCGGCGGCGAAGCTGAGGACGGGAGGGGCGACGGCGCGGAAGTCATCCGCGGCGTCCGGCTCTCCCGGCACATCGTCCCCAGGCGCATCAGCGGCGGCCGGCTCCCGCGGCGCACCTCCTCCCTTCTGCTCCTGAAGGCCCCGCCTGACCTGCTCGTCGAGCATCGAGAAGTCCTTGATCTCGGCCAGTGGCCGGTCGGGAGCATCGAGCGAGCCGATGTTGTCCACCAGCACGTTGGTCGCCCCGCCCGCGGCCGCGAAGCGCTCGAGCCTCCCCTCGACCAGCATCAGTGGCTCGGTCCTGACGGTAAGCCGGTGACGCTCGTACACGGCCGAGGGAACGATCAGGTTGATCGTGCCGTGCTCGTCCTCCAGCAGCACGAACACGATCCCATTGGCGGTCCCCGGTCGCTGCCGTGCCACGACCATGCCGGCTGTCCTGACTCGCGTGCCGTGTTCCAACGAGTCGAGGTCATGGCTCGAGACCACGTCGTCGGGCAGGCGCGTACGCAGCAGCGCCAACGGGTGCGAATGGACCGTCAGCCCGCTGGTTGAGTAGTCGGCGAGCATCGCCTCCCAGGCCGTGAGCCGGCGCAGCTCAGGCGGAGCCGGCAGGTCGAGCGGCAGCGCCAGCTGCACGCCGCCGGGAACGCTGCGTCCCGGAGCCGCGACGCCGAGCTGCCAGAGGGCGGTGCGGCGAGCCGACCGGGGACGGGATTCGGCGCCCGAGTCGCCGCCCGCTACCAGCGAGTCGCACGCCCCCGACCACGCCAGCAGCTCGAGCGAGGACGTGCCTGCCCCGGCCCGCGAGGCCAGCTCGGAGAGGCTGCGAAAGCATCCGGCCTTGTGCCTGGCGGCGACGAGCTCCTTGACCTCCTGCTCGCGCACGCCCTTGACGTAGCCGAGCCCCACCCGGACGCGCTTGCCCTCGGGGTCCATGTCGCACTCGGCCTCGCTCTGGTTGACGTCGGGCGCCAACACCTCGACTCCTCGTCGCTGCGCTTCGTGGATCAGCGCGTCGGGGGGATAGAAGCCCATCGGCTGCTCGTTGAGCAGCGAGCACAGGAACTCAGGTCCATAGTGGACACGCAGCCACGTCGACTGGTAGGCCAGCAACCCGAACGCCGCCCCGTGTGCCTTGGGAAAGCCAAAGCCCGAGAAGCCCTGGATCATCTGGAACACCCGCTCGGCCGTCGCCTCATCGACGCCTTGCTTGCGCTTGGCGCCGGCGATGAAGCGTTCGTGGTGGGCCTTGATCGCAGCCTCGGAGCGCTTGCGGCTCATCGCCCTCCTGAGGCCCTCGGCCTCGCCCGTGGTGAAGCCGGCGAACTCGATCGCCACCTCGAGCACCTGGTCCTGGAAGATGATCGTCCCCAGCGTCTCCGACAGCACCGGCTCGAGCGACGGGTGCTCGTAGGGCACCTGGAAATCAGGATCCTCGCGCAGGCGCTGGCGGCGCGCGATGTAGGGGTTGACTGCCCCACCCTGAATCGGCCCCGGCCTGACGATCGCCACCTGGATCGTCAGGTCCTGGAGGCTCTCCGGCCGCGTGCGCCGCAGCGACTGCATCTGCGCCCGGCTTTCGATCTGGAACACGCCGGTCGTGTCGGCCTCTTGGATGCACTCGTAGGTGGCCTTGTCGTCATACGGAATCCGCGAGAGATCGATGCGCTCGCCACGCGTGCGCGCCACGAGCTCGACGCATCGCTCGACCGCCGAGAGCATCCCCAGCCCGAGCAGATCGATCTTCAGAAAGCCGCCATCGGCGCACGAGTCCTTGTCCCACTGCACGAGCTGGCGGCCCTCCATCGCGGCGGGGACGATCGGGCAGCAGTCGACGAGTGGCCGCGTGGCGACGATCATCCCGCCCGAGTGCTGGCTCAAATGCCGCGGCAGCCCGTGCGCCTCGGCCGCCAGACGCGCCAGCCAGCGCCAGCGACCGCCGGAGCGGCCCGACTGGGGGACCCGACTCCCAGGAGCAGCGGGCCCCGCGGCCCGCGAGCCGAAGACATTGTCGATGTCCTTGCCGACCTCGCGGGCATCCCACCCCTCGCTGCCGCGCGCCACGCGCTCGATCTCCCCCTGCGGCAGCCCCAGCACCTTGCCCAGCTCGCGGATCGCGCCCCGGGCCCTGAAGGTGGGAAAGGCGGCCACCAGCGCCGAGCGGTCATGACCGTAGCGCTCGTGGATGCGAGGGATCAGTGCCTCGCGGATGTCGCGCGGGAAGTCGAGGTCGATGTCGGGCAGCGAGGTCAGCTCTTCGTTGAGAAAGCGCCCGATCAGGAGCTCGTTGGCGATCGGATCGACGTGCGAGAGGCCGGTCAAGAAGCAGACGATCGATGAGACGCTCGAGCCACGGCCGCGGCCGGGCGGCAGAAGCGCCCGGGCCGTGTCGGGACCCCGCACCTCGAGCGCCACCTCGCGCGCCAGCTCGAGTAGGTCGTGATGCAGCAAGAAGAAGCCGGCCAGCCCCAGCGTGGCGATGATCCGCTGCTCCTGTTCCAGACGGGCCTGGGCCTTGCGACGCAGCTCGGGACGGGCGCTTGCGTAGCGCTCCGCGAGGCGGGCGGCGCACAGCTCCGAGAGCTTTCGCATCGCCGCCTCGTCCTCGGCGCCGGGGTAGCGATAGCCGAGATCCGAGCGCAGGTCGAAGCGCAGGCTGTCGGCCAGCCTGAGCGTCTCGGCCACAGCCTGGGGATGCTCGGGGAAGCGCGCGGCCATGGCCCCCGGCGAGGCCAGCACGTGGCTGAAGTTGCCGCGTCGCTCGGGCTCGGAGGCGTCGAGCGTTGAGTGCAGGCGTACCGCGACGAACGCGTCCTGAAGTGGCGCGCGTGAGCGCGCGTGCGCGTGGACGTTGCCCGTCGCCACACATCGCAGGCCCAAGTGCCGGGCCAGTCGCTCGAGCCGGCGGTTACGGGCCCGGTCGTCGCGCAGGAACGGCCGCTGCAGCTCGATGCGCAGCCGCTCGGGGCCGAAGGCGCCGCGTAGGCGCCGCAGGGTCGGCTCGTCGTGCACGCCGCGCAGCGCGCAGCCCGACAGGCAGACCAGTCCCTCGTTGTGCTTAAGGATCGTCTGAAGCGGCGTCTCCGGTTCGGTCGGTGGCGCGCCCGGGCGCCCCTCGCGCGTGTGCGCGTGCGCGCGCGACAAGATCCGGCAGAGGTTCGACCAGCCTTGCGCGTCCTGGACGAGCAGGCCCAGGTGCCGCCCATCGTCGAGGTCGATCTCGGCGCCGTGGATCGCACGCAGGCCGAGCGCCCGGGCCGCGACGGCGAACTCCATCGAGCCCGAGACCGAGTTGTGGTCCGTCAGGGCAAGCGACTCGTAGCCCAGCTCCAGCGCCGCCGCCACCAGCTCGTCGGGCAGCGAGGTCCCATCGAGGAACGAGAACGCGGAATGGCAGTGAAGCTCGGCGTAGGGTGGCAAGGGCGAACATATGTTCCCATGCGGTCCGGACACCACGGCCGCCCCGGCCAACGCCCCGGGCCCGACGCCCGGCCCGGCCAACGCCCCGGGCCCGACCAACGCCCCGGCCAACCCCCGGGGCGGGACCATGTCAGGGGGCCGCCACGCGCCTCCGCCCCCGGGCTACCGCGCCCGGGGACGGAGCGCCCAACCCTTACGACGACGGGATGCCGTTCGCCGGTGGCGCGGGCTGGGGGGTGGTGTAGGGCGTGATCGGGCTGCCGGAGGCCGGCGTCGTGGTCAGCGACTGTCCGAATAGAACGATCTTGCCGCCGCGGATCTGGCCCATCTGCGCTCCACCCCAGCCGCCGTGGTCGGTCTTCGAGAATCGCAGCGGGGCCAGTCCCGGTCCGGTCCACGACCCCCCATCGTTCTCGATCGTGCTCACGAGCTCCTGGCGTGTGAGGTTCTTGCCCGCAGCCTTCAGCGCCTGCACCAGCAGGTAGCCGTTAGCCATCCCGTACAACACGTTGCTGTCGAACGGAGCGCTGGGGTCGTACTGGGCGTGGACCTTCGTGAACAGCTGGATCCAGGGGTTGGAGGTATCAGTCGGCGAAGGCAGGTAGCCGTCCGTGATCGCGCCTTCGATCAGCCCTGTGCCGGCCGCCTTGCCCTTGGACACGGTCTTGAGCAGCGTCCCCACGGTGGTGGGGTCGATGCCCACGTTCGAGACCGCCAGCTGCGGATGCCAGCCCAGCGTGAACGAGGTCAGCTCGGCGATCGCGGTGTAGATCGGCACCGTGAACTCCACCAGCACCTTGGCCCCCGAGGCCTTGAGCGCCGTGATCTGCGGGGCGAGCGTGGTTGTCGTCGGCTCATAGGACTGCTTGGAGACGATGTCCGAGGCCGGCACCTCGTCCTCGATCCCGGCCAGACCGCCGCCGCCGAAGTCGTCGTTCTGGTAGAGGACCCCGACCTTCTGGCCCGCGAAGTGCTGCTTGATGTACTGACCGAGGATCTTGCCCTCGATCGTGTAGTTGAGGATCGATCCGAACGTGTAGGGGTGGGCGCTGGCGCTGTCCCAGCATGGGCAGCCCGTGGCCAGGAACAGGTCGGGCACCTTCTCGGCGTTCAGGAAGCCGACGACCTTGGTGTGGGTGGGTGTCCCCAGCCCTTCGAAGATCCCGAACACATGGCTCTGCAGAACCAGCTGATGCACGACGTTGACGGTGTTGGTGGGGTTGTAGGCATCGTCCTTGATGTTCAGATGGATCTTGCGGCCGAACACACCGCCGTGAGCGTTGACGAAGTCGAAGTACGCCTGCGAGGCGGGCGCGACCTCGCTGTAGCCCGGCGCGGCCGGCCCCGTCAGCGGCTGATGAGTGCCGAACGTGATGCTGGTGGGCGTCACGCCGGGTTGCGAGCTGCTGCTCGAGGAGCCGCAGCCCGCGACAACACCGGCGGTGCCACACACGGCAGCCACGGCCAGCCATCTCCCCCGCCTGCCAGTTCGTAGTCTCATGTCTCCTCCTAGGGTTGGTTTTGGCGCCGCCCGTGTCTGGACGCGCCTGTTGTGCGATCGAATCTCTGTTCAAGCCGGCGGGCGAGCGCGCGCACCCCGCCCTGGATGCCCCCCGACCACAGCAATATGGCCGCGATCAGGATCACGCCATAGATCGCGAGTTGCAGGTTGGCGGACACGTTGCGCGAGAGCGAGAACGAGTTAGCGAGATCTGTGGTCCACCCGGGCAGCAGCACGAGCAGCGCCGCCCCCCAGATCGCGCCCGTCAGCGAGCCCAGCCCTCCGAGCACCACCGCCGTCAACAGCGACAACGACAACTGCAACGGGAACGCCCCGGGCGATGCGAGCTGGAGCACCACGGTCAGCATGCCTCCGCCGAGGCCGGCGCACGCGGCGCTGATCACGAACGTGAGCGTCTGCGCCCGCCCCACGTGCATGCCACAGAGCGAAGCCGCGATCTCGTCATCGCGAACCGCCCGCAACCCCCGACCGGTGCCGCTGCGCAGCAGGTTGTAGAGCACGAACATCACAACCAGCGCTCCCAGGCAGGCGATCCAGGCCTCCCAGCGCTCGAGCGGAAAGTTCGCGCCCAGCCCGGAGGGGGGAACCGGGGGGTTGATGGTCAGCCCGTTATCGCCGCCGAACAACCCTGAGAACTTCTCCGCCAGACCGGGCAGCCCGATGGCGAACGCGAGCGTCACGCCGGCCAGATAAGGCCCTCGCAGGCGAGTTGCGGCGGCACCGACGAGGATTCCCACCACGGCCGTGACGAGCACGGCCGCCAGCAGCGCGGGCACCAGCGGCCATCCCTGCTTGCCGATCAGCAACGCCACGGTGTAGGCGCCCACTGCCATGAAGCCGCCGTGCCCCAGCGAGATCTGCCCGTTCACGCCGATCAGGACAGTCAGCCCCGCCAGGACCATGAAGTAGTAGGCACCGGTCGCCAGCTGCAGGTCGTTGAAGGAGCTGAAGAGCTCGCTCAGCAAGAGCAGCGCCAAGCCGCCCGCCACGACGATGGCCAGCGACCGGACCAACGTCAGCCGCGGCGCACGGACCCGGGCGGCGAGCGCCGTCATACGCGCCGCTCCTGCGCGATCGAGAACAGTCCCCTGGGGCGGACCATCAGCACGATGACCAGGATCACCAGCGCCGCGATGGTCACCATCGATGAGCCCTCGTAGCCCGACACATATGACAGTGCGAGGCCGAGTGCCAGGCCGCCGATGACGGCGCCGAGCGGGCTATCCAGCCCCCCGAGGATCGCCGCCGTGAAGCCGAAGATCAGGATCGGGTCGAACGTGTTCGGGCCCACGAACACCGACGGCGCGACGAGCACTCCGGCGATCGCGCCCACCAGCGCCGCCAGGGCCCACCCCAGCGTCAGCATCCGTCCCACGCGCACGCCCACCAACCGCGCGACCTCGGGCTGGAACGCGGCCGCCCGCATCCGCAGCCCCAGCGACGTGTAGCGGAACAGCAGCGCCAGGGCCACCGCCACCCCGATCACCAGCAGAACGATGAACGTGTCGTTGGGCGCGAACAGGAGCGTCGTCCCCCCAACCCTGTAGCCGCTGATCGAGAAGGCGGCGGGGTACGACTTTGGGGTGTTGCCCCAGATCATTCCGGCCACCGCCTCCAACAGCACCAGCAGCCCCAGGGCAACGATGATCGCGTTGAGCGGCGGCCCCGATTCCACACGCCTGATCAGCAGGCGCTCCACCGCCGCCCCCAGCGCCAGGCCGCTTGCCAGCGCTACGACCAAGGCGAGCACGTAGGAACCTGTCGCAGTGAAGACGCCCCAGGCGATGAACGTGGTGATCATCAGCATGCCGCCCTGGGCGAAGTTGACAATCCGCGTTGCGCGCCAGATCAGGACGAGCGCGAGCGCCACGGCGGCGTAGATCGCGCCGGTTGAGACGCCGTTCAAGGTCAGATCCAGGAACTTGGTCACCGCTCAGAACCCCAGATAGGCGTGCCGCAATCGCTCGTCCGCCCGCAGCGCCTCGGGCTCCTGGTCGGCGACGATGCGACCCAGGTTGAGCACGATCCCCCGGTTGGCGATGGACAGCGCGCTGCGTGCGTTCTGCTCCACGAGCAGCACCGCCAGGCCCAGCGTGTCGGCAAGCCTGCGGATGACATTCATGATCTGCACCACGAGCGCCGGCGCGAGCCCGAGCGAAGGCTCGTCCAGCAGCAGGGCCCGCGGCCTCGAGATGAGCGCCCGCCCGATCGAGAGCATCTGCCGCTCTCCGCCCGACAGGTTCGACGCGGGCTGGCTGCGGCGCTCGTGTAGGCGCGGGAACAGCTCGTACATCTCTGACAGGGGCGCGGCATCGCGTCGCCGCCAGAGCGCGCCCAGGCGGAGGTTCTCCTCCACTGACAGCTCAGCGATCACTCCTCTGCCCTCGGGCACGTGGGCCACCCCGCGCCGTACGATCTCCTCCACCGCCGAGCCGGTTATGTCCTGTTCGTCGAAGTGGACGCGCCCCGCGCTCGGCCTGACGAGGCCCGAGATCGTCCGCAGCAACGTGGTCTTGCCCGCTCCGTTGGCCCCCAGCACCGCGGTCACCGTGCCCCCCTCGACCCGTAGCGAGACTTCCGCCAAAGCCCGCACCGGCCCGTAATCGGTGGTCAGCCCCTCAACGGCCAGCATCGGCTGCTCCCGCCGTGACGGACTCGCCGGCGTCCACTTCCCGTCCCAAGTACGCGTCGAGCACGCGGGGGTCCTGTCTGAGCTTCGGCGGCGGTCCCTCCGCGATGACACGCCCGAAATCGAGCACCACGAGGCGATCGCACACCGAGGTCACGAAGTCCATGTGGTGCTCCACCAGCATCACCGCCACCTCGCTACCGAGCGAGGAGACCACCTTCGCCAGCTCCGAGAGCTCCTGCGCGTCGAGTCCTCCCGCGGGCTCGTCCAGCAGTAGCAGCTCGGGCTCAGACACCAGAGCACGAGCCAGGGCGACGCGCTTTCGCTGCGCATAGGGAAGCGTCCCCGGGAACCGCTCGGCCACCGTTTCGCAGCCCACGCGCGAGAGCGCGGCCAGCGCCCGCTCCCGGAGGGCGCGCTCGTCCCGGTCTGACGCCGGCAGGCCCAGCAGCCCGGCCAGGACCCCAGCCCGCCGGAAGCGCTCGGCGCCGGCCATGACGTTCTCGATCACGGTGAGGCGCTCGAACAGACCGACTCCCTGCAATGTCCGCGAGATGCCGGAACGCGTCAGCCGATGGGGACGCATCCGCTCGAGCACCTCTCCCCGCCAGCTCAACGTCCCCGCGTCCGGGGCCACGAAACCGCAGATGACATTGAACAACGTCGTCTTGCCCGCGCCGTTGGGCCCGATGACGCCCAGGACCTCGCCTCGTTGCACCTCGAGCGAGACTCCCTCCAGCGCGACGACCCCGCCGAACCTCACGGTCACGTCGCGGACCGTCAATGCGGCGCCGAGCGCTGAACGCTCCCTCTCCACGGCGCTAGATATACAGATCTTAGATCTGCATCACAACCAGCACTAACACGATCTGTATATATGATCGTTGGCGATGACCGCTGCCGCGAGGTCCGTGGGGCAGCCGGCGACCGAGCGGGTGGAGACGATGGCCTTTCGCGCCTCTCGCGATCCGGAGGCCGAGCTGAGTCGCACCCAGGCCACGCCAGCGGGCGCGTTCCGGGCCGCGCGGCGAATGTTCCTGCGCGGTGAGCGTCTCGACATGCGCTCGCTGGCGAGTGAGCTGCACATCTCGCGCGCCACGCTCTACCGCTGGTGCGGAGATCGCGAGCAACTGCTCAGCGACGTGCTGTGGTCGCTGTCCCATCAGATCTTTGAGCGCGCCAAGCAAGAGCACGCGCGTGAGGCTGGCAGCGAGCGGGTGTTGGCCATCTTCCGCCAGCACATCGGCACGCTGGTGCGCGCGCGGCCCCTACAGACGTTCTTGCAGCAGGAGACCCACGCCGCGCTTCGCCTGCTGACCTCCGAGCAGGGATCGGTGCAGAGGCGGACCGTCAGCGACCTGGCCGATCTGCTGCGCGAGGAGCAGGAGGTTGGTGCTCTGAGGCTGCGGGCCGATGTTGACAGCCTGGCCTACGCCATCGTGCGCATGACCGAGGGCTTCATGTACCACGACACAGTCGTCGGGGCCGAGCCCGACGTGGAGCGGGCGGCTTCGGTCGTGGCGCTTCTTCTGGGGTAAGGCGCGCGCCGCTGCCCCGTCCCACCCGCTCGGGCCAGCTGTCGGTTGCGGGCGGCAAAGCCCCTTGACAAGTTAATAGTGGCTGCTAATCTACTGTCTAGTTAGCACTCACTAAGAAGCTTGGAGAGCAAGATGAGCACCAACGAATCCCCCGCAGGCAAGGCCTCGAGCGCGACAGACGAGTCGACGCGCGGTAGCCGCTGGACGCTGCTGATCGTCTCCGTCGGCCTGTTCATGGTCGTGCTCGACAACCTCGTCGTGAACGTGGCGCTGCCCAGCATCCATCGTGACCTGGGAGCGTCGATCCAGTCGCTCGAATGGACCGTCAACGCCTACGTGCTGGCCTACGCCGTGTTCCTGCTGATGGGCGCGGCGCTCGGTGACCGCTTCGGGCGCAAGCGCATGTTCACCTTCGGCATTGCTTTGTTCACGGTGTCCTCCGCGGCCGCGGCGCTGGCGCCGACCACCGCCATGCTGATCGCGGCCCGCGCCTCGCAGGGTCTGGGCGCGGCGATCGTCACGCCACTCACGCTGACGCTCCTGGCCGACGCCTTCCCGCCCCAGCGGCGGGGCATGGCGCTCGGCGTGTGGTCCGGAATCAGCGGCATCGCCGTGGCGCTTGGGCCGCTGGTCGGCGGCGCCGTCGTGCAAGCGCTCTCCTGGCACTGGATCTTCTGGATCAACGTTCCGATCGGGGTCGTGCTCGTGCCGCTGGCGATCGCCCGCCTGGGCGAGAGCCACGGGCCCTCGCGGCGGCTCGACCTGCGCGGTCTGGCGCTGGCCTCGAGCGGTCTGTTCGGGATCGTCTACGGGCTCGTTCGCTCGCAGTCAGAGGGCTGGGGCAGCCCGCAGATCCTCTTTTCGCTCGTGGCCGGCGCGCTCTTGGTGATCGCGTTCGTGGCCTACGAGCTGCGCACGGAGGACCCGATGCTGCCGATGAGCTTCTTCACCAAGCGCAGCTTCGCCGTCACGAACGCTGTCTCGCTCTCGATGTACTTCGGCATGTTCGGCTCGATCTTCTTCCTCAGCCAGTTTCTGCAGACCGTGCTTCACAACAGCCCGTTCCAGGCCGGCCTGAAGCTGCTCGTGTGGACCGGTGCGACGATGGTCGTCTCGCCGCTGGCGGGAGTGTTCTCCGAGCGCTACGGAAGCCGGCTGTTCATGGTCGTCGGCCTGGGCCTGCAGGCTGTGGCGCTCGGATGGCTGGCGACGCTGGCCTCGGTTGATCAGAGCTACGTGAGCATGATCGCCCCGTTCATCCTGGCCGGCGCCGGCATGTCGATGGTCTTCGCGCCGTCGGCCAACGCCGTGCTGAGCTCCGTGCGCACGGACGAGGCAGGGCAGGCCTCGGGCGCCACCAACGCGATCCGCGAGCTGGGCGGCGTGTTGGGTATCGCCGTGCTGGCCACGGTGTTCTCCAGCCACGGCGGCTATCTCTCGCCGCAGGCGTTCGTCTCGGGCCTGGTCCCGGCGATGTGGGTGGGCGTCGCGGTGATGGCCGCCGGGGCCCTGATCGCAGCCGCGCTGCCGTTCTCGACCACCGCCGAAGCTGCCGCGCAAACCGATACCGTGGCGGCACTGGCATGAGCGTCGCGGCGAAGACAACCCGCCAGCGTGTCCCGGCCGCAGAGCGCCGGGACGCGCTGATCGACGCGGCGGTACACGAGTTCGCCCGCCGCGGTCTGTACGGGACTCCGGTCGACGGGATCGCGCGACGTGTGGGCGTCGCGCAGCCGTACGTGTTCAGCCTGTTCGGCTCCAAGAAGGAGCTGTTCCTGGCGGCGGTGGAGCGCGGCTTTGAGCTGACGATCGAGACCTTCACCGAGGCCGCGGCCGCCTACGACCCCGCGATCGCCAAGCCCGACGCCGACGTGCTCAGGGCGATGGGCAACGCGTATTCGCAGCTGCTGCATTCCGAGCACCGCGACTACCTGATGCTCCAGCACCACGCCTACGCCGCCTGCGACGACCCCGAGATCCGCGAGCGGGTCCGCACGTTCTACGCGGGCATCGTGGGGGACGTCGAGCGGCTGGCGCGGGAGACCTCCGAGCGCTGCGGCGTGCCCGCGCCGGACTCGGAGCGGATCGACGAGTTCTTCCGCTATGGAGCGTGGATGAACGTCGCCGCCGCGATGGGCGTCGAGGACATCTCGGTCGGATGCGACTGGATGCGAGAGGACGACGACTAGTGCCGATCATCAACGCCCGGACGCTGGAGGGCAACACGCTCTACGGCGCCGACCACGGCGCTTCGATCTCGCTCATCCTCGACAACAGCGAGCCCGGGCAAGGGCCGAAGCTCCACAAGCACCCGTACGACGAGACGTGGGTCGTGGAGCGGGGGCAGTTGACTTTCCAGTTGGGCGACGAGCTGCTCGACATCGGCCCGGGCGACATCGTGATCGCGCCGCCGAACGTGCCCCACAAGTTCACCAATCAGGGCCCCGGGCGCTCGAGCATGGTCTGCATTCACGCCGCGCCCAAGATGCAGACCGAGTGGCTCGAGTGAGCTAGCGGGGCCGAGGCTTATCAATTGGAACGGGGCCGCACATGTGCGGCCCCGCCGGGCCGATCATGATCGGCCCGGGGCCGGCGCTCATGAGCGCCGGCCTACACTGCCTGTGCCAGGTCGCGCTCGGGCTCGATCCGCCAGCGGCGTGCCAGCTGAACTAGGTGCTCGTCGAGGTGCCAGCGGTCGGGACGCGTCTCGCCGTCGTGATCCGGACTGGCGCCCTTGAGCGCCATGCAGCCGGTGTTATCGCCGAGCGCGCGGATCGCTTCCACGTCCTTGTCGGTGAGCCGCACGCCCGGCGGCAGTGCCCCGAGCTCGGCGCGCTTGTCCTCCACCGGCCGCGCGTGCGGGCCGATCTCCTGGATCAGGGTCGGGGCGACGCAGGCCACCGACGCGTGGGCCAGGTTCCACTGGCAGGCCAGCTGCAACAGGGTCAGTTCGTGCTTGACGGCGATCGGACGCATGGCCTCGACTCGCTCCCGTCCGGCCTCGATCCAGCCCGGGGGACGAAAGCCGCGATGGTCCTGCGGCGCGAACTCCTGCCCCGGCAGGACGTCGTCGAACAGCAGCCCGCCGTAGTCGACCACCCGCGTGATGAGCTTGACGCCCGCGCGGGATGCGGCTTCCAGGCACAGCTCGCCGGGCCAGGGCTCGAGCGGGCCGAGGATGATCATCGCCCAGTCGATCAGCGCCCCGAAGCGCTCCAGGCAGTCGATCAGATCGAGCGTGAAGCCGTTGGCGGGGCCGGGGGCCACGCCGATCATCCGCGTCAGTCCGCGGTCACGCAGCTCCGCCATTCCCGCCCACACCGCGTCGCTCGTGTAGCCCGTGCGATCGGGGTTGTGGAGCAGCAGCAGATCGAAGCGCTCGAGTCCGCTGCGCTCGAGGCTGCGCTCGGTGGCCATCACCAGGTACTCGGCGTACTCGCTTTCGCTGCGTAGACCGGGGTCGGTGAAGCGGGGAAAGCCCTTGGCCCCGTCGCGCTGGCCCGAGTAGAAGTCGTGGCCCACGGCGCCCACGGCGCAGAACTCCTCGCGCGGGCGTCCGGCTAGTGCCCGCCCCAGCATCCGGTCCGCCTCCCCGGCGCCGTAGACGTCGGCCGTGATCACGGTCCGGATCTGCTCGTCGGGGGCGATCAGCTGGAGTAGGCGCTCATCGTCGAGCGGCTGGCCAAAGCGCATGAAGCGCCCGCCGCTCCAGGTTCCGACGGCGCTCGGGCCCGGGTCGATCACAGCTCAGGCCCCCGCCGCCGCGCGCGCCTCGTCAGCGTCCGCGTAGTGCACCATTTCGATCGCCTTGCCGTCGCGAAAGGTGGTGAGGTTGGCGCTTACGACCGGATCGCCGTCCTCGGACTGCCGGCGGGTGATCACCACCACCTTGTCTCCGGCGCCGACCACGTCCACGAGCTCCGGGCGCGACCGGCGGATCCGCCCCGCGCTCATGAACTCGAGCGCCTCGGTGCGGTTGTGGCAGGCGTAGGCAGCCGACGGGTCCCCGGCGTGCCACTGGACATCGGGATCGAGCAGCTCTCCCAGCGTGTCGAGGTCGCCGCGCAGGGCGGCTTCCCAGCCCCGCCGAGCCAGCTCGACATTGGTCTCGCTCATGCCGTTATGTTCGCACCCCGGACGCGAACCCTTCCACTAGCGCGTTCAGTTCGTGCATGCGCGTCGGGTCGCGCAGGGCGCCGGCGACATAGGCCTCGGACTGGGGACCGCTCTGGCCGGCGAGCGGCGGGGAGTCGGAGTCCACGAGCTGCTGCAGCGCGGCGGCGACCTCCGCAGGCGACTGCACCCCGGGCCCGTCCTTAGCCTGCACCCAGCGGTACAGCTCGTCCGTGAGCGTCGGGCGGGGATCCTCGTCGCCGGACAGGCGCTGACCCCATTGCCGCGAGAGGTCCGTCGCCACCGGGCCGGGCTGGAAATTCGTGACCCGCACATCCCACGGTGCCGCCTCGATCGCCAGCGCCTGGCAGAGCGTCTCCAGCGCCGCCTTGGAAGCGACGTAGTAGCCGAGCGCCGGCGGGCAGAGACCGGCGCTGAAGATCGTCGAGACGTTGACGATGTGACCGCCTCGCTGAGCGCGCATCACCGGCAGCACCTCCTGGATGAGCGCCGCCGTCCCCAGGAAGTTCGTCTCGAGGTTGGCGCGCGCCTGCTCCAGCTCGACCTGCTCCACGCCACCGATGAGGCCATAGCCAGCGTTGTTGATCAGCACGTCCAGGCGGCCCTCGGCCGCCACCACGTCGCCCACCGTGTGCGTTATCGAGGCCCGGTCGAGGAGATCGAGGTCGTGGACGATGACCCGCCCCTGCAAACCCTCGACGAGTGCCTCCTTGTGCGTGCGGTCGCGCACCGTGGCGTGCACCGAGTGCCCGGTGCCGGCGAGCGCGCGAGCGCTTGCAAAACCGATGCCGTTCGGTGACGAGCAGCCGGTGATCAGGATCGAGCGGTTCGACGGCACGGCTGCGCATGAACCCTAGCGGCGCCTCCACGACTACCGCTACCTCCACCACTACCGCTGCCTCCACCACCTTCCGCTCAGGAGGTCGTGGAAGACGACCTCGTTCCGGCCACACGTGGAGACCACCTCCCAGTAGCGCCGTCGCAGTGCCCGCTCCGTCCACCATCGGTCCTCCACCAGCCAGGACTCGCGCACGGCGTCGATCTCGCGGCCGTCGACGACTTGAGGCACGCCGTCGTCCGCAGCACGGACCGCCACACGACGGGGAACCGACAGCCGGCGCGGACCGCTCATACCACGGAATATGTGTAATTATTACACATTAGCTGTGTACCCGTGCTAAGCTGGTCTTCGTGCGGCAGGCCAGCGGCGACCTCTTCCCAACCGATTCCCCAATCCCCGCCAGCCAGATGATCGGCCGCGAGGACGACGTGCGGGAGATCGCCACCGCGCTCGGGAACGGAACCAACCTGATCGTGGCCGGCCCGCGGCGAACCGGCAAGACCAGCGTCTGCGAGGCGGCCCTCGGTCGCCTTCGCCGCGGAGGCTTGTACACGGCGCGCGTCGATCTCTTCCGCGTGGCGGACGCCGCCGAGCTCGCCGAGACGCTGGCGTTCGCGGTGATCGCCAACCGCTCCGTGGTCCGCCGACTGATCCGCCGCGCACGCGAAGTGGGGCGCGCCGCGCTCAATGCCACACAGGCCGCCGCCGTGCTCAAGCTCAAGAGCCAGCTCGGCGACGCGGTGGAGCTGGTCGTCACTCCGGGCTGGGCGGCCCAGAACCCGGAGCGGGCGCTCGATCTGGCGCTGGAGCTGCCAGAGCGCGTGGCGCGGGCTGATGGCCGCCGTCTGATCCTGTTCTTCGACGAGTTCCAGGAGGTAGCCGGCGAGCGGCGGCCGTACGGCGACCCCGATGCGGTGACCAAACGGATGCGAGCGGTGTTCCAGCGGAGCTCGGACGTCAGCTACCTGTTCGCTGGAAGCCTCGAGCACATGATGCGCGACCTGTTCGTGCCCACCCACCGCGCGTTCAGCGGCTTCGGCGGGTTTCACTACCTGCGTCCGATCACCGCCGCTGACTGGTCTCGCGGGTTGCTCGAGCGGTTCGCCGCCGACGACTGCGAGGTCGAGCCCGTCGCGCTCGAGCGGATCATCGTGATCGGCGCCGGCCACCCGCGGGCGACAATGCGGATCGCCCAGCAGACCCACCTGGTCTCCGTGCAGCTCGACCGCCACACGATCGACCTGGACATGGTGGAGCTCGGCTACCAGGCGGCGCTTGACAGCGACTTGCCGGCCATGGAGCAGACCGTCGAGCAGATCAGGCGTCTGCACAAGAACGCCCTTCAGGTGGCCCGTGCACTGGCCTCGGGGCAGCCGGTGCCGCGACGACTGGCGCCGGCGATCCGCGACCGCGTGCTGAAGCTCCTGCTGCGTGCGGGCGTAGTCGACCACGTGGGACGCGGAGACTGGCGGATCGTCGATCCGCTGCTGCAGGCCTACCTCCGGGCGCTGGACCCGTTCGCGTAGCGCCCCGAGGCCCGCCGCCGCGCACTGGATCTGGCTGCGCAGCGCCGCAAATCCCGCCTCTGCGCGCTCCCGGAAGCGTACACAATAACTGTGTAATTTAGTCATGATCGCTGTGTAAAGCGCCTTCGAACGGAGCCAGCACCGCGCGGCGCTCGGGGAAGCGGGAGTGGGGATCGATGCTCAGCACGCGCAGCGCTGCCTCCGGACCGGCGGCGGCCCGCGCTTGGCGGATGGCCTCGCGCAGGCGCGCGGCCCGCGCCGCAGCCGGATCCTCGAGCAGCGTTCGTTGGTCGGCCGCCGGCGGGCCAAAGCGCTCAACCGCCAACCGCAGCTCCTCGGCCGGCGCCGGCATCAGCTGAAGGTGCGGCGTCAACGCCAGCCGCATGCGGCCCGCGTCCGCCAGCGCTTCGCGGAACACGACAGGCTCACGCCAGGTGCCGCCGCGCTCCACGAGCACCGCGGACAGGACCACGGAGCGCAGCGTCCGCCCCCGGCGCTCGCGCCGGGCCAGCAGGCGGTCGACCAGGAGGCCCAGCCCCCGCTCGAGCTGCATGCCCGATGCCGCTTCGGGCAGCTCCAGCGACTCACGCACCAGCTCGCTCGCCGGGCGGGGACGCAGAGCGCCGTCGCCACCGCCTGCCAGCTCGAGCGCGTGCAGGCCCGCCGCCCCGAAGCGATCGGCGATCGCCGGGGGTGAGAGCGCCGCCAGTTCGCCCAGCGTCTTGACACCCAGCCGCTCGAGTGCCTCCGGTAGCTCAGCCAGCGCCGGCCTGGCCCGCAACAGCGCGACGGGTAGGGGTGCGAGGAACGCTCTGGCACGGCCCTCCCCGACGATCACCGGCCGGCGCGCGCGGGCTCTGCTCGCCGCCGCCACAGCCGCGAATCGCGACGGCGCGACGCCGTAGCGGGCGGTGACACGCAGTGCACGCCTGCACGCGGCGATCACGCCCTCGACCCCTCCATACAGCCGCAACAGTCCCTGGGCCTCGAAGCACACGAGGCCGGGGCGCTCCGGCTCGACCGACGCCCCGATCGACTCCAGGCGGACCAACAGCCGCTCCCAGGAGTCCGCGACGCCAGCCGGGTCGCCTGGGAGAAGCGCCAGCCGCGGACAGCGTGCGAGCGCTTCGCCCAGGCGCATCCCAGGATGAACACCGAAGGCCTCGGCGGCGAGCGACACCTCGCCCACCATCTGCGTCCCACCAGGCTCGGGCGCCAGCGCCACCGGCTCCTTCAGCAGCTCGTCGCGCTCCCTCCCGTTTCCCGCCGCCGCGACGGTGAGCTCGAAACGGGGGAGAAGGACGCAGATGATCACAGCGAACGTATGTTCGCATATGGGACGGACGGGTGCCGCGGCAAACGTGGAGGTGGCCGACTGCCATAAAGCATCCCACGGTCAGTTGCCGATCATCGACGGGGCGAAGCGCTACCGTCCGCCCATGGCCTCACCGCTCGATCTACCGAAACTCGCTTCGCTGAGTGCCCGCACGATCCGCGCCTTCGGGCAGCGAATCCCCGGCGCCGGCACCGTGCTCGCCCAATCACTCGAGGATGCCGTCCGCGATCGCACGGCGATGATAACCGGCGCCTCGTCCGGGATCGGCCAGTCGACCGCGGTCAAGGTCGGCGCCGCCGGGGGAACGGTGCTGCTCGTGGCCCGGACAGAGGAGAAGCTGCACGAGACGGCCGACGACGTCGAGCGCCACGGCGGCACGGCCCACGTCTACCCCTGCGACCTCTCTGACCCCGATGACATCGATCGCATGACCGCTGAGGTACTGGGACGCCACGAGCGCGTCGACATCCTGGTCAACAACGCCGGCAAGTCGATCCGGCGTTCCGTCAGCCGCGCGTACAACCGCTTTCACGACTACCAGCGGACGATGCAGCTCAACTACTTCGGTCCGGTCAAGCTGATCCTGGATCTGCTGCCGGTGATGCGGGAGCACGGGACGGGCCACATCATCAACCTCTCGACGATGGGGCTCCAGATCAACACACCGCGGTTCTCCGCGTACCTGGCCTCGAAGGCTGCTCTCGATGCCTTCTCGCGCTCGGTCGCGCCCGAGATCATCGACGACGGCGTCCACATCACGACCGTCTATATGCCACTCGTGCGTACGCCAATGATCGCCCCGAGCAAGATCTATGACCGCTTCCCCACGCTCAGCCCGGATGAGGCCGCGGACCTGATCTGCGAAGCGATCCGCAAGCGGCCCAAGCGCATAGCGACCGCGCTGGGAAACCTGGGCCAGCTGAGCTACGCCATCGTGCCCGGCGCCCAGGACCTGGTCGTCAACCGCGCCTACAAGCTGTTTCCCGAAGGCAAGCCGCCCGACCACACGACCGCCGAACAGCGCGCGTTCGTACAGGCCACGCGCGGCGTCCACTGGTAACGACTCCGCGGGCGGACGCCGGTGCTCGCCCTGATCGCAGCGAACCTTCGGCGGCGGGCAGCGCGGACACTGCTGACCGTCGCGGGCATCGCCGTGGGAGTGGCGGCGGCGGTGGCGCTACTGGCGCTGTCCACGGGCCTGAACCAGGCGGCGGGCCAGTTCGCCAACCTGGGCGGCGCCGACTTCGGGGTCTTCCAGAGCGACGCCGGTGACCCCACGTCGTCCGTGCTGCCGCTGTCGCTGCTCGCGCGGATCAGAGCCGAGCCGGGCGTTGCCCAGGCCACGCCGATCCAGCTGCTGACAAACGTTGTGCACGGTGCCCCGGGCGCGATCGTGCTGGGCGTCGACCCCAACGGCTTCGCCTACAGGCAGCTCGTGCTGACTGGCGGCCGCGCGCTGCACGAGGGACAGGTGGTGGTCGGCACGGGGCTGGCGTCCCAGCTGGGCGTGCATGCGGGTGGCACGCTGCGGCTCGATGGCCGCAACTTCCCCGTGGCCGCCGTCTATCACACCGGCCTCGGCTACGAGAACGCCGGCGCCGTCGTGACACTCAGGGATGCCCAGGAGCTGGCCGGCAGAGCACCCAGCGAGGCGACGACGTTTGCCGTGCGCGTAGCGTCGCGGACCACGATCGCACACGTCAGGGGCGAGCTCGAGCGCGCGGTCACGGGAATCAGCGTCATCGCCGATCCAGGCGAGGCGGTCCGCGCCGGCGCCAACACGGTCCTGATCTCGAAGGCCGTGTTCTTGATGGTCGTGCTGGCGCTGATCATCGGGACGCTGGCGGTCGCCAACACGATGCTGGCTGCGGTGTTGGAGCGCCGCCGCGAGCTTGCGCTGCTTAAAACGCTCGGCTGGAGCGGCTCTCAGCTGGCCATGCTGGTGCTCGGCGAGGCGCTGGCTGTGAGCTTGATCGGTACGGCGCTGGGCCTGCTGCTGGGATTTATCGCCAGCGAGCTGTTGCCAGGAGCGCTTGGACTGAGCGCGTTCATCACGCCAGCGCTGACCGCGTGGGGGGTGGGTAGAGCGGCGCTGATCGGGACCGTGATCGGCACCGTGGGCGCGCTCTATCCCATCTGGCGCGTCACCCATATGCGCGCCGTGGTGGCGATGGCCGGCGGGTAAGCTACTGGGTGGGCTGAGGGCGCCTACCGGAGCCCGCTACTGAGGGTGCCTGCCGGAGCCCGCTACTGAGAGGCGCCGGGGCCGGACTGAGAGGCGCCGGGGCCGGTCAGCGACCGGTGGCGGCGCTCGGCCGCGCGCAGCACCGTCTGACGCTTGCCATGTGTCTGCTCGTAGAGCTCAACGACCGCGAGCTCAGCCAGGTCGGCCTCGCCAAGCCGAGCGACGATTGCGTCGGCTTTCATCTTCGCGTAGCCCTCCCATGGCTCGTCGACCGTGGCGTTTGCACCGGCGCCGTTCTCGGCCCCGCGCTCAGCGAACTCCGCCACCAACTCTGGCTCTTCGTCGACGGTCTTGGCCATCTCCTCGGCGGGATCGAGAGGCGTGAGCGGCGTGGCGTCGTAGTCGACGGCGGGCGGCCGCTCCGGCGGCGGTGCCTCGGGCGCGGGGTGCGCTCGCGGGTCTCGCGCTCGGCCGCCGGCTGCGGCGGCGCGGGCTCCGTGGTGGCCGGCTCGGGTGCGGCGGGTTCTGTGCTCGCCTCCGGCGCCGCGGGCTCGGCTTCGGGCTCCGGTTCACGAGCGCCCTCGGGCTCCGCCGTCTCGGCTGGCGCCTCGGACCTGGTCGTCGACGCGGCCTCGGCCTCCTCGTAGCTGGGCTCGGCGGACGGCGCGTGGGAGACGCCCATCGCCCGCTCGGCGACGCTTCCCACCAGCTTCAGAGCCTCCGTTGTCACGTTCGCCGCCAGCCGGACTGCGCCCGTGCCCGCGTTGACGTAGAAGCCGATGAGCTTGCCGATCATGGGCGCACTACTACCCCCGGAGCGGAGTTCACACGCATGCCTGCCGTCGGCGCGAACACTCATGCGGCGGCGGTCACTCCGAGCCCCTATGGGGAGCTTTTGCGAGCGTCACCCCTGGGGGGCGCACTCCGTCAGGCCGTAGGCGTGTGGTTGCGTCGCGGAGTCGTGGAATGGAGCGCTTCCACTGCTCTCGAGATGCTGAGCGGGTCGGCCTTGATCTTGTCCAGGTTCCCCTGGGCCACACCGATCATGCTCGTGAGCTTGGCCTTGTCCGCTGTCTGCTCAGCGAGCCCGCTGCACCCCGCTGAGCGGCGCGCGGGCCGAGGCCTTGGACACTCGCTGTGTCCGTCGCGCGCGTTCGCTAGCCCGGTTTGGGCGTCGCTCGCCCCAGCAGCACCTCGGCGGTGGCCACCACGAGCGCAACCACCGCCACGCCCACGATCGAGTACACCACCCGCTCCAGGTCGATCTCGAACACGTTGCTGCGCTGGGCATCGAGCAGAACGATCGCCGCCGTGACAAAGATCGCGAAGTAGACGTAGCGCGCGTGCTGGAGCTGGAGCACCGCCGCGACGACCATCGCCAAGGTGCCGATGGCGACCAGCGTCCCGCTGTCGGAGATGATCAGCGCCAGCAGCGCGGCGAGGACGCCGCCGCTGGCCGTGCCGAGAGCGCGTTCGCGGACCATCGTCCTTGACTCGTCGTACGTCGGCCGCGTGACCAACAGAATCGTCAGCAGCACCCAGCCGGCCGTGGTCCGCAAGAACCACGTCGAGGCGATAAACGCGGCGAGCCCCAGCTGCAGCACCAGCGCGCCCGTGTAGAAGGTGACGATCCGGGGAGGCACGCGGGCCGGCGGACCGGAGGACTCATCGCGCAGCAGAGCTGACCCCACGATGACCGCCCACAACCCGCCGAGGACCGCCACCCCGGCGGAGATCAGGGCCTGACCCGTAAGCCCCGGGTGCGCGCCACCCACCGAGACCGTGTGATAGCCCGATATGACGATGATCGCCGGTTGAATCGCGGCGAATGCGGCCACGGGATGCAGGCCGCGCCGTGCGCTGAGGCCGACCAGCACAGCGACACCTACCATCAACACCGTGGTCGCGGCAACGTGACCGAATGCGAGCACCGCCAAGGCGTTCAGGATCCCGGCCACCGGTATCGACATCAACGCGTACCGAGGTGCGTACGTCCAGCCGATTATCGCCGGCAGGATTCCGGCGATCACCAGCGCCGAGTCGGGTCGCAGGGACGTGAACTCGATCACCACCTCCGGAACGAACAGCGGCAACACCACCACCAGAATCGCCCCCACCTGCTTGATCGCTAGCAAGTGGCGCGACAACGACTCAGCGCGGTTGTACGTAATAACCCGCCCCCGGGTTCGACGTGCAATGCAAGACAATCTGATATGTACCCGTGCCCGTTGACCAGTTTGTGACGCTCGAGTTGGGGAAGCCCGTGAGCGTTCCGGTCACCAGGTCGGTGGTTAAGCTGATGGCCGTCTGGCTCAGTCCGGTTATCGCAACGTCGGGGTTGACCACACCAGGGTGGTGGAGGACTTCGACCCCCCCGGGGCTGCCGGGCGTGAAAGTTTGGCCCAGGAGGTAGGGATGATCATCGGGGCAACGGTAGGCGGGGACGTACTCGTTGGCCCAGAACCCGGTGAGCGAGCGGCCGGGGAAAGATGACACCGTGCAGACGTTCTGGGCGGGATCGTCGCATGGCGCCACGTAAGGATTGCCGTTGCTGCCATCGCCCTGGACCGCGTGGGGGGAAGCGACTTGCAGGGGCGCTCGTCGCAGCCTCGCCAGGGGAAGAACCCGTGCGTGATCCGCGCGGCACGTCGCGCCGATCGAGTCGCCGGCGCCG
The DNA here is from genome assembly GCA_963822735.1 of uncultured Actinomycetes bacterium. Taxonomy (GTDB): domain Bacteria; phylum Actinomycetota; class Thermoleophilia; order Solirubrobacterales; family Solirubrobacteraceae; genus Palsa-465. The sequence goes on from CAWGIU010000016.1 coordinate 105,586, forward strand.
GAATAGATGACGTCATGGCGCGAGCCGCGCGCGCATGACACCCGGTCCCGGCGACCAGACATGACGATCTCGTTTCCGCTGCTCTTGACCTGGACGGTGGCGTCATCCTTCGGCACCAGGATCATCGCGCGGCCGGCACCCCCCACGATTCGCGAACCGCGAGCGCCCAAGATGAAATCGCTGCCGCGTCCTGCATCGATCGTCGCGTTGTCTCCCAGGGCGCCCAGCTCGTCGTTACGAGCGCCGCCGACGATCGTCTCATTGGAGCCCAAGGCGACGATGTAATTGGGACGGTCGGGAACGCCGAACAGGACTCCACCGTCAGCGGTCCCGACGATCGTGTCCCCGTCGACCCGAGCTCCCGGATCACGGGCAACGATTCGAGCCGGAAAACCATGACGCAGCGGCTTGGCGGCTGACGCTGCACAGACCACGAGGGTCGCCGTGAGCGCCCCGCAAAGGGCCGCGGATGGAGCGCGAACGGGGCGGCCAGAGCCACCGGGCGCGAGCACGCCGGCATGGGATCCAAGTCGAGTGCGCAGGATGGTGATCGCTGCCCGGGCAGTGCGTCTCATGTGTGCTCCTGGTTGATTGTCTGCCCTGGCGCTCGGCGCGCGCGGACGCTTGTCCAGTGTTGTGTCCCTGGCGCAGATGGCCCTCCCCTAGAAAGGTACCGCGCGGCTAGGCAGTCCCGGTGGGGTTACTCCACCACCCCGTCGACCAGCCGCACCACCCGGTCGGCGCGCCGCGCCACGGCGTCGTCGTGGCTGACGATGATGATCGTCATGCCGTGGCGGGCGCGCATCGCAGCCAGCAGGTCGAGCGCGCGCTCGCCACTGACCGAGTCCAATGCGCCGGTCGGCTCGTCGGCCAGCAGCAGGCGAGGATTGTTGGCCAGAGCGCGGGCGATCGCCACGCCCTGACGTTCACCGGCCGAGAGCTGTGAGGGCAGGTGATCGGCCCGGCGCTCGAGTCCCACCTCGGCCAACAGCTCCCGGCTCAGGCGGCGCCGTTCGCCGTGTCTGATGCCACTGGCCATCAACGCAGTCTCGATGTTGGCCGCCCCGCTCAGGTACGGCAACAGCCGGTGGTCCTGAAATACGAACCCCACCATGCGGCGCCGGAACTCGACCGCACCACGAACTCCGGGCACCGGCTTGCCGTCCACCTCGACAGTGCCCGAGTCCGGATGGTCGAGGCTTCCGATCAGGTTGAGAAGCGTGCTCTTGCCCGATCCCGACGGGCCGGTGATCGTCACCAACTCGGTGGGTGCGACCTCCAGCGACACGGCGCGGAGCGCGCGCACCGGGCCGTAGGACTTACTGACATTGAGAACCCGAACCCCGACACCGGCAGCGGGCGGCGCCGGCGCTTCCTCCTCGCGCGCCGTTCCCCGTCCGGCGGCTCGCAGAACGCTCATGGCCGGACCGTCACCGGCCAGTCGAGCGTGACCGAGCCCTTGTTGGTGTGCACGACGGTCTGGAGCTTGAGCGGCTCGCCGACAGCCTGTTTGGGCCAGTTGAGCACGTCGGTCAGGACACCGCGCTTGAGCGGATGCGTTGGCGGCGTCTCGTGCCCCACCACCTGACCCGAGAACGTGAACTCAGTCTGCACCGTGCCCGCCAACGGCCGTCCCGCGGCGTCCGTGACGCGCACGGAGTACACCCAGTTCGCGCCGGCGATCGGCGCGTGGTTTGGACCGTGAAGCGTGGCCCGCACCGCTCCGGTGGTGACCGAGGCCTGACCTCCGCCGGACGGCGTGCTCACGGATTGGCTGGTGGTGGTGCTGTGCGTCGGGGTGGACTTCGACTTGGAGCTACCGCCACACCCGGCGAGACCGACGGCGATGACGGTCCCAGCGACCAGCACTCGTCCACCAACCCGTCCCCTAACGGCGATCAGAACGCGAGCACCCGCACTCATCACGTTTTCCTAGAGTAGCGCCTCCTCCGGATATTTGATCGCACAACTATCTCCTGCTAGAGTGGCCCGAGCGGACGGAGTTTGGATTGGATCGGCGAGCGCAAGGGAGAACCCGAATGAAGCTTGAAGGCATTCACCACATCACCGCGATCACCGCCGATGCGCAGCGCAACGTTGACTTCTACGTCGACGTCCTTGGCCTGCGGCTGGTGAAGAAGTCGGTCAACCAGGACCAAACGTCGGTCTACCACCTGTTCTATGCCGACGAGCGCGGCGATCCCGGCTCGGACATCACGTTCTTCGAATACCCGGGCATCCAGCAGGGCCGCCCGGGCGCCGGCATGGTGCACCGCATCGTCTGGCGCGTGGCCTCACAGGAGGCGCTCGACTTCTGGGCCACGCGGCTGAACGCCAAGGGTCACGAGCCAGAGCGCCACGAGGACAGCGTCGTGTTCGCAGATCCCGAGGGGCTGGTTCACGAGCTGCGCGCCGCCGAGACGAGCGACGCGCCGCTGACAGCGGAGCACCCGGAGATTCCGGCCGAGCTGGCGCTTCAGGGATTCCACGCCGTGCGCGCGTACACCGAGGATCCGTCGCCGAGCCGGCCGCTGCTGGAGGACACGCTGGGCTTCGTCCCCGTGGAGCACGGGCCTGTGCAGACCGCGGCCTACGAGGTCCGCGGCGAGCGCCGCGGTGGCTTCTACCTGTACGACCCGGCCCCCGCCGCATCGGGCCTTCAGGGAGCGGGGAGCGTTCACCACGTGGCCTGGGCGGCCGCGCCAGAGGACGAGCAGGCATGGCGCCAGCGCGTTGTGGACGGGGGCGCGCACGCCACGCCGGTGATCGATCGACACTACTTCCGCTCGGTCTACTTTCGCGAGCCCTCCGGGGTCCTGTTCGAGCTGGCGACGATCGGCCCCGGCTTCACCGTCGACGAGCCGCTCGAGCACCTTGGCGAGAAGCTGTCCCTCACCCCCCAGTTCGAGCACTTGCGCGCACAGATCGAGCCCACGCTCACGCCGCTGCGCAATCCGCGGGAGACTTGGGCCGCGCGGTGAGCGGGGCCGCGCGGTGAGTGGGCCGCGCGGTGAGTTGGGCCGCGCGGAGAGTTGGGGCCGCGCGGTGCGCGGGCGGCGGCCTAGATCTGACGGTTGGAGATTTGTCGCGTATAGCGCGACAAATCTCCAAGTCTCAGGGTCCGCGACGGCCGGGTCCGCGCCGCCCGCGCCGGGTCCGCGACAGTCCCAAGGCCCATAACGGCGTCGCTCGGGCCGCCCGCCCCGCGACGCCCCGTCAGAGTCCCAAGGCCCGTAACGGCGCCGCAACGGCGCCGCCCGCCCCGCGACGCCCCGCCAGAGCTCGTCGCCCTACGCCGGCGTCCCCGCGTCGCGCATCAGCCGGCCGACCGAGACAGCGCGAAGGTGCTGGGAGCGGAGCCCCACCTCCAGCTTGCCGAGCAGCGGCGCGAGCGCGGCAGGCTTGGAGACCGTCAGCTCCACGACCTCGCCGGGGCGCAGCGTGCCGAGCGAGTCGTCCCCGTCGGTCAGCTTCACCGCCCCGGCCACCAGCCGGCCGCCGGCGCCGTGTGCCATCCACCACTGCCCGACGTTCGGACCGCTCGAGCAATAGAGGAAGTGGTGTTGGTATCCCAGCCGATCGGCGAAGCGGTCGAGCTGGCCCTTCGTTCCGAGCCACCGCACCACGCCACCGCCGTTGAGGCGCGGCACCGCCTGATCGCCGAGGCGGCGGAAGTCGACCTCGGCCGCCGTGGAGGGGCTGGGCAGCCCGAACGAGGCGTGGATGCCGCGTGCTGAGAGCGTCGAGACGATCGCGGGCACCTGGGAGGCTGGCGCGTCGACCAGCACCCCTACCTCGGGCCGGCCGGTCTGCACGGTGGTGACCGGGCGCATGTTGACCACATGCGAAACCAGCTGGTAGGAGGCGCCCGTCGACAGTCCCCACACCGCGATGCCCAGGGTCGCCGCCGTGGCTGTCGCGGCCCGGGCGGTGCGGACGCGCCAGCGGGGCAGCGTGCGTGCGCGCCGCTCGTCGTTCAGGATCAGCGACGCGGTCGACGGCCGCCGGGCGAACGAGCTGTCCGGCTCGGGGTGATCCGCGAGCGCGCGCTCCAGCGCGGGCGCGATGTCCGCCTCCGTGCACGCAACCTGCGCCAGATGAAAGCGCTCGAGCGCGGCGTTGGCTTCCCGCACGTGGCCGTAGCCGAAGCCGTAGGAGATCACGGGACAGCCGCGGATGATCGCCTCCAGCACGGTGAGGCCGGCGCTGGAGTGAACCAGCGCATCAGAGGCCGCCAGGACGTCGCCCATCCTGTCCGTGAAGCCCATCAGCCGCAGCCGCGGTTCGTCGCCGAAGCGCTTGGCCACGCGCGCCCGGAGCTTGTCGTTGCGCCCGCACAGGCACAGCACGGTGGCATCGGGAATCTGAAGCGCGGCGCGCGTCGCGCCTGCCAGGTCGCCCACTCCCCAGCCGCCGCCGGAGACGGCAATCACCGTGCCCTCGGCCGGCAGCGCCAGCGCCTTGCGCGCGTCAGCGCGCGAGCGGGCAGCCAGGAAGGAGGATGAAGTGGGCGGCTTGGCCCAGCGAACGCTGCCGGGGCCGGCGATCTTCTCCACCTCCTCGACCGATTCGGGATGGGTGATGAAGTGCAGATCGATCCCCGGGTGGGCCCAGAAGTGAAGGCCTGCCAAGTCGGTGATCGACGAGTAGCAGGGGACCTTGAGTCTTCGCTTGCGCCGCAGCTCGCCCAGCACGGCGGTCACGCCGGGGTACGTGGAGACGATCAAGTCGGGGTTGTGCGAGCGGATCAGCCGCATCAGGCCGCGGCCCCCCAGAAGCGTCAGCAGCTTGCGCGCGATCCAGCGGGTCGGTCCGAACTGCATGAACAGCCTGTACTGGAAGTCAAACCACCATGGCACCCACTGGAACATGAACGCCGAGTTCTCACGCAGCACCTTGGTCAGCACGAGGCCCATGGCCGGAAGGCCGTTGACGATCGACACCTGGGCGTCGGGATCCTCGTCTTTGAACTCCCGCGCCACGGCCCGGGCGGGCAGGTCGTGGCCCTCGCCGATGTCGGCGGAAATGATCAGCACGTGCCGAGGCCGCGACTCGGCGTCAGGCTCGCCCGCGGGAATCACCGCGTCGGCGTCGTGCTCGGCCCGCAGCGCCGCCTGGTCGCGCCGCCACTGGACGTAGTTGCCGACGCCGTCGGCGAACGGAGTGGCCGCGGTCCAGCCCAGCTCGCGCTCGGCCCGCGCGGAGGACACGATCTTGCCGCCGAAGTCGCCCGGCCGCGCCGGGGTGTGGACGATCTCCACGTTGCCGATCTGCGCCTTGACCGTCTCGGCGATCTGCTTGATCGACACGTTCTCGTCCGAGGCCAGGTTGTAGACCCGATTGGTGGCCACGTCGCTCAGCCCGAGCGCCACGCCGTCGGCCAGGTCCTCCACGTAGACGAACCGCCGCGACTGGCTGCCGTCACCGGCGATCGTCAGCGGCTCGCCCTTGAAGGCCTTGTTGACAAATGCCGGGATCACCGCGGCCTCGCGGGCCCGCGGGCCGTACGGAATGCCGAAGCGCATGATCGTGTAGTCGATCCCGTAGAGCTCCTGGTAGGCCTTGCAGTAGAGCTCGCCGGCCAGCTTGGTGCTCGTGTAGAGGTGGCTGGGAGCCGGCAGCAGCGTCTCCTCGTCGACCTCCTCCTCTTCGCAATCCGAGTAGACCCAGATCGTCGAGGCGTACACGATGCGCTTGACACCGGCCCTGCGGGCGGCCTCGAGCACGGCGACCGTGCCCCGGGCATTGACGCGCTCGGCGTCCTCGGGCGAGGCGTGCACGTCGTTCACGTCGGCCACGGCGGCCAGGTGGGCGACGGCGTCACAGCTGTGAAGCGCGCGCTCGAGCGCCTCCCGGTCGGTGATCGAGCCCAGCCGCTCCTCGACCGTGCCCGGCGCGTGCCAGGGGGAGGGCCGCAGGTCGTAGATCACCGGCTCGTGCCCGCGCGCGCGTAGCTTGTCGACCACGTGGGAGCCGATGAAACCCGAGCCGCCTGTTACCAGAACTCTCATGTCGTGTGCGCCTACCTCGCCGCCGAGCTTTCCGGTCGGTAATACAGCGGGACGCACGAATGGTTGCGCGCCACCCAGTCGGTGTTCGGTAGCTCGACCTGGTGTCCCATGATCCGGTGGCACGGTTCGTCGTACACCCTGCCAGTGGAGCGCTCGATCCAGTCAAAGACGACGTATTTGTATAGGCCGCTGGTCATGCCCTCTGGCAGCTCCAGGCGACTGGGATACTGCGGGTCCAGGTGCTCGCGCGCCACGTCGTTCTTCCAGCCCACGATCTCCTCCAGGCGCTCGAGCTGGATCAGCCCCAGCGCGGCGGTGAACTCGTTCATGCGGAAGTTGAGCCCGGCGACCTCGTGCGCCGGCTTGCCGTAGTTACGAAACAGCCGCGCGTGCTCCACCAGCTCGGAGTGCCTCGAGACCAAAACGCCGCCCTCGCCAGTGGAGATCGTCTTCGTGGCGTACAGCGAGTACACGCCGGCGTCGCCAAAGCCGCCGGGCTTACGGCCGTTCCAGCTGGCGCCGTGGGCGTGCGCGCAGTCCTCGAGCAGGAAGATCCCCTGCTGCGCGCAGTATTCGGCAATGCGCGCGGAGTCGAAGGCCAGATGGCCACCAATATGGACAAGAATGGCCGCCTTCGGCTTACGCCGGGCGGCCTTTTTCTCGAAGTCCGCGAACGACATGCAGAGGTCCTCGCGGTTGCAGTCGACGAACTCCACCTCCGCCCCGGCGCGCAGCGCGGCCAGCGGCGTGGCCATGAACGTATTCGACGGGCAGAGCACGGTCTCCCCCGCCACGCCCGCGAAGTCGAGCGCGGCCAGCGCTCCGCCGGCCCAGCTCGAGAGCGCCACCGCCTCGAGGCCGTCGTGCGCCTCCCAGGCCTGCTCGAAGCGCTCGGTCAGCGGCCCCTCCGACCAGCGGCCTGAATCCAGTACCTCGTCGATCAGGGCGTGCAGGCGCGGCCGGTCGCGATGGTCGAAGCCGATCGCGAACCGCGCAAAGTCGGGCATTTGGGTGGAAGCGGTGGTCATGGGTGCTCGGCCCCCCGGCCTGCGGTGTTGCGGGTCCCTTACAGCCCTTTGGCCACTGATTCCCCGCGATGCTCGCTAATCCTGTCAGGTGTCAGCAGGCTAGGACAAGCCTCTCAGACGGGTAGGACGGTATCGGTTTGGCGCCGTTTCAGCTCTGTGATGATCAGCCGCAGCGCCTCTATGGTCCGCCAGTGCGAGCCCGGTGCGCTGTAGAAGTCCGCGTCGTGCAGCAGGATGACGTCCCCGTCTCCGAGCTCGCCGACGACGCGGCTGGCGATCCGTTCCGGCGTCGTGAATCGTCGCCAGTCCTTGCCCCACCGCGACCACAGCAGCGGCTTCAGCCCGCGGCTTCTGACCGCCTCCAGGCCGGCGGGGCTGTAGACCCCGTACGGGGGGCGGTGGTACGTCGGCGGGATTTCCGTCGCCTCCCGGATTGCCTCGAGACCGCGGTCCAGGTCGTCTCGCAGCGTGCCGGAGGTGAGCCGCGCCTGCAGGCGGTGGCGGTAGGCGTGCAGCGCGACGGCGTGTCCCTGTGCCTGTACCTCCCGTACCAGCTCGGGGCGGCGCTCCACTTCCTCCCCGACCATGAAGAACGTCGCTTTGTATCCCGCGCGCGCGAGAAGCTCCAGCACCGCCGGCGTTCCGTCCGGATGGGGACCGTCATCGAACGTCAGGGCCACCGCGCCGGTCGTTGGCGGAAGCGTTCGCTGGATGCCCAGCGCTTCGGCGGCGGCTGGCATCACGGGGGCGAGGGCGTGGCGGAGCATCTCGGATGGGATCATCGCTGACCATGGCCTTGGATCTCGATCGCTGGCTGCCGTCCCCGGCGCTGCGCGTGGCCCACTCCCGCCGCAGCAACGCTTCGGCCGACGAGCTGTGGGAGGCGGCGCGCGCCGTGCGGATCCGCGACGTTGGGTTGCTCGGGCGCCTGATTCGCTGGCGCATTCCGGGTACCGGCGCACAGATCACGTTCGATGAGCTGTTTCGCCAGCCGCCGTTCCTGGTGCTGGAAAACGAGCAGCACGCGCTCGTCTCCGGCATGGTGGGGCGGATCTGGACGCTTCGGCGCGACTATCCGCGCCTGTCCGATCCCGAGGAGTTCCGCGACTGGTCGGCAAGCGGCACCGCTCGGGTCCTGTTCGCCAACTGGGCCAGCGACGAGCGAGACGGACGGGCCCGCCTGTCCTCGGAGGCCAGGGTCGAGGCGATCGGCGGGCAGGGACGCCTCGGAGTGGCCGCCGTACGCCCCCTGGTCTCGGGCTTTCAGCACCTGATCGGCAGCGAGGGCATCGCCGCCGCCGTGCGCCGGGCGGAAAAGCGCGGGGAGCCCGTTCGCTCCCCGGGCCAGGCGCGCACGCTAAGCGACGGCCGGATCCTCGGCCACCTGGGCCCATGGCCAGCTGCTCCTCGCTTGGCGCGCTTAGGGAGCAATACCGATGAGGCCAGCACCAGCGCCAGCAGTCCGAGCTCCCACCACATCGTGTGCCGGAGCGCATCGACGAAGTCACCGTGGGCCGCGGCGGCGAAGAACACGGTCCCCAGCACAGCGATCCCCGTCGCCCCCGACAGTTGCTGAACCGCATTCATCACGCCGGACGCCGATCCGGTCTCGTGGTTTGACACCGCTCCCACGATCGTGCCGAACACCGGGCCGATGAACAGTCCCATGCCGATGCCGATCAGGAATAGCGGGCCGACGAGATCCCAGCTGCTCGTCTGCGTTCCGGTAGCGGCTGGGATCACGAGCGCATAGCCCGCCGCGCTCAGCACCACGCCTGCCTGGATCAGCAGCCGGCCATAGCGCTGTCCGAGCTGTGAGCCGAGCGGGGCGGTGAAGGCCACGCCAAGCGGGAACGGGATCATCGTCAACCCGGCGTGGATGGCCGAGAAGTGCTGACCGATCTGCATGAACAGGGTCATCGCCAGCGAGCCTCCGATCATTCCGGCGAAGTACAGGACGAGCACCACCAGGCCGCCGGAGTAACCGCGGTGAGCGAACATCCGCGGCCTGATGAGCGGCTCTCGCCCCGCGCGCTGGCGGCGGACCAGGTGCAGCGCGAAGAGCACGAACACGGCGACGCCGCCCGCAATCGAGACGTAGGTCCACGTCGGCCAGCCGAGCTCGCGGCCCTGGATCAGGGGATAGACGACGAGCGCCGCCCCCAGGCCCACGAGCGCCGTTCCGAGGAGGTCGAGCGCCCCCGATCGTTCTTGACGGACGCTTGGGATCAAGCGCGAGGCGCCCGCGATGGCGGCGACCCCGACCGGGAGGTTGATGAGGAACACGCTCCGCCAACCGCTCGAGAACAGATTCAGCTCGATCAGACCTCCCGAGATGATTGGGCCGAGCAATGCGGCCGAGCCCATCACCGGCCCGAAGACGGCGTAGGCCTTCGGCAGCTCATCCCGAGGGAACACCTCTCGCAACACGCCAAGACCCTGCGGGAGCATCAATGCGCCGAAAGCGCCCTGGATGAGTCGAGCGGCTATCAAAGCGCCGGTGGACGGCGCCAGGCCGCACAGCACAGACGCAGCGGTGAAGCCGGCGGCTCCGAGCACGAACATCCGCTTGCGTCCGTAGAGATCTCCGAGACGCCCGCCGGTGACGAGGCCGACGGCGATCGCCAGCGGGTAGCCGCCGATGATCCACTGCAGGGCGGTCGATGAGGTGCCGAGGTCACGGTGGATCGTGGGGGCGGCGACGTTGACGACGGTGCCGTCGAGAAGGTCCATGCATTCGGCGGCGAGCAGCACGAACAAGATCTGCCAGCGGCGGCGATGAGCAATCGTCATCTGATTTCCTTTCCGGTCGAGATTTTAGAACGTTGTACGCGAACAGCGTTCGCTTAAGGCGAACAGTGTTCCAGACGAACGCCGTTCGTGTCAAGTAAGCTGTGATGACGGCCGAGACCGCTTCCGGCTCCCCCGAGCCGCCCGGCCACCGCCGGAGAGCCTTCGCGGGCGCTGCGGCCGCCGCGCCGTCGCTCGCTGAGCAAGGAGACGATCGTCGCGGCCGCGGTCAGGGTTCTAGACGCGGAGGGGCTCGACGCGATGACCATGCGCCGCGTGGCCCGGCAGCTCCACACCAGCGCTGCGCGCTGTACGCCCACGTCGTTGACAAGGAGGAGCTGATCGAGCTGGTCGTGGAGCGGGTGCTGGGCGAGATCGAGGTCGCCGGGACACCCGGATCCTGAGCGCTGGCGTGAGCAGGTCAAGGAGTTCGAGCGCTACGCGTCCGGTGCTCGCGCGCCACGCGACCTCGCCGCGCCTCGTTCGCGCGTATCCCCCTCGGACCCGAACGCGTTGCGCTCGAGCGAGGCATTGCTCGCGATCCTGAAAGCGGGGGGCCTGCCCGACAAGGTCATCGGCTACGCGGCCGACCTGCTGCCGCTGTATGTGGGCGCGATCGCCTACGAGGAGAGCCTGTTCTCGCAGCAGGACGTGACGCTCGACGAGTTCATGGAGTACGTCGCGGAGCTGCGCGACTACTTGGCTGCGCTCCCGGCCGACCGGTTCCCCACGCTGAAGGCGCTCGCGAGGCCACTGACCGCAGGCGCCTCGGGAGATGAGCGCTTCGAGTTCGGGCTAGAGGTGATGCTCCGGGGTTGGGCGATGGCGAGGCTGTCTAGGACCGCCTCGGCCGGGGCTATGGTCCGTGGCCATGAGCGCCTTCGACGCCGAGATCACCGTTCGCCGCACACGCTTCGCCAAGCAGGACACGGGCTGGGCGGTGGTGGAGGCCACGGAGGCCGACGGCAAGCCGATCGTGTTGGTCGGACCGCTGATCCATCTCGAGGAGCGCGAGCGCGCGCACGTCGTCGGCAAGTGGGTGGAGGACAGCCGCTTCGGGCCGCAGGTCAAGGTCTCAGAGGCCCGCCCGCTGCCGCCGTCGGGTGTCGAGGCGCTCTCCGCGCTGTTGACCCGCGTCAAGCACATCGGCACCAAGCGCGCCACGGCGCTGATCGAGCGCTATGGCCAGGCCGGAGTGATCGATGCCATCGACGACGACCCGGCACGCGCGTTCGCCGCCGCCGGGCTGCGTCGCCGCCGGGCGCAGGAGGCGGCTCAGTCGTGGGAGAAGCTCCGCGCCACGCGCAAGCTCCATATGCTGCTGGCGCCCCACGGCCTGGCCTATCTTGCCTCGCGGATCCACGCCGAGTACGGCCAGGACGCCCACCGCGTGGTCAGCGAGCGGCCCTACGAGCTGACGCGCGTGTTCGGGGTGGGCTTCCATCTCGCCGACCGCATCGCCCATGCCGGCGGCATCCCGCCCTCCAGCCCAGAGCGGGCGAGCGCCGGCATGCTCCATCTCCTCGCCGAGGCCGAGCGCGGCGGCAGCACATGCATGCCGATCGGCGCACTGCTGCCCAATCTCGCGGAGCTGTTGGGCCAGGGCTGTGGGGCGCCGGTCAGCCAGGAGTTCGTCGACGAGCGAGTCGCCGCGGGCGAGCTGGAACGTGCCGGCGAGTGGGTCTACCGCGCGCCGACCGCCCAGCTGGAGGCCGAGCTCGCGCGGCGCGTGGCCGAGCTGCTAGCGGGCCGGCCGTCCGAGCGCCTGAGCGTGCCCGACGGCCGGGCGGTAGGCGCCAGCGGGCTGGAGCCAAACGAGGCCCAGCTCCAGGCGGTCCGCAACGCGTTCGCCGAGCGGCTATCGCTCATCACCGGCGGCCCGGGGACCGGCAAGACCGCCAGCATCAGAGCGATTGCCCGCTGCGCCGTAGGCCAGGGCGCCAAGGTGATCCTTGCGGCGCCAACCGGACGGGCGGCGATCAGGATGAGCGAGGCCAGCGGGCTTCGGGCGCGCACCGTGCACTCGGCGCTGGGATGGATCCCCGGCGAAGGCCCAGAGCACGACGAGCAGGACCCGCTGCCGTGCGATCTGCTGATCGTCGATGAGTCCTCGATGGCCAACCTCGAGCTGATGGTCACGCTGCTGCGCGCCGTGGCAGCCGGGACGAGCGTCGTGCTGGTGGGGGATGCGGATCAGCTGGCGCCAGTGGGCGCCGGCAAGCCGTTCGCCGAGCTGGTGGCATCCAACCTGGTTCCTACCGTGAGGCTGGATCACATCTTCCGGCAGGCGGCGGGGAGCATGATCGTCCAGGGGGCGCACGCCATCCGCCGCGGCCAGGCGCCCAGTTTCGCCGCCGCGCCCGAGATGCGCCGTGACCTGTTCCTGATCGAGCGCCCGAACCCCATCACCGCACGGGAGGAGATCGTCTCCCTGGTCGCCGAGCGACTGCCCTCCCACTACGGCGTCGACCCCGTCGGCGACATCCAGGTGTTCGCGCCCGTCTACCGCGGCGAGCTCGGCATCGACGCTTTGAACGAGGCGCTGCGCGAGCGGCTCAACGCGGACGGCGAACCGGTTAGGGGCGGGCGTCTGCGGATCGGCGACAAGCTGATGATGGTCGGGCGCAACCTGCACGAGCTGGGGCTGATGAACGGAACCGTGTTGCGGCTGATCGACGAGGTCACGGGCTCCGATGACGGCGACCGGGAGGCAGCGCTGGTTCTGATGGGCGAGCAGATGCCGTTTCGGCTCCCGCCCGAGGAGTCAGACCGCCTGCAGCTGGCTTACGCCTGCTCGGTGCACCGGGGGCAGGGAATCGAGCTGCCGGTGGCTGTGATCGTCGCCCATCCGGCAGCCGGCGCGTTCTTCCTGCGGCGGGAGATGCTCTACACGGCGCTGACCCGAGCCAAGCTGGCCACGGTGGTCGTCGGGACGCGCGAAGTGATCGCCCGGGCCGCCGCGACCGCCGACACCGGCCGGCGCCACGGCCGCCTCGGCGAGCGCCTGGCGCTCGCGCGGGACAGTTAGGGTTGCCCGCTACGGCTACTTGGCCGGCTCCGGCGCCGGGAAGAGGGCCAGGAAGCGCTTGGCCTTGGCGCGATCGCCGGAGATCCGGAGCTCGTCGCCGGCCGGCGAGCGTCCGTGCCAGAGGACCTGCTGTAGCGTCGCGGGATCCACCTCGATGACCGCGTCGGGATCGCGCGCGGCGCCGCGCATGATCTCGAGGCGTCCGTCCTGCACCCAGGCCTCGAAGCGCTGCTCGCCGAGCCTCAGCTCCCAGCAGCCCCTCAGCGCTCCGGCCCGCTTCGGCGAGAACACGGTCTTCAGCGCAAGCACGAGCGAGTCCACATGCAGCGGGCCGGCGTCGGCGGGCATCGGCGCGCGGCTTCCCCAGCGGCCCAGACCGAGCACGACGGGCTCGAGCTCCCGTCCCCACTCGGTCAGCTCGTAGATCCTTGATCCGGCTGGCGGCGGCAGCCGGCCTCGGCGCACGATGCCCGCCTCCTCGAGCTCGCGGAGCCGCTGCGCCAGGACGTCGGCGCTCAGGTGCGCAAGCCCCGCCCGCAGGTCGGTGAAGCGCTTGGGCCCCAAAAGCAGCTCGCGAACGATCAGCAACGCCCAGCGCTCCCCCACCAGGTCCAGGGCCCGGGCGATTCCGCATGAATCGCCGTAGGTCCGCTTGCCGGCCACGAGCTAAGAATATCACTTGACAGTCCGGCTTCCCGACTTTATGGTTGGAAAAACCAACTAGAGCGTCAGCCGAAAGGAATGATGATGAGCACACGCGGCGAGTATCAACCCGGAGTGCCCTGCTGGGTGGACACGCTTCAGCCAGACCCGGCGACAGCGCTCACGTTCTATGGACCGCTGTTCGGCTGGGACTTCACGGAACCGGGAGCCATGCCGGGCGATCCGCCAGGGGAATACTTCGTCGCTCGCGTCGCCGGCCGCGACGTCGCGGCGATCGGCACACAGCCGCCCAGCACGCCGCCCGCCTGGAACACCTACGTGTCCGTGGCGAGCGCCGACGGGGCGGCCGAGGCCGCCGCGTCCGCCGGCGGGGAGGTGATCGTCCCCCCGGTCGACGCCGCACCGGCCGGCCGGTTCGCCGTGGTCAGCGACCCATCCGGCGCTCCGCTCGGCCTGTGGGAAGCCCGCGAGCGCAACGGCGCGCAGCGCGTCAACGAGGCCGGCGCATGGGCGATGAGCATGCTGCGTACAAGCGAGCCCGAGCGCTGCGCCGAGTTCTACCTCGCGCTGTTCGGCTGGCACAGCGAACCGTTCGGCGATGACGTGACGCTGTTTCGGCTCCCGGGCTACGTGGGCGGAGAGCCGCAGCAGCCTGTGGCCCGGGACGTCGTGGCGGCGATGGTCGCCACCGATCAAGGGCCTGGCCCACAGTGGGGCGTCGACTTCTGGGTCAACGATGCCGACCAGGCCGCGGAGACTGCTGCAGGCCGAGGCGGGGACGTGCTCGCTGCCCCGTCCGCGGGTCCCGGCGGCATGCGGCAGGCGGTACTGGCCGACCCCGCGGGCGTGACGTTTTCTGTGACCACCGCGCCTGGCCACGCATAGGCCGCGCCAGCCCCAACGCGCCGCGACCTACGGAAAACGTGACAAATCCCCCGCCCCGGCAGGGGGCTTGTCCACATAAGCGTCTCCAGGACGCTTATGTGGCCCTAGGTCGAGCGGGCGCGACGGGTTTGCGACGTTGTTCGTACCCGGGAGGGCTCCCGGAGCCGTTTCGCCGCTCCGGGAGGGCTCCCGGAGCCGATCAGGGCGCCCGCCGGGGCTCGGAGCCGATTCTCCGCTCCCGCGAGGGGCTCCCGGTGCCGTTGCTCGGGGTCCGCGGGGTCAACCCCGGGGGTCCATAAGCCGCGCCAGCCTCAACCCGCCCCGAGGATGCCCGGACCCGTGGCCCGGAACGCCGGCACCATCTCGCTGGTCACGAGCCCCGTCTCGCCCGTCAACTCGTCGATCAGCTCGAACCACCGGCGACAGCGCTCGGGGGCATCGACGATCACCGTCACCAGCGGTACGCGGCGGTGCAATTGCCGGAAGGAGTCCCCGTGTGGCGCATGGTCGCCGTGGTAGCCCCAGATCCCTCGAAGCGTCGTGGCTCCCGACGCCCCGGCGCGGCGCAGCGCGCGAACGAGGCGGTCGTGCAGCGGATGGCCGTCGCTGGTGGCCTGGCCGCCGCTGTGGACCATGAGCTTCTGCCAGATGCCCAGCCCGGCAGGATCGCTGCCCGGAAGCACGTGCGGTTCGGCCAGCTTCAGGCCGTCCCGCTTACAGACCTGAACGCGCTCGAAGGTCAGCAACTGCCGCGGCAGCAGCGCACCCAGCTCCGGCAGCAGGTTCAGTGATCGTCGCCTCCGCGCCCACGGAGATGATCATCAGCGGTACCTCGGCGTTTGCGCCGAAGAACGACGCCCGCCGGCGGACGCCCTCGGCCGTGCCGTCGACTCCGAGCAGCACGGTGGCGCCGGCCAGGCCGTGGCGATGCATTAGGGCTACCACCGCCTCGTACGCCGGCCGACCGCCAGCCCGCTCGTGACGTCCCACGTAGGAAGTGAGCTTGACGGCTTCATCCGGCCGTGCGCCGAGCTGAGGCGTTGCGGCCAGGCCATCGAGCGTCCGCGCGCGCTCCAGGGTGACCAGTCCGTCGAAGTGGAGCGCGTCGACCTCGGCGAGCGCGGCCTCGATCCGCGGGCGCCTATCGACCGCCACTGAGACCAGCGGCAGATCCTCGGACAGCGTCAGCGCCCGGTCGGTGTGCAGGTGGTGCTTGACCCCGAATCCCTCGATCCCTCGCATCACAAGGCTGATCTGCAGCTCGTGGCGCGCGTAGATCTCCCCCAGCGCGTCGGCCAGGAACACGCCGTCTGCACGGTCGCGCTCGCCGAAGTAGACCGTGAGCTTCAGGCAGCCGTCGCTCACAGCGAGGCTCCCAGGTGGCGTCCGGCCCACGTGGCGGCCAGCCCCAGAATCAGGCTGATCACGAAGTTCACGACCCCCAGCCGAAGCTCGCCCTCCTCCGCCAGCCGGTGGCTCTCGAGCGCCCAGGTGCTGAACGTCGTGAACGCTCCAATGAGCCCCGTGCCCACGAGCTGATAGGCGCTCTTGTCGAGTGCGGCGCCCACCAGCACGCCGAGGACGAACGCACCGAGCAGATTGACGCTCAGCGTGCCGTAGGGAAACTCGCGCCCCGCCCAGCCGCTGACAGCTCCGTCGAGCGCGAAGCGGGCCAGCGCGCCGAAGCCGCCCACCAGGCCGACGCCGAGCGCCAGCAGCAGGCTCATCCCGCCAGCCTCGCGCGCCGCACGAGGTTTGTGGCCAGCGCCACGGCGACGAAGCCGGCCAGCACGCTGAGCACGACATACGCCAGCGCCAGGCCGAAGTCATCGCCGTCGAGCATGCGTAGGAGCTCGATCTGGACCGTCGAGAAGGTGGTGAACGCGCCGCAGAACCCGGTGCCCAGCAGCGGCCGCCGATAGGCCGAGACGGGCAGGCGCTCCTGGAGCCTGGTCGTGAAGTACCCGAGCAGGAACGCGCCGACGATGTTGACCGAGAATGTCGCCCACGGCCACTGGCCGGCGGGGTAGGGGATCGCGACCGCCAGCTCGGCGCGGGCCACGGCACCGACGAATCCACCGGCGAAAATCGCCGCCAGCTCACGGCGGTCAAATCTCAAACACGCCTCCACCTCGGGCTCGACGATCAGGTAGAGGCCATTAGCGGACGTCCGCGGTTATGGAGCGAGCCTCATCGCTCGGCGGCGACGATATCGAATGCTCAGCTCACCGCCGGCGCGAGCGACTCGGTCGTCTGCGCCGGCTCCGCCAGCGCCCGCGCGAGCTCCGGGCGCGAGTGGATCCCCAGCTTCAGGTAGACGTGGCGCAGGTGGTATTCGACGGTCTTGGGGCTCAGGAACATTGCGGCCGCGGTCTCCCGCGTGGTCTTGCCGCCCGCCAGCAGAAGCGCGATCTGAAGCTCCTGCGGAGTCAGCTCGTCGAGCGTGGTCGGATCCCGCCGCCGTAGCGTCTCCCCGCTCGCCGCCAATTCCGCCCGCGTGCGCTCGACCCACGGGCGGGCGGCGAGACGCTCGAACGTCTCGGCCGCGGCGCGGAGCTGTTCGCGGGCCTGCCTGCGGTTGCGCGCTCGCCGCAGGCACTCTCCGAATGCGAGCCGGGTACGTGCCGTCTCGAACGCATCCGGGGTGTGGGCGTGGCAGCGGAGCGCCTCCTCGAAGCAGGGGACGAACCGATCATCTTCGGCCACTTGCCCCCGGCAGCGGTGCGCCCGCGCCAGCGACCACGGTTGGCCCTTCGCCTCGGCCATCTCGCTGAACTGCCCGGCGAGCCGCCGTGCTGCGTCTGCGCGCCCCAGCCTGATGTAGGCATCGACCAGCTCGGGCGTGGGCGAGAGGTCGGCATCGGTGATGCGGAGCGCGTCCAGGAGGCGCTGCTGGTGCTCGAAGTGCTCGACGGCGCGCTCGGCGCTGGCCCAGGCCCAGCTCGAGGATGCCGAGCGCCTCGATCGCCCAGACCTCCTGCAGCCGCGTACCCAGTCGCTCGCAGAGCTCCAGTGCCTCCGTGACGTGCGCCCGGCACTCCTGCTCGCGGCCGCGACGCGCCTCCAGCCGGGCGAGGCCAGAGAGCCCAAAGCCGAGGTCCGTCTGCTGTCCGCTCTCGCGGGCGAGACTGATCGCCTCGAGATAAGTGGCCTCGGCCACCGCCCAGCGATCGGTCGTGGCGTGGTCCAGCGCGATCAGGTTGAGGACGAACGCCAGCACCCCGATCGCCGCCCGCGCGCGCGCGACGTCGAGCGCTTGGTGTGAGCAGCGGACGACCGGTGCCGGCCTCGCGCAGGAAGATCGGCGACTACGGCCAGCCAGGGGAGCAGCTGCAGGTCGTCACGCAGCTCGGGCGACCTGCGGGCAAGGTCGATCGCCTGCTGGATCAACTCGGCCCCAGCGGCCGCGTCGGCTCCGAACACCTGCGCCATCCCGATCGCGATCGTGGCCAGAAAACGAGTCCGCGCCGAAGCGCCGTCGGGGAGCAACGACCAGCCCCGCCCCGCTACCGACAGCATCTCGACGGGGTCACCGGCCAAGAAGCAGGCGCCAGCGGCCTCGGCGAGCATCGCCACGGCCCGCTCGGGATCTGCGCGCTCGGCCGCCGCGGTGAGGATGGCGTGAGCGCGCATGACCGGGCCTCGGCGGCTGGCGATGTGCCCGGCGAGCTCGTCGATGTCGAGCAATGTGTCTTCCCTGCCGGTGAGGCCTCGGGCCTGCTCCAGAAGCGCGCCCGCACGTTCGGCGAGCCCTGCCTGCCAGGAGGACTCGGCGGCCCGGAGCAACAGCCGGGCCTGGCGCTCGGGGTCGGGCGCCAGCTGCGCGGCGCGCTCGAACGCGCGCCGCCGCCGCGGCGTACGCGCTGCGCTCGTGTGCCCGAGCGGCAGCCTGCTCCAGTGCGGTGGAAGCGCTCTCATCGGTACCGAGCGTGCCCGCCGCCAGGTGCCAGGCGCGGCGGTCGATGTCCCGGTCCGGCAGCGCGTCGGCCAGCGCCCGGTGCGCGGCGCGACGCAGCTCGGCGCGTGGCGTCGGCATAGATCGCCGAGCGGGCGAGCGGGTGGCGAAACTCCACCGAACCGGCCCGCAGGCGCAACCAGCCCGGCGCTTTCGGCGCCAGCCAGCGCCGACAGCTCGACCCCGATCCGGCCGGCAGCGCGCTCCAGGACGGCCAGCTCCCCCCGGTCACTGGCGGCGGCCAGCACCAACGCGCGGCGTACCGGCTCGTCGAGCTCGCCCAGGCGCCTGAGGAACGCGCGTGAGATCTTGGTCGAGACGAGCACCGGAGCACCTTCGGGCGCAAACTCGAGCTCGCCGGCGTCGGCGGCCAGCTCGAGCAGCGCCAGCGGGTTGCCGCCGGTGGCCACGTGCAGGCGCCTTGCGCTCTGCGGCGCGAGCTCATCCAGCAGCAGCTCCGCCTCCTCGCCGCTGAGCCCGCCGAGCCGCAACGTGGGAAGGTCGGCGCCGTCGAGCAGCGACGGCTCGCCCTCCCTCACGCTCACCACCACGGCGATCGGATCGGCCACCAGCCGGCGGAAGGCGAACAGCAGCGCCCCCGCGCTGGAGCCGTCGAGCCAGTGGGCGTCATCGATCAGCACCGCCAGCGGCTCGCTCCTCCGCCCACGCTGCCAGCAGGCTGAGCGTCGCTGCCCCCACCGCAAAGCGCTCCTGCGCCACCGCCGGCCGCAGCGCCAGCGCTCCCTCGAGGGCGAGCGCCTGGGGCCCTGGAATCTGCTCCAGCGCCCCCAGCGCCGGGACGGAGCAGCTCCAGCAGCGAGGCGAACGGGATCTGCGCCTCTGACTCGACGCCGCGGGCGCGGAGCACGCCGCATCCCCTGCGGCCCGCTCGGCGGCGTAGTCGAGCAGCGCCGTCTTGCCGATCCCGGGCTCCCCCACCAGCGCCAGGATCGCGCTCTGGCCGCGACTCGCCGCCGGCGAGCACACGCTCGATCTCGTGCCGCTCCCGGTCGCGCCCCAGCAGCATGAGCCGATTCTGCCACCAGATCCGCCCGCCCGCAAAGACTAGGTGGCCCCCGGATGCGAGCCGGGGGGCCCTGGCCCTAGGCTCGCCGAAAACCAATCAAGGAGGGGCACGATGGGTGCAACAATCGAACAGGCCGTCGAGGTCGACGGCGACAAGCTGATGCAGTTCGTGTTCCGAGCGGTCGACGAGGTCGGCGCCACGCTGAACGCCGCGCTGGTGGTGATGGGCGACAAGCTCGGCCTGTACCGCGCGCTGGCCGGGACCGGCGGTCTGTCGCCGGCGGAGCTGGCCGAGCGGACGGGCACCGCCGAGCGCTACGTGCGCGAGTGGCTGAACGCCCAGGCGGCCGGCGGCTACGTGACCTACGACCCCGACAGCGGCCGCTACACGCTGCCGCCCGAGCAGACGGTGGCGCTGACCGACGCGGACAGCCCGGCCTACCTGCCGGGGTTCTTCCAGATCGCGCTCGGCTCCGTGCTCGACTCGCCGAGGATCACCGAGAAGGCCCGCAGCGGCGACGGCTTCGGCTGGCACGAGCACGTCCACGACGTCCACGAGGGCTGCGAGCGCTTCTTCCGGCCCGGGCTACAACGCCCACCTGGTCGCCGAGTGGCTGCCCGCGCTCGAGGGCGTGGTCGACGAAGCTCGAGCGCGGCGGGCTGGTGGCCGACGTCGGCTGCGGCCACGGCGCCTCGACGATCCTCATGGCCCAGGCTTTCCCGAACTCGACGGTTCGTCGGCTCGGACTACCACGACGGATCGATCGAGACCGCGCGCGCCAGCGGCCGCAGGCGGCCGGCGTCGCCGACCGCGTTCAGTTCCAAATCGCGCCCGCAGCGGCGTACAGTGGCACCGACTACGACCTGGTGACGATGTTCGACTGCCTGCACGACATGGGCGACCCGGTCGGCGCCGCCCGCCACGTGCGCTCGACGCTCAAGCCCGACGGCACGTGGATGATCGTCGAGCCGAACGCCGGCGACCGGGTCGAGGACAACCTCAACCCGGTGGGCCGCGCCTACTACGCCTTCTCCACGCTGCTGTGCACGCCGGCCTCGCTCTCCCAGGAGGTCGGACTGGCGCTCGGAGCCCAGGCCGGCGAGGCGCGGATCCGCGACGTCGTCGAGGCGGCCGGCTTCACCCGCTTCCGGCGGGCGGCGGAGACGCCGTTCAACCTGGTGTACGAGGCGCGTCCGTGACGGACACGGCCTCGCCGCCGCTGGCGGCGCCCGCGGAGCCGGGGGCCTCCGCGGGCGCCGCGCCGCGGGAGCAGACCCGCGCGCGCTACCCGGACGCCGAGGGCTACGTCGAGCGCGACGGCGTGCGCGTCTTCTACGAGCTCTACGGCCAGGGCGAGCCGACCGTGTTTCTGCTGCCCGACCTGGTCGATCGTCCACTCGCGCTTCTGGAAGGCGCAGATCCCCTATCTGGCCCGCCACTTCCGCGTGCTCACCTTCGACGGGCGCGGCAACGGGCGCTCGGACCGACCGGTGGGACGCGAGGCCTACAGCACGAGCGAGTTCGCGGCCGACGCGATCGCGGTGATGGACGCGACCGGCACCGAGCGCGCGGCGCTGGTCGGCCTTGTCCTGCGGCGCGCTGTGGGCCACGATCCTGGCCGCCGACCACCCCGAGCGCGTCGACAGCGTCGTCTACATCGGCCCGGCCGTCCCGCTGGCCCCCAACCACCCGGAGCGCGACGTCTCGCCGTTCGAGGACGCGCTCGAAACCGACGAGGGCTGGGCCAAGTACAACGGCCACTACTGGGCGCGCGACTACCTGGGCTTCCTGGAGTTCTTCTTCGCGCAGTGCCTTCACCGAGCCCCACTCGAGCAAGCAGATCGAGGACTGCATCGGCTGGGCGCTCGAGACCACCCCGCAGACTCTGGCCGACACGACCCGCGGCATCGGCGTCCCGCGCGAGGAGCGCTTCCGCGAGACCTGCGCCCGGGTCCGCTGCCCGACGCTGGTGATCCACGGCGACTGAGGACCAGGTCCGCCCGCATCGCCCAGGGCGAGGCGCTGGCGCTCGAGACCGGCGGCGAGCTGGTCACGCTGGAAGGCTCGGGGCACATCCCGAACGCGCGCGACCCGGTGAAGGTGAACCTGCTGCTCCGCGGGTTCCTCGCGCCCTCGCGTCCCGTGTCTAAAAAATGGGCACGCGCCCGCTGCCGCGGGCGGCGCGCCCTGTATATCTCCTCTCCGATCGGCCTCGGCCACGCCCAGCGCGACGTGGCGATCGCCGACGAGCTGCGCAAGCTGCATCCGGACCTCGAGATCGACTGGCTGGCCCAGCACCCGGTGACGAGGGTGCTTCGAGGCGCGCGGCGAGCGCATCCACCCCGCGAGCGCCGAGCTGGCCAACGAGTCGGCGCACATCGAGTCGGAGTCGGCCGAGCACGACCTGCACTGCTTCGGCGCCTGGCGGCGGATGGACGAGATCCTGCGTCGCCAACTTCATGGTGTTCCACGACCTGGTGCAGCGAAGAGGCCTACGACCTGTGGATCGGCGACGAGGCCTGGGAGCTCGACTACTACCTGCACGAGAACCCAGAGCTGAAGACGCGCCGCCTACGTCTGGCTGACCGACTTCGTGGGCTGGCTGCCGATGGCCGACGGCGGCGAGCGCGAGCGCTTCCTGACCGCCGACTACAACGCCGAGATGATCGAGCAGATCGCGCGCTATCCGCGCGTGCGCGACCGCTCGATCTTCGTCGGTGACCCTGAGGACATCGTGCCCGAGAGCTTCGGCCCGGAGCTGCCGGCGATCCGCGACTGGACCGAGCGCCACTACGACTTCGCCGGCTACGTCACCGGCTTTGACCCGGCCGCCTTCGCGGACCGCGAGGCGCTGCGGGCCGAGCTTGGGTTCGCACCCGACGAGCGGGTGTGCATCGTCACCGTCGGCGGCTCGGGGGTCGGCGGCGCGCTGCTGCGGCGCGTGATCGCCAGCCTTCCCGGCGGCCAAGCGGCTGGTGCCCGAGCTGCGGATGATCGTCGTCGCCGGGCCGCGGATCGATCCCGCTTCGCTGCCCAGCGCCGAGGGCTTGGAGGTCCGGGCCTACGTGCCCGACCTCTACCGCCAGCTGGCGGCGTGCGACCTGGCGGTCGTGCAGGGCGGCCTGACCACCGCGATGGAGCTGACCGCCAACCGGCGACCGTTCATCTACTTCCCGCTCAAGCACCACTTCGAGCAGAACTTCCACGTCCGCCACCGGCTGGAGCGCTACGGCGCCGGGCGGCCGATGGACTTCGACGACAGCTCGCCGGAGACGATCGCGGCGGCGATCGCGCAGGAGATCGGCCGCGAGGTTCACTACGGGCCGGTGGCCGCCGACGGCGCCGCGCGGGCTGCGGCCCTGATCGCCGAGATGCTCTAGGCCGATCAGCGGGCGACGAGGCGCTGCTTCTGCACTTTGCCCAGCTCGTTGCGCGGCAGCTCGGAGACGAAGCGCACGACGCGCGGGCGCTTGTGCGGGGCCAGCTCGCTGGCGACGTGGTCGGCCAGCTCGTCCGCCTGTGTCCGTTCCCCTTCGCGTAGCACGACCCAGGCCACGACGCGCTCTCCGAGGTCCTCGTCCGGCTCCCCGGTCACCGCGGCGTCGTCGACCGCCGGATGCTCGCGCAACGCGTTCTCGATCTCGCCCGCGCCCAGCTTGTAGCCACCGCTCTTGATCAAATCCGTCGCCCGACGGCCGACGATGCGCACGTACCCGTCGCTGGCCTGGGTGGCCAGATCGCCGGTGCGAAACCAGCCGTCGCGCAAGACCTCAGCGGTGGCGTCCGCTCGGTTCAGATACTCGAGGAACAGGTTCGGCCCGCGAACCTCGATCTCGCCGATCGTGTCGGGGTCAGGCGCCGCGATGACCGCGCCGTCATCGTCCAGGAGACGGAGGTCGATGCCCGGCAGCGGCGTTCCGACAAAGCCCGCCCGGCGTTCTCCATCGGCGCGGGTCGCGGTGTTCATCAACGTCTCTGTCATCCCATAGCGCTCGAGCACACGCTGTCCCGTGAGGCGCTCCAGGCGCTCGTGCTCTGCTGCCGGAAGCGCCGCCGAGCCCGAGACGAGCACCCGCGCGCGGCCGAGAGCCTCGGCCAGCGCGGACGACCGCTCCGCGGCGTCGGCCAGCCGCCGGTACATGGTCGGGACGCCGAACAGCATCGTCGCGTCCTCGGAGAGCGCCTGCTCCACGCCCTCGGTCGTGAAGCGGCCCAGGTGCCTGACGGTTCCGCCTCGGCGCACCGGCCCCAGCACGCCAAGCACGAGACCGTGGACGTGAAAAAGCGGCAGGCCATGGGCCACGACGTCCTCGCCTGTCCAGGTCCAGGCATCGGCCAGCGCGTCAAGGTTCGAGGCGATCGCGCGCCTGGGCAGAACGACACCCTTCGGCGGTCCGGTGGTGCCCGAGGTGTAGACCACGAGCGCCGGGGACTCGGCGGGCGGCTCATCTCGGAGCCGGGCGGAGGGGGCGCGTTCGTGAAGGTCGATGACGAGCTTCGGGCAATGCTCGAAGGCATCGGGGACGGCGGCATCCGGCGAGAGCACGAGCGCCTCGGGCCGGGCGTCGCCGACGATGTGCGCGAGCTCCTTCTGACCAGACCTGGGGTTGATCGGAACGACCGGCACGCCGGCCAGGAGCGCCCCGACGACGGCCACGCACGTCTCGAGCGATGGCTCGGCCAGCACCGCCACGCGCCGTTTTCCCTCTACGTCGCCCGCCACCTGGGTGGCGGTGGCGTTCAGCTCGGCGTACGTGAGCGAGCGGCCGGGAAATCGGATCGCCACTCGTTCGGGGGACTCGGACTCCAGCGCCGGGAATAGCGGCTCGGCCATCAGGGAAGTGAATCTATCCGGGCCCGGCACGACCACGGTCGACGACGGCCGGCGCTCGCCCGTGCAGCCGCGCGGCTCTCCTCAGCGGCCAGCTGAGATCATCGCCAGAATGCTCAGACACCGATAAGCAACCTAGCCGAGGAGCGGACCGTGCGCTCAGCTCTGAGCGTCGACATCGACAAGGTGGCTGCAATCGACGTGCACGTGCACGCCGAGCGCAACGACGGCCAGCCGCAGGACCCCGTCACCACCGAGGTCCTGGCCGCCGCCGCCAGGTACTTCGGCGGCAGCCCACCGCAGCCCACCGCGCTCGAACTGGTCGACTACTACCGGGAGCGCAAGATGCTGGCGGTAGCGTTCACGGTCGACGACGAGGCCGGCATGGGACGCCCGCGCCTCGGCAATGACGAGGTGCTGCGAGCGGCGCGCGAGAATCCCGATGTCCTGATCCCGTTCGCGAGCGTCGATCCCCACAAGGGAAAGCTTGCGGTCAGGGAGGCCAAGGAGCTGATCGAGGCCGGCGTGTGGGGCTTCAAGTTTCACCCCAACACACAGGCCTTCTGGCCGAACGACAAGGCCTGGTACCCGCTGTATGAGGTGATCGCCGACGCGGGACTGATCGCCCTGTTTCACTCCGGCACGACCGGCATCGGCGCCGGGATGCCGGGAGGCGGCGGCGTGCGCCTCAAGTACTCGAACCCCATGCTCGTCGACGACGTGGCGGCGGACTTTCCCGGGCTGCGGATCATCCTCGCCCACCCGTCGTTCCCTTGGCAGGACGAGGCGCTGGCGATTGCCGTCCACAAGCCGAACGTCTACATCGACCTCTCGGGATGGTCGCCCAAGTACTTCCCGGAGAACCTGATCCGCTACACGAACACCCAGCTCAAGCACAAGATGCTGTTCGGTTCGGACTATCCGTTGATCACCCCGGACCGCTGGCTTAGAGACTTCGAGCGGCTGCCGATCAAGGACGAGGTCCGGCCACTGGTGCTCAAGGAGAATGCCGCGCGGCTTTTGGGTCTGACCTCGGTGGAGTAAGGTCGTCGCGTGGTGCCGGCTTCGCGTCCACGCGCGTTTGAGTCCCTGAGGCGGCTACCCCTCGTCGGCCGGGCGATGGACTGGGGCATGGGCCAGAGCGCCGCCTCGGACCCCACCCGCAATGCCGGGTCGCGGATCGCCGGGATGAAGGTAACCGAGTCGGTGTGCCCGTACTGCGCGGTTGGCTGCGGCCAGCTCGTATACACGCGCGGCGGCCAGCTCGTCGACATCGAGGGCAACCCCCGCTCGCCCATCAACCAGGGGACGCTCTGCCCCAAGGGCTCGGCGTCGCGCCAGCTCGTGCAGCAGCCGGGCCGGCTGACGAAGGTCTCCTACCGGCGGCCCGGCGGTACCGAGTGGGAGGAGCTGGAGCTCGAGCAGGCGATGGACATGATCGCCGAGCGCGTGATCGCCGCGCGCGAGAACGGCTGGCAGGAGACCGATCGCCACGGCTGGCGAGTCGATCGCACGCTGGCCTTCGCGCATCTCGGCGGGGCGACGCTTGACAACGAGGAGAACTACCTGATCAAGAAGCTGTTCACGGCCATGGGCGCGATCCAGATCGAGAACCAGGCGCGGATATGACACAGCTCCACGGTCCCCGGTCTGGGGACCTCGTTCGGCCGCGGCGGCGCCACGGGCTTCCAGCAGGACCTGCAGAACGCCGACTGCATCCTGATCGAGGGCTCGAACATGGCCGAGGCGCACCCGGTGGGCTTCCGCTGGGTGGCCAAGGCCAAGGAGCGCGGCGCCCGGATCATCCACGTCGACCCCCACTTCTCGCGCACCAGCCAGCTCGCTGATCACTACGTGCCGATCCGGGCCGGCAGCGACATCGCGTTCCTCGGTGGCCTGATCCGTCACGTGCTGGAGACGGAGTCCTACTTCAAGGACTATGTCCTTAACTACACCAACGCCTCGACGCTCGTCAACGAGCACTTCCGGGACACCGAGGATCTGGACGGTGTCTTCTCCGGCTTTGACCCCGGCACCGGCATGTACGACCGCAGCTCGTGGATGTACGAGGGCGGCGAGATCGCTTCCGCGGCGGGCGTGCGCGAGCACTCCACCCAGTCGTTCAACGAGCGCACCGGCGCCGGGATGCTGACCGGCGAGATCAAGCGGGACGAAACGCTCCGGGACCCGCGCTGCGTGTTCCAGATCCTGCGCCGGCACTTCAGCCGCTACACGCCGGAGATGGTGGAGCAGATCTGCGGCATCCGGCCGGCCGATTTCATGGCCGTGGCAGACGCCCTGATCTCCAACTCCGGCCCCGACCGCACCACCGCGTTCTGCTACGCCGTCGGCTGGACGCAGCACACCGCCGGCGTACAGATGATCCGCGCCGCCTCGATCCTGCAACTGCTGCTAGGCAATATCGGCAGGCCGGGAGGCGGGATCCTGGCGCTGCGCGGCCACGCCTCGATCCAGGGCTCGACCGACATCCCGACGCTGTACGACCTGCTGCCCGGCTACCTGAACATGCCGCGCGCGCGCGAGGGTCACCTCACGCTCGAGGACTACATCGAAAACGGCGGCGCCGACCGCGGCTGGTGGTCGTTCTTCGACACCTACATCGTCTCGCTGCTGAAGGCCTGGTTCGGCGAGGCGGCTACCGAGGAAACCGACTACGGCTTTCGATGGCTGCCGAAGCTGACCGGAAACCACTCGCACTTCTCCACGATGCTGCGGATGCTCGACGGAGGCGTCGACGGCTTCTTCGTCATGGGCCAGAACCCCGCCGTCGGCTCGCAGAATTCCGGCCTTCAGCGTCGCGCGCTGGCCAAGCTGAAGTGGCTCGTCGTCCGCGACCTGACCGAGCTCGAGACGGCCACGTTCTGGCGCGACTCGCCGGAGGTGCAGTCAGGCGAACTGCGCACGGAGGACATCCAGACAGAGGTGTTCCTGATGCCCGCAGCGGCGCACGTCGAGAAGGAGGGCTGCTTCACCAACACGCAGCGGCTCGTCCAGTTCCGCGACAAGGCGCTCGACCCCCCGGGCGACGCCCGCTCCGAACTGTGGTTCATGCACCACCTGGCCAAGCGCGTGAAGGCCCACTACGCCGGCTCCGAGCGCGAGCGAGACTGGCCGATCGTCAACCTCCATTGGGACTATCCGGAGATTGGAGATTTCGCCGAGCCCGACGTAGAGGCGGTGCTCAAGGAGATCAACGGCTACGACGTTCAGAGCGGTAGGCCGCTGAACTCGTTCACCGAGCTGCGAAGCGATGGCTCGACCGCATCGGGGTGCTGGATCTACACCGGCATCTACGCCGACGGGGTCAATCAAGCCAGGCGGCGCAACCCGGGCGACATCAGCGCTCACGGCGGGACGGTCTCACCGGAGTGGGCGTGGGCCTGGCCGGCCAACCGCCGCATCCTCTACAACCGGGCCAGCGCCGACCCGGCCGGCAAACCGTGGTCGGAGCGCAAGAAGTACGTTTGGTGGGACGAGCGGGAGGGCCGCTGGACTGGTTACGACGTGCCCGACTTCCCCGCGGACAAGCGCCCCGACTACGAGCCAGAACCCGACGCCCGGGCGATGGATGCGATCGCGGGTTCTGATCCCTTCATGATGATGGCCGACGGCAGGGCCTGGCTCTATTCGCCCAGCGGGCTGCTGGACGGCCCGCTACCCACGCACTATGAGCCAATCGAGTCGCCGGTGCCGAACCTGCTCTATCCCCAGGTCGGAGCGAACCCCGCGGCCATCCGCTGGCCGCGGCCGGAGAACCCATACACGCAAACCGGCGATCCACGTTATCCCCTGGTGGCGACGACGTATCGAGTGACCGAGCACCATACGGCCAGCGGCATGAGCCGCAACCTCCCGTGGCTGAACGAGCTCCAGCCGGAGATGTTTGCGGAGATCGATCCCCAGCTCGCCGCGGACCGGGGGATCGAGGACGCCGGGTGGATGACGATCGTCACCGAGCGGGCGGAGATCGAGGCCCGAGCGATCGTCACGGAGCGGATCCGCCCTCTACGTGTCGAGGGGCGCGTGATCCACCAGGTGGGACTCCCCTGGCACTGGGGCTACAGCGACCTCGAGCACGGGGATATCACCAACGATCTCGGGGTCATCTCCGGAGACCCCAACGTCTCGATCCAGGAGTCCAAGGCCTTCGTCTGCAACGTGCGGGCCGGCAGGCGGCGGCGGGAGAGCACAGTGCGGTTGGCGGGCGCGTCCCTCGGCGAGTCGATCGGCACCGCCGAAGACGACCCCATGGCCGAGAACCCCAAGGAGGTGGCGGAATGAGCCCCCTCGAGATCTCCCGTGTTGAAGCCACCGACGCTGCCCCCACCGAGATCGCGATCCACAGGCCCGGCGCCCGGCGGATGGGCTTCTTCACCGACACCACGGTGTGCATCGGCTGCAAGGCGTGCGAGGTGGCGTGCAAGCAGTGGAATGACCTGCCCGCCGACGGCGCGGAGTTCGTCAGAGGCGGATCCTACGACCACACGCGCGAGCTGTCGGCGTCGACCTGGCGTCACGTGCGATTCGTGGAGCTGCTCGAGCCCTCGCCGCAGCTGCGGGAAGAGGCCGGGCGCGCCCTGCAGGCGGGCGGCGGCGGCCAGCTGCCCGCGATCCCCGCCGCGGGCAACGACGGCGACGCCATCGATCTGAGCGACGGCGTCGGGCGGATCGGCGACTGGGTCTTCATGTCCGACGTCTGCAAGCACTGCACCAACGCCGGCTGCCTCGATGCGTGTCCCACGGGCGCGCTGATCCGCACCGAGCACGAGACGGTCGTCCTGCAAGCGGATGTCTGCAACGGCTGCGGCTACTGCGTACCGGCCTGCCCCTTCGGGGTAGTCGACCGCGACCACACGGACGGCCGCGCCGGGAAGTGCACGCTCTGCTACGACCGGCTCGAGGACGGCCTGGAGCCGGCGTGCGCCAAGGCCTGCCCCACCGACTCGATCCAGTTTGGTCCCTACGAGGAGCTGGTCGACCTGGCATCACGGCGGGTGGCCGAGCTGCAGCGCCGGGGACTCGAGGGTGCGTACCTCTACGGAGCGGGCGACGAGCCCGATGAACAGCTGGCGGGCGGCCTAGGGGCGTTCTTCCTCCTGACCGAGCCACCCGAGCGCTACGGGCTGCCGGCGCACGCCGAGTCGCCGATCCAGGAGAACGTGGTCCCGGCCACGGCCGCCGCCGTGGGCGCAGGTCTGCTGGCGGCGGGAGGCGCGGCGGCGGCTTTCATCTTCGGAGCCTGGTGGAGCACTCGCCGGCGTCCCGGGACCGGAGGCAGCTGGTGAGCGGGGACGGCCCCGATCGCGGCAGCCTCGAGCACGGCGGCCGGCCGCCCGGGGTCGAGCCCCGTGACGAGCCCCCGGAGACGAGCGCCGGACGCGAAGCGGAGTGGACCGCGGATCACGACCCCCAAAGCAGGGACATGCGGCCGGCGCTCGGCACGCCAGGCGAACCCGGGCCGTGGGTGCGGGAGGCAGACAGCGGGGTGGGGCTTGCCCGGCCCGAGTTCGACGACGCGCGCTGGTCGTACCTCTTTAAGGCGGCCGACACGCAATATGCGGCCACGGAGCCGGCCGACGGTCAGGTCGCAGCCGCCAACCGCAGGATGCGCAGCGCCCCCGTCCCGGAGGTCAACGGGCCGTTCATCAAGGGCCCGGTATGGACGTGGGAGGTGCCGGTCTATTTCTGGGTCGGGGGCACGGCCTCAGGTGCAGCGTTCGTGGCCTCAGCCTGCGACGCCGCCGGCGACCGTCACTCGGCCCGGATCGCGCGGGCGGTGGCCCTGGCGACGGTCATGCCGGCGCCGGTGCTGCTGATCGCCGACCTCGGTCGCCCGGAGCGGTTCCTGAACATGCTGCGCATCTTCAAGCCTCGCTCGCCGATGAACATGGGCGCCTGGTGCCTGGTGATGTTCAGCGCATCGACCACTGCAGCGGTCGGCGCCGACCTCCTCCGCCGGCCGCGCACAGCCTCGGCGCTCGGCGCGCTGAGCTCGGTGCTCGGCGGCTACCTTGGCTCCTACACGGGCGTGCTGTTGGCCTCGACGGCCGTTCCGATCTGGGCCCGGAGCAGGATGTTCCTGGGCCCAATCTTCGTCTGCACCGCCACCGCCACGGGCGCCGCCGCCACCCGGCTGGCGCTGGTGGTGCGCGGGCTGCCGGCCGGGCACCCCACGCGAGGTGCGCTACGCGCGCTGGAGACAGCGGCCATCTCGGCGGAGCTTGCGCTTGCGACCGTCAACGAGCGCCGACTCGAGGCCATCTCCCAGCCGCTGCGGGGCGGGCAGTCGGGACGCATGTTCAAGGTGGCGCAGTCGGCAGTGCTGCTGGGACTGGCGGCGCAGCTCGCCGGCCGCCGCCGGGGGCGGCACACCGAAGATCTGGCGAGCGTGCTGTTTCTGGGCGGCGGCCTGGCGTTCCGCTTCGCCTGGGTCGAGGCGGGCAAGGCATCAGCCGCGGACCATGAGGCGGCCGCCGCGGTGGGCCGCGGTCGCCTCAGTCTGGAGGGCGATGGGGCGACCGGACTCGAGCCCCGGGCAGAATCGCGCCTCCGGCGGCCGTGGTCATTTCCCGGGCAGCGACTATGGGGCGAATTCACCCGCCGCGCCAGCCTCGCCATCGAGCAACGGCTGGGGCGGTAGGACAGCAGAAGCCCGCCTGGCGGTCGAAAGCTGGCGATGAGGGCCGGAACCGGGAGGTAGCCGATCGGCCGACAGATACCCTCCCCAACTTCATGGCACCGCGCTTCCGTTTTGCTCTCGCCCTCGCGCTGTCGCTGGCCGCCCTGGCTCTGATCGCGAGCGCCGCGGGCGCGGCACCGGCTTGGACGACGTACCGCCACGACGCCGGGCGGAGCGGAGTCGATCCGGACAGCACGAATCCGCTGACGCCGGCCCGGACCTGGCAGACGCCCGCGCTCGATGGCGAGGTCTACGGACAGCCGCTCGTGCACGGCTCGTACGTGTACGTGGCGACCGAGAACGACTCGATCTACGAGCTCAACGCGGCGACCGGAGCCGTGCAGTGGGCAAACCACCTCGCGACGCCGGAGCCCTCGTCGGCCGCGCCGTGCGGCGATATCTCGCCCTCGATCGGAATCACGAGCACACCGGTTATCGACCCCACCACGAACCGCATCTATGCGGTGGGGGCGGTGTCGGTCTCGGGCACCATCGAGCACGAGCTGTTCGCGCTCGATTTATCGTCTGGACAGCCGGTCCCCGGCTTCCCGATGGTGGTCGACCCGCCCTACCCCAGCGGCGGCTCCGCGGTCAACCAGCTCCAGCGCCCCGGGCTGGCGCTCGACGCCGGCCGGATCCTGATCGGCTACGGCGGCAACAACGGCGACTGCGCCACATATTGGGGCTGGCTGGTTTCAGCGCCGGCGAACGGGTCCGGCGGCCTCGGCTACTTCCAGGTTGACTCCGGCTACCACGCGGGAGCCATTTGGGGCTCTGGCAACGCTCCCCCGGTGGACGCCTCCGGCAACGTGTTCGTGGCCACCGGCAATGGGATCGGGAACTCCAGCTCGAACCCGGAGTACGGCGACTCGGTGGTCAAGCTGGACGCTTCGGCCTCGCCGCTCGACTGGTGGTCCCCCACCAACTGGCACTCGCTGGACGCCTCCGATGCAGATTTGGGCTCGAGCATGCCCACCCTGCTCCCGGGGGGCTACGTGTTTCAGACCGGTAAGGATCACGACGGCTATCTCCTGAACGGCGGCGGACTCGGTGGAGTCAGCTCACCGGTGGCCCAGGTGACGGGATTCTGTCCGGGCGGCAGTTTCGGCGGCTCGGTCTACAACTCCGGGAACTCGACCGTCTATGTCGCCTGCAACGGTGGCCTGCAAGCGCTGTCGCTGGGCTCGGGGGCACCACCATCGCTGACGGTCAAATCGGGCTTCGCGGCGCCGGCAACCGCGACGGGGCCGCCGATGATCGCCGGGGGCCTCGTGTGGGTCACCAACTATTCGACGGGCATCCTCTACGGACTGGACCCCAACACGGGCGCGGCTGCCAGCCAGTTCTCGATCCCTGAGAACGGGTCTGATGTCAATCACTTCGCCATCCCCAGCGCCGGGGGCGGACAGCTCTTCGTGGGCTCGGGCAATCAGGTAACCGCATACACAGTCGCCCAAGCCCCCCTCAACTCGGCCGTGATCGGTCCGGCTGGTGTGCCTGTGCTCTCACAGCTCCGCGTCGCCCCCCGCCGTGTGTCGGTGGCTGGGCGCAAGGTGGGACGCCGCTGCGTCAGACCCAGCAAGCGCAACCGCAACCGTCGGTATTGCCACCGGCAGGGCCAGTTCAAGGTGAGCTTCACCCTCAACCAGGCAGCATTCATCAAGCTCACCGTCAAGCGCCAGGCCCTGGGGCGCAAGATCAAGCGGCAGTGCGTGAAGCCGACCGCGAAAAACCGCAGGCAGGCGCGCTGCTGGCGTTGGGTCGCGATGCCCGGGAACACGAGGCTGACCGCCGGCGCGGGCGCGAGCGCGTTCACGATTCCCGGCAAGATTGGCGGTCACGTCCTCGGTCCGGGGAGCTACCAGCTGATCGCCACCCCGACGACGGGGGCCCTTACCGGCAGGCCTCAAACCATGACACTCAGGGTGGTGGTGACTGAAGACGGCTCGGGCGTCCCGGGGACGGCGTCGGATCAGTCCGGATACTCGTCCTTGCGCCAGGCGTTGGGCTCCTCGGGCTCGCTCTTCGGCGTCCGCTTCAGCAGGAACGAGTGGTAGGGCGCCACGAACGGGTCGGGCGCCATCACGGTGTAGGTGTGGTACACGGTTCCGTTCTCGCGCGCGAACGCGATCCAGCTGGGGCCTTCTCGCAGACCGTCTTCGAGCTTCGCTCCAATCTGCTTGGACCAGTTCTGCAGGAAAGCGGGAGGGTTGTCGATCATCTGCTTGAGCTGAGGAATCTGCTCCGCCTGTCCGGGTCTCAGCGCGAGCCCGAAGTCGAACGGAAAGTCCGATCCGTACGTGGAGACGTACGGAAACTGCCAACCCATCCGCTCCTTGTAGGCGATCAGGCGATCGATCGGTGCGCGGGAGAAGCAAATCAGCGTCACGTCACGATGACCCAGATGGACTAGCGTGGGATCGAGCTCGTCGCCGAGGTTCGTGCACCCCGGGCAGGCGCCGAGCTCATAGTCCGGCCCGTACATGATGTTGTACGCCAGCAGCTGCGAGCGCCCGTCGAACAGCTCCGCCAGCGTCTTCTTGCCGTCCTCGGTGTCGAACTCGTACTCCTTCTCTACCGGGACCCACGGAAGCCGACGTCGCTGGTCGGTCAGCTTCTGACCAAGCTCGGCGTATTCGGCCTCGAGCTTCGCGAGCTCGTCGCGCTCGGCCTGCCATTCCTCATGAGTTCCAATCCTGTAGTCGGGCATGGGCACTCCTCTCGCGGTTTACAACCTCGGCAACGTGCGGCGCTCACGACGCCTCGCCGGACGCGTGGCGCCACTGCACCATAGACCCCTGCAGTGCGCCGAACTCATCGCCCGGTGCGAGCCGGCGGCCGGGTGCGACGACTGCTGCGGCGGCCCGAGCTGAGGATTTCGCGGGCTGCTCGCTCTCCGGCGCGCACGGCGCCGTCCATGTATCCCTGCCAGTAATCGGAGGTCTCGGTTCCGGCGAAATGGACAGGTCCGATCGGGGCGCGGAGCGTGTCGCCGTAACTGGACAGGACGCCAGGACGGGGTATGCCCGTGGGACAGCCGCGCGTCCACTTCTCCGAGCGCCAGTCGTGCTCCACGAACTGAGTTGGCGAGAGTGCCTGGTCCCCCACGTACTGGCGAAAGGCCGCCAGCACCCGCCTGCGACGCTCACCGGCGGGAAGCTTTGCCAGCCGGTCCGCTGCCCGGCCGCCGGTGAATGCAAAGAGGACGCCGACGCCCCCGTCGGGCGGCGAGTTGTCAAATGGCACGGAGGCGATGCCCTCGTCGCTGACCCCCTGGCCACTGAGACCCTCCGCCCGCCAGAACGGAGTGGGATAGACAGCCTCTGACTTGATCAGGTGGCCCATGTGCATACCGGCCAGCAGCTTCGCGCGGCGTTGACTGAGCCCGCGAGTGAACTGGAGCGCAAGCGGCGGCGGGACGGCGACGATCACCCGCTTGGCATCGATCGCGCTCTGCTTGGTGTAGACCCGCAATCCGCCGCCGGTCAAAGCCAGCCCCGTGACGGGCGTTCGAAGCAGCACCCGGTCTCCGAGCCTCTCGGCCACCCTCTGCGCGACGAGCTGCGAGCCGCCCACCAACCGCTGCTCCTGCGCCCCGCCTGGCGTTGAGACCAGGCGAAAGAAGGACCCCGGATTGCGCGCATCGCCGGCGGCAGCCACATACGTGGCGACGTACAGCATCGACAACCGATCGGAGTCCGCCCCCCACACCGAGTTGGTGATTGCCTCAAACACCGGACGCACCCGGGGGCCGACTATTGAGCGGGTGAACTCAGCCAGCGTGGTGCGGTCGAGCTCCCGTGCTCGCTTCGCTCGCCACGGGCTCGTCGGGCCCACTTCCTTGGCGATCGGATCGATCTTCGCCAACAGCTGGAGCAGCAGGTTCGCGAGGTTCGCCGGAACGCCGGTCGACGCCGGATACAGCGAGCGTTGGCCGCCGAGGATCTCGACGTTCGAGCCCTGGTTGTAGACGGGGAAGGTCTGAACTCCAACCGCTGACGCCAGCGCGAGGATCCGGTCCTGGGTCGGACCGACGAACTCGCCGCCAACCTCTACCACCCGCCCATTGCCAATCGAACGATTGAGCGTGCGTCCACCGACGCGGTCACGAGCCTCCAGCACCAACACGTCTCGGCCCGCAGCAGCCAGAACTCGAGCCGCGGCCAGCCCAGAGAGGCCAGCACCCACCACCAGGACCTCGACTCGCCGGGTACGCCGGCGTGCTGCAAATGCCGGCGATGAGCCGCCGAGGCCAAGCAAGCCGGCCCCCACAGCGGATCGCACCACGACCTCGCGCCGGGTCAGGCCTTCG
This sequence comes from uncultured Actinomycetes bacterium, assembly GCA_963822735.1. Taxonomy (GTDB): domain Bacteria; phylum Actinomycetota; class Thermoleophilia; order Solirubrobacterales; family Solirubrobacteraceae; genus Palsa-465. Next base: position 140,816 of record CAWGIU010000016.1, read on the forward strand.
CCCGCGGACCGATCGCCCAGCTCACCGGGGGCTCTCTGGGCGCTCATGGACCCATCGTAATAAGCCGGGCCCGCGCGCTGCACCGTCAGCCGCCTCCCGGGACGCCTCGCGCGTGATTAACAAAAAGGGCTCCCGCCACGAGCGGGAGCCCTTTGGTTTGGATGGTCTAAGCGCTCAGTGGGAGAGGCTGCAGAACAGATCTCCGAGCGTGCCGCTGCCCTGCTGCGCGGTGATGGTCAGGTGAACCTGGTTGAGGTCGACGACCAGCCCGAGCAGGTTCAGGTTGAGCGGTCCGAGGATCAGGTCGAGGACTGGGCAAGTCGCCTGCGCGCTCTGCGCCGTCTTCGGAGTCAACGGGACCGTGAACGACATTGGTCTCAATGCGTGTCGACGTAGCGATGCGTTCATCGATTTGACGATCGCGGCCCGAGCCGTTGCAGCGCGGGCACGTGAGAGCTTGCAAAACAGCGATCCCAGGACGCCACCGTTGGATTGCCCGGTGACCACGAGGTGGACTTGGTCCAGGTGCACCGTCAGACCCAGCAGAACCAGGTTCAGCTGCTTGAGGTCCAGATTGAGGATCTGACATCCCCGCCCGCCGGATGCGGTGAGCGCTATGGGGGTGCGAATGGTCGTGGTATGGCCAGCCTGGTCGGTCAGGCCGGCGGTGACCGTCCCTTGGGCAGTCGGCGTGCGGGCTGCGGCTGCGAAGCGATTGACCGCGACGACCACGTGCAGCCGCGATTGCGGACCGCTGGCGAGCGCAGAGTCGGTCGCTACGAAACCAGCAACGCTGGCTACCGCCAGTAGCGCCGTCAGAACGGCGGTTGGACGTAAACGCATTGAGCACTTCCTCCTTGGTGGTTGGATGAAGCCGGGCATCCCCACAGCAGCAGCGCGGCCAAGCGCCCACCTGCCGATTGGGGTCGGCCTGCTATGGGTTCAGCACGATCTTCCCGAGCGTGTGCCGCCGCTCGAGCTCGAGGTAGGCATCTCGGACCTGCTCCAGCCGGTACACGCACGCCGCCCTCATGGCCCACAGGTGCTAACCGCTAGCTAGGCGCTCGAAACGCGGGTGTTCACCCAACTTCCGCCTGCGCCTTGAAACTTCTCCGGCGCTACCTGCCGTTGCGCTCCCGGTGCTTGCACCCCGGCCAGCAGCACGGCCGGCGCTGACCTTCCTCGAGCTCCTCCCCGGTGCGGCGAATGCGGCGTTCTCGGGTTCTCGCCTGCTTGGCATCCTCGACCCAGCAGATGAACTCGTTGCGGGCCAACGGCGTGATGTCCTTCCACGCATCGAGCGCCGTGGCGTTGGCGATCAGCGCCTTACGCAGGTCCGGCGGCAGTTTGTGCACCACCCCACCTGGCACGCTCTGACTCACGGGCCCATGGTATTGAGCCTGCCGTCCGAGGTGCCGCGGCGGTCGCACGTCGGTCCGCGCGGGCATACGATCCCGGCATCGACTATCTGGACGTCGCAGATCATCTGTGGTTCGTGCTCGCCCCGCTGATGCGAGCGCACGCTGCGATCTATCGGGCTAGCGGCGGGCGGATCGGTGGGCGGCTGCCCGGTCTCCCGTCGTTGCTCCTGCTTGACCACGTCGGCGCCAGGAGCGGCGAGCTCCGTACGACGCCCTTGGTTTACATGCCGGATGGCGAGAACTTTCTCATCGTCGCTTCGAAAGGCGGCTATGCGAAGCATCCGGGGTGGCTGCACAACCTCCGCGCCCACCCCGACACCGAGGTGCAGATCGGCCGCCGGCGCGTGAGGGTTCGGGCCCGGGAGGCGGACGGCGATGAGCAACGCCGGTTGTGGCCCAAGGCCGCCGAGTACAACCCTCACTGGGCGAGGTACCGCAAGCGCACCGACCGCGAGATTCCGCTCGTGCTGCTGGAGCCTCGCTAGCGCGGATGGCACTGCACCTGTTCGCAGGCATGCGCGTGCGTGACTTCCAAGCGGTCCGCCCGTGGTACGAGCGGCTGCTGGGCGAGCCGACTTTCTTCCCGCATGCCACGGAGGCGGTATGGACGGTGGCTGAGCATCGATCGATCTACGTCGTGGAGCAACCCGATGGCGCTGGGAAATCCGTGGCGACCGTGTTCATCGACGACCTTGATGCCCACATGGCGGCGGTCGCTGCGCGTGGAGTTGAGCCGAACGAGATCGAGACGTACCCCAACGGGGTCCGCAAGGCCGTTTACCGCGACCCCGACGGCAACGAACTGGGGTTCGGCGGCGCGACGCCGGACAACGCGCGATAAGCGCGGGCCGCTAGCTACGAGGATTGCACCCGGCCAGAGTGCAGCCTCTTGGTCGGCGGACTGACCGTCGTCTGCACCTGCGTGTTCTGACTGGTCTTGCCGTTGATGGTGCTCGTGCTCGTCGTGGTGATCGTGGTCGTGGTCCTGCCGCCTGTGGAGGTCTGTTTGTGCGTGACCCAGTGAGTGCTGGAGGACCAGGAAGAGCCCGGATGGCGAACCGTGTGCGCGCCCGTGTCCCGAGCGGCCGGCGCCGCATGTCCCGCCCCGTGGCTGTGCGCAGCAGTCGCGCTACCACGCCCTGCGCGTGGGGCTGCGGAGGACAGCAGTGCCTCAACGGGCTCGGAGCTCCAGCGTTGCACCCAATCGGGGACTGCGTCAAGCGGAGCTGAGGCCAACCCGGTCATGGCCGCCACCGGACGCTCCCGCGACACATGGCCGGCGTGTGAGCCATTCGCGGATGATCCGCAGCTGGTCAATCCGGCGATTGCGATACTTGCGAGCATTCCCGCGGCCCACTTGGTCCGCATTCCCAGGGCACTCCGAGAACCGCCACGCTGACTCGCGTCATCGCGCATTAGAAATTGCCTTTGCCGTCATGTCGCCCGATGGGCACGTTTCCCCCCGGCAGCGCCGCCATTAATAACACTCGTCGGGCGGTTTTGCTTGACGCCACACGGCAGGAGGTAAAGAAGCACCGCCCGGCTGCCGATTAGCACGGGTACAGGGCTCTTGGGACCGGACGCCGTTCGGAACGGGGCAAGTCAGCGTCTCGCAGGGAGACGGGAAGGAATTTGATGAGAGGACTTCTCAGGACAATTGCCGTGCTGTGCGTGGCGGTTGCCGCGTTTCTGATCTACGCAGTGATCCACGCGGTCGGCTCTGCCGGGGGCGCCAACGTGCCGGTCTGCATCGGCTACGGGATTGTCGCCGTGATCCTCGTCTACCTCGCGCGTTGGCTGTGGATCAGGCCCGCGCAGCGCAGGCGCGCGGCGAGTGCGCCCAGGGGGTCCTGAGCGTCCACAGGCGGCGGGGCTCCAAATCGTCTGCTGCCTCTCCCAGAGCGAGCCGTTCGAGACGCTCCTGCCGCCCACTTCATAGACCTCGCCCACACAGCTCGCGTGGCAGGGGCCAGCGCAAGCGGAGCACCTCCCCCGGAGGCGCCTCTAACCAACGGCGCATCAACTCCCTGACTCCTTTGATGCCCTCCGCAATCGTCGCATCGTCAACTTGCGACAACAACTCCGCGGCCGATCGCTCTCCGTAGCGGGCTACCCGTTCACGTACTCCGGTTGGGGTGTCTGGCCCATCGCCGGACCGGTTCGCCATGGCGTTTGTGAGAGCCTTGGCGCGTCTATGTCCCGGGGAAAGCCACTGGGAGGTGGGTGCCCCGTCGGCGGCTCCCGAGACAATCCGGCCGCGTTTCTGAAGCTTGGGATCGCGGGCCGTCACCGCCCTGGCGGCAGCGGCGTGACGGCCGGCCTCAAGCTCTGCCCACAGCCCGTCATCCAGCCCCAAAACCGACTCCACGACCAGATGCGGAAGGTCGTGGATCACGTGGACCGGCGCCCGCCGGGTCGCTTCGTCGATCGTCAGGTAGATGCGGTCCTGCTCACCGCGCCCATCCGCCTTGACGAACGTCACCTCCACTGCCGCCAGCTTGCCAGATGGTGTGTCCGAGGCTGCGGATCGGCGCAACGAGGGCGTTCCGCTTGCGGTGAACGTCGCCGGGCACGAACAACTAATTCCATCCGTGCGGCCGGAGGGGACGCGGCGTTTGTACACGGTCAATGGTGAGCCGCTGCGGGACGTCGAGGCTTGGCTTGATCGTTTCAGGCGGTTCTGGACCCCCCATCTCGACGCACTCAAGACGGAGCTCGCCCGCGCAAAGCGCCAACGACGGCTGCGTAGCGAAAAGGGCGACACACGACACCGAGGGAGAAAGCGATGATCGATGTTGTGCACGAGATCAATGCCGCGCAGCGGCAGGTCGGAACGCGCATGCTCGAAGCTGGCGAGGCGCGGACGGTCACGATCAGCCGCATCTACAACGCGCCCGCGGACGACGTGTGGGACGCGGTCACCAACCCCGAGCGCATCCCCCGTTGGTTCTTGCCGGTCTCGGGCAAGCTGCGCGCGGGTGGGCGCTATGCGCTCGAAGGCAACGCCAGTGGAACGATTCTGCGGTGCGATCCGCCGCGAGCCTTCACCGCCACCTGGGAGTTCGGAGGGGAGGTGAGCTGGATCGAGCCTCGGCTGATCTCAGCGGACGAGAGCCGCACCCGGTTCGTGCTCGAGCACATCGCGCACGTCGATGACGAGCGGTGGGCCCAGTTCGGACCCGGCGCATCCGGGGTTGGCTGGGACTTGGCGCTGGCGACGGGGCTCGCGGTTCACCTGGCATCCGGAAAGCGCGTCGACCCGGCCGAGGCGATGGCCTGGACCGCGTCGGAGGAGGGCAGGCAGTTCATCGCCCACAGCAGTGAAGCCTGGGCCAATGCCAGCGTCGCCGCAGGCACCGAGCAAGCCGCCGCACACGCGGCGGCGGAGCGCACGACCGCGTTCTACACGCCCGCACAGACATAGACAGCCGGCCGCCGCTACTGCGACCGCTACGCCCGGGGGGGGGCGGGCCTAGCGGAGCACCGCGTCGACTGCGACGGCGGCAAACAGCAGCGCGAGGTACATCAGCGAGAAATGGAACGTCAGCACCGCGTTGGCGGCCGTGCGGTCCCGCCACAGCCGCCAGGCGAGAGCACAGAAGGCCGCCCCGAGGAGAGCAGCCGTGACGAGATAGACCGGGCCGAAGGTCCCGGTCACGCCCCGGAACGAGCGTCACCGCCGTGAGCAGCAGCGTGTAATGGAGCACCCGCAGCGCGGTAGCGCTCTCACCGCGCACGACCGGGAGCATCGGCACCTTCGCCGCCTTATAGCTTGGCGCTATGAGCAGCGCCAGTGCCCAGAAGTGCGGCGGCGTCCACACCAGCACGATCAGAAACAGGAACAGCGCTCCCAATCCCAGCCGGCCGTGCGCGGCCGCCCAGCCAGCGAGCGGCGGGACCGCGCCGGCCGCGCCACCGATAACGATGTTCTGGGGAGTGGTCCGCTTCAGCCAGAGCGTGTACACGAGCACGTAGAACATGCCGCCACTGACAGCCAGGCCGGCCGCGAGCAGGTTCAGTGCCAAAGCCATGAGCACGAACGACGCCGTCGACAGCGCAAGCCCGAAGAGCGACCGCCGGGGCCGGAGAGATTCGTCCGGCCGCCACGGGGCGCGAAGCTGTCCGCGGGCCCATCAGGCGATCGATGTCACGATCGAGGACGTGGTTGAGCGCGCTCGCGCCGCCGCATGCGAGCGCTCCACCGACCACGAGCGCCAACAGGGGCAGCGCCCCCGGAGCTCCTCTGGCCCCCGCGACCATCGCGCACGCCGCCGTGAGCACGAGCAGCGACATGATCCGCGGCTTGGTGAGGATCACGTAGTCTCGCCAAGCCGCGGCACGGCGAGCCGGCAGGGCCGCGGACGCCGGCAGCGCCTCGACGAGCTCAGCGACCGCCACTGCTAGGTACTCCGAGCGCGGAACAGCGTTCGAAGGTCCATCGTCACGAACCGGCCGCGAACGGCCACAGGTAGGCGGACCGCTCGTAGCCGCGCCGGTCGACCAGATACAGCGCCTCGGTGTGGGCGATGTCACCGTTGATCGGAGGTGCGGCGACACATAGATGTGGTACGCGGCCCACACCGGCGCGAGCTGCCCGCGCGTGCCCATCAGCCAGTGCCACGGCGCTTCCCCGGCGAGACCCCAGGCCCGCACGGCGCTCGCCGCGCTCGCCCGCGTGTCCAAGGGATTGACGCTGACCGCGACGAGCACCGGCCGCTGGGCGGCAGGGAGCGAGCTCTCGGCGGCCGCCAGCGCGCGCCCCTCGAGCGGGCACTCCTGGTGGCAATGGGAATCGAAGAACACGATCGCGACGGACCGGCCGCGCAGCGAGGCCAGCGAGAACAGCTGGCCGGTCTGATCGCGGAGGGTGTCGATCGCCGGCGCCGGACTGCGCCCCCTCGGCCCACGTCGCCTCACCATGCAGGCCGAACCGCGCTTGACGCCGTCCGGCGCTGCGGCCGGTGCTGCCGCTCAGCATCGGCGCACGCCGATGCCCGCCCCGACGCCGACCAGCACGGCGACCAGCAGCATCCGCCGCGATCCGGGCGGGGGTCAGCCTCCGGCGGCCGGCGAGGCTGCTGAGTACCGGCCTCGGCCTCGATCATGGGCCGCCGGGCGGCTCGGGGCCCCCGGATCGACCGACTCCCTCGGCCGGAGCGGCGTCAGCGACGGCGCTGGCCTCGGCCCCGCTGCGGCCGAGCTCGCTGGTGTCGGCCGGCTTCGCCGCCGCGGCGGAAGAGAAGGTGGTACCAGGCGACGAGCGCGATCAGCAACAGGACCGGCAGCAGCAGCGACAGCAGCGAGCCGGCCAGGAAGCTTGCGATGGGCATCAATGTCATCTTTCTGTCCTCCTCAGGTCGTGAGCGCTGCCGAGGCGGGCTTTGCCGAGTGATCGGGCTCCAGCCACCGGTAGAAGCCGATCAGGAACGTGATCGTGTAGGCGAGTGAGCCCGGCACCCACATCACGCCGGCGGCGATCTGCTGATCGGTCAACGCGCTGATCCCCCCGGGGCGGCTGCGCCAGCGCCGCGTAGTAGCCGTAGATCGCGTGCGGCACGAGGACGAGCGTGATCGCGAGCATCCAGCCGACGACCATCGCGCCGGCCGTGTAGGCGATCCGGACCGGCCAGACCAGGCGCGGGCGCAGCGGGCCGGGATCGATCACGCGGGCCCAGAACAGGAGCCCGCAGAAGAAGAACATCGCGTGCTCGCACACGTGGATGGCGCCGTTGGTGAGCGTCGCGTCGTAGGCGGCGGGGATGTGCCAGCCGACGATCGTGGCGTTGAACAGGATCCACGCCGGCAGGGGCCGCGCCAGCGCCCGGATCGGCGAGGTCCAGCGCGAGCGGGCGAGCGTCCGCGCGACCGCCGTCCGCGGCCCGAGCGGCAGCGCGCGCCACATCCGCGGCCACGGCCGTCCGAGCAGGAACAGCGGCGGCGCGACGGTCAGCAGCAGGACGTGCTGGAGCATGTGAACCCAGAACAGCTGGTCGGCGTAGGCGTCGATCGGCGAGTCGAGCGCGATCACGATCGTCAGCAGGCCGGCGAAGAAGGCGGCGGCCTGCAGCGGCTGCGGCCGATAGCGCCCGCGGCTGCCGAGCACATACAGCGCCGCGGCCAGCCCCACATACACCAGCGACGGGTCCAGCGACCAGTCGTCCAGGACATCGTCAGACGAGGTAGAGGACGATGTAGGCCAGCACGCCGATCGCCACGAAGTACGCCCAGTAGAACGACGAGGCCTCGATCCCGGCCTCGAGCAGACGGGCCTCGCTGGTCGGCACTTCGGTTTCGCGCATCTTGCCCTCTCGCCGCACCCGCCAGAGGCTGGCCACCTGAATCTCGATCCAGTAGATGCCCAACAGGGCGACGATCGCGTACAGCGCCGTCCAGCCGAAGAACACCGCGGCGTAGCCGCCGCTGGCCGCGCCGAAGTCAAGCGTCGTGTACTCGTAGAACTGAAGCCCGATCGCGACCAGCGAGAACACGATTGCGATGATCCCCGGCGACATGCCGTCGATCTCGCGCCGCTTGGCCGCCAGCCGATAGATCACCGCCCCGACCAGGAACAGCGCGACGATCGCCAGCGCCCAGCCCCCGGCCGGGTGGACCCGGCCGATCTTCCAGTGTGGTTGACGTCGAGCGCCTGCAGGTAGAAGAACGCGAACACGAACGACGCGAAGAAGAACGAGATCGAGCCGCAGAGCAGGCGCCCCCCGACCCAGATCGCCCGGGGCTGCCACTCGGCGGGCTCGGCCTCGAATTCTTCGGCGGCGGGAGCGGAGGCGGAGGCTTCCATGGCTTATGCACTCCCTCCGGCGGGCGCGAGCGCCGGCGCCGCGGCCGGCGCCGGCTCGCCCATACGGATAGGGATCCTGGTCGAACACCGGGATGCGCTCGAAGTCGTGCAGCGGCACCGGCGTCGGCAGCTGCCACTCGGCCGACTTCGCGTGCCACGGATTCACCTCCGCCGGCTCGCGCTTGATCACCAGCGACCACACGACGTTGAACAGGAACACGAGCATCGAGGCGCCGAGCACGTAGGCCGACACCGACACCCAGTCGTTGAGCCCTTGGAAGCCGGCCGGGTAGGTGACCACGCGCCGCGGCATGCCCATGAAGCCGAGCCCGAACAGCGGCGCGAAGGTCGAGTTGAAGGCGATGAACATCACCCAGAAGTGGATCTTCCCGAGCCGCTCGTTGAACTTGAAGCCGTACATCTTCGGCACCCAGTAGTAGATCCCGGCGAAGAAGGCGAACACCAGCCCGCCCATGATCGTGTAGTGGAAGTGCGCCATCACGAAGAAGCTGCCGTGCGTGGTCACGTCGCTCGGGACGTCGGAGTTGAACACGCCCGAGATCCCGCCCCACAGGAAGTTGAACACCCACGCCAGGCAGAACAGCATCGGCACCGTGAACCGTATTCGCCCGCGCCACAGCGTCCCCATCGCGCACAGGAAGATGAATCCGGTCGGCAGCGAGATCAGCTCGGTGGAGAGCATGTAGAACGGCCGCAGGTCGGCGTTGATGCCCGACACGAACAGGTGGTGCTGCCAGACGAAGAAGCTCAGGAAGGCCACGCCGAGCATCCCGGCGACGGCCAGCCGGTAGCCCCACAGCGGCTTGCGCGCGAACACCGGCAGCAGCTCGAGCACGATCCCGAAGCCGGGCAGCGCCAGGATGTAGACCTCCGGGTGGCCGAAGACCCAGAACAGGTTCTGGAACAGGTACGAGCTGCCGCCCGCGCCGGCGATGTAGAAGGCGGTCTGCACCGTGCGGTCCATCGCGCCCATCAGCAGCGCGGCGATCAGCATCGGCGCCGCCAGCATCATCAGCGCCGCGGTCGACGAACGTCCCCCAGACGAAGATCGGCAGCCGCGACCAGGTCATGCCCGGCGCGCGCATGGTCACGATCGTCGCGATCAGGTTGAACCCGAACAGCGTCATCGAGAGGCCGACGAGCGCGAAGAAGCCGATGTAGGCGTCGTAGCCGGCGGTGCCCTGGCCGCCGAGCGGCTGATAGCCGGTCCAGCCGGTCTGGAAGCCGCCGAAGAAGATCGTCGTGATCAGGATCACGGCGGCGGCCATCAGGAGCCAGAACGTGAACGACTCGATCCGCGGGAACGCCATCCGCCGCGAGCCGATCATCAGCGGCACGAGCCAGTTGGCGAACGGCCCCAGGATCCCCGAGGTCATGATCCCCATCATCATCGAGCCGTGCATGCCGACCAGCGTCAGGTACTGGTTGGCGCCGAACACGTGCACGTTCGGCTGAAGCAGCTCGGTGCGGATCAGCATCGCGTTCAGCCCGCCGACGAAGAAGAACAACCCGATCCCGACCATGTACTGCTTGGCGACGACCTTGTGGTCGGTGGACAGGCTGAAGTAGCGCAGCAGCCCGTAGCTCCTCTGCCTCCTTCTCCGCCAGGCTCGGCGGATGCCCGAGCAGGCGCTTGAGCGGATAGTTGGCGAACCCGAGCCCGACCAGGAACCCGACCACGCCGAGGAAGTAGCCGAGCATGATCGCGATGTCGTTCTGGCCGGCCTCCGTGCGCGTAGTAGACGAGCGCCGGCGCCGTGGATGTGGTCGCCGATGACGTAGCCCGAGGAACCAGCCGCCGATCCCGAGCACGATCCCGGTCAGCATGTTGAAGCCCATCAGCTGCCGCCAGCCGGTGCGAGGGGCCGGGACCGACGCTGCGATCGCGCTCATCCGCCTCTCCTCAGGGTTGCTGGGAAGTAGGTCTTCGAATACGGCGGCAGGTTCTTGGTCGCCGGGCGCGTACTGCTGCTGCTGCTGGGCGATCCAGGAGGCGAACTGCGCCTTGGGCACCACCTGGCCGGTGTTGAACATGTAGCCGTGCCAGACGCCGCACAGCTCGGCGCAGCGACGTGGAAGGTCAGCGGTCCCTTGGTCGTCACATACGCGATGTTGTCCACGCCGGGGTTGGCGTCGGCCTTGACACCCAGCTCGTAGGCCCAGAAGGAGTGGATCACGTCGAGCGAGGTGACGTGGAACTGACCAGCGTGTTCGCCGGCAGCTCGAGCGCTCGCGTCTCGACGCCGCCGTAGCCGGGAAGCGGTACGTGAACTGCCACTGCTGGGCGATCACCTGCACCTGGAGCGGCGGGGTCGCCCTTGGCCGCTGCCGGGATCGGCGATCGGGTTCGGCCCCTGGCCGCCGCCCGACCCGTCGGCCAGCAGCCTGACGCGTGCCGTAGCCGGCCAGGAACAGCACCAGCGTCGTGGTCATCACCAGCCACCAGAACTGCAAGCTCGAGTTGCCGCGGATCGCGGCCCCGTCGACGACGACCTCCGGATTGCGCTCGCGGAACGCCCACAGCGCGTAGCCCAAGTAGACGAGCACCGCCAGCGCCACCGGCGTCGCCAGCGCCAGCAGCACGGTGTTGTCGACCACCTGCCCGGACGCCTCGACGCTGCCGTTACCCGGCGGAAGCCCGGGGCCGAGCACGAACACCACGATCGGCATCATGATCACGCGTGGCGATCAGCCACAGCACCACGAAGTTGCGGAAGTGGTGCGTGCTCGTCCGCGTTCAGCAGCCGGCGGCCGCTCATACGACCTTGATGAAGCCGCCCATGTAGCCAACGGTCTGCATCGGGCCGCCGTTGCCCTGGATGAAGCCAGCCGCCGCACGGCACGAAGCACTGCCAGCGGTAGAGGCCCTTCGCCGGGGTGCGGAACGTGAACGAGATCGTGTGCGTGCGCCTCGCTCAGCGAGCAGGGCGCGTTGGCGCAAGGGTTCTTGGCGTTGCTGGAGACGCCCGGGAGCGGGACCGACAGGCCGATCTGCGGGATCGCGAACGTGTGGGCCGGCGTCGTCGGATCGACCACCTGGGTGGGCTTGCCGTTGATCAGCATCGGACCCGACCGTCCCGCTCGGCTGCGAGATGAACGGGTTGCGCAGCCCGGTCGCGGTGTCGTACTGGTAGATCGTCACGTGCACGAGCGTGTTGGCCGGCACGCACGAACGTCGTGTCGTGGCGCCAATTCCCGGAGTTGGCGTCCACCGCGTAGTAGGAGACCCAGGTGCTGTGGGGATCGCTCGACTCCGCGGTCGGCCACGGTCGCCAGGTACAGCTGCGAGCCGGCCGACGTCTGGTCGCCGCCACCGAGCCCGGGCACGTTGATCAGGTACAGCCCGACGTAGAGGCCGATCGCCGCGCAAGACGAGCGCCAACGCAGCTGTCACGCCAAGAACCCGTTTGGCTTCCGAACTCATCCTCTCTCTCTCCTCGGGGCGGCTTTATACACCCGCCGGGCGTCGCAAAGCAAGCTGAACTTTCTCGTACGCCGCGCCCCCGGCGAGCGACGTGGCTCAGAAGTTCCGAGAGATGGCCTGAACGACGGTCACCGAGTCCGAGACGCCCTCGCCGAAGGCTTGTGTGCAGCCCGCGTTGATGGCGTTGAGCACGCCCGTCGGAGCGGGGCCCCAGCGCGCAGAAACGGGCCCACGTTCTCTGACGTACAGACGGGCGTAAGTGGTCTGGCGGTTCTGGTTAGCCGAGCCCCATTGCGAGCACGTCGTCGCGTCGGTAACGGCCCCGGCTTTCGAACCGAGAACTGCGAGGGCAATCATCGCCACCATCACCGCGCACAGCCCCGCCACCAGCAAGGCCGCCCGCTTGTGTGTGGCGATCAGAGCGCGAAGCGTCGGCCCGGGGTTCTGCGCCGACGTTGTAGTCGAAGCACTCGTGCTCACGGTGAGAACGGATTCCTCGCAGGACGGCCGGCGGCGGCTCCATCGCCGGCGCACCGACCCCGATTGCCTCGTCTCCGGAGGCGGACCGGGGACTTATAGTCCGCGGACCCGCCTCCGTCAAGCCGTCTGCGAGAGCGCGCGGCGCTTTACACCGCGGGCCAGACTTCGCCCCGACGCGCGATCCGTGGGCGTACGGGCCCGGCGTGCGGGCGACGTCGGCGCGACCACACGCGCCGGCGCAAGACCGGCCCGGCCGCGAGCACACCGTGGTCGCGATGTTGCGTGGCCATCGCAACGAGTAGTCCGCCGGCGACCACCACGACAACGGCGACGGCAAACACGATATTGAGCGCAATCATCACGGTAGGCATGTGTCTCGTCTCCTTCGTGTCGTTGATTTCGACACGGATGCTCTACCCGCGTTGTCGCAATGCCCTAAGGAACTTGTATGAGGATCCTATGAGGGACAAGTGGCGCTAGCCACAAGGTCTGCTCGCGCTGTTCAGCTTGGAGCGGACGCCGCCTAGTGCTGGTGGCCGTTTGCCCCGGCGCTCTCGTCGTGGTCGGTTCGCGATTCGTCCGCGATTGGGAGGAAGACGCGAAACTGACTACCTGAACAGAGCAGACGAGGAGGTGGCATGAACATAGAGTTCCTCGCGACGGTGGCGGTGATCGCGCCCGATCCGCCCGCCAGTCGCAAGCTGTACGTCGACGCGCTCGGGCTGCCGCTCAAGACCCACGGCGGCGACTATCATCACAGCGAGCAGATAGCTGGCTGCAAGTCCTTCGGCATCTGGCCGCTATCCCAGGCGGCCGAGGCGTGCTTCGGGACGCCGCGGTGGCCGGAGGAGCGGCCGGTGCCGCAGGTCAGTATCGAATTCGACGTCGCGGACGCCGCGGCTGTGGGCCCTGCGGCACGGGAGCTCGAGCAGGCTGGCTACGAGCTGCTGCACCCAACGCGCGAGGAGCCGTGGGGTCAAACGGTGGCCAGGCTGCAATCACCGGAGGGCGCGATCGTCGGGCTCTCGTACGCCCCTGTGCTGCACGACCAAAACTGACCGGAGAAGCGACGTCTGCGGTCGCGATCAACGGTCTTGTTGGCGATCCGGAATCGTAACGGTGCGGGCTCACAACCACCTTGACTTGGTCGCTGCGATCGGCTAGTTTCCGGTCTGGGGTGACTGTGGGGCGTAATCTGTCGTGGGCTAGCCGGGATTGGTGTCACCACTCGACCCGTGGGACTGGGTGCATCATGCTTGGGGAGGTGATTCAGCGGTCAAACGCTAATACGGACGCGGGGGCTGCAGCAGTCAGTTCCAAATCTGATTGTCAAGCAACGACGAAGGAGCTAACACTCTGATGAAAAGGCTATTTCTGGCCACATGTTTGACCGGCGCGCTGTTCGCGCTGGGTGTAACGGCGGTTCCCGCGGGCGCCGCCAACGTCCATCCTCTGAGCTCGAGCGCCAGGGCGGCGCTCTCGCACCACAGCAAGCGCGGCCATAGGCTGTCCGCGGCCCAACTCCGGAAGGACAAGGCGGGCGCCGTCGCACTGCTGAGGGGACTGAAGTCACACCGGGCCCACTCGGCCCAGGGAGCCCTCTACGCCGGGTCCGTGTGGAGCGACCCGATGGACCCCGGTGACCTGACGGACGAAAGCGGCTCTGGCGACGATACCGACCCCGCCGTGGTCGCTCCTCTGGTTGCGACGACGTAGCCGATTATGGCGGCGCTGACTACGATCCTTATTGTATTACTACGGGGCCGGCGCCGTGAACACTGACTGTTGCCTGGTCACTAGTTACACGTTCACGTATGGGCTCTACAGCTGCATATACATGAGGGAGGACTACTACCAGGACATTAGTAACAGCGACTACTACTGTTCCAGCTGATCTGCGGGACTTACTACGCAGGGCAGGAGAGCGATGTGGCGTCTTAGGGTTGTCAGTATGCGGACACCTACTCTGCTTCGAATGGTGTAGCACCGATAGGTACGGTCTGTTTACCTACGAGAACTAGTTAGCTAACCCCTAGGAGTAGGTTTGAACGGCCGCGCCGGGACCCCGGCGCGGCCGTTTCACTTTAAGGCACTCGATCGCGGGCCGAAGCCCGAGCGGCACATGGGCCGGCCGCGTTTCCTGTGCTGCTCAGCCGGCCGAAGGGGGCGGCGCCCGCGGGAGTCCCTTCAATGACTGGTACTCGCCGCGTCGCTCCCGAGAAGGCGGCTTGTGCCGGACAACGCGGAGCGCGTGCGTTGGCCCCCATAGCTGAGGAAGCGGTCACTCCGGGCTGACGAGCCCGCTCTGGTATGCGATGACCACGAGCTGGGCACGGTCGCGCGCGTGGAGCTTGAGCATCGCGCGGCTGACGTGGGTCTTGATGGTGAGCGGGCTGAGATAGAGCCGGGCCGCGATGTCGGCGTTGGAGAGGCCGTGGGCGACGAGCGTCATGATCTCCCGCTCGCGCTCGGTGAGCTCACCCAGCGCCGGTTCCGGTCGGGCGGGCGGGGGGCGACGGGCGGCGATGTCGGCGATCAACCGGCGGGTGATCCCGGGGGACAGCAGCGCATCGCCGGCGGCGACCACGTTGATGGCGTGCAGCAGCTCCGCCGGCTCGGTGTCCTTGACGAGAAAGCCGCTCGCGCCCGCGTGGAGCGCCTCGTAGACGTACTCGTCGCTCTCGAAGGTGGTCAGGATGAGGACCTTGACGCCGGCCAGGCGCTCGTCGGCCTCGATCCTGCGCGTGGCCTCGAGGCCATCGACCCCGGGCATGCGGATGTCCATCAGCACGACGTCGGCGCGCTGCCGCCGAGCGAGCTCCACGGCCTGCACGCCGTCCTCGGCCTCGCCCACGACCTCAATGCCGTCGGCGGCCTCGAGCAGTACGCGGAAGCCGGCACGGATCAGCGCCTGGTCGTCGGCGAGCAGGACTCGGATCACGGCGCGCCCAGCGGCAGCCGCGCGACCACGCGAAAGCCGCCACCAGGACGGGGACCGGCGTCGAGGGTGCCGCCCGCGGCCGCCGCGCGCTCACGCATCCCGGCGATCCCGTGCCCGGCGCCCAGGGAGGCGCCATGTCCGGCGCCCGGCGACGCGCCGTCGCCGCGGTCGAGGATCTCCAGCTCCAGGTCCGTGTCGACGTAGGACAGCGTGACCGCGGCGGTCGTCGGCCCGGCGTGGCGAAGCGCGTTGGTCAGCGACTCCTGCACGATCCGGTAGGCGGCCGTCTCGACCGTCGGCGACAGCTGGCTTGCGTCACCGCGCACGGTGAGCGTGGCGGGCAGCCCGGCGCGCTCTATCCCTTCGATCAGGGCGCCGAGCTGGGCCAGTCGCGGCGCCGGCGCGGTCGGGTCGTGCTCGTCGGCCTGGCGCAGGACGTTGAGGATCCCCCGCAGCTCGCGCAGCCCCTCCTTGCTGGCCTGCTTGATCGCCCCGAGCGCGTCGGCTGCCTGCTCGGGCCGGGACTCGATCACGTGCCCGGCCACGCCTGCCTGCACGTTGATCGTGGCCATCGTGTGGGCGACGACGTCGTGCAGCTCGCGGGCGATCCGCAGCCGCTCGGCGTCGACCGCGCGACGGGCCTGCTCCTCCCCCTCGCGGCGGGCGTAGGCGTTGCGGCTGGCGACCCACAATCCCAGAAACAGCGCCGCCACGACCACGAGCGGGATCACGACAAAGCCGCCACCGGTCGACCCCAGCGGATCGAACGCGGCGCTGGCCCCCATCACCGCGGCGATCGTCAACAGCGACAGCGCGACGGCCTGGCGCACCGTGCAGGAGACCGCGACCGTGTACACCGCGACGATCGGGTTGAGCATCACCGCCCCGTTGACGTAGCCGAGGCACGTGAAGGCGAGCGCCGCTGCCAGCGACAGCACCAGCACGGCCACGGGCGCCCGACGGCGCCAGATCAGCACCAGCGCGCTGAGGAGTACGAGCAGGGCGGCCGCCGCCGAAACGTGGGGGATGTGCTGGCCCGGCGCCGGCTTGTCGAACTGCTGGCTGGGGTGACCCTCCGCCAGCGAGGCCAGCAGCGTGACCACCGCCATCACCATCGCGAAGCCGATATCGAACGCGCGCGGTGCGAGGCGCACGCGCGCGAGCGTGCGCCGTCGGTCGGCCGCGGGGCGGACGCTGGCGGGCGGGGCGTTCATCACCCGCGAATGTAGACCGCGGCATGGCGATTGTCGTCATCCATCCGCAGGCCCGGGCCTACTCCAGGCGGAGTATGCGGCGCCCGTGCGTGCTCGCGATGTCGTAGCCCAACTGTCTCCGGGTGGCCGACGACAGACGGGCTTCACCAGGACATGCTTGCCGTCATCACCACCAGCCGCTCCCAGGAGGTCCACGATGTCGACACTCACCCGTTTCGTTCTCAGGCACAAGCTTCTCGTCGTCGCCTTCTGGCTTGCTCTGGCTGTGGCCGGGGGAATGACCGTGTCCGCCACCACCAAGCGTTTGTCGAACAGCTTCGCGATGCCCGGCGCCGCGTTTCGCACCGACGCCCGGATCCAGGCGCTCTACCGCCACAACGGCACGGAGGATCCGACCGTTCCGGTGATCACGTTGCCGGCCGGCACCACGATCCGCACCCCGGGCGTCTCCGCACGCCTCGCCCAGGCGTTCGCTGCCGCCGGGCGCGCGGAGCCGACGGCACGGATGGCCGATTACGCCACCACCGGCGATCCGGCGTTCGCCACCGGCGATGGGCGCAGCACCTACGCGCTCGTGTTCACGCCGCAGAACGACCCGATCTCGGCCGGCGATCTGACCAGCCGTATCCACCGTGCCGTCGGCGCCACCACGCCCGCCGACTGGCAGGTGCGGGTCACTGGGGAGCAGGCGCTGGCCACGGGCACGGGCGCCGGCAAGGGCGCCGGGGTGATGGCTGAGGCGATGCTGGGAGCACTCGGAGCGCTGGTCGTGCTCGCTTTCGTCTTCGCGAGTTTCCTGGCATTCGTGCCGCTGGTGATCGCGGGCATCTCGATCCTCACCACCTTCCTGGCGCTCGGAGGGCTGACGCAACTGACCGCCGTGAGCCAGATCGTAGAGTTCCTAATCGCGCTCATCGGGCTCGGGGTGGCCATCGACTACACGCTGCTGGTGGTCAGCCGCTGGCGCGAGGAGCGCGCCCATGGACTTGACAACGAGGATGCGGTGCAGGCCGCGATGGCCTCCGCCGGCCGCGCGGTGCTGTTCTCGGGAATGACCGTCGGCATCGGCCTGCTGGCGCTGGTCGTGCTCCCTGTCCCGTTCCTGCGCAGCGCCGGCATTGGCGGGGTACTGATCCCGCTGATCTCCGTCGCCGTCGGGCTTACCCTGCTCCCAGTCGTGCTCGTCACCATCGGCCCGCGGCTGGACTGGCCGCGGCTGCGGACCGAGAACGCCGCCTCTCGGGGCTGGACCGCATGGGCGCGCTTCACCGTCCGCCACCGCGGCCTGGCCGCGCTCGCCGGAACCGCCACACTCGCGGTGCTGATCATCCCGGCGCTCTCGATCCACCTCGGCGAGCCGAGCACCGCCGCGCTCGCGCAGAGAGGCTCCGCCCACACCGCGCTTCAGACACTCGAGTCAGGTGGCGTCCCCGCCGGCACGCTGACGCCGGTCGACGTCCTCGCCCGGGCGGACGCCGCCCCAGCGGTCGCGAAGCAGCTCGCCCACGTGCCGGGCGTGCACGCCGCAATCGCCCCCAAGAGCGCCCAGTTCCACCGCGGCGGCACCGCGCTGATCACCGTGCTCCCGCGGGCAGAGACCAACATCGGCGCCGGGCAGGACACCGTCCGCACGATCCGCGCCACGCTCGCGCGAAACCTCGCCGTTCTGGGCATCGCCGGCTCGGGCCCGTCGATGATCGACTTCTCCCACGACGTGTACGGCAGCTTCCCGCTGATGCTCGCGCTGATCGCATTGGCGACCTTCGTGCTGCTCGCGCGGGCGTTCCGCTCGCTGCTGCTGCCGCTCAAGGCCGTGGTGCTGAACCTCGCCTCGCTCGGCGCCGCCTACGGCGTGATGGTGTGGATATGGCAGCACGGACACGCCAGTCAGGCCATCTGGGGGATCCCCGCCACCGGCGCGATCACGATGTGGGTCCCCGTCATGGTGTTCGCCTTCCTGTTCGGCCTCTCGATGGACTACGAAGTGTTCATCCTCGCCCGCATGCGCGAGAGCTATGACCGCGACGGCGACACCCGTACCGCCGCGATCGAAGGGATAGGACGGACCGGACGGCTAGTCACCAGCGCCGCGCTGATCCTCGTACTCTCATTCCTGGCCATGTCCACCGGTCCGGAGACCGACATCAAGATACTGGCCACCGGCCTCGGCGCCGGGATCCTCGTCGACGCCACCCTCATCCGCTGCCTGCTCGTCCCCGCACTGGTCAGCCTGTTCGGGTCATACAACTGGTGGCTGCCCGCGTGGGCGGCGCGGATCCTTCGGGTCGCGCCCTCGCCCCTCACGGCCGCGCCCGGGACCGGCCCGGCCCCCGCGTCCACGTCGGGGGGCACGCTCGCCCCGCCGACTGCGCGGAGTGCAGCCGAACTCCATCCCGCGCGCGGATGAGCTTGTGCAATCCGGACGCGATCTCGGACAGCTGGTCAGGCCGATTTCCCGTCGCAGGCCGCCGAGTTATTTCGCGTACGACCAGCGCGAGTCGCGGCCTCGCGACATTTGAGGCCTGCCTTTACTTGGTGACGGGTATCGCGCCACGGCCAGCGAGCGTTCCGCTTCGCGCGGACACGAGCGGGCTTGGCAAGTCCGCCTGCGCTGGGCGCGAGTCTGGCGACGGGGTGGTCTGCATGGACGCGTTTACGGTCGATGAGTTTCGTGTCGTCGCCCGCATCCGACGCCGTTCCCGTCGGACTAGCCGCTCCTGAGCCACTTACCGCCGAGCTCCGGCAGGCACTGCGCCCGCCCCCCGAAATGTAGTGGTCTACTCGATAGGAACCGCGGTGTTGGCGACCGGGTTTTCGCGCGTCAGCGAGATGACGCTGCTGGCCAGTACGAAGATCAGGAAGAGGACAAAGCCGATGAGGTCGAGAACTAGCCCGAACGAGGCGATCACGCCGCCGAGGCCGAAGCCTTGAAGGAAGAACAGAATCCCGACAACGATCGAAACCCACCCCAGCCAGCGCGGCAGGACGCCGCTCTTCAACACGATCAAGCCTGCCGCGAAAAAACAGAGACTGCCGAACACGTCCCCGACGCTGTCCACGGCAAAGGTCATCAGGAACAGCGAGTAGGAGACGCCGTGATCGTGTTGAGACCCAAACGACGCGAGCTTCGCGCCGACCAAGCCCGTGATGCCGACGTCGCTGACGGCATGCAGGGCAATAAAGAGCGCTCCGCCGACCAGCACCAAGGACCCGAGGACCCGCGGCCGGGCGGGATCGCCGCGCAGCAGGTTGTACAGACTCCAGAGGTAGATCAGAAACGCGGCGGCGTAGACGACGGAGAGGTATGCGATCACCAACAGCCGGTCGCGGTGCTCGTGGAGCGCACCAGCGATCTTCCCCGCCGAGTCGTTCTGACTCACTCCGAGTGTGGTCGCGACCACAGACTCCGCCACCAGCGCGATGACGTAGACGATGCCCGCCACCCAGGCATACCGCTCCCACGCTCTCGAGGGCCGCGCTGCAGCCACGGTGCGATCTTCGCCTATGGCGTCGTGCTTAGCAAGCCGCGAGGTTGAGAAGGGGGCTCACGGGCAAACCCGGGTTTTTCCGCGTCCGGGAATGCGGAAGCGGGTTCCCCGGAGACCGATGAGGGCCTGACGACTGGCTGTTCGACCACGCCTGATCCTGAAGTCCATGGCCGTCTGTGCCCATGCTGCTCGCTGCGCGAGAGCCTGCTAGTTGACGTGCCTGGCTACGGGTACTTTGGAGCCGGGTCACAGCGGTTGCATGGGCACTAAAGGCGAGTGGTCGCTTTGCCGATGAATGGGCAGGGGCTGTGGCAGATCAACACGCTTGGGACTCTCGGGGTGGTGACAGACCGCTGGTGCTCGCCTCGTGCAGAGCGGTGATGAGGTCGGTAGCGCTGGCCGGCAAAACGTCCCGGTGTCGCCCGCTAGCCGCCGAGGGAGCCAATGACCCCGACGGGCGGCTTTCCGAGGCACGCGGCTGCATGGAGCTGGCCCATGCCGACGGCCCTGAAGGCCATGAGGTTGTTCCTCTCCGCGCTGCTCCCAGCTCGGCCGACGGAGTAGGTCGCGTTGATCCAACTATTTAGGACGCTGGCGTCATGCGAGATGTCGTCGGCGGCGGTCGGGCCGGACCGGAGCGCATCGTAGGACTCGACGATGAAGCCCAACGCCATGAGCGACCGTGTGCTCGCCGGGGCGGATGGCCGGCGGAAGGCGTCGGCGAAGGCGACGCCCGAGAGTCGCCGAGCCGCGCGCACATTCCCTCCAATCTCGGTGAGCGTGTATGCCAGGCTCCTGGGATCGCCGACCAATGCTGCCCGCGAGTTGCCCGACCGCGACAGCGCGCTGCGGCAGGAGACGCCGTGCGACTCCACGGCGGAGCGTCCGTACGTGACGGTGTCCACGACGGTGGCATAGCTGTGGGCCAGGACGTTCGCGATCGAGGTGCGCACGCCGCCGAGGCCCTGCACGTTGCGATGGTCGCGGACCTCGCTGCCAAGCGCCTCGAACGCGCGGATCGCGAGTCGGCTGGCGTCGGCTGAGCCGATCGCCGCCGAGGCGCGGTCGACGGCATTGCGCGCTGAGCCGTTGTCGCTTGCGCCACCGCATCCGGCGAGAAGCACCCGGCGACCGTCAGCGCGCCCAGGAGGGAGGCGATCCTCGCGCCCGATCCAGCGACGCCTCTGCACCAGCCCATTCCGGAAAAGCTAACCAAAACACGACCAGCGCCGCAGGCGCAGCCACATCCCCCAGCCCAAGGCGGCGCGCGCCGCACCCGAGCGCGATCAGCCACGATGTTTCGCCCAAACAAAAGGCCCGCGTTAGCGAGCACTTTTCAAGCCGACGCCCGGACTCGAACCGGGGACCCCTTCATTACGAGGCATGGGCACGAGTTGGCAGGTGTGGATCGGGTGATGGAATCTGTAGGCAGATAGGCAGTCTTGCTTCGGCCTGGTGGCCTCTGTGAAGTTGGTTTGGGCGAGGTGAGGCTTCGACACCGCTTCCACCGATTTGGACTTCACCAGGCTGGCTCATTCATAGATGCAGCTCGAACTCGTACAGGGGACAGCTGGCGGTTCGAGGGGCTGGACGCCGCTCGTAACCGCCAGGTACTCGCGCTCGCGACGGCAGCCAACAAGGAAGGCAGCGGCCATCCGGTCGCGGGCGCGATAACACGCGGCAGGACGAGGCCCTAGTAGCGCTGGCCGAGATGACTCCAGGCGCCGTCGGGAGACGGCAGGTGCTGGCGATGCCGATCAGGTCCCGCTCGTGGTTGGTGTGGACCATCACGTCGCCCTCGGGCGAGCCGGTCCGTGAACTCAGCGCCTCCTTCCACCGGAGCCAAGTGCGACGCACATCCGTTCTTAGGAGGGGACACACCTGAGCAGTCCGTCCCCGGGCATCTGTACATATAGGGCCTGCTGTTGATGTTGGGTTTGGCTGCCGGGTGGGGCTTCATCACCCCTACTCGGCGGCTTCACGTTCCGGCGTCCTTTCCGTCCGGGCCAACCGCCAATCTGTGCTTGAGGTCTCGGCGCGGGTGATGACCGCGCAAAGGCGACCTCAGCGCCCAATATCAATCAACAGCAGAGGTCAGTTTCATGTCTAGTTTCGCCGCGCGTTTCGGCGCGCCACAGCTCCAGAAGGATCACGGTGAGTTCCACGTCGAGCGTGTCCGTCGGCAGATCCAGGCCGGGGACAAGACGCTCGCTGAAGCACGCAAGCGGCGCGACCGCGTGCGCTCGGTGGCCGAGCGGTACATCGGAGCGCTGCGCTAGTTCCTTCGGGATCGGTCGCTCACGGGACCGTGCGCAAGCCCGTCAAGGACGCGGACTCCGGGATGGTGCTCGATCGCCGGACCTACCCCGAGCTCGGCCCCGATGGGCTGGGCGCCGGAATTCGCGCGATCGTCGGCGACGTCGCCCGGTTCATCCACGAGCAGCTGGTCAAGGATTGGACGGCGGCCACCTGTGAGATCAGCAAGCGCGCGATGGTCTTCGAGTTCCACGAACCATTCGGGAGCGAGGATCCTCCGGAGGACCCGTCGGTTGACCTAGTCGTCGGGCTCACGCGTAAGGACGCGCCAGGGTTGTTGATCCCGAACACTGAGCTTGACAGGTGGGATCTGTCTGACCCGGAGCGCCACACGCAGCTGCTGACCGCCCAGCCGGCGGACCTTCGGGTGTTCCGCGCACGGACGATCCGGCTGACGAAGGCAATTATCGGTGGCGACGCTGAGCAGGCGGTTCTCAGCTCGTTCAATATTGAGGTGCTCGCCGAATAGCTGATCAAGGCGCCGGGGCCGACTCAGCTCGACGGGCTGGCCTCGTTCCTGCAGGCGTCAGCTGTCGCGGTCGCCGCGGGCCCGACGCCTGATCCGGCAGAGGTCTCGCCCGCGATCAAGTTCCCCGACGGGATCACACAGGAGCACGCCGCTAGGCGTCTGTCGTTCTTCGCGTCTTGTGCGGCCTATGCGGTACGTGATCGGTACGACGAGCAGGCGGCGCTGGACGCGCTGAGCCGGCTCTTCCCGGAGCAGCTGTCCGACGCGCCCCGCCCCGCCAAAGACAGGCTCGCTAGCGCGCTCGCAGCAGGCAACACGGGTGGCGTCGTCACGGAGTCGTTCCGGCGGCCGATCAAGAAGACGCCGAGCTCCTACGGCGATGCGGGCTGCCGGTAGCACCCAGCCCTGGTACACCGACATCCGCGCTCGGATCCGGTTCGAGCGCGGAGTCCGGGAGGCATACCCGGCGGTGAGAGTCAGCGCGACTGGGCGCGAGATGAAGGCGAGGATCGTGTACACGCTCACGGTCGACGTTCCCGAGTATCCGTCGCGACGGGTGACGATCACGCTCACCAATTGGAGCACGCCGAGCTTCCCCGCGGTCACGGCGGACGGACCGGTGGAGTCGCCTCACCGCTACGGCGATGGTGAGCTGTGTATTTGGCATCCGGACGCGCCGCCGGAGGAGCGGTGGATCCCCGACGACGGGCTGCTCGCACTGATCGATCACACCCGCGTGCACTTGTTCAAGGAGGCGTACTGGCGGGAGACCGGCTTCTGGCCGGGACCTCAATCCCCACACGATCCGACAGAGGACACCAAGTGATCCACCTGGCGGATGCTTCGCTGGCCACGGTCATACCGCTGATAGTGCTCGCGGTGACGACCGGTGGCGGCGTGGTCACCTGGTGGGCCAACGGTGTACGGAGTGAACGCGCTCGGCTGCAGGCCCTCTACGCGGACGCCTACGCGGCGGTCGTGTCCTACCAGGAGTTCACGTTCATGATCCGCCGCCGGCGAGCTCCGCTCCGTGGGCACGAGGAGATCGCGAACGATGAGCGCATCCGGATCGCCGAGGCGCTCCAAGCGGTGCAGGAGAACCTGAGCAACTACATAGCGCAGATCAGCACCGAGTCGACGAAGGTCTCGACGAAGTACGACGCCCTTGTCCACAAGACACGGCTGATCGCCGGCAGCTATATGCGCGAAGCGTGGAACGCACCGCCACTGGACAATGACGCGGGGATGAACATCAGTGACATCAATTACCACGAGCTGGAACGGCCGCAGGCCGCGTACCTCGACGCGATGAAGGACGACCTCCGATTCTGGCGCGTCGCTTTCGTACGCCGTCGGATAAAGGTGCCGGATGGCGCCGTTTCCACGGAGGGCACACGGTCGCCGTGACGTGATGCACCCTCTCCTTTGGTGAAAGAGCAGGATTGAGTGGAACGCGCCCAGCGTCGGTATCGCAAAGAGATCAGGACACCCAGCGGCCGCCGTGCGGGTCCCACTGACCGGCTGCGGACCCCTCCAGCAGGGGGTCGAGAAACGGCCGCACAACCGCCAGCGCGTCATCCAGAGTTCGCGCCACCGGCAGCAGCGACCGCCCCGCCTCGGCGGCGTATCCACGCTCCCAGAGGTCACGGTCGGGAACGTCGAACCCCCGAGGCAGCTTGACGCCCCGACGCTCCGCCTCGGATGCGAGCGCGGTGTTCTGCGCGTCCGCATCGACCGGCGCCTCGGTGACGATCGCCACGAGGTCGACTAGATCCTTGTATCGAGTCGACGGCGCCTCACTTGCTCCATACCGATCAAGTGTGGCTGCCACCTTGTCCGCAATATGGTCGACGAGTGGATAGGCCCGGTATCCGTGCTGCTCGACATCCGGCATCGCGACGCGCGCAAGCGGCGGCACGGCCTCCGGCACGCCCGTCATGGTGATATCCGACCCGACGAGATCGACGTGGAAGCTTGCCCATTGAGTCGCGCCGATATAGGCGGTCACGGGTAGGCGAACACCGCTGGCAGCATCGCGCACCACCTGCGGCGCGCCAACCTCGAACCGGAACCAGTCTCCGATGTCTCGGCTCGCCGCCTCGCGCAGCTCGCGCTCCGCGATCTCGGTGGCCGTCGCCCGGTACACATCAATGTCTATCGTCCCGCGCACACCGATGTCGCGCGCGAGCAGCGCCGTCGCACCCTTGACGATCCACCCTTCGTCAACGAGGTATAGACGCTCGAGGACGCGGTCGTAAGCCATCTGCCGTTGGAGTTGCTGGAGTGTCCACCGGCTCTCCTTCGCCGCGTTCCTCAGCCGGTCAGTAAGAGCACGACGGAACGCCCCTGGGTCCGCGTAGCCTCGATCGTCAGCCATAGATCGTCTGTTTCGGTGGTGCGGGTGCCGGTGCTGGCTGCCGCAGGTAGTGGGGTGTAATGTCCGTAGACGTCGCCCGCGCCTGCTCCATCCACTCCGCCGTCTCCGGATCGCCGACGAGATCGAGCAGCCAGCGGAGAACCGCGACACCATCACCACGGCGAAGTCCGAGCTGTGCGGCGTGCGGGGCCAGCGTCTCGGCGAACGTACCGGCGTAGTCATACACCCCGCGCAGTGCGTCCGCGACCACATACCCGACTGCCTCCGGATCCTCACGATCTGTGAGCAGGTCCGCTGCACTGCGCGACGGTCGCGTAATCGGTAGACCGCGCAGGATGATCCACTCGTCGTCGCGCAGATGGCCACGGTGGATCCGAACGTCCGGTCGCCGGACCTGCCGACGCGCCGGGAGGATGAACTCGTGGACGTCGGCCGGCAGATGCCCAATCCCGTACATCGCTGCAGCTGACCGGTGTGACGCAATCCCCTGATCCGGGCGACGCTCCCAAACTGGCGTGTCCGGCGCGAGCTGGAGCCACGCCGATCGCAGGCCTACATAGTCCGGAACCGGAGCGCCCGCAAGGCGATAGACCGCCGGACCGGTGCGCTCAAGGACGCCGTTACGGATCATCCGCTTAAGCGTTGCGGGAGAAACAGCCGCCTTCTCGGCCTCGCGGCGGGTGACAAACCCCCACTGCTCCTCCGCGATTGGGGCGAGTTTGCCTATGGTGGATGCTTGCGGCATGGTACTGCATTATAGGTCATAACTGACCCATTATGCAGCTCTCTAATGATATCGGAGCTGCGCTATGGGTCAGATCTGACCCAGATTGCAGCGCTGGGAACTCCGCTACTCACCCAACTTGCGCTGCGGCTCGTTCGGCGACAAAGCATCGACGCAGCGATACACACGCATTACGCCGCGCCTATCGCGTGGAACCAGGCGTGTCTCGCCCGAGGGCGACGTGATGGTCCACACCAACCACGAGCGGGACCTGATCGGCATCGCCAGCACCTGCCGTCTCCCGACGGCGCCTGGAGTCATCTCGGCCAGCGCTACTAGGGCCTCGTCCTGCCGCGTGTTATCGCGCCCGCGACCGGATGGCCGCTGCCTTCCTTGTTGGCTGCCGTCGCGAGCGCGAGTACCTGGCGGTTACGAGCGGCGTCCAGCCCCTCGAACCGCCAGCTGTCCCCTGTACGAGTTCGAGCTGCATCTATGAATGAGAAAACTTGACGTGACCGCCGTCAGCCTCGGCAGTGACTCGGCGTGGGCGGCCCCGACCAGGGGCGCGCTTCTGGTGATGAGCTGCCCATCGTTCGACCTCGGGGCGCAGCCAGAGCTTCGACCGGCCGCCGCCGAGATCGACCACCGGACGCGGCATGTCCTCGTAGCGGGCCTGGTACTCGCTCACGGTGTTGCGGTACGCCAGCCCAAGAATCGTGGCGACAGCCTGCGTATCGATGAGGTCATCAACGTCGACTTTGCGTCCCACACGTCGGACCGTACACACCTCAGGCGGCAGAACCTTACGCACGGAATCTTTCTGTCCGAGGTGTCGGCTACCTTACGTCCGTAAGTCAATAAGCAGCCCCGGCAGTGGGCCAACACCCCGGGGCCTGGCCGAGACCTAGAAGGAGGTCCCGACGATGCAAGCGTACGCCACTGCGGAGCAGGCCGTTTCGGACAAGCGGCTCCGCGTTTTCGACCCGACCCCAGCGGTGCCGTCAGGCTCCGCCCCGAATGCCGGCGACTCGAGCACAGCTGTGCTTGACCAGCTCTTGACCCGTATCGCAGATCTCGTCGTCTCTCGCCTGATCGAGCGCAGCGAGGCAAAGAGAAGCGATCGCGCGAACGGTTGGATGGACGCCCGTGGCGCGGCCGACGTATCTCGGTATCCACCGCGACACGCTCCGCACGCTGGCCGCCCAGCGTGCGATCCCCACCCACCAGGACGGGCCACGCTGTAAGCTCTACTTCCGCCGCGACGAGCTTGACGATTGGCGCCGTTCGGCTCGGCCCATATCCACGCAAGCGGCAAGCCTGCGAGCCGTGTCATGAGCGGCGTCAAGAATGAACCGCGGCGCCTGCGGGTGGAGCGGAACATCTACCGGCGTCCTACCGGCGTGCTCGAGGTCGGCTTCAAGGACGCCGCCGGAATCCAGCGGTGGCGGACGGTAGACGGCGGGATGATGGCCGCCCGCAAACTCCGGGACGAACTTCTCGCTCGTAGGGGACGAGGCGAGACAGTTGCGCCGGACTCGCGGTTACGGTTCGGCGAGGCCGCTGGCTTGTGGCTCAGCTGGACCCGTACTCGACCTGCGGACAGCGACACAGGCCGGCTACCGCAGCGCCGTTGAAGCAGCACCTCAAGCCACGGTACGGAAACCACAGGCTCGACAACATCACCGCCGACGATTTTGCTGCGCTGGTCCGTGACATGCGGGGCCAAGGCAAGAGCGAGGCGACGATCGCCGCGGTGCTGGGCGCAGCTAGCCGCATCTACAAGTTCGCGGCGCTCCGGCTCGGCTTCACCGGCATGAACCCGACGACCCTGATGCTGCCTTCTGAGCGGCCCAAGCTCTCGCTCGCGAAGAGTCGACCGATCTTCACGCCGGAGCAGATCGAGCAGACACTCGCTGCCGCCAGCGAGCCATACCGTACGCTCTTCACAGTCGCCGCCTTGACCGGTGCCCGGGTCTCGGAGCTGTGCGGTCTCACCTGGGCGGACGTCCATCTCGACGATCTCGATGAGGCAGACGTAACGTTTGCCTGGCAGGTCGACCGCAACGGCCACCGTCGATCGACAAAGACCGAAGGATCGGCGCGGACGGTGCCGATCCCCAGAGAGCTGGCCCTGATCCTCGCGCGGCACAAGCTCGCCTCGGCACACACCGGGCCCGAGGCGTTCGTATTCGCCTCTCGGTCGGGCCGCCCGCTCGGGCAGCGCAACGTTGCACGGGCTCTCCGAAAGGCGCAGCACCGCGCCACAGACCCAGCACGGCCAGCCGACTTTCCCTGTCCTCCACGAGATCGAGGGCGCCGGCAGACCAGTTCCTGTGCCCCCCGCCACGCTGCCATCGATGCATTCCTTTCGGCACACGGTCGCCTCCCGGGCGCTGCTCGCG
The DNA here is from genome assembly GCA_963822735.1 of uncultured Actinomycetes bacterium. Lineage (GTDB taxonomy): Bacteria > Actinomycetota > Thermoleophilia > Solirubrobacterales > Solirubrobacteraceae > Palsa-465. The sequence continues at coordinate 168,892 of CAWGIU010000016.1, forward strand.
GGTGAAAGCGTGGACGAAGTGGCGTTCCTTCTCGGACATCGGGACGCCACAGTCACTCGCGTCGTCTATGTCCACGAGATCGCTGACGCCCGACGCAGGCACATGCGCCGCTCTCGGATGACCGCCGAATTCGCGGGCGCTGTCCGCGTGGCACTAACCGACCCCGCAGACGACCTCTCGTAGTCGCGACGCGGCTACCTAACCGACGCGCCTCCACTCTTACCCAAAGTGGAGGCGCTTTGTGTGCTCAGGTCGGTATTTCCGGCTTCCAAATGGGTTCCACGCGGGGCACCGAAGCTCCTTCGCCGCGGCCGCCGGCCCGACAAACCGCACCATATGCAGGGAGCTTTGAAGAGCCGACGCCCGGACTCGAACCGGGGACCCCTTCATTACGAGTGAAGTGCTCTACCAGCTGAGCTACGTCGGCGATCCGCCCGGCAGTCTAGGAGCTTTCGGCCTCTTCGATTAGCCGTGGCTCTCCGGGCGCGCTCTCCATTCGTCGGCCAAGATCGCCCAGCGCTCGTGGTCTCGCCAGCGGCCCCCGATCTTGAGATAGCGCGGTGAGAAACCCTCGCGCCGGAAGCCGGCACCGCGCGCCAGCGCGATCGAAGCCTTGTTGCCGGGTTGGATGTTGGCCTCGATGCGATGCAGGCGGAGAGCCACGAAGGCATGGCGCAGGACAAGCTCGATTCCCTCCCGCATGTACCCGTGGCCTGCGTAGGACTCACCCACGGCATAGCCCAGGTAGGCGCTCTGCAGGAGCCCCCGTGTGATGTGAGACAAGTTGAAGAACCCGAGGATCGCCTCGTCCTCGGCGCGGCAGACGAGTAGCGCCTCGAAGTCGCTGCGGCGAGAGTCTGCAAGGTAGGCGGCGAATCGTTCGGCATCGGTCGGCGCCGTGGCCCATGGCCGGTGAAACGATCGGCTGGCGCGCATCACCGTCACGAACTCGCTCTCGTCAGAGCGCGCCGGAGACCGCAGGTAGACGCGCAAGCCGCTGCCGACGACCGCGGTCACGCCGCGGCCGCCTCGTTGGTCGCCAGTACCCGCTCCAGCCTGTAGGCCAGGGCCTCGCAGGCAAGCTCCTCAGAGACGTTCAGCTGGAAGCGCAGTCGTGTGTCCTCCACGAGCTCCACCGCTTCGCGCAACCGGTGCTGATCTCGGCCGCCGTCGGCGGCCAACTCCGCCTGACGGTCGCAGTGTCGGATCAGGTCCTCTGCCCCCCACCCCAAGCAAGCCAGATCCTCGAACCACAGGGAGACCAGCTGAAGGCCGAAGTCGAGGCTCGCGGTTTCGATTCGTCGGCGAGCGCGGCGCACGCGCTCTCCCCATTCTGTCTGCACCCGCTTTTGGTCGCGGCGCGCGTGAAGTTCCAGCTCCGCCGCGGCACGGCCTTCCAACTCGACGCGGGTCGCTTCCCCGCGGGCGCGCACTGACTCCAGGAGTTCGGTCCACGGATGGCGCGTTGCAACCTCACCCGCCAGCGCAGCCCGAGCGAAATCCTCGGCGGCCGTGCGCAGACCCTCGCCTTCCGGCGAGGCCAACTCCGCCGCCTTCGACGCGTCACCGAGCGACAGGCGGGCGCACGCCAACGCGGTGCGGTGGTCCATCCCCGTCTGCTCGAGGTCTGCCGCCACGCGCTCGATCGGCGCTGGATCGAAGCGAACCGGCTGGCAACGCGATCGGATCGTGGGCATGACCTCGCCCAGACGATCGGTTAGCAGGATCAGGTGCACAAACTCGGCCGGTTCCTCCAGGGTCTTCAACATCCGGTTCGCCGCCTCTTCTCCGAGCTCGTCCGCCCGCTCGATCACGAACACCCGACGATCCGCCTCGAAAGGCGTCTTGCTCGCCGCCGCAACCACGGGCTCGTCGATGTCGCTGACCAGGATCTCGTGCGCGCCGCTCGGCGCTATCCAGGTCAGATCGGGATGAGCGCCGGCCAGAACCCGTGCCCGCGCACCATCGGGATCGGGCGAACCGTCCGCCAGCCACGCCGCTGCCACCGCCCGCGCGGCGGCGCGCTTGCCCGCGCCGCCGGCGCCATAAAAAAGATAGGCGTGCGACGGCTTGCCACCCGGGCCGAGCGCCTTGGACAGGATGGCGCGCGCGTGGGGGTGACGGTCGAGCTCGCTCAGCACCGTTTCGATGCTAATGACCGATAGGGTCCGGGCGATGCCGCGCGGTCGCCTCATAACGATCGAGGGGCTGGACGGCGCTGGGAAGACGACGCTGGCCATCGGGCTTGAGGCGGCACTAAGAGAGCGGGGGGTCGACGTGGCGCTGCTGCGTGAGCCAGGTGGTGTAGCTGCGGCCGAGCGCATCCGTGAGCTGGTCAAGGACCCGACGCTGCGGATCGGAGCGCGTGCCGAGGCGCTGCTCTATGCCGCTGCCCGCGCCCAGCTCATCGAGGAGGCGGTCGAGCCGCGACTGGCGGCCGGCACCTGGGTCCTCCTCGATCGCTTCGTTGACTCCTCGCTTGCGTATCAGGGCGCCGGCCGACAGCTCGGTGTAGACGAGGTCCGTTCCGTCAACAAGTTCGCGACCAGAGGCCTGACCGCGGACGTCACGCTCCTGCTCGCGGTCGAGCCGCGGCTGGGGCTGGCGCGTACCGGCACGCGCGGGGATGAGCCAGACCGGTTGGAGCGCGAGAGCCAGGAGTTCTTTGAACGTATCTCGACGGCCTATGCAGAGCTGGCCCGCGCCGAGCCCGACAGGGTTGCGGAGATCGACGCCACGCAGCCGGCCCCCGCCGTCTTGTCGAGCGCACTTGGCAGGCTCCAGGAACTGCTGTAATCGCCACGTCATGAGCGACAGTCCAGCGCAAATCGAGCTCGAGGAGTTCGAGGTCATCCCCGCAGCGCCGGGTACGGCGCTGCTGCGAATCACCGCTCGCGTACCGGCATGGGCTCCGCGTGAACCGACGCTGCTGATCCGCGACGATGTGCGAGTTCACCGCGTGCGGCCGCTGCCATTGCCGCGGGAGCCAGAGGGGTGGCTTCGCGCCGCGTACTCGGTCAGGACGGCGGTGCTCGAACGCAACCCGTCGTTTGCGCTCGAGCTTTCGCAGGGTGCCGTATTCGAGCTTCCCGAGCCCCACGGGCGCATACACGGGTCGCGTCCGCGGCGGGAAGCACCGCTGGCCTCTCAAGCACCGCTGGCCTCTCATCCTCCGCGCCCTGCCCCTCAACCGCAGCGCACTCAGTCGCCCGACCTTGCGCGCACACGTGTCGAGAGCTCGCCGGTAGAGCAAGCCGACCGGAGCGACCCCCGCAAACTGGTCGAGCTCGAGGCCAGGGTGCTCGAGGCCAACCGCTGGGCACTGGCCGCACAACGGGAGGCTGAGCGCCTCAGCGCACGGGTGCGGGAACTAGAACGCGCGCTACAGGACGCAGATCGGCTCGAGCTGATCCGCCACACCGCCCGCGAACGAGCACGAGCACAGGACGAGGCCGAGGTCCGCGCCGCGCTCGCAGCTCACAAGCGGCGGTCCTAGCGCCTGAAGTACAGGTAGGCGCTGCGCGCGAGGGACTGCGATGCGGCGCCCCGCGGATCGAGTTTGAGGACACCTTGCAGCGACTGGTAGACACCGACGTCGTTGTGCCGTGAGAACTCGATAAACACCAGACGCTGCCAGGCTTCGACATCGTTCGGGTCGCGCCGAATCGCCTGCAGGGTGTACGCCTCCGCCTGCGCCAGATTCCCGAGCCTCAGCGCGATCGTGGCGCCGGCCAGCGGCCCGGCATCCGATAACGGGTCAAGACGCGTGGCAACCGCGGCGTCATTTTGAGCGCGACCGATCGCGCTCCTTGATGCGCTCGACGCGGTGACGATCGCAGCGCTCGCTTTGCTCGCGGCGACGCTGGGCGCGGCACCCGAGAGCACAAAAACGCACATCGCCGCCGTGGCCGCAGCGAGCGCCAGCGAGCGAGCGATTGGACCGATCCTGCGAGGCATGGTCGGGGAGGGCCACTCATCCCCCGGCGCCCGGTGCTCGCGTGCCCCGACGCCGGCCGCGGCGGGTGGCCGAGTCCAGCTGCCGATAAGCACTCCGGCGAACAACAAAGCCGGAAGCGTCACGCCGGGTATGTCCCAGTCCCAGTCATACAGCGCATGCACCGAGTAGATCGCGATGCCCGCCAGGAGCGCCGCGCCCAATAGGCGCTCGCGTCCAGCATTGCGGCGAACGGCGCCGATGCACGCGGCCACCAACAAGGCAAACGCCGCAAACGCCACCAGAGCGCCGACGATTCCGGTCTCCGCGAGGAACTGCAGCGGAACGCTGTGTGGTTGCTGGACCGAGAGTGTGTTGTGACGGTAGAGCAGATTGACGACGCCGAATGAGCCAGCGCCCCAGCCTCCGAAGGGGCGGGCGCCAATCGCCGACGCCGCCTCCTTCCACCAGACCCACCTGTTGGCCGAGTCGGCGGAGAGCAGCCGGCCGGGGTCATAGTTGCCGACCGAGCGCGTGGTCGTGAAGCTCGTCCAAGCATGTGAGACAGTGCCGCTCAATCCACGGCTCGAAAGCGCTACCGCGACGATCGCGCACGCCAGCGCCACCGCCAAAGCGCCGGCTAGCCCGCGGCCGATCCGCTCCGTCTGACGGGGACCAAGCGCGACCCGGTGCTCCAACCAGACGAGCCGCTGTCCCACTGTCCACAGACCCAGAACCGAGAGCACCACGACTCCCGTCAGGACCAGTCCGGCGCGCTCCCGCTGGGTAAGCGAGACCGACACGTGCGTCAATGAATGTGACGCGAGGCCGACGACCAGGGGCGCAACGACAGCCAGGCACGCGGCCGCCAGCCACATCAGCGAGCGAAGCCGCGCCCGGCTGAACGCCACGGCAACCACCAGGCCGCAGACCAGCGCGAGCACGGCTCCGCGCGAATACGTCAGTCCCACGACGATCCCCATCAGCTGAATGGCCACCAGCGCCGCAAGGCGCAGGCGCTCGGGCCGGCTGCGGTCGATCACCACGACCAGCGCGATCGGGATCCCCAGCGCGACGAATAGGCCGAGCGCGTTCCAGTAACCGAACGGCTCCTGCAGTCTGGGGACGAGCTGCGTCTGGTTGAGGCTGAAGATGCCCCCGATACGGATGCCGGGAAACAGCTTCTGGCCCAGCGCATACAGCGTGACCATTAGCACCGCTATGAGAGCTCCGGCCGCGACGAGCTCACGCGAGCGTTCGTGCGACGCGCCGGCGGCGATCGCCACCGCCAGAACAAGCGCATATGTCAGCGCCCGATTGACCTCGGTCCAGGTCTGATCTGGAGCCACGCTCCAGATCAGTGTCAAGCCACTCCAGGCGGCGAAGGCCAACAGGAGCGCCAGGCCGGACAGCGCCAGCGGCGGCGCCGTAAACCGCAGCGTCCCGCTCCAGAGCCCGGCGGCGGCCGCGAACGTGGCGATGATTGCCACGGCCAGCTGCAGCCTCGCCTGCGCCGCGACGCTGACCGCGCCGTGGTCGAACGCCGCATACAAGAGCAGGGCGCAGAGGAGCCCGATGAGGACCACTCCAGCACGGGAGGAGGTGGCGGCAAGATCGCGTCCCCTCCGGCGGGCCTGAGCGCCGTGGCGAGCGATCTCTACGGTCGACATCGGCTCGCGAAGCTACCACGAGAAGCTGCCGCGCCGGGCATGCAGACACCCGGTGATGACCGCGGAAATACCGGTCTTATGGCCCTTGAGTGAGCGGGGATTACGGCTGCTTACAGCTAGAATTTGGATACATACGACCGTCTCGGGACCCGGCCCGGAGACCACCTTTTCCGTCCGGGCCATCCGCAATCCTCTGGGGTCCGCCTTGGCGCCCCGGGCGCCGAGCAAAAGACATCCCAAGGAGCGGACAAACGAGAGGAAGGCCGGAGATGAAGCACACCCCGCAGACCCCAACAACCACCGAAGGACAGACCGGCAAGGGCCTCTCGATCCGCCGCTATTTCACCACGGCCGGACGGCATCCCTTCGACTCGGTGGAATGGGACCTGCGGGACGCTCGCATTGGACACGGCGAGAAGGTCTCGTTCGAGCAGCGCGACGTCGAGTTTCCCAAGAGCTGGTCGCAGAACGCGACCAACATCGTTGCCCAGAAGTACTTCCGGGGGCAGGTCGGCTCCCCGGCCCGAGAGCGGTCCGTCAAGCAGATGATCGGTCGCGTGGCCGGAACGATCAGCGCCTGGGGACGGGAGCGAGGCTACTTCGCATCGGATGAAGACAGCGAGACATTCGAAGCCGAGCTGACCCACATCCTGCTCCACCAGATGGCCGCGTTCAACTCGCCGGTGTGGTTCAACGTTGGCTTCGAGGAGAGCCCGCAATGCTCGGCGTGCTTCATCTTGAGCGTCGAGGACAACATGGAGTCGATCCTCGAGTGGAACACGAAAGAAGGGATGATCTTCCGCGGGGGTTCAGGCTCCGGGATCAACCTCTCGAAGATCCGCGGCTCGATGGAGCCGCTGGGCAAAGGCGGGACCGCCTCGGGTCCGGTCAGCTTCATGCGCGGCGCCGACGCCTGGGCGGGCACGATCAAGTCGGGCGGCAAGACGAGGCGTGCAGCCAAGATGGTGGTGCTCGATGTCGACCACCCCGACATCGTCGACTTCATCCGCTGCAAGGCGCAGGAAGAGGACAAGGCCGCGGCGCTGCGCGACGCCGGCTTCGACATGTCGATCGACGGCGAGGGTTTCTTCTCGATCCAGTACCAGAACGCCAACAACTCGGTCCGCGTCAGCGACGAGTTCATGCGTGCGGTCGAAAACGACGAGGATTGGAAGCTGACATCCCGCGTGACCGGCGAGGCGATCGAGACCGTCACTGCGAGAGAGCTGATGCGAGAGATCGCCCAAGCGGCGTGGCGCTGCGCCGATCCTGGCGTTCAGTACGACACCACGATCAACAACTGGCATACCTGCCCGGAGTCTGGGCGGATCAATGCGTCTAATCCGTGCAGTGAGTACATGCACGTCGACGACTCCGCGTGCAACCTGGCGTCGCTGAATCTCATGAAGTTCCGGCGGCCGGATGGGACATTCGATGTCGCGTCGTTCGAGCACGCTGTGGACATCGTCCTTCTCGCACAGGAGATCGTCGTCTCACCATCCAGCTATCCGACCGAGCAGATCGGGGACAACGCCCGCGCGTTCAGGCAGCTAGGGCTCGGGTACGCAAATCTCGGCGCATACCTGATGGCCGACGGGGTTGCGTACGACTCGGATGTAGGTCGCGGCACCGCGGCAGCGATCACGGCGTTGATGACCGGCCGAGCTTACGCCGGCTCCGCGCGCATGGCAGCCGCGCTGGGACCGTACGAGCGCTACGAGCAGAACCGGGAGGCGCACAACCACGTCGTGCGCATGCACCGCGACGCCTCCTACCGCATCCCGGACGCAGAGTGCACAGATCCAGAGCTTCTGGCGGCCGCTCGCCACAGCTGGGATAAAGCTGTCGAGCTGGGTGAGACGTCCGGTTACCGCAACGCTCAAGCCACGGTGCTTGCACCCACGGGAACGATCAGCTTCCTGATGGACTGCGACACCACCGGCGTCGAGCCCGACTTCTCGCTCGTCAAGTTCAAGGAGCTGGTCGGCGGTGGTCAGATGACGATCGTCAACCGCACCGTGCCGCTCGCGCTTCAGACGCTCGGCTACAGCGACCAGCAGATCGAGCAGATCGAGGCCTACATCAACGATCACGGGACGATTATCGGGGCACCCGAGCTCGCCGAGGAGCACCTGCCCGTGTTCGACGTCGCGGTCGGCGAGCGGGCGATCTCGCACATGGGGCACATAAAGATGATGGGCGCCGTCCAGCCGTTCATCTCGGGCGCGATCTCAAAGACCGTGAACCTGCCGCAGTCGGCGACCGCCGAGGACATCGCCGACGCTTACCTCCAGGCCTGGCATCTAGGGGTCAAGGCGCTCGCGATCTACCGCGATGGCTCGAAGACCGCCCAGGCGCTGAGCACCGACGGCCAGAAGAAGGCGATCTCAAAGGAAGCGCTCGACGAGACTGTCGAGAAGGCCGTGGAGAAGGCGGTTGCCGAGGCCCTCAAGCAAGCGCCTCCCAAGCGCCGGCGGATGCCACGCGAGCGCCAGTCGATCACCCACAAGTTCTCGATCGGCGGGCACGAGGGCTATATCACCGCCGGCATGTACGAGGACGGCTCGATCGGCGAGATCTTCCTCACAGACATCGGCAAGGAAGGCTCGACGCTGCGCGGGATGATGAACTCGTTCGCCACCGCGATCTCGATCGCGCTCCAGTACGGAGTGCCGCTCGAGACGCTTGTGCGCAAGTTCAGCTACATGCGCTTCGAGCCCGAGGGCATGACCTCCAACCCGGAGATCCCATTCGCGAAGTCGATGCCCGACTACATCATGCGCTGGCTGGCATCCCGGTTCCTCGACGCCGACCTGCAAGAGGATCTCGGCATCCTCACGCCCGAGGTTCGCGCGCGCCAGGCTGCCCAGCAGGCGGCGAGCTCACACCTCGGTGACACGGCGGCCCCGGCGACCGAGACCGATGGCGGCAACGGAAGCTCCGAGGGCAACGGCACGAGCGGACCGGCCGGCCGAAGCGGCGCGAGGGGGACGTCCACCCCTCCGACCGCCGCGCTGACCGACGAGCCGCCCGTGACGCCCGCCACCCGCAAGGGTCTCGATCTGGGTCCTGCGTGCCAGCAGTGCGGAGGGATGATGCAGCGAACCGGCAGCTGTTACACATGCTCCAGCTGCGGGTTCAACACCGGCTGCGGCTAGGCGTAAAGCTGGCTCGGCCGCCTGGAGAGTCGCCTTGCTGACTCTCCTGAAATATCTGCTGATTCTCTGGGCCGTCATTGCGCTCGGATATCTCCTGGCGTGGTGGCTTGGAAAGCGGCGGGCGGAGCCGGAGTCCGGAGAGTTGAGCCACGCCCTGACGTTCGTCGGGTTCTCGTTCGGGCTCCTGCTCGCTCTGCTCTTGGTCTTCGTGACCAACCACTACACGGATGCTCGTGACCAGGCCGATTCCGAGGCGACGACGCTGGTGGCGATGTTTGACGACCTCGGCCTATTCCCGCCGCACGTGACCACGGCCGCACAGCACGCGGTCGTTTGCTACATGCGGTCCGTCATCGAGCAGGACTGGAAGGCACAGGAACGCGCGAGCACTTCCGAAGCGCCAGACACGGTCGTCCGGGGCGACCGCGTTCGCAGCCTCAGAACCACGCTTCCGCTGACGTCGAGACGCCAGCAGTCAGCATACGGACGGGTCACCCAGGAGATCGGTGAGGCGGGGACGGCCCGCCAGCAGCTGCTGTCCCTGGCCAGCCCGCAGATACCGGCCGTTCTCTGGGCTGTCGTGTTCGTCAGCACCTGCGTGCTGATGTTCTTGATCGTCAGCGAGTCTCAATCGCGACCGATCATCATCCAGCGGGCAGTCCTGACGGCGGTGATCCTGCTGCTGACGTTCGCGATCGGCACGCTCGCCACCCTCGACCACCCATTCAATTCACTTGCGCGAGTTCAGCCCCACGCGCTGACGCGCGCCGTCGGGCTGCTCGCGGCCGGCCGCCAAGGCGACCCTGAGTTCCGCGCCTGCGGCCCGCCTGCCAAGCTCAGCTAGCTGGCCACCCTGGCCACCGCTCGTCGGCCCGGCCGGCGATCAGGCTCAGACCCGCTACATCAGGTAGATCCGGGTGGGCCGCACCTCATACTCGGTGCCGTCGCTGTCCCTCACCCGAATGCGACGACCCTTGCCGGAGCCGACAATCGTGCCCTCACGGACGACGCCATCGGCCGGCCTGAAGCGCGCGCTCCGACCGCTCCGAAACCGCCTGCGTTGAAGCGGCGCGACCATGGCAACCAGCCCGATCGAAACAAGGATGAGCACCGCCGCGCCGATCACTGCGCCTGTTCCAGCACTCTGAGCGGCGATCACCACCACGGGCATTCTCGGACAGGAGCCTATCTGAGCCGGCGCGCTTTATTGAACATTTCGGAGCCCGCTTTGCGGCGCGTTCCGCCTTACCGGCGCAGGATCGTGGGAATGTGACGGTGTTCACACGGGGCCGCTGGGCAACGTGTACCTTGGCCCGATATGAGGGCCCTGACTCGCTGGTGCATGACTCACAGCCGATGGGTGGTCGTCGGATGGGTCGCCATCGCAATCATCACCACCGCCATCGCCACCGGCGTCGGACGCCAGTACGCCACGAACTTCAGCCTTCCCGGCACCGAGGCGCAGCGGACGCTGAACCTGCTCCAGACGCACTTCCCGACCCAGAGCGGGGACGTGGACACGATCGTGTTCACCAACACGCGCGGCAGCATCGACGCGCCCGACGTCCGCGCCGCGATAACGCACTTGCTGGCCCGTGTGGCCGTCATGCCCCATGTGGTAAGCGTCGTGAGCCCGTACGGGAAGGCGGGCGCGGTTGAGGTCGCAGGCGACCGGACCACCGCCTTCGCCACCGTCAACTACACCAAGCGAGCCAACGATCTCCCGGATAGCACGGGCAAACCGGTGCTCGCCGCGATCAGATCCGTCCGTGTCCCCGGCTTGCAGATAGCCGCCGGCGGTCAGGTGATCGAGCAGGCGGAAGGCTTCAACATCGGACCAGCCACCGGAGTTGGCGTTATCGCCGCGCTTGTCATCCTGCTGTTGACGTTCGGCTCACTGCTGGCCGCAGGCATGCCGCTGGTCACCGCGGGGCTCGGGCTGATCACCGGGATCGCGCTGGTGGGCCTGGCGACCCACATCACCAGCATGTCGAACGTCTCCCCCGAGCTCGCCTTGATGATCGGGCTGGGAGTGGGCGTCGACTACGCGCTGTTCATCGTCACCCGCTTCCGCGAGAACTACGGCCGCCGTCGGGACGTCAAACTCGCCGTGGCGGAGGCCATGGACACGGCGGGCAGGGCGATTCTGCTCGCCGGCACAACGGTCATCATCGCCCTGCTCGGGATGTTCGCCACCGGGGTGGCGTTCATGTACGGGCTGGCGATCGCCTCGGTGCTGGCGGTGCTGTTGACGCTGGCGGCGTCGCTGACGGTGCTGCCGGCCCTGCTCGCGAGCTTCGGTCACCGCATCGTCCGCCCCACGCGCTCCGCTCGCCGTCGAGCGGCCCGGGGCGAGGCGCCGCGAGAATCCATGTGGAGGCGCTGGAGCCTCACGGTTCAGGCCAGGCCTCGGTCGCTGGCGGTTGTGTCCCTGGCCGTGATGGTCGCTTGCCTCATACCGTTCTTTGCCCTGCGGCTCGACTCAAGCGACGCCGGCAACGACCCCTCCAACACGAGCACCTATCAGGCGTTCACGCTGCTCTCCCGCGGCTTCGGGCAGGGCTTCAACGGTCCACTGCTCGTCGCCGTGGAGCTCCCGAGCCAGAGCCAGCTGCCGTCGCTCACCGCCGTCCGTGCAGCGATCGTGCACACGCCCGGTGTCGTCGCGGTCACGGCGCCGAGGGTCTCGCCTTCCCGCACCGTCGCGGTGATGGAGGCCTACCCGAACTCGGCGCCACAGGCGCAGGCGACCACCGATCTGGTCAACCATCTCCGGCACGACGTTCTGCAACCGCTGGGAAAGCGGCTTGGCGTGAGGGCCCTGGTGGGCGGCTTCACCGCCGGCTCGATCGACTTCTCAAACGTTCTCGCCGGCAAGCTTCCGCTTTTCATCGGCCTCGTGGTCGTGCTCTCGGCGCTGCTGCTGCTGGTGATCTTCCGTTCGCTGGTGATCCCGCTGCAGGCCGCCGCTATGAATCTCTTGAGCATCGGCGGGGCGCTCGGAGCCACCGTGGCCATCTTCCAATGGGGATGGCTCTCCAGCTTGCTCGGGATCTCCAAAGGTCCGGTCGAGCCATGGATCCCCGTGCTGATGTTCGCCGTCGTGTTCGGGCTGTCGATGGACTACGAGGTGTTCCTGATCTCTCGCGTGCGCGAGGAATGGGTCCGCCACGGTGACGCTCGGCAGGCGGTGGCGGACGGCATCGCGTTCACCGGACGGGTGATCACCGCCGCGGCCGCGATCATGGTGTGCGTCTTCCTCTCGTTCATGCTCGGGGACGAGCGTTCGGTGAAGGAGTTCGGCTTCGGGCTCGCCGCGGCGGTGTTCCTTGACGCGGTCGTCGTCCGCTGCGTGCTGCTCCCGGCGGTGCTCGAGTTGCTGGGACCGACCACATGGCGCTTCCCCCGCTGGCTGGACGACCGGTTGCCGAAGGTCAACATCGAAGGGGACATGTCGCGGATCGAACAGCTCGACATCGCCGCCTCCGAAAAAGAGCAAGCGGCGGCGGACGACGCGCGAACGCTCGAGCCGCAGCCCTAGGCCCCGGTCAACGCCGTCGAAGCGCCCAAGCGTCTCGCCACCAAGAACGCGGTCAGCGCACAGACCACGGCCAGTACCGAGTAAGGGACGACGTCCGCCGTTGCCTGGGCAAGGGCCGCGCTTCCCGCCCCGCCAATGACCTGACCGACGGCCCAGGCGAGGTTGAAGAGGCCGAACCCATACGCCTGGTCGAGTCCTGCGCGCTCAGCGCCGTCGGAAATCATCGCCCCGGCCGGCGTATACGGGAGACCGAACAACCCGTCAGCGACGACGACGAGACCGAACAGGAGCGCCACCGTGCGCGGCAGCGCGAGCAGGACGATCCACACCGTGGAGACACAGAGCGTGGTCAGGACGGGCCGCTGCCAGCCACGGCGGTCCGAAAGCCGTCCGACGAACGGACTGCTCAATGCGGCGATGGCCGCGCCGGCCACGAAGGCAAGACCGACGGTTATGTTGCCTGCGCCCAGATGGCTCAGCCGGAGCGGCGCGAGCACGGCCAGCGTGCCGTAGAGCAGGGCGGCCAGCATCGTGAGCCACATGCCCGTGAGCACTTGGCCTTCGCGTAACGCCAGAGCAAATGTCTGCCGCCCTGTGTCCCTGCTCGCCGGGGGAGCACTCTCGCTTGCAGCCCACAGGAGCAGGCCCACCCCGAGGACCGCCACGACCGAGAACGCAAGCTTGGGAGAGGTCTGCGCAGCCACCGTGCCCAGCACCGGGCCGAGCAGCGCCCCGGCGATCGCGGCCGCGAGGCTCCCGCCGATCACCTCGCCCCGTCGGTCGTCGGGCGCTCGGTCGATCAGCCAGGCCAGCCCAGCGGCCCAGGAGGCCGCGCCTCCGATCCCTTGCACGAAGCGCGCGCCGGCGAGCAGGCCGAGGCTGGTTGCGAACCCAAACGCAAGGCTGGAGACCACCATGAGCCCCAATCCGCTGAACATGGTCGCCCTCACCCCCACGCGCGAGGCGAGCCAACCCGCTGGGATCGAGCCGATCAGCGTGCCCGCGGCGTAGGCCGCCGCCAGCACGCCGGCCTCCGATTTGGGGATGTGCAGGTGGTGTACGTAGTACGGAAGGAGCGGCGAGATCGCCGCGTAGAACATCGTGTCCACCAACACGACAGCTGCGACCATGAACATCAAGCGGCGCACGCGTGGATTAGAGCGGATGCCCGCCGAACGAGCCTGGTCGCCCGGTAGGCTGCCGTCTATGGCTGAGGCAGAGGACGCCGAGTCTCCGCCGGGACCACGGGGCAGCCTCGATGATTGAGGAGTCTGGGGCCGCGGCGGCTGAGGGCAAAACCGGCCGAGCAAAAGAGCGATTCATGCAGGGCCTCGTCAGGCGCAACCCTGGCGAGACCGAGTTTCATCAGGCGGTCGAAGAGGTCGTCGAGTCCGTCATGCCGTTTGTCGACGCCCATCCCGAATATCGGAAAGCGCGGATTCTCGAACGTATGACGGAGCCCGATCGGATTGTGATCTTCCGCGTGCCTTGGGAGGACGACGAGGGAAATATCCGGGTCAACAGGGCGTGGCGCGTTCAGTTCAACAACGCGATCGGGCCCTACAAGGGCGGCATGCGCTTTCACCACTCGGTCAACCAGAGCATCCTCAAGTTCCTGGGCTTCGAGCAGTGCTTCAAGAACGCTCTCACCGGGCTGCCGATGGGAGGGGCAAAGGGCGGCGCGAACTTCAACCCCAAGGGCAAATCCGATCGCGAGGTGATGCGCTTCTGCCAGTCACTGATGGTCGAGCTGCACCGGCATATCGGCGAGGACACCGACGTGCTCGCCGGCGACATCGGCGTCGGATTGCGCGAGATCAGCTACTTGTTCGGCCAGTACAAGCGGCTGGAGAACCGCTTTGCCGGGGCGCTGACGGGCAAGGGGCTGGCGTTCGGCGGCAGCCCGGTGCGGACTGAGGCCACCGGCTACGGCGTTGCGTATTTCACGCAGAACATGCTGAAACACGCCGGAGAGAGCTTGGAGGGAAAGCGGTGCGTGATCTCAGGCTCGGGAAACGTGGCGATCTACGCCGCAGAGAAGGCGAGCGAGCTCGGGGCGCAAGTCGTAAGCATGTCCGACTCCAATGGATCGATTCACGATCCAGACGGAATCGACGCCGAGAAGCTGGAGTTCATCAAGGACCTGAAAGAGCACCGGCGCGGCCGGCTGGCCGAATACGCCGAGCATTATTCCTGCGAGTACCACGACGGCCGGGCCCCCTGGAGCATCCCTTGCGAGCTCGCCTTCCCGTGCGCCACGCAAAACGAACTCGACGAGGCTGACGCCAGAGCGCTGATTGACAACGGCTGTCGGGCTGTCGTCGAGGGGGCCAACATGCCGAGCACGCTGGCGGCGATGCACCTGCTGAAGGAAGGCGGCGTCCTGTTCGGCCCGGCCAAGGCGGCCAACGCGGGGGGCGTCGCGGTCTCGGGACTCGAGCAGAGTCAGAACTCGCTGCGGATCTCCTGGAGCCGTGAGGAGGTGGACGAACGCCTTCGGGGCATCATGAGCGAGATACATCGCCAGTGCATCGAATGGGGATCCGACGACGACGACACGGTCGATTACGTCAAGGGGGCGAACCTGGCCAGCTTCAAGCGCCTGGGCGACGCAATGCTCGCCTACGGCACGGTTTGACAGACGACCCACGTCCGCTGAACTGACACCGCGCCGGCTAGCGCCCGTCGGCCCGCCATCCGAGCGCCTGGCGACGGTACGCCGGAAGGTCGCTGACGACGAGGTCATAAGAGTCCTCGATCATGTCCTTGATCATCTGTTCGGGCAGCGACCCGTCGATGGTCACCGTGTTCCAGTGCCGCTTGTTGAGGTGGTATCCCGGCAGCACTGCCGCATGAGCTTCCCGGAGCTGCTCCGCAATCAGCGGTTCGCATTTCAAGCTCACCGCTAGAGGGTCCTGAGCAAGCCGCGAAAGCGCGAACATCTTCCCCGCAACCTTGAAAACGGAGGTCCCGGAGCCAAACGGAAACGTCTCGACCGCGCCGGGAAACGAGAGACAGTGGTGGCGTAGGGCGGCCGGCCGCATTCCCCCATCGTGACGCCCCCGCCATTCAGGGCAACACGATGAGCGTGCGGAGCCCGCTACGGGATGGCGATCGAGGGTTTGCCCCTGCCGCCGCCCCCGGGGAAGCTGCACTCGGCCGCGGCCTGCTTGAAGGCCGGCGACTGCATGATCGATTGGGGCACGGCGATGAACGACCCGCCGCCCCCGAATGCCAAGCCGATGCCGGCGCTGGGCGATGGCGGGGTGGACGTGGGATCGGGGAACGTCGTCAGGCCGTGCGCGCGCATGCACTGGGCGAGCTTCAGCATCGCGAGCTTGCGGCTCTCCGACGCTGGTCCTTTGAGTGGTCCGGGGCCGGGCATCAGCTTCGAACAGGCGCTCTGGGCCGACTGAAACGCCGGGGCTTGGGCCGAGCCGATGGGTATCTTGATACCGCCGCCGCCGCCCCCCGGGTCGGGGAAGTTCGAAACCCCGTGAGAGCGCATGCAGTCGGCGTACCTGATCCCTGCGCTCTCGTTGCTCGAGCTGGAAGACGCGCTGCTTGGGTTGCTCGAGGAGCCACAGGCCGCGAGGGCCAGCACACAGCCCGCGGCGACCAGCAGGACCGCAACGAGGCGGGCGCTGTCGTGTGCCGTTGTGCGTTTCGTTCTCCGCATAGGTCATCCTCGGTTCCGCTGGAACGCCCGTTGTAGCCGACGGCCGATAACAGGGGCGTAACGCGCCTCGGAGGAGATGGCGGAGGCGTTCGCACCCCTCCGAACCCCCCCGTACGATTCAAGCTGTCCTCGTGACCGATCCGCGCCACCTCTACGGCCTGCCGCTCGACCGCTTCGTCGCCGAGCGTGCCGCGCTGGCCAAGCGCCTTCGCTCAGAGGGGGAGCGCGACCGGGCGGAGGAGGTGGCGAAGCTGCGTAAACCATCCGTCGCCGCCTGGGCCGTCAATCAGCTTGTGCGAACCCAGCGGAGCGCTGCCGGCGCCCTATTCGAAGCGGGCGACCAGCTGCAGCGGTCTCAATCCGAGCTGCTGGCCGGGCGCGGAGACCCCGGTGCGCTCCGCACAGCGGCCGACCGGGAGCGTGCCGCGGTCGACCACCTCACCGCCACCGCGCGGGGGCTGCTCACCTCCGAGGGGCAAGAGCTGTCGGCGGCGGTGCTGGAGCGCGTGCGGGAGACCCTTCACGCCGCGGCCCTTGATCAGGACGCTCGTGGTCAGGTGAAAGACGGCTGCCTGGAGCACGAGTTGCGCCACGTGGGAATGGGCCCCGGCGGAACGCCCAAGCGCTCATCGAAGGATGTAGCCCAACGCAAAAAGGGGCGGCCCAAACAGGCCGAACGGCCCGAACGGTCCGAACGGCCCAAACAGGCCGAACGGGCCGAACGCCTGAAGGCGATGCGGAAAGCGGCGCAAGACGCGCGTCGGCTAGCCGAACGCGCGGCGCGCGACCTGGATGCGGCAAAGCGGAGACGGGATCAGGCTGCCCAGAACCTCGATCGGGCCGAGGGCGTCCTCGCGGAGGCCCGCGAGCGCGCCGAGCAGGCCATGCTGGCGCAGCAGCGCCGAGAAGAAGCGCTGGAAAAAGACACTCCCTCGCCGTGACCGAGCACGGGAAGAGCGTCTTCACGGAGGCCGAGCTTCGCTATCTGACCGGCGGCCGGCAGCTGGGCCGAATCGCGACGGTTGGTCCCGACGGCAGCCCGCACGTCGTCCCCGTGGGATGGATCTACAACGCGGCTCGCGACACGATCGACGTCGGTGGCCACGAGCTCGAGCGGTCCAAGAAGTTCCGCGACGTGGCCCGGTCCGGGCGGGCGGCGATCGTGATCGACGACTTGGAGAGCACCGACCCATGGCGCCCGCGGGCGGTGGAGATTCGCGGGCGGGGGGAAGCGATCACGCTGCCCACGCCGCTGATCCGCATCCACCCCGAGCGAATCATCAGCTGGGGACTCGAGCAAGGCCGGAGCGCCCGGACCGTCACCCCTACTCGCTCGGAATGACGTTGGTGAGGTCGTCTTCGGCCACCTGGACATAGAAGTGACGGGTCATCCCAGGTTCGACGACGGCGTCGATCCTGTCGTGGCGCCGCTGCTCCTGGGGGGCGATCCGCTGCAGCTGGGCCTCTGCCTCCTCTTCGCTCAGCTCGCTGAAGCCAATCGTGATGATCTCTCGATCGTCGTCGACACGCTGCGCGCTGACGACGCGCGTCGGGAAGCCAAAGCCCTGTTCCGGGAGCCATGCCTCCCGGAAGTCCTCGTAGGTCTTGCCTTCGCGCAGGCGGCGTTTGTGGAGGGCGATCACGATCAAGGGGCTGCTCCTTTCGATCGTCGGGGAGCGCACCCTAACGTGGTGAAGACCCGACCAACCTGGAGGAGCGTTCGATGGCCAAACTGATCTACTCGGCGATCTGTTCCCTCGACGGATACATCGAGGACCAACACGGCAAGTTCGATTGGGCCGCACCCGATGAAGAGGTCCACGCGTTCATCAACGAGCTCGAGCGCCCGGTCGGCACCTACCTCTACGGGCGCCGCATGTACGAGACGCTGGTCTACTGGGAGACCGCGAGCACCGGCGATGATCAACCTGCGGTTATCAGAGAGTGGACCCGGATCTGGCAGGCGGCCGAGAAGGTCGTCTATTCCCGGACGCTGCAGACGGTATCCAGCGCGCGGACCCGAATCGAGCATGACTTCGTTCCCCAGGCGATCCAGAGGCTCAAGGAGACCTCGCCGGCAGACCTCACGGTCGGCGGTCCCGAGCTCGCCGCGGAGGCATTCGCCGCCGGGTTGGTCGACGAGTGCCATCTGTTCCTCGGACCGATCGTGGTCGGTGGCGGAAAGCGGGCGCTGCCCGCCGACATCCGCCTGCAACTCGAGCTCCTGGACGAGCGTCGATTCGCAAACGGCGTCGTTCACCTGCGCTACCGCGTGGCGGGCATTTAGGGCATTGTTTCCTTCGTGAGCGACCCCGCATCCGTCAGCGACCAGGCGGCGATGGTCGCTGCAGCCTGGTCGCCGCCCGGCGCGCCGGCGTCGTGGCGGCTCACGGCTGCCCAATTCGAGACCCTGCGCGACGACCCGGAGCTGCTCGAGATCGCCGCCACGATCCCCGAGGACAGACTGCCTCCGCTGCTGTTCGAAGCGGCCGCCACGTACCTGGTGCTGGAGCTTGAGCCTCAGCCCCTGCGAAAATGGTTTCCGCGGGTCGGTTCGCCCCAGCCCGAGCTCGGTCCAGCCTTCGCCCACGAGTACCGCAGCTTCTGCCTATCGCATCGAGAGCGCCTGCTCGAGCTGTGCGCCTCGCACCGCTACCAGATGAACGAGGTCGGCCGCTGCGCGCACGTCGTCCTAGCGCTTGACCCGGACCCGGAGCGGCAGGTTGCGCTCGTGGATCTGGGCACGGGCGCCGGCCTTGCTCTGCACCTCGACCGTTACCGCTACGCGTATGTGCGTAACGGCGACCGGGAGGCGGTTGTCGGCGACTCCGACTCGCCGGTCCTGGTCGAGACCGCGTTGCGCGGCCCGGTGCAGCCGCCCGTCCCCGAGCGCCTCCCCCGCGTGGCCAATCGCTTGGGGATCGACATCGAGCCGGTTGACATCGGCGATCCCGCCGTCCGCGCCTGGCTGGCAGCCTGCATCCCTCAGGAGATCGGCGCGGTCACGCGGTTCGAGGCGGCTGCGCAGCTTGCTTCTACGCACCCCGCGCGCGTGGTCCGAGGGGACGCGCGCGGGCTCCTTCCCGACCTGCTCGAACAGATTCCCCGCGACACGCTGGTCTGTCTGCTCGACACGTTCGTCCACGTCTTCTTCACCTCTGATGAGCTGGACCGTTTTCGCGCCTTGGTCGACGAGCTGGGCGCCGCACGTGACCTGGACTGGATCTCGATTGATCCGCTCGTCCCGATGGGTGCCGAGGCGGACAGGAGCGTGCTCGGCCTCCCCGTGCCCAGCGAACTCGTGCAGCGGGGCCGCCGCGAGGGAGTGTTCGGCGTCGTCGGCCGGGTCAGCTACCGGGGCGGGCGGAAGTCGGGGGCCCTTCTGGGCCTGGCTCACCCCGGGGCGGCATGGCTGGAGTGGCTTTCGCAGGCTCAGTGAGTAAAAGCGCCGTCGCGGCATCAGCCGCGACGGCGCGCATGTGGCTTCCTAGGATCGGTATGGACTAAAACGAACGAAAGAGCGAGCATGAAGATTGGAATCATCGGTGCGGGGAACATCGGCGGCGCGCTGGCGCGGCGCTTCACGGAGCTGGGCCACGAGGTGTCCGTAGCGAACTCCCGAGGGCCTGAGACGCTCCGTGATCTGGAGGCGGAGACCGGCAGCACCGCCGTCACCGCGCAGGAGGCGGCTCGGGACAAGGACGTGGTGGTGGTGACAGTGCCCGAGAAGAACGTGCCGCAGCTGCCCAAGGACCTGTTCGCGGGCGTCGGTGATCAGGTGGTGGTCATCGACACCGGCAACTACTACCCCCGCCACCGCGACGGGCGGATCGACGCCATCGAGGATGGAACGACGGAGAGCGTCTGGGTTTCTCAGCAGCTGGGACGCCCGGTCATCAAGGCTTTTAACAACATCTACGCCGAGCACCTGCGCGACCACGGCCGGCCGCAGGGGACGCCGGGCCGTATAGCGTTGCCGGTCGCCGGGGACGACCAGGCGGCGAAGTCGACCGTGATGGGCCTCGTGGAGGAGCTGGGCTTCGACGCGGTCGATGCCGGGTCACTCGAGGAATCGTGGCGCCAGCAGCCCGAGACGCCCGTGTATACGACTGATCTCGACGCCGAGGGCGTCCGCCGCGCTCTGGCCGAGGCCAGCCCCGAGCGGCCCGAGGACTTCAGCGCCACGCCGAACAGCCCGGGCACCTACACCGATCCGGCCTGATCACGTGTTCATGGTCTAGGCGGTTCCGCGGGCTACGGCGTGGTCGCCGGCGCGGTCTCCGGCCAGCGACGGCCCGCCACCTCCAGTTCACCGACCTTCAAGGATCCGATCTCGATCTCGCCCGCGCGGAGCTTTCGGATCACGGCGTCGGCGATCGCCAGCCGACCGATCGCGATCGCGCCGATCGCGCAGGCGGCGATGGCCACCGGCGCCATGGCCGAGGGACCCAGCACGCGCGGTCCCACGGCCATCGCCCCGACGAGGCTGGCTGGACTGACGGTGACACCCGCATTTCGGGGGCGGCGAACGTTCCTGCGGCGCATCGGTGGCTCCTCTCGTCCTGGACTTTCGTACGTGCCCGCCAGGGTCTCACGTCCCGCCTCAAGCCGGGCTACGCGACGGCGGTCACTTGGGAGTCGTGCCGGGGCAGCGATGTAGGGCTCGGCCAGGAACTCACTCAGGACGGGCGCCAGCACCTTGACCTTGAGCCTGTGCCCCATCCCCTCCAGCACCCGGAGCGGGAGAACTCATCGCACGGTGCCCGGCCGCCCAGAACCGTGCAAGATCGCTGGCAGGGTCGTGTTCAGAAGCACCGGATTTGCGAATTTCCGGTCATAAAGGTGACACGTTCCTAACGGAGCAGGAACTTTCGCCCCGGCCCGTGGTTTTGTGCAGTCATGCGCCAAAGATTCAAGTCTTACTCCACTGTTGTAACCATCGTCGGAACGCTCGCCACGATCGCCGGCCTGGCCCTGCTGCCGGGTTCCGCAGCCGCGGCGACGTGCGCGACCGGGACCGCCACGTTCTCCTACTCAGGAGGCGAGCAGTGCTACACCGTCCCCAGCGACTCGGGCCTCCTCCAGGTGACCGCGGTCGGCGCCCCCGGGGGCACATCTCAAGGCGGCATCGCGGGCGGCCCAGGGGCAGTGGTCACCTCCTCGAACGTTCAGGTCATTGCGGGCCAGACGCTCTACATCGAGGTCGGCGGCGGCGGAGCCGTGGGCACCACCCAAGGCGGCGGCCCGGGCGGCTTTAACGGTGGTGGTACCGGTGGGGTTCCCGTGATCCCCGGTTCCAACACCACCGGCGCTGGCGGTGGCGGCGGCGCCACCGACCTGCGCACCTCCTCGTGCGGCTCGCCGTGTAACACGCTGACCGCGACCACGCTCGGCTCGCGGCTGCTCGTCGCCGGCGGTGGTGGCGGCGGCGCCGGTGCGTCCACGCCCGGAAGCGGCACCGGTGGCGCAGCGGGCGCTGCGGGTGTCTCCGGTTCAGGTGGCGGTGGTGGCGCCGGCGGCGCCGGCACGCTGACGGTAGGTGGGGCGCTCGGCGCGACCTCACTGACTTGCCCCGCGACTACCACTCCGACGGCGGGTACGTCCGGCACGGGCGGCAACGGTGGCGGCCAGTACGGACCGCAGACCGCTGGCGGCGGTGGCGGCGGCGGCGGCTACTTCGGTGGCGGCGGCGGCGCCGGCAGCGGCCAGAGCCAGCTGTGCGGCGCCGGTGGTGGCGGCGGCGGCTCGAGCTTCGGGCCCGCGGGGACGACGGTCGGCACCGACACGAGCCGCACCCCGATCCTCAAGATCACTCCGGTGTCCTGTTACAACCAGGGTTATAACCCGGGCTTCAACGCGGGCTTCAATCCCGGTTGGAACGCCTCGTGGAAATTCGCCTACAGCAGCGCCAAGAACTCGGCCTACAACAACGGCTGGAGCGCTGGCTTCAGGGCGGCGAGCCGTAAGTTCCCGAAGAAGTCCGTCCGGGCGGCCGCGGCGAGCGCCGCGCGGGCGCCACGGGCGAAGGCGGCTGTGACTGGCGACTGCAACAGCCTGTTCAACCTCGGGTTCAACGCGGGCTTCAACCCCGGGTTCAACAGCGGATACAACGCCGCCTACACGTTCTCCTACAGCAGCAGCCCCAACTCGGCCTACAGTCAGGGCTACAAGGCGGGGTACAGCAAGGGCAAAAAGTAGCGCGCGTCGTCCGGGCTGGCGCCCCGGCGTCAGCCCGGACCGCAGCGAGGCGCTGGGTCTTCAGCCCAGCGCCTCGCGCCCGTGAGGGGCGCAGAAGTCATCAGCGGGCAGCACGGCCACAAGCCCGGTGGGGTTGATCATGGGATGCGTCCGGTAGTAGTGGGCACGAATCTCATCGAAGCTCACCGTCTCGGCGATGCCCGGCCATTGGTAGAGATCGCGCAGGTACGGCCATAGCCGCTCGTACTCGGTGAGCTTGCGCACCGAGCACTTGAAGTGGATCTGGTAAACGGCGTCGAACCGCACCAGCGTCGTGAAGACCCGCCAGTCGGTTTCGAGCGGCTCGGAGCCGAACAGAAAGCGCGACTGCGAGAGCCGCGCGTCGAGCTCGTCCAGCATCGTGAAGACCGCGCGCACCTCGCGCTCGTAGACCTCCTGGCGGCTGGCGAAGCCTGTCTTGTAGACCCCGTTGTTGAGCTTGTCGTATGTGCGAGCGTTGAGCTCGTCGATCTTTGACCGGAGCGCCGGCGGGCACAGCTCGACGGCGTGCTCGGCCAGCGGGGTGAACACCGTGCTCAGCATGCGCAGGATCTCGTCGGACTCGTTATTGACGATCACGCCCTCCCCGCGATCCCACAGCACCGGCACGGTCACCCGCTGGTCGAAGCCGGGCGCGGTCGCCTCGTATGCCTCGGCCAGGAACCGAAAGCCGTTGACCGGGTCCTCGTAGCGTCCGCCGGTGAACGCCCATCCGCGCTCGTCGCGAAGCGGGTCGAGGAACGAAATCGAGATCGCCGACTCGAGCCCCATCAGCCGCCGACCGATGATCGTCCGGTGCGCCCACGGGCATGCCCGCGCCACGTACAGGTGATAGCGCCCGGCCTCGAGCGGGAACCGGCCCGATCCGTCGGCGGACACCCAATCTCGAAAACGACTCTCCTGCCGGTGGAATGCCCCGTCCTGGCCGCTCTCCCGTCCAAGGGCGAACTCGCTGGCTGCTGGTCGGTTCATGCTTGCTCGCCGCCCAGCATCCGCTCGAGCGCCCGCTCGATCGGCTCGTCCCCGCCGTTGACGTAGAGGACGCGGCGCCGGGCCCGGGGATCCTTCAGCAGGCTCCCGAGGACGGCGGCGACGTCGTCCCGGGTCACCTCACCCCGGAATGGCTCCGAGTCCATCCGCACCCGGCCGGTTCCCGGCTCATCGGTCAGGCGGCCGGGTCTGACGATCGTCCAGTCGCGGTCGCTTTCCCGCACGGCCGCATCTGCTTCGGCCTTGGCGCGCAGGTAGACGCTAAATACGTCGTCTCCGTCTGGGGGCTGCTCGGCTCCCACCGAGCTGACTATCGCGTAGCGCTGGGCGCCGACCCTGGCCGACGCTTGGAGCAGCTTGACCGCTCCGTCTCGGTCCACCGTGAGCTTCCTCTCAGCACCGCTGCCGGCGCCCGCCCCGGCCGCGAAGACCGCCGCGTCGGCACCCTGGATCGCCTCCGCGAGCTCCTCGACCCCGGCCTTTTCGAGGTCGCACACGCGGCTCGCGGCGCCCGCCTTGCGGACTCCGTCGGCGTGATCGGGGTTGCGAATCAGGCCGATCACTTCATCGCCCTGGGCGGCCAGCAGCCGCGTCAGGCGCATGGCGATCTTCCCGTGGGCGCCGGCGATGGCAACGATCACGACTCGAGGCTACCCGCCAACCGGCGGAATACCCGCGCACTCGCGGACGCCGACCAGCGGCACGACGCCGAGACTTGATTCCGCCGGCCCATTGGTGGTCGAATAGCACTGGAACTCAAACCAGGAGACAGCCATGTCAGTCATCGTCACGCTTCGCGTTCAGGGAGATCCCAGCAAGCTCGAGCAGTTCGCCGCCGGCAATGCCGAAGGCATGCGTTCCCTCGCCGACAAGGCAAAGCAGCACGGCGTGATCGCCCACCGCTTCTATGGTTCGGACGACGGTCAGATCACGGTGATCGACGAGTGGCCGGACGCTCAGAGCTTTCAGGCGTTCTTCGAGGAAAGCCGCGAGCGCATTCAGCCGATGATGGAGGCTGCGGGCGCAAGCGCCGAGCCGGAGGTTATTTTCTGGCGCGCCCTCGAGACGCAGGACGCCATCGGCTGGGGCGCCTAACCCCTCACGGCGCGGCACAGATCACGATGTCCTGCCACGACGTCATGGCTCGGGGCAGCACGGCCTCGATCCCAAGCCACTGCGAGAAGTGGCGGCGCACGTACTGCTCACCGTGGAACGCAAGGCCGTAGTCCCGGCCGACGCCAGGAAGCTCACCCTCATTCCAGAGCGAGCGGACGTATGGCTCATATACGAACTCCGCCGGCTGGAGCGGTCCCCTGGCGAAGGCATCGGCACGGCACCAGGCGGTGGTCGCCTGTCCGGTTCGGAACTGCTCGAAGGCATGTGATCCATGTACCGACAGCAGCGCGACGCCGCCTGGCCTAAGCAGGCGCCGGAGCTCGGCGAGCCAGCGGTCCTGAAGCTCCTCTCCGAGGTGGCTGAAAACAGAGATGGAATACACGAGGTCGAAGCTTCGATCGGCGAAGGGCAAGGGCGGCTCGAACGGACTCGCGACCCAGCTCAGCTTGGGGTAATGGCGGGCGGCCCAGGTGATCGCGGCAGTGTCCACGTCGCAGCCGGTGCAGGTGGCCGTGGGTGCCAGGGCGGCAACGTGCGGGAGGACCCGCGCCGAGCCGCAACCCAGATCGAGCACCGAGCGCGCATCGCCGAACGAGCGGCGCGCCACGGCCAGTGCCCTTGCCAGCTCATCTGCGGCCTGGGCGCCCCCGCGCACAAACTCGTCGAGCCCCGGAGCCCCGGTCCGGGCCCGTAGGCGGCGCGGCGGGATCGGCGTCGGCCCGCGGGATCGCAGCAACAGCAGCGGATCGGCCAGCTCGCGTGCCCGTCGGCGGACCCAGCCCAGCGGCAGCCTCACCCTCGAATCGTTGTCTCGACATGGAGATGTAGCCGCCCCGAAGGTGCGCTGCACCAGGCGAGTGGCCGCTGGCGGGACACTCGGCAGCCGTGGTGTCGGCTTGCGTGGGCGCGGCGTCAGGGCCGCGTCTCATGACGGCTCTCCATAACCCTCAGCCTGATCCAGGCGGGCAGATTGTAGATGGAGACGACCTCCACGGCACTGATCCGGCGTCATAGACCATTTGAACCAGGCAGTCGAGGCTTGGAAGCCACCCAGCAACCATCGACCGCCGAAGTAGCGCGTGGTGTTGCCTTGGAGCTCGGCGCGAACGCATCGCGATCAGTGCCAGCCGTCATCCGCAGTCACCACCGGTAGCGCTAAGCCTCGAGCGGCCGTTCGAGGTGAAGGAGCACGTCGCCAGCGTGGACCAGATCGAATTGACCTAAATCCGCCGGGTCCAGATCGTAGAGATTACGGTGGATGCGAGTGACCCGGGACCCAAGGATCCGGTGAGCGATCGTGAAGGGATCGTCTGAGAGCTGAGTCGGAGGTGCAGGTCCGGACGCCTCGGCGGGTGCCGCCACGGCCGTGCCGGTAGGCAGGTCCCAATCCAATGGAGAAGCGATATCGATTGCAGTCACCTCGCCTCCACGGCGCTCGAACTCGAACGACCAGAAACCATTCGAACATGCGATATCCAAACACCGCTTGCCAGTCAGGTCGTCTGGGATGGCATACCGTTCGACGATCGGACGATGGTCAACATGCCGTTAGTCACGATGCCATCCGGCAGCTCGATCGTGTGATACCAGCTCGCTGACGCTACCTCCTGGGCGAGCTTGCCGGAACCCAGCGGGGGTGGCTGGCCGAGCGTTCGTGCGGCGTCGGCTTGGTTGATGTCGACGAACCGCAGCGCATCACGAGGGTCACGCTTCGAGGCCGCGATGTGGTTGGGGACCGTTCCCAGTTTCCACCGCTCAGTAGTAGCCGACGGGTTAGTCTGTGGCTCCTCTCAGGCACCGGAACGCGGTTTCCGGCGACTTTGGCAGAGCGCAACAGCTCTTTCAGCGGCGGCGACCCCGCGCTGCGGTTGAGAAATCTTCGTAGCGCAGCCTCCGACCGGCGATCTGGATGCGCCCGCTGCCAGCGATGGCGGCGATGTTGGCAGACCAGGGTGGGGGGGGTCGCTAACGTTGAGCACATGGAGAGCGATACCAGGCTTGAGCTGACGGACGAGGAGTGGCGAGGGCGCCTCAGCGGCGACCAGTACGACGTGCTGCGCCGGCACGGAACCGAGCGTCCCTTCACCGGCAAGTACGTCCACGCCAAGGACGATGGGAGCTACCGCTGTGCCGGGCTGTGGGTCGGTCCTGTTCGATTCCCAGACCAAGTTCGACTCCGGCACGGGCTGGCCCAGCTTCTACGAGCCGGCCGTGGCCGAGAACGTGGAGCTGCGCGAGGATCGGAGCCTGGGCATGGTGCGGACCGAGGTGCTCTGCCGGCGCTGCGGCGGTCACCTGGGTCACGTGTTCGACGACGGACCGGCGCCGACGGGCCTCCGATACTGCATCAACTCCTGCGCGCTGGACCTCGAGCCCGAAAAGGACTGACGGCGATCAATCTGGGGGGCGGCGCTCGCGCAGGCTGACGTATGCCATGCCGCCAAAGATCACGAGCCCCAGGATCACGGCGCCCACCAGGCCCACCCTGGCCAGCACGCCGGCGGCGGCCTTGCCGCCGTAATAGCCCACCAGCCCATAGGTGATGCCCCATGTGATGCCGCCCAGGGCGTTCCAGAAGAAGAACTGCTTGAGCGGCATCCGGTTGATCCCGGCCAGCCAGGCGGCGGCGAAGCGGACGAGCGCGATCCAGCGGGCGAAAAAGACCGCCTTGGGGCCGTGCTTGTGGAAGAAGCGGTCACCGGCGGCGATGGCCCGCATTCGATGCGTGCGCAGCGGCCCCTTGGCTTCCAGCACCTCACGGCCGATCCTGCGGCCCAGGATGTAGCCGAGGTTGTCGCCGACGATCGCCGAGGTCACCCCGATCAAGATCACGAGCCAGATCTGGAGCTTGCCCTGGCTGGCCAGCACGGCACCGGCCACGAGGGCGGTTTCGCCGGGGGAAGGGATACCCATCGACTCCAGCCCGATGATCGCCGGCAGCAGATAGCCGAGGCTGTTCGAGATCGAGATGATCGCCGCGAGCGACAGTCCCCCCCACCAGCCCGCCCCCGCAGGCACTGTCACACGGGCGGCTTGCGAACCACCGCCAGCAGCGAGAGCCCGGCCGGTAGCGTTCGGCCACGGCCAAGCCAGCTGGCCTCCATCATCAGCGGCCGCTCGAGCACACCATTGAGCCATGGGGGACCGATGTTCAGATCGAAATCGGCGTCCTCGTGGCCGTTGCCGTTGCGGCGCAGCCGGCGCTGAGCGATGCGCACTACCGCCGCCGGCGGCAAGAGCAGCGTGTTGAACGAGGTCATGCGGTGAAGGAGCCAGCCGGCTTCGGTCACCGCTGCACGCAGCGAGGCACGGTCGTAGCGACGGAAGTGGTGGTTCGCCTCGTCGTGATAGGACCACAGGGCCTGGTAGGCGGGGACCGTCGCCAGCATCCAACCGCCAGGGGTGCACACCCGCAGCAGCTCGCGCAGCGCAACGCGGTCCTCTGGCGTGTGCTCGATGACGTCGAGGCACGTGATGAGATCAAAAGTCTCGCCCTGCCACGGCAGCTCCTCGAGCCGCCCGATTTCCACATCAAAGCCTCGCGCTCGCGCGACCTCTGCCGCGTCCGCGTTCAACTCGAGGCCTGACACCTGTCCGTAGTCCACGAGCTCCTGGAGGGTCCTGCCGGAGCCACAGCCGGCGTCGAGGACGCGGGCGCCCATCGGCAGCGGCAACCTGTCGAGCTCGGCGCGGATGACCCGTCGCCGGCCTCGATACCACCAGTGATGCTCGTCGACGTCGAGCATCGTCTGGATCAGCCTCTGGTCCACTCCCCAGATCCTGTCACGCGGCGCTGCCCGCCGTCAGCTGACGGTCAGCGCTGGGACCTCGCGTGGATGCGCCACGGGGAGCGTCAGGGTGAATTTCGCTCCCGGGCCGTAGTTCGTATCGAGCGCCAGGTCGCCGCCCATCCGCGCTGCCAGCTCCCGCCCAATGGCCAACCCCAGGCCGAATCCCGCCTGGCCCGCGGTGTCGCGGCCTCGCTGGAAGCGCTCGAAGATGACCGTGCGGTCCTCTGGGGCGATCCCGGGCCCTTGATCGCAGACGCTCAGCTCCGCCAGCGACCCGTTGCGCAGCTCCACCCGCACCTCGGTCCCCGTCGGGCTGTGCCGGACCGCGTTGTCCAGCAGGATGCGCAGAATGCGGGCCACACTGCCCGGATCGGCGAGTGCCCACACCTGACCATCGGAGTCCGCGAGTACGGCATCCACCCCGCGTTCGACTGTTCCCGGCTCGAACTCCGCCAGCACCGCGCGGCTCAGCTCGCCTAGCTCCACCGGCTCCGAGCGCAGCTTGACCTCGGCGTCGAGCCTGCTCAAATCGAGCAGGTCCGCCGCCAGGCGACCCAGACGGCGTGACTGGACCCGTGCTCTGTCGAGCAGGGCGCGCGCCTCGGTCAGGTCCGGGTCTCCCTGAGCCAGGTCATCGTCCAGCAACTCGAGCATGCCGTCCAGCGAGGCCAGCGGCGTCCTGAGCTCGTGCGACGCGGTCGCCACGAACGCCCTGCGCGCCTGCTCCTGATGCTGGAGCTGGCGCTGCATGGTCGCGAACGTCCGCGCCAGGTCGCCGACCTCGTCACGGGCCCGGTCGACCGGTACCTCGACCTCGGCCCCCGGGCCGCCGCGGGCCAGGGTGACGGCTGCCTGACGCAGACGTCGCAGCCGTCGGACCAGCGTCGCCGAGAGAGGAATTGCCAGGATCAGCGTGAGCACGACCCCGGCCAGGGCCGCGGTGACGAACGCATTGCGCACGGCGGACACGGCGTCCGCTACCTCGTCTAGCGACTTGCGGACAGCCAGCACCCAACGGCCGCCGGCGGCGCGGAAGACGAGCGCGGCGCCCACGTAGTCGCTGCCGTTGATCGAGATGAAGGAGTAGAAGTGTGTGTCGTGGCGGAAGGCCTTGGCCGCGTCGTCATAGCTGTCGCCCTTGGTGGCGCCCTGATCCGGCCACACAGCGATCGGTTGACCGCGCCCCGAGACGCTCGGGTAGCCCAGCACGGCCACCTCGCTGGCGCCGATCCGCGCTCCGAGCGAGCGCTCCTGGTCGTAAATGGCCTGCCAGGCCGCGCGCTCGCTCGTTTCAATCGGGACCAGCGCGGAGGGTGTGTCCGGCAACTTGGGATTGATGAGGACGGCCTGAGCGGGATTCAGATGCCGAAAGCCGCTCGTCGCATCTCGTGCCAGCTCGCGCTGCAGGGTCTTCTTCTCGGCGTTGCGAAGCGAGGACTCGAGCGGGCCCAGCAGCGCCAGCGCAGCCACGGCCAGCGTGGCCACGGTCGTGAACAGCACGAGTCCGACGATTCGACCGCGCAGACCAAGGGCACCGAGTCGCGGCCTCGGCAACACTAGGGACCTCTGAGTCGGTATCCCGCGCCGCGGACCGTGAGGATGTAACGCGGTGTATCCGGCTCTGGCTCGAGCTTCTCGCGCAGATGGCGGATGTGCACGTCGATCGCCCGAGGGTCGCGATAGGCGCTGTCGCCCCAGATCGCGCGCAGCAGCTCTTGGCGATTCAGTAGCCGCCCTGGGTCGGCCATCAACGCGTCGAGCAGCTCGAACTCGGAGAAAGTGAGCCGCACCGGCTTGCCGTCCATCGTCACTTCGCGCTGTGCCCGGTCTAGCGCGATGGGACCGACGATCAGGACCTCATCGCCCAAGGCCCGTGTTCCCGTGCGGCGCAGCACGGCCCGGATGCGGCTTCGCAGCTCGGCCAGGCCAAACGGCTTGGTCACGTAGTCGTCTGCCCCGGCCTCGAGGCCCAGGACCGCGTCAGCCTCGGAATCGAGCGCCGTCAGCATGATGATCGGCACGACGTTGCGCCGGCCGCGCAGGGTACGGCAGACCTCGTAGCCATCGGGCCCGGGCCCCAGCGCCACGTCCAGCAGGATGATGTCGAAGTGGTCGGTACTCGCGCGGTCGATCGCCGCGCGGCCATCGCCCACCGCCATCACCTGGTGGCCCTCGCGGGAAAACGAGCGCGTCAGCATTTCACGCAGATCAGACTCGTCGTCCACCACCAGGATGCTGAGCGAGGCTTCGCCTGAGCTCGCCCCTGGCGGCCGTGCGGTGGGTGTGTGGCGGTCGGTCACCATGGAGACGATCGTAGTCGTTACCGCGTTGACTCAACCGAAGCCGGCACGCGCTGTGATGACCAGCGCGACGCCTCGGGCTCCGGTACTGCCACTCGCCTTGGCACAAGCCGGCCCGCGGCCGCCACTGACCACAGCACGGCGATCCAGGTCGCGGTCGCCAGCGTCACGTGTACCCAGACCATGTCGCTCGGGAGCTTCAGCTCGTACTGGACGCTGCCGACGAGGCCCTGCCCCGCCAGCAGGACGCAGAGGACTGTGAGCGGCTCGAGCACGTGATCGGACCCCGGACGACGACGGTGCAGCAGCCACACGGCGATCGCCACCACCCCGAACACCGCGGCGATCGTGGCGTGCCGGTCTACGAGCCAGGTCAGCGTGCCCGCACCCTTGAAGTGCAGGCGGTGTACGTGCTGGCCGACGGCCCCTCCGGAATGCGGCCCGGCGGCCGTGGCAGCGGTTCCGGCAAAGATCGTCAGTGCCCCCAGCGGGGCCAGAACCCGCACAGCCCAAACGCCTGCGCGGTCGCTCGAGCGGGGGCGGGCGCGCGGCTCATGCGTCGCACGCCATGCCAGCGCGACCGCAGCGATGAGGATGACCATCGATAGGCCGAAGTGGCCCATCACGTACCCCGGCGCCAGGTGCTCACGCACCGTGTAGCCGCCGAGCACCGCCTGGGCCACCACGCCCAGCGGCAGGGCGCAGGCAAGCCACGCCAAATCGCGGCGGAACGGGCGGCGCAGGAAGGCCAGCACCGCGATGGCAACCGTTACGAACCCCACCAGTCCCGACAGGGCCCGATTGCCGAACTCGATCAGGGCATGAGACTGAAGCGGCGGCACAGCCTTGCCGTAACAGCGCGGCCAGTTCGGGCAGCCGAGCCCCGAGTCCGTCAGGCGGACGGCCGCGCCCGTCAGCACGATCAGCGCCAGCGCACCCAGCGCGATGTACGCCGCCCTGCGGTACTGGGCAGGGGTGAGGCGGAATTCGGTTACTGCCCGGATGCGCATCCTCTCCTAAGGATGCCGCATGCGTTGACCGGGCGCTCTGCTATCGCCCCGATCGTCTGCTCGCGGCAGAGCCAACGAGCCCGGAAACAAAGAAGCGGCCGCGCCGGCTGGCCGGCGCGGCCGCTCACAACCACTATGAGCAGCTCAACTAGTCTCCGTAGAGGACAACTTCGTCGTATTGCGGGAAAAAGATCCAATACGTGTACGTGTAGTACCAGTCGCCGTACGCGTCGTAGTTGTAGTAGTAGCCGTAGGTGTAGTAGCCGTCGTAATACAGGTCATCGTCCCAGTAGTTGTAATCCAGGTACCCGTAGTACGACCCGATGTACTCCTGGTATGAGGCGGCGGCATGGGCCTTATGCATGGCCCCCGGGCGCTGCGCGCGGATCGATCGCGCTACGGCGAGAGCCTTCTTACGCTCGTTCGCGGGCAGGCTGTTGACGTTGACGTGCTTGACGTGCTGGAGGAACCCGAACCTGCTCGGCACCGCATGCCGATGAATGCTCGCCCCCGCCACGGCCGGGATCGCCATCAAGGCCAGCAGCACCGTGGCGCTGGCGGCAGTGGCCAAGAAGATCTTCCTCATAGTTGCCTCCTTCGTTCTGGAATTACTGATCCAACCCTTCGATGAGCTGCTGGTTCACAGCTCTCAACTGGTTCATCGATGAACTGATGGCTCGCTATGAACCGGTCCCAGGTTCAGCTGCTTTCCTACGTGCGCCCAACGCGCGCGGATCGTATCCAGCGGCCCTGTTCATTGCAACATGGCGTTCAGGCGATCTGCGACCCGACCGTCAGCCACTCGGCGCGGCGTACGTGAACGGCAGTGATGCCTCGATGTCGCGCAGGCGCGGTGCGCCGCGGTCGCGCTGAGACGGGATCAGCTCCACCCCTTCGGGCCAGGCGATAGCGACGTCAGGATCGTCGAAGGCGAAGCCTCCCTCGAGCTCCGAGGCATAGTAGGCGGAGGTCTTGTAGACGACGTCGGCTACCTCAGAGAGCACGCAGAAGCCGTGCCCGAAGCCGTCCGGGCAGTAGATCTGGTGGTGGTTTGAGTCGTTGAGTTCGAATCCCTCCCAGCGACCGAAGGCCGGCGAGCCGCGGCGGAGGTCGACCAGCACGTCGAATATGGCCCCCCGAGCACACCGCACCAGCTTTGCCATCCCGGGCTGGAAGTGCATCCCCCGGACCACTCCGCGCCGGGAGCGGGAGTGGTTGTCCTGGACGAACTCGAGATCGACCTGTAGCTCGGCCAGCACGCTACGCCTATAGGTCTCCAGAAAGAAACCCCGCTCGTCCCCGTGGACGGTGGGCTCGATCAGGACCGCCCCGGGAAGCCCGGTCTGGATCGCATGTGTCAATGCAGCTTCTCGGGGAGCCGTTGGGGTTTATCGCGGTACAACGGCGCCGGCGGGGTCCTGGCTCAGCTGTTGGTGAGCAGCCACTTGCCGTCGGTCCGCGAGAGCGTGGCCGTCTTGCCGCCCTTGACGTTGACGGTGGCCGTGTTGCCGTGAATAGCAAGCTTCGATACCTGGAGCTTGCGTATCTGCTTGCGCTGCGCGGGGGAGAGGTGTCCCGCTATCTGGGAGAACAAGCTCTTGCAATCGGGGGCATTGATCCCCGATTGGGGCGCGGCGGCGAGCGCCCGCTTCTGCACCGCCGGCGTCAGAACGCTGCATGCTGCGGCGCCGTCGCCATCGGCTAGCGCGTTCTGGTAGGTCTTCAACGCGGCTACTGGGGTGCTCGCGTCTACCGGGGTGGTGACGGTTGCCGAGGTGCTGGCGCTATGGCTCTTGCTGCTACCGCCGCAGGCGGCGAGCGTGCTGGCCGCGACCGCAACCGCGAGGGCTTTGCGGCGGCAGCTCACGACTTGATCACGAGGCGGGCCGAGTAGTCGATGCGGTTCAGCAGTACGGGCTTGTCGTGGAAGTAGTCATCGACTGCGCGACGCGCGCCCTCGAAGTGACCGTAGTCATCGACGATCAGTACGCCGCCCTTGCTGAGACGAGGGTAAAGGTGCTCCAACTCGTGTCGCGTGGACTCGTACCAATCGGTGTCGAGCCTCAGAAGCGCAATTTCTTCTGGTGCCTGCGCGGGAATGGTCTCCTCAACCAGGCCCTTGATGAAAACGACATCGTCATGGCCCGTCGTGGCCATATTGGCCTTTACCTCCCCCAAACTGGCGGTCTGCAGGTACGGGCCCTCACGACCAAGGTGCTCGCCCCCGTACCACTCGTCGCTTTCGCCGGGATAAGGGACGTCATCGAAAGTGTCGTACAACCAGATGCGACGATTCGCGCCGAGCGCTCGCAGCGTGTTAGCGGCGAGGACCGTATTTCCTCCCCGAAATACACCACACTCGACGATGTCTCCTGGTATTCCTGCAGCGATGATGTAGCGCACGCTCTGATAGAGCGCATAGTCACGTTCAATATTGGTCGATGAATGTAAAAGCGGGAGCGACTGATCGCGCTCAAACAGAAATGCAGGCGGGAAGTCACAATGTCTTAGAGACTCCTCCCGTAACCTGTCTGTGCGTGCAAGGATTTCAGACGTTCGCTCGTTGAGGTGTGCGAGGCCGTCGGTAATAGTCTGGCGCGTTTCGTCGAGCACCACGAGCACTTTTCGGACGGTTCGATGACGCCAGCGCTGACGGGGATAGTCCCACCCGGCGACGATTTTGTCACGAAGTCGATTTCTCACTGGGGACGCAGCCATCGTTCTCCGGGGTCGCGGGGGACCCTATCGGCTATGGGGTAGGAGCGTTTAGCGATGGCCCCGTCAGAAGCCGGGGCCATCGGCGCGGTGCTGCTCAGCCGCTGCCGGCGAGGCCGCCGCTGATCAGCCACTTACCGCCGCTCTTGGTCAGCTTGGCCTGGCTGCCACCCGAAACCTGAACGGTGGCCGTATCGCCGTGGATGACAACGCTTGACACCTTCGTATTGCGGAGCCGCGCCCGTTGGGTCGGAGAAAGACGCTTCGCAATCTGCGAGAACAAGCTCGTGCAGTTCGACGCACGAACGCCCGCCCCGGAGGCGGCGCTAAGTGCCTGCTTTTGCACAGCCGGCGATAGTACGCTGCAAGCACCAGGGCCATCGCCGTTGGCGATCGCGCTCTGGTAGGTCTTCACAGCGGCTGCCGGGCTGCTCACGTCGTGGCTGCTGGTGCTGTTGCTGCCGCCGCCGCAGGCGGCAACCGTGCTGGCCACGAGCGCGACCACGACTACATTGACACCACGCCTCATTGGAACGGCAGAGTACCTGATCGGCCAACTCGGCCCCGTACTGGCGGACGTCTGTAGATACGCTGGCAGAACGCCGCCCGGCCGGCAGATCGCCGCCCGGTCTGATAGGTTCCGAGAGGCGGTAGAGGGTCCTTGACTCGGTCACCGCGATCGGTTACGTTCGGGTGCGGCGTGAAGGGGGCACTCCGCTGGGGGCTAACTGGGGCTTGGTGTCACTCCTTGCCCCCGTCACGATTGGGCTGCATGCGTCTCTGGGAAATGATAAGCGGTTAAGCGCAAATAGCGGAAGTAGGGGCTGCAGCAGTCAGTTCCAAAACGTGATTGTCAAGCAACGACGAAGGAGCTAACACTCTGATGAAAAGGCTGTTTCTAGCCACATGTTTGACCGGCGCGCTGTTCGCGCTGGGTGTAACGGCGGTTCCCGTGGGCGCCGCCACCGTCCATCCCCTGAGCGCGAGCGCCAAGGCGACGCTCTCGCACCACAGCAAGCGCGCTCATCGGATATCTGCCGCCCGAGCCGGGCGAGGATAAGGCGGCCGCCGGCAGGATCCTGAACTTGTTCTGCAATCCACAGGGCCCACGTGGCCCAGGTTCTCTACGCCGGCTCGGTGTGGAGCGACCCGATGGACCCGTATGACCTGACGGACGAAAGCAATAATTGCGACAACGCAGCCGCTCTTGGCGGCGCCGCAGGCCTATCCTTATTGTTATTACGACGGCGCCGGCGGCGTGAACAGTGATTGTTCGATGATCACGAATGGCTACGTTGACGTACGGGCTTTACAGCTGCCAGTACATGAGGCAGCATGATCATCAGGACACCAGTAACGGTAACCTCTACGCTTTCCAGTTGGTGTGCGGGACTTACTCCGCGGGCCAGGAGAGCGACCCCGCTTCGTACGGCTGCCAGTATGCGGACACCTACTCCCTGTATGTGTCTAGCACCGATAGCCTGTACGGGCTGTTTACGTACGAGGGCTAGCTAGCTAACTCCTAGCAGTAGGTTTGGACGGCCGCGCCGGGATCCCCGGCGCGGCCGTTTCACGTTCGGCACCTCCGCCGCGGCCGCCCACCAGGCCTTCGGTTCTTGCCGGTCCGCAGACACAGCGGCGGCGCTGCGGTCTGGCCGCTTGCGGGCGCCGGCGCACAACCACCTTGACTTGGTCGCCTCGATCGGCTAGGTTCCGGTTTGGCGCGAACGTGGGGCGACCTCTGCCGTGGGCTATCTGGGGTTGGTGTCGCCACTTGCTCCGTGATGATTGGCTGCGTGCGTTTCTGGGAGGTGATAAGGGGTTAAGCGCAAATAGCGGAAGTAGGGGCTGCAGCAGTCAGTTCCAAAACGTGATTGTCAAGCAACGACGAAGGAGCTAACACTCTGATGAAAAGGCTGTTTCTAGCCACATGTTTGACCGGCGCGCTGTTCGCGCTGGGTGTAACGGCGGTTCCCGCGGGCGCGGCCACCGTCCATCCCCTGAGCGCGAGCGCCAAGGCGACGCTCTCGCACCACAGCAAGCGCGCTCATAGGATATCTGCCGCCCAGCTGCGCAAGGACAAGGCGGCCGCCGGCACGATCCTGAAGTCGCTGAAGTCACACAGGGCGCACGCGGCCCAGGGCCAGTTCCTCTACGCCGGATCCGTGTGGAGCGATCCGCTGGACCCGTATGACCTGACGGACGAGAGTAGCTGCGACGGCGTCTCCGATTCCGGCGGCGCTGAGTACGATCCTGCTTGTTATGCGTACAGCTCCTCCAATTCCCTCGCCGGTGATAACAGTGATTGTTCGATGGTCACTAGTTTCACCTTCACGTACGGGCTTTTCAGCTGCCAGTACATGAGGCAGGACTTCTACCAGGACACCAGCAACGGTAACTACTACATGTTCCAGTTGGTGTGCGGGACTTACAACGCCGGGCAAGAGAGCGATCCGGCGTCGTTCGGCTGTCAGTATGCGGACACCTACTCGCTGTATGTGTCTAGCACCGACAGCCTGTACGGGCTGTTTACGTACGAGGGCTAGCTAGCTAACTCCTAGCAGTAGGTTTGGACGGCCGCGCCGGGATCCCCGGCGCGGCCGTTTCACGTTCAGGCACTCGATCGCAGGCCGAAGCCCGAACGGCGGCATAATCACGTCCGGTGCCCGACGAGCCGCTAGCCCCAGGCAGCCCTAACTCCACTCCCCCCTGGATGCTTCCGCTCCCCGTCAGGCGGCTTCGTGAGTACCTGCGGGAAATCCGGCGCGTGGTCGCCGAGACGCAGCACGAACTGGCCGAGCTCCGCGCCCCGGCTCAGCGCGCAGCTCGCGCAGATGGAGGCGGTCGTCCACAGTCAAAGCCACGCGCTGACGCGGATCGAAGCGCAACTCGACGACCTGCGCGACCGGCCACGATCCAGCCGTCTTCCCGGTGCGTCGCGGACCCTCTCAGGTCGGAGGAAGGTCTCCGAGCTGACATTGTACCGCCAGCGTCCTCACGGACACGAAGCTGCTGCCGCACTTTCTGCGCCACTATGCGACCGCCGGGGTGAAGCATTTCTACTTCCTGGCCACGCCGGCGCTCGAATCGGAGATTACGGCGCTGCGTCCCGACTACTCGATGACGGTCACGGTCAGTGGTGACCTTCACGCTGACTACGGCCGCGGGAACCCTAGCCAGAGGCGGCATGTGGGAGATGCGCAGTCGTTATCAGGGCGAGGATGAATGGGCGTTGATCGTCGACCTCGACGAGTTCGTCGATTTCGCCGACGGCATCACAGGCATCATTGCCTCCGCTGAGGCCGAGGGTGCGAACGTGGTGAGAGGAATTATGTATGACCGCTTCCCGGCTGACGGCAGGCTAGTCGACTTCGACCCCGCGCTGGAGCTGGCGCCTCAGTATCCGGTGCGGTCCACATTCATCAGAGACGTAATGCACGGTAATGACACGAAGGCGGTGCTTGTCAAAGGGCGGCTCCAAGCTGGTTTCTGGGCCGGCAACCCCGCAGAGCATCACTTCATGGTCGGAGAGAAGGTTGCGTCGACCGTCCTGGCCATCGACCACTACAGATGGGTGGGCACGTCGGTTGAGCACCTGCGAGACCGCCGCAAGATCTTTCAAGGAATCGGGGGCTTCCTGGTGGGTCACGTTCGACCGAGCAATCAAGCATTACGAGTCACACGGCAACCGCTTCGCCTGGCAGGAGTTCGGCGGCGAGCTCCTACGTCGGTGCGCACTGCCGCCGCCTGCAACGTTTTCGTGGGAAGCTGAGTTCAACCCCCTCAGGGAGTGCACAGCGTGAAACGCGACAACCTGATCTTCGACGTCGGGATGTATCACGGCGAAGACACCGAACATTACCTCTCGCAGGGGTTCAGCGTGGTTGGAGTGGAAGCAAACCCCGATCTCGTCGCCGAGCTCGAGCAGCGGTTCGTGAATGAGATAAACGAAGGCCGTCTCACAATCGTTGCCGCGGCTGTGGCCGCTGAACGGGGAAGCATCGAGTTCTCAGCGAATTACGACGAACCTGGCTGGAGCTCTATCGATCCCCACTTCATCGCCCGAAATCGGCAAATTGGAACTCGCTATCGCACCGTGGAAGTCCCGGCGGTACGGTTCGCCGATCTCCTCTCGGAGCACGGCGTCCCGCGCTATCTCAAGATTGACATCGAGGGCTCTGACATGCTGTGCGTGCGCGGATTGCACGAGATCCGCGAGCGCCCGGACTACCTGAGCATCGAGACGATGGCCACGTCCCCCGGCGCCGGCCTGATCCCCATGCTCGATGAGCTCGCCGAGTTGTGGACGCTCGATACAGGGGCTCCAAGTTCATCAACCAAGCTCCACTTGGGAAGCCACTGGCACCTTCGCCTCCGGCCAGTTTGCCGAGGAAACGCCCGGTGAATGGCTACCGATCTGGCCGGCGCTGCTACATGCGGCAGTGATTCGCGCCGAATACGACCTCGGCGGCTTCGGAGGGCGCTGGACGGACACCGCCGCCGGACGCACGTTCCAGCAGTTCCGCACCGACGTGCTGAAGCGCTCAGCACCCTGGTATGACCTCCACGCCAAGCTCGGAGCACCCAGCGACTCGCCAGCACTGGAACCCGATCAGCTCCGAGCGCGCATCGATCAGTCCGAACAGTCGCTGGGCCAGCTTCGCGAACAGCTCCGCCTGCGCGAAGTGGAGCTCTTCTACGGACGGCAGGCGCTCCGGGGATACAAAGCTCCGCGAGCTGGCGGCTCACCGCGCCGCTGCGAGCGGCAAAGCAAAATGTGAACCGGATCTTGCGGCGGTCTGCCCACACAGACGGAAGTGAATAAGAGACCACATGAACGGCTCATCGAACATTGGAAACTCCACCCCCACCCGGCTGCTCCCGCCGCCGATCCAGCGATTCCGCCAGAACCTGCGCGAGATCAGACGCGTGGCGGGCGAAACGCAGAGCCAGTTGCTGGAAGCGCGTGCTGCGCTCGGTGATCAGATCGGGCGGCTGGGTTCTGTCGTTGCGTGCCAGGCCGCCAGACTGGAGCAGATCGAAAGGCGGCTCGGGGGGGAGGCGGTTGCCGAGCCCGGGCGACCTCACCCCCACCGGCACAGCTCGCGCCTCCACGGCGCAAGAGCTTCGATTACGAGGCTGCAGTCGCGGCGCTGGCGACCGCCGGAGTGTCTGAAGAGAGGATCAGATGGGCATCCATCTCGCCGGATTCGCTCAGGGAGATCGGCGACAGGATCAGAAGAGAACTACCTACTGATCGCCCGGCGGTCGCCTTGCATGTCGGCAACTACGTCGGCATCAGCCTGGCCGGAGTGCTTCGGCGGTATGCGATGTTCATCCCGCATCGCTGACGATTGCGGTCGATCCAGGAGCGGCGATCGGTGGCATAGCCCACCCGCAGGACCTCGTCGTAGGCCTGCTGGACCACTTTGAATTGACCCGCAGCGTGCTGTTGATATGCGGCTACTCGTATCGTCGCACCGTGCCTGACAGCACCGATGTCACCCCGGAGTGGGCGCTGGACAAGTGGCTGGCCATGGAGCATCCAGACGCCCTGCCGCCACAAGCCGACGCCGCCAATGGAGAGGGAGCACCACCACCCAGCGGCGAAGATGTCCTGCCCATGCTCAGACGGCTTGGCGTCCGTTACGACGTGGCTCTGGTCGACGGCCACCACGGCGGAGAGACCGTCGCGGAGGAGCTTAGCTACCTGTCCGCAACCCTACGCCCGGGCGGACTCGTGTTCCTGGACGACGCCCACGATGGCTTCCCAGAGATCCGAGACCTTTTTCATGACCCCGGCGGCGGGTTCGAACAGGCGGGCCATGACGGGCGCGTGGGCGTGCTTAGGGTTGTTCGCTAATCCGCCCGCTGCAGCGCGCTCTCACTGATGGACCAGCTCGCCGCCAAACTCCTGCCACGCAAATCGACCACCGTGAGATTCGTAGTGCTGAAGCGCTCGGTCGTACTGCACCCACCACTCCTTGCCTAAGTCCCTGGCGAGCCGGCAGCGCTCCCTCAGAAGGTCCATCGATTTGCCGGCCCACCTGTAGTGGTCCATCACGAGGATGGTGGAGGCGATCGTCTCGCCGATCATGAAATGGTGACCGGATCCCTTCTCACCCTCGAGGTGCCCTCGGACCAGCACCGCCTTGTAGTCGCAGCCATCCATCACGTCCCTGATGAACGTCGTTCTGACCGGGTACTGGGACGCTAGATCCAAGCCAGGATCGAAGTCGACCACTTTGCCGTCCGCGGTAAAGCGGTCATACATAACGCCTCTTACCACGTTCGCGTCCTCTACCTCAGCCGAGGCGATAATGGCGGGGATCGTCTCGTTGAACTCGACGAACTCGTCCAGGTCGACCAACACGACCCACTCGTCTTCGTCTTGATACTGCTTGCGCATCTCCAAGATCGTGTCCGTGTCGCTGACCGCGACAAGGTGAAGATCGTCCCGGACCCTCGTGGTGACGCGATATCCAGCGCTCAGCCGTTGGATCTCCGATTCGAACTCCGGCGCTGTGAGGATGTAGAACTCGTCGACCCCAGCGTCCGAATAATGGAGCAGGAAGTGCGGGAGCAGCCTGGCGTCGTCGTAGACGCTGGTGAATAGCTTCAGTGGGCTAATCCTCTGCGCGACGTGTGCGATGTGTCGCCGCTGAACTTGCGTCTCGATCCGTGAAATGGCCGCGGCTTGCGCGCGCACGGCAGCCTCCAGGTCTGCCAGTTGGCCCGTGAGCCCGCCGCTTGCATCGATGAGCTGATGCTGCGTCTCTCCAATTACCCGTCGGGTGTCCCGCAAAAGGTCACGGAAGCGCCGGACCGGGGCGGGCAGAAGCCAGGGCGGAGTCGAGTGGCGCTTACGGACGGACATCCCAAACTTGCGCTGATCTGGTCCACAGTTCAGCCGAGGAGCGAGCCGCGCCGATTCTAGCGAGGGGGGCGCACGCAGGCGCGCCGCGACCGTGCGCGGGCCTACACTTCCGAGCCAATGAACAGCGCCAACTCGACGCCGGGCTGGCTTCTCCCAATGCCCGTCCGGCGCCTCCGTGAGTACCTGCGAGAGGTCAGACGTGTGGCGGGCGACACCCAAGCCCAACTGCTCAACGCGCGCGTCGCGCTGGACCACCAGATCGCGCACCTGGACTCGGCCATCCAGGAGCAGGCGAGCAAACTGGAGCAGATCGAACGACGGCTCGGAACGTCGGACGGAGCACAACAGCATCCGTCCTCAGCTACTCCCCCAGCCCCCCGGGGACAGGCGACGCGCTTCGACTACGACGCAGCCGTCGCGGCGCTCATGTCGATGGGATTACCGGAAGAGGCCATCACATGGGGCTCGATCGACCGCCAAGTCCTGACGAACATTCAGGAGACGATCAGGCGCGAACTGCGCTCCGACCGGCCCGGAGTCGCCTTGCACATCGGCAACTTCCTCGGGGTCAGCCGGCCGGGGTGGCTTCGGCGATGCGCGACGTGCATGGCGAATCGCTGACGATAGGAATCGACCCGAACGCGCCGATCGCGCGCGTTTCGCAC
This sequence comes from uncultured Actinomycetes bacterium, assembly GCA_963822735.1. GTDB lineage: Bacteria > Actinomycetota > Thermoleophilia > Solirubrobacterales > Solirubrobacteraceae > Palsa-465. The sequence continues at coordinate 210,575 of CAWGIU010000016.1, forward strand.
CCTCAGGACTACGTTGTGCAGCTGCTCGAGTACTTCGGTTTGACCCGCAGCGTGCTGCTGGTCTGCGGCTACTCCTTTGGGCGCAGCACGCCGGACAGCACTGACGTCGTGCCCGATGCGTGGCCGGACAGCCTGCGCGGGGACGCCCACATCCCGCCAAGCGGCGAGGATGTACTTCCGGGGCTCGCCCAGCTCGGTGCCCGCTATGACGTCGCCCTCGTTGACGGCCATCACGGCACGGACACCGTCATGGCTGAGCTTCGGTACCTGGCCAGGACCCTGCGCGTCGGGGGACTCGTATTCCTGGACGATGCCCACGACGATTACCCCGGCATCCGGGATGTCTTCCGTGACCCGGGCGAGCAGTTCGAGCAGGTGGGGCACGACGGACGCGTGGGCGTGCTCAAGCTCGTTCGCTGAGCCCGCCAAGCAGTCAGCGGCCGAAGGTGCCCTTGAACGCCCGCAGCGGTCTGGTGATCCGCCAGCTGGTTGACGAAGTGACGCCTCGAAGCGCCTGTTCCGCGCCGGCCAGGCGTTCGTTCAGCAGCTGAAGCTCACGGTCGCGCGCCCCAAGTTCGGCCCGAAGCTCTCGGAGGCGCAGCTCCAGGTCAGGCACGGCCGCCGCCCGCTGCTCGGCCTCGAGCAATTGACCCTGAAGCTGCTGCCGTTCCTGCAGCTGCTCCCGCAGCTCGCTGACGCGCTCAGCGCTTCGGCGGGCTCGATCCTCCGCCGCTTCGAGCGCCGCCAGCCAGCGATCGAATTCGAGTCGTGAAGTCACTCCCAGCCTCGATCTGGGCTCGGGCGGCGAGCTGCGGCCCGCGACCGCTATCCAACCCGTCGGCTGGCCTGGATCCGCTTCGCCAGCGGAGCTGATTTCAGCGCGCGAGAGCTCGTCGCCGTCGCCGTCGTCCGGCACGATCGCCGCGCCGAGCAGAGTGGCCTGGCGAAACACGCGGGCGTGCGGGAGCACCACGGAGAGCGTGCGTGCCAACTCCTCGCGCCCGGGGCACCCCGGCGCGTCCACGTCAGGGCCGGGCGTCGAGACAACCAGCAGGCCGTCATCCGCCAGCAAGCGCCCGAGCTCATCGACCAACCTGCCAAGGTCCGCGGCGTCTTCGAACGGCGCCCCGAGGCAGACCACGAGGTCGAACGCGCCGTCGGGATACGCGAGCGCGCGGAGGTTCCCCGCCTCCAGCCGCACCCGATCGGGCATTTCGGCGGCCGCGGCCTCCACCACGCTCTCGCTGACATCCACGCCGACCACCTCTCGAGCGCCGGCATCGGCGAGGACCACCGCGCCGTGTCCCTCGCCACAGCCGGCGTCGAGCACGGACCGTCCCGCCGCGAACTGGGCAGCCCACCGGTAGCGGGTCAAGTGCTCGATATCCAAGGACTGGCCGCGCACCCAGCCTGGAATGAAGCGCTCCTGCTCCGGAGCCCCGCCAGAGTCGGTGGCAGGACCAACCCGGCTCACGGCGCCCTCCTTCGTTGCCACACGGCGCCAGCCTAGCGCCACCCTCCAATACGATGACTCGGGTGGTCGAGCTGGCGTTCGTGACCAGCGACGAGGACGATCTGGTCTGGCCCGAGGTGCTGGCCGCACTACGTGACGGGCTGGCCGCGGCCGGGATTCGCTCGATTCACACCATGGGCGAGCTCCCCGAACCGCGACGCGAGCGGGTCTACGTGGCCACGCCGGCTGCCGCCACGCTGCTCGGCGACGAGCCAGCTGTCGCTGGACGCACAGTCGTCGTGTGCGCAGGACATCCCGTCGGCGGCGATTTCGACTCCACCTTGGAGCTGTGCAGCCGCGCAGGCGCCACGTTCACAATCAGCGTCGACATGGCACGCGAGCTGAGGCGTGTCGGTGTCGCTGCCAACCAGCTGTCGCTGGGCTACACCGAGCGGTGGGACCGGTTCGGCGGCGGGAGCGAGCACACTGATGCCCGGCGCGATATCGACGTCCTGTTCATCGGTTTCCATACCCCTCGCCGCGCCCGCTACCTGGCCGCCTACAACCGCGTCCTCTCGCGGCGGACCATGCATGTTCAGCTCTCAGACGGATCTGCCGCCACGTGGCTCCCACCCGTCACCAAACGAACCCTGCTCACTCGTGCGCGAATCGTGATCAACCTTCATCGCTCCGAGGGCGTGGGGTTCGAATGGCTGCGGGCACTTGACGCCATCCACTCGGGCTGCGTGCTGGTGTCCGAGCATTCGACCGACTTGGAACCGCTCGAGCCGGGCCGTCATGTGTTCATGGGCAGCGCCGAGTCCCTGGGGCTGCTGGCAGACCACCTGCTCGACGAGCGCCACCGCTTGCCGGCGGCGGCCCGCGGGGCCTACGAATTCGTTCGCCAGCGCCGGCCGATGAGCGCGGCGGCGCGCTCCCTGGCCGATGCGGCATCGATGCTCCTCGACCGACCGCTACCTGCGCGCCCGCCCAAGGCTGCTGCCGTCGCGCGGCCAGCGCCTGTACAGCCGTTTGGCGCACCGTCGAGCGCAGTCGGGCAGGCGGATGACGCGATCCAGCGTGAGCTCAAGGATGCGAAGCTGGACATGCTCGAGCTTCGGAGGGCGATCTCCGCCGCGAACCTGACCCTGCGGGCGCCGGACCGCAGGCCGCCGCCTCGCGTGCGCCGTCTCGCGCGGACGTCGGCCCGCGCGGGAACCCGCCACGCCCGCGTCACGGTCGTCGTCCCCGTCTACAACCACGCTGCGGAGGTGCAGGAGGCGCTCGAGTCCGTGGCGCGAGGGAGGTATCGCGATTTCGAGGTCGTGGTCGTCGACGACGGCTCAACGGACGGGTCCGCCGAGGTCGTGCGCGCCTGGATGCGCTCGCACGACGACGTGGCTGCCACGCTGCTTGAGCATCCAGTCAACCGCGGACTCGGGGCGACCCGCAACACGGCGATCGACTTCGCACAGGGGGAGTACTGCCTGATGCTCGACGCCGACAACGCGCTTTACGCCAGGTGCCTCGAGACGCTCGTCGCGTGGATGGACGCGGATCGACAGCTCGCGTTCGCCTACCCGATCCTGGAGATGTTCGGAGATCTCAATTGGCTTCAGCAGGGGGGCTGGCACCTCACGAACTGGTTCCCGTGGACACCTGAGCAGCTCCGGATCTACAACTACATCGACGCGCTGGCGTTGGTACGCACGTCGGTGCTGCGCGAGCTGGGCGGTTATACGGTCGACCGCCGCCTGCACGGCCTCGAGGACTACGACCTGTGGTGCCGCATTGCCGACCTCGGTCAGAAGGGCGCGCTGGTGGCGCAGATCCTGGCGCGCTATCGGGTGGCACAGAGCAGCATGGTGGCGCTGAGCGAGCTGTCGCTGAGCGACGCGCGGGCGGCGCTGGCAGAGCGCAGTCCGAAGCTTTTCGCCCTAGGCGGCTGAGCCAAGGCCGGCTCGCAGCCGGTCCACCACCCACGAGATCTGCTCAGGGGAGATCTCCGGGAACATCGGCAGCGAGAGCACCTCTCCTGCCAGCTTGTCGCTGACCGGCAATGAGCCCGCTATGTGGCGGATCTGGCGAAAGGCGTCCTGCCGGTGGACCGGCAGCGGATAGTGGATTCCGGTTCCGATGCCATGATCGGCCAGGAAGCGCTGGAGCGCCGCGCGGCGCGCGACCCTGACGACGTACAGGTGGAACACGTGCTCGGCCGCCCGGGCGAGTATGGGTGGATTGAGCTCCGGACCGAGGAGGTCGGTGTAGGTCTTGGCCGCGCCCCTCCGACGCTCGTTCCAGGTGTTCAGGTAGGGCAGCTTGACGCGCAGCATCGCGGCCTGTAGCTCGTCGAGTCGGCTGTTGGTGCCGACGGTCACATGCCGATACTTCTCGCGCTGCCCGTAGTTGCGAAGCAGCCTCAGGCGGGTCGCCAGCTTCGCATCGCCGGTCACAACGGCGCCGCCGTCGCCGCCCGCGCCGAGGTTCTTTGAGGGGTAGAAGCTGAAGCATCCGAGCTGCCCGACGGATCCGGCTATGGCGCTGCCCACCCGAGCGCCATGCGCCTGTGCCGCGTCCTCGATCAGCCACAGCTCGTGCTCGGCCGCCAGCGGCTGGAGCCGGCCGAGATCGGCACAGCGCCCGTAGAGGTGGACGGGAAGGATCGCGCGGGTGCGGGGCGTGATCGCGTCGCGGGCCAGGTCGACATCAAGCGTGCCTGTCGCTTCCTCGACGTCTACAAACACGGGGACGGCGCCCACGGCTGCGATCGCGAAAGGCCCGGCGAAGAAGGTCAGCGAGGGGGTGATCACCTCGTCACCGGGACCGATGTCGCAGGCCCGCAGCGCCAGAATGAGTGCGTCTGTGCCCGAGCCCACGCCGACGCAGTGCTCCGCGCCGCAGTAAGCGGCGAACTCCTCCTCGAATGCCGTCAGCTGGGGCCCGAGCACGAACCGACCGGAATCGAGGACAGATCTCAGCGCCTCGTCGAGCTGCTCCCGGATGGGAGCGTGCTGGGCGGCGAGATCGACGAACGGCACCTGCCGCGCGAGAGATGTCATTTTGCCTCCCCCGCCTTACGCATCCGAAATCGCTCGTAGTCCCGGATGTAGTCCTCCTCAGCGAAACGCTGGGAGGCCAGCACCACGCCGATGCCGCCAGATGAGAAGCCTTCGATCTCGCGCCAGATCATCGGCGGCACGTACAGTCCCTGATAGGCGCGCTCCAGACGGAAGGCCCGGCGGCCAAGGCCATCGTCGAGCACGACCTCGAACGAGCCCATGACCGCCACGATCACCTGCTCTAGCTCGAGGTGGGCATGGCCGCCACGCGTCTCTCCGCCCGGCACGTCATAGAACAGATAGACCCGCGCCAGCGGGAAGGGGACGTCGCGCTCACCGTGGATCGGGGTGAGATTCCCCTGCGGACGCTCGATGCGCGGCAGCTGGAGCACGCGGCAGTCAGCCAACGACGTGCGGCTCATGACCTCGCCCGCAGAGCAGCAAAGGCTTCCCGGTCGCGGATGTAGTCCTGCTCGTCGTAGGGCAGCGAGGCCAGGACCAGGCAGACGCCGTTGGTGGAGAAGTTCTCGAGCTGGCGCCAGGTCATCGGCGGCACGTACAGGCCGTGATACGACCGGTTCAACTGGACCACCTCCGCGCTGCGGCCGTCGTCCAGCGAGACATCGAAGCTTCCGGAAATCGCGATCACGACCTCCTCGAGGCTCCGGTAGGCATGACCGCCACGCACCTCCCCACTGGGGACATCGTAGATCCAGTACACGCGGCGGATCGGGAACGGGACATGGCGCCCACCCTCGATGAACGTCAGCTTGCCGCGGGGGTCGACGACGGTCGGCAGCTCGATTGTGCGCCATCGCGCGCCGGTCATAGCTTGCGGGCATTTGCATACAGCTCGCACCCATGCTGCGGCACGTGCCGGGTCATCCGGTCGAGGCCCTCGACCAGCGACTCCGGGAAGGCGCCCGTGCGCAGAATGGCGTCCATCTGGTCGTGAGTGAACGGCTTGACGAAGAAGGTCCCGGATTCCAGGACGCCAAAGCCCGCGTCCTCGAGCAGCCGGGTCAGTTGCGCGCGGTCGAAGTGGGCCGGATGACCAAAGGCGCGGTCCCTCTCCGACGGCTCGGATACATCGGCGATTAGCCCCATCTCCACGGCCAGAAGGCGGTGAAACGACAGCGCATTCGGCACGTTGAGGTGTACGACGGTGTCCGGGGCACAAAACCCGCGCACCGTCTTCAGCAGCCGCATCGGATCGGGCACCTCGTGCAGGAGGCTCGAGACCACCACGAAGTCGAACGACTCGGCGGCCAGAGCGCCTGACTGCTCCTCGACGGTCCCCTCCAGCACGCCGACCCGCCCGTCGCCGGCGGCCAGCCCACGGGCCCCCTCTGCGAACTCGTTGATGGGCTCAACGACCCACCAGGCGCTGAAGTTCTCGCAGTGTGCGAACAGAGGCTCCAATCCGCAGCCCACCTCGAGAACTCGCTGTGCGCGATAGCGCTCGAGCCACCGCAGGACGTGCCGGCGGCGAACGCCGACGAGGATCGTCTCGAACGACTGATTCTCGTACTGGGCCGCGTAGCGCTTGCGATATCGCTCGAGGTTGGTCACTGGTCCCGCAGCGCTAGCCGATAAAGGTCATGCACGACCGTACGAGCACCGAACCGTTCCTTGTAGTCAAGGAGGCCCTCGTTGAGCGCGCCATCGCGCTCGTTTGAGATACCGAAGTCGAAGTAGCTGACTCGTCCCCGGAACGCACCGATGATGTGGGCAAAGACGAGATCGAGTCCACGTACCGTGCGCCCGAACTCGCTGTTCGCGCTGTATTGGGCGTGACACACGGTATCGGACACGTAGATGACCGCGCCGGCCTCCATCTCAGCGCCCCGATATGCGCCAAAGAGCTGGATGTGGTCGGGAAAGCGCCGCGCCAGCAGCTCGATCTCGTCCACCGTATGGACGGGCTGGCGACCGTAGCGTTCGGCGAGGTTGTCCGTCAGCAGCGTCCAGAAGCGCTCGTACTCCTCACTCGGCCTGACCTCGATACCCGCCCGGCGAGCCCTCCCGGCCTTGCGCATGCGCCAGCGCCAGCGATCGCCCCACTGTTCCTCTGCGCCGTAATCCAGCACGCTCAGGACGTCGCGACGGTAGATCTGGGCGTCGTGGGTGAACAGGGCATAGATGTCCTCCTCCGCCGGGCCGCGGTGGTAGATGTGGGGCACCGGCTTGTACACCAGGCTCTCGACGCCGGCTTGGCGCAGATGATGGAGGCTCGCCGCGAACGTGCCCAGCATCATCTCCAGGGTCATCCGCCGGTCGGTCACGAACCCGCCGTACGTCAGCCCGTCGTGCGAGGAGAGCTCGCCTCCCCGCCGGGTGGCGGGAAGCAGCGCGCGCAGCGTTCCATCTTCGTCGCTCACCATCAGCGAGGCATCGGGGAAGCGATCAGCGTGGTAGTCCATGTAGCCGCGCTGGAACAGAAAGGTGCCGTTCTTGGAGTCGGCGACGAAGGCATCCCACGTCGGCCGGTCCTCGGGCGCGTAGTTCCTGGCGGTCAGCCCGCTCACGATCGGGGATCATGCCAGTGGCCCGCCGTGGCTTGTGCAAAGGCGCTGCGCGGCCCGGCAAACTGAGGCTGTGTCCCTGGTCGCCACGGTCGTCGTCTGCACGCACAACAACAGCGAGCTTCTGGGGCGCACCGTCGTCAGCCTGGTTCGGTGCGCCAGCCGCGATCAGGGGTTCGAGATCGTCGTGGTCGACAACGCAAGTACCGACGACACCGCGGCGGTCGTCGCCGAGCTGATCCGCGGGTATCCGCACCTGGAGCTCCGGTATGTGTACGAGCCTCGGCTGGGCCTGCATCACGCGCGGCACGCCGGGGCCCGGGCAGCGCGCTCCGAGCTGATTCTCTACACCGACGACGACGTGGAGGTGGACCCCAGTTGGGTGGCCGCCTACGCCGAGGCGTTTGCGAATCATCCGGAGATGGCCGCCGCCGGTGGACCGGCGCTGCCCCGGTGGGGGGCTGACCCGCCCACATGGGTGAGGGAGGCGGCTACCAGCAGCTGGTTCTGCCTGCCGCTCGCGCTGATCGACCGAGGTCCTGAGTTCCAGCTCTCCCCCGGCGCCGACTTCTTCGGGCTGAACATGGCGGTTCGAGCCGACGCTCTGAGCCGTTTCGGCGGCTTTCGGCCCGAGTTGATCGGGAGCGCCGTGGTCGGCTCCGGTGAATGGGGACTTCAGATGGCGATGCAGCGAGCCGGCGCCCTCGTCGGCTGGATCCCCGCCGCGCGCGTTCGGCACTGGGTCCCGCATTCGCGCATGGAGCCTCGCCACTTCGAGCGCTGGGTGCGGATGGAGTCGGCTTCGCTGATGTTCGAGCGCTGGCACCTGAAGCCGCGCCACATACGCTCGCTCGCTGCCGACTTCAGACGCATCGTTCGCTCCAACTGGCGATCCTGGCTGCGGGCGGCGCGGGTGCGCCGGGCACCGGACACGGCCGCGATCGCGGTTCGGACCGAGGCCTTCAGGGGTGCCTACGAGCTCGCCTTTCTGTGGCGGATCATCACCAGCCGCGAGCTGAGGGGGTTCCTCGATACCGAGCGATTTGGGCCCTGAGCAGCGCTCGCGCGCTAGGGGCCCGTGTGCGGCGCCGGCCGCGGCAGCGGGCCATAGCGGTCGTCCGCCCACCGCGGCGTCCAGCTCCGGGAGGGGTAGTAGTCGACCGTGATCTCATCGAGCATCCCGATCCGGACGCCGGCCTCCATCATTCGCACGCACATGCCCCAGTCGCACGGAAGCCCGAAGGCGGCGTCGGCCAGCTCGAACTCAAAGATCTCGCGCAGGCCGGCGTGATACAGGCCCCCTTGGAGGGCGAACTCCTGATACTCGGGAGGAAAGCGGCCGACCGAGACGACCTCCTCGGAATTCGAAAAGTGGGCTTGTAGGCGGCTGTAGCCCAGTTCCAGGCGCTCCTCCCTGACATGCCCCAGCATGCGCTCGAGATGCTGGGGACGAAACGCGTCGTCGTCGGCCAGGGGTGCGATCCACAGGCCACGCGCCCGCGCGATCGCCTCGTTGATCGGCGGAACCCCGGCCACCAGCCAGCGCTTCTCCGGAGCCTCCGGGTACGGACCACGGTATGGGAGGTTCGTGAACGAGATCCGCGAGTCGCCTAAGCCTTCGACGACCCGGCGCGGCTCCTCGAGCGGTCCATCCGCCACCACGACCACCTCAAAGTTCTGGTAGCTCTGCTCGAGCACCGACGGGATCGAGCGGTCACGGAGCAGCTCGTGGTTGTCATAGGTCGGGATGACGACGGAGATCAGCGGCTCGGTCTCGCTGAACGCTTGCTCATAGGACCGGTCCGATCGCAGCCGGCGCAGCTGCTGCCGCCTCCACTGCCCCCGATCGCTCACGAAGCGCAGCCCTTCGACGAGCTGGCGGCGTGCCGCTTCTGAGCCGAGTCCAGCTCGGCGAGCCGAGCGACGACGAGCTCCTGGAGTTGCGTCAGCTGAGCGCTCAGCGCATCGAGGCGAGCCGCGGTGTCGGCGTGCGACGCGGACACCGCGGCGTTCGTCTCACCGGCTTGGCGCCTAATCTCGCGCAGGTACTGGCGAAATCGTCTTACCGGCCCCGGGAGAAAGCGGGTGGTGGCGGGCTGCTCGATCTGGCTTGACATCTATGGCTTCCGCCACCAACCCCCGAGCCGCTTCAGCGGCCCCGGGAGCGAGCGCCTGGTGGGTTGCGGCATCGCGACGGGCGCCTCCGGCATGGGCTCGTACTCCGCGTCGGCCATGATCGAAGACGACGAGAGCAGACGCCGCTCTCCCGAGATCGCCGCCAGCATCACGCGGTCCGGGGCCAGCCCTGGCAGCGGCGGGGCGAGGCATTCGAGCACGCTCGTGAAACCGGCTGCGACCAGGGCGTTGGTCAGCGAGGTCTTCGTGGGCCAGAACGACGTCTCGTTGTCAAGCGAGGCCCAGAGAGCCTGCGCGCGCCGCTCGGGCGAGGACGCGGCATCGTGCTCCAGGTAGTTGCGCCCCCGATAGATCTGGCCGTCCAGCTCAACGGTCTGGAGCGGTGAAAGCGTCTTGTCCGCATCGATCCAGAGCTCACCGGCGGCGCGACGAAGCTCATCGTCCTCGAGCGCGATATGGGTGTCGATCACCACCGCTCGGGTGCATAGCTCGCGCATCGTCGTCAGCAGCTGCAACACGCTCTCAAGCTCGAGGTGGTAGAGCAGGCCAATGCAGAGGATCACGTCGAACTGGCCATGGGAGGACAGGCTCAGCTCGCGGACGTCCTGCGTAAAGACCTCCGCCCGTTCAATGCCCAGCGAACGCCCGGCGAACCGGATCTTCTCGGCACTCGACTCGCGTCCTTCTACGAACACCACCTCCGCGCCGGCGAGAGCCAGCTCCAACCCATACAGACCCTCCAGCGCGCCGAGATCCAGCGCCCGCAACCCTTCGAGGGGCCCCCAACGAGGTCGCGAACGAGCTGGGTGATACGCCGAAGCTTGAGCTCCTCGCCTGAGACGGCGTTCCCCCTTGTGAAGACTCCGGGGGCTACTTCGACGTTGTGAGACGTCCAGGGGCCGGTTCTGGACGCGACCTCGGCCAGCTCACGGCGCACCCGCTCAGTGGTATTGCCTTCGTCTTCCATCGCGCTGATGATGCCAGCGGCGGCCGACCACCGCAGCGGCACCGGGTTCCTCTACGCTCCTCACGCTTTATGGATCAGGAACTGGACCCCCAGGTGAGCGAGGCGCTGGCACGCATCCGTGAATTCACCGAGAAGCAGCTCCCCGCGCTAAACGTAGCCGACCGGCGACTGGACCCGGCTACCCTCCTGCGCTTTTCGCCCGACTTGCCAGCGGCGCATGACGAAGATGACGCACGACGTCTGCGCGAGCAGGTTGAGCAGCTCTCGCCGTGGCTCCAGGGGCCGTTCTACCTGGGGGGCGACGTCGTCATCGAGGGGATCTGGCGCAACGACCAACGCTGGGATGCGATCGTGGGTTCGTGTGCCGTCTCAGGGAAAACGAGTGCTCGACGTGGGATCGAACGCCGGTTACGACCCATTCATGTTCCACCTACTTGGGGCGACCGAGGTGGTGGCCTGCGAGCCGTTTGAGTTCATTGCCCAGGCACACTTCCTCGAATCGGTCTACCGCTCCGGGGTGCGATTCGAGCAGATCGGCTGGCAGCAGCTGGATCCCGACGTGCATGGCACGTTCGATGTCGTGCACTGCAACGGTGTCCTGTACCACGAGCCGAACCCGCTCCGGCTGCTCCAGCAGCTGAGGACGATGGTGGCGGAGGGAGGCGAGCTGCTACTCGGGTCGATGATGCTGGCCGACGCCGAGCTCTCGGAGTACGCGAGGTTCGTCCGCGGCGCCTACGCTGAGGATCCGACTTGGTGGTGGGTGCCGGGCAGATTCGCACTGCGGTGGATGATGGACGCGTGCGGTTTCGATACCGAACTGTTGCCGGTCCGCTTCGCCGGCCCCATGGGAGACTTGGCGTCATCAACGGCTACGTTCGCGGCCGTCCGGCCGATCCTGATCCGCAGCTCGTCGGCCGACACCCGCCCCCGCGGCACCGCCAACCGCTTTCCGATCGGCCACTACTACTCGCCGATGTACGACACACGCGAGCTGGCAACACGGCGCGAGCTCCTGTGGCCGGCCACCCCCCGCGAGACGGTGGGAATCAACTGGCGCGAGGACGACCAACTTGAGCTATGTCAGTGTCTTCGGCCGCCAGACGAAGCTCGAGTTCATAGACGAAGCGAGCGACGATCCAACGGAATATCACGCGCTCAATAGCCAATACCCTCCGCTCGACGCGTGGGTATTGGCGGGGATACTCGAGCATCTTCGTCCGGCGCGGATGATCGAGGTCGGCTGCGGCTTCTCGACGCTCGTCACCGCGCGCACGAACCGGGAACGGCTGCGGTGGCATGCGGTTGACGTGCATCGAACCCTATCCCCAGCAGTTCCTGCTCGACGGCGTGACGGGAGTTACCGACCTGCGGATCGAAAGGGTCCAGGAGACGCCGCTTGATTTGTTCTCCGAACTCTCGGCGGGTGATGTGCTGTTCATCGATACCGCCCACACGGTTAAGACCGGTGGCGACGTCGTGTGGATATTTCAAGAGATCATTCCCCGGGTGGCGCCCGGCGTGCTGGTCCACATTCACGACGTATTCGTGCCCGGCGAGTATCCGGAGCAGTGGGTGATGGATGGTTGGGGCTGGAACGAGACCTACCTCGTGAGAGCTTTCCTCAGCTTCAACGAGGCTTTCCAGGTGGTATGGGGCCAGCAGTACATGCTCCATCACCACCTCGACGAGCTGCAACGGGCGTTCCCGGCACTCGAGCGCTACCCACCCTCTGGCGCGGCGCTGTGGATCCGCCGTCGCGGCGGGTGAACCTGTCGCTACGCTGTGCGCTCGATGAGCGCCGTCGACACACCGCTTCGGGCCGTCATCGTGGGCATGGGGATCATGGGGGGCATCACCTGCGGGTACTCGGCTCCATGCCGTCGGTCGAGGTCCTGGCCGTGGTCGATCCCGACCCCGCCCAGCGCGTCCGGGCACAGGAGGTGCAGCCGTCCGTAAGCGTTCACGCGGATCTCGATCATGCGCTGATCGAGCACGAGCTCGACTTCGCGTGCCTGGCGGTGCCGGTGCCGTTGCTTCCCCGATGCGCTGAAGTGACCCTGGCGGCTGGGCTGCACACGTTCGTCGAGAAGCCATTTGCGCCGACCGAGGCGGCGGCGGAGGCCGTACTCGAGTTGGCGGCCCAGCGTGGTTGCCAGCTCACCGTCGGCCACGTCGAACGTTTCAACCCCGCGGTGATCGCGCTGAAGGAAAGGCTCGAGGCCGGAGCGATCGGCAAGATCGTTGAGATGCACGCCCGCAGGCTGAGCCCGTATCCAAACCGGCGCTCACCGGCTGGCGTGGCGGTCGATCTGGCGACCCACGACATCGATGTCATGCGCTACCTCGCCGTCACGGAGGTGGAGCGCGTCTACGCCGAGGCCGTGGCCCATCTCAATGACGACATCGAGGATCTGATCTGCGCCACGCTGCGCTTTGTGAGCGGAGCCACGGGCCTGCTCGAGGCCAACTGGATCACGCCGACCAAGGTCCGCCAGCTATCGGTCTTGGGCGAGGGCGGAATGTTCATCGTCGATTATCTGACCCAGGATCTCGCGTTCTATGAGCACCCCACCGCCTCAACGCACTGGGGCCAGCTGGCCGGCATCCGAGGAGGAGGCGAGGGGAACATGATTCGTTACGCGCTCGAGCGGCGCGAGCCGCTGCGCGTGCAGTGGGAGGCCTTCGTCGCCGCCATCCGCGACGGCACTCCTCCTCCCGTGCACGGGCGAGACGGGATCGCCGCCCTTTCGGTCGGCAGAGCGATTCAGCGTTCCGCCACTGCCCACGAGGTCGTGACTCCCACCTACCGGGAGCCCGTCGCTGTCTGACAGCGAGCCGGGATTCGCGGAGCCAGGGCTCTATGGGACTTCGGCGCTCGTCACCGGCGGGGCAGGGTTCATCGGCAGCCATCTGGTCGAGCAGCTGCTTCAGAGCGGCGCGCGCCGCATCGTCGTAATCGACGATCTCTCGCTGGGGCGCGAGGGCAACCTAGCCGGCGCCCTAGACGACGAGCACGTGGAGCTGACAACGGGCGACGCGAGCGATGCGTCGCTGCTTGACGCCGTCTGTGGTCCCGGGCCGTTCGACCACTGCTACAACCTCGCCGTCCTGCCGCTTCCCCATTCGCTCGAGCTGCCGCGCGAGAACGTGGAGCGAAATATCGCCATGACCACGGCGGTGTGCGAGCTAGGGCGCCGGGGTGGGTTTCGACGACTGGTTCACTGCTCGTCGTCCGAGGTCTACGGCACAGCCCAGAGCGTTCCGATGGACGAGAAGCATCCGCTTCGTCCCCACACCCCCTATGCCGCCGCGAAGGCGGCCACGGACTTCACCGCACTGAGCTACGCCACGACGTTTGGACTGGACGTCGTCGTCGTGCGCCCGTTCAACACGTATGGCGAACGCCAGAACGATGCTGCCTACGCGGGCCTGATACCGGCGGTGGTCCGCGCGGTGAAGCAGGGTGCGGCAGTCACGATCCATGGCGACGGCCAGCAAACCCGGGACATGTCCTACGTCGGCGACACGGCGCGTGGGATCGCGCTCGCCGCAGCGAGCGACGCGCGCGGGAAGACGTTCAATCTGGGCACGGGCCGCGAAGCGACCGTCAACGGGATGGTGCGGCTGCTGCTCGACGCCCTGGGGAAACCGGACCATCCCGTCGTCAACGGGCCGCCGCGCGCGGGCGATGTCCGCCGCCTGCTCGCCGGTACGGCGCGAGCCCGCCGGGAGCTGGACTTCCGGCCTCAGACGCCGCTTTCGGAAGGTCTCAAACGTACGGTGGCGTGGTATCTCGCGCGGCCCGTGGACGCTGCTCGTCGATAGCTGCGCGCAGCGCCGCGGCGACGCGGTCCACGTCACCGTCAGCCATGTTGTGATGGAGGGGCAGGGCCAATGTCTGCCTGACCAGACGGCCTGAGACCGGAAGGTCGCCGGGCCGGGTCCCGCATCGGTTGCGAAACGCGGGCTCCGCGTGCAGTGCATAGGTGCCGAGCGTCGCCTCTACCCCCCGTTCGCAGTAGGGCGATGACCGCGTCCCGGTCGATGCCGTCCGCCAAAGTGACCACATAAGCCTGGTACGGGTGGCGGTGACGTTTCGGCTCGAGTTGTGCGGTCACGCTCTCGAAGTCGTGGAGCCGATCGGTGAGCGCGGCAGCAAGCTCCCGCCGGCGCGAGACGACCTCCTCGTGCGTCGGCACCTGAACCAATCCCAAGGCGGCGTTCAGGTCACTCATCCGGTAGTTGAACCCTGGCTCCACGAAGGTCGAGCGCCACCCCAAACGCTCGCTGCCGTGATTGCGTAGCCTCCTCAGGCGGGCGGCGAGCTCCCCGTCGTCCGTGGTGACCATCCCGCCCTCGCCGGTGGTCAGCGACTTCCGGGGATGGAAGCTGAACGCGCTCATGCGGCCGAACGTGCCGGAGTGGCGGGCGCCAACCATGGCCCCAAGCGAGCACGCCGCGTCGCATATGAGCGGTATGCCGCGGTCGGTCAGCAACGGCTCAATCGCTTCGTAGTCAGCGGGCAGACCGAAGACGTCGACCGCGATGACAGCGGCGGTGTCGTCGGTCAAGACCTGATCGAGGGCCCGCACGTCCAGGCAATAGGTCTCAGCGTCGGCCTCCACCAGTCGCGGCCGTCCTCCCCGCTGCAGCACTGCATTGCCGGTCGCGGGATAGGTGAAGTCGGCGATCGCGACTTCGGCTTGCGGTCCGATATCCAGCGCGGCGAGCGCCAGCTCGAGCGCCGTTGTCGCCGAGGTGGTTGCGACGGCGTGAAGGGCACCGCAGTACTCGGCGACCGCGCGCTCGAACGCGGCCACTACCGGTCCCTGCGCCAGCTGCCCGCTCTCGAGCACCCGCGCGAGCGCCGCTAGCGCGTCCGGGCCGAAGCGAGGCTCCGCCAGGCGGAGAGGCTTGGCGCTCAAGGCGGGAGCCGTTCCCCCCGCCGACGCAGCACGTGCGCCGGCGCACCGGCGGCGATCATCCCATCGGGGACGTCAGTCGTCACGACAGAGCCTGCGCCGATCTGTGCCCCGCGACCGACACGGGCCCCCGGAAGCAGTATCGCGCCGATGCCGACATCCGAACCGGCGCCCACCGTCACCGGCGCGAACTCGAGCGGCGCGTCGATGATTGCAGCTGGGCTCGCCGTCTCTCTGTGGGTCGAGGTCAAGATCATCACGCGGGGTCCAATCCCCGCCCGGGCCCCGATCCGGATCCCGCCCGCGCTTTGCATGTAGCACTCCGGACCGATCCAGGCGCCGTCCTCGAGGCGCAGCTCGCCCCGCGTGTCACCATGCAGGGATGTTCGGTGGCCGACGTAGACGCCGGCGCCGATGTGCACGTGAGCGGGGTTGAATATGAGAACCTCGTCTTCAATAACCGAGTCCGCGCCGAACGACCCCAGATCCGAGACGGCAAACCTCCCACTGCCGTGTGATAGTGCGCTCATGTCGCGGCCGGGTAGGTCATCTGAAGCGTCGGCAGCTTAGCGGCGCCTGAACAGATGGCATGGGCTGGGGGTTGCTACCTCGAGCGCCATTGGGGGTCACGCCTGGCGGCGCTAGCATCTAGCAACTCTTGAGTCGTCCGTGACGGCGCCCGCCGGGCGGCGTCCCGGGAGCGGGTGAGTCCAGTCCCCGTCGCTGGCCGGCTCCGCGCCATGAGCACCAATTCAGAGAAAACCCCGACTCCTCAGCATGCACGCCGCCCTCCTTTCGGTGCGGCCGCCAGACGTGGCTTGGCCGCCCTCACGCTCAGCACACCGTTGGCTGCCCGGGAACTGGCGCCGGTAGGCGTACTGCCCCTGGGGCTGGGGGCGCTCGTATACGGGCAGTACGTCACACATGGCAGCTACTACTACGAGGACTGGGCACACGCCGCGCTCACGAGCTTCCCGCCGCACCCGGGATACCTCGGAGTGCTTCGAAGCTACTTCTCTTACTTCGGCTTTCGGCCCGTGCTGGCCGCATACATCCCAACGCTATACGCGATCCTCGGGCTGCATCAGCACCTGCACATCGCCTGGTCGGTATTCCTTGCGGTCGTCGGCGTCGGGCGCGTTGTATGCAGTTTTACGCGCCCTGTCGCTCGAGCGCCTGCACGCATTTCTGATCGCAGCCCTCGTGCTCGTGTTTCCGTTCTCGGATTCGTCCGTCATGTGGTCTACCGCCGCGTCCGGACACCTGGTCCTGGCGTTGTATTTCGTCGGGCTGCTACTTGCTCTGCGCGGGCTTCGCGCCAAGAACCGGCGGACTTCACTGCTGTACCACCTCGGCTCTGTCCTCTGCTATCTCGCTGCCGTCACCACCTATGAGGTCGTGGCCACGGTTGCGCTCTGCTCCGTCGTGATCTATTTGTGGAAATCCGACTGGCGTAGGGCGCTAAAGCGGTTCGTGGTCGACGTCGTGGCGATCGCGGCTGCCCTGGTCTGGACGGGCTCTCATACCTCGATCGATCAGGTGAGTTCCGCCGGCGGCGGTATCCACCATGCAAATCTTGATCCTGGGCCAGGGCCTGTATGTCATCGCCGGCGCAATCGTGCCGTTCGGCACACCCGCGCATGTGCTCGTCGTCTCGCTGGCGCTCGCAGCGCTGCTCGGTCGGAGGTGCGGTGTGGTTCATGTTCCTTCGTGGGACCGCTGCGGGCGTGGAGGTCAGGACGGTGGCTCATCATGGCTGCGGCAGGGGGCGTATGGGCATACGCGGCGTGGGCGATCTTCGTACCCGCCAATCCCTACTACGAGCCCACGACGCTCGGGGTGGGCAATCGCACTAACACGGTGGCGGCCGTCGGCCTCGTCGCCGGCGCCTACGCCGTGATCATGCTGCTCGGCACGCTCGTGTTCAGCCGGTCACGTTGGCGCATACCGCTGACGACGGGCCTTGCGGTCCTGGTGGCGATCTTCTTGGGAACCGGCTACGTGCGCCGGGTCAATGCCGACGACACGCAGTGGAATCTGGCCACCAACTACCAGTACGAAGTGCTCGATGCACTCAGACGGGACATTCCCCATCCGGTTGCTCGTGCCACGATCTATGTCTACGGCTATCCGCCATTCACCGCCCCGGGTGTCCCGAGCTTCGCGGCTAGCTGGGATCTGAACGGTGCTGTTGAAGTCGCCTATCACGACCCGTGGCTTCACGGATATCCCCTGTTTGTCCCGAGCTCGATGTCATGTGGTCCACACTCGATGTATCCCGCGGTGTCCGGATACGGGCCCCAATTCAGCGCTACATACGGTCAGGGATACGTGCTGGATGTAAGCGCCGGGCGTGCATACCGCCCGCTCGACCGGGCGCAATGCGAGGCGGCGATCGCGGGGCGGGACAGCGGATGAGCGGTCCCTCGCCGACTCCGCGTGCCGAGGTGACAAGGACGGGGGCGCCCACCATCTCGATCACCATTCCCGCCTACAACGAGGAGGTCACGCTGGAAAGAGTGGTCCGCGAGGCGCAGGGGGCAGCAGCCGAGCACTTCGGCGACGACTACGAGGTGTTGATCGTCGACGACGGCAGCAGCGACGACACGGCAGCGATTGCCGATCGCTTGGCCGCGACGCGCACGTGCGCGTCTTCCACCATGGCAAAACCGGGGTTTTCGGGGGCCATGCTCAGCTGCCTCGAGCAGGCGGTGGGCGATTACGTCTTTCTCGGGCCCGCCGACGGCCAGGCAGACTTTGGCGACATCGCTCGCTTTTGGGAGCTGGTCGACCGCTTCGATTTGATCTTCGGCTGCCGCGTCCGCCGGGAGGAGAGCCCGTACCGGAAGGGCGCCTCTACGGTCTGGTACGCGTTCATCAGGGCGCTATTCGGAGCGCCGATCCCTGAGTTCTCGTCGCTTTTCTGCTTCAAGCGCGAAGCGGTGCCCGCGTTTCCGGTGCGCATCCGGCCGGATGCAGCGAACTTCCTTCCAGTCCTCTACGTGACCGCAGTACGAAGCGGAACGCGCGTGGGGACACTTGAGCTCGACCCCGGTCCGCGTCGGGGCGGGGAGGCCAAGGGTGGGCGCCTGGGCAACGCGGTGCGTACGGTAGCCGAGGACATTACGCTGGCTTGGCGGCTGCGTCGGCAGCTCGGGGGAGGAGTGGGGGGGATGAACGCGTCTCGCCGGCGGGCGTGAGCGCCCGAACCTGATCGATGGCCGCCGAGACCGCGGGGTGGTGACCGTCGGCGGCGGCTAGACGCGCGACGATGTCATCGGCTTCCGCCCCATGACCTTGCCAGATCAGCAGCACGGCCTTGGCGCACTCGAGCACTTCGCGCGGATAGCCGCGAAAGCGCTCGATGGCCCGATCGATCAGCTCCAGCTGTGTGGCGCCGGGGAGGCTTGAAATCGGCGGAATGTCCGCGGGCAGCTCGCGCTTGACGAAATACACGACCGAGCAGTACTCGGCGAACGCGACGGGCTCGAAGTAGTCGGCCAGCGCCTCCATCGTGAGGGCCACCCAAGGGCAGAGGGCGAAGACGAAGTCCTGCTGGACGACTACCGAGCGATGCGGTATGAGGCAGGGGAAGAAGCTTTGAACGATGAAGTCGTTCAGCGACCAACTCTTGGCGAAGTCGATGAACAAGATCTCGATGGGACCACCGCTCCACCGCTGCTCAGCGAGGTCGCCGGCGTGCAACCGCAGCAGGTCCGAGACGTGCGCGGTGTTCTTCTCGAATAGGGGCCGGAAGCTGTCGCCCGCCCGCAGCCCCGACTGGTGGAAGTACATGTCGACCATGTAGGGCTCTACCTCGAACAGGTCATAGACGTCGATCGGTCCCGCCCGTCCCGCGGCGCGCAGGCCTTCGGCCAGCGGCACGGTCGAGCCACCGACGAAGCAGCCACCGTCGACGACCGCCCCTCGACCCGTGTAGTAGTGGGCGGTCAGCCAGTGCAACAGCTGTCGTTCCTCGATCGAAAGCATCGTCATCACGTTGGCGGCTTCCTGCGAGAGGCCGGTTGACCGCCACGACCGGCGGTAGAGCTCCGGGGGGGCGGCGGGCTCAGACAGCGGCCTGTCAGGGGTGCCCGCGTCGCTCATGTCCGCGAACAGGCGATGGATGCCATCGCTCACCGGGGCATCGATCCGCGGCGTTCGGTCGCGGTGAAACAGCGCCAGGTTCGAGCGGTCGTCGTCGTGCAGGTCGAACCCTTGCTCGCCGAGCTCACGCAGTCCGTAGAGCAGCAGACACTCGACCCCGTGGCTCCGGAGCCACTGCCCGTCCACCTGGTCCAGAAAGGCATTCCAAAGGTCCTCCCAGATGACTTCTGGGTAACCGGCGGCGACGCCCACCTGGCCCGGGGACGGATGAACCGGGTGACGTGCGCCACCGGCGTGTTCACCGCGCCCAACACCTTGGAGCCGATCCCGAACTCCGTGATCCAGAGCTTGCGATTGCCGAACGCGCGCCGCAGCTCGCGGTCGACCCGGCGATTGCCGGATCCCCCCGCGAAGGCTCGAAGGAAGTCGAAGCGCTTGAAGTGCGACGTGGCGTACGTCCGAGGGTCGGCTGCGGCCCAGCCACGAACCCCCCGGTCTGAAACAAAGTCCGTCCTCCAGACATCGTTCTCCACCCAGTGGTAGGGATGAATGCCGATCTTGTCGATGGACTTGAACACATGCGGATCAGCGCGGTGCATGCGCAACAGGTAGTCGATGTTGTTGTGGGTGACGCCTCCCGACACCGTGACCACCTCGACGTCCCGCTGGGCAGCCTCGTCCTTGATCGCCCGCGCAACTCGAGTCGTGAAGCCTGCAAGGCACTGCACGTACCAGTCGAACTTGCGGCCCCAATCGAACTCTAGGACCGGAGCTCTGCGCTCTGCGCGCTGTGTCACCCATGGTCCGTCCTGAGGCTGAAAGAGCCCCCAGGCGTTGCGCTCAAACGACGCCGCGCCTCTGTCGGCCACCGGGATCTGCGGAAGATGGAGTTCGGTGACGTACTTCCCGAGCGGGTAGATGAGCTCCTCGCGGCCACGCTCGATCTTGACCTCTTCGGGGACCCATTCGTAGTCGGGCTCGTTGACGATCTCGAACGCGTAGACGCCGGTTGCCGGCCGGTCCGCGGCGTAGCGGGCAACGAGCGTTCGGTAGATCGCCTCGTAGATACGGACGTACCGTTCCCAGAGGCTGGCGAACGTGTAGCCCCTTCCCGCGGCGACTAGCGCTCCGTCACCGGGAGCCTCGAGGATGAATCGCGGTGGCCCGCATACCATCGTCAGCAGCACCCGGACGCCAACATCTGCTTCCGCGTTCACATCCTCCAATCCGGCGAGCGACGCGTCGAGTTCGGAGAGGTCGAGCGTAAACGGGCCGCCGTCAGCTCCTGTAGTCATCGCCAAGAGCTGGTCCAGAGCGCGGTCGGCTCGATCTAGCCGCTCGATGCGCTCCTCGAGCGGTTGCAGGAACACCGTGCTCGGTGCAAATCCTCCTCGGTCAGTGAGTTCATGGCAGCGGCAAAGCCCAGTGGATCGCCTTTGACGATCGCTTCCAGCGACCAGAACACCCTCATCAGGTTTCCGCCCATGCTCAGGGTCAGGCGCGCGTCGTCGGCCGCCAGCTGGCGTTTCAGGCGGAGCCGCTCGGCAGGCGGAAGGCCGTCGAGCTCGGGGGCCGGGAAGTTGTAGCCGCCGGAACAGAAACCGGCGTAGCCACGGAAGGGGACGCGGCGACGCTCGAAGACCCGGTCGTCATCAGACCGAACCGTGAGGCCCACGGGACGGCCATAGGTTGACTCCCGCGCGTGCCTGTGATTGGCGCCGCGTCTTGGATGTAGCCGAGGCTGCAGGTGTCGACGTATCCCATGTTTGCCGCCTCCTGGGGGTGGTGGGTGAGAATCTGGTCGTCCAGCACTGGGTGGCGGGCGGCAAACAGCTCGATCAGCCCTGGGGCGGGCTCGGGTTGTAGGTAGCCAATGAGCCGCCGGTTGCGTCGCTCCGGCCGCGACACCCGGGCGCGCAGCGCCGACCTCAGATGGGCCGGTGGCACTTCGACACAGTCGACCGCGCGCCGCAGGGTTCCCCGAACGCGCGCCGAGGGGGGGGCGAACCCGCGCCATGCGAGCGGGGCGGCCGCGTAGCGCAACATCGGCCTTGCCGCTAGGGAAGGCTGGGAAAACGTGTACCGATCGGTGCTGATGCGTCCGGCGGCGTCGCGCCACACGGGAATCGAGGTCGAATCTGGCTCACGGTGCAGACCACCGAGCTCCGCTCCAATGACACGCGATCCGTCAAGCGCGAACGGCGGAGCGATCGCGTCGTAGACGTGGCGACGCGCTGCGTGATCGATCCACCGCACAAGAATCGGGCGGTTGGGCGTGACGGTGTAGCCCGGCGGCCGGACCGGCTCATTCGGAAAGGCCTCGATGAATCCGAGGAAAGTGCGCTCGGTCGCCAGCGACCTCAGCGGATCGCGGTCGGTCGCCGCCACCAGCGTCTCTGCACCGTCCTGCAGGACAGCGCGCTCAATGCCGATGAACAGCGGCAACGGCGCCTCCTCCAGATAGCCCAGCTCCTCGTCGGCCTCCAGCCGGGGGCTCCCGCGGGCGACCACCAGGTAATGGCCGTCGCGGCGAATCAGCCTGCGTGTACCCGGCGGCGAGAACTGCTGGATCGAACCCAGGTGGAGGTCGACCCTGTAGCCAGGGGGCACCTCACCGACGTGAACGGGGCGGAAGCCGGTCCTGTCGTCGACTAGGCGCTCAAGCGGTGAGGTCTCGGGCGGCATCCATGCGGGCGCAAGCTCCCATCGGCGGACCTGGTGCTTTGGCATCGCAGGAATCGCCGGCGCGGCCCGCATTCTCTCCTCGCGCTCGGCCGCCACCGCGGCATGGAGGATCGTCCGCGACCGCCTGCGTTCAAGCATGAGCGTTCGCTGCTCGGACGCGCCCCGCTTCAGGCCGCTCTCAGCAACCGGAAAATGCCGCCACTGAACCCGGGGGGCGCGGCTTGAGAGTATCGACGCCAGCCCTTCAACTTCGTTGCCTTCAGCCACTTCAACCGTACCGCGCAGCTGCTCGTGAAGCTCGCGCCCCCATGCGACGGCATGCGGCCTGAGCGCGTTGTCGGCGCAGTCGATCAGGGCCCAGGGGAACCGCTCTCCGCGACCGTCCTCGCCCGCCAGCACGATCGCGTGCGGCCCCGACTGCAACGAAAAGTCTCGCAGCAGCCGTTCGACCACCGTGGGGTCCGTCATCAGTTCCGCGGGTGAGCGCACAACCAGCAGGTAGCGCGCGCGGCTGATCGACACGGCTTCCTCGATGCGTTCGGCGACGCCGGCCGCCAAACCGGGGGCGATCCTCCGGATCGCCACATCCTTCAGGCGAGGCATAGGCGCGCATTCGGCGATCAACTCAAAGTCCTGGCACCGCTGGGCGGCGAGGCCGCGTAGCAGCAGCTCGCCACGCATCGACTCGAAATCGATCGGGTCGCTCAGAATCACGCTTAGCGCAGGGCTCCAGCGGGCCTTTACGCGGACATCACGCGCGAACAGCTCGGGATGGCGCTCCCTGATCTCTTCCGAGAACGGGAGCCGCAGGTACTCAACCAGGTCAGACCGCGTGAAGCCGTGCTTGCGGTAGCGCATGACCGTTTTCCGAGAGGGTTCTCCGATGACGTCACGGGCACCAAGCGCGAGCGCCAGGTCCCAATCCTCGTGCCCCAGCGCGATGTCCTCGGCGAAGCGCAGCCCCGCGTCGAAGATCTCCCGGTCGAACAGCGAGCACGTGTCGGCGTAGTTGTAGCCCAGGAGGGCGTAGAGGTTGTAAGCCGGCGGGCTGAACTCGTAGTCGCGGTTGCCGAAGAACCGCACGGCGGGATAGATGTAGCCAACCCGCTCCCCCGCCGCTTGCAATTGGTCGACCAGCTCTCGGACCGCGCCCGGCAAGAGCACGTTGTCGGCGTCCACGGGCAGGATGTAGCGACCCTCGGCTGCGGCGATCGCGCGGTTGCGCGCGGCGCTCGGCCCTCTGCGTGGCTGGTGGATGACGCGCGCGGCACCGTCCCGCTCCAGTTCCGCCAACCGCTCGAGCGTCTCGGAGTCATCCGAGCCGTCGTTGGCGATAATCACCTCGATCGCCGGATAGTCCTGCGCGGCGATCCCATCGAGCATGTTCGGCAGGTAGCGACCATGGTTGTAACAAGGCGTGACCACCGAAACGAGCGGGCTGCCGGTTGCGGGACGGGAGGTGAAGCGCAGCGGCGCTGGGCGCTCGGCCGCGTGGCTCGACCCGTCTCGCTCGTGCGGTCGCTCGAAGCCCAGCTGCTCATTGAGCTGCCGGGGTTCAGGGCTTGGGGATACTGCCCGATGGGCTGCCAGCACGTGCTCGTACAGCTGCTCATGACCGCTGGCCATCCCGCGCAGCGTGTACGACTCGAGCATCCGTGCGCGTCCGGCGCTACCGAGCTCCGCCCGCAGCCGCGGGTCGCCGGCCAGTTCGGCCACCGCTGAGACGTAGGCGTCGGGGTCGTCGCGCGGTTCGATCAACCGCGCTCCTCCGTCCCCCATCAGCTCGACGTTGCCCGCGAGTGCCGGAGCGATCACGGGCACCTTCATCGCCAGGGCTTCGTAGGCGATATACGGCACGCCCTCGAACGCGCTGGTCATCAAGAGCAGATCGCTGGCCGCGAGCCAGCGATTGATTTCGGCCGTAGGTCGGTGAAAGCGGATGTTGCGCTCGAGGCCGAGCTCGCGTGTGCGGCGCCGCACCTCGGCTTCGAGCGGGCCATCGCCTACCACTTGGACCCGTATCCGATCGTGGGATTGGGCAAGGCGCCTGACCACTTCGACCATCAGCAGCGGGTCTTTCTGCTCCGTCAACCGCCCGGGGAACAGGATACGAAACGTGTCCGGCTCGCTCTCCGGATTGAGTGGCCTCACCCGCGCTGGATTGAACTCGTCGCTCGCGTCCACCCCGGTGGGGATGACGTGGATCTTGCTCCTCGGGACGTCGTACTCCTGGAGCGCCGTGGCAAGGTGGCGGCTCGAGACCGAGAACCCATGCACGAGATTGCCGTAGCGCGCCGCGACGTAACGGACGTAGCCGCTGCGATCCGGCTCTTCGACATGGAGTTGAACCACCACGGCGGGCGGGTGGTTCAGGGATCGGAGGTCCGGGAGGAGCTCGTAGGCCAGGCGCGAGTTCATGACGTGTACAAGCTGCACGTCCCTGGTGTGGATGAAGTCGAAGATGAAGCGGGGGAACTGGTGACCGGCCATGTGCTCAGGCAGCGCCCAGACCTCCTCGGCGAACGGATACACCTCGCCGAGCCGCCGGTTCGGCGAGGGCTGGGTGGTGATCAGCGAGGGGGCGTACCGGTCGCGGTCAAGCCACCGGAACCAATCGATTGTGCCCTTGTCGGCGCCGCCGATGTCCACCCACGGTGCGAGGTAGAGGATCGGAAGACGGTCTCGCGTGCGCCGATCGCCGTTCCGGGATGCCGGAGGGGACGCCGTCACCGCTTGCTGGCCAGCGCCGAGTATCCCAGCGGCAACAGGTTCCGGACATCGAGCGGCGCCAGCCCTGCGAGCTGCCCCGCCAGCCCCTCGAGCACTTCCCGTGCCTCTTCTCGCTGATCACTTAGGCCGTCATCCGCGTCACCGGTGGTCCAACTCAGGTTCCTCAGCAGCTGAGCCAGAGTGGTGAAACCGTCGCTGCGCGCGGTGATTTCGACGTTTGCAAACCCTGCTTTGCCGAGTAGGTAGCGCAGCCCTGGCTCTGTGTAGCGGTAGTAGTCGTGCGGCAGCTCGTGCAGCTCCCACACAAAGGGGACAGTCAGCGCCAAGCGCCCGCCCGGTTGGAGCAGGCGAAAGAACTCAGAAAGCGCAGCTGAGGGTTCGGGAACGTGCTCCAACACCTCGGTACAGACGACAAGCTGAAAAGTCTCGTCCTCGAGCGGCAGCGCGTCGGCAGGGGCGATCACGTCAGCGGCGGTTGCGCCTGGATGCATCGACTCGGCCCAGTCGCTGGTCATGTAATTGACGTGCTTGAACAGCTCACGATATGGGGCGTCGCCGGCGCCGACGTCGAGCACCGAAGCCCCCGGCGGTGTGTGGGTCGCAACGTCTGCGACGAACGCCAGGATCGGGTTCCGCTCCTCAGGTAGGTCCTGGGCGAACCGTCGCAGCGACTCCGACACACCGCGCTGACCTGGCGGGATCACTTCCGGCTGCGACATGGCGGCGCACTGTAGCGCGCAGCTTCAGTTAGGCGGCGTGACGAGCCCCGGATGGCGGAGGTGTCCAGACCAATGGCCGCTAGGCCAGTCGACCCGCTCGGCTATACATCCCCACCAGGCCCACCTTGGATTCGCAAACCCTCCATCCGAGCTGCGCTCCAAGGTCACCTCGAAGCCTTCGCCGCGCAATGCCGCTCGCAGGAACGACGGGGTCATGGCCCAAATCCAGTACGCCGAATTGACGTCCTGGGCGGGTCCAACCGCGGGCATCGCTTCGGCTTCGCTTCCGGCCGGGTGAAGTGCGGCGTCGGCGGCGAGGCCAGGAAGGTAGACCACCTCCTGGGACTCCTCGCGCTCGTGTAGCACAGGCTGCGCCACCACGAACCGTTCCGTCACCCGCTCACACATCAGGTGAAGCGCACCGAGGAGTGACGCCTGGTGGAGAACCACGTCATAAGCCACGCCGACCTCGTAGCTCCGCGGGAGACTGGCCATGAACAGCGGGTCGGCGAAGTCTCCCTTCACGAACTCGAGCTCCGGATGTTGGATCCTGGTGCGCTGCCAATTTGCCGTCTCGAACAGGTCGATTAGCGTCACGCTCTTGCAGCCGAGCTCGAGGCACCGCTGCGCATACGCGCCCTCAACGACCCACATGTCGCCATAGACGATCGCGTGCCGTGCCGGAGTCGCCCCCTCGAGCAGGTCGAGCTTGAGCTTTACCGCCGGGTGCGCGGTGTCCAGACGGTCTGTAACCCCCCCTGTCGACAAGGGGGACCTACTCCCGCGTGATTTCCAACTCATACGGCATCTCCGTCAGCGCTCCACTCGCGTAAGTGGCGTGAACCACGAGTGAGGCGGCGTGAGGACGATGATC
The DNA here is from genome assembly GCA_963822735.1 of uncultured Actinomycetes bacterium. Classification (GTDB taxonomy): domain Bacteria; phylum Actinomycetota; class Thermoleophilia; order Solirubrobacterales; family Solirubrobacteraceae; genus Palsa-465. The sequence goes on from CAWGIU010000016.1 coordinate 236,755, forward strand.
AAGCACGTCCGCACCCGGACCATTGCGGACGACGGCCGCGGTCAGTCCATACGTCCCCGGTGCCAGCCAGGTGACGAACCTGATCTTCACGACGGCCGACTGGCCCGCCCGAAAGCGACCGCTGTCCTTCATGATGCGCTGACTCGAAGCGGCCATGATCGGATGGTTGAGCTCGTTACGCAGCACGAGCGAGAAGATCGGATCCTCGATCTCTTCACGGAATTCCACCCGCGCGCAGGCAACCACCGTCTCCTCTGACGAGCACGCCGCGAGCCGCGTGCCCACCTCGTTCTCGAACCACACATCAAGGATGGACGCCTCGCCGATCCGAGCGTCATCGTCCTCGCTTCCTGAGGGGATCAGCCGAGCGAAGTTGACCTCGTTGTAGCGGCGAGTAACGACATCCGGCGCGCCGATCTCAACCATGCATCCATGCTCGATCAGCATGGCCCGATCGCACATTCGCTCGACCGAAGTCATGTCGTGAGTCACGAACAAAATCGCGCGTCCCTCGTTCCGAAGACGGTTGAATGAGTCAAAGCACTTCTGTTGGAAAGCCGCGTCACCAACCGCCAGGACCTCGTCGATCAGCAGTACGTCGGCATCCACTTGGATCGCGACCGAGAAGGCCAGCCTCACCAACATGCCCGAGGAGTAGTTCTTGAGCTTCATGTCCACGTAGTCCTCCAGCTCGGCGAATGCCACGATCTCGTCAAACCGCGCTCGGGCCTCGCGGCGAGACAGGCCCAGCATTATTCCGTTGATGAGGACGTTGTCGCGTGCCGTCAGCTCCACGTTGAAGCCGACGCCGAGCTCGATGAACGGCGACAGGCGGCCGGTGACCTCAATCTGGCCGGCGTCCAGCCCGTAGATCCCGGCCATGCACTTCAGCAAGGTGCTCTTGCCGCTCCCATTCCGTCCAACGATCCCGAAGAACTCGCCAGCCGCGACGTCAAATGTGACCTCCTGGAGCGCCCGCAGCTCCGTGAACGAGCTCGAGCGCGTGGGGTGCAGGATCCGCTCCTTGAGCGTGGCGTACTGGACGTGTGGCAGCCGGAAGCTCTTCGATACGCCCCGAACCGACACGGCGCGCGGCGACGGCTCGGATCGCTCGAGCGACAGCGACGGAGTGCTAGAGGCCAGGGTGCTCATGCGCGCTTGGATTGGAACCAGTCCGCGAGACCCTTCAACCGGCGGTGAAGCCGCGGCGCGCGACTGGTGGTTGCCTTTACCCGATTCATGATCCGGCGACGCGTCCGGCCGATGGCCTGCTCGAGCTGATCGAGCCGTGCGCGCAGGGGGATCAGTTCCGCGCGCAGCTCCGCAAGCTGCTCGTCCTTGATCGCGATGTGCATCTCGGCATGGCGGAGATCGTCGTGCTGACGCTCCAGCTCCTCCATTCGCCGGCGCAGCTCCTGCTCCAGGGCAACGACGCTGGCGCGGGCGTCTGCCTCCCGCAGCGCCGCCTGCTCCCGCTCGCGATCGGCGTCCGCTCGCCCAGCCTCCAGCGCCCGCACCTGGTCTCCGGCCCGTCGATAGGACCGTTCCAGCTCCGCAATGCGCCGCTGCAATGCCTCACCCAGGGAGCGGACCTCGTTTCGTGCGACGGCGGTGCGGGCGGCCACGTACACGAACTGGTAGGTGTCGGCATCCTCACCGCTCAGCGCCACGGAGACCGCCTCTTCGGGAAGCGAAAGCGGGTCGATCTCTATCTCGGTGTCCGTCAACCCCGCTGTCGTCCGCAGCCGGTCGATCACCGTCAGGTCCGCCTGGCTGAACAGCAGCTCGAGCGCCGACCGATCGAAGAAGCGCAGGCTCGTACGGTCCAGCAGGCCATGATCGGTGTAGGGGAACCGCCCGGTCAGCAGCTGCAACCGCAGCGCGGCGTGGGTGGCGTTCGGGACCGCGACGATGACACGCCCTCCTTCACTCAGCCGCTCGGCGGCGCGCTTGAGCGTGGCCAGCGGGTGTTGAAGATGTTCGAGGACGTCCAGCAAAAGCACCACATCGAACCGGTCGCCGCCGAGAGCGGCCGCCAGGTCGAGCTGCTCGACGTCGCCGACGACGACGCGCTGGCAGTACTCCTCGGCTGCGCGTGCGGCCTCGGGATCGAGCTCGATGCCCACCACGCGGCAGCCGCGCTCCGCCAGGCGGCGGGCCACGGATCCGTCCGCCGCGCCGATGTCCAGCACGGACGACTCGGGCGCCACATTCAAGATCGCCAGCGCGTGGCTCGACGCCGCTGCGTCCAGGTCGATGTCGACGCTATACCGCGATAGAGCCAAGCGTCTTTTCCATCAGTGTCGCTTCCATGATTGCCGGCCACGACTGGCTCGGGCCAGAGCGGTTCTCCAAGTTCAGCGCGTTGAGCGTCGCGCGGGCGGCCTCCCAGGCTTTGACGTCGCCCAACAGGGTGACGACCCGCTGGGCGAACTCGGCCGGATCGTCGGCCACTGACACGCCGAGCCCGCCGGCGCCAGGGACCCCTTCGCCCCCGACGGTGGTCGCGACCACCGGCACGCCGTGGAGCACGGCCTCGAGCGCTTTGTTCTTGATTCCCGCGCCGAAGCGCATGGGCACGACCGCCAATTGCGCGGAGTCGTACAGCTCGGCGAGGTCGTCCACGTGCCCGACGAACCGGACCCACGGGCTCTCGTGGGACGCAAGCTCATGGTGGGGACTCCGACCGGTGACGCGAAGCTGCACCCAGGGCAGCTGGTCCTTTACGAGCGGCAACACACGCTCGAGAAACCATTCGAGACCGTCGCTGTTCGGCGACGGATAGGGCGCGAGCCATCCCGCGACCAAAACCATCCCCCACCGGCGCTCGAACGGCCGGTGGGTGAACCGCGCGTCGAGGCTTCGCCCCTCGATCACGTCGACCGGGCAGCGGGGCGACATTTGCCGGAGTGCATCTGCTTCGACCGCGGAGGCGGCGACGATGCGGTCTACGCTCCGTCCGATCCGCAGCTCGAGCTTGCGATAGCCCCGCGCCTGGAGCTCGGCGGTGGCTGCCCTGTGTGGATGGCTGTCGCGCAGGACCACCGCCTCGCGCTCGAGCCGGCGATAGAACAGCGCCTCGGCGTCATAGATGACGGCACATTGCTGCTGCAGCCATCGCAGGCGCTTGACGAAGTGGAAGTTGTTGGGCCTGGAGACGATCGCCACGTCGTAGGCGACGTGAGGTTCGGAGAGGTGGGCAATGAGATCGCCCTCCACGACATCGACGCCCAGATCCTGGAGGGTGCTGCGGTCGCCGCTCGAGTCGATCGACGGATACAGAGAGACCGCGCACCCCGCCGCCGAGAGCTCACGGATCGCGTCGAGCGCACGGCCGAGCCCACCGCCACTGCCGGGATCGGGAAGCCGGTCGTCGATGATCAGGATGCGGCGGGGGTTGCCCCGAGCCCGATGCACGGCAAGCTCCAACGCCCTCGGCTCCCAGGGCCTGGCCTCGGCGCGGCGCTCCAGCTCCCTGCCCCACTTCGCTCGCAGAATGCGCCGCCCTCGCAGGATCAGGAACGTTTTCGCGTCCGCGGCGCTCTGTGACTCGTGGTGGATCACCACCGAGCGCGGCTGGTAGAGAACGCGGCCTCCGCGCGCGCGGATCGCCAGACACAGGTCGACGTCCTCCAGATAGCCGGGGAAGTACTGCTCGTCGAAGCCGCCGAGCTGTTCAAACGTCGAGCGTCGTACGAGCAGAGAGCAGGCCGAGACGTAGTCGACATCCCGCAGGTAGGCGTACCGGCGCGAGCCGGCGGGAAGGCCACGGCCGACGCCGACCGTCGAGCCGTCGCGCCACACGACGCTGCCCGCTTCCTGAAGCGTGCCGTCGGGATGCAGGATGCGGCTTCCCACGGCGTCGACATCCGGATGGGCATCGGCGGTCTCGATCAGCGCTTCGAGCCACCCTGGCTGAATCTCGGTGTCATCGTTCAACATGATCAGAAACTCGCCTCGAGCAACAGCCGCTAGACGGTTATTACCGGCTGCAAAGCCCAGGTTGACGCCGCTGGCTTGGACCCTGTCGGCCGCAAGCATGGGCCGCACCCGCTCCCGGTCCGCCACTGGTGTTCCGTTGAATAGGACCAGCGTTTCGCAGCGGACGTGGGTCGAAACATGCCGCCGCAATGACGCCAGACAGCGGGCCAGTCTGTCGACCTGGCGATGGCTGACAATGAGGATGGACGCGCGCGGCGGAGTGTCGCGAGAGGCCGTCATGCAGGGTCGAGAGTACTGCTAGCTTGCGGCCGATGAGCACCGAGGCGGTGCGTGTCAACGCGCCCTCTGCACTGGGAGATGACCTTCGCCGGTTCGGCGAGCTGACGCTGATGCTCGCGCGGACCGAGTTCAAGATCCGCTACTTCGGGTCCGTCCTCGGGTACGTGTGGTCGCTCGTCCGTCCGCTGTTGCTGTTCGGCACGATCTATCTGTTCTTCGTCGTGATCCTGAAGATCGCCACCGGCCCCAATTTCGGGGTTCGGCTGTTGGCGGGAATCGTGCTCTGGTCCTACTTCGCGGAGGCCACAGGCAACTGCGTCACCTGCCTTGTCGCCCGCGAGGCCCTGCTGCGCAAGGTGCGCTTCCCGCGTCTGGTGCTGCCCCTGTCGGTGTCGCTCACATCCGTGTTCAACCTCGCGCTGAACTCCATCGTGGTGCTGGCATTCGCGCTCGGCAGCGGCGTGACGCCCACTGTGAGGTGGCTCGAGGTACCGCTGATTGCGTTGGCGTTCATGGTCCTCGCCACCGGCTGCGGAATGCTCGTCTCAGCCCTGTACGTCCGATTCCGCGACGTACAGCCGATCTGGGACGTGGTGCTTCAGCTCTTTTTCTATGGCTCGCCGATCATGTACCTGCCGACGTCCTACGCCAAGATCAGCCCTGGCTTTCAGCATCTGGCGATGATCAGCCCCCCGGCGGCGCTGATCACACAGCTTGGCCACGCATTCGTGGCGCCCGGCTACTACCACTCTGCCCTCACCACGGCTGGGGGCCCATTGCCGATAATCGTCGCGGTCGCACTGATCCCGGGCGTCTTTGCTCTCGGCTGGTGGGTCTTCATGCGCGAGATGCCGCGAGTCGCAGAGAACCTCTAGTAGCGGATGACGACGGGGCGGCTCGCCACACCCCTCCGCAATGCCCTGGGCGCCGGCCGTCGCGCGCGCCAGGTCCTTGGTTCTGCTCGCCGCGGTCCGGCCGCCACGGGCGAGCCTCCGCTGCTGCGCTGGCCACTCGATCACTACTACAGCCCCGTTCCGGACAATCGTGCTCTGGCGCAGGAACCCGCGCGATCGCGTATCTGGCCTCCCCAGCCGCGTCCGGCCAGCGGCATTGATTGGCGCGAGGAGGACCAAGTGTCACTCGTGCGGAGCTTTGCCGGCCTTGACCGTTTAGAGCTTCCGGAGGGACCGACTGGCGACCGCCGTGACTTTCACCTGGACAACGACATGTTCTCGCGCCTCGACGCCTGGATGCTCCAGGGCATGCTGCGCCACCTTCGCCCGCAGCGAATGATCGAAGTTGGCTGCGGATGGTCGTCTCTGCTCACGGCTCGCGTGAACCGAGAGCACCTGGGCGGCTCGATGCGATTTACCTGCATCGAGCCGTATCCCCCGGACTTCCTGGAGGGGGGCATCGAGGGGATCTCGGAGCTGATTCCCAGACGCGTCGAGGAGCTGACGTTCCAACCGTTCGCGGAGCTTCAGGACGGCGATGTCCTGTTCATCGACACCTCCCACACGGTCAAGACCGGGGGCGACGTCGTGTTCCTCTTCCACGAAGTGGTGCCGCGGCTGGCTCCCGGAGTCGTGGTCCACGTGCACGACATCTTCATGCCCCGCGACTATCCGGAGGAGTGGGTGCTATCGGGCCGGGCCTGGAACGAGCAATACCTCGTTCAGGCCTTCCTGGCGTTCAATTCCGCGTTCCGCATCCTGCTCGGCTCGGCCTGGCTGACCCACTGCCGGCCGGATGTTCTTGAGACGGTCCTGCCCGACTACCCGGCCAAGTACGGCGACGGGGGCGGCTCGCTCTGGATCCAGCGCCGTTAGCCCGCGCGCAGGCACGGGCGCAGGCCAAAAGTCGCCGGGCCCGCGCCGCAAGCGGCGCGGGCCCGGTCAAGGACGACCCTGGTAGGGCTGGGGGCCGTCCGTGGCTCGCGATACAGGGGGCGATGCTCGCGAGCCAGAGGCGACTTCCGTGTCGTTTACGAGGATAGCGATGCCCCTATTAACGACCGCTAACTCCGAGCATCCTTGAGTAACAATCCGGAGTATTGGGGTAGAGAAAACGTACTGCTCGCGCCCATCGGGCCGAGCGGGCGCTGGCGCTCAATCCAGTAGCTCAGCGCAAAACCGAAACGATTTCGGGTAGCTGCCCGTTAACGTTTACAGAGGTCTTGTCTCGCCGCCCGAAGGCGTCCAGGCTTCGGAAGCGAATCAGCTGTATGTCCATGCTTCAAGACAGAGCTTTCGGCCACGCCCAGGCCGCCGTCGCAGCGCCTCCAGCCGCCCGTGTGCTGGGGGTGCCGCTGGCGCTTACCGACTACAGGGGGACGCTGGACTGGATCGCGGCCACGGTGGCCGCCGGTGAGCGTGGCTACATCTGCGTCTGCAACGTGCACACCGTCATGGCCTCGAATGAGGATGAGGAGCTTCGCAATGCGTTGCTGGCCTCCTCGATGAACGTTCCCGATGGGCAGCCGCTGGTGTGGGCCTTGAACGCGCTCGGGCACGCACTGGGCGAGCGGGTATACGGGCCCGAGCTCATGGCCCGGGCCTGCGAGCGCGCGCCGGCCACCGAGCAGCGCTTCTACCTCTATGGCGGTCGCAACCAGGGGGCGCTCGTCCAACTGGCCCTCAATCTTCGTCGCTGCTATCCCGGCATCAGCATCGTGGGCGGCTATTCGCCCCCGCACCGCCCCTTGACAGCGGAGGAGGAGGCCGCGGTAGCGGAAGAGATCAACCGCGCCGGAGCCGACGTGGTGTGGGTGGGGATCGGCGTACCGAAGCAGGAGAAATGGATGGCCAAGATGCGCGAGCGCCTGAACGCGCCGGTGCTCGTAGGCGTGGGGGCCGCATTCGACTTCCACGCCGGACTGGTTCCGCAGGCTCCGAGCTGGATGCAGGCCGCCGGTCTGGAATGGGCATACCGCCTGGCGCACGAGCCGCGCCGGCTGTGGCGGCGCTACACCCGCTACAACCCACGGTTCGTGACCGCCTTCGCCGCTCAGCTCGCTCGCGAGCGGCGTAATTCCGCAGGCTGAGCAGTGCCCCCGACAGCGTCGATTGTCGTTCCGACGCGTGGACGTCCTGGCTACCTCGAGGTGGCGCTGAGCTCGGTTGCGCCCCAGGCCGGCGCCGCCGGCTCCGAGCTGATCGTGGTGAGCGACGGCGCCGATCCCGCGACCGCGGCGGTCGCGCGCCGCTACGGAGCCGAGCTGACCGAGCTCGCCGGCCGAACGGGGGTCAGCGCCGGCCGCAACGTTGGCGCCGCCGCTGCGCAGGGTGAACTGATCGTGCTGATCGACGATGACGTCTCAGCCCCGGCGGGCTGGCTCAAGGCGTTTCTCGCTGGCGCCGAGCGCTATTCCGACTGCGGCGTGTTCGGAGGGCCTATTCACGCCGTGCTGGAGGGAGGAGGCCCGCGCGTCTGCGGCCGGGAGTCGCCGCCGATCACCGCGCTTGAGCTAGGCGACGAGGATCGTGACGTCCAGCTGGTGTGGGGCGCGAACATGGCGATCCGGCGCTCCGCGCTCGAGCTTGTGGGTCCATTCGACGAGGCGCTCAGCGGCTGCGGGGATGAGGAGGAGTGGCTGGGCCGCTATCGCGCGACCGGCGGGCGGATCCGGTACTTGGCGCAGGCGGGGCTCGAGCACCGGCGCTCGGCCGCTGACGCCAGAGTAAGCACCCTCTCGCGCGCCGCATACAGGCGCGGCGTGGCTGCCCGACGCTACGACGTCCACCGCGGCAGCGCGCCCGCGACCTCGTCCGAGGTGCGCACGCTCGTGGGCTGCGCCTGGCACACCCTCCGCCGGAGATGCGGCAATGGCTTTGTGATGGCCGCGCATTCGGCCGGCCGCCTGCGCGAGGCGCTCGGCGAGTGACCTCGGCAGGGACGCCTGACTTCCTGTCGGGTACGAGCGGCCTCGTGATCGGTGTCCGCCTCACCACCAGGGCCGTCGTGCTGGACGCACTCTGCGACGCGATCGCGCTGGCGCGGCTGGATCGCTGGCGGCTGCGCCGCGCTGCTGCGGCCTGGCCGCGACGGCGCGTGCTCGCCCTGGCCGTGGAGCGCACCGGCGAGCCCACGCTGCTCGCGGCCGCTCGGGCCGAGCTGATGCGAACCCGGCACGAGGTCAGCATCCAGGAGACGTCTGTGAGCGGGAAGGGCAAGTTCGAAAACCTGAACGCGCTGCTCGAGCAGCATCCGCCGGTCGGCTATGACTGGCTGCTCGCGGTGGACGATGACGTGGCGCTCCCCGCTGGGTTCCTCGACGTCTTCATCTTCCTCGCCGAGCGCTTCGGCCTGCGACTGGCACAGCCCGCCCACCGCCATCGCTCGCACGCCGCCTGGGAGGTGACGCGGCGCCGTCCCGCCAGCCTGGTGCGGGAGACGGCCTTCGTAGAGGTCGGTCCGGTGTTCGCTTTCCATTCCGAGACCTTTGATCTGCTGTTGCCGTTCCCGCCGCTGCGCGTGGGCTGGGGACTCGACGCTCACTGGTCGGCGCTGGCCGCCGAGCGTGACTGGAAGCTCGGCGTGATCGATGCCACGCCGGTTCGTCACGGCCTGCGAAAGATCGCCGCGGCCTACGACCACCAGGCAGCCATCGACGAGGGATCCGAGTTCCTCAGTGACCGCCCGTACACGCCCGCGCCGGACGCACAGCGGACGTTCACCACCCACCGTTCGCTTTAGTTAGCCTCGGCAACGCGTGTCGACGGTTCTGAGCCCATCGCGTCCGCGGCGCACCGCCAGCAGGGCGGTGGCCGCGCTGCGTACGCCGGGACGCGACGCCTCATGGGGTCTGGCACTGGCTGTGGCGCTTTGCGTAGCCACATTCGTCACCGGCGGAGGCACGGCGCTGGGGGCGAACACCTGGACAGAGGTCGCGCTCACGCTGTTGGGCGCCGTGCTGCTGATCCTCTCGGCCCTGAGGGCCGGCGCGGTGCGGGGCTCGGCATCGAGGGCGCTGTGGCTGTTCGCCCTGCTGGCGGCTTTCACCGCCGGCTCGATCGCCTGGTCGGTCCAGCCGGCGAATTCGTGGGTCGAGGCCAGCCGGACGGTCTCCTATCTCGCCGTGTTCGCCGGCGCGATGGCGCTGGCACGGATCGCTCCCGGCCGGTGGGCCGGGATCGTCGGCGCCGTCGCCACCGTGGCCACGGTGGTCAGCTTTTACTCGCTGCTGGTCAAGGTGTTTCCCGGCTCGCTCGACCCCGGAGACACGATCGGCAGACTCCGTCTTCCGTTCGACTATTGGAACGCGGTGGGACTGATGGCGACGATGGGGCTGGCGCCCTGCCTGTGGGCCGGCTCCAAGCGCGGCGGAAACGTGGTGGGGCGAGCGCTGGCGGTGCCCGCCTTGGGACTGCTGGTAGTCACGATCATGCTCTCGCTCTCGCGCGGGGCGCTGGCCATCGCCGTGGTGGGACTGATCATCTGGTTCGTCCTAGCGCGGGTGCGGCTGCGGGCCGTGGTGATCCTGGTAGCGGGGACCCTCGGCGGTGGAGCGGTCAGCGCCTGGGCGCTGGCAAACCACTCGCTGACCTACGACGGCGTGGCATTGCCGGCACGGACGCACGCCGGGCACCAGCTCGGTCTAGCGCTGCTCTTGATGATCGTGCTGCAGACCGTGGCCGGTTTGATCATCGCGCTCCGTATCGACCGGGTGGGACTCCCGGCGCGCCTGCGCAGGTGGGTGGGAGTGGGGCTGGTGGTCCTCGTGGTGCTGATGGCATTGGCCGGCGTGGGCGCCGTCGCCGGCTCCTCGCGCGGGCTGACGGGCACTGTCTCCCACGCCTGGACACAACTGACGAGCCCCAATTCCGGCGGCGCTCCGAACGAGCCGGGGCGCCTGCTGCAAGTCGGCAGCACCCGCGGGCGCTACTGGAACCAGGCACTGACGGTCGGCAGGCACTCGTGGTTCAAGGGTGTGGGGGCGAATGGATTTGCCACCGCCCGCAGCCGCTACTACCCGCCCATCAACCAGTACCAGACCTTTGACCACGCCCACAGCTACGTGCTCGAGACCTTCGCCGACCTGGGAGTGGTCGGCGTGGCGCTGAGCCTGCTGCTGCTGATCGCCTGGGCGTCGGCGGCAGCCAGAGCGCTCAGCTCTGACGCCGATCCTCGTGACGAGTCCAAAAGACGATGGTACGAGGAGGACGAGGAGCGACCGGCCGACGAGGGCCAGGAACGGTCGATCGAGGCGGAGGCGTCTCAGTCCAGCCTCCGGCGGCCCGCGGAGCGCGACGCGCTCGTGGCGCTGCTCGCCACGGTGGTCGTTTTCGGGCTCGATTCGGCGATCGACTGGACCTGGTTCGTGCCCGGACCGGCGATCGTGGCCCTCCTCTGCGCCGGATGGCTCGCGGGCCGAGGCTCGATCGGGCTGGGGGACGCGGGTGCTCGAGGCCGGCCCAGGGTGGGGGCTTTGGCCGCTGCCGCGGTGCTCGCCGCGGCGGCGCTGGCGGGCGCGTGGATGATCTACCAGCCGCTGCGCTCCGCCAACGCTGATGCCGCGGGGCTGAACGCCGCTACCAGCGGCGACCTGGCCGCGGCTGTCGCTCAGGCCAAGGCGGCCGCAACCTACGACCCGGTCTCCGTCGATCCCCTGTCCGAGCTGGCTGCCTTCTACCGGGCGGCCGGCGAGAACCGAGCGGCGCTCGCGGAGCTCCGCAAGGCTGTGTCCCTCCAGCCCCTGAACCCTCAGACGTGGACCCAGGAGGGCGAGCTGCTGCTGGGGCTGCACCGCCCCGTTCAGGCCTACTACGTCCTCAAGCGGGCGTGGGCGCTCGACGTGGGCTCCCCTGAGATCGTCAGCGACCTACGCCGGGCCGAGGCCGAAATCAACGCCCACCGCTGATCAGGCCCCGGCGAGCCGGGCGCTCAGGTCACCGGGACGGGTTCGCGATCGACCAATACCGGGGGCAGCGGACCGGGCCCCCGCGCCTCGCAGACCGCTCTCAAAAGCTGCTCGTACTGGTCTGTGACGGCGGGCCAGGAGTAGTGGCGCGCCCGGGCCAGCGCCCGTCTGCCGTACTCGGCCACCAGCTGAGGATCATCCAGCAAGCGCGCCAGCTTGGCCGTTAGGTCGTCGACCCCCCCGGGCCCGGAGAAATAGATCCCCGCGTCGCCCACGGTCTCGGCATTCGGACGGTGGTCGTTGACGAGCACGCAGTTACCCGCGGCCAGCGCCTCGAGGATCACCGGGTGGGTGCCTCCGACCTCGGTCGGCGCGCAGAACAGGTAGGCGTGACGCTGAAGCTCCCAGTAGCCCTGCCCGAAGATGTAGCCCGGGAACACGACCCGTGGGTCGGCGGAGCGCCAGACCTGCCGGATGTATTCGTCCGCGTAGGGAGCGCCGCCGACGATCGCCAGCTTCATCCCGCGCGTCGCGGCACCGCTGATGCGCGAGAACGCCTCCACCAGCAGATGCGGGTTGTTCTCAGGCTCGAGCCGCCCCACGAACAGGACATAGCGGCCGGGCTCCAGCCCCAGCCGCTTCAGCGTGTCCGTGCCGTCATAGCCCGGATCCTCGACGCCGTAGGGGACTACCCCGATGTGCTCGCCGTAGCGGCTGCGGTAGATGTCCGCCACGGCATGGCTGTCGGTGATGGCCTCATCGGCCCAGCGCGGTGACGTGCGCTCGGCGAAGCGGAGGTATGCCTTGGCGAAGGCCGGCCACTTGCGACGGTCGGAGTCGAGACCATCGACGTTGATCACCGATGGGATCGACGCCCAGCGGGTGATGAGACACAGGGGGGAGTTCCCGGCGATGAAGAAGAGCGCAACGTCCGGGCGGGTGACCCGCGCCGCGTGCACGGCGGAGAACAGCGTGTGTACGAACGTGTCGAGGTACTTGTTCTGCACGGTGCGCAGATGGACCAGCTCCGCGCCCTTGTAGGTCGAAAGCTTGCGGTCGACGACGTGCGGTCGGCAGTAGACGACGACCTCGTGCCCGCGCTCGCTGAGGCGCGAGGCAAGTTGCTCGACCGCCGTCTCGAAGCCGCTGTAGGAGGCGGGAATCCCGCGCGTGCCGAGGATTGCGATCTTCATCAGTGTTCGTCTCCCAAAGCTGCCACTAGCCCAGCGCCAGAGAGTATGCGTCACGGTGGGCGCGTGCGCTGGCGTCCCAGGAGAACGAGGCGGCGCGCCGGCGTGCGAGGGCGGCGAGCTCCTTGCGCAGCGCCGGTTGGGCCGCGATCTCGGCCATCTGACTGGCCAGTGCCGCCGGGTCGCGGGGCTCCGCGTAGCGGGCGGCGTCACCGCAGACCTCCGCCGCACCGGCCACCCGGGCCGCGATCACCGGTGTTCCAGCACGCATTGCCTCGAGCAGCGTCAGGCCGAAGCCCTCGTACAGCGAGGGGTGAACCAGCGCCGCGGCCTCGGCGTAGAGCTCGGCCAGCCGCGAAGGCCCGGGGCGCTCCTCGATGCGGACGCCAACGCCGTTGGCGCTGGCCGATCCGGCCAGGACGAGCCCGAGCGGGTCCTCCGCTCCCCGGCGGTACAGCTCGTACGCCGCGAGCAGCGTGGTGAGGTCCTTGCGCGGCTCGTCGTCCCCCACGTAGAGGAAGTGCCGCGGAGCCTCAGCTGAGGAGACGTCGAACGCCTGGCCCGGCCCGTGGTGGGCGATCACGATGCGCTCCGCGGCGACGCCCCACAGCTCCCGCACGTCGGCCGCGGTCGTCTCGCTCACGCAGATCACCGCCGCGGCGCGGCGCCCCACGACCCTGTGCGTCAGGTGAGCGTAGGCGCGGAACCGGCGGTCAAAGCACTCTGGTAGCCGTTCGAACGCCAGATCGTGCACCGTGATCACCTGGGGCGGCGCTCCCACCGGCGCGAGCGCCGGCAGCGGGTGGTGGATGAGTTCGGCGTCCAGTTCGCGCGCCAAGCGCGGCAGCTCGATCGCGGTCCACCATTGGTCGGCCAGCAGGTTGCGAGCGCTTCCCATGCCGCCGCCGGCCGGTGCACCGCGACGGGGATTGGCCCTGGCGATGACCTCCACGTCGTCCCCCTCCTGGAGCGCCTCTCGGAGGCGCTCAAGGTAGATGGCCGTTCCCGAGTACGGGGCGCGGCGCGCGTAGGTGGTGTCAAGAAGCACGCGCAAGCAGCTGAGGCTACGCGCCTGCACGGCGCCGGCGCTCGGCTCGGTATCGGCGCCGGCCGGCGCCACGCGCTGGTACCCTCCCGCGCGCTCGCTTGGGATCAGGAGAGAGAGATAGTGCGAAAAATTGGTCTTGTGCTGTGCGTGCTGGCCGCTGTCGGGATTACGGGCGGTGGCGCCGCCCAAGCCGCCAAGACGCCCACCACAACCACTCCGAAGACCACCACCACACCGGCCAACCCGCTCGTCAGGGTGGTCCAGACCAGCACTGCCTTGGGGCAGGCAATGGCGCCCGTCGGCGCGCTGCGCTTCAGCAATGCAGCCCCGTCGCGACACCTGGGGGTCATTCAGATCAACGACTCGTACTCGGCCCGCTATCAGCGCATCGTCGGCGTCGGTGCGGCACTGACCGACAGCTCCGCCTGGCTGCTGTACGACCAGCTGACCTCGGCGCAGTTCAAGCGGGCGATGGAGGGGCTGTTCGGCTCGAACGGCATCCACCTCAGCTTCATCCGTCTGCCGATGGGGGCCTCGGATTACAGCGCCGAGGGGTATCCCTACACCTACGACGACGTTCCCGTCCCGGGGTCTGATCCCAGCCTCAGTCACTTCGGGATCGGTCACGACCGGCCATACATCATTCCCTCCTTGCGGGAGGCGCTGAAGCTCAACCCGGCGGCGCAGATCATCGCCACTCCGTGGACGCCGCCGCGCTTCATGAAGACCAACGACAACTTTGACAACACCAACAACGGGGCGTACCTGCTGCCGACCATGTATGCCCCGCTCGCCAACTACTTCGTCAAGTTCCTCAAGGCCTATGCCGCCGAGAAGATCCCAATCACCGCCATCACCCCCCAGAATGAGCCCGCGCAGGGCACCTGGTATCCGGGCCTGAACCTCCCCGCCGTCAACGAGGCCCAGTTCATTGCCGACTATTTGAAGCCCGCGCTGCAAGCCGCGAAGCTCAAGACACAGATCTTCGGCTTCGACTCCAGCTGGGGCAACTTCCCTTCGGGCAACGGGAGCCCGATCTCTTCCTACGTCACGACTCTGATCGACATGTCGTCTGGTTCGGATCTCCAGGGCATCGCGTTCCACTGCTATGACGGTTCGCCGACCGCCATGAGCGCTCTGCACCGGCTCGTCCCAAGGCTCGAACAGTGGGTCACCGAGTGCACCACTCAGACCCATCCCACCTGGTTCACCGCCGAGCTCGAGATCGCTTCGCTTCGCAACTGGGCCAGCGCGGTGGCGCTCTGGAACTTGGCGCTCGACCCCGAAGGCGGACCGGTCCAGGCGCCCAACACGGCGTGCACGGGCTGCACCGGCGTCCTGACCGTCGATCCGGTGTCGCACAGCGTGTCGTTCGGCCTCCCGTACTTCCAGCTGGGGCAGGTGAGCAAGTTCCTCGAGCCGGGTGCCGAGCGCGTCTACTCCAACCACTTCACGACCTACTCCCCGTACGGGCCAGGTGCGGGGCTCGACGACGTGGCGTTCCTGAATCCCGATGGGACCGAAGCGCTCGTGACTTACAACAACACCGCCGCGCCGGTTACCTTCGCCGTCCAATGGCACGGCAAGTCGCTTACCTACACTCTGCCCGCGGCCGCGATGGCGACCTTCAACTGGCACGCGATGAAGCCGAGCCAGGCTCCCAAGGCGCCCCCAACGCCCACGACGACCACCACGTCGAAGCCGAAGCCCCCGTCCAAGAAGAAGTAACGCAGGTGGCGGAGGGACAGCGGGCGCAGCTGGCGCGCGAGATGTACCGGGCGTTCGCCGCCGGCGACCGCGACACGATCGAGCGGCTGCTGGCCGACGACTTCACGTTCTCGAGTCCCTACGACGTCGGGCTGGACCGCCATGGCTACTTCGAGCGCTGCTGGCCCGGCGCCGGGAGGGGCCAGAACTTTGAGTTCGTGCGGCTGGTTGAGTCCGGCGAGGAGGTGATCGTGACCTACGAGTCCGAGACGGCAGCCGGAAAGCGGGGCCGCAACACCGAGGTCCTCACGTTCGGAGATGGACGGGTTAGGGCCGCGGAGGTGTACTTCGGCTGGGACGTGGCGTAGTACTCATCCCCGCAGCGCGCGCGCCAGCAGCAGGCGCCTGAACAGCGGCGGACCCACCGCGGCCCGGATCTCGATTTCGTCGAAGCCGAAATCCGAGAGCGTCGCCCGTAGCGAGCGGCGCGTGTAGAGGTGAAGGTGATCGCCGAGCGGCTCGGAGTAGCGCTCGAGGCCTCGGAGCAGGATCGCCGCGCGCGGGTGGTTGGGGGTGGTGATCAGCAGGCGACCCCTCGGCGCGAGCACGCGTCTCACCTCGGACAGCCACCGGGCGGTGTCCGCCACGTGCTCGATGACCTCACTGGCCCACACGAGGTCAAACGCACCGTCGACAAACGGCAGCGGGCCGCCGATCGGAACCAGGCGAAAGACGAGCTCTGGGTGGGCGCCTGTGGCGCGCTCCAGCGCCGTCTTGGCCACCTCCACGCCCACGGCCTCCGCCCCGGCGGCCGCGAGCTCAGCGGTGAACTCGCCCTGCCCGCAGCCGAGGTCGAGCGCGCGGTCACCGGTTCGCACCGCTGAGCGCAGGAAGCCCCGCCGAAGCTCGAAGTCAGGCGGCGAGAGCTCGTGCGGGAGGCGGCCCCACAGGTCCTCGAAGTAGTCCTTGATGGCGTGAAATTACGGCAATTGGGCCGTCCGACATCGGGCTGCGCCGCGCTCTACAGTGGCGGCACTACGAGGATCGCCTTCGACAGCCGCCCCAGGAAGGACCCCCGTGGCGTCGGGCGCTACACGCGCTGCCTGCTCGACGCGCTGCGGGCGGATGACGCTGAACGCGGGGAGATCGTGGAGGCCCACCGGCCGCGCCGCTGCGACGTGTTCCACGCTCCGTGGATCGAGGGCGCGCTGCTTGCGCTCGCCCGTTCCCATGGTCGTCACGCTGCACGACCTCGTGCCACTCAAGCGCCGCGGCGAGTATCTGCGCTCCGGGATTCGCTTCAAGCTTCGCTACCTGGCGGTGCAGCGCGCGGTGCGGGTGATCGTTCCCACCCAGGCCGTCGCCGACGACGCGATCGGAGTGCTCGACATTCCCGCCAAGCGCATCGCGGTGATCCCAGAGGCTCCCGACCCGGCATTCGCGCCCCGCTCGCAGCAGGAGGTGGACGCCGTCCGCGAGCACTTCGGGCTGCCCGAGCGCTACCTCGTGTGGGTCGGGGGCATGCTGACCCCAGACCCCCGCAAGCGCACCGCCGCCCTGGCCCGCGCCAAGCGCACGATGCCGCTGGTGCTCGTCGGGCCCACCGCACACTGGGCACGCGAGCTCAACGACGTGACCCTGACAGGCGTCGTCTCGGACGACGAGCTCGCGGCCATCTACACGGGCGCCCACGCGCTCGTGTTCCCCAGCGACGAGGAGGGTTTTGGCCTGCCGCCCGTCGAGGCCCTGGCGTGCGGTACGCCTGTTGCGGCCTGCGACGTCCCGGCGCTGCGGGAGGTACTCGGCCCCGACGCCCAGCTGACCCCGATCAACGACCTGGACGGCCTCGTGCGGGCCGCCGAGTCGCTGCGCCGGCCGGCGCCGCCGCCGCCTGACTGGAGCTGGAGCGACGCAGCGGCGGCTACCTGGGAGGTCTACGGGGAGGCGCTCAGGGCGCCCAACGGCTGGCGCGGGGCGGGCCGCCGGGCTTAGGACCAGGGGCCGGCACCGCTTGGCGAGCGCGTGTCGAGGGGCACACCCTGTTGAACGTGCCAAACCGTCTTCCGCGGGCGTCGAGATTGCATCTGAACAGGTCTGACATGTTCAAATGACCAGATCGGCGTGCTGTCGCCGTGTTTGTCACGTTAAGCAGGTCGCCGGCCGCGGCCGCGTCCCGGCCGCCGCGGCCAGCGGCGGACGCCCCTAGCCGCCGGCCGCACCCTCAGCGGCCATCACCGCGCACGCCACGGCCGCCTGCCCGTAGGCAATCCCGCCGTCGTTCGGTGGCAGGCGGTTGGGGACCAGGACGCGCAGGCCCGACTGGCGCAGGTTGGCGCTGACCCGCTCCAGCAGCACGCGGTTCTGGAACGACCCGCCTGCGAGCACGGCCACGTCGATTCCCCGCTCGGCCGCTAGCAGCACGAGCGCCGACGAGGTGGCCGAGGCCACCGCATTGTGAAAGCGTGCCGCGACCGTGGCCGGCGAACATCCGGCACGCACATCGTCGAGAACCGCCCGCACCGTCTCCCGGGCGTCGAGCAGCAGCCTTCCGTCCTCTCGCAGCAGGTGCAGGGGATAGAAGTCGTGCTCGTCCGGATCGCACGCCGCCTCCAGCTCCGCGGCGGCCTGGCCTTCGTAGTTGACCGTCTGGCGCAGGCCGCACAGCGAGGCCACGGCGTCGAACAGCCGGCCCATGCTCGAGGTAAGCGGCGACGCTACGCCCCCCTCGAGCAACGACCCGACCTGGCGCCACTGCCGCTCGTCGATCTCCGCCGCGATCGGGGCGGGCGCCGGCGGGCGCCCGCCAAGCGATTCCTGAAGCCAGGCACAGGCCATCCGCCACGGCTCGCGCACGGCGCGCGGGCCCCCCGGCAGGCGCACCGGCCACAGGTGTCCGGGGCGCTCGAAACCGGCGAGGTCGCCGATCAGCAGCTCGCCGCCCCAGATCGTGCCGTCGGTCCCGAAGCCGGTGCCGTCGTAGATCGCGCCCACCGCCGGCCCGCGCGCTCCGTGTTCGGCAAGGCACGCCGCCAGGTGGGCGTGATGGTGCTGAACGGCCAGCGGCTCCAGCTCATCGCGCTCAAGCGCGTACTTCGTCGACAGGTACTCGGGGTGCATGTCGTGGACGACGATCGCTGGCCGCACGGCGAACAGCCGCTGGAAGTGATCGATGCCCGCGGTGAAGCTGCGTAGCGTCTCGTAGTTCTCCAGATCCCCAATGTGATGGGAGACCCAGGCCCGAGTGCCCTTGGCCACGCAGAACGTGCTCTTGAGCTCGGCGCCGCACGCCAGCAGCGGCCGCGCCGCGGTCAGCGGCAGCTCGATGTCCCGCGGCACCCAGCCGCGCGAGCGCCGGATCAATAGAGGCGGGCCACGGCGGGCCACCGCCCGCAGGACCGAGTCATCGGTGCGCGTCTCGATCGGCCTGTCGTGGATCAGGAACAGGTCGGCTATGCCGCCCAGCCGCTCCAAGGCGTCCTCGTCCCGGTAGGCGATCGGCTCGTCGGAGACGTTGGCGCTGGTCATCACCAGCGGCTGCCCGACGTCCGCCAGCAGCAGGTGATGAAGCGGCGAGTAGGGCAGCATCACGCCGAGCTCGCCCGAGCGCGGAGCGACCGCCTCGGCGACGGCGGCACCGCCACGGCGGGGAGCGATCACGATCGGGCGCTCCCTTCCCAGCAGGAAGGCCTCTTCCTGCTCGCCGAGCTCGACCAGCTCGCGCGCGGCCTCCAGGTCGACCGCCATCAGCGCAAACGGCTTGTCCTCGCGGTGCTTGCGGGCCCGCAGCGTCGAGGCGGCGTGATCGTCGCTCGCCAGACACGCCAGGTGGTAGCCGCCGAGGCCCTTGATGGCCACGATCGCCCCCTCGCGCAAGGCGGCGACCGCGACGTGCAGCGCCCCCTCGCGAACCGCGATCGGCGATCCGTCGGGGCCGAGCAGCGACAGCTGCGGCCCGCACTCAGGGCAGGCGTTCGGCTGCGCGTGGAAGCGGCGGTTAAGCGGATCCTCGTACTCCGCCTGGCAGGCCGGGCACATGCGAAAGCCGGCCATCGTCGTCAGCGGTCGGTCGTACGGTGTCCCGCGGACGATCGTGAACCGCGGGCCGCAGTTGGTGCAGTTGATGAACGGATAGCGGTGGCGCCTGTCGGCGGGATCGAACAGCTCCGTCAGGCAATCCGCACAGGTGGCGGTGTCCGCCGAGACCGGCGCGTCGGCGTCGCCCGCTCGCTCGCTGGCCAGGATGCGAAAGCCGCTCTCGCCGATGGCCGGCAGCTGCTCCCGTTCGAGGCGCTCGATCGAGGCCAGCGGCGGCGCCTCACGCGGCAGGCGCTCGATCAGCTCCGCTACGGCCCCGGAAGGCCCCTCTGCTTCGATCAGCACCCCCCGCTCGTCGTTCAGCACCGAGCCCGACAGCCCCAGCTCGGTCGCCAGGCGGTAGACGTAGGGCCTGAAGCCGACGCCCTGGACGGTGCCAGTGACCCGCACGCGGACCCGCGAGCGCGCCGCGGTCCCGGCACCCATCACCCCACCAGCTGGCGCAGGACGTGATACGCACTGGCCTGCGCCTCCTGGATGCGCGGTATGTGCTGGGAGCGGGTGACCACGACGTGGTCGGCCAGCCGCTCGGCGAGGACCTTGCCGCCGTCATAGCCCACCATCGCCACCGTCAGCAGCCCCCGCCGGCGCGCCTCGGCGAGCGCGTCGATCACGTTGACTGAGTTCCCGGAGGTCGAGAGCGCCAGCAGCACGTCGCCCTCGTGCCCGTAGGCGATCACCTGCCGCAGGAAGATGGCCTCGGTGCCGATGTCGTTGGCGATCGCGGTCAGGATCCCCGGGTCCTCAGTCAGATCGAGTGCCGGCCAGCTGCGCAGGCCACCTTCGCCCGAGCGAAAGTCGGCTACAACGTCCATCGCGTCGGTGGCGGAGCCGCCGTTCCCGAGCGCCATCAGCATCGCCCCCTCCTCCAGGCGCGAGCGGATCGCCGCGGCGGCGGCGATCAGCGTCTCCGCGCCCTCTCCCAGCGTCTGAGCGCGCAGCGCGCCAACCTCCTCGGCCTTCATCAGCACGCTGCGGCGTACGTCCTCCAGCACTCCCTCCAGGTCGTGCTCTCGCTCCGCCAGGAACGGATAGAGAAAGCTCGAGGCGCCGGCATCGTGCGAGCGCCGTTCCGAGCGCCCCTCGAGCAGGCCGCGGTGCTCGAAGAACACATGCACGAGCTCCCACAGGACGTGATACAGCGTCTCGACGAGCTCCTGGCGGATGTAGCGGTCCGCAACCTCAGGCTGAAACTCCCACTCCGCCCCGGCCGGGGCGAAGGCCATCGTCAAACAGCCGCGCTCGCGTGCCAGCGCCGTGGCCCGAGCCGCCTCGCCGCCGTCCTCGTCCGAGCCGAAGGCGATCGCGATGTCGTCGGGTCGCACCAGCAGCTCCACCTGGCGCGCCAGGTCACCGCCCTCGCCGGCCAGACCAAGCGCCGGCAGGGCCCGCTTGCCCACGATCACGGGGTGAACGAACTCCACCGCGATGTGCCGGGCGTCAGAGCGCGCGGCGGGCGAGCGTCCGAACGCCACCAGCCGGCCCCCGCGCGCGAAGCGCTCCGCCATCAGATGGCACACGCGGGCCAGCCTGGCGGACTGGCCGGAGAAGAAGCCCGCGTTGGCCTCGGTGCGCTCGTCGAGCAGCCGCCCCAGCCGAGCGGTTAGCGCGTCCGCGGCTGCCGACTGCGTCAAGCCGGGACCCGCCCCCTCTGGCCCACGCCCGCAAGCCACTCGCTGAAGGCCTCGACGCCCTCCCCCGTGCGGGCGCTCACCAACATGTGCTCGACGCCCGGGTGAACCTGGTCCAGGTAGTAGAGGAAGCGCTCGAGATCGAACTCGAGGTGCTCCAGCAGGTCGACCTTGTTGATCACCACCAACTCGCAGGTGCGGAACATCAGCGGGTACTTCAGCGGCTTGTCCTCGCCCTCGGTCACCGAGCAGACCATCGCCCGGGCGTCCTCGCCCACCTTGAATTCTGCGGGGCACACCAGGTTGCCGACGTTCTCGATCACCAGCAGATCGATCTCCTCCAGCGGCAGCGCGTCCAGCGCGGAGCGGACCATGTTGGCGTCCAGGTGACACTCGCCGCCGAACCCGGGGTCGGTGTTGAGCTGGGTGACCGGCACGTGCAGCGTCGCCAGCCGGTCGGCGTCCAGTGAGCCCTGGACGTCGCCCTCCAGCACGCCCAGCTTGACCCCGGACGGCGGATTGGCCGCCACGCGCTCCAGCAGCGTCGTCTTGCCGGCACCGGGGGCGCTCATCAGGTTCACGACCGTCACGCCATGGCGATCGAAGTCCGCGCGATTGGCTCGGGCGATCGTGTTGTTGGCGTCGAGGGCGTCCTCGACGATCTTCACCTTGGTCCTGTGCATAGTCCTCCTCTGGTCATGGAACCGGCCGAACTGCTGGCCGGGTCTGGGCTATGGACTCGACTGCTTGTCAGGCGTCGTGTCGTCGATGTCCTCCGGATGCTCGTGTGCGCCCTCCTGCATGCCGCCCGGGGGTTGCGTCTCATCGGCCGGATGGCCCGGCTCCGGAGAGGAAAGGTGCTCGCCTTCCTCAGCGTTGCGGGCTTCCTCGTCGCTTGGCTCTTCTCGCATCTTCACATCGCCTCGATCTTTAGGTAACGGCGGATCTCGGGCAGCTGGGCCGCGACCGCGGCAGCCACGGCTCCGACGATTGTCAGCACCCCCACCGCCTGCGTCTTGGGGCCTATGCGGATCTCGCTCATGCTCTGCGGACCTCCTGGTCTAATGATTTCCCGATGATGTCTTGCAGCAGCGACTCCGTGAGCCTTACTGCGGGGGCAAGGGCTGCCAGCACCGGTTCTGACAGCGACGCCACGATCTCCTCGTCGTCCGGGCTCATCTTCGTCTGCGGCTCGCAACCGACGACATACGTTGACGGAGCCGAGCCGCCAAGCGTGCGGACCAGCCCCATGACCTTGACTGGATCCATGCCGTGCGCGTCGACGGTGACGTCGACGTCGGCGTCGGCGTCTGCCTCGATGACGTACAGCGTTCCGGGGGCCTGGCCGCGCGGAACGGCGTCCAGCAGGACCACCGCGCCGTAGTCCTGCATCGCGAACGCCAGATCCATTCCCCGGATCCCAAAGTCGACCACGTCCACCCCTTCGGGAAGGCTCCGTCGGGCCAGGCGGTCAGCGAGCGCCACACCGAAGCCGTCATCCCCAAGGAACACGTTGCCGATACCCGCCACCAGGACGCGGCGGGCCGGCGCTGCGGGCGCGTCCTGCGCCTCAGCCCGCAGGACCTCCACCTCGGCGGGGGAGAAGAAGAAGCGGTGTCCGGGCTGGCGGGCGAAACCGAGTTCACGGCCCGGGTCGTCCTCGACGACCACCGCCAGCACGATCTCGTCATCGAGGTTCTGCTCGATCGCCTCCACCACCGCCGCACGACCCTCCAGCACCAGGTCGAAGACGTCGCCGCCGGCCCGGGGGTGAAGGCGCACCCGGCTGCCGGCCCGCAGCTCGCCGCCGGCTACGAGGACGCTGTCGGGCGCCGGGCGCTCGAGCTCCTCCCAGTAGCCGGGCATCAGCGCGCCATCCCAAACTCGCGGATCGTCCCGTGCAGGGCCATCAGCTGATCCGGCGTCAGCGCCTCGGTGCGCTCCAGGATCTCGCGCGCGCGGGGGTCGGAGGCCGCCATCTCGGCCTTCTCCTCGTCGGTCAAGGTGAGGATGTTCAGGATCAGCAGCTGATCGATCTCGCCGCCGTCGAACAGATCGCCCGGGCTCTCGGGCGCGATGCGGGGATAGTCCTCGAGGATGATCGGAGAGCACAGCATCGTCGTGCGCTCGCCGGCTTCCCCAACCAGCACCGGCCAGTTGCCGAGGTTCTCGCAGCCCTCGGCCGCCGCCGCCAACTCCGGCGCGGGATCGGTCAGGGAGACGAACTGGCCGCCGCTCACCCGCAGCAGCATGTGCGTTGAGCAAAAGGTCTGCTCAAGCGCTGACTGCCGCGAGCCGCCGGCGAACGCCGTGCAGTTCTGTACCTCGGCGCGTACCCGCCAGCAGCCGTCCTCGCAGACCTCGGCTTGGAGCGCCACGTTGCCCTGAAGCTCGCGCCAGCTGCGCACCAGGGCACCCTCCGGCTGGCCGGCGGGGCCAACCAGCTCCTCGGTCGCGCTTCCGCCGCCGATCGCGATCGGCGTCGTCGACGCTTCGGCCAGCAGCCGTGAGACCGCGGCAGGTGCCGGCTGGATCTCCCGCTCGACGGCCTCCTCCCAGCGCAGGTAGCGCTGGCCGCCCACGAGCAGCTCGTCGACCGGCTCCAGGCGCTCGCCGACGCGTCGCGCCGCATCCCTGTTTACGACCTGAAGAAAGCGCACGGTCACCTGTATCACCGGATCGCCGTCTCCCAGCACGAGCACCTCGCTTCGCATTCGCGGCGGGTCGTCGGGATGCTGTTCGCTGTGCGCCGGCGGATATACCCCACCGAACGTGAACCGTCGCTGATTTTTCAGCGCCGAGCGGCGATAGGGCCACAGGATGTAGCCCTCATACAGAACGGCGTCGGCGATCGCGCGCACGGGATCGGGCGTCATCGGCGCTCGTCTTCGTTCAGCAGTGCGGCCAACGCGTCGTCCCAGCTGGTGAAGGCGTGCCGCGCCTTGTAGGCGCAGAGGCGCTCGAACTGCTGGCGGCCCAGACGTAGCCAGGCGCTGTTCGGAAAATGGCGGTCGATCGCCCGCCGCCAGACGGAAACGGGCAGCCGGTAGTCGAGCTCGCGGTCCCACCCGATCCGCGCGGTCTGCAGGAGGCCCTCCGGCGAGCTGAAGAAGACCGAGCCGCTGAAGAGGAACTCCAGCGGGATCTCGCCGTCCTCGAGTGCCGCGAAATAGCGCGCGGCCGTGACCTCGAGGTCATAGCTCGCCGGTATCTGAAGCTGGGCGATCGTGTGGTCGACGAACGGGGGTACGACCACCGTGGTCCGCATCCAGGGCAACGTGCGCAACGTTGTGCCCCAGCGCTCGGGCGATCCAAACAGCTCCAGCAAGCGTTCCTGCGCCGGCGGGGAGTATTCGCGCAGCCGAGCGGCGATCTGGATCTGGATGTCCAGCAGGATCGAGCGGATCGGCTGGCCGGCGGCGTCGATGCCCAACTCGAACTCCAGCGTCGGTATGGCCGCGGGCTCGAGGCTCCGCGCTTCAGCCATCGTGAAGCTGAGCTCTGGAACTCGAATCGGTCGCAGCGGCGCTGCGTTCGATATGCCTGACACTGGCCCGACTTGTAACTAGCCCGGGGAGAGGTTGGGCATGCTCGGGTCGATCGGGTCGTGGGTCTTGGGGTTGATCCCGGTCGAGCGCTGTGCGGTTGAGGTTCCGTCCGGGTTGTGCCCGGGCATCTTCTCGTAGGAGCCCTTGGCGTTGCCCTGCTGGATGCCGGGCGTATGCGCCGGCATGTCGGGGGTCACCTCTGCCTGGCCCAGGTTTATGTTCGGCATGTCGTCTCCTTTGTAGTGCTTGGCTGTCGCTGCGGACGCGCCCGCCCGTCCAGCGCCTCGAAGAACCGCTCGATCTCCTCCCACACTTCGCGCCCGCCGGTGAAGCCACGCCAGCGCGTGCGGATCAGCGCCACCAGGCGGTAGGGATCCTCGATCGGCACCAGGTAGTAGCTTCGCGCGCCCTTGGCCCGGTTGACGAGCAGAGCCTCGACATCCGGCTCCAGCGAGGTCAGTACCGGGTTCTCGCGCTCGATCTGTCCCCACGCCGCCAGCTCCAGTCGGGACTCGGTCGCGCCCATGGGACTGGGATAGAACGCCACCACCCGCTCCTGCTCCGAGCTGCGGAAGAAGAACGCCATGTCGACCGGAATCCTCAGCCGCTCCCATGTCATGTCGCTGAGGTTGAAGCCCTCCAGCACCAGGCGGCGGTCCGGAACCAGGCGGAGGCCGCCCTGGGCCGCGGCTCTGCGGTCGAACAGCAGCGAACACGCTCGGCAGGCACAGCGCAGCTCCCGGCTCTGTACGTCGAGCAGATGACGATGGTCTCTGGGGATCGGCTCACCGCACAGCTCGCACCGCTCCAGCTGCTCGGCCGCCTGCTGAGCGGTGCGCTGGGTCAGCGCCCGAAGGCGCGGGGAGGCGAGCCTGCCAGCGCCGGTCGACATCTCAGATAGTCACCGGGAGCGCGACCTTGACCAACCCATCGTCTCCCACCAACAATGGAACGGGCTCCAGGTGAAGCTGAGGAGAGTCGAGGCAGCGGCCCGCGCGCAGCACATCGAAGCGCGCGCCGCAGCCCGAGCAGCTCAGCTCTATACCCATGAGCGAGGCCTCCGCCAGCGTCTCCCCACAAGCGGGGCACGAGGGGCGGTATCCGTAGACCTGCTGGGAGACCTTGAGGAACAGGATCGTGTGACCGGCGACGTCCTTGATCAGCTTGCGGCCGTCGGCGAGATCCGGCAGCCCCCCGGCCATCGTCCAGTCGCCGCCCCCGTCGCCAGCGACGGCGCGCGCTGGCGGTGCGGAGGCTTTCGACGAGGGGACCCCCGTGGAGTCCTCAGACGACGCGGCCCCCACCCCCGGCGCGAGCTCGATCTGGAGCAGCGGCAGGTCCCCGGGCGCCGGCGCGTCCTCGGCCAGAACCTCCTCGATCTCGGGCGCCGCTTTGTGGATCGCGTTCTCGATCGCCAGCTTGAGCGTCATGGTCGAAGATGGACAGCCGCTGCAGCTGCCCTGTAGCCGCAGGCGGGCAGTCGAGCCTTCGACGCCCAGTAGCTCGACATTGCCCCCGTGGGACTCGAGGTACGGGCGCACCTCTCCGAGCGCCTCCAGCACCCGGCGCTCCAGCGGCACGGGATGCAGACCGTGCAGCAGCAGCAGGTGCGAGACCAGTTCGTCGCCCGCCAGCGCGGTGGCGAGCCCGCCGTCGTCCCGAGCCGCGATCTCCTCGACGATCCGCTCCAGCCCGGCGCCATAGAGCTCGAGCAGCGCCCCCATCACCTCCGTCGCCGCCTCGCGGGCCGCCGGGTCGGGCAGCGACTCGAGCTCCTCGAGCCGCCGCTCGACGTCGGTGACGAGCTCGGCCGGTGGGCGAAGCTGGACTTCGCCCATCGCTAGCTGTGCTCGCCGAACATCGGCTGGTGCACCGTCTTCAGCGTCTTGCCGTTGCCCAGGTACATGTGCACTCCACAGGGCAGGCACGGGTCGAATGAGCGCACCGCCCGCATGATGTCGATCCCGCGGAAGTGATCCTGGTCGTTCTCCTCGAAGATCGGCTGGCCCATGACCGCGTCCTCATAGGGACCGGGCGTACCGTAGGAGTCGGTTGGGCTGCCGTTCCAGGGCGTCGGGGGATATGGGTGATAGTTCGCGATCTTGCCGTCACGGATCACGAGGTGGTGCGAGAGCACGCCGCGCACGGCCTCGTGGAAGCCGCAGCCGATCGCCTCGTCCGGGACGTCGAAGTCCTCGAACACCTTCGTCCGCCCCGCCCGGAGCTCGTTCATCGCCTGGTCGACGAAGTGCAGCGCCATCGCCGCCGAGTAGGCGACGAAATAGATCCGCGCGCGGTCACGCTCGATGGCGTTGGACCATTGCGGGACCTTCCATTCGAGCGTCTGCTCGGGGGTGTTCGGAGTCTGCGGAAGGTTGATCAGGACGCTCTGCCCGGTGGCCTTGACGAAGGGCGTGTTGACCTTGCCAGCCAGCGCCGTGGCCCACAGGCGGGCCAGGGCACCGCCACCCGTATCCAGCGCCAGGTTGTGGCCCGTGCGCTGGTCGTACCACCGCGGGCTCATGACCCAGGAGTAGTTACCGCCCTCCAGGTCACGCTTCTGCGGCTTGGGGATCGTCGTCTGGTTCCACGGGTGGCGCTTGTCGACCGGGTTGCCGAGTGGATCGTGCGAGACGAATGTCTCCTCGTTCACCCAGTCCTCGTAGTAGGAGGAGCCGAGCATGATCCGGATCCCCAGGTTGATGTCAACCAGGTTGGTGGTCACCAGCTCGCCGTCCACCACCACTCCCGGAGTGACGAACATCTCATCGCCCCAGTGGTGCATGTCCTGATAGCGGTAGTTGCAGTGCTGCGGGTTGTTGAAAGCGCCCCAGCAGCCGAGCAGGATGCGCCGCCGTCCGACTTCCTCATAGCCGGGAAGGGCCTCGTAGAAGAAGTCGAACACGTCGTCGTTCATCGCCACCGCCTTCTTGATGAAGTCCAGGCAGCGCAGCAGGCGACTGAGGTAATCGGTGAACAGCGTGGGGGTCGGCATCGTTCCCACGCCGCCCGGGTAGATCGTGGAGGGGTGCACGTGCCGCCCCTCCATCAGGCAGATCATCTCCCGCCCGATCCGGCTCATCAGCAGCGCTTCCTTGTAGGTCTCGCCGGTGAACGGGTTGTAGGAGCGCATGATGTCGGCGATCGTGCGGTGCCCGTGTAGCTCCGCATGGCGAGCCTCGGTGCTCTCGGCCTTGGAGAACACGCTGGGATTGGTCTCCTTGACCATCTGCTCGCAGAAGTCCACGAACACCAGGTTGTCCTGGAAGATGATGTGGTCGAAGATGTATTCGGCCGCCTCGCCGAGGTTGACGATCCATTCGCCAAGCGGCGGCGGCTTGACGCCGTAGGCCATCTGCTGGGCGTAGCACGAGCAGACCGCGTGGTTGTCACC
Source organism: uncultured Actinomycetes bacterium (assembly GCA_963822735.1). Lineage (GTDB taxonomy): Bacteria > Actinomycetota > Thermoleophilia > Solirubrobacterales > Solirubrobacteraceae > Palsa-465. The sequence goes on from CAWGIU010000016.1 coordinate 264,448, forward strand.
GCAGATCCCGCAGATGCGGCTGGTGATGAAGTGCGCGTCACGAGGGTCCTTGCCCTTCATGAACACGCTGTAGCCGCGGAACAGGGAGGAAGTGCTCTTGCACGAGACGACCTCCCGGTTGTCGAAGTCGATCTTGGTGTAGATGCCGAGGTTGCCCACGATCCGCGTGATCGGATCCCAGGCCATGTCCACGAGCTTGCCGGCCTCCGGCTTGACCCTCTCCCTAACTGCCATTTGTGTCTCCTCTCGCGCTTTCTAGCTCGTCTGTGCCCGGTGCCATCAGTTGCCCCAGCGGGGCTTGTAGCCGGTCGTCAGCTCGGGCCGGTTGTGCCGCCACTTGGTCTCTTTGTTCATCGTCTTGTTGGTGATTCCGCGCAACTTGCGGATGAAGGGGCCGTAGACGCCGGTGATCGCGGTGGAGACACCGCCGCCCGGAGGGGCGTCCATGAAGGGCATGAACTTGTCCGGGAAGCCGGGCATCGTGCAGCCGATGCAGATCCCGCCGACGTTGGGGCAGCCGCCGATGCCGGCCATCCAGCCGCGCTTGGGGACGTTGCAGTTGACCACCGGGCCCCAGCAGCCGATCTTCACCTGGCACTTCGGCGAGTTGTAGTCCTTGGCGAAGTCCCCCTGCTCGTAATAGCCGGCGCGATCGCAACCCTCGTGCACTGTCTTGCCGAAGATCCACTGCGGTCTGAGCGCCTCGTCCAGCGGAATCGTGGGCGCCAGCCCCGCCGCCTGGTAGAGCAGCCAGGTGAGGGTCTCCATGAAGTTCTCCGGCTGTACGGGACAGCCCGGGACGTTGACGATCGGCAGTCCCCCCGCCGAGCGGAAGTTCCACCCCAGGTAGTCGGCCAGGCCCATGCAGCCGGTGGGGTTGCCGGCCATGGCGTGGATGCCTCCGTAGGTGGCGCAGGTGCCGATCGCCACCACGCCCCACGCCTTGGGCGCCAGCTGATCGATCCACCAGTTGATCGTCAGCGGCTCGCCGGTGGCCTCGTCGTTGCCAAATGAGGTCCAGTAACCCTCGCCGTTGATCTTCTCGTTCGGGATCGAGCCCTCGATGACCAGCACGAACGGCTTGTCGAGCTCGCCTCTGGCCGCCTGGCGGAAGGGCAGCAGGAACTCCTCTCCCCCCAGCGTGGGCGAAAGGACCTTGTTGTGGAGGTTCACCTTCGGCAGTCCGGGGATGGCGCCGAGCACCACGTCCTCGATTGCCGGCTGGCCGGCGGCGGTGATCGATACCGAGTCGCCGTCGCAGCTCATCCCCTCGGAGATCCAAAGGATGTGGACCTCGTCAACGCCAGAAGCCTGCTGTTCAACCGCCATCGCCCATCCCTCCAGTAGTTATTCCGGTTAGGTCTTCTTCCAGCTCGAGTGCGCTGACGAGCAATTCCTCGCCGGCCACGACCTCCATGTCGAGCCCCGCGCAGCTTCCGCACTGAAGCGGGAACGCCGACATCGTCGTCTCCGCCGCGCAGGCCCGACAGCGCCCGCGCGCCGGCACGTCTTCGATCACCAGCTCCGCGCCTTCGAGCACCGTGCCGCTGGCGAGCAGCTCGAAGGCGAACTGAAGCGCCGATGGCACCACCTGGCGCAGGTGACCGACCTCCAGCTCCACCTTGCTGACCGGACGGCCGTCGGCGTGGCGGATAGCGATGTTCACTACCGACTCTGCGATCGACAGCTCGTGCATCGTGACGCCTCAACAGATCCTGGGAAGCGGGTCGCCGACGAGTTGATCCATCACGCGACGCCCGCCGAACGCGGTCTGGACCAGGACCATCCCCGGAGGCTTGCCACGAACCTCGCCGATCTCGGCTGCGTCCTCGCAGCCCGGGACGGCGCGAAGCGCCTCGAGAGCGGCATCGGCGGCCTCCGGCGCCACGAAGGCCACCAGCTTGCCCTCGTTGGCGACGTACATCGGGTCGATCCCCAGGATCTCCGCCGCTCCGCTCACCACCGGCAGCACCGGGATCCGATCTTCACGCACCAGCATCGCCACCGACGATGCACGGGCCAGCTCGTTGAGCACCGAGGCCACGCCGCCCCGGGTGGCGTCGCGCAGGCAGCGCAGCTCTGGCCCCACGGACTCCAGCAGGGCGTCCACCGCAGGCCACAGCGAGCGCGTGTCGGAGGAAACCTCCCCGTCCAGCTCGAACTCCCCGCGCGAGAGCATGATCGCCGTGCCGTGCTCGCCGATACTGCCGGACAAGAGGATCTTGTCTCCCGGGCTCAGGGCGTCCGGCGCCAGCGTGGCGCGCGGGTCGCGGCGGCCGATACCAGCCGTGCACATGTACATGCCGTCGGCCTTGCCGCGTTCCACGACCTTGGTGTCGCCGGCGACGATCGCCACATCGGCCATCTGCGCGGCGTCGGCGATGGCCTCCACTTCATCACGTAGCGCTTGTGCGGGCAGACCCTCCTCGAGGATCAGCGACAACGTGAGCGCCAGCGGCCGTGCGCCCCCGACGGCGAGGTCGTTGACGGTGCCGTTCACGGCCAGCTCACCGATCGAGCCACCGGGAAAGCGCAGCGGCTTGACTACGAAGGAGTCCGTGGTGAGAGCCAGCGGCAGGCCCTCTACCTCCACAGCTCCGGCGTCGGCCAGCTGCAAGAGCGTCTTAGCGCCTAGCGCCTGTTCATTCGCCAGTCCCGGAAGTAGCAGCCCCTCGATCAAGCTCTGCGTGGCCTTGCCCCCGGCTCCGTGAGCCATGTTGATCTGCTCGTCGCGGAACTTGGCCCGCTTGCTCCGAGCGGTCTCGATGATCCCCAGGATCTTCTGCTCGCGCTCTGTGACCGCCGCCGGCTCGGGCATCACACGACTTCCCGTTCGCTCGCGCAGCGGCCGAAGTTCACACGACCTCCCGTTCGCGCGCGAAGCGGCCGAAGTTGTAGTAGGCGGCACACGCTCCTTCGGAGGAGACCATGCAGGTGCCGATGGGGCGCTCGGGCGTGCAGGCGGTTCCGAAGACCTTGCAGTCCCAGGGCTTGATGACGCCCTTCAAGACCTCTCCGCACTGGCAGGCTTTGGGGTCGGCGACGCGCACGCCCGGGACGCTGAAGCGCTGCTCGGCGTCGAGGTCAGCGTATGCCGCCGACAGCTTCAGGCCGCTGTGGGAGATGAAGCCCAGCCCGCGCCACTCGAAATGCGGTCGTAGCTCGAACACCTCAGCCATGATCTGAAGCGCTCGCAGGTTGCCCTCGTCGGGAACGACGCGCTTGTACTGATTCTCGACCTCGCACCGCCCTTCACTCAGCTGGCGCAGAATCATCGAGATCGCATACAGGATGTCCAGCGGCTCAAAGCCGGCGACGACGAGCGGCTTGCCGTAGTCGGTGGGGATGAACTCAAACGGTCTGGCCCCCACGATCGTCGAGACGTGGCCCGGCCCGATGAACCCATCCAGCCGCAGGTCCGGAGACTCCAGCAGCGCGCGCACCGGCGGGACGATCGTCACGTGGTTGCACATGCAGGAGAAGTTCTCCACCCGCTCCGCCCGGGCCCGCTTCAGCGTGAGGGCGGTCGATGGCGCAGTCGTCTCAAAACCGATCGCGAAGAAGACGACCTCGCGGTCCGGGTTCTGCTTGGCGATCCGCAGCGCGTCGAGCGGCGAATAGACCATCCGCACGTCGGCGCCGGCGGCTTTGGCCTCGAGCAGGCTGCCGTTGGAGCCAGGTACCCGGAGCATGTCGCCGAAGCAGGTGAAGATCACGCCGTCGGTGTGCGCCAGGGCGATGCCGTCGTCTACGCGACCCATCGGAATCACGCACACGGGGCACCCGGGTCCGTGCACGAGCTCCACGTTGGCGGGAAGGAGGTCGTCGACGCCGTACTTGTAAATCGAGTGGGTGTGCCCGCCGCAGACCTCCATGAACTTGTAGTGGCGGCCCGGTTCCACCAGCGACAGGACCTCGGCGGCGACTGCGCGGCCCAGCTCGGCGTCACGGAACTCGTCGACGAACTTCATGCTCGCTCTCCTTCGGCGGCGCCAAGCGCGGCGATCGCCGTGCCGGCGTGAACGAGCAAGCGCTCGCCCGCCACAACCGGCTCCACAAGGGCGGTCTCCACCGTCGCCCGCTCGCCGTGCTCATCGACGCACAGCGCCAGCCCCCGCCGCTCGTCGATTCGCAGGATTGTCATCGGCAGCCCGTCGTCACCGCAGGTGATGCAGTGATGCGAGTCGCAGGTCGGGATGTCGGTCACTCGATGACGCTCGCCTTCAGCTCCTCGAGCTCTTGCTCGTATTCCTGGCCCATCGCCTCCAGCAGCGTCCTAGTGGCGTCGGCCTCCTCCTCATCTATGCGCGAAATCGCGAACCCCACATGAATCAGCACCCAGTCCCCGGGGGCCACCCCTGATCCGTCCTCCGCGAGCAGGCTGACGTTGATGTTGCGCCTTACGCCGACCACATCGACCTTGGCGATCTGGTTGGTCGGATCGACGATTTCCAGGACCTGTCCGGGTATCGCCAAGCACATCGGGTCCTCTCCTCTCGCCGCGGCGGCAAACTGAGCGCTCGTTCCCGGCCCTCGGTCTGGCTTGAATATCAGCCACACCGAATTGGCAGAAACGGGCGGTAACCCCCGTGACGGTAATTCGGCTTACCACAGAAAGTTCCGCATTCAGCAGAAAGGTTTGAATCCGGTCTGTGGCGCATAGACTGAACCAGTGGGAGACGTCCCATGCCGTCCGGTGCATTGGCGAGCCTCGCTGAGTCGCGCCAGTGAGTAACTACTACGAGTCAGGGGCTCGTACGCGAGTCGGCGCAGTCGCACACAGTGTCCACGCGTCTGCGCAATGTCTCCTGGATCTCGATCCCGAGCTGGCCGACGGGCTCGAGGACGAAGTGCGCGCCCCGGCGCGGGCTGCGGCGATCGTCCGGGCGCTCGAGACCGAGGCCGGGGTGTTGCCCCTTCCGGAGTGGCTACAGCGAGCCTCGCCCGGACCGGGAGCCTTAGTCCTGGACGGGGTGCTGGTCGTGAACGTGTCAGTCGGTGACCGGATCGCGGCCGAGCTGATTGGAAGCGGAGACTTGATCCAGCCCGTCCCCAGCGATCACGAGGAGCTGTTCTCCTACGACGTGGGGTGCCGGGCCCTGACCCCGAGCCGCTTCGCGCTGCTGGATGGCGATTTCGCCAAGCGGGTCAGGTTTTGGCCGCAGATCATGCAAGCGCTGCTGCAGCGTGCGGCCCGGCGCGCGGCGAGCTTGAACGTCCAGCGCGCGATCGCCGCCCAGCCCCGCTTGGAGATTCGGCTCATCCTGCTTCTGTGGCATCTGGGTGCTCGCTGGGGGAAGGTGGAGCCGGGCGGTATCCGGCTGCCACTGCCGCTCACCCATCAGCTGCTCGGCCGACTCGTGGCCGCTGAGCGACCGTCCGTGTCACACGCGCTGGGGCGGCTGTCGGCTGCTGGCCTGGTCACCGGCCACGGCAACGAATGGCACATGCGCGGCGACCTCGACGAGCATCTTCCGGCGATGCTCGACTCCATCGCCAGCCGCGCTGATTCATTCGGTGCCCGCGCCGGCTGAGCCCAGTACGCAGTGAAGCTCGTCGACGGTAACCGGTCTTACCGGAGGTGGCCAGCGGTAACTGCGATTACCTCGCAATAGCGATTGATCCGTAGATAATCGCCGGGTGCACACTGCCCCCCGCCTCGTGCGCTCCGCCGGGCATGCGACCCGGCTGCTGGACCCCGGCCAGTGGCGAACGGTGTCGCTGATGGCCGGCGTGGTGCTGGCTCTACATGTGGTGGGCTTCTTCATGCTCTTCGCCCTGGTGGCGCCGAGCCACTACCACCTGGGAACCGCCGGGGCCTTCACGATCGGGATCGGCCTGACGGCCTACACCCTCGGTCTGCGCCACGCGTTCGACGCCGACCACATCGCGGCCATCGACAACACGACGCGCAAGCTGATGGCCGACGGCAAGCGCCCCATGAGCGTTGGCTTCTGGTTCTCGCTCGGGCACTCCACGGTGGTCTTCGCGCTGGCCCTGTTGATCTCGGTCGGCGTCCGCGCGCTCGACGGCCCCGTGGCTCACAGCCACTCCGGGCTGCACCAAGTCACCGGATCGATCGGGGCGCTGGTCTCGGGTTCGTTCCTCTACGTGATCGCGGCGCTCAACATCGTGATCCTGCTGGGCATCCTCAAGGTGTTCCGAGAGATGCGCAGCGGCGTCTACGACGAGCGGCAGCTCGAGTCCCAGCTCGAGAGCCGCGGGCTGATGAACCGGTTCCTCGGCCGGCTGACCAGGGCGGTGGGTAAGCCGCAGCAGATGTATCCGATCGGGGTGTTGTTCGGCCTCGGGTTCGACACCGCCACCGAGGTGGCGCTGCTGGTGCTGGCGGGTGGCGCAGCCGGCGCCGGGCTGCCGTGGTACGCGATCCTCTGCCTGCCGATTTTGTTCGCTGCCGGGATGTCGCTGATGGACTCGATCGACGGCTCGTTCATGAACTTCGCCTACGGATGGGCGTTCTCCAAGCCCGTGCGCAAGGTCTTCTACAACATCACGATCACCGGGCTGTCGGTGGCGGTGGCAGCGGTCATCGGCACGATCGAGCTCGGCGGGCTGCTGGCCTCAAGGCTGGCGCTGTCCGGATCGTTTTGGAGCTGGTTTGAGAACATCGATGTCAATGCGCTGGGGTTCGTGATCGTGGGCCTGTTCGTCATCACTTGGATGATCGCCCTTGGCGTGTGGCGCTACGGGCGGATCGAGGAGCGCTGGAGCGCACACCTCGAGGACGTGGGCGTTGCCGCTTCGGGCCTCCGAGACGCGCCATGACGCAGGCGCCGGGGGTCGAGCCGCTCCAGTTCGAGGACCTCCCCGGCGCGGTGCGAGCGCTGCGCGAGCGTGGGATGCGTCTGTCGACCTCCCGCCGCCTGGTACTCGAGGCGCTGTTCGCCGCCGGCGACCCGATGTCCGCTGAGCAGCTCGCGCAGCAACACGGCCTCGACCTAGCCTCCGTCTATCGCAACCTCGAGACGCTCGAGCGCCATGGCCTGGTGCGTCACGTCCACCTGGGCCACGGGGCGGGGCTGTACGTCCTGGTGGGTCGCGGCGAGCGGGAGTACCTGTTCTGCGAGCGCTGCGGACACGCTCGGGCGCTCGAGCCCCGCAAGCTCGACCCGGTGCGCCGCGAGATCAAGCGCCGCTTCGGACACGAAGCACGGTTCACGCATTTTGCAATCGTTGGGGTTTGCGAGGCGTGCGCGGGCGCAACCACGAAACTAAGCACGAAGGAGGGCTGATTCAGGTGGACAAGGTCACGCACTTCGAGATTCCCGCCAATGACAAGGAGAAGGCGAAGCAGTTCTACAGCTCGGTCTTCGGCTGGCGGATCAACGACATACCGATGCAGATGAGCGGCGGTGAGGGCAGCTACACGACCGCCACGACCGTGCAGGTGGACCAGGAGACGATGGTGCCCACCGAAGCCGGTGCGATCAACGGTGCGATCACCGAGCGCGGGGCCATCGCCAGCGCCCCGGTGATCACGATCACCGTCGACGCGATCGAGGATTCGATTGAGAAGATCACCGCCGCCGGCGGCGGCGTGGTCCAGGGACGGCAGGAAGTCACCGGGATGGGTTACTACGCCTACGTGACCGATCCGTCTGGCAACGTCATCGGCCTGTGGGAGAACGCGCCGCGATGAGCGGCGAGGCTGGGGCCGCCGGGGTCGCCCGCTACGCCAAGGCGACCGCCAGGCCCGGGCAGGGCGAGGCCCTGGCGCGCAAGCTGCTCGAGGTGGCGAGCGTTCTGCGCGAGACGCCGGGCTGCCTGCTCTATGTGATCAACCGTGAGGCTGGCGAGGCGGACGTCGTTTGGGTGACCGAGCTCTGGCAGAGTCAGGAACAGCTCGACGCCGCGCTGCAGAGCGACGACGCGCGGAGCAAGATCCCTGAGGTCCTCGAGCTGGTCCAAGACGGCGACAGCGGCTTCGAGCGCATCGATCTGGAGCCGCTGGGTGGGGTCGGCCACCGCCGCCAGGAGAAAGGGTTCGCGGTAGTCAATCTGGAGGACGTCGAGGACATGGCCGCCAAGGCGGGCTTCGGAGAGATGGGCGAGGCCCGCTTTGCGCGTGGTGCGCTTGGCGCCACCGACCTCGGCATCAGCCTGCAGCGACTTAGGCCGGGCAAGCGGCAGGCCTTCGGCCACCGCCACCAGGTCGACGAGGAGCTTTACCTGGTGCTCGCTGGCTCGGGTCGAATGGCGGTCGACGACGAGGTGCACGACGTGGGCCGCCTGGATGCCATACGGGTGGCACCGGGCTCCACGCGGGCGTTTGAGGCCGGCCCGGAGGGCCTTGAGCTGCTGGCGATGGGCTCACACCATGCGGGCGACGCGGAGATGCTGCCCGGATTCTGGCCCGAGCAGGGCTGAGCGCCGAGCGTCGCAGCCCGAGCAGGGCTGAGCGCCGGCGACAGCTGGCCCTACTCCGGCGGCAGCATCCCGAAGGGGACGCGCTCAACCCGGCGGCGGGCCTGCACCACGCGCCGCCGGCGCAGCGCTCCGCGCAGCCGCGCCGCCGCCTCGACATACCCGCCCAACAGCTCGCGCTCGCGGAGCAACGCATACCCGGCTGCCAGCAACTCGTAGAGCAACAGCGGCCCCAGGTCGCGCAGCAGGTCGGACGCCGAATCGTTCTTGGCGATCATCAGATAGCGGTTGCGGAACTGGGTGCGACGATCCTCAGCGCTGGCTCGGGCCCGGGTGGAGGGCGAATACCGGCGAATGTGATGGACGATCGCCTCGGGCTCATACCAAGCCTTCCACCCGAACAGGCGGGTACGCCAGGCGAGATCGGCGTCGCACGCCCAGCCCGGCATGTTCTCGTCGAACACCTCGCCGAGGACCGCGCAGTCCTCGAGCGTCTCGCGGCGGTACAGGGCGGCGGCGCCGTCGGCGCCGAAGATCTCTCCCGGTCGCCGAAAGTCCCGCTCGGGGCGTCCGTGTCCTGAGAGCCCGTTCTTGCGTCGGCGGTCGACCCACATGCCAACGGCATCGATGCTTCCGAGCCGGTCGTCCGGAGCGGGCCCGGCGGCTCGCAGGAGCTTCGGCGCGACGGCTCCCACGCCCGGCTGCGAGAGAGCGCGCAGGCACGCCTGGAGGTAGCCGGGGCCGACGAAGGTGTCGGCCTGCAGCATGGCGACGGCATCGCCCCGAACCCGCCGCAATCCCGCGTTCATGGCCTCCGTGTAGGGAACGCGGCGCTCGAGGCGCAGGCTGGGAACGCCGTGCCGGTCGGCGACCGCGGCGGTGGCGTCGGCCGAGGCGTTGTCGATCACCAGGCCCTCGTCGAACCCCTCGCCGAGCGCCGCGGCAAGCGAGTGCTCCAGCAGCCCGGCCTCATCGGAGGACAGGATCACGAACGCGCTCCTCATCGCCCACGCGACAACGGTCGTCGCGTCGAGGCGCTGAGCGCACGGCGCCAGACGGCGGTCAGGGGCCGTTCGTTGGGCAGCGAGCGCCCGAACTCATAGATGACCGCCTCGAGCGGCAGAAACACAGCCCACAGCGCCCGATCGCGATCGCGCGAGCGTGCCGCGGCGACCAGCCCCGCGATCCCCGTGCGCACCGCCCAGCCCACCAGCCTGACGCGCGGTCGGCCGGGAAACGCACCCGGGTAGCGGCGCGAGATCCACCCGCCGCCCGCGCCCCACAGCGCCCGCTGGCGAACGAAAGCCGGCAGCGTCTGGCGGTTGCGATGGACCACGGCGGCGTCCTCCCGGCGCTCGATCTCCCATCCGGCCGCCCGCAGGCGGTAGCAGAGCTCGGCGTCCTCGGCCGTTCGGATCTCTTCCCGAAATCCGCCCGCCGACTCGAACGCGCGCCGCCGAAAGGCCGCGTTCGCGGTCTTCGGGAATCCCCAGTCACCGAACTGGAAGGTGTCGTCCTGGCTCATCGCGCGGCGGATGTATGCGTAGCGGGCGGAGGCAGGCCCATCGGCGGGGACCCACTCGTCGCGCACGGCACCGGCCAGCACGGCCGTCCGCTGCCCGGGGGCGGTCTCGAAGTAGCGGTCGAGCAGATCCTCTGACGGCTCGGTGTCGGCGTCGATGAACACGAGCCACTCGCTCCTGCCCAACCGCGCTCCGTGATTGCGGGCGTAGCCCGGGGTCCCACGTTCGCTGGCTCGCACGACCGAAGGCAGAGCAGCAGTGTCGGGGCGTGGCAGAGGCCCGTCAACCCGCCGCCCGCGTGTGTTGTCGACGATCACCAGTGAGTCGCCCGGGCCCAGCCGGAGGCGAGCCAGACGCTCGCGCAGCGAGCGCAGCTCGTGAGCCGAGCCGACGAAGGGGACAACGACGTCTACGCCCGGTCTCGGCACGGCCGCGAGGCTACCGATAGGGCAACGGCGCGGAACGCTAGGCTCGGCGGCCATGGAGTCGGTGTGGGCGGTGGTGGTCACGCACAACCGCCGCGAAAGCCTCGGCCGCTGCCTCGACGCCGTTCTGCAGCAACGGCGCCTTCCCGACCGGATCTTGGTGGTCGACAACGCGTCCACCGACGGGACGAGGACGTCAGTCGCCCAGAGCTACCCCCAGGCCGAGGTACTGGCGCTGCCGGTCAATGCTGGCGGGGCCGGCGGCTTTCACGAGGGAATGAAGCACGCTCACGCCGCCGGCGCCGACTGGTTGTGGCTGATGGACGACGACACGCTGCCTGAACGCGACGCGCTGACAGAGCTGCTGAGCGTCGCAATCAGCGTCGACGGCTCAGAACCACCGTGGCTGCTGGCCAGCAAGGCCTTGTGGCGAGACGGGTCAGTGCACCCGATGAACTTCCCGGTACTCGAGCGCCGGCGGCGCGAGGTGGTGATCGCCGCTGCAACGCGCGGCGTGATGCCGATACGTGCCGCCACCTTCGTTTCGCTGCTCGTCCATCGCCGCGCGATCGAGCGCTTCGGACTTCCGCGCTCGCATTACTTTCTCTGGAGCGACGACATCGAGTACACCAGCCGCGTTGTGTTGGGGGGTGCCGCCGCGTATTACGTGCCGGCGAGCGTCGTGCTCCATGACACGCCGCGGCCCGAGGACTTCAGGACGGCCGATCCGGCGCGCTTCTACTACCACGTGCGCAATACCGTGCTCACCGCCCGCGGTCCGGGCCGGCCGGCCCGCGACCGCCTGGCGCGGCTATGGACGCTCGCCTCCACTTCGACGGCCTACCTTCGCCGGTCCAAGACGGGGGCCAGCGTTGCCGCCGTGGTGCGCGGCATCCGCGACGGACTGCGGATGCCTCCCTAGCCCTCGCTCGGCCAGGTCCGCCGCAAACCACACCCGGTCGCGTTTCTCGACAGCAGCCAGCGCGAGCGCCGCGGCCCACGCCCGTCCCGGGGCCGACCGGCGAGTCGGCGCTGCCGCCGTCCGGACGCCGACGCTCTCCGGCACGAGCGCCCCGGGCTCACGGCGGAGCAGCAGCGCGCTCCATCGCAGCACACCCCCCGGCTCGCTGAGGCCGGCTAGATCGCCGGTGCGGATAAGCAGGGACCCTTGGCGCGCCGCAATCAACGGTACGAGCCGTTGCTCGAGCGCCGCGAGAACCCGTCTTGCGTCGTGGACGGCAATGACGGGCATGGACAGCGGATCCAACGTGCCGCTTTCGGTCAGCACCTGGCTGGCAAGCAGCGCCGCCGAGGGAAGCCGCGCCCGCGCGTGGAGCAAGCCAGCCAACGCGCCGGATTCGGGCTCGACGCCGGCGTCGAGCAGCCACACCCAGCGCTGACCGAGCTCCCTTGCCTCGTCGATCCGGCCGATGATGACCTCGGCCGGCTTGGTTGACTGCGCGGCAAGTGCCGCTACCGTAGGCGCCAAGGAAATGCCCGGGGCGGTCAGGATGAGCGCTGGCGGCACGGGCGGCTGTAAGGGGCTCTCCGGCATGTCCACGTCTTACCATCCAGCGCACGTGACCGCGCATTTGACGTCCACAGCCCTCGCCGGCGACGGGCGGGGGTTGGTCGGGGACCAGGCGTCGACGCTTCAGGACCGGCCGTCGGCGGCGATCTTCGACATCCCGATCGACCTCGCCCAGCCCGCGGAGCTGTTGAGGACGATCTCCACGTGGGCGGATGATGGACGCACACGACGGGTCATGTACGTCAACGCTCATGTCGTGAATCAGTCGCGTGTGACCCCCGGTCTGGGGCGGGCGCTGAAGCGCGCCGATGTTGTGTACTGCGACGGCTATGGCGTGCGGCTTGCGGCCCGGGTGCTGAATCTGCCGGTCCCCCACCGCATGACCGGGGCTGACTGGATCTGGGGACTGGCCACGCTGTGCGAGCTGGCCGGTCACTCGCTCTATCTGCTCGGGTCTGAGCCGCCGATCGCGCGCGAGGCGGCCGCGCAGCTGCGGCGGTGGTATCCGCGCCTCGAGGTCGTCGGCGCCCACCACGGCTACTTCGACCTTGACTCCCCGCACAACGAGCGGGTGATCGAAGACATCGTCGAGCACCGCCCGAACCTCGTGCTGGTGGGCATGGGTACCCCCAAGCAGGAGCTGTGGGTTGACCGCTACGCCGATCAGCTGGGCGGCGCCGTGGTCTGGACGGTGGGAGCGTTGTTCGACTATATGTCCGGCCGCGTGCCGCGCGCGCCCGGCTGGCTGGCGGACCACGGATTGGAATGGATCTTTCGCTTGGCGGTCGAGCCGCGGCGGATGTGGCGGCGCTATCTGCTTGGGAATCCGGTGTTCGTCTCGCGTGTGCTGGGGGAGTCACGGGCCCGGGCCCGTACCGGCGAGGACGGAGCGCCGTGGGCGCTGCACGGTGAAGCGGCGCCACACGCGGCCGGCGATGTGGCCACGCCTGTCGCAGCGGTAGATCTCGACGATTAGTTTTCCCGCCGCCCGGGGTCTCAGTTGGCGTCATCCAACCACCAGGAGGAGCAGATGTCCGCAACCACCGCTTCCATCAGCAAGATCAACACGGTCGTCGTCATGGTGTCTGACACGGACCGGGCGATCGGGTTCTACACCCAGGAGCTGGGCATGGAGAAGCGCGTCGACGTACCGATGGGCGATCAGTACCGCTGGGTCGAGGTCGCGCCTGGCGGCGCCGACACGACGATCGCGCTTGCGCCTCCGCCTCAGGGTCGCGACGCGGGCGGGGCACAGACCGGAATCAGCCTTCAGACCAACGACATCGACACCCTGCACGCCCAACTGAAGGGCCGCGGTGTCGACGTCGACCCCGAGGTGAGCCGCATGGGCGATCCGGTGCCGCCGCTGTTCTGGCTGCGCGACCCCGATAAGAACACCCTCATGGTGGCCGGCGTCAGCTAGCCGCCTCCGTCGCTGACGGTGGCCGGCACGGCGGGATGGGTCGTGCCGGCCACCGCGGGTCCGGGCGGCCCTGACCCCACGGCCACCGCGGGTCCGGGCCCGGCCTTGGTATCAATGGGGCCCTGTGGATCTCTCGACTGGCGATCGGGCGGCGCCTGGTCTGGCCCCCTCACCACCGGATGACCAGCTCCGGCCGCCGCGCGAAGGTGGCCCCGAGCTGCCCGCGGCGGCTGCCCGGCGACCGCTGCTGAGGAACCGCGCGGCGCGCGTTGCCGAGTGGGCGCTGGCGGCGTTGGTCCTGGCGGCCTTCGCTGCGCTCGTGCTGCACTTCGACCACACGCCGAAGCGCCAGGCGCTCAAGCCGATGCCCGACGTCCTACGCACGCTCGGGGCCACCGCGCTGACGTTCGGGATCGCCGGCTTCGGAGTCGTCCGCCTGGTGCTCCCGGCGGCGCTACGGGACTACGAGCTCCTGTGGGTGCTGCCCACCGGCGGCTGCGTCCTGGGGCTGGCGCTGACCGTGCTGGGCTTCGCCGCGGTGCCCTATCCGGCGGCGCTTTTAATCACGCTCGCGGCGGGCCTGGCCTTGGGCGTCTACGCGGTGCGAAGGCGGGGCTGGCCGACCATGCCCGCGGCCCGCATGGCGTGGCCCGCGCTGCTCGCTGTACTGGTCATGGGCGTGACCCTGGTGCCGATGGTCACCGAGCTCCGCTACGTGGCGCCCACCGGCACGGGCTCGGACGCCCACGTGGCTACCGGGGTGGCGCAGTTCCTGAAGCACTCATATCCGACGTCGGTGAACCTCTCTCAGCCGATCAATCAGATGCAGCCGACGTGGCAGTCGAAGTACCCGATCTACTACGCGTTCGCCGCGGTCTCCAGCGTCTCCGGCCTCGCCACCTGGCAGGTGCTGCCCGCGCTCGCGGCAGCGATGCTGGGGCTGGCGGCGTTCGGCCTGTTCCTGGTGGCGCGGCAGGTGCTGCGCGCTCCCGTCGCCGTTTCGCTGGCGGCGATGGCCCTCGCGGCACTCAACCGCGAGGTCCTTCACACGATCATGAATCCGTACTTCAACCAGACGTGGGGATTCTTCGCCATGCCGTTCACACTCGTGGCTGCCTGGTGGCTCGTGCAGCCCGGCATCAGCCGCACCGCGCGGCAGGGTCTCGGACTGCTGCTGGTGCTCTTCGGGCTCGTGCTCATCCTCGCCTACCCCTTGGCAGCGCCGATCCCGATCGTGCCGATCGCGGTGTTCCTCTGGGATGCCCGCCGGCGACGAATCAAGGCCGGCGAGCACGTGGTGCGCGTCAGAGACTTCTACCGCGGGCCCCGCAGCCTGCTGTGGATGGTCCCGGTGGCCGTACTGCTGGCCATACCGGTGGCCGGCGCAATAGCAAAGGCAGTCTCGGCGGCCGAAGTGCTGCTTCCGGGTCGCTCGCTCGTGAACTGGGCCGGCGATTTGACGCACTACATCCCGTTCGACCGCTTCCTGTCGATTCCCAACTCTTCGGCCTCGCTGATACTGGTCGTGGTCGTCCTGCTGCTGGCGGCCTATGGCCTGGCGCGCCAGCCACCGGCGCTCAGATGGGGCCTGGGCGGCTTGCTGGCGATCGGGCTCCTGGTCTCCCTGTACCTCCGCCATCGCCAGTACGGCTACTACTTCGAGTTCAAGCTGCTGGCGTTCATAGGGCCGCTGATACTGCTGATCGCCACCGTGGGCGCTGGACGCTTGGCCACCGAGGGTGTCGGGTTAGTGCGAGCCCGCGGGCTGTCGCGGGCCCTTGGCCCGGCGCTCATCGCCGTGCTCGCGGTGTCTAGCGCGGGCAGCGCTTTCGCCGAGGTCAAGGCCACCGGATTCCAGCTGGGTAGGCCGACGATCCAGCTTTCGAGCTGGGCCCGATCGCTTCCCAAGGACGCCTCGATCCGGCTCGACATGCCCCCGCCGCTGCAGCTGTGGGCGGCCTACTTCCTCTCGGCCCGGCCCCTGTGCTCTGAGCTGCCCCTGCTCGGCACCCAATATCCGCACGTGCCCGTCTCGCGCAAGGCCGACTACATCGTCGCCTGGAACGGCTGGCCCCATTCGGGTGACACGGTGGGGCCGCCGCTGCGCATCAACCCCGGCTACTCCCTCTACCGCCAGAAGCCGTCGGTGCCGGGCGTCTCATACTGCTCGCGGCGCCAGGAGGACAAGGTCTACAAAGGCGCCGGTCACAGCGCGCGATAGCTAGTCGCCGCTGTGCGAGCGCGGCAGCGCCAGCGCGTGGGCGCTTGGTCCTGCCTCCTCGATTGGTTCGGGGCCGTTGAGGTTCACGATTCGATAGCCATGGTCGTCCATCGCCGCCCTGAACTCCCGGTGGGTGTCGTGCAGCTCGCAGATCACCACCGGCTGATGATCTGAGATCGTCTTGCGCATCCCCTCGAGGGCCGCGATCTCCGCCCCCTCGATGTCGATCTTGATGACCGTGGGTGGCCGCAGCTGACCGGCGCCCAAGAGGTCGTCGATCGCCACGAGCTCCACGTCGATCACCTCCTCGGTGAATGGATGCTCGCCGTAATCCTCGAGCTTGGACCAGCTCTGATCGTCGACCACCTGCAGCCTGCCGGTCCCGCTGTGTGAAGAAACTGCCTTGGCGATGACCGTCACATTGGGAATGCCGTTGAGCGCGGCGTTCTCGCGGATGGCCTCTGCATTGTCCGGCGCGGCCTCGAACGCGTACACCCGACCTTGGTCCAGTCCGGCGAGGTGCGCGCCCAGCAGCGCGAAGAAGCCCAGGTTGGCCCCGATGTCGTAGAACACGCCGCCGCGCGGAAGGTGGCGGACCATCGCCTCCTGCACGCCGCTCTCGAGGTTCCCGAACGCGATCGAGCCCAGGTGAGCGTGGGAGATCGGCATCGATGACAGCTCGAAAGCCAGTCCGGCGGCATGACCCTGCGGTACCCTCACCACCCCGTCCTCGAGCCAGCGGACCGCGGCCCGCAGGGCCACCGCCTTCGGGTCGCCCGCGGCCATGGCCCGCGCACGTAAGGTCCGCAGCCGCGGATGCCCTAGATGCACGAGCCGCCTGACGAGCATCGAGCGGTTGAGCCCGGCGGCCGACAGCGACACCCTGACGCGCTGGCCGGCGCTCATAAGGCGGACACCTCCAGCAGCTGCTCGCGCAGGCGCGCGGCGGTGCTGCCGTGGTCATAGAGGGAGAGGCGCCGCTCGCCCCTAGAGCGCAGCTCCTCGCGAAGCTCGCGGTCGGAGACGACGATCTTCAGCAGCTCCCCGATTGTCGCCGGGCCGTCGTCGGGCGAGAGCAGCACGCCGGCATCGCCCAGCACCTCCCCCACGGCTCCCTCGTCGCGAGCGATCACCGGCACGCCGAAGTGGAGCGCCTCCAGCAGTGGGATGCAGAAGCCCTCGTGTTCCGAGAGACAGAGGAAGGCGTGCGCGGCGCGGTAATAATCGGCTAGGCGCTCGCCCGATACCCCACTCTCGAACAGCACCGCGCCCGGGGCGAGCTGCTGGGCCAGCCGCGCCAGACTCGCCGCGTACTGGGGCGAAAGCGGAGTGCCGACAAGAACCAGCCTGGCGTCCGGCTGCGATCGCCGGTAGCGCGCGAAGGCGCGGATCACGAGGTCTTGGCGCTTGTGCGGCACGAGCCGGCCGACGAACAGGATCGTGGGCGGTCCGGACGGCGGTTCGCCAGCCGGTGCCAGACGGGAGCGTTCGAACAGCACCGGAATAACGCTCGCCGCGCGTCCGCTCAGGTCGTGCAGCTCGCGGGCGTTGTACTCGGAGACGCCGGCAAGGGCACCGACTCGCGGGGCCAGCTCGGCGAGCTGCATGCGACCCAGCTCGCTGCGGACGCCCTCCGACGGATCGATGGCCCAGAAATAGCGCGCCGGCGTGATGTTGTGAGAGATGAGCAAGCTGCGCCGGCGAGAGTCGAGTACCTGCTCGAGGCCGCGAGCATAGCCCGAGTAGTGGAGCAACACTATCTCGTCGTCCTTGGGCCGAAACTCGCGCAGATGGCGCAGCGCCCCTCGCGGAAGTCCCACCGCAAGCACCGGCGCATAGTCGGCACCGCTCCAGCCCCACTGCTTGAACAGGGCCCGGCAGGCGAAACCTTGATTGGTCACCGCGTCGACCGGGCCGGCGGCGCACAGGATCTGCGAGACCCTCATTCGGGCGTCGTGTCGCCGGCGCGGTGAGCGGGAGGCGCTGTGTCCTCGCCGGCCCGCGGACCGACAGCCGTGGTGTCCCCGCCCCCATTCCGGACAGCGTCGAGCGCCGCCTCGAGCTCTCGGACCCGCTCCTCGAGTCCAACCATGTGTGCGGCAAGCTGAGCGTTGAAGCGGCTCTGCTGCGAGCCGAGCTGATCGATGTACTGCCTGAGCAGATGGATCAGGAGGCGCTTTACACCCGTGATCGGCTGCCCGAGGCGCCGGGTGGAATAGACCAGGCCGTCGTCGGGGGCGATGATCGCCCATTGCGCCAATCGCCTCAGCTGATTGGGGGCCTCCATCTCGACATCGATCCACTCCTGCTCGTCGCGCTCCGGCGCCGACGCGGCAGCGCGCCGGGCCGCCTTAAGGGCCGCTGCCGGATCCCTCACGACCGCGCCTCGACGCCTACGCCGCTGAACGTCCAGCTGCCGCGGAGATCGGCCACCCCGTCCTCACCATCCGTCTCGGCGACGCTGAAGCTGAGCAGCCGGTCAATTCCGGGGGCCGGGTCTCCGGGCTCATGGACGCCGATCGCCACGGCGTAGTCACCGCCGAGCAACACCAACCTTGGAATCTCAAAGCTCAGCCGCCCGCCGCCCCGCGGAGCGACCCGCTCACGAGAGCGAAACAGAGGCTGGCCTGTGGCCTGGCTCACCTCGATCATCACCGATACCTCGGGGGAGTAGTCGTCGGCGTCCAGCTCGAGTACCAGCCGCAGCGTCTCGCCGGTCTCAAACACCTGCCGCGGTCTCCCTTCGCCGTCCTCGAGGCCCGCTTCTCGCAGCGCGACCCGGCGGTCGACCGACCGCCGAGCGGCGGCTTGCGCCCGGTCCTCCATGCCCAGCATGCGGTGATAGTGCACCAGCCCTTCGGCCGTCGGGCCGTCGAACACCACGCGGCCCGAATCCATCACCACCACTCGCCTGCAAGCGCGCTCGATCGTCCCCGGTGCATGCGAGACGAGCACAACCGTCGTGCCCTGCTCGATCCGCGTCAGGATGTGCCGCAGGCACTTGCGCTGAAACGCCTCGTCGCCTACCGCCAGCACCTCGTCGATCAGCAGCACGTCGGCGTCCAGGTGCGCGGCGATCGAGAAACCCAGCCTCACCAGCATCCCCGAGGAGTAGGTCTTGATCGGGGCCTCGATGAAGTGGCCGAGCTCGGAGAAGGCGATGATGTCATCGACGCGCCCCTCGACCTCCTCGCGCGAGTAACCGTGCAGAGCGGCGCTCAAGTGGATGTTCTCCCGGCCCGTGAACTCGCGCCCGAACCCCGCCGAGAGCTCGATCAGGGCCGCGAGGCGCCCGCCACAGGCCGCATAGCCACGCTGGAGCGGGATGATCCCGGCCAGCACGCGGAGCGTCGAGGTCTTGCCGGCCCCATTGCGGCCGATGATCCCGAGCGTCTCGCCCGGCGCTATCCGCAGCGAGACTCCGGCCAGCGCATGCGTCGAGGGCAGCTCTGACGGGCGTCCGCGGCCGGCGGAGATGAGCAGCTCCTTGAGCGTCCGCCCCCGGTCGCTCTTGGGCGCGAATGTGCGCCAGGCGTCCTCGAGGACGATTTCGCCGGGCGCCGGCTGCTCCCTCACAGCACCACCGCCAGCTCACCGTCGAAGCGTCTGAAAGCCGTGACGCCGAGCGCCCCTGCCACCAACGCCGCGGCCAGCACATAGCCCAGCGTCAGCAGCGACGGGGCGTGGCCGGAATAGAGCACCGCCCGTACGGCGTTGATGAACGGCGCGATCGGGTTCACCCAGGTAAGCAGGGGCTCGACCCAGTGGTGGGCATTCAGCCCCTTCAGCGTCTGGATGTTGAACAGCACACCGGAGATGAAGAACCACGGCAACAGCGCCGCGGTCAGGATCGGCAGCACGTCGCGAAAGTAGGCATGAAGGATCGCCGCCAGGAGCGCCAGCCCAAGCGTGAAGACGAACAGACACACGATCAGCGGCACCAGCAACAGCAGCGAGATGCTGGCGTTGCCGCGCACGGCGACCGTTACCGGCAGCAGCACCACGAGCATCGCCAGCAGCGGCGCCAGCTGCACGGTGACAGCCGCCGCCGGGATCGACTCCCGGGGGAACCGGACCTTCGACAGCAGCGCGGCCTGGTCGACTAGCGAGCTGGCAGCGGCCGTCAGCGCCTGCGAGAAGAACAGCCACACGAGCAGGCCGGCCAGAATGAAGATCGGGTAATCGGGCTGGCTGACCGCCTTGAGCAGCGGCCCGAGCATCACCCCGTAGATGGCCATCAGCACCAGCGGGTTGACCAGGTACCAGAGCACGCCGAGGATCGATCCCTTGTACTTCTGGCGCAGCTCGCGCCGCACGAGCTGGGAGAACAGGTAGCCGTAACGCTGCATATAGGGAATTATCGTGACGTCGTGGCCAGACGCGCCACGCCCGACACCGGCTGCCCGGGACGTCCCCATTTTGTCGGGGTGTATGGTGGGCAGTGGGCCGTTAGTCATCGGATCGCTGCCGGCACGATGCGCACGGGGCCTGGTTGCTCGGACGGCGCTGTACGTCTCCTTCCTTTTCGCGGCAGCCACTATCTCCAGGAGGGGACCGAAAGTGAGCTGTCATGTCCAGCGGTAGCGGTGAGCGCGGGCACGGTGGGCCGCTGGCGTCTGCGATCTCCAACAAGGTAGTGCGGGTGATGAGCGAGCGCACGGGCCGCGGGCCGACGAGAGCGCGGACTTACATCCACGACGATCTGATATCCGTCGTGGTGCAGGACACGCTGACGAAGGCCGAGCGCAGCCTGGTCGGTGACGGGAACGATGAGATAGTGCTGTCGATGCGCAAGGCGTTTCAGGACGCGATGCGTCTCGAACTCGTGGCCGGCGTTGAGGAGCTCACGGGTCGGGAAGTGATCGCGTTCTTCAGCGCCAATCACATCGACCCGGATGCAGCGCTCGAGTCGTTTTTGCTGGCCCCGGTCGCGCGCACCGGCAGCGAGGCAGATACCCCGCCGCGGGTCGCGGACCTGTAGGCCGTCGCCGGGTTCGCTCTAGGCGACGATACTGCTCTGGGAGCTCGAGGGCCGCGCGCTCAGCCCGGAGCGCGCGACCATCGAAACCGCCCCCTCGTCTACGCCCGCCCCGTTGGCGTGCCCCCACAGCCGGGTGCCCGGGTCCCGGCGACGTCGGTCCGCTCCATGGCAGAAGGCGATCCGCGCGGAGCGCCCCCGTCGGCCAGGCCGTAGCGAGCCGTCTCCACGTTCGGCCGCGCGGCAAGAGAACACCGAGCTGGCAAGGACAGATGCGGATGTACCCATTGACTGGTACGACACGGACTTGCTTTCCGGGGAACTAACGACGCCGCAAGCCGCGAATTGGCAGCCACGAAGCGTGTCTGCCGGCGCGTCCAGCCAGCCAATACAGCCCTTCGTGCCGTCACGAGACAACCCGAAGTTCCGCGTCGATCAGCATAGCCCGCCGCCGGTCTGGAGTCAAACGAACGGCCACGGTCGCCGATCTCGGAGAATGACCTCGCCAAGTGCAAAGCGTCGGAGTATCCTCTGGCGGAGAAAGGTTGGGTCGAAGGGAGCTTAGGCGCCTGGAGACCAAGCCCGACGCACAATCGATGGATCGCCTCGGTCCTCGGAGGCCCAGGCAAGACTCGAACACACGGCAGCGTGGCAAACACAGGGCTAGAGACAAGCGACCAGGAAGCGACCCGGGAAGCTCCTGCTGCGGGGGAGCCGCTCTCCGGGGGTCCCTTGCTCTCGGCGATCTCGACCGGGATCGTGAGGCTGATGCGCGAGCACTACGGCCGCGGCCCGATCAAAGCCAAGACGTACGCGCTCGATGACATCGTGGTCTGCGTCTTACGGGGCAGCGGCTTCACGCCGCTGGAGCAAACGATGATGGACAGCGGCGACGGCAGCCGGGTCGTCGAGATGCGCGAGAACTTCCAAGGGATGATGGCCACGCGCTACAAGGCCATGATCGAGGAGCTCACGCAGCGCAATGTGGTCGCCTTCCTCTCGCAGGCGCACGTCGAACCCGACATCACGCTCGAGGTTTTCTTCGTCGACCGCCCACTGGAAGGCTTCGGCGCCGCCGAAGTCCTCGAGGCACACGCCCCCAGCTAAACGGCACCCAGCCCGCCGCTAAAGGCGAGCGTCGGTCATCCGCGGGGGCTCTCGATCAGGAGCGTCACCGGCCCATGGTTGACCAGCTCCACGTCCATCATCGCTCCGAACGCGCCCCGCCGGGCGCCGGTCAGCTCGCAGAAGCGCTCATACAGCGGCTCCGCCGCCTCCGGCGGCGCGGCGCGTACCCAGCTCGGCCGGTTGCCGCGGCGCGCGTCGCCGTAGAGCGTGAACTGGCTGATGCACAGGATCTCGCGCCCTCCGAGCGGCTCGTTCAAGCGCCCCTCGGCGTCGGCGAAGACGCGGAGCGCCATTACCTTGGAGGCCAGCCACTCGGCGTCGGCGGTCGTGTCCTCACGCGAGACCCCAAGCAACACGAGCAGGCCTTCGCCGATCGCGGCCACCTGCTCTCCGCCGACGGTGACCGACGCGCGGCTCACGCGCTGAACCAGGGCTCGCACTAGTGCGCCTATGAATCGCGCAGCTCGGCGGCGGCCTGCTCCGGCGCGACGATGTTCAGGTTGACGCCGGTCCCCAGCTCGAGCCCCGCCAGATGGGTCAGCCGGGGGACGATGTCGATCCGCCAGCAGAAGTGCTCCGCTCCCCGTGGCGCGGTGCGCACCCAGAGGTTGAGCGGCGGGCTTGCCCCAAGCCGGCGCGCCAGCCGGCCGAGTGCCTCGCGGATCATCGACGCGCCGGAGGGGCCGGGATCCTCGTAGCGCGCCCGCGGCACCCGCGGGGCGATAAGCAGCTGATAGGGAGAGCGCGCGCCGTAGGGGGCCATCAGCACCACCTCGTCGTCGATCGACACGATCCGCTCGCGCGCGCGAACCTCCTCCTGCACAAGGTCGGCCAGCAGATTGCCGCCCATCGTGCGCGTTGCGTAAGCGCCGAAGCGCTCGCGCTCACGGGCGATTGCCGCGGGCACGAAATCGAGCGCGTAGAGCTGCGCGTGGGTGTGTGGGAGCGAGGCGCCGGCCTCCTGGCGCTCGTTGACGATCAGGTGCACGTAGGCGGCGGCCGCGTGCGCCCGCATGCGCTCGCGCCAGACCTCGACCGCCCGCGCCACCTGCTCCACGGTCAGCTCGGACAGAGACACGACAGGATCGGGCGCGTTGACGATGACCTCGTGCGCCCCGAGCGCCGGCGCGGCCCAGAACAGGTCGCGGGCTGCGTTGGCGCCGGGTCGCGGCTCCGGGTCCTGCGGCCGATCAGAACCCGCCGAGCCCAGCGCCGGGTAGAGATTCGGTACGACGCGCACCGTCCAACCCGGCGAGTTGGGCGCGCCGCCGTTCGGACGCAGCGCGTCGAGCTCGGGGGGCGTGCGGTCCTCGTGGCCTTCGGCGAATGGGTCAGTCTCGGGATCGAGCGGTGGCGCGACCGTCGCTTGAAGCTCCCCGCCTGGCCGTCCGACGCGGGCTCCGGCCACGATCGAGCGATGACCGCTCAGGGGGTCGATGCGCAGCTCAGGCGGCTCGGTGCCCGGCTCCGGCCTCCCGAAGTTCAGAGCACCCTCTCCATCGCGACGTGCTCGATGCCCGCCTCGATGAACATCCTGCCGCGCACGCGGTAGCCGGCGGCCTCATACAGCGCCCGGGCGTAGGTCTGGGCGTGCAGCACGAGGCGCCGCGCGCCGGCCGCGCGGGCCTCTGCTTCTGCCAGCTCCAGCAGCTTGGTGGCGATACCTCTCCGGCGCGCGTCGACCCGTACCGCCAGGCGGCTGAACTGCACGGTCTGGCCCACCAGCAGCAGCCGGCACGTGCCGAGCAGCTCCCCATCGGCCACGGCCACCAGATGGATCCCCTCGCGGTCGCGGCCGTCGAGCTCCTCGTACTCGGGCACCCCCTGCTCCACACAGAACACGTGATGCCTGACCGCCAGCGCCGCGCGCATCTCCTCCTCCCCGCGCACGCGACGGACCTGGTACGAGACAACCGACATGCTCGACAAGCTTCGCATACGGCGCGACGCCTCAGCGGCTGTCTTCGTCCAGGAGCTCAAAGGGGTCCAGCGTGCGGCCCGCGGCCGCATCCGCGCGACGCCCTGCTGCGAGCTGATCGTGCTCCGGGTCGTAGCGCCCCGTTTGCGCAGTGAGCAGGGGCCGCACATCCTCCGAGGCCAGCGGGATGAATCGGTAGCCCTCGGCGGTCAGCGTGTCGGGATGGTCGTGAGCGACCCCCAACCAGTGGGTGGGATGAAGACGGCGCGTCTCCGGCCACCACTCCCACCACAGGCCATCGGCGCTCTGGTACGCGACGCTCACATCGGGCAGGCCGCGCTCGCCATGCTCGACACGCCACCAGCGCGGCAGCTGCCCCCCTTGGGGGACGCCGGCCCCGCTCATCGTGCACTCACCTCATGCTGGCCGCCGCCGTCACCAGCGACACGCGGTCTCGGGCCCCAGCTCGCAGCGGCCGACTTCCGTGGCCCCGCCGGTGTTCCTCCAGCCCTGCGGCGAAAGGCCCCACAGCTCGAGCGCGAAGCTGATCCGGTCGCCGAACAGCTCATGCTCCGATGACAAGAAGATTGTCGCCGATTTCGTGCCGACCGGAACGAGGTTCTTCGAGCCCTTGCCGCCACACGGCTCCTGATTGCGATAGCAGAACACACCGGCGTCGAAGTGGATGTCCTTGTAGCCCCCAAGATTGAGGTAGGTGGTGATCTTCACGTCGATCTTCGACGTCACCGCGCCCGGGCTGATGGTCCCCGTTCCAAGGATGTAGACGGTCTCCGTACAGCCGCTCTCGCTGTTGCAGTCCTGGCCCTGCAGCGCGAAGGCGGGCTCTCCGAGGGGGTTCACAAACGACCAGATGAGCCCACCGTGGGTCGCCTCGCCGACGACCGGGTACCCTCCCGCCCCGGCCGCGTGCGCCGCCGGCTCGTTCGCCACATGCGAGCGAGGGGCACGGAGTTCCGCGAGGGCCGCGCGGATCTGAAATCTTGCCGCCGCGGCGGTTCGCGTCCCTGGCACGCCAACGCGCTTGCCGTCCCTCAGCCGCGCGAGCATTCCGTCGAGCACCGCCTTGACGTTGCCGCGGGTGGCGGGCTCCCGGGCGGTGAGTGCCGCGACACTCCCGGCGAAGTCCGTGGTCGGGCGCCCGGCCACGTAGCCGATCGTCAGAGAGAACGATCGCGGCCGCGGGCTCGCGGCCGACGGACTGGCGAACGCGATAACGGTTCCCACGCACAACGCGATCCCCATCAGAGACCCGATTCTGAGCGCCGAGCGACGTAGCACCATGCACCTCCGCTTGTCGTGGACGGACGGCCGCGCGCATGGTCGAAGGCGGCCGTGGACGTGCTTGATTTTAAGCCGTTAGGCCTCTGGATGTTCGGTCCGGCACATGTGCCGGACCGCCGGTCGGCGCATGCGCCGACCGGGCCGGGCGATCATGATCGCCCGGCTCCCACTCCATTTGCACAGCCGGTCGGCGTTGTTCGCCATAACCATTTGCTTAAATAGCCGCTATCCTCTAAGCCAGAAGGGCGAGGGGATAACCGCTTCTCAGGACCACCTCGTCGGTTCGGCATTGCCGGGCGCATTCTGAGTCGCAACGGTCGTAACGCCGCGACTCGTCTTATCCAGAGGCACTTTTTTTACTTCCCATGGGTGTTACCAGCCCGCTTCCCACACCTGCCGCGATCGCGCGCGCGGAACTCTTCACGCGCGAGCATTTTGTCTACGAAGGCGAGAGCCTCGAAGACGCACTGACTCCCGGCGGCGCTCGCCGGGCGGCGCTCGACGCTGCGCTTGCGGAGATCGAAGCCGGTCACAAGCAGCCGTCGCTCGAATGGCGCCGGAGCTTCTCGCTGCTGCTGGGGCTGGAGCGACTGCTGTCCGAGGAGGAGCCGCACCTGGCCGACGGCACCGTCCTCTCCGCTCACCAGGTGGACGCCCTGTCGGGCACGCTGACCGCGCTGCTGGCCGAAGCGCAGCGGAATGGAAACGGCAGCTCCAACGGCCTTGCGCCGGAGCCGCCTCAGCTGGCCTCGGCGAGCATCCCCGGCGAGGAGGACGAGGAGAACGAGGAGAACGGGGACGAGGACGAGGAGCCTCAGGACTGGCAGGACGACGCCGACGTCGACGAGGATGTCGTCCTCGAGGAGCCCGACGAGGATCCCAACGCCGCGCGGCGCTTCTGGTTCGAGCACGCCACCGGCGCCGGCAAGACGGTCGCCGCGCTGGGGTTCGTCGAGGCTTCGCGGACCGGCGGCATCCTGATCCTCACCCACCGCCGCAACCTCGTCGACCAGTTCAACGGCGAGCTGCGCGATCGTGGCTACCGGGACCGCATCCACGCACCGCTGCTGAGGGGCAACGGGTCGCTGGGCGCAAAGCCGGAGGACGTCCTCGGGCCCGTGACCGTCGAGACCTATCAGTGGTTCGTGCGCAACGCGGGCAAGATCTCCGACGTCTACACGATCGTGATCTGCGACGAGGCCCACACCGCGCTGGGAGAGAAGACCTCGGGCGCGATCCGCGCCTGGTCGGGGCCCATCTTCATCGGCATGACCGCCACGGGCGCGCTGATCGCCCGCCACGTCACAGACCTGTTCCCTACCCAGACTTCGCGCTTCGATCTGGCCCAGGCCGCGCGGCGCGGGGTGATCGCGCCGCTGCGCTGCATCCGCATCCCGCCGGGGCCTGGGGTGCGGACAATCGCCAAGGTGCCGCTGCGGCGCGGCGAGGTGGATACCGAGTTCGACCAGGAGCTGCTGGCCGAACTGCTCGACCAGACGCCGTTCAACATGGCGGTCGCCGACCTCTATAGAACGCGCTTCAACGGCGTCCCGGGCGTCGTCTACGCCGCCGGCGTGCGCCACGCCAACAACGTGGCCAAAGCCTTCCGCGAGCTCGGCATCAAGGCCCAGGCGGTCTCCGGCGAGACGCCCAAGCGTCAGCTGGCACGGATCCTGGCCGACTACGAGTCCGGGAAGGTCGATGTGCTGGTAAACGCCATGCTCCTGGCAGAGGGCTGGAACAGTCCCCGGGCGACGATCTGCATGCACCTGGCGCCTACGGCCTCCAGGCGCGTCTATCAGCAGCGGGTGGGCCGCGTCACGCGCCGCCACCCGGGCAAGGAGGCGGGCATCGTCGTCGACTTCGTGCACCCGGCGACCAAGCACGACGACCCGGTGGTCACGCTTCACTCGCTGCTCGACCGCGATGTCTACCGCGGCGGGGCGATCGTCGTCGGACCGGTGCGGCGGGGCCGCGGCCGCCGGGTACGTGTGGAGCGCCGCGTGCTGCCGGTGACCCCCGATCCCGAGCGGCGCGCCGAGGTCTTCGAGCGTGAGCTGTGGCGGATCGCCGTCGAGCACCTGGACTACGGCGAGCAGCACGTGTGGGCGGCGCTGGCCGGAGCGCGCGTGGCTCCCAACGGCTGGCGCCGCGCCAAGGCGATGCTGCATTTCGATCGCGGCGGTGAGCTCAAGCGCCGCTTCCTGCTGACCGCGCTACAGCGAAATCGCCACGGGCAGCTGCGGCTTCGGGCGCTGCAGGAGATCGCCTCCGGCAAGGATCCCGAGGCATTCGACACGGCGATCGACATGATGGCCACGTGGCCCCGCGACGAGCGCCGCGAAGGGGTCAAGATCATGCTCCAGGCGCTGGCTGAACGGCGTATCGGCCGGCGCGACCAGGCCAATGCCTGGATCTGGCGGATGGCGGAGTACACGCGCGAGGTGCACGAGGAGTACGCGGTCCAGCGCTGGCCGGAGACCAAACGCCTGCTGGGGCTGCTCGTCAACTCCTCAGGGCCGGCACACGCGCGCAACGCGCGCCGGCTGGTGCACGCCGCGCGCAAGCAGGACCGGCGGCTGTCGGCGGCGCTGCTTGCCGCGGCGCTGGCGCACACGCCGGAGGCCGAGGAGGCCCTGCGGGGCGCACGCACCCGCCTGGCGCGCAAGCCCGCGGCGCTGGCGCGAGAGCTGCTTCGCAACTTCCCCAAGGGCCGCCGCGGTTCCAAGCGCCGGCGCAAGCGGACCAACGGCGCCGCCCCGGAGGAGGCGGCGACGGCGCGGAAGGCACGCGCGACGCTCGAGGAGAACGGCGGCCAGCCCGAGGCCGAGGCGCTCGAGGAGAACGGCCGGCGCGCGGAGAGCGAGGCCGTCGAGGAGCCTTCCGAGGCCTTGGGCGACTCTGGGCACTAGCCGAGGTGGACCTCGCCTGCCTCGAGGGCCACGGTTCCGTCGCCGCTGGCAACCACAAGCCGTCCGTCGCCGTCGATCCCCGCGGCGCGGCCCTCGCCACCGGCCCAGCGGACCGGGTGGTCGAGTAGTGCGTCGCGGAGCCTGAAAGCCGCCAGCACCTCTTCCTCTGAGGCGTAGATCCAGCGCTCCAGGGCCTCGAGCAGCCGCTCGAGCGTCGGCTCGAGGTCGTCGGGCGAGAGCCCCAGCGTCGTCGCCCGCTCGCGCAGCTCGGCCGGGAAGTCCTCGGCGCGCAGCGCGACGTTGAGGCCGATGCCGAGGACGGCCCACCGCTCCTGCGGGCGTCCCTCGACCAGGATCCCGGCCACCTTGCGCCGCTCGAGCAGCACGTCATTGGGCCATTTCACGAGCGCCTCGGGGCCGGCGACATCGGCCACCGCGACGCCGGCCGCCAGCGGCAGCAGCCGCGGCGCGTGACGCAACACGAGCGAGCACAGCAACGCTCGCCCCGACGGAGCCACCCAGCTGCGCCCCTGGCGTCCTCGGCCCGCCGTCTGCCGGGCGGCGGTCACGAGCGTGCCGTGGGGAGCAGCTCCCAGGGCCAGCTCTTTGGCCCGCTCGTTGGTCGAGTCGGTGCTGCGCATGTGAAGACGCGGAGCGCCGAGTGGCGCGTAGACGGCTGCGCTCATCAAGCGGGGACGATCAGGAGCTCGTCGTCGACCGCCAGCCCCAGACGTTCAGCGGCGCTGCCGTGGCTCACGGCGAGGGCCAGCATCCGCGCCGAGTCCTCGTAGACGATCAACTCGCCCGGCGCGGCGTCGGCGAACGTCCGCACGTACTGGGCTTTGTGGCCGCTGCCGAGCAGCGCGCCGCGGCCCAGCTTGAGACCCGCCCTGTGAAGGTCGTGGTGGCTCGCATCGAGCTGGACATTTCCGAACCTGTCGACGTACACGACGTGCGCCACCAGCCCGCCGGGCTCCAGTCGGGCCCGCGGCAGCTCCAGCTTGATCAGCTCGTCGGGGTCCTGCGGCTCGCCGGCTTCGGCCAGCGGCGACCCACTGGCGAGGTGGGCTGCCACTGGGGCGAAGATGTCGCGGCCGTGAAAGGTGGCGGAGACGGGCTCCAGCCTGAGGGGCGAGCGGCTGATCTCGGCGGCTTCGATCACGCCGCCGCCGGCTTCGGCCGCCAGCCACAGGACCCCGTTGTCGGGGCCTACCAGCAGCCGGCGGTCGGCCAGTCGCATGGCCACGGCCCGCCGCTGGGCGCCGACGTCGGGGTCGACCACCGCCAGGTGGACGCCGACGGGGAGGTAACGCAGCGCGTCGCGCAGGACAAGCGCCCCGGCCCGCGCGTCGTGGCGGGGAATGCCGTGCGTCAAGTCGATTATCCGCGCACGCGGACAGATCGAGGCGATGACCCCGTGGCAGATGCCCACGAAGGGGTCCACCAGCCCGTAGTCGGAGAGGAACGTGACCAGCGGCTGCTCGCTGTTTGCCCTCACGACGCGGATCCTAGGGACGCCGCGACAGAGCAGCTGTGTTCAGCGCTTCGGGTTCGTCAGCCCTGGGGGCGCCGCACGACGGGCGGCGCGCACCGGGGCTAAGCGCTCAGGCTCTGTCCTGGTCGGCGCTTGTCGTGCCGATCGGCTGTGGATCCTCAGGCTCGGGAACCTGACTGCCGTAGGGCTTCGTCTTTCCCGCGGGATGCCCAGGCTCTGGCGAAGCCAGGTGGTCGGCTTCAGTCGGGCTGTCGACATGAGGCGGCTGACCCAACGAGGCATCGGCCGATTTGTCCTTGTGATCCTGCGGTCCACCGTGCTGATATGGCTGAGGCTCTCGCTCCGAGGGCTTGCCCAGCGGCGTGACCGTCGGCAGCGGGCTGGTCGTGTCCTCGCCCAAAGTCAGCTCCAGCACTCGATCGAAACTTCCACGGACGAGCTCGGCCGCGGCCTCCTCCTCTTCGAGAATCTGCTCGCTCGCCGACACTGTCTCGGCGTCGCCTGCGCGATCCGCCAGCCGCCGCAAGAACCCGTAGGTGGCGATCTCGAGGTTCTCGAACGCGAACGCCACGGTGATCAGCCGCAACGGGGTATCCGGCAATGCTTTGGCGCTCAGGCCGATTCCCAGGGCGCCTGCCTGCATGGCGAAGTCCTTGAGCTTCGACGGAGTTTTTCCGTACGCCTCGAGGCGCGCGGCTATGGCCCGCTGATGCTCCTCGCTCTGAAGCTTGTGGGCTCGGAAAATGCGACCGACCTCCTCGTCGCCGATGATGCTCGCTCCCTTGTCGAGCAGCTGGATCGCCTGCTTCTCCATCGCATGGGCGTCGATCAACCGCTTGGTCAGCTGCTGTTCAAGTTGCTCGGTCATTTGTGCTCCTCTTCGTCGCCTCCTGTAGCGATAACCATGCGAGCGGGCCACCAAGCAGGAGCGGTCAGATCTCCAACAAGTGAGCTGCACACGCGCTGATTCCCCGCCCGCGCGTAAGCTTTCAGTTGTTGGGGCTCGTCGCGACCAAACGACGTTGGGCGGTGATGGCGCTGATCATCGCCGGACTCGTCACGCTTGGGCTGCTGAGCGTCTTCGCGATCGAGCTCTCGAATACACAGGCTAAGTCGCAGGCCGACGTCAAGGCCCGCGTGCACGAGCGGGCTGTGCTCGCGGCGGCGTTGGTCGACAGCCTGTTTCAGACCGTTCTGCAGCAGGTCCCACAGGACGAGACCCGATACGGCGCGCGCGTAGTCAGCGCCCGAGTGATGAATGGGTTCCGCGGCCAGGACACCTACCAGGCTTTACTTGATTCGGGCGGGCAGGTCATCGCGAGCTCCCGAGGCTTCACGCAGCAGGCGCGCGTGGACATCTCGAGTTCCGGTGCACTTCCGCTGCTGCAGAAGGGTCCATACGGACTCGGGAACGTGGCGCCCTACGGTCACTCCGACGTCATCGACTTCGCGGTCGGATTCCCTACCCGTTACGGGCGCCGGATCTTGGTGTCGGGCGTTTCGCCCATCTTGCTGGGGTCGTTTCTCGCCAGCGACCTACACAGGATTCCCGGGGTCAAGGGCGCGCACAACTACATCTTGGACGGCGACAACGCCGTGCTGGCGTCCACCAATCCCGCCGCCCCCGTCGGTTACCGATTCAACCAGCCGGCACAGGACCGGGCGCTCAGTCAGCCGTCGGGCGATCGAAACGGTCACTACTACGATCAGGTTCGGCTCCCGGACTCGACATGGCGACTCGTGCTGACCGCGCCGAACGGACCCCTGTTCGCGAGCGTATCCGGGCCGCAGGAGTGGGTGCCGTGGCTGATCTTCATTGCGTTCGCACTCGTCGCCGCGGTCGCTCTATTCCTCGGCACGCGCGTGCTTCGCTCCACCGAGCGAGAGCTGGTGGAGGCATACAGGGTGTCTGAGCTGAAGTCCAGCTTCGTGGCCAACATGAGTCACGAGATCCGCACGCCGCTGAACGGAGTCATCGGGATGATGAATCTCCTCTCGAGGACGTCGCTGAACTCCGAGCAGCGCGAGTACGTCGACGTCGCCAAGTCATCCGGCGACGCCCTCACGACGGTGATCAACGACATCCTCGACGTCGCCCGGATCGAGGCCGGTCGCCTGCAAATCGAACGACGGGAGTTCGACGTGCACGAGACGGTCGAGAGGAGCTGCGAGATGGTCGCAGCGACGGCTGCGGCCAAGGGCATCGAGCTCCAGTCCTTCGTCCACGACGACGTGCCACGCACGCTACGGGGAGACCGGGTGCGCGTCAGTCAGATCCTCGTGAATCTGTTGGCGAACGCGGTCAAATTCACCGAGCGGGGGGAGGTCACGCTCGAGTTGCGCGTCGCCGCTCAGACCGACGAGGAGACCACGCTCCATTTCGAGGTTCGCGACACGGGAATCGGAATCGCGGCAGACCGCATTGACCGCATGTTCGAGCGCTTCTCACAGGCCGAGGCCGGGACGACCAGGACCTTTGGGGGCAGCGGTCTCGGGCTTGCGATCTCGCGCGAACTGACGCGTCTGATGGGCGGGTCCATCGACGCCGCCAGCGAGCTCGGAAAGGGCAGCACGTTCTGGTTCGAGTTGCCGTTCGCACGCGCGGA
This sequence comes from uncultured Actinomycetes bacterium, assembly GCA_963822735.1. Lineage (GTDB taxonomy): Bacteria > Actinomycetota > Thermoleophilia > Solirubrobacterales > Solirubrobacteraceae > Palsa-465. Next base: position 296,295 of record CAWGIU010000016.1, read on the forward strand.
CCGAGAGCCGCGAGCGCCGGTTCCGGTCACCGACCTCCAGGGGCTCCACGTCCTTGTCGTCGACGACAACGCCACCAACCGGCGCATATTCGAGACTTACGTCGCATCTTGGGGAATGCGCCCCGCGGTGGCCGCCGACGCGCAACAGGCGATCGCGGAGATGCAGCAAGCGGCCGACGACGGCGATCCGTTCGAGATGGCCCTCCTGGACCACAACATGCCCGGCGACACCGGCCCCGAGCTCGCCCGGCGGATCGCGGCGGCTCCAGCGCTCCGCGACACTCGCCTCATCCTGCTCACCTCCAGCGGGCAGATCAACGACGCCTCGACGCCCCCCATCGACTATCAGCTCACGAAACCCGTACGCCAGTCTCGTCTGCTGGATGCCATCTCCACGGTCATGTCCGGTGGCGCCCACGACGGTGACCGAAGCGCCAAGCAGGGTTCACCTGAGCCCACCGCCTCCCCCGAATCCGAGGCCAACGGGCATCGCGTGCTCGTAGCTGAGGACCAGCGCATCAACTGGATGCTGATCCAGAGGCTGCTGGCGTTGCGCGGACACTCCGCAGTCAATGCGAGGGACGGTCGCAGCGTGCTCGCCAATCTCGATTCGGGCGGATTCGATCTGGTCTTGATGGACTGCCAGATGCCGGTGCTCGACGGCTACGACACGACGCGCGAGATTCGCCGCCGCGAGGCAGCCGAGCAACGTGACCGTGTGCCGATCGTGGCGATGACGGCGAGCGCACTGCAGGGGGACCGCGAGCGCTGCCTGGCCGCGGGAATGGACGACTACATCGCTAAGCCGATCGATAGCGAAAAGCTCGATCAGCTCCTGGCGAGGTGGCTTTCGGCGTCGCAGGCCGACCACCCGGCCGACGCCCTCCGAACTCCATAGCCTCGAGCGCCAGCCCCGTCAAGCAGATCCGGCGAGCTGCGCGATCGCCTCGCGCGTCGCGGGCCACGCCGCGTGTGCGGCGCGCGCGGCCGCGCGGGCACCGGCTTGGTCACTCCGGCGTACGTCCTGCTCCAGGCGTTCCAAGGCCTCACAGAGCTCAAGCGCCCCCATTATCAGCGCCTCGTTGCGCGCGCCGTGGGCGGCTTGCGCCGCGGAGCGCTCGTCCCCGGTGGCGAGCGCGGCGTCGATGAGCTTCAGCTGCTGGGCGATTTGCCGGACCGCGCCACCGGCGATCGCCCGCTGCTCGCTCTGATCGAATACGCGCAACTGGGCGAGCCGCTCAGCATCCAGTGCCACCGCCCTCATGCCGCTCTTTTACCACGCGCACACGGCGAGCGTCCGCTGGCTCCCGAACCACGCATGCACCGGGAGTTCCGCTGCCGTGTTGCGATGAGCTAAAGCGCCCCAATCTCATCGCACCCCGACAGCGGTTCTCGCCGGTCTCGGGCGGACGGCCAGTAGCCCCGGAGGCCGCCGCGCGAAATTTGCCCCCAAGCCGGTCAGGTCTTGCTGAAGTTTTGTCTCTCCACTGCAACCTGTTTGGCTGTGGCTGGCTTTGCCGTTTTCCGGTTAGCTGCCACGGCGGAATGATCCCGCGCGAGGCGCCGTTGCACCATCGGTCGCTTGGTCATACCGCGGTACACCTCGTAGCGCGCAGATGGGGGGCTCGCGCGGTGCGATGGGTTGAGCGTGTCCTCCCCCATCTGGTGGAGGCGCGCGTTCATCTCTTCTTGAGATCACCATTACACTCGGTGCGCCCGCATGGCCGGAGAAGAGCCAATATCGGTCTATGTAGCCGACGACCATCCCGTATTCCAGGAAGCGGTCTCGCGGGCGGTGAGTGCCCGCCCGGAGCTGGAACTGGCCGGCGCAGCCGGAGATGGCCGACGGGCACTCGAGGAGATCCGCTCACTGGCTCCGGCGATCGCCGTGCTCGATCTGCGGCTGCCGCTGCTCGACGGGCTGCAGGTGGTCGGCGCGATCGAACGCGACGGGCTGCCCACCCAGGCGGTGATGCTGTCCGCCGACAGCTCGCGCGACCTCGTCTACGACGCTGTCAGGCTGGGAGCGGCGGGATTTTTGACCAAGGCCTCGACGCTCGATCAGATCTGCGAGGCGATCATCACCGTGGCCCGTGGCGGGACCGTGCTGGCGCCGGAGGTCCAGGGCGGCCTGGTGCGCGAAATGCGTGACCGCGACCGGCCCGACCGACCGCTGCTCTCCGAGCGCGAGTCGCAGGTTCTGAAACTGATCGCCGAGGGACTCTCCGGACCGGAGATCGCCGAGCGGCTGTTCGTCAGCTCCTCGACCGTCAAGACCCACGTTCGCAGCCTGCTGGAGAAGCTCGGCGTCAACGACCGGGCGGCGGCCGTGGCCGAGGCCATGCGCCGCGGCCTGCTCGAGTAGCAAGTGGCGGCGGCCGGCGGGACCGCTTCGACGACGCAGCGGCCCGGCGGCAATCGCATCAGGACGCTGTTCGCGCGATCGCGGATGCTGGTGCGCATCGCCCACCGCGATCCCCAGAACGTGCCGGAGCGACTGGCGCTGGTGCTCACCGAGCGGCTGGCCGAACCTTCTGCCGATCGCCTTTGTGGCGTTCGCCGACCACGTGCGCAACACGACGGGCATCAACTGGCTCGGCGCGCTCGGCGCGCTCGTGGCGCTGTCAGTCGTGATCGCCGTGACGGTCGTGGCGCGCGGCAGATAGGGCGTCATTCACCAACGCCTCGATCAGGCCGTCGATGTCGTGGCTGGTCGCTTCGACGTGCGGCTCGAGCCCGTGTTCGGCGAGCGTGGCGCTCGTGGCGGGTCCGATGCTCACGAGGCGTGCGTCGGGGCGCAGCCGCCGGCCCGCGCGTTGCGTGAAGAACTTCACCGTCGATGACGAGGTGAACGTCACGTAGTCCGCTGCGGCCAGCGCCTCGAGCTCGGTCTCCGAGAGCGGCTCTGCCACGGTCTCGTACAGCACCAGCACATCAACCTCGGCGCCGCTGCGGCGCAGGGCGTCGGGCAGGACGTCGCGCGCCTCGGCCGCTCGCGCCACGAGCGCCCTGCTGACCGGGACTTCCCGCAGGGCCTCGACCAAGCCCTCGGCGATGAACCGTTCCGGGACGATGTCGGCATTGATGCCGTGCTCGGCCAGCGCGCGGGCGGTGCCCGGCCCGATCGCAGCCACCCGCGCCCCGGCGAGCGCGCGTGCGTCCCTGCCCGCGGCGGCCAGCCGCTCGAACAGGAGCCGGACGCCGTTGGGGCTCGTCATGCACACCAGGTCGTAGCGCTCGAGCTCGGGGACCGGGCCGTCGCGGGGGACAATCCTGATCGCCGGCGCCTCGAGCACGGCTGCCCCCAGCGCCCGCAGTCGGGCGGCCAGCGCGCTGGCTTGGGCTCGGGCCCGGGTCACCGCCACCGTGATCCCGGCGAGCGGCCGGTCTTCGAACCATCGCAGCTCATCGCGCAGCTTGGCTACCTCTCCGAACACCGCGATCGCCGGCGCCTTGACCCCTGCCGAAGCCGCCTCGTCGGCGATCGTCCTAAGCGTGCCGGTCACCACGCGCTGGTCGGGCAGCGTGCCCCGCTCGATCACGGCCGCGGGCTGGTCGGGCCGCCGACCCGCTTGCTGAAGGCCCCGGGCGATCGTCTGAAGGCGCCGCACGCCCATGTAGACCACGAGCGTCCCGGGGAAATTGGCCAGTGCCCGCCAATCGATCGCCGACTGCGGCTTCGCCGGATCCTCGTGCCCGGTGACGAACGCCACCGCGCTGGCCGCATCGCGGTAGGTGACCGGAATCCCGGCGTAGGCCGGAGCGGCGACGCCGGCGGTCACGCCGGGCACGACCTCGAAGGCGATGCCCGCTTCGAGCAGCACCCGCGCCTCTTCGCCGCCGCGACCGAAGACGAACGGGTCGCCGCCCTTCAAGCGCACCACCTCCCGCCCGGCGGAACCGTGCTCCACCAGCAACCGCTCGATCTCGTTCTGCGCCGTCGACTCCCCGCCTCCCTGCTTGCCGGCGTAGATCAGCTCGGCGTCCGGGCGCGCGCCGGCGAGTGACTGCGGGGGGATCAGCCGGTCGTAGACGATTACGTCGGCCTTGGCGATCAGCTCCATGGCCCGCTCCGTCATGAGCCCGGGGTCGCCCGGGCCCGCGCCGACCACGTAGACGGTCATTCGATCAGCGCCCCGGCTCCGGCGGCCAGCATGCGCTCGGCCACCGCCGAGCCCAGGCCCTCGGGTGCGCCGGTCAGCCGATCGCTGATCCAGGCCGAGCCGTCCGCTCGGCCAGCCCACGCCCGGAGCTCCAGCGCGCCGTCGGCCGCCGGACGGGCATGTGCGGCCACGGAGGTGTTGCACGACGCACCCAGCCGCCGCGTGAACTCGCGCTCGGCGGAGAGGCAAGCCGTCGTGTCGCGGTCACTCAAGTTCTCGAGCGCCCGAGGGGGCAGCGCGCCCGGGCGCGCCTCGAGTGCCAGCGCGCCCTGGCCGGCGGCCGGAATGAGCTCATCGAGCGTCCCCGCTGCCACGTCGCCGCGACCCAAGCGCTCGAGCCCGGCCAGCGCCAGCACCAGCGCGTCGCACTCCCCGTCATCGAGCTTGCGCAGCCGCGTGTCGACGTTGCCGCGGATCTCCACCACCGCGATGTCCTCTCGCGCGGCGCGCAGCTGGGCCCTACGGCGCAGGCTGCTGGTCCCCACACGGGCGCCGGGATCAAGCTGTGCCAGCGAGCGCGCGCCGCAGATCGCATCGCGCGGATCGCCGCGAGTGGGGACTGCCACGATCTCCAATCCCTCGGGCAGCTGTCCCGGGACGTCCTTGGCCGAGTGAACGGCGACGTCGACCCGGCCCTCGAGCAGCGCCCGCTCCAACTCGGATACCCAGCGGGACTTGTCGTTCACCGCGTCGCCCTTGTCGCCCGAGGTCGTCACGGTCACGAGCTCTGCCTCGCCACCCATGCGCTCCGCCACCCAGCGAGCCTGCGCCAGCGCCAGCGCGCTGCCGCGCGTGCCGACCCGGATCAAAGGCGCCGGTTGCGCAGCTCGTGCACGTCGGCCAGCGGCCGGCGCTCCGGCGGCAGCTCGGGCGCGAGGTCGAACAGCTCGCGCACGATCGCCATCCGCGCATGCACGCGGTCGTCGCGCAGCTCCTTCATCCGCACGGTCGGGTCGTGTAGCAGCCGGTTGACGACCGCCTGCGCCAGCGCCTTCACCCGTTCCAGATCGCGCGGCGACGCCGACTCCCACTTGCCGTCGTTCTCCCCCAGCACCTGAGCGGCGATGCGGGTGCCCCGCTCGCGCAGCGCGGCGAGCGTCGGCAGCACCTCCAGCGAGCCCAGCCAGGCGGCGAATTGCTGGATCTGCTCCTCGATGATGCCTTCCGCCCTGCGAGCCTCGGCGTGACGCACGGTGCGGTTGCGCCTGATGACCGCCTGCAGGTCGTCGATGTCGTACAGCGAGACGCCGTCGAGCTCGGCGCACGCGGCGTCGATGTCGCGGGGAACCGCCAGGTCGATCAGCAGCATCGGCCGCCGCCGGCGAGCCTTCATCACGTCCTGGAGCTCGCGCGCCTCGAGCAGCAGGTGGGGCGACGCCGTGGCCGCCACGACGATGTCCGCCCGGGCGAGCGCCTGCGGCAGTTCATCGAAGTTGACGCTCGCCCCGCCGTAGCGCCGTGCCAGCCCGAGGGCGCGGTCGCGCCTGCGGTTGGCGACAAACACCGTCCGCGCCCCGGAATCGGCCAACGCCCTGGCGGTCAGCTCGCTCGTCTCGCCGGTGCCCAGAATCACTACTTCGGTCCCCTGTAGATCGTCGAGCAGCTCGCGAGCAAGCGTCACCGCCACGGCCGGCAAGCTGAGCTGACGCTCGCCGATGCCGGTCTCGGTGCGCACCCGTTTGCCGGTACCGAGCGCGGCCTCGAACAGATGGTTGGTCAGAGGGCCGGTGGTCTCATTGGCCAGCGCCGTTTCGTAGGCCCGCTTGACCTGGCCCTGAATCTCGTTCTCGCCGACGACCATGGAGTCGAGCCCCGCGGTCACGCGGTAGAGGTGCCGGGCGGCGTCGCAGTTGCGATAGGAGTAGATCGCCGAGGCCAGCGTGGTCAGGCGGATGCCGGCCTGGCTGGAGAGCATCCCCAGCGCCGCGCTCTCGGCCTCCACGGGGTCGCCGACCACCAGATAGAGCTCCGTCCGGTTGCAGGTGGAGAGCGCCACGGCCTCCTGGACGTCGGCGGCGCCCCGCAGGTCGCGCTGGAAGTCGGCCGCCCGTCGCTCGCTCAGCACCAAGCGCTCGCGAACCTCGACCGGCGCTGTCTTGTGGGAAACGCCCAGCGCCAGCAGCTCGCTCATGCCACAGGCTCCTTCTCTCGGTGCTCGGACTCGACAGCCTCGCGTTCGTCGAGCTCACGCTTCAGCGTGGCCAGGTCACGCTCGTTCTTCGTCAGCCTGCGGGCCATGATCACCACGTAGATCAAGACGATCGCCAGGAACACGATGTAGGCAGCGATCACGTACGGCGCCGCCTTACCCGGCGCCAGCGCCGGGGAGACGGCGAGGGACACGGAAGCGGCCAGGGCGCTCACGACGGGGACGCGCTCCGTCCCAGCGGCCGGACTCCGTCCTCGCCCAGCAGCGAGCGCCGCAGCCGCCGGACCTGGATGCGGGCGTTCTTGGCGGTCATCTCGTACTTCCACAAGGTCGCGAACAGCAGCGCCAGGCCGAGCAGCGACACGAGGAAGGTGAGCTGCATCGAGCCCGGCATGCGTCCGCCGGTCAGCGTCAGCACGCGGGGGTGCACGAACTGCTGGGCCATGCGCACCGCGATGAAGTTGAGCGGCACGAACGCCCCGGCCACGATCGCGAACACGCTCGCGTAGCGCGCCTGGCGCTCGGGATCCTCGATCGAGAAGCGAAGCGGCTGGTAGGTGGCGAACAGCAGCAGGACGATCAGGAACGAGACCAGCGTTGGATCGCTCCACACCCACCAGTGCCCCCAGGAGGCCTTGGCCCAGATCGAGCCGGTGACCAGCCCTGCGACGCCGAAGATCAGCGCCATGTGAATCGCGACGTAGGAGCGCATGTCCCAACGGCGATCGCCGGTGCGCAGATGGCCGATCGCCAGCACGCCGCCGAGCACGAACCCGCACAGCGAGACGATCGCCAGCGGCACGTGCAGATAGAAGATCTTCTGGATGAACCCCTGATCGGAGTCGAGCGGGGCGTAAAAGAAGACCAGCACCAGCGCCAGGGTGATGGTGGCGATCGTGGCGAGCGTCAGAGCCCGTAGGCCGCGGCCAAAGGTCATGAGAGCGTCACTCTTCCAGCAGGTAGTCGAACACCGCGTAGGCGATCAGGGCGAAGACCACATCATAAAGAGCGAGGATCGCCAGCCATTTGCCTGGCGGCGACCCCGTGGAGTGGCTTGCGAGCAGCGGACCGGCCGCCCGTGCGGTGGCGATCAGCGCCGGAATCAGCAGTGGCAGGCCGATGATCGGGGCGATCAGGTCCCGGGCGCGGGTGTGGATCGCCAGCGCGGAGACGAACGTGCCGATCACGGCCAGGCCGAGATCGGCCAGGGCCAGGACGGCGATCAATCCCGGCAACCTGGGCCCCAGCGGCGGGCCGAGCAACAGCAGCGCGAATGCCGGTACGGCCACCACCTCGAGCACGGCCAGGAACAGGAACATGGCTGTGGCCTTGGCCAGCAGCAGCGAGTTGCGATCGACGGGTGCCAGCAGGAAGGCGTCAAAGCCCCCCTGCTCGCGCTCGGCCACGAACAGGCGCCCGGCGCCGAGCAGCGCCGCGAACAGCAGCGTCACGGTGAACACCCCGCCCGCCAGCTGTCCGTCGATCGTCGCCTGATTGAGTCCAAAATGGAAGATCACGAACGTGGCCACCGAGAACAGGGCCATCGCCGGAAGCGTCTCGAAGGTCCGCAGCTCCAGCCGCAGGTCCTTGCGTAACACCGTGATGACGGCGCTCACGCGTAGAGCTCCTCGAGCTCCGTGGCACGAACATCCTCCGGCGCGGCGATCAAGATCTGCCTGCCGTCCTTCAGCCCCAGGACCAGGTCGGCCTCGCTGATTGCGGCGCGCGGGTCGTGGCTGGTGAGCACGCGCGTGCGCCCGCTGCCGGCGCCGATCAGCGGTTCGACGAGCTCGGCGGCGGCCGGGTCGAGGCTGGCCCGGGGCTCGTCGAGCAGCAGCAGCTCGGGTTCGTGAAGCACCGCGCGACACACCGCCGCCCGCTGAACCATGCCTCGGGACAAGGAGCGCACCGCGTCATCGGCCCGGGGCTCCATCTCCACGGCTGCGATCAGCCGCTCGACGCGATCGACGGGGTTCGAGAGCCCGTGCAGCCGCGCGTGGTAGAGCAGGTTCTCGCGCACCGTGAGGTCGCGGTACAGAAGCGGGTCATGGCTGAGCAGTCCGATCCGGGCGCGGACGGCGAAAGCACGTTGAGGGAGTGACTCGCCGAGCACCTTCACATCACCGTCGTGGGGCCGCAGCAGCGTGGCCAGGATTCGCAGCAGCGTCGACTTGCCGGCGCCATTACGGCCCAGAACCGCGAGCGTGGCTCCCCTGCGAAGGCTTAGCGAGACGCCGCGCAACGCCGTCCGCTCGCCGAAGTTCCGAGTCAGCCCGCGCAGCTCAATTGCCGGATCGTCCGGCACCCGTGGCGTGCTCGGCGCCGGCTCCTGCGCCGGCACCTGCGTGCTTTGAGTGGGTGGCGCCGTGTCCTGTCCTTTCTCCCCGCAGCGTCGCGACCGCGTGCTCCAGCGTGGGCGCGATCACCGGAAAAAGCTCGCCGATGGCCTTGGGGTTGCCCGGGAAGTTGACGATCAGCGTCTGCCCCGCGATCCCCGCAACGCCGCGCGTGAGGATGCCCATCGGCGTGTGCCGCAGCGACTCCGCCCGCATCGCTTCGGCGAACCCCGGCGCTTCGCGGTCGATCACCGCGCGTGTGGCCTCGGGCGTGACGTCGTCGGGCGTCAGACCGGTGCCGCCGGTGGTGAAGATCAGCGGCGTCGCGGCGTCCGGTGAGGAGTGGCGCCGGAGCGCCTGCTCGATCGCGATCCGATCGTCTGAGACCACCTCTCGGGCCGCGATCTCCGCCCCGGCGGCGCGCGCCAGTTCGGCCAGCGCAGCGCCGGAGCGATCCTCGGTTCGCCCTGCGGCAACCGACGTGGAGACCGTGATGACCGCCGCTCTCACGTCGCCGACCGTAGCGACCCGGCGCGCGTGGCGACGTCACCGCCGCCAGTGACCGGAGCGACCACCGGACTTCTCGAGCAGCGCCACCTCTTCGATCACCGCCCCTCGCTCGATGCCTTTGACCATGTCGTACACCGTGAGCGCTGCCACCGTAGCTGCCGTGAGGGCCTCCATCTCGACGCCGGTGGGACCGCTCGTCCGCGCTTCTGCGGTCAACCGGATCGTGCCCTGTTCGGCGTCGATCACGCCATCCACGCCGACGAACGACAAGCCCAGCGGATGGCAGAGCGGGATCAGCTCCGCGGTGCGCTTGGCGGCCTGGATGCCGGCGATGCGCGCCACGCCGAGCACGTCTCCCTTGGGCGCCTCGCCCGCCTCGACGCGCTGCGCGGTCTGCGGGGACACGCGGACCACCGCTCGCGCCATGGCCCGGCGCTCGGTGCTGGGCTTGTCTCCGACGTCGACCATCCGCGCGCGTCCCTGCTCATCGAGGTGGGTGAGCTCCGTCACGGCAAATGCTCAGGCCGGAGCGTGCGCGTGCATCGCGCCCCGCACCAGCTCCTGCACCTCTTCGTAGCGTCCTTCACGCAACAGCGCCACCGGATCGGGCTCTCCCTCGACGATCGACTCGAAGAACGTCTTGCGATCCTGGTAGGTGGGAAGCGTCGCCTTGGCCCACCCGCGTGCTTCGTTCAGCAGCACGGCCAGCATCGCGTAGGGTTCGCCGAACAGCTCGCCGATCTCTCGCTTCATGCGCTTGGCCAGCGCGGGCGAGGCGCCGGCTGTGGAGATGGCGATCGCCAGCGGGCCGGAGCGGACGATCGCCGGCAGGATGAAGTTGCACAGCGGCGGGACGTCGACGACATTCACGAGCATCGCCCGCCGCTCCGCGTCCTCGAAGACACGGATGTTGACATCGGTCTCGCCGGTGGCGGCGATCGCGATCAGAGCGCCCTCGAGGTCGGTGGGCTCGTACTCGCGCTGCTCCCAGCGGATCGAGCCCTCCAGCGCCAGCTGCACCAGCTCGGGATGAGCCTGCGGCGCGACGAGCGTCACCTCGGCGTCGCAGGCCAGCAGCCCCTCCACCTTCTCCAGCCCAACGTCGCCGCCGCCGATCACGACGCAGCGCCGGTCGGTCAGGCGCAGGCACGCGATATAGAAACGCGTGCTGAGCATCCCTTCGACGCAGGACTGATCGCAGATGCCCTTGTGCAGCTGGCAGACGCACTCCTTGCCGCTGTAGGCCTGTGCGGGCATGGATGAAAGGGTAGCCCCGCGCAGCCCTAGCTTCGCCCGCGCGCTCTGCGGATCGCCTCCAGGCGCTCGCGCAGCGCGGCCTCGGCTTCGTCGGGCTCGTACAGCCGGCTTCCGATCACCGCGTCCGGCAGCAGCTCCTGCGGTGAGAAGTGACCTGGGCGCTTGTGGGGATTGTCGTAGTCCCCGCTGCTGCGCGTCGATGAGCGCAGATAGGGCGGCGGCAGCTCGGCGCCGCGCTCGCGGATCAGCTCCCGCGCGGCGACGATTGCGCGCTTTGCCCCATCAGACTTCGGCGCGAGGGACAAGTAGATCGCCGCCTGGGCCAGCGCGAACTGGCACTCAGGGAGCCCTACGTGCTCGACGGCCTGCGCCGCCGCGGTGGCCACGCTCAGCGCCTGCGGATCGGCGTTGCCGATGTCCTCGGAGGCCAGCACGATCATCCGCCGGACGATGAAACGGGGGTCCTCGCCCCCCTCGAGCATTACCGCCAGGTAGTAGAGCGACGCGTCCGGGTCGGATCCCCGCGTGGCTTTGATCCAGGCGGAGATCGTGTCGTAGTGGTAGTCAGCCTGGCGGTCGTAGAGCAGCGCCCGGCGCTGGAGCGCGTCCTCGGCATGGGCCAGCGTGACGGGCTCCACGCCAGTCGCGGCCTGGCACGCCAGCTCCAGCGCGTTGAGCGCCGTCCGTGCGTCGCCGCCCGATCTGGCGGCCAGAAACTCGAGCGCTTCCTCGGCCACGCGACGGTCCGGGCCGCACTCGCCGCGCGCCAGCGCTCGGTCGAGCAGCGCGCGGATGTGGTCGGCGCTCAGCGGCTCGAGCGCGTACACCTGGGTGCGGGAGAGGAGCGCCGAGTTGACCTCGAAGTAGGGGTTCTCGGTGGTCGCGCCGATCAGGGTCACGAGGCCGTCCTCCACGGCCGGCAACAGCGCGTCCTGCTGGGCCTTGTTGAAGCGGTGGATCTCGTCCAGGAAGAAGATCGTCTTGGCGCCGGTGCTCTTCAGGCGCTCCCGTGCGCGGTCGATCACGGCCCTTACCTCCGCACGACCGGCCTGCACGGCGCTCTGCTCCTCGAATGTCGCTCCCGACGCCTCGGCGATCAGCCGCGCCAGCGTGGTCTTGCCGCTGCCCGGCGCCCCGTGCAGGATCATCGAGTGTGGCTGGCCCTCCTCGATCGCGCGCCGCAATGCTGAACCGGGCGCCAGCAGCCGGTCCTGGCCCACGAACTCGGCCAGCGAGGTAGGCCGCAGGCGCGTGGCCAGCGGTGCGCCGGCGGTGGGCTTGGCTTGAGCGGGCGCCGCCGGACCGGGGTCGCCAAACAGCCGCTCCATGACTGAAGTATGAAAGCGGCTGGCCGGCCACCGCAGGGCCGGGGGTCCGAGGGCCGCCGCAGGACCGGGGGTCCGTGGGCCGCAGGACCAGGGGGTCCGTGCGAAGTTTGTGTCGCCTGGCGCCACATAACTTCGCAAGGCCGGCCCGGCCCGGCCCTTTTTCACATCCCCACGATCTCGAGCACCGCGTCGTGCAACAGCCCGTTGGTTGCAAGGCCACTTCCCCCGTCGGCGCGACGCTGGCCGCGGAGATCGGTGAAGCGGCCACCGGCCTCCTCGACGATGATCTGCGGGGCGGCCAGATCCCAGAGCTCGACGCCCAGCTCGAGCCCGGCGATGTCGATCGCCCCCTCCGCCACGAGCACGTACGAGAGCATGTCGCCGAACGCCCGCGTGCGCCAGCATCGGCGGCTCAGCTCCAGCAGCCGGTCGAGGCTGCCGCCCGCCTCCCATTCGCCGAAGCTGGCGAACGACAGATGGGCGTCTTCGAGCCGGCCGACGCGCGACACGCGGATCTGCCGCCGCGGGCCGAGGCCGTCCTCCGTGAACGCCCCGTCGCCGCGCGCGGCCCACCAGCGCCGGTGAAGCGCCGGAGCCGACACCACCCCGACGGTCAGCGCGCCGTCGTCCTCGAGCGCCAGGAGCGTGGCCCACACCGGGATGCCCCGCACGTAGCCCTTGGTGCCGTCGATGGGATCGATGATCCAGCGCCGCTGCGGATCGGCCGCGGACCCGGAGCCGCCGTACTCCTCGCCGACGATGGCGTCGTTCGGCCTGGACTCGGCCAGCCGTTCGCGGATCGCCTGCTCGGCGGCCCGGTCGGCTTCCGTCACCGGCGTCATGTCGGGCTTGGTCTCCACCGCCAGATCTGCGGCCCCAAAGCGCTCGAGCGTGATGGCGTCCGCCAGGTCGGCCAGCTCGAGCGCCAGCTTTAGATCGTCGTTGGGCCTGGGCACGGCGCCGGATCGTACGCTGCGGACTATGACCGCCACGCCCGACGAGGCGCTCCAGTCCGTCGCCTCCCCCGCGCCGAGTCCCGACGCGATAGTGCGCGAGCGGCGGACCAGCCCCGTCGAGCTGCTGTGGGACCTGGTGTTCGCATTTGCGGTGACGCAGGTGATCGGGCTCCTCTCGCGCCACCTGACGTGGTCCGGTTTCGGCCGCTCGATGCTCGTGCTGGCTCTGGTGTGGTGGGCGTGGTCTGCGTTTGTCTGGGTGACGAACGCGTTCGACGACGACGACTGGTTGCTGCGCGGCGCGTTGCTCGTCGCGCTGCTGTTCATCTTCCTCGCCGGACTTGCGCTGCCACGCGCGTTCGAGGACCGCGGTCTGCTGTTCGCCGCCACGTATGGCGTCGTGCGTCTGATGCACCTGGCGCTGTATGCGGAGGCCACGCGCCGCGGCGCTGCGTCGTGGAGCTCGATCATGGGGTTCGCGGTCACGGTCTTGATCGGCATCGCGCTGCTCATCGTCGGCTCGCTGCTCGGCACCGGACCGCGGACCGTGCTGTGGATCATCGCTGCGCTCATCGACTACGCCGGCCCCGGGGTGCTGAGTCGCGGCAAGCTGCGTGGTCTGCAGCAGGTGGCGGTAGCGCACTTCGCCGAGCGCTACGGCCAGTTCGTGCTGATCTGCCTCGGCGAATCGATCGTCACGATCGGAGTCAGCGCCGCGGCGAAGCTCGACGCACACGTGCTTGTCGTGTTCGGCCTCTGCCTGCTGACGACGATCGGCCTGTGGTGGACCTACTTCGACCGGACCGCCGACGAGGCCGCCGAACGGCTGGGCCTCCAGGACGATGCGGTCCTCGTCGCGTCCGACGGTTACAGCTACGTCCACCTGCTGGTGGTGGCCGGAATCATCGTCTTTGCGATCGGCACGAAGCTCGCGATCATCGGCGACACCCCGGGCCAGCTCGCTCTGTGCGGCGGGGTGGCGCTGTATCTGCTCGGCCTGAGCGCATTTGCGTGGCGGCTGCTCGGGAAGATCGGGTGGCCGCGTGCCGCGACCGCGGTCGTGCTCTTCGCGCTGTGCCCGATCGCCGATCGGCTGGCCAGCTGGGCCGCCGCGTTGATCGTCGCGCTCCTGGTCGGCGCACTGTGCCTGGTTGAAGCTAGGCTGCCTGTCCGACGATGAGCCTCGGATCCAAGTTGGCCCCCCAACGATGACCCTCGAATCCGAAACGACCGAGGTCCTGCAGCGGCTGGTTCGCTTCAACACGGTGAACCCTCCGGGCAACGAACGGCCGGCGATCGAGTACCTCGCGGGCTTGCTGCGCGAGGCAGGGTTCGAGGTCGAGCTGCTGGCGGCGGTTGAGGAGCGGCCCAACCTGGTGGCCACGCTCGGCGGCGCCGATGACGGGCCGACGCTCTGCTTCCTCGGCCACGTCGACACCGTGCTCGCCGATCCCTCCGAGTGGCGCCACGATCCATGGTCCGGGGACGTGACCGACGGCTTTCTGTGGGGTCGCGGCGCCCTCGACATGAAGTCTCAGGTGGCGGCGGAGGCGGTGGCTGCAATCCACCTGGCGCAGTCCGGCTGGCGACCGCAGGCAGGATGCCTGAAACTCGTGTTCGTCTCGGATGAGGAGACGGGCGGCGACGTCGGAGCCCACTGGCTGACCGAGGAGCATCGGGACAAGGTCCGATGCGACATGCTCCTGAACGAAGGCGGCGGCGAGGTCTTCGAGTACAAGGGGCGGCGGCGCTACGGGGTGTGCTGCGCAGAGAAGGGCATCTTCCGCTTCAAGATCACTGCTCGCGGCGCGGCGGGGCACGCCTCGCTGCCCCGGACCGGGGACAACGCGCTGCTGAAGCTGGGGCCCGTGCTCGACGCGCTGGCCAAGCGCCAGGCCTCCTACGACCTGACCGAGGCGCCGACCGCTCTGCTCCGTGGACTGGGCGAGGACCCCGCGGACCCGGCGGCGGCGGTCGCCCGTATTCGTGAGACGGCGCCGGCGCTGCTGACGCTGTTTGAGCCGATGCTGGGCGTCACGTTGACGCCGACGATGGCCAGCGCCTCGGAGAAGATCAATGTAATTCCATCGCGGGCGTCGGTCAGGGTCGACTGCCGGGTGCCTCCGGGGCTCGGCCGGGACGTGGCGCAGCGGCGGATCGAGGAGGTACTCGGGGTCCGCTTCGACGGTGACGACGACGCCGCACTCGAGCTGGACTTCACCGAAACCGTGACCGGCAACCAGTCACCGGCCGAGAGCCCGTTGATGGATGCCATCTCTGGTTGGATCCAGGCCCAGGACGACGGTGCCGAGACAGTGCCCGTGATCCTGCCGGGGTTCTCGGACTCGCGCTGGTTTCGCGAGGCGTTCCCGGAGTGCGTCGCGTACGGGTTCTTCCCCCAGCGGCACATGAACGTGCTCGAGTCCACGCCGCTCGTGCACAACGCGGACGAGCGCATCGACGTGCGCGACCTGGGGTTCGCCGCCGGGTTCTACGCCGACGTCGCCCGCGAGCTGCTGGGGGGATAGGGGACGCGGGGGGCGGGGTGCCGCGGGGCGCGGGGCGCGGGCCGCGCGGCTAGCGGCCGCCCGCCGACCCGAGCGAGAACCGCAAGGCGAAGAAGTCGAGCGAGTGCGGTAGCGGCTGCGAGGCGTCGAGTCGCGGCTCCAGCAGCCGCAGACCACCGCCCCCCTCGGCGCGGGCCAGCACAGCCGCCAGCATCGCCTTGCCCACGAACAGCGCGAGCGCCGTTCCCGGGCAGCCCTGGGGCCCGTGGCTGAAGTGGTTAAACAGCCAGTCGTCGGCAGCGTCCCCCTCCAGCCAGGCGTCGGGATCGAAGCGGTCGGCGGACGGGACCGCGTCCCGGTCGCGGTGGTTGAACGTGTTGACGATCATCACCTGGGTCCCGGCCGGAACGGCGACGCCTTCCCAGTCCAAGTCGTGCGCGGCCTCGCGGGAGAGGATGGCCGTCGTGGGCCACAGGCGCAGCGCCTCCTGAAAGGAGGCCTCGAGCCGGCGCAGGGAACGGACGCCGGCGGCGGTTGACAAGGAATCGGCAGCGTCGATCTCGGCCAACACCCGCTGGCGCTCATCCGCGAAGACCGCCAGTAGCGCCAAGCAGCGGAACGCCCCCGTGGCCATCGTGTCGCCCAGGGCGAACAGCCAATGGGTGACCTGAGCGGCGGGCTTCGTGCGCTCGGTGGTCGGCGCCTGGCCAAACAGGGTGACGAGGCTTCCCTCCTCTGCAGCGTCGACGTAGCGACGCAAATGATCGATGTAGCGCTCGTACAGCTCCTCTGAGCCTCGGCCCGGGGGGTTCGATTTGTCCATCAGCTCGCCGAGCATCTCGGAGAGCGCGTCGTCGCCGCCTGCGCGATCACCGAGTACGACGCGGCGCGTGACGCGCCTGACGGCGCGGTTCCAGGTATCCCAGTCGAGCATCTCCGGGAGCGCCGCGGCCTCGACCGTGCTGATCTCGGCGAACCGGTCGGCCAGCGAGGACATCCCCCTGTCGAGGACGTCTTCGGTGAAACGCCGGCGGTCCTCCCAGTCGGCGCCACGGGAGATCGTGAGCGCGTGCGGCTGAAAGCGCGCCATGCTCGACCTCTTGGGCTCCGGATCGCCTGCGAACGGGTCAGGCGATCCTTCGAGCACGCGCCGGATCGGTCCGCGCCCCAGCAGCAGCAGGACCTCGTCCTTGGCCACGCGGATCCACACCGGCCCCTCGCCGTACGAGCGTTTGAGTCCAGCCATGAAGCTCGCCGCCAGGCCCTCGGCGCCCGTTCGCGAGGCGATCGCCACGGCGCTGCGGCGCCGCCGGAAGAGCCCCTGAATCACGTTCGGCACGGCGACCTGGGCGGTGAACCGCATCCCCTCCAATACCGACGCGTGCGGGAAGTCTTGTGGATCCACGACGTCAGCGACCCTACCCCACGGAGGCCATAAACTCTCGCCATGTCAACGCAGGTCGCCACCCGGCTCGATCCGGGGATATTTCGTCTCCCGATCGAGCGGATCCGCGACGGCTATTACTCCGACGCGTACTTCGTCTATACCAAGAGTCTCCTGGAGGCCGAGAAGCATCACCCGCGGGTGACGATGCAGGTCTTTCAGAAGCGCGACTCGCTGCTGGGCGGCATCGATGAGGCCATCGCCGTGCTCAAGCTTTGCGCCGGTCGACGCGACGAAAAGGGCGACTGGATACTCGGGTGGGACGAGCTCGAGGTGTACGCGCTACATGAGGGCGACCGGATCGCGCCGCGCGAGTCAGTGATGATGATCGAGGGCGACTACAGCCTGTTCGCCCATCTGGAGACGGTCTACCTGGGGTGCATGGCGCGACGCTCACTGGTGATGCGAAACGTGGCCGAGGTGGTGGAGGCTGCGAGGGGCAAGCAGATCTTCTACTTCCCCGCCCGCCACGACCACTGGCTTGTGCAGACGGGCGACGGCTGGAGCGCCCACGTGGCCGGCGCGATCGGCGTCTCCACCGACGCTCAGGCTTCGTGGTGGGGCGGGCGCGGTATCGGGACCGTGCCCCACGGTCTGATCTCGGCCTACGGCGGAGACACGGTCAAGGCCGCCACCGTGTTCGCCGAGCGCTTCCACGGCGAGATGAACATCACGGTGCTGGTGGACTTCGAGAACGACTCGGTGCGCACCGCGCTCGATGTGGCAGCGGCACTCGGCCCGCGCCTGTGGGGCGTCCGCCTCGACACTTCCGAGCAGCTGGTCGACCGCTCGCTGCTCGAGGAGATGGGCGGTTTCCCGCCGACGGGAGTCAATCCCCGGCTGGTGGAGAAGGTGCGCGGAGCGCTCGACGGGGCCGGCTTCGATGGGGTCAGGATCGTGGCCAGCGGCGGCTTCGACGCCGAGCGCATCCGGCACTTCGAGGCGCTCGATGTGCCGGTCGACGCCTACGGCGTGGGCTCATCGCTGATCCGCGGCCAGAACGACTTCACCGCGGACGTGGTCCTGCTGGAGGGGCGCCCGTGCGCCAAGGTTGGGCGTGCCTACGCGCCCAACCCACGGCTGGAACGCGTCTATTAGGACTGCCGTCTTAGACGCAATCACTATCCTCCGCCGCCGATGCTCGAGGTGATCGATCACGTCGGCGTAGCGGTCGAGGACATCGACCAGGCGCTGAGGCTCTATCGCGACGCCCTGGGGATGCCGCTCGTACACCGGGAGACGGTTGACGAGCAGGGCGTCGACGCCGCGCTGCTGGACGTGGGCGACGGGCACGTCGAGCTGCTCGAGCCGCTGGGCCCGGACACGGCGGTGGGCAAGTTCCTGGCCCGACGCGGCGCCGGCCTGCACCACGTGGCCTACCGGGTGCCCGACGTCCAGGACGCGCTCCAGAGCTTCCAGGCCGCCGGCATGCGTGTGATCGACGAGCGACCCCGCAGTGGGATCCGGGGCTCGCGCGTGGCGTTCCTGCATCCCGCCTCCACCGGCGGTGTGCTGACCGAGATCGTCCAGCCCGCGGAGACTCACTGATGACACACGGCCACCGACGGATGCGCTGATGGCAGACGGCGAGCGACCCCAGCGGATCAGCATCGGCTTCCTCGGCGGCCAGACTCTGGCCGCCCGGGTTCAGCCCGGCGAGCTGGCGCGACTCCGCAACGTGCTCGGTTCCGAGGGCTGGCACGACCTCACCGCCGAGGACGGGACGATCGCGCTCGACCTGGCCAAAGTGGTCTACGTGCTTGTCGACCACGAGGAGCACCGGGTCGGCTTCGGCACCTGACGTAGGCGCGCGCGTTCCAACCGTGACGCCGGCAGACCTAGACCACGCCGCGCTGCTGCTCGCCCGCACCCGCCTTCATCCGCCCGCGCTGGAGCGAGCCGTTCGGGGGTATTCGCGGCTCGGCGAGCACGCCGCCTGCTGGCTGACGCTGGGCGTCGCCGGAGCGCTGGTTGATCGCCGCCCCTCGAGCCGCCGGCGCTGGCGGCGTGCAACCAGGATCGTGGCCGCGTCCTACGGAGCGAACTATGTGGTCAAGGTGGCAATCCGTCGCAGGCGCCCCGAGCTCGAAGGGCTCCCGCCGCTGACGCCGACCGTTTCCCGCCTCTCGTTCCCGAGCGCGCACGCCACCACCTCGTTCGCCGCCGCCCGGTCGTTCGCCGGCCTCGCGCCGGCCCCCGCGCTCTACGGGGCCGCGGTGGCCTTCGCGCTGAGCCGCCCCTACCTCGGCGTGCACTACCCGAGCGACGTACTCGCCGGCGCCGGGCTGGGGACGGCGATCGCGGTGCTGTGGCCGGCGGATGGCCAGCGATGAAGGTCGGGATCGTCGGGCTTCCGAACGCCGGCAAGTCGTCGCTCTTCACCGCGCTCACAGGCGTTGCGGCGGACGCGGCCAACTATCCGTTCACCACGATCGAACCCAACGTGGCAGTCGTCCCGGTGGCCGACGAGCGACTCGACGCCGTGGCCCGCGTGACGCGCGCGGCGAGGGTGGTTCCGGACACGATCGCCTTCAACGACATCGCCGGACTGGTGGCCGGGGCGCACCGCGGCGAAGGGCTCGGCAACCGGTTTCTGGCCAACATCCGCGAGACCGACGCCATCGTGCACGTGGTTCGGGTTCACGGGGACCCGAACGTCGTGCATCCCGAGGGCCGAGTCGATCCGCTGACCGACGTCGAGACGATCGAGACGGAGCTGATCTACGCCGACCTGGAGCAAGCGGAGCGCCGGCTCGAGCGCGTCAGCAAGGCGGCACGAGGCGGCGATCGCCACGCGGTGGCGGAGGAGGCCTGGCTACGAGAGTTGGTCGCCGCGCTCGGGGCGGGGCGACCGGCGCACACCGTGCCAGTGCCCGAAGGAGCGCCGGACGCGCTGTCGCTGCTTTCGCCACTGAGCGCAAAGCCAGTGCTGTACGTGGCGAACGTGGACGAGGGCTCGAGCGCTGTCCCCGCCGAGCTCGAGCGCCACGCCCGGGAGGTGGGAGCGCAGGCGGTGGCAATTTCGGCCCGGCTGGAGGCGGAGCTGGCCGAGCTGGACGATGACGAGGCCCGGGCGATGCGCGCCGAGCTAGGGCTCGACCACACCGGGCTCGAGACCGTGATTCGCGGTGCCTTCTCGCTGCTGGAGCTGATCGCGTTCTTCACCGCCGATACGGACAAACCGGCCCAGTCGTGGCACACGCGCCGGGGGTCCTCGGCCTGGCAGGCCGCCGGCCTGATCCACACCGACATCCAGCGCGGCTTCGTACGCGCGGAGGTCGTGCCGTGGGACGAGCTGGTCGACTCCGGCGGCTATGCCGGCGCGCGCGAGCGCGGGAGGTTGCGAACCGAGGGCCGCGACTACCAGCTGGCCGACGGCGACGTAATCACCGTTCGGTTCTCGCCCTGACTAGTCCGACGAGCGCCAGCAGCGCGGCAGCGATCGCCAGCGGAACCCAGTTGGCGACCTTCAGGACCAGCAGCGCCCCGACCAGGGCCCCGAGCAGCATCGCCAGCACCGAAAGGAGTCGCCGCCCGATTCGCGAGTCCGAACCGCCCGCGATCCGGGAGTCCGACGCGATCCCGGTGAGCGTCAGCGTCAGCACCGTGGTCGTCAGATCAGGAACAGCCAGACGCCTGGCCGTGGAGTTCTGGATGCCCATCGCCACGGCGAGCAACACGATCAGCGCGTAGCGGGAACCAGCGCCGAGGTGATGGCCGCCGAGCACGGCGACGATCGTTGCGGCCCCGACCAGCACCAGCTTCACCGCCACGGCCGTTCGCAGCAGCCGCTCGCGGTTGCCATTGAATCGCGCACCGAAACGTCCAGCGGTCAAGCTGCCGAGCAGGAATGAGCCGATTGCCGCCAGTGAGGCGCCGGCCGACAGGCCCTTGGCGCCGGCGATACCGAACCCCAGGAAGACAACGTTGCCGGTCATGTTGGCCACGAAAACGTGCCCGAGCTTCAGATAGCTGACGGCGTCGACCAGCCCGGTCACCACCGTCAACATGAGCAGCAACTGCGGCAGACGGCCGTGCTCGGACGCTGGGTCCGGCCACAGCGTGCCGACGACGTCGTCGCGGAGGGTCACGCCGGCAATTCTCCTGCAGATCGAGTATCTCCCCTGCAGATCGAGTATGTTTGGCCCACGCCGAATCTCTCGCGCCGCCGCGAGGGAGCGGGGGACCCACCGTCTTCCGGGGCGAATCACCGCTTGATGGCGGTGTAGCGCACCAAGCGCGAGCCCGACAGCTAACCCCGTAGGCGAACGCTTATGAAGAGCACCGTTCACCTCCGTGCCAGCGCTATCGGCGTCATCGTGGCGGCCATGCTCGCGTTGGCCGCGCTGCTGCCACTTTCCTCCGCCGCCGCCCCCGGCCTCGGCCAGCTGAACTCCCAGCTTTCACAGCAGCAGGCCCAGGCGTCTGGGCTGTCGGCGAGCGTCAGTCATCTCAATGGCCTGATCGGCTCGCTCGGGTCGCAGATCGCGTTCGTCAGGCAGCGCGAGGCAGAGGTGCAGGCTGAGCTGGCGCAGGAGCGCCTGCAGCTCGCGCGCGTGACCGCTTCCTTGGCCAGGGAAAGACAGCTGCTGCGGATCCTGATCGCCCGCCTGGGGCGCGCCCGGCGGGTGCTGGCCTCGCAGCTGGTCTCGAGCTACGAGGGCGACCAGCCCGACCTGGTGTCGATCGTGCTCGAGTCGAACGGCTTCTCGGATCTGCTCGACAAGATCCAGTATCTGAAGAGCGCAGAGCACGAGCAGAACTCGCTGATCGCCGTGACGCGCGCGGCCAAGCAGCAGGCCGACAGCGCAGCCCAGCGTCTGGCGGCGCTGGAGCAGACCGACCGGCAGATTACGATGGCCACCACGACCAGGGTGAATGCCCTGGTCGGCATGAACTCCCTGCTGTCCTCGCGCGAGGTGGCGCTCCAAGACGCGCGCGCCGCCCAGTCCGCGGCGCTCGCGGCCGCCCAGGCACGCGGCCAGGCCCTGCAGGCCCAGATCGGCCGAGTCGAGGCACAGCAGGCAGCCGCCGAGCGCGCCGCGTCCTCCTCCCCCACTCTGGCCACCCCCGTCTCCTACGGATCGTCAGGCGCTGCGGGCGGCTGGGTGATCCCCAGCTCGGTCGTGGCCTGCGAGTCCGGGGGCCAGAACCTGACTCCCAACAGCGCCGGCGCCTCTGGCTATTACCAAATCATCCCAAGCACCTGGCAGCAGTTCGGCGGCAGCGGCCCCGCCGCGTACCTGGCGCCGAAATCGGAGCAGGACGCGGTCGCCCAGCGCATCTGGGGGGGTGGCTCAGGCGCGGGCAACTGGACCTGCGCCACCCAGCTGGGCGTGCACTGAGCGTCCTCGCCACCCCCTAAACCCCGGGCGCCCGCCACGGCAGGCGCTGACAAGATTGGGCCGTGCGCGGCGCCCACAGCCTGGCTCGAATACGAGAATCGCCGCCCGCCGCGAGCTTGCGCGCCTTGCGTGAACGACACCGGCGGGTGGCATGGCCCGAGGATGCACCACGAAGCGCCGACGGCGATCGCGTCGCGGTGGTCGTCGTCAACCACAACACGCGAGCGCTGATCTCGGAGCTTCTCTTCTCGTTGCACCGCGTCCTCGGCCGCGACCAGATCGCTGAGATCGTGATCGTCGACAACGCCTCGAGCGACGGCTCGCTCCCGGTCCTTCGCGCCCTGGCCGAGGCGCAGCTGATCCACCTGATCGCCAACAGCCGACAACGCCACCACGGCTCCGGTCTCAATCAAGCGGTCTCATGGCTTGCTTCGCGTCAGGCCGGCCGCGGAGAGACGGACCGCGTCGACTACGTGTGGGCGCTGGACTCCGACACGGTGCTGCTTCGCCGAGACGCGGTACGCGACGCGCTCGACGTGTTTCGTCGCCTTCGGCCCGCGGCCGTCGGCGAATCGTTCGGACAGCGCGAGGGCTACGCCTACCTCCACCCGTCGACGCTGATGTTCGAGCCGGCGCTCGTGTGGCGGGATCCTGTCGCCCCGTTCTCCGACGATGGGAATCCCGAGCGCAGGTTGCTGGAGACGGCATCAGACTGCGGTCACGAGCTGGTCCCGTTTCCATTTCTGCACCACAGCTACGTCCTGCACCTCGGCAGCGGAACGCTGATCGACGTGGCCGAGCGCGAACGGAGGAGTCGCTGGTACGTCTGGGCTCAGCGCAATCTCGGCGAGCGGCGACACTTCACCTACACCGACCATCCGCTCGGTCCTCGATTGCACGCCGAGGTCCGCGCGGCCTATCGACGCGAGATCCCGGACGACTCTCCGCAACAGCTTGTCCAAGCCTGCTCGCGCGACGAGCTGATCGTGATCCCGGACGCCCGTCCACTGCCGGAGCGAGCGACGCTCCAGCGGCTCTATGACGAAGGCCAGGACCTGGTCCAGTACCTGCTGGCGCGCCCAGACCGACCGGACGGAAGCTGAGCGCGGCCGTCGACCTCAGCAGCAGGTGCAGCCGATGACGCCGGCGCAGCAGATGTAGCCGCCGTTGACGTTCCCGCAGGGACAGCAGGCGTCACCTGCGTAGCAGCAGATGGCGATGACGCCGGCGCCAGGGCAATCGGATGTGCCCGGCGGGCAGTAGGTGCTACCGGTGACGGTCGTTCCGGGGGGTGCCGGGCCCGTAACGCAGGCAGCACTCTTGCGACAGTCGTTCGCCTGCTTGATCAGGTATTGCCAGCTGAAAGACAGGCATTTGGTCATCTCGGCGGATTGAGCCGGCGTCGTCTTTCTAACCGTCTTTTTCTTCGCGGCCGCGAAGCCGGCGTGGGATTTGACAGTGCTCTGCGGCGCATAGGTCTGGTAGCAGCCCTTTACGAAGTCCTGATACGTCGACAGCGCATCCTGGAGGCAAGCGGTGCAGAGGTTAAATGCCTGGTGAGCCTTGACCACGTTCTTGGCGTAGGTAGTGGCGGTGGAGGCGAACGGCGCGGCCACGGCGACGGCGCCGACGCCTTTCAGCATTCCGCGCCGCGTCGTCCGTGCTTCGGGCGCGACCGCGACCTGCCGGGAAAGGCGATCGAACCAGTGCATCAGCCGAGCACCTTGCTCGCGCGGGCCAGTTGTGCGTTGGCTTGGGCGGCCTGCTGCTGGGCGCTCGCCACGTCGGTCGTCGCGTTGTCGCTCGTGTTCTCCTGGAGCGCCTTCGACAAACTCACCAGGCTCCCGTCGAGCGCCTTGAGCGCAGCGAGGACCTGCCCCTTGCCCGGGGAGCTGGTCTGTACGGACCTGACGGTGTTGCCCATGTTGCGGTAGTAGTTGCGCAGCGCACTGATAGCCGGGAATGTCGCCGACGGCACCGTCAGGCTGTTGCTGTCAACCTGCGCCTGCGCCATCGAGTTCTGAAGCGTGTTCAGCAGGCCGGCGAGGGAGGCGCTCGGCGTATCGAGCAGCTTCTTGATCCGGGTGGCGCCGTTGTCGGCCATCAGCGGACCGCCTCGATCACGGTGAGCTCCGATGAGCCCACAGCGCCCAGCAGCGCCGAGACGCTCTCACCCCCAACGGCGGGGTCGCTCGCCACCCGGCCATCGCCGTCGACGAGCAGCGCCCCGGGGATGCCCGCGATGCCGAGCGAGCGCTGGAACTCGAAGCCTTCTGGCATCAAGACCGGCCGGATACCGTGCTCAGCGGCCTTGGTCCGATTGAGGCCCGGATCCCCCATGCTGAGCACGACCACGGGCGGATCGGCGCCCGGGTCTCGCTGGCGGCGTCCGACCTCGGGAAGCAGACCGTCACAGGCGCCGCACTTGGGGTCGGTGAAAAAGAGCAGGGTGTCTGCGCCTAGCTCGAGCACATCACGCAGGTCGAGTCGCTGCCCCTCGAGATCGCGGAGCGCCACCGCCGGCACTGGCTCGCCGAACCCCACCGCGGGCGACTTTCGCGAGGAGCCTCTGTCGCGAGCCGCCTTGAGCTCGTCCAGCTCCGCCCACAGGCGGCCGTTCTGCTTGAACAGCTGAACCAAAAAGGCTGCGTTGAAGGCCACCGCCACCGCCAGGACGACGCAAAGCGCGAGCGCCACGGCCTCCCCCGCCTGCAGCCTCCCGATCCATGCGGTGGCGCTGGTGCCGGCGTTGTGCGCGCCAGCAACGGCGACGAAGATCGCCAGGGCCAGCAGCGCCGCGTTCCGACCCAGCGTTCCAGCGCCGATGGGGCGGGAGGAGATCTGACCAAAGCAGTGACAGTCCGCCTCGACTCCGCGGGCCAGGGCAGCGGCTACGGCGGCGGTGAACAAGAGCAGGAGCGCCGTGGCGGCGAGACCGGCAACCCATGCCGAGGCCACGGGAATGAGGGCAACGCCGACCGCCACCTCCACCAGCGACAGCCCTACGGCGAAGGGCGAGACGACCCGGCCGGGAACTCCGAACTGCTCCAGCGAACGACGCGCGCCGGGCAGATCGACGAGCTTGGCCGTGCCGGCAAGGATCAAAGCGCACGCAAGCCCCATCCTCGCCCCCAGGAGGAGTCCGTTCATTAAGGAAACCTAAACAGATGCGGCGCGGGAAATCAAGTGACGCCTCGCGGGCGTCCGCTGCGGCCTCTCAGCCGCGCCAGTCAGGCGTTACCAGCTCCGTCCGCTGGCGGCCGGTGCGCGCAAGCTGGTCGAAGTGGTCGAGCGCGGCACCCGAGCCGAACGCCACGCAGGTCAGCGGCGATTCGGAGCGCTGGACGGGCATCCCGGTCTCCTCGGCCACCAGCTCCGGGAGCCCGCGCACGAGCGTGCCGCCGCCCACCAGGAGGATCCCGTCTCGGGCCAGATCAGAGGACAGCTCGGGAGGCGTGTCCTCAAGCGTGTCGTGGATGCCCTGCATGATCTCCCGGATCGGTGCCGCCATCGCGTCGCGCACCTCCTCGCTTCGGAGCTCGACGCTCGTCGGCAGGCCGGTCAGCAGGTGGCGACCCTTGACCTTGAACGTCTCCTCGGGCTTCAGCGGCGTCGCCGAGCCGATCGAGATCTTGATCGCCTCGGCCGTCGGCGAGCCGATCGCCAGGTGGTATTCCGAGCGCAGGTAGTGGGCGATGGCGTCGTCCATCTCGTAGCCGCCGACGCGGATCGAGCGGTAGACGACGATGCCACCCAACGATATGACCGCCATTTCGCTCGTGCCGCCGCCCACGTCCACGATCATGCGGCCCACGGGCTCCTCGATGGCGATACCCGCTCCGATCGCCGCCGCGATCGGCTCCTCGATCAGATGCACGCGCCGCGCTCCGGCGGCCAGCGACGCCTCCTCGACCGCCCGCTTCTCAACCTCCGTCACTCCGGAGGGAGCGCAGACCATGAGCCGCGGGTGGGCGCGGCGACGGTCGAGGACTCTGCGGATGAAGTAGCGCAGCATCTCCTCGGTGACCTCGAAGTCGGCGATTACCCCGTGGCGCAGTGGCCGCGTGGCGGAGATTGTGGCCGGCGTGCGGCCGATCATCCGCTCGGCCTCGGAACCGACGGCGTGCACCAGCCCGCTCTCCATATCGGAGGCCACGACCGATGGTTCGGAGACGACGATCCCGCGACCAGCCACGTACACGAGCGTGTTCGCGGTCCCGAGATCGATCGCCATGTCGTGAACCCCGAGGCTGGGGGCCAGGCGGCGGCGAGCAGTCTGAGGGCGTAGGCCGTTGCTGCGGCGAATCCGGATGCCGCACAGACTGTCAGAAATCGTCGCGGCGCCTCGTGCCGAGAGGGAGGCGAGCCGGATTCGAATGCCGGAAGACACAGCGGCGCACGGTTTGCGCGGGCTGGGGCCGGCGAACGCTGCTATTCCGCTCCCCACAACGTGGCCACCAGCGACCGGGAACCCCCGCTCTCGCGGTGCTCGCAGAGGTAGATGCCCTGCCAAGTGCCGAGGGCCAGGCGCCCGCCCCCGATCGGCAGCGTCAGCGACGCTCCGACGAGCACCGATTTGACGTGCGCCGGCATATCGTCGGGTCCCTCCAGGGTGTGCGTCCAGTATGCGGCGCGCTCGGGCACCGCCTGGTCGAACCACGTCTCGAGGTCCCGACGCACGTCGGGCGACGCGTTCTCGTTCAGCGCCAGTGACGCCGAGGTGTGCTGGATCAGCAGGTGCAGCAGACCTGTCCGCACCTGCCCCAGCTCCGGCAGCGCCTCGAGCACCTCCCCGGTGACGAGGTGAAACCCCCGCGGTTTCGGGGAGAGCTCGATGTGCCGCTGCACCCAGGCGTCGCTCATGGCATCTCCGGCAGCCGCGCGGCGCGCATGTCGACCCGGGAGCCGCGAAACGGCACACCCTCGGCGGCCAGCAGTTGCCGCTGCCGCCCACCCTTGGCCAGCGAACCGTCGGCGCGCACGATCCGGTGCCACGGCAGGCCGGGCTCCCGGCACGCGCTCAACACCGCCCCGGCCACACGCGGCGCACCCGGGGAGACATCGCCGTAGGTGCGCACGAATCCCGCCGGCGTCGCGCGGACCCGGGCCAGGATCTGGTCGTCGTGCTTGCTCAGCGCTCGCCCGGCTGCTTACGCGGGTATTGCGAGACAGGCTCCTCGAGGTCGAGCGCGGTGCTCACGATCCGGTTCTGCTCGATCGCGTGCGCCACGGGGTAGCCCTCGCCCGAGGCGGCGCGCTCGGGACGACCCACGTAGCCGAAGTGCAAATCGGTGGGCAGGACCTGAAGCAGGCGCGGCGACATGAACGCCCGGGCGCCCATGTTGCGCGGCTCCTCCTGCACCCACGCCACCTCGCGCAGCTGCGGGTAGCGCCCGATGAGCTCGAGGATCTCGGCCTGCGGGAACGGGTACAGCAGCTCGACGCGGCCGATCGCTACCTGCGGCTTTTTCTGACGCTCGCTGTGGCCCACGAGGTCGTAGTAGATCTTGCCGCTGCAGAGGATCAGCCTCGTCACCTGGTCGTCCTGCACGCCGGGTTCGGCCAGCACCGGCTGGAAGCGCCCCTCGGCCAGCTCCTCCACCGTGGAGCTCGCCTGCTGCAGGCGCAACAGGCTCTTGGGGGTCATGATCACCAGCGGGCGCTGCTTGGCGATTCGGGCCTGGCGTCGCAGCAGGTGGAAGTACTGGGCGGGCGTCGTGCAGTTGGCCACGCGGAGGTTGCCCTCCGCCGCCAGCTGCAGGAAACGCTCCACGCGACCGGAGGAGTGCTCGGGGCCAGAGCCCTCGTAGCCGTGCGGAAGCAGCAGCGTGAGCCGCGAGGTCTGGCCCCACTTGGCCAGGCCGGGGGTGATGAACTGATCGATCACCACCTGGCCGCCGTTGGCGAAGTCGCCGAACTGCGCCTCCCACAGAACCAGCGTCTCCGGAGCCTCCTGGGAATAGCCCAACTCGAAGCCCAGACAGGCAGCCTCCGACAGCGGCGAATTGTGGAGCTCCATCGGCGCCAGGGCACCGGGCAGGTGCTGCATGGCGCAGTGCTCCTGGCCTGTCTTCGGGTCGTGCAGCACGAGGTGGCGCTGGCTGAACGTGCCTCGCTCGGCGTCCTGCCCCGTGAGACGGATCGGGATGCCCTCGGTCAGAAGCGAGGCGAACGCCAGCGATTCGGCGTGGGCCCACACGACCCGACCGCCGTCGTCCAGCGCCTCGCGCCGCTGCTCCAGTTGCTTGACGAGCTTGGGATGCACGGTGAAGCCATCGGGCACCGCCAGCAGCTCCTCGTTGAGCACCGCCAGCCGGTCTGCGGCCACGGCGGTCTTCACCTCGGGAGAGGGCGTGCGGTCGAGCTGGTACTCGCCGGTGGCGTGCTCGGCCTCCTTGGCGTGCTCGATCCGCGCCTTCAGCTTCTGGTGCTGCTCGCTGAGCAGCGCCCACACGCTGTCGGTCATCTCGGTTGACTCCTGCTCGGAGACGACGCCCTGCTCGATCAGCTGCCTGGCGTACAGCTCGCGGACCGGTGGATGCTTCTTGATGACCTGGTACATCTCGGGCTGCGTGTAGGCCGGCTCGTCTGCCTCGTTGTGCCCGAAGCGCCGGTAGCCGATGAGGTCGATCAGCACGTCGTGCCCAAACTCCTGGCGGAAGGCGAACGCCAGCCTGACGGCAGAGACGCAAGCCTCGACGTCGTCGGCGTTGACGTGGATGATCGGCACGTCGAAGCCCTTCGCCAGGTCAGAGGCCCAGGTGGTGGAGCGCGCGTCCTCGGGATCGGTGGTGAAGCCCACCTGGTTGTTCTGGATCAGGTGGATCGTGCCGCCCACCGTGTAGCCGTCGAGCGCCTGCAGGTTGAAGGTCTCCGCCACGACACCCTGCGATGGGAAGGAGGCGTCGCCGTGGAGGGTGATCGGAATCGCTCCGTTGCAGTCCTGGTGGGCGTGGGTCCCCTGGCGCGTGGTCTGAGCCGCTCTCGTCGCGCCGGCGGCGACGGGGTCTACGGCCTCCAGATGCGACGGATTCGATTCCAGGCGGACCGTCACCGACTCGTCGCCCTCGAGCTGGTAGGTCCCCTGGGCTCCGTGGTGATACTTGACATCGCCCGTGCCGCCCTGGGGAAGCGTCGTGATCGGCTCGAGCGTCGAGGCGCCCTCAAACTCGGCGAAGATCGACTGGTAGGCGCGGCCCAGGTTGTGCGCCAGCACATTCAGGCGGCCGCGGTGGGCCATGCCGATCACGACCTCGCGCGCTCCCTTGCTCGCCGACAGCTTGATCAGCTCGTCGATCATGGGCACCGTCATGTCCAGCCCCTCGACGGAGAACTGCTTCTGGCCGAGGTAGGCCTTGTGCATGAAGCGCTCGAGCGCGTCGACCTCAGTCAGCCGCTTCAGCAGCGCCTTTCGCTCCTCCCCTGTCAGCGGCTGGCGGAAGACCCCGTCCTCGATCGTCTCCCGCAGCCACAGCCGCTGCTGATGCGAGGCGATGTGCTCGATCTCGTAGGCGATCGGGCCGCAGTAGGTCTCGCGCAGATGGGGCAGCGCATCCGCCAGCGTCTCGCCCGGCACATACATGCGCAGGATGCGCGAGGGGATCTTTGACATCAGCTCCGGCGTCAGACCGAGCGGCTCAGGGTCGAGCGCGGGGTCTCCCTCCGGCGGTCGTCCCAGCGGGTCGAGGCGCGCGGCCAGGTGGCCGTGGGTCCGGTGCGCCTTGAGCAGCGAGGTGGCCGCTTGCATGGCCTGGAGCATCTCCTCGTCGGGCGCCGCCGCCGGCGGTGCGGCCACGGGCGCGGCCTGGGAGGGGGCGGGGGCCACCGGCAGCTCCGGCGCGGCGCCGACGCCCAGGTCTGCGAACACCCGCTCGTAGAAGCCGTCCTCACCCTGGAGGTACGTCTCGATCCGCTGCAGGAAGCGCCCCGACTCCGCGCCCTGGATGATGCGGTGATCGTAGGTGGAGGTCATGGTCATGACCTTCTCGGCGCCCAGCTGGGGACCGACCTCGGCCAGGCCCGGCGGATAGGCGATCGAGCCCGTGGCGACGATCGTGCCCTGCCCGACCATCAGCCGCGGTACCGAGGCAATCGTGCCGATGCCGCCAGGGTTGGTGAGCGACAGGTTGGCGCCGCTGAGATCATCGGCCGTGAGGCTGTTGGTCCTGGCTTTCTCCACCAGCTCGTTGTAGGCGGCGAGGAAATCATTGAAGGCAAGGCGCCCGGCGTCACGGATCACGGGGACCATCAGCGTGCGCGTGCCGTCCTTCTTCTCCACGTCGACCGCGAGGCCGAGGTTGCAGGCGCCGTCGTCGACCCGCACGGGCTTACCGTCCTGCTCGGCGAAGTGGTGGGACATGACCGGCATGTCCTCGGTCGCGGCACGGGCGATCGCGTAGGCGATCAGATGGGTGAACGAAACCCGCTGTCCGGCGTCCTTGAGCTGCTTGCGACGGGCGTCGAGCACGCCCACGGTGATCGTCCGGAACGAGGTGGCGGTGGGGATCGAGCGGCTCTGCTCCATGTAGCGGGCGAGCGCCGCCGCCCCGCCGCGCAGAGGCTGGGCGCCGGCGGGCGCTGCGGCCGCCGGCGGCGCAGCGGCCGCGGCGCCATTGCCTGTGGCTGAGAGCACGTCGGCCTTCGTGATCCGCCCGCCGCGGGCGCTTCCCGTCACACCCGCCAGGTCGATTCCCTCCTCGGCGGCCACCCGGCGGGCGACGGGCGAAGCGTTCGCGGCCTGGGTGTCAGGGGTGGTCGGGGTGTCAGGGGTGGATGCTTGCGGCGCTTGCTGCGGCTCGGGGGTCGCGGGCGCGGCCGGGGCGCGCGCCTCGGCCGATGCCGGGGCTCCGGCGCTCATGCGCGCGATCACCTGCCCCACGGTCACGGTCTCGCCGTCCTCGACGAGGATCTCCGTGATCGTGCCCGAGGCCGGCGCGGGCAGCTCCATGTCGACCTTGTCGGTGGAGATCTCGACCACCGTGTCGCCGTCCTTGACGGTGTCGCCGACCTTGACCGACCACTCCAGGATCGTGCCCTCGGTCACTGACTCGCCGCCGGTGGGGGTGACGATGTCGATCGTCTTGCCGGCGCTGGCGTCGGCGGCGGCCGCCGACTCGGCCTCGGCCGTCGCGCCCGCCACGGCTTCCTGCGGCGAAGCCGGGGGCGACTCGGCCGACACGGGGGTCGCTGGCTGCACGGCGGGGGCCGAGGAGCCATCGCCGTCGCCCGGGATCGGGGCACCGTCGACCGTGGCCGGGGGGCTTGCGTCGGCAGCGGGGGTCGTGTCGGCCTTGGCGCCGTCGCCGGCAACAATCTCCGCCAGGACCGCGCCCACTGCGACCGTGTCGCCCTCCGCGGCGTGGATCTTCACCAGCTTGCCCGAGGCGGGGGCCGGGACCTCGGCATCGACCTTGTCGGTGGAGATCTCGACGATCGTCTCATCGGCGGAGACGTCGTCGCCCTCCTGCTTGTGCCATTCGAGCACCGTGCCCTCGGCGACCGAGTCGCCCATCGCTGGCATCACAACTTGAACCGTGCTGGCCTCGACTGCCATCCGCGGTTCAACTTTACTGCGTGGTCATTGGGGCAGACGGGCGTTCGGGCCGTGCCCGCCGGCGCTCAGCGACGATGAAGCCGACGGAGCCGGCGAACGGTCCCAACCCGCCGAGCACGGCCACGGTGACCGCCAGCCAAAACGGGATCACGCGCGTGCGGGCGGCGGCGATACAGACCAGCGACATGCCGATCCACATCACGCCGTGAGCCAGTCCGAGGATGAAGGTCTCGGGCTGCGGACTGCCTAGCGCGAAGGCACAGACCAGCAGCGCCAGGTAGATCGTGGAGTGCGTGAACGACGCCAGCTCGAGCCGGCGGAACGTGATCGCCTTCACGTCTGCTGCGCCACCAGCGCTCCCATGCGACGCAGCGGCTCGTGCGCCTCGAGCGGCCAGCGGCCCACGTCGGCCGGCCACCAGGCGAAGTCGTCATGCTCGCGGTCGGGCGTCACCTCCACTCCGTCCGGAAGCCAGGCCTGTCCGATCAGCATCACCATGCCGCCGGGCCGCTCGACCAGCGCCTCGATCGTGATCCGCTCGGCCCCCACGGACCATTCCTCGCGCAGCTCGCGCTCCATTGTCACAGCCGGGTGCTCGTCGACCTCGACCGAGCCGGCGGCCCCCAGCGCCCAGCGTCCGGGCCACGTAGCCAGCCACGACGCCCGCCGGCCGGCGAGCCAGCGCCCGTCGCCGAGACGCACGATGCAGACCACCGACATGCTTTGCGAGGCGTCCTCGGCGGTCAGCCTCAGCGCCCAGCGGATGGGCTGAAGCTCGAGCGAGAGCCTGTGTCCGCCGGCGTCATATCCCGCGAGCCGGGCGGCCAAACCGTCGTGGCTCGGCGAGCCGCGGCGCCGTAGCTCTTCGATCGCCAGATCGGCGGCCTCTGTCGCGCGCGGCGGGGCCTCGAAGACCTCGTCACGCCACGCGGCGTCGATCTGGGACGGCTGCCAGGGCCCGCGAGCCAGCAGACCTGGTGTTCTCGGCACGAGAGACACGGTACCGCCGCCCCACGGTTGGAGGCAGTCACTTAGGCTGGCGTGCTTGCAGCGGCGCCTGAAGCACTGGGGGTGGGGCTACGAGGACGAGCAGCCCTCGCACGAGGAGACTCGCGCTGCCGCCGCGGCCATCCGCCAACGGCTGTCGTTCGGCCACGCGGAACCGGAGCAGCCCGTCCCGCTGGCGGAGGTCTCGCTGCCGCCCCCGCGGCTGCGGGCTCCCGATCGCCTGACGAGCATCTGCTCCAGCGAGCCCTACGAGCGCTGCCTGCACGCTCTCGGACGCTCGTATGCCGACGTCGTGCGCTCGTTCCGCGGGCAGTTCGAGCATCCGCCGGACATCGTCGCCCGGCCACGCAATGAGGGCGAAGTGGAACAAGTGCTCGACTGGGCGCTGGAGGCCGGGGCGGCGGTGGTGCCGTTCGGCGGCGGCACGAGCGTCGTGGGCGGCGTGGAGCCCACGATCGACTCTCGGCACCGGGCGGTGGTGACACTCGACCTCAAGGCGCTGGACCGCGTGCTCGAGGTCGATCCTACCTCGTTGGCGGCGCGGATCCAGGCCGGCGCCACGGGACCGGGGCTCGAGGCCCAGCTGTCCGGGCACGGCCTGACGTTGCGCCACTTCCCGCAGTCGTTTCAGTTCTCGACCCTCGGCGGATGGATCGCCACCCGGGCAGGCGGCCACTTCGCGACGCTCTACACCCACATCGACGACCTCGTCGAGTCCGTGCGGGCGCTGACGCCCGTCGGCTGGTGGCAGTCGCGCCGTCTGCCGGGGTCGGGAGCCGGGGTGTCGCCCGATCGGCTGCTGCTGGGCTC
Organism: uncultured Actinomycetes bacterium; assembly: GCA_963822735.1. Classification (GTDB taxonomy): domain Bacteria; phylum Actinomycetota; class Thermoleophilia; order Solirubrobacterales; family Solirubrobacteraceae; genus Palsa-465. The sequence continues at coordinate 329,661 of CAWGIU010000016.1, forward strand.
GGAGGGCATCCTGGGCGTGATCACCGAAGCCTGGATGCGGGTCCGCCCCCGACCGACCAACCGGGCGTCCGCCGCTGTCCTGTTCGAGGACTTCCTGGTCGGCGCCGCCGCGGTCCGGGCGCTGTCGCAGTCTGGGCTCTATCCCACCAACTGCCGCCTGATCGACGCCCGCGAGGCACTGACGACGGGAGCCGGAGACGGGCGGCACGCGATCCTGGTGCTGGGATTCGAGGCCGCCGAGCGCGACGTCGAACCGGCCATGGCACAGGCGCTCGAGTGCTGCGGCGACTATGGCGGGAGCGTGCGGGACGGCACGCGGGCCCCTGGCGGCTCCGAGGGCGGGGGCAACGACGCCGTGGGCAGCTGGCGGGAGGCGTTTTTGCGCGCGCCATACCTCCGTGACCTGTTCGTGGCGATCGGCGTGCTGTCTGAGACCTTCGAGACCGCCATCACCTGGGAGCGCTTCGAGGCGTTCCACGCCACCGTCTGCGAGCGGGCCACGGCCGCGGTGCGCGACGCCTGTGGTCAGGGCCTTCTCACCTGCCGATTCACGCACGTCTACCCGGACGGACCGGCGCCCTACTACACGATCCTGGCGCCGGCCCGGCGCGGGGAGGAGCTGGAGCAGTGGACGCAGATCAAGCGCGCGGCGTCCGATGCTGTGCTTGGTGCCGGCGGCACGATCACCCATCACCACGCCGTTGGACGCGAGCACCGGCCATGGTATGACCGCCAGCGGCCCGAGCCGTTCGCCACCGCGCTGAGCGCCGCGAAGGCCGCCGTCGACCCCACCGGCGCGCTCAACCCCGGGGTCCTGCTCGACCCCAGGCCCTGATATCTGGAACAGTCCCCCGCCGTGCCAGCGATCGCGATCCTCGGACCGGGTGGCGTAGGTGGCTTTCTTGCCGCGGCGCTGGCCCGCGCCGAGGAGGACGTCGTGGTCATCGCCCGCGAGCCGACGGCAGACCTGATCGCGCGCGAGGGCATCGAGCTTCGCAGCGCGCGGCTCGGCGACTTCAGGGCCCGGCCGCGGGCCGCGGCGAGGCTCGCAGACCCGGTGGACTTGCTGCTCGTGGCTACCAAGGCCACGGGTCTGGAGGAGGCACTGGGACGCATCGAGGCAAAGCCGCGCGTGGTGGTCCCGCTGCTGAACGGGCTTGACCACATGTCGCTGCTGCGCGAGCGCTTTGGCCCCCCAAGCGTGGCCGCTGGGGTGATCCGGGTCGAATCCGACCGGCCGGCACCCGGCCTGATCGTGCAGACCAGCCCGTTTCTACGCGTGGACCTGGCGGCCGACGACCCGGCGCCGAGGCGATCGTTGCCCGCGGTTGTCGATGTGCTCGCGCGGGCCAACGTCCCGGCTGAGATCGGGCCAAGCGAGGCGCAGATCCTGTGGTCGAAGCTCGTGCGCCTGAACGCTCTGGCCCTGACCACAAGCGCAACCGGCCGGCGGCTCGAGTTCATCCGCTCGGACCCGGAGTGGCGCGCGGCGCTCGAGGCCTGCATCGCCGAGGCCGCAGGCGTGGCCAACGCCGACGGGGCGGATATCGATCCCGCAGCGGTGCTGGCCGAGCTCGAGGACGCCCATCCCGAGCTCGGCTCCTCGATGCAGCGGGACATCGCCGCCCGCCGCGAACCCGAGCTGGACGCGATCGCGGGATCGGTGCTTCGTGCCGCCGCGCGCCTCGACGTTCGCTGCCCGACGATTGAGCGTCTCGCCTCCCAGGTCGCCCGCCGGGCGAGAATCGCCGTTTGATCGGCGCGCGCGAGGCCTGGGATGTGCGCCGGCTGCCGCCGCGCGTGGCCCTCTTCCAGTGGCGCGCCCGGCGGCTGGCGCGAGCGCTCGATGACCACTTCAGCCCAATGTCGGCGACCCGTCCCGCGGATCTGGCGATCCTGCTCGGCATCGCGTCCGGTCGCCGGCGCGTGGTCGAGCTGGGGACGGCGACCGCCTGGACGGCGGTGTCGCTCGCGCTGGCCGATGGCCAGCGGCGGGTGATGACGTTCGACCCCGTCGAGTACGGGACCACGCAGCGCTACCTGGAGCTGGTGGGTCCGGGGGTCCGCGCACGCCTGACGCTGGTCTCGGCGCCGGGGTCGCGCGGACCCTCGAGCGGCGAGCCGGTCGACCTGCTGTACGTCGACAGCGGCCACGGCTATGACGACACCGTCGCCGAGCTAAACGCCTGGTCGCGGGTGCTGGCACCCGGCGCGCTGGTCGTGTTCGACGACTACGCCAATCCCGATTACCCCGACGTCCGCGGGGTGATCGCCGACCTGGGGCTGCGGGGAACGCCCCGGGGGACGCTATTCGTCCACGAGGTGCCGCCGCAGCCCTAGTTCGGGCTTGCCGCTAGCTGGTCAGGCAGGCCGGCCTGTAGATCTTCTTGGGGATCAGCTTCTTGTTGCAGGGCTTCGTCCGGTTGATCGTCACCCACTGCGTGCCGCTCGCTTTGAACACCGCTGTGGCCGTGAAGAACTTGGTGTTCACCTCGGCGTAGGCATACTGGCCCGCGCAGCCGAAGGTCTTACCGTAGATCTTGGCGCCTGGGATCTTCCCGGTCCCGCGCTTGAGCCCCGCCGTCAGAGCCGACTTGGTGCATGGCGGGCCCTTGGTGGCGCCCGCCGCCGGGCCCACAGCGATGACGGCGACCATGCCCAGCATCACCGCGCTCAGAGCGCAGGCGCGCCCGAGAGTCTGCCTACCTCGATACATACTGTTCTCCCTTTCCGCGTTGACAACGGAGCGCTCCCCACGGCCAGTATAAGCCCGTGATCACCCAGCGATCGACGCCCTACAGCGGCGGCTCGATCCGCGGCGGGCTGACCGGCAGCGGCTCGCCGATCTCCTCGGAGGCGACCGCGTCGAGCACTTCCTCTTCCTCCTCGACGGCGCCCTCGTCGTGCTCGCCGTCGCACAGCACGCGGAACTGGCCCGTCACGCCGCCGTCGGCCTGGAGCACGATGCCCGGGAGGATCTCCTCGCCCTCCTCCAGCCCCAGGCGCTCGATGTCGAAATGGGCCATGCCAATCCCCCAGGCGTGGTGGCTGGGGTTCTCGCGGTCGTGCGCGGCGACGCCCTGCGCCAGGCGCTCCAGCAGGTAGCCGATTTTGCTGGTGCCCGGGTTCGCCGCCATCAACCTCGCTCGATCAGCTCGATGCGATACCCGTCCGGATCGCGCACGAAGCAGAGCCGCGAGCCGCCATCGCGCACGGTATACGGCGGGCGCTCGGGCTCGATGCCCTGCTCGCTCAGGCGCTGGAGCGTGGTGTCGAGGTCGGGCGTCGTGATCGCGATGTGCCCGTAGCCGGTGCCAACGTCGTAAGGCTCATCGCGGCCATTGTTGAACGTCAGCTCCAGTCGGGGCTCGTCGCCGTCGTCGGGCAGGCCCATGAACACGTTGACTGCCTCGTCGCGGATCGGCATGCCGGCGCTTCTCCTCGAACCCCAGCGCCCGGTAGAAGTCGACCGAGCGGTCGATGTCGAGGATCCGGTAGCAGGTGTGGATGAGGCTCACGCCCCCAGAGGATAGGCTGCTGCTTCAGTGATCGTCGAGCGCTCGATGAACGAGAGCTGGCTCTCGAACACCTACCTGGTGGCCGACGAGCTCGGCTCGCAGGCGGCGATGATCGACGCCGGCGGCCCGGTGCAGCCGCTTCTGGACGTGCTGGGGCGGATGCGCTTCTCGCTTACGCACGTGCTGCTGACCCATCGCCATCACGACCACGTCGCCGAGCTGCAGGAGGTGCTGGAGCGCCATCCCGGAACGCCGGTCCTGGCCCACGAGCTGGAGCGCGAGCACGTGCCGCAGGCGACGGGGACGATGGTCCCCGGGGAGGCGATCGAGTGTGGCGCACTGGTCATCGAGCCCCTGCACACCCCGGGACACACGGCCGGCATGCTCTCGCTGCTCGTCAACGGCAGCGACGTGTTCACGGGCGACACGCTGTTTCGGCGCTCGGTGGGCGGCGTGCGGGCACCCGGCCACAGCACTTACGCCGACCTCAAGCACTCGATCACCGACACGCTGCTGAAACTGCCGCCCGAGACCCGCATCCACCCCGGGCACACAGAGCCGACGACGGTGGCCGACGAGCTCGAGCACAACCCCTTCGTGCGCATCTGGCGGGGCCTCGACGATGAGGGCTCGGAGCCCTGCACGGCGCTTGGCCAGCCGGCGACGCTGATCCTGATGGCCGAGGACTACGACGGCGGGCACAAGGCCTGGGTCCGCTGGTCCGACGGCTCGGACGACATCGTCCCCGGTTCGCAGGTGCAGCGCGGCTGAGGTCCTGAACCGGCCCGCCTAAGCTTGCCCAGTGGCTAAAGACAGGATTCCGGCGTCCCGCGTTGGGCGCACGGCGAAGGTGGGCCGGCTGGCGGCTGGGCAGGCGATGCGACAGGCCGGCACGCGGGCGGCGAACGTAACCCGCAGCAAAGACGGGCGCCAGGCGGCGCTCGAGCGCCGGCAGATGGAGGCCGCGGAGCAGATCGTGGCCGCGCTGGGAACGATGAAGGGCGCCGCGATGAAGGTCGGGCAGGTGATGTCGTTCCTCGACATCGGCCTCGTGCCCGAGGAGTACCGCGAGGAGTTTCAGCGCAAGCTCGGGAGGCTGCGCGACGCCGCCCCGACGGTCACGTTCAAGGACATGCGCAAGGTCATCGAGGACGAGCTCGGAGAGCCACTGCGGGAGGTGTTCGCCGAGTTCGACGAGCAGCCGGTCGCCGCCGCGTCGATCGGTCAGGTCTACCGGGCGACGCTCGGCGACGGCCGGCCGGTGGCGGTCAAGGTCCAGTATCCGGGCGTGGCCCAGGCGGTCCGCGCCGACATGCAGAACCTGGGACTGATCCTGCGCCTGGCTAAGCGGATAGCTCCGGGGATGGATTCCCAGGCGCTGGGGCAGGAGATCCGCAACCGGATCGAGGAGGAGCTCGACTACGAGCTCGAGGCGCAAAACCAGCGGACCCTCTCGCGCCTGTTCCGTGGCCATCCATTCATCGTCGTGCCGGACGTCGTCACGTCGCTCTCCAGAGAGCGGATGATGGTGTCGGAGTTCGTGGAGGGCAAGGGCTTCGAGGCGCTCAAGCAGCTGCCCCAGCAGGAGCGCGACCGGATCGGCGAGATGCTGTTTCGCTTCTACTTCGGCTGCCTCTATCGCCACCACCAGTTCTCAGGCGACCCCCACCCTGGCAACTCGATGCTGCTCGACGACGGGCGCATGGCGTTCCTGGACTTCGGCTTGTTCAAGCGCATGCCCGCCGGCGCGGTAGAGCTCGAGATCCGGGTCGCCAGGGCCGTGATCGAAGGCGACACCAAAACGATCATGCGCCTGGGGACCGAGACCGGCTTCTTTCCCGAGCCGGAGAAGTTCAACCCCGACCGCGTGCTCGAGCACTTCCGGGCCGCGACCTCCTGGTACACGGAGGATCGCTACGTGGAGCTGACCCCCGAGTACGCCACACAGGTGCTGATCGACATGAGCGATCCGCGCTCTGAGTACTTCGGGCAGCTGCGCCACGAGAACGCGCCGCCCGACCACATCTTCGGCCGGCGCATGGAGGTGCTGACGCTGGCGGTCATCGCCCAGCTCCACGCCCGCGGCAACTTCCATCGCATCGCGCGCGAGTGGTTCTACGGCGATGAGCCCGCCACCGAGCTGGGCCGCCAGGAAGCGGAGTTCTACGGCCGCTTGGCGGCGCGGCGATGAGCGCGGTCGACGCGGCGACGAGCGCAGACGGCGGCGCGCTGGCCTTCGCCGGTCCGGGAGAGCTGGCAAAGCTCGTACGCGAGCGCCAGGTCAAGCCGCGCGAGCTGGTGGAGCTGTTCCTGGGACGGATCGAAGCTCTTGACCCCAGGCTGAACGCGTTCCGCACCACGATGTCCGACGAGGCGCTCGCGGCGGCGGACGCCCTGAGCTCCACGGAGCTGCCGCTGGCCGGCGTGCCGATCGCGGTCAAGGACGACATCGCCGTCGCCGGACAATCGTCGACCATGGGCCTGCGCCGCTACTGGCCGCCGGAGCCGCACGACGCCGAGGCGGTTCGGCGCCTACGCGCCGCGGGCGCGATCCCCATCGGTATAACGAACGTGCCCGAGCTGATGATCTGGCCCTGGACGATCAGCGAGGCCAACGGCGTCACGCGCAACCCGTGGGACCCTAGTCGCACACCGGGTGGCTCATCCGGCGGTTCCGCTGCGGCCGTGGCATCCGGCATGGTGCCGGCGGCTACGGGCTCTGACGGCGGCGGCTCGATCCGGATCCCTTCCGCCTGCTGCGGGCTCGTGGGGATGAAGCCCACGCGGGGCCGCGTTCCAGGGGCCGGGTGGGTCGACCTCAGCACGTTCGGCGCGTTGGCGCGCTCGGTGGCCGACAGCGCACTCATGCTCAGCGTGATGAGCGCGGAGCCGGCGCTGGCCGACGTCACGGAGTCCCCACGGCTGAAGGTCGCCGTCTCGCGCAAGGTGCCGCCCGGACTGACGGCGCGGCTCCACGACGACCAGCGAGAGGCACTGCAGCGAACCGCCGGCGCGCTCCAAGGGCTGGGGCACACGGTGATGGAGGCTGATCCCCCGTATCGTCTGGCCACGCTGCTGTTCACCGAGCTGTGGACGCGCGCCGTCTATGAGGACTCCCTTGGCGTGCCGGATCGCTCGCTGCTCGAGCCGCTGACGCGACAGTTGTCGGCGCTGGGGCGCAGGCTGGTGCCCGACCGCCGTCGCGGGCGCCTGGTGATGAAGCGGGCTGCCGTCACGGCGCGCATCCTCTCCCTGTGGGACCAGGTCGACGTGCTGCTGATGCCCTGCCTGTCGAGGACCGCCCTGCCCGCCGAGGGCGGCTTCGGACAGCCGCTGCCGCTGGCGTTTCACACGGCAGGAAGCTTCATGCCCTGGACGCCGCTGGCGAACTTGACCGGCCAGCCGGCGATCTCGCTGCCGGCCGGAATCGGGGACGACGGGCTGCCGCTGAGCGTCCAGCTGATGGGACGCCCCGGCGCCGAGCAGACGCTCTACGGGCTCGCGGCGCAGCTGGAGGAAGCGCAGCCCTGGCGCCAACGGCGGCCGCCGGTTTCCTGAGCGCCCCCGTCGGCCGATCACATCAACTCAGTCCCTGACTCACACTCCTGACGCCGATTCCGTCGCGGAAGCTGATACCCCCTGGGGGTATTGCTAACATATCGCCCTATGGCGAACAACACGCCAAACCGTGGTTACGTCGCCAACAAGGAGCAGCTGCAAAAGCGTCTGGCTCGGGTGGAGGGGCAGGTTCGCGGTATCTCGAAAATGGTCGACGACGACCGCTACTGCATCGACATCCTCACCCAGGTCTCGGCGATCCAGGCCGCGCTGGACAAGGTCGCGCTTGGCCTGCTCGACGACCACGCCCACCACTGTGTGATCGGTGCACGCGACCGCGATGAGCGCAACCAGAAGACGGACGAGTTGATGGCCGCCGTCGGGCGCCTCATGCACCGCGGTTAGCGACTGATCCCGGCTCTAGGAGGGTTGACAATGACTGAAGGTGACACATCTCGACCGGTCACCGGCCAGAGCGAAGCACAGCGTCGTTACCTGCCCGGCATGGGGCTCGACCTTCTGCTGCCGCTGTATGACCCACTGACCCGTCTGCTCGGGATCGGGGCCGCTCATCGGGAGCTCGCCGCCCAAGCCGAGCTCCAGGCGGCAGACCGGGTGCTGGAGATCGGGTGCGGAACCGGCAACCTCGCGTTGCTGGTCAAGCGGAGCAGAGCGCAGATCGAGGTCGCGGGTCTCGATCCTGACCCCAAGGCGCTGGCCCGTGCCGACCGCAAGGCTCGCCGAGCCGGGCTCTCGCTACAACTCCATCGCGGGTTCGCGGACGAGCTCCCGTACCCCGACGCGAGCTTCGACCGAGTCCTGTCGGCGTTCATGTTCCACCATCTCGAACCGGATCAGCGCACGGCGACGCTGGGCGAGGCGGCGCGTGTGCTGCGACCCGGAGGCTCGTTCCATCTCGTTGACTTCGGTGGCAACCCCGACGATCTGCACGGCCTCATGGCACGTCTCTCACGGCGCAGCCACGCGCTGCGCGACAACTGGGGCGATCGCATCCCAACGCTCATGCGCGAAGCAGGCCTCACCGATCCGAGGGAGATCGCTCATCTCGACAGACCGTTTGGCCGGGTGACCTTCTTCTGCGCGCGCCAAGCGACAGAGCGACCTGCCCTGGCGGCGGACCGGGCGGCGTAGAGCCGGACCCTATACCCGCTGGATCTGCACCAGGCTCGTGGTCCCCGGGCGGCCGCTGGGCAGCCCGGCGGTGATCCCCACACGGGCGCCGGACTTGACCCAGCCGAGCTCCACGACCCGCCGCGCCGCGTCGGCGATCAGGGCCTCGGTGATCTCGTGGCGTTTCATCGACGCCGCCTGCACTCCCCACATCAGCGCGCAGCGGCGGACGGTCTCCTTGCCGGGCGATAGTGCCAGGATCGGCACCTGCGGGCGGTGGGCGGAGATCAGCCGCGCCGAGCGGCCCGAGAGCGTGGGCACGACGAGCGCGGCGAGATGCAGGTCGCGAGCCGCAGCGCAGGCGCTGTACGCGACGGTGTAGGCGGGGTCGCGGGCGTCGCGACGGACCCTGTCCTCGTTCCAGCCGGCGTAGGGCAACCCGTGCTCGGTGCGCTCGGCGACACTGGCCATCATCTCCACGGACTCCACCGGATAGGAGCCGATCGCTGTCTCCTGGGAGAGCATCACGGCGTCGGTCCCGTCGAGGATCGCGTTGGCCACGTCCGCCACCTCGGCCCGCGTCGGCCGCGGTGAATTGACCATCGAGTCGAGCATCTGGGTGGCGGTGATGGAGGGCCGCGCCAGCCGCCCCGCGATCCGCAGCAGCTGCTTCTGAACCATCGGCACGTCGGCGATCGGCAGCTCGATTCCCAGATCGCCACGGGCCACCATCACGCAGTCCGCGGCCCTGATGATCTCCTCGGCCGCGTTCACCGCCTGGGGCTTCTCGACCTTGGCGATCAGCGGCAGGCGCGTGTGGCGGCGGGTAGCGGTCACGTCCTCGGCGGTACGGACGAACGACAGGGCCACGAGATCGACGCCGATCGACTCGCCGAACTTGAGCATGTCGATGTCCTCTTCGGGCACCGCATCGAGTCCGCGCGTTGAGCCCGGAACGTTTAGCCCCTGACGCGAGGCCACGGCACCGCCGATCTCGACAGCCGTCTCCACCTCGCCGTCGCCGTCGCGGATACCCCGCACCCGCAGGCGGATCGCGCCGTCCGCCAGGTAGATCACGTCGTCGCGGTCGACGGCTTCAGGCAGGCCCCGCCAGCTGACCGACATCCGGCGCTCGTTGCCGACGTCGTTCGATCCACAGGCCAGGACCAGCGTGTCGCCCGGTCGCAGTTCGGCCAGGTCGTCGTGCAGTGCGCCGATCCGCAGCTTCGGCCCGGGCAGGTCCTGCAGGATCGCCACCTGGCGCCCCACCCTGGCGGCCGCGTCGCGGATGCGCTGAGTGTTCTCGGCGTGGATCTCGCGGTTGCCGTGCGAGAAGTTGAGCCGCGCTACGTCCATGCCCGCCTCGACCATTCGCGCCAGCGTGTCGGGCTCGCTCGAGGCCGGGCCGATGGTGGCGACGATCTTCGTGCGGCGCATACCGCTTTGAAACTACTGCACGAACCTGCCGTTCTCGTTAAGGATTTCGCCGTCGACGGTCAAACGACCGCCGTGGCGCAGATCGCAGATCAGATCCCAGTGCAGCGCTGAAGCGTTGCGACCGCCGGTCTCCGGATAGGAGCGCCCCAGCGCCACGTGGACCGTGCCTGCGATCTTCTCGTCCAGCAGCACCAGGCCGGTGGCTCGGTCGATGCCCTCGTTGGTGCCGATGCCGAGCTCGCCGAGGAAGCGGGCGCCGGGATCGGTCTCGAGCGCCTGCTCCAGGTAGCGCCCACCACGAGCCGCGCGCGCGGCCACGACCTTCCCACCGACGAACGTCAGCTCGACGTCCTCCACCTCCACTCCCCTGGGGCTCGAGGGCACCGTGAAGCTGATCGTGCCCTCGGCAGAATCCTCGAGCGGTCCGGTGAACACCTCGCCGCTGGGCATGTTGTGCTTGCCGTCCGAGTTGATCCACGTGCGCCCCTCGACCCCCAGCTTCAGATCGGTCCCCGGGGCCTCGATCCGGACCTCCCTGGCCCGCTCGAGGCGCTTCACCAGCCGCCCCTGCAGCTCGCTCAACTCGAGCCACGCGGCGATCGGATCGTCGCGGTCCAAAAACAGCGCCAGGGCGACGAAGGCCGCGTAGTCACTGTCGCCCATCGCCGCCTGCTGGGCAAGCGCGGGCGTGGGCCATAGCGTCCCGCACCAGCGCTTCTGAAGCCGCGCCTCCTGGATCGTGGAGCGCGCCCTTCCCGCCCGGGAGATCAGCGCCGGGTCGACGCTGGCCAGCGCCCGCGTGTTGGCCGGCGCGGTGATGCCGATGAAGGCATCTGCGGCCTGCGCCTCGGCCAGCTCCAGAGGCGCGAACGAGTCGAGCTGAGAGTCCGCGGCGTGGCGGTAGAAGTCGGGGGCCAGCTCGGCGGGGGCCAGGCGAATCAGCGGCCAGGCACCGCGCTCGAGCAGCGCGCGGTGCAACGCTCGCACCAGCGGCATCGACTGAAGCGTCATCCCCACCAGCACCTGGTCCCCCTGGCCGGCGGCGATGCACCAGTCGCACAGCAAGGCGGCAAGAGTGTCCGGGTCCGGGCCGCCCACCGGCCGCCGGTCGGCGCCAACCACCAAGCGCTATGCCCCGGCAGCCCGCTGGAGCTCGGAGACCACCTCACCGGTGACGGGAGCCGCGTGGCCCGCCCAGGCCGCCGAGGGCTGCAGCGCCGCGAGCTTGCGGATCGAGGACCGGGCCTGCTCGGTGTCGAGATTGAACGCCGGGTGCGGGACGCGCGCGGCGCCCTTGATGCCCGTCTGGGGATCGAGCGTGTAGACGCAGTCCGAGACCAGCGCCAGACGATCGGACTCGCGGAACAGGCCGATCAGTCCCGGCGCGTGCCCCGGGAGGTGAACAACGCGGAAGCCTGCGATCTCCTCACCCTCCTGCACCGTTCCCGCGACGGCGAGCGCGCCGCCGTCCCACGCCGGCAGAGCGCGCTTGAAGAACGCGCGCCCGTGGGGCTGGAGCTTCGTGAGGTCCCAGTAGTCGCGCCACGGGCTCTGCGATTCGGCCGCAGCTCGCTCGGCGGGATGGCAGTAGATCGGCGCGTTCAGAGCGGCCGCGGCGCCGCGGTGATCGGCGTCGGCATGACCCAGAACCACGCGCTTGATCCCGCCCAGGCGCGCGCCTGCTGCCTGCAGAGCGGGCGCCATGTCCTCGATGCCGGCGTCGAACACAGTGACGCCGTCCCCGTCGTCGGCCAGCAGATAGACGTTCATCGTCTTGATCGGAAAGCCGCCGCGCACGATCCACACCCCGTCGGCGATCGGCTCGGGCCCGGAGCCGTGGAACCAAGAGACGAGCCGGCCGCGGACATTCGCCAGCCGCGTCAGGCGCGCCTCGGTGGCAGATCCCGCCGCCGGCAGGATGCCGAGCTGCCGGGCGATCGAGCCGCTGTCAAGGTAGGCGTGGTTGGAGTGAATCCTGTCGTCCTCCACCGTGACCACGTCGCAGCCCTCGAGGTCCAAGCTGGCTCCGTTGGCCACCAGCCCCTGGAACCTCCCGGGGCCGGCGAACGTGGCCCGAGCCCGCCAGCGCACCGCGCAGCGGTTGCGGTAGGTCGTCGTCTCCAGGATCTCGAAGCCGAAATCCGGGAACGCCGCGAACAGCTCCGCGAAGTAGCTGCGGATTCCGTCGGGGGCCACCACCTCCTGCTGGCCGACGAAGCGGTCCACCCCCCCGGGCTCCCAGCAGGCCACCGCCGCGTCGAGGTCATGCGCCGCGAGAGCTTGGAAGTACCGCTTGGCTACCTCGGTCGTGGAGGCCATTGGCGCGGGGAGTCTACGGATAAGCAATATGTTGCGGGAATGAATACTCGGCGCGAGCTGGGGCGTGGAGAGCGGGTGCTGCCGGGTCTGTGGCGGCTGCGGCTGCCGCTGCCCTGGCCCGGCGTGCCGCACGGCAACGCGTGGGCGATCGCCGCCGGGTCGGGCGTCGTGCTGATCGACACCGGTTACCACGAGGCCGGCTCGCTGGCCCACCTGGAGCGGGCGCTGGAGCAGGTCAACCTGCGCCTGGAGCAGGTCCGCCTACTGGCATGCACCCACGCCCACTCCGACCACTGGGGGCAGGCGGCGCCGATTCTCGATCGCTCCGGCTGCGAGTTCTGGATGCACCCCAACCACGCGCACGCCACGGATCGCTATTCCCGGCCGGAGGAGGCCCTCGCCAGGCGGCTCGAGGTGGCACGCCAGAGCGGCGTCTCGGACGCCGCGCTACGACGCTACGCCGAGCACGCCGACGAGGTGCCGTCCGGCATCGCGCGGGTGATCGAACCCGACCACTCGCTCGAGCAGGGCACGCACATCGACACCGACCTCGGCGCCTTCCACGTCTACTACACGCCCGGCCACGCCCCCTCACACGTCTGCCTGTTCCAGCCCGAGCGGCGCCTGTTGATCTCGGGCGACCATCTGCTGGGACGGATCTCGTTGTACTTCGACTACGGCTGGACGCGCGACCCGGTGGGCGAGTTCCTCTCATCGCTCGATGTCGTCGACGGGCTCGACACGCGGCTGTGCCTCGCCGGCCACGGGCGGCCGTTCGTTGACGCCCACGGACACATCGAGGGAAACCGCAAGCTGGTCCGCGAGCGGCTCGACGCCGTGCTCGAGACAGTCGCCGGGGGGCCGCGGACGATCGTCGAGATGGTCCCCGACGTCTACGGCGAGCCGCTCAACGAGACGAACGCCGCCTGGCTGCTCTCACAGACCCTCTGCTACCTGCGCCACCTCGAGCTACAGGGCCGGACCCGACGGGAGCCTGACGGCGACGCCGAGCGCTGGCGGCTTGCCTGATCGACATAGACGGCTGGCGCACATGTGCGCCAGCCCCGCCGGCGCATGCGCCGGCGGCGGGTCGGCACATGTGCCGACCCGAACATTGACATGATCGTGTCAACGTTGGTACTGTCCCCGCACCATGCGCGTCGACGAGATCATCGCCACCAAAGGCGCCCCGACGTTCTCGTTTGAGTTCTTCCCGCCCAAGACCGAGGACGGCGAGCGCAACCTGCGTATCACGCTCGAGGACCTGCGTGCGTTCGAGCCAGACTTCGTCTCGGTCACGTACGGGGCGGGGGGCTCGACGCGCCACCGGACGGTCGAGCTGACCAAGTGGATCAAGGAGGGGCTGGGCATCGAGTCCATGGCTCACCTGAGCTGCGTCGGCACCACCCGTGGGGAGCTGATCGGGATCCTCGACGGCATCCGCGAGGCGGGCATCGAGAATGTGCTCGCGCTGCGCGGCGACCCGCCTCGCGGCGAGACGGAATGGAAGCCGCATCCGGGCGGGCTCAGCTACTCGACGGAGCTGGCGGCGCTGATCTCCGAGCACTACCCCTTCGGCATCGGCGCAGCGTGCTTTCCCGAGGTCCACCCCCAGGCCCCGAACCTGGCGCACGACCTGCGCTTCCTCAAGGAGAAGGTGCAGAGCGGCGCCTCGTTTCTCATCACCCAACTGTTCTTCGACAACGAGCTCTACTTCCGCTTCGTCGACGAAGCGCGGGCCGCGGGAATCGACGTTCCGATTGTCCCCGGGATCATGCCCATCACGGACGTCAAGCAGATCAAGACGATCACCGGGATGTGCGGGGCCACGATCCCGGACGGCCTGCTCCAGGCGCTCGAGTGGCGGGCCGGCGACCCCGATGCGGTGCTCCAGCTCGGCGTCTCCTACGCCACGCTGCAGTGCGCCGAGCTGCTGGCTCGCGGCGCGCCCGGGATCCACTTCTACACGCTGAACCGCTCCCCGGCCACCCGAGCAATTCTCTCGGCGCTGACGCTTCTGCAGCCCTGGGCCGGGCGCCTGGCCGAGTCCGTCGCCTAGTCCCCCGCGGCGCGGGCGACAACTTTCGCCGGGCTGCCGGGTTCTTACCGCGGTGGCGAAGGGCGGATTGCTGATGGTCGTGGCGGTGCTGAGCCTGGCCGCGCAGGCGGCGCCGGCCGGCGCTCGCGCGCCTCGGCACGCCACGCGCGCGGAGCTGGCCCGGACTCAAACCGTCGTCTCCGAACCGTGGCTTCATCCGCCGCAGGTGACCGCGACAGGTCAGGATCCCGATCCCGGCGCGGGAGACATTTTCGTCGACACCCAGAACTCGATCCAGGCCGGACCCACGATCCTCGACCCGAACGGCCAGCTGATCTACTTCCAGGCTCTAAAGGCGCCGGCGTTCAACGTCGAGGTGCAGCAGTACGGGGGCCAATCGGTCCTCACCTACTGGACGGGCCAGGTGGCCAACGGCATCGGCTCCGGCGAGGACGTGCTCCTCAATCACAACTACCAGACGGTGGCCACGGTCCAGGCCGGGAACGGCTACATGGCCGACCTGCACGAGTTTCAGATCACCTCGCGCAACACGGCGCTGATCGACGCCTTCGCCCCGGTGAACGCGGACCTTCGCTCCGTCGGTGGTTCGCGCAACGGCAAGATGCTCGACTCGATCATCCAGGAGATCAACGTTCCCACGGGCCAGGTGCTGTGGCAGTGGCGCGCCTCGCAGCACATCAGCCCCGCCGCCTCCTACGCGGGCACGCCCGGCTCCACCCCGTACGACTTCTTCCATCTGAACTCGATCCAGGACCTCCCGGGCGACCGCGTGCTGGTGAGCGCGCGCCATACGTGGGCCGTGTACGAGATCGACAAGCGGACCGGCAAGATCCTCTGGACCCTGGGCGGCAAGCACTCGAGCTTCAAGATGGGACCGGGTACACAGTTCGAGTGGCAGCACGACGCCCACATGCAGCCCGACGGCACGATCACGATCTTCGACAACGGCTCGGGCCTCGGACCCCAGCACCAGTCCCAGTCGCGCGCGCTGCGTATCCGGCTGAACTTCAAGACGATGCGCGCCACGCTGGTGAAGCAGTTTGCGCACGGCCCGGCGGTCCTGTCCCCCAACGAGGGCAGCGTCCAGGTGCTTCGGGACGGCGACACGTTCGTCGGCTGGGGCGGTGATCCCGACTTCAGCGAGTTCGGCAGCCGCGGGCGCCAGCGCTTCGGTCTCAGCTTCCCGACGCCGATGCAGTCCTACCGCGCGTACCGCTTCCCGTGGTGGGGCCAGCCGCTCACGCCGCCCAACGTCGCGGTCAACGCCACCTCGAGCGGCGACGTCGTCTATGCCACCTGGGACGGCGCCACGGACGTGGCCGCCTGGCGAGTGCTCGCCGGCCCCAGCGCCACCGCGCTGCAGCCGGTGGCCCAGGCGCCGAAGACACAGTTCGAGACCGCAATCCCCGTGTCCGGAGTCGGCCCGGACTTCGCCGTGCAGGCGATCGGCCAGGACGGCAGCGTGCTCTCGACGTCGTCGGTGACGCCAGCCCTGACGGTGCTCGTTCCGCGCGCCGCGGCGACGGACCCGTCGGCGCCGGAACCCCGCCGCGCTCACCCAACCCCCGCCGCGCTCAACCAACCCCCGCCGCGCTCACCCAACCCCCGCCGCGCTCAACCCTTCTGCGGAGGCGCGATGATCGTCAGCGCCTGGGCCACCGTGGGGCGGCCGTCGCGCTCGTAGCGGATATCGACCTCGTCGTTGCGCCTATAGGTGCCGATGCCCCAGAAGCCGACGAACCAGGCCCACGCGCTCAGCTTCTGCTGTACGAGCTCGCGCGTGAACAGGAGCTCGCCGCCTGAGACCTGGTAGTCGCGCCCCAGCTCCTGGGGCACGCCATTGACGTAAACCTCGAACGGCGAGCGAACCCCCGGCGGAAGCTTGACGCGCCAGTAGCGCATCACGCGCTGAGGAGGAGGTCGGAGGGGAGCAGCGAGAGCATTGCCATGTCCCGGCGCCCAGCGCGCTCGCGGTGGTAGGCGCGCAAGACGCCCTCGTGGACGAAGCCGGCGCCGGCCGCGGCCCGCAACATAGGCCCGTTGGCCGGCTCGGTCAATGCCTGAACGCGCTGCAAGCCGCAGACCTCGAACAGCCACCTGGCGGCGAGCCGCAGCGCGGCTGACCCCAGCCCTCTGCCGCGCAGCTCAGGCGCCACCCACAGCCCCAGCTCGGCACGTGCGGTCTCCCAGTCGACGTTGTGCACGAGCACCCGCCCCCGGCAGTTGTCCGAGCCCAGCTCCAGGATCGTCAGCCGGGCACGCTCGCCCTCCGCACGCTCAGCCTGAGACTGGTCCATCTCCCGCCCAAGCTCAGCGCCGCTGGGCGGCCGCGGCAGACCCAGGCGGGCGTACATCTCAGGGTCATGCTCGTGCGCCAGCAGGATCTCCGGAATGTCCCGCTCAGTGGCGTCGCGCAGGCAGACGTGGCCTTCGGCGATCGGCGGCGCGAGCGGCGGGATCTTAGGCATGTCGGCACTGCACCGTACTCTGTCGGCCGCCCGTGAATGAGATCCAGTACAGCGTCCGCAGATCGCCGCGCGCGCGGCGGGTGAGGGTGACGGTCGACCCTTCGCGCGGCGTCGAGGTGGTGCTGCCGAGACGCGCCGCGGAACGCCAGGCAGCGGCTGCCGTCCGCGAGCTGCGGCCATGGATCGAGCGCCGGGTGAGCGAGCTCGAGCGAGCACGCGCGGCGGTGACCGCGCGGGGAGACATGGTGCCCTATCTGGGGGCGTCGCTGCGCCTGGTGGCTCAGCCCGGACGCCGCCGGGCCCACCGCCGCGGCGAAGTGCTGCTGGTTCCGGCCGATGGCGAACGGCGGCAGGCGCTCGAGCGCTGGTACAGGCGGGCCGCTCGGGACGAGATCTTCGAGCGGCTCGAGCGGGCATGCAGGTTGACGGGAACGTCGTACTCCAAGCTGACGATCCGCGGCCAGCGGACGCGCTGGGCCAGCTGCTCGCCGAGCGGCGCGATGAGCTTCAACTGGCGGCTGCTGCTCGCGCCGGAGGCGGTGCTCGACTACGTCGTCTGGCACGAGGTTTGCCACCTGAAGATCATGGATCACTCGCCTCGGTTCTGGGCGCTTGTGGCGCAGTGGTGCCCCGACTACCGCCGGCACGCGAGCTGGCTGAGGCATTACGGCGCGACGCTGACGCTGTAGGGGTGACGAGGCCGTGCGCGGCTGACTGGGCCCCAGCTGACCGGGCCCCTTGCGCGGCTGACTAAACCCCGGCTGACCAGGCCCCCCCCGCGGCTGACTAGCGAAGCTTGTACGGGTTCTCGGAGCGGGAGGCCACGAACTGGGTCCACGTCTGGCGGCCCTCGGCGTGCTCCGGGCAGGTGTTACGCCCCTCCCGGAAGGCGCGGCCGAGCTTGCCCGGCACCGGCAGGCGCACGAGCCTCCGCGGACGACCGCGCTCGGCGCGCCACAGCTCTGCCATCTCCCCCAGCGTCAGCACCTCGGGTCCGCCGAAGTCGACCTTTCGATTCTCCGGGACGGCGTGGACCAGCTCGGCGGCGTGCCCCCCCACCTCGGCGGCGGCGATGGTCTGGAAGCGGAAGTCGAGTGGCAACGCCGCCAGCGGCAGCCGTTGTGAGGCCTGTAGCGGCCAAGCCAGCAGCTCGTGAAACTGCGTGGCCCGGAGGATCGTGTAGGGGATCCCGCTCGCCTCGAGCACCTTCTCGCACTCCAGCTTGTAGCGGTAGTACGGATACGGGATCGAATCGATGCCTACGATCGAGACGTAGAGGAGGTGCCGGGTGTCGCGCGCCGCTTGTGTCAGCTGGCGCGTCTGGGCGATGTCGACCTTGCCGAAGCGCCGGCGGAAATCCGACGCGGCGTGAATGACGAGCTCCGCGCCGCGGGTCGCGTCGTCTATCCCCGCACCGGTCGTCAAATCGCCGACGTGCGTTCCTGCCCCCGGCCGGCGAGAGAGCACGCGGACCTCGTCGCCGCGCTCGCGCAGGGCGCTGACCACGTGACGCCCGAGCGCGCCGGTGCCGCCGGTGACGAGGACCGTGCTCACGCCTCGACTGTACGCCGCAGCGCCGCGTAGACGCTCTCGCCGCCCGCCGGCTCGATCGGCTCGCGCGTGACGCGTCCGCGATAGGCCTCCACCGAGCCGTCGCCATGGACGTCGAGGCCGACTTTGACGCTCGGCAGCAGGCGCTCGGGGCCCGCGAGCTCGAGCCGGGCGAAGACCTGCTCGGCGGCCTCATAGCGCTTGTAGTGGAGCTCGAGCGGCTTCTGCGGCGCCGCCTCGGACAGCTCACGCCCTCGCGCCTCGAGCGCTTCGAGTCCTTCCGCCGCTTGACCGAAGCGAAACTGCTCCACGCGTGAGCCGGAGCGAACTGTCAGCTTCCACCGCACCCCCCGATCTTCTCAGGCCACGGCCGATCCCGGTGGGTCTCGGCCACGGTCAGGCCGCGAGTTCCAGCTCCACCTCGTCAACAGCCCCCAGGTGACGCTCCCGGGAGGCAGCCGCGGGGGACGCCGCGGTGGGCGAGAGGTGGCTCGTGAGCCGCCGCATCAGCTTGTGGACGGCGACGTTCTCGGCCAACACGGTGGCCCGGAAGCGGCGGATGCCGCGGGCCGTCGCCGCCGCGGCCAGTCGCTCGAGCATTTCGGTGCCCAGTCCCTCGCCCTGATAGGGGTCGCCGACCACGATCGCGAACTCGGCGGCCTCGGGATCCTCGGCAAAGCGCACGAACCGGGCCACCGCGATGATCCACTCCGGAGCGGTGGTGGTGGTAGCCACCAGCGCCAAGTGGTCTCGCCCGTCGACGTTGGTCAGGTAGCGGATGTCGGCATCGCTGAGCCGCGGCTTCGAGGCCAGAAAGCGCCGGTACTGGCTCTGGGGCGAGAGCGCGCGGTAGCTCAACTCGAGCCGCGGCCCGTCGTCGGGCCGGATCTCGCGGATGAGGACCCGGCGGCCGCTCTTGAGCGTGACAGTCTCCACGAGACCAAGCTTACGATCCGTAAGCCTCGGCCTACGTGGTGCTGATCACATTCGCGATCTTTTGGTCTGCTGGCCTGTGGGCGGATGCGGCTACGAGCGCCCGTCGATCGGAACGTAATCGCGACCGCGCTCGCCGGTATAGATCTGGCGTGGCCTAGCGATCTTCTGCTCCTTGTCGTCGATCATCTCCAGCCACTGCGCGATCCAGCCGCTCGTTCGGCCGATGGCGAACAGCACCGGGAACATCTCCACCGGCATGCCGAGCGCCTGGTAGATGATGCCCGAGTAGAAGTCGACGTTCGGGTACAGCTTGCGCTCGTGGAAGTACTCGTCGTCGAGCGCGATCTTCTCGAGCTCGATGGCGATGTCGAGCAGCGGGTCGGTGCCCGTGACCTCGAACACCTCGTAGGCGTGCTTACGGATGATCCTGGCTCGGGGGTCGTAGTTCTTGTACACGCGATGGCCGAAGCCCATCAGCTTCTCGTCGCCGTCCTTCACGCCCTTGATGAAGTCGGGGATGTTGTCCTTGGTCCCGATCCGGTTGAGCATCCGCAGCACCTGCTCGTTGGCCCCGCCGTGGAGCGGCCCGTACAGCGCGGCGACGCCGGCGGCCACCGCTGAGTAGGGGTCGACCTGCGAGGAGCCGACGCTCCGTACAGCGCTCGTGGAGCAGTTCTGCTCGTGGTCCGCGTGGAGGATGAAGAGGATGTCCAGCGCCCGCTCCAGCCGGGGGTCCGGCTCGTAGCGAAGCTCGGTCATCTTGTAGATCATCGAGAGGAAGTTGCCCGGATAGCTCAGCTCGTTGTCGGGGTACACGTACGGCTTGCCCTGGTTGTGGCGGAAGGAGAATGCCGCCAGCGTCGGCATCTTGGCGATCAGCCGGATGATCTGGATGTAGCGAAGCTCCTCGTCCTTGATCTTGCTGGCCTCGGGATAGAACGTTGAAAGCGCGCCGACCGACGCCAGCAGCATGCCCATGGGGTGCGCGTCGTAGCGGAACCCGTACATGAACTCCTTGATGTTCTCGTGCACGAATGTGTGGATCGTGATCAAGTGCGTCCACTCGTCCAGCTGCTTCTGCGTCGGAAGCTCGCCGTGGATCAGCAGGTAGGCGACCTCTAGGTAGCTCGACTTCTCGGCCAGCTCCTCGATCGGATAACCGCGATACTCGAGGATGCCCTTGTCGCCGTCGATGAACGTGATCGCCGAGCGGCAGGCCGCGGTGGCCATGTACGCCGGGTCGTAGCTCATCAAGCCAAAGTCGTCGTCGTGCGTCTTGATGGTGCGAAGCTCGGTGGCCCGGATCGTGTTGTCCTCGATCGGGATCTCGTACTG
The DNA here is from genome assembly GCA_963822735.1 of uncultured Actinomycetes bacterium. Lineage (GTDB taxonomy): Bacteria > Actinomycetota > Thermoleophilia > Solirubrobacterales > Solirubrobacteraceae > Palsa-465. Next base: position 349,973 of record CAWGIU010000016.1, read on the forward strand.
CTTGCCGGTGCGGTTGTCGGTGACGCTGAGGGTGTCCTTCGAGGTCTTGGCGCCGGCGCCATCCGTCTGCTTGGTCTCTGTCGTCATTCAAGTTCCTCTCGCGGGGTTCCCGGGGGCGAATCTCCGGCTTTGATGCTTCCCGACGGGCAAAGCACTAACGCGTATCACTCTATTACTCGGACTCCGTCGGGCCGCTTATTGCGGGTCGGCGTGGGGCTCGCGGGCGGCGTGTTCAGGGCGCGGGCGCGTCCGTTCGGTGCGGGCGGCGTGTTCGGGATCCGTCGACGGGCGCCCGACCTGTTCGCGGACCCTGGGGCCGCCCGACCTGTTCAACGTGCCAAAGCGCATCGTGGCCCCGCCGATTGCCTCGTTGAACACGTATTTCATGCTCATCGCGTCAAAGGCCGCCCAGCCCGAAGCGTTTGACGCGTTAAGCAGGTCGCTCGCCGGCCGCCGGGCCGGCTTACGCTGGCCCCTCGGCCTGCCTACGCCCTGGTGGTCGGCGCGTCCCGACCCTCGGCCCGGCGGCACCGCCGCGCTACTTGGCGTAGACGGCCGTGCCCATCGCGATGATGGCCAGCACCAAGCTGATGCCCATCACCGCTCGCTGCCCACCGAGGCCCCGGGGGAACGACGGGTTGCGTAGCCCGAGGGTGGCGAGCAGCACCGCCCAGAGCACCAGCACCGCACCGCCGATGTACCAGGGAACCTTCGAGGGCTCCGACGCAGCAAGAACCAGATGCAGCACGGTGACGAAAGCTATCCAATCTGGGTGCGGTCCGGCGCCCGTTCGTCGTTGTCCTGCTCGCCTCCCGCCGGCCCCTGGTAGCGACTCTCGGTCGCCGCTCGCTGCCCCTGGTAATGGCTGCCGAGCTCGGGACTGCCGTATGGGCGCCGGGCGGGACGGTCGAGCGCCATGAACGAGAGCTGGGCGATCGGCAGACCGGGGTACAGCTTGATGGGCACGCGCGTCAGGTTGTTGAGCTCGAGCGTCAGCGTGCCCTTCCAGCCCGGATCGCAGAAGCCGGCGGTGGCGTGCACGATCAGGCCAAGGCGGCCCAAACTCGATTTTCCTTCGATTCTCGCCACCACATCATCTGGGAGCTCCACCCACTCGAGCGTGCGCCCCAGGCAGAACTCGCCCGGGTGGATCACGAACGACTCCTCCGGAGGAACGACGACCTCCTCGGTCAGCCCCGCCGGAGGTTGGCGCAGGTCGATCGCCGACGCGCGGTGGTTGTGAAAGACGCGAAAGGAATCGCCCAGACGCAAGTCGACACTGGCCGGCTGGACCAGCCCGGGATCCCACGGATCGATTCGGATCCGCCCACGTTGCACCAGCTCGAGGATCGTGCCGTCGGACAGGACGGAAACAGGCTCACCGGCCATGGCCGCAGTCTGCCAGCCGCCGCGGACTCGTCGGGCCACGGTACGGGCCGGGCCAAGAGCGGAGAATCAGTGACCGACGGTGCGGGCCTTGGCGCGGACGCTGCGCACGCGCGCGGGCGCCGCCGGCGGCAGCCCGCCGTGGGGTCCCCGTCGCGGGCTTCGCGGAGGACGGGGGAAGGGCCGCGGCCGGTGGGGATGCAGACGCTTGATGCCGCCGTCGTCATCGGATGCCGAGGGCGGCTCTTCCGGCTTCTGGCGGATCGCCCACCAGACGAGCACGATGAGCGCGATCAGGGGGATCTTGATCGCGAACATCAGCCACAGGAATCCCCACGTCACGATGTGGATGCTACCCCCGCTGACGCGGATTTCAACGCCCGCCGGTCAGTTCTAGAACCTGGCGGCGACAGGCCCGCTGAACTAGCCCGCAACCGGCCCGCTCAGTCCCGCAGCGCGACAGGCTTCTCGCCGAACCGGGTGATCCGCTGCAGCTCCGAGATGCGCTCGGAGATCTCATCACCGGACACGCGGGCCACGCGCTCGACCCCGAACTCCTCGACGTTGAATGACGCCAGCGCCGTCCCGTAAGCCATCGCCTGCTGAAGCAGGTCGTGGCTGAGCTCCTCCTCGGCGTGAGCAGCGATGTAGCCCATGAACCCGCCGGCGAAGCAGTCCCCGGCGCCCGTGGGATCGACGACGTCTTCGAGGGGGAACGCCGGCAGCGCGAAGAAACCCTCCTCGGTGACCATCGCGGCGCCGTATTCGCCCTGCTTGGCGACGACCACCCGCGGGCCCCAACTGCGGATCTCCCGCGCCGCGCGGATCAGGTTCGGCTCGCGCGTGAGCTCGCGCAGCTCGGCGTCGTTGAGGAGCACGCCATCGACGCCGCGGATCGTCTCGATCAGCGAGTCGCGTGCGGTCTCGATCCACAGGTTCATCGAGTCGAGCGCGACGAAACGCGCATCGCGGCACTGGGCCCGGACCTGCTGCTGAAGATCGGGTTGGATATTGGCCAGGAACAGGACGTCCGCCGTGCGGGCGGCATCGGAAAGCTTGGGCTGGAAGTCCGCGAACACGTTGAGCTGCGTCTCCAGCGTTTCGCGATCGTTCAGGTCCCAGCCGTAAGTGCCGCGCCAGAAGAACGTTTTGCCCCCGGGGATGTGCTCGATCGCAGCCGTGTCGATCCCGCGGCGGCGCAGGGTCTCGTATTCGGGCTCGGTGAAGTCGTCGCCGACCGGGCCGACCACGTGCACGGTGTCGAAGAACGATGCCGCCAGCGCGAAGTGGACCGCGGACCCGCCGAGCATGCGCTCGCGGGTGCCAAACGGAGTCGTGACCGCGTCGAACGCGATCGAGCCTACGACGGTGACCGACATCGGCCGGGGAGGGTAGCGGGAGCGAGCCTCAGGCCGCGAGCATCTGCTCGCCGGCCTCGGGCTCGAGCAGGCGCTCGTAGACCCTGCAGCGCTTGACGATCCGCCCCCCCATGGCCTCAAGGCCACGGTTCATCGAGCTGTTCACCTCGAGTATCCAACCCGCCTCCCCGTGCTTGACCCGAGTCCTGCCCGAGGTGTTGAACTGCTCGATATAGAGAGCGGCGGCCACGCCCGTGTGCTGAAACTCGGGCAGCACCCCAAGGAACCCGACGCGACAGCGATCGATGATTCGCCTGCGGTTCAGGTAGTGCCACCAGCCGAGCGGCAGAAGCCGGCCCTTCATCTTCTTCAGAACCTGATTGATGTCGGGGATCGAGATCGCCATGGCCACCGTCTGGGAGCCTTGCTCGGCGATCATGAACCAGTCGCGGTCATAGACCAGCTGGAGCAGCATCGCGAGATCGTCGAGGTCCTCTTTGCGATACGGGACGAAGTCCCAGTTGTTGGCCCAGGCAGCGTTGTAGACCTTGGCGAACTCGTCCATCTCGCGGCGGAGATGAAGCCTGGACATCCTGCGGATCGAGATCCCGTACTTGGTGTGGCAGCGCTCCGCGAGCTTTTCCAGGATCGGGTTCATGCGCTCATCCCGGTCGGAGAGCCGGATATCCCAGTGGAGCAAGTCCATCGCCTTGCTCAATCCGGCCGCCTCGTAGCGCTGCTGATAGTAGGGCGGAGCCCACCCCTGGTCGATCATCGGCTCGAACTCGAAGCCCTCCACCAGCAGCCCGGCCTCGTCGTTCAGGGTGAACGACATGGGGCCCACCATCCGCTCCAGGTTTCGCTCGCGCAACCACTGCTCGGCCGCGGCTAGCAACGCGTCGAGAATCTGCTGGTCATCTTCGAATTCGAGGAAGCCGAAGCTCCCCCAGCGCTCGCCCCGATGCTCGTTGAACGCGTGGTTCACGTGTGCAGAGATGCGCCCCACCACGCGGCCCTCCCGCCGGGCGAGGAAGTACTGGGCTTCGCCGTGCTTGAAGAACGCGTTGAGCCTGCGGTTCAGAAAGACGTAGCGCTCGAGCTTCAGCGGCGGGATCCACGGCGTGCCCGCGTGCAGCCGAAACGGCAAATCGACGAACTCGCGCATCTGTGCAAAACCACGAGCCGGCGCGACCTCGACAGAGCTCCGGATACCCACGGCCACGGCGCGGGAAGCTACCTGAACCAAACGGCCCGGGTGGAATGTCTGCGGCGGCAGCTCAGATGGTTAGCGGCGCAAACTATTTCTCGGCGCAAACGTCGCTGCTAGCATCTTTATCTTTGGAAGTCTCGTGACCGCCCTGAAGCAAGACCCACACCCTGGCCCGCCGGGAGTCCACCGAGCGCTGGTCAAGCACACCGCCTTTCTCCTGGCCCGCATGGGCCATGTGGCCGCAAAGGCGTTCTCGGCCCGCCTCGAGAAGCTCGGCATGACGACACGGATGTGGGGAGCGCTGAACGTGCTCGACGCCGAAGGGGCGGTCACTCAGCAGAAGCTCGGTCAGTCCACGGGCATCGATCCCAGCTCGATGGTCGCCACCGTCGACGATCTGGAGGCAAGGGGCCTCGTCGAGCGGCGCCGCCACCCCTCGGACCGCCGGGCGCACGCGCTTCACATCACCGAAAAAGGACGCGAGACGCTCACCCGCGGCCGTCAAGTGGCGCGCGGCGCCCAGGATGACCTGCTGTCGCCGCTAAGCGCCGAGGAGCGCCAGCAGCTCCACGACTTACTGCTGCGGCTGGTGGAAGCTCACCAGCCAAAGACCTAGCTCAGGCCGGCACGGCGGCCACGCGACCAGGAGCGGAGACCGCGCGCTCCGGCGCCGCCCGTGGCACGCGGGCCAAAGCGACCCCCACTCCGAGCAGCGCCCAGGTGGCTGGATCCTCGAGGAAGTCCGCGTACAGCATCGTGTGCACGACCAGCGCCACGAACGCGGCGGCAATCGCCGCACGCGCCGGATCGTCGCGCGCTCCGCGCAGCAACCCCGCGATGGCCACGATCACCAGCGGCACGTAGACCAACTCGCCGATCAGCCCCTGCTCGGCGGCAATCGTCACCGGCGTGGTGTGCGAGGCAGTCAGCGTCCCCTGGCTCAGATGATGTCGCTGGTAGGCGGTCTGAAATGACCCCGAGCCAAAGCCCCACAGCGGCCGGTCGGCGAACAGATCGAGTCCGCCGTGCAGGACGCTTCCTCGACCGGCAGACACGCCGTTGAAGCCCTGATTGAGCCCGAACGTCTTGGGCGACGCGGCCACGCCTGCAGCGCCGATCACGACCACTACCGCCCCGACGATGAGCGCCCGCGTTGGGCGCCACTTGTTCGCCGCCAGCACGCCCAGCCCGACCAGCAACGCCACCATGCTCGCGCGCGAGAAACTAAGCACGAGCGCCACCCAGAGGATCGCGAGCACGCCGGCGACCGTGAGTTGCTCGCGTCCCGGCCGGTCATAAAGCAGCAGCACCGCCAGCACGACCATCGCCAGGGACAGGAACCGTCCAAAGATGTTGGGGTCGAAAAAGACCGAGTTCACGACGAAGTACACGTAGAGCTGGTTCTGCTCGGTGACCTTGGAAGAGAGGTAGGTCGTCTTCGTCGCGTACTCCAGGAAGCCCACCAGGGCGAACGCCACCGCAAGCACACCGATGACGCCCAGGCACCAGCGCAGCAAGCGAGGCGTCCACGCGATGCGTCGCAGCACGCAAAACAAGAGCGCGAACGGGGCATAGAAGAAGGACATGTTCTGAAGCGCCTGTTGCAAGCCGCCACCGGGGGAGTAGGTGGCCTGCAGGGCGTAGAGGAGCACGAACGCCGCGAGCAGGCGCTCCAGCCAGCCGCCGGGCACGCGTTCCGTCGTTCCCAACGCCGGCTCTCCCCGTAGCGCCCGAAACGCGTAGGCGAGGGTCCCCGCCCCCACGACCACATACAGCGGCACGAGCAGGTTCGACGAGCCACTGCCGGTGCCGATCGTCACTCGAAAGGGCAGCGTCGCGACGGCGAGCACGGCCAGGGCTTCCGGGCGCCGGTCAAACGCCACCGCCAGCGCCACGACGACGGCCAGCCCGAGCACTCCGAGCGCAACCGCCACGAGCGGGTGATGGTGGACGATCGCAAGCTTCGGCGAGTGCCAGATCGACGCCAGCAGCAGCGGCGGCGAGGCCACCGCCGTGGCCAGCATCCCCAACGCCCTGGTGCGCTCGGTGCGTGCCGTCAGCACCACCGCCACGAGCAAGCCGACGGCGATGACGCCAACCCGGGGTAGCGGTCCGGTCACTGCGGCGAGACCGATCACAGCCGCAGAGTAGTGCAGTGATGATCCTTTACCCTGGCGCCATGTCCACGGTCAAAGCGCTGCTTGCCGCGGGCTTGATAGCGACCGCCCTCTCCGCATGCGGAGCGATCGCCAAGCCCTCCCACGGCCGCGGGCAAGTCCAGGATCCGCGCCTCGTGGCCGGCCATCTCCAGTGCCTGCGCGCCCATCATCTGCCGGCCAGCGACGTCGGCCCCGCGGGCATCCAGATCGGCACGCCGCCGGGCGGCCCCACGATCGAGTTCCTGGCGACCCCTGGCCTGGCAACCGGCTACCAGATTCAGAACCGGGCCGCGGGTGCCGAGGCGATCGGCAGCGCGCTGCTCTATCCGAACCGGGCCTCGGACAGCGAGCTCGGCGCGATCGAGGATTGCCTAAATCAAGGCGTCTCGGAGCCAACCACGACGGGGTCGTGAGCTGACCGTCTCGATCGCAGAGCCGAGCGCGCGGGGCCCCGCCGCAGTGGCGGGGCTGGGTTGGCCGGGCGCCTCGCGGGCGCGGCCCCGGGCCGGCGGGCGTTTCTACCTGATCCTTGGTGCGGTTGCGCTGTCGGTGGCGGCCCTCTCGCTGCTAGTCCCTTCCACACCGAGCTACGACCCCTGGGCCTGGCTCGTGTGGGGCAGGGAGATCCTCCACCTCCGGCTTCACACGACCGGCGGCCCTTCCTGGAAGCCGCTGCCGGTGATCTTCACCACCCTGTTTGCCCCACTCGGCAACGCGGCGCCCGATCTGTGGTTGGTGGTCGCGCGGGCGGGCGCTCTGATGGCAATCGTGATGTGCTTCAAGGTCGCCTGGCGGCTGGCGGCATCGCTGTGCCGCGCACCGGACGAGCGGCAGGTGAATGCGCTCCTGCCGCTGCTGGCGGGAGCCATCGCCGCCGGCAGCTTGCTCAACGCTCCTGGGGTCATAACCGAGAACGCGCTCGGCTACTCGGAGGGCCTCCTGACGGCGCTCGTCCTGATCGCCTTCGAGCGTCACCTCGACGGCGCGCCTCGCCAGGCATTCGTGGCGGGCTTCTTCGCCGCGCTCGACCGTCCGGAGATATGGCTCCTATGGGTGCCGTACGGCATCTACCTCTGGCGCCGAGACCCCGGCGCCAGAAGGCTGGTGGGAATTTCGCTGGGGCTCATACCCCTGCTCTGGTTCCTGCCGGAGCTCTGGGGCTCGGGACACCTCCTGCGCGGCGTGACCCGCGCTCAGACCCCGCGTTCCAACAGCGCCGCGTATGCCCGCTGCCCGTTCTGTACCGAGCTCACGGGACACGCGCTCCCGTCGGCGTTGAAGCGTGTTGAGGTCGCGGGCTTGGTGGCGATGCTCGTCGCCGGTGGCCGACTGCTGTGGGAAGCACGGCTTCGCACGCACGGAGCGCGCAGAGTGCCCAGAGCACTACGGGGCGAGCTCCAGCTGGCGGCGGTGGCGGCAGTCGGGTTCTCGTGGTGGCTCGGCGTGGCGCTCGAGACGCAGGCGGGCTTTTCCGGCAACGACCGCTACCTGGTGCTGGGGACGGCGCTCGTCGCGATCGCCGGCGGCGCGGGCTGGGCTTGGGGCGCGAGCGTCCTCGGCACCGCCCTGGCGAGCCGGCGCCGGCGGCTCGGGTCAGGCGCCCGCAGCGGGCTGGCGGGCGCCGCTGCGATCGCCGTGTTTCTCGTCATCCCGCCGTGGATCGGGGAACGGGTGACCAGCTTCCCTTCGATCTACCACGCCCTCATCTACCAGGCGCACCTGCGCCAGGACGTGACCCGGGCCGTGGCGAAGGCCGGCGGCCGCGCCCCCGTACTGCGCTGCGGGACCGTCATGACCGAGGGATTCCAGGTGCCGATGCTCGCCTGGACGCTGGATGTGCACACGGCTCGGATCGAGTCGCCGCTCGCCTCTGCCGCCCGCCCCGGTCCGGCGCCCAACGTGATCTTCCAGACCCGTGCCACCAGGGGCACGTCGCTGCTGCCCGTGGTGCAGGCCTGGCCGGGGGTGCACTATCGAATGCTCGAGCGGGTCCGAACGTTCAACGTCTTTTCAACATGCGCCGCTAGGGTGAATCACTCGTGACGACCGTCACAGCCTCACCCCGGCGCCCCCGGCCGCTCGCCCGTCTGCGCCCGCCCGACTGGTTTGAGCGCGCTCCGTCGTGGGCCATCGCCGGCGGCGCGCTGGTCGTGCTGATCGCGATCTCGGCCTACCTGCGCACGCGTTTCATCGGCGGCCAGTTCTGGATGGACGAGGCGATCACCACCGGCATCTCCTCGCATTCCCTGTCGGCGATCCCGGGGATCCTGCGCCACGACGGGAACCCGCCGCTCTTCTACCTGCTGCTGCACGGGTGGATGACCCTGTTCGGGTCAAGCGAGTCTGCGACCCACGCCCTGTCGCTGCTGTTCGGCCTGCTCGCGGTCCCCGCCGGGATGTGGGCCGGCTGGACGCTGTTCGGCCGCAAGACCGGGCTGATGGCCGGGGTGCTGTTCGCGTTCAACGCGTGGTTCACCTACTACGCCCAGGAGACGCGCATGTACGAGCTGATGGGGCTGCTCGGCATCGTGGCCACCGTGGCGTTCATCCAGGCGTTCATCCATCGCCGCCGCGGGTATCTGATCGTGTTCACAGCGACGCTGGCGCTGATGCTCTACACCCACTCCTGGGGCGCATTCGTCGTGGTCGGGGGAATCGTGGCGCTGGTCCCGGCCTACTTCGTCTCCGAGGACCGGCGGGCGCTGATCCGCGACGCGGTGCTGGCGTTCGTCGGCGCCGTGATCCTGTACGTCCCGTGGCTGCCCAACTTCCTCTACCAGGCGGCGCACACCGCCGCACCCTGGGACGAGAAGCCGGGGCTCGGCACCCCGATTCTGATCTCGCGCGACGTGCTGGGCAGCGACCGGGTAACGGTCGTGCTGCTCGCGGCGTGCGTCGTCGGACTGGCCGGTTACTTCACGCGCAGGATGCGGCGAACCCGCGAGGCGGCGGTCGTGTGGACCCTGTTCGTCTTTCCCATCGCCACCTTGTTTGTGGCCTGGCTCTCTTCCCAGATCACGCCGGCCTACGTGCCTCGCTACTTCGCCCCCGTGGTGGCGTCGATCCTGCTTCTCGCGGCCCTGGGGTGCGCGCGCGCCGGCGTGCTCGGCTACGTCGCGCTCGTGGCGTCGGCCATCTTCCTGCTCAACACCTCCTCGGTCGTGCCTCCTTACAAGAGCGACATGCGCGACGTGGGCGGCGAGATGGCGCCGCTCGTACATCCGGGCGACGTGGTGGTCTCCGGCCAGCCCGAGCAGACGCCGTTGACCTGGTACTACCTGCCGAACGGGCTGCGCTTCGTCAACACGGCGGGGCCGGTCAGCGATCCCACGTACATGAACTGGGTGAACGCGCTCTCGCGCCTGAAGGACACAAATCCCGCGGCGACGCTCGGTCCCCTCGTTGCTAGCCTCAGGCCCGGCCAGCAGCTGCTCTACATCCGCCCGCTGACCGAAGGCGCGCAGAACTGGGAGGCGCCGTGGACGGCGTTGATCCGCCGCCGCTCCGCGCAATGGGGAGCGATCCTGCAGGCGGACGTGGACCGCGGCGAGCTGAGCGTCGTGGCGGTTGCCCCGCACTACTACCACACAGCCCCCGATATCGCCGACAGCGCAGTGCTCTACAAGCGAAATGCCTGAGATCACGAAAACTGCGCCGGTGGTCGTGCTGGGCGCGGGGCCGGCGGGACTGACCGCGGGCTACCTGCTGTCAAAACAGAACAAGCCGGTGGTCGTGCTCGAGGCCACCGACCAGGTCGGGGGCCTGGCTCGTACCGAGGTCCGCGACGGCTACCGCTTCGATCTGGGCGGTCACCGCTTCTTCACCAAGGTCAAGGAGGTCGACGACCTCTGGCACGAGATCATGAAGGAGGAGTTCCTGCGGCGGCCCCGGCAATCACGGATCTACTGGCGTCGACGGTTCCTCGACTATCCGCTCCAGGGCATGGACGTGGTCCGCAAGCTGGGGCCCGTCGAGCTGACGCGCTGCCTGCTGTCGTACGTGTGGGCGGCGATCAAGCCCAAGGGACGCGAGGACACCTTCGAGGAGTGGGTCTCCAATCGCTTCGGCAAGCGGCTCTACGGCCACTTCTTCAAGTCCTACTCGGAGAAGGTCTGGGGCGTGCCCGCCACCGAGATCCGCGCCGAGTGGGCGGCCCAGCGGATCAAGAACCTCTCGTTCATCAGCGCGGCAAAATCCGCCTTCCTGGGCAACCGTGGCAACGAGATCACCTCGCTGATCTCCGAGTTCAACTACCCCCGCTACGGCCCCGGCCAGATGTGGGAGCAGATGACCGAGGACATCCGGGCGCACGGAGGCGAGGTGCGCCTTAACGCTCCGGTCACGCGGCTGCGGCTCGACGATGAGGGGCGCGTCGTCGAGGTCATGGCCGGCGGCGAGACGTTCGCTCCCTCGTACGTCATCTCCTCGCTGCCGCTGCGGAGCACGGTCGGGATCTCGGAGCCCGAGCCGCCGACCGCGGTGCGCGACGCGGCCCGGGGGCTGCGCTACCGCGACTTCCTGACGGTGGCGCTGGTCATTGACGGCGAGGACCTGTTCCCCGACAACTGGATCTACATCCACGATCCCGGGGTCAGGGTCGGCCGGATCCAGAACTTCCGCTCGTGGAGCCCATGGATGGTGCCCAACGACACCGACGCGTCGATCGGCATGGAGTACTTCTGCTTCGAGGGCGATGAGCTCTGGAACATGTCGGACGACGCGATAGTCGCGCTCGCCACCCAGGAGCTCCAGCAGCTCGGGCTGGCCAGGGCCGAGAAGGTCAAGATGGGGTTCGTCGTCCGCGTGCACAAGGCGTATCCGATGTACGACGCCGAGTACGGGGAGCGCGTGGAGGCCATCCGCGCCTGGCTGGAGGGGATCCCCAACCTGGTCCAGGTGGGCCGCAACGGGCTTCACCGCTACAACAACTCGGACCATTCGATGCTGACCGCCATGCGCGCGGTGGACAACATCCTGCGGGGCACCCGGCACGACATCTGGGCGGTCAACGCGGAGAGCGTCTACCACGAAGAGGACACGCAGCCCGAGCAGCCCTACCGCGACGCGCCCGAGACGCCGGCCATGGAAGCGCCGCTGGCCTCCGGCTCCGGCGAGGGAAGTTGAGGTTCCCAGCGCTACGGCTGCTGGGCGCAGTCACGGCCTCCTGCCTGGCGATCGCAGCAGGCCCGCTGGCGAGCGCCTGGGCGCAGAGTCCCTCTGCAAACCCGTTCTCGGTCCCGGGGTCACAGCCCGCCACGCCCACCACCTCCGCCGCGCCCACCACGTCGATCGCCACCGGCACGGGCACCGGAACTTCATCCACGGGCGGCAGCGGCATCACGGGGACGGACGCGATCATCATCGCCGTGGGAGCGATCGTGCTGCTGGCCGGGATTTCGTTCTTTATATGGACCGACGCCCGCAAGCGGGCGCCGGTCCGGCATCGCGCCGCGGTGGCGGGAGCCGGAGCGGGTGAGCAGTCCCGAAGCGGCTCCAAGGCCAAGCCGAAGCCCCGGAAGCTCAGCCCCGCGGAGCGCCGGCGGCGCAAGCGCGGGCGGGCGCGCTGAGTCCGGCTCCCGCGCGGACCCGGCGCTGAGGCGCTAGGCCGCCACCGCCCGCAGCCGTCGCCGGGCCTGCAGCAGCTGGCGCTCGACGGTTCGCGTGCTGTCGCCCGTGTGGCGCGCGATCTCCGCATAGCTCAAGCCGAGGCCTCGCAGCCACAGCAGCCGCTGCTGGCGACGAGGGAGCACGCTGAGCGCGGCTAGCCGCTCGCGCCGCTCTACGAGCGCTTCGGGGCCGGGGGCCGGCGCTGCAGCCCGGGGCAAGAGCCCGAGTCCGAGCGCCCCCTCGCGGCCTCGCTCGATGGCCTCCTCGAGCGAGAGCTGGCGTCGCTCGAGCCGCAACAGCTTGAGCGCTTCGCGGACCGCCGTGGTCGCAAGCCAGCTCAGCGCGGAGTCGGTCCTCACGTGGTCATGGTGATCCAGCAGGCGTCCCCAAGCAGCCTGGCATGCCTCTTCGACCACGGCGTCGGAGGCGCTCAAATTGAGGCGCACGATCTGCTCGAGTCGTGGCCCGAGGAGCCGGAAGGCCTCGGCGACGTCCTCCAAGGGCTGTGGTTGTTCGCATCGCGCAGCGGCCATCGACTTCCTCCAATTGAGACTAAGTTGATACGAACGAACCTAGCAACAATTATTGAGTTCGGCTAGCTTGGTTAGCGTCAATTTGTCTCAATTTGAATGAAGGAGTTCGTAATGGCGCTCTTGTCCGCAGTCAGCGCGCAGCCCAACCCGAGTGGGCTGCCGGGGAGCAACGTGCTCCAGCAGCTGGTCAACGGCGCCGAGGCCTGGGCGCTGGCGATCGCGCTCCTGGGTGCATTCGTGGGGGCAGCGCTGTGGGCGATCGCCTCGCACTCGCACAACCACCACTACGCCGCGCGAGGACGGATGGCGGCCCTGGTTTCCGCCGCCGCGGCCCTCGTGATCGGCGCGGGGCCGGGGCTCGTGAACTTCTTCGAGCGTCTTGGGAGTACCGCCAAATGACGCGTCGGGGTCTGGCTCTGACTGCGCTGGCGCTGACGGTGGCGGCCTTCGCCGGCTGCCTGCGCCCCGCCACGGCTCGCGCCAGCCTGGACTGCTCGGCGATCAACGATGCCAACGGAATCGCGGGCAAGGCCTGCCAGGTGCTGAGTTCGCCGAAGAAGATCGTCAGCGCCGGCAAGAAGCTCCTCAGTGGCCATATCGGTAGCGCTGTCAAGACCGTGGTCTCCGGCGGCGCCACGGCCTCGACCGCCTCGACCGCTTTGGGGTTGACGGCGATCGTCACCTGGGTCATCACCGGTGCCAAGTTCGCGCTCACCGAGACGACCAAGCTGCTCGGGGAGACGACCACGCCGCAGTTGCGAACGAGCTGGTTCTCGGCGACCTACTGGCGGATCGCGGGCATCGCCGCGGTGCTCACATTGCCCTTCCTGTTCGCCGCCGCCACGCAGGCCCTGGTTCGCTCCGACGTCGCCCTGCTGGCTCGGGCGGCGTTGGGATACCTACCGTTGGCGATGCTCGCCGTCGGCATCGCCGCGCCGCTCACGATGCTGCTCCTCGCCGCCACCGATCAGCTGTGCGCGGCTGTCTCCGCTGCCGGCGGAGGCGGAATACAGCTCGATTTCGGCCGGATGTTCGCCGGCGCCATCTTGGAGAAGGCGCCGTTTCTCGTTTTCCTCATCGGCGTGGTCACCACCTCGGGGGCGGTTGCGCTATGGCTCGAGCTGGCGATCCGGGAGGCAGCGGTCTACGTCATCGTGTTGATGCTGCCGCTGGCGTTCGCGGCCTTCGTCTGGCCGTCGCGCCGGATTTGGGCGGTCAGAGCGGTCGAGCTGCTGGTCGCTCTGATCCTCTCCAAGTTCGCGATCGTGGCCGTGCTGACTCTGGGCGGTGCGGCGCTCGACCGCCTGGGCCACTTCGGGCTTAATGAAATCAGCGCCGCGCTCGGCGGAACGGTTCTCGTGCTGCTGGCAGTGTTCTCGCCGTGGGCAGTGCTTCGCCTGCTGCCCATGTCCGAGGTGGCCGGAGCGGCAGTTGGTTCCTTGCGACCCGGACTGCGGGGAGAGCTCGGCCAGCTCAGCGGTGCGCAGGCGGGCGCAAAGGAGAGGATCGCCGAGCTGGCCGAGGGGATCACCGCCCACATGAAGAGGCAGGCGGACGATGCCGAGCTGGCGGCCGAGCCGGGCGGTGATCGGCGTGACGGGCGAGCGGGCGCATCCGTTGGGGCACGGGACGGCGAAACACGGGCGGAGCAGGCAGAGCGCCTTGCCGCGCTCGCCGCTGGCGGCGAGGGGCCCCAAACCGCCGGCGCGGAGAGCAACGGCACGGGGCCGGGCGAGAACGGCACGGGGCCGGGCGAGAACGGCGCCGGCGCGGCGCATGACGACGCCCCGATGACCGCGGCGAGCAGCGGTGGTAGCGCTTCTGGCGATCAGGAGCGGATCCCCGGCCTGCCGCTCATCTACCAGGCCGACGACCTCTCCTGGCGGCCGCTGCCGCTCGGCCCGGATGGCGACTGGGACTCGCCGCTGTGGACCCCGCCCGGTGAGGGGCAGCGAACGGATGGCGAGGTGCCGGGAATGGATGGCCGGCCGTCGCCGGGAATGGGCGGACAGCCAACGGGACCCGGGGCCGCCGACGACAGCGACCCCCTGCCGCCGCGCCAGGAGCGAGACGAGGGCAGCTTGTGAGCGGCGAACGCTTGAGCTTCAGGTTCGGCCCGCTCGAGCGTCGCGGAATCCTGGGTCCCGTCCGCGCCGGTCAGGCGGCGGTTCTGGCGCTGGGCGCGCTCCTGGCGATCGTCTGCCTAGACACTGCGCCGAGCGGCGGCGGCGCGGCGCTGGCGCTCGTCCTGTTCGGCTCGTGCGTCGCGCTCGCTGTCCTTCCCGTCGGTCAGCGGACGCTCCAGGAGTGGGCACCGGTTGCCGCAGCGTTCGCGGCGCGTCGGCTGCTGGGCCGCGGTCGCCACGCCTCTGATCTGCCGACGCGTGGTGTGCACGCCAAGCTGCGACCGCGGTCCGTCGAGCTGGTAGACGTCGGCTCGAACCCGCCAGCGGCGCTGCAGGGGGTGAAGATCGCCGAGCTGCCGTACCGGGAGCGAACCGTCGGAGTCATCTCCGAGCAGTCGGGGCGCCGCTTGACGGCGGTGCTCGCGTGCCGCGTGCTGGCGTTTTCGCTGCTGGAGCCAGAGGCGCAGGAGCGTCGGCTGGCTCGCTGGGGGCTGGTGCTCTCCGGCGCGGCCAACACGCCGCTCAGGCGGCTTCAGTGGATCGAGCGCACCGCGCCCGCTCAGGGCGATGAGCTCGCCCGCTGGCTGCACGACGAGCGTGACCCGGCACTTCCCCCGCGTGGTACGCCGATGATCGAGTCCTACCTGGAGCTGATCGGTACCACGGCCCGGGTCACGCAGCAGCACGAGATCCTGATCGCCGTCCAGATCGACGCCAGGAGAGTCCGTGACCGGGGGACCGATGCGGCCTCTCGGGCGCTCGTGGAGCAGACCGAACGCGTGGCGCAGGGCCTGGAGGCGGCCGAGGTGACCGTCCTCGGCGCGCTGTCCCCGCGGCATCTGGCGCGCGCGCTGCGGACCGCGTTTGACCCGTACGCCCGCGCTGAGCTGGCGGCGCTCGAGGCGGCGGATCCCGGGCGCGAGGGCCTGGGCGAGGCCGGCGCCTGGCCGCTGGGCGCGAGCGAGGGCTGGGATCACTACCGCTCAGACGGAGCGGTTCACGCCACCTATTGGATCGGCGGCTGGCCGAGGGTGGATGTCTCGCCGATGTTCATGGACGCCCTGCTCGGCCGCTCGAGCGCGGTTCGGTCGGTGGCGGTGACGTTCGAGCCCGTCCCGCCCGAGCGCTCCACGCGCGAGGTCGAGGCGGCGATCACACGCGATCGTGCCGACCGGGAGCTGCGCCACCGTTTTGGCCAGCTGGAGACCGCCCGCCAGCGCCAAGCCCAGGAGGCGACGCTGCGGCGCGAGTCAGAGCTCGCGGCCGGGCACGGCGAAGTCCGCCTGACCGGCTATGTGACGGTTTCCGGCCGCGACGGCGACGACCTCCGACGGGCGACCACGGAGGTCTTGGACCACGCCGCACGCGCGCGGCTGGAGCTGCACCGGATGTACGGCCAGCAAGCGGAGGCGTTCGCGTTCACGCTGCCGCTGTGCCGGGGACTGCGGTGAAGCTCGAGTTGGCGAGGAGGCGGCGACGGTGAGTCTGCGCTCCGGCGAGCGGCCTGGCATCCGCTCCACGACGCGCCATGCGCAAGCGGTCTATCCCTTCATAGCTGCCGGCGGGCTCGGCGGCCGGGGCGTGTTCATCGGTCGGGACTCGAGCGGTGGCGCCTTCTGTTACGACCCCTGGGTCCTGTACGGGGACGGCGTCCTCGATGACCCGAACGCGATCGTGCTGGGAAAGCTTGGCCAGGGCAAGAGCGCGCTGGTCAAGACGCTGTTGTGGCGGATGCTGCTGTTCGGACGCCGAGCGTTCGTGCTCGACGTCAAGCGCGAGTACGGTCCGCTGTGCGAAGCGGCGGGAGTCCGCCCGATATCGCTGGCGCCAGGTGCCGGCGTGCGTCTGAACCCGCTCGCCTCGAGACCGGAAGAGCATGCCCAGCTCGAGCTCCTGCGCGCGGTGACGGTCACCGCCCTGGCGGGCCCACTGACCCAGGTTGAGGCCGCGGCGCTGCGCGAGGGGCTGCATACGGTGCGCGCCCGCGGGAGCGGAGATCCGACGCTGCCGGAGATCGCCGCCGTGCTGTTCTCGCCGACGACCGAGATGGCTGGGCGGTTGCGGACCACGCCGGAGCGGCTGGCAGGTGACGTACGCCGTGCGGCGCTCGCGCTGCAGGATCTCTGCGAGGGTCCACTGCGAGGACTGTTCGACGGGCCCACCACTCCGGGACTGGACCTCCAGGCGCGCCTGCTCGTGCTCGACCTCCACGCGCTGCGCGACTCGCCTGCCGTGGGCATCCTGATGGCCTGCGCCACCGCCTGGATGAGCGCGCTCCTGGCCCGCATGGCCGAGCGCCCCGGTCGCGAGCGCCTGATCAACGTCGCCGACGAGTCGTGGAAGATCATCCAGCACACGGGGCTTGGCGAGTGGTTTCAGTCGAACTTCAAGCTCGCCCGACAGTTCGGGGTGATGAACCTCGTGGTGTTGCACAAGCTGGCCGACCTTCAAGCAGCTGGAGACGCCGGCTCGCGCGCAGCTCGGATCGCGGAGGGGTTGATCGCGGACGCCTCGACCAGGATCGTCTACCACCAGGACGAGAGCCAGATCCCGCTGACCCGCACACTGCTGGGGCTATCGGAGTCTGAGGCGCACCTTCTCTCGATGCTCTCGGCCGGCCAGGCGCTGTGGCGCGTCAGCTCTCGCTCGTTCGTCGTCCAGCACTACCGCTCGCGGCTCGAGTCCCAACTGACCGACACAGACACCGGCATGAGCCTGGCCTGATGGAAGAGCGCCAACCGCGGAGCCCAGCGGAGGTCCTGATGCTCGCCGGCATCGTCTGTGCGCTCGGGCTGGGCGCCTTTGTGTGGGCGTGGGGCGGGGTCGCCGGGGCGGTGTTCGGCCGCGGCTGGCCCCACCTGGCGGCGGCTCAACTGGTGAGCGTAATCGTCCACCTCCCAGGGCACCTCTCGGACCCGGCCGGCGCCTGGCCGGGCGGGCTCCGCGGTCGCTTGCCGGCGAGCGAGCGGGTTCTACGCCGCGCTGGCGCTGCTGGCCTTGGCCGCGGCCGGGCTGGTGGCGCTCGCGGCCCGCGCCGGGTCGGTCATGCTCGCGCGCCAAGCGCGGGCGGGCGCTCGTTTCGCAGCTCGCGCCGAACTAAAGGAGCTGCGAGACACGCGTCTGGGAGCACTCACGCGGCGTGCCGCCGACCACGGCCCCCGCCTCGCGCTCGGCCGCCACCGCGGCCGGCTGCTGCGCGCCGAGCATCGCCATGCGCTGGTGGCGTTCGGCCCACCTCAGTCGGGCAAGTCGTCGGGGCTGGCGATCCCGGCGCTGCTTGAGTGGAACGGTCCGGCTGTCG
Organism: uncultured Actinomycetes bacterium; assembly: GCA_963822735.1. GTDB lineage: Bacteria > Actinomycetota > Thermoleophilia > Solirubrobacterales > Solirubrobacteraceae > Palsa-465. The sequence continues at coordinate 367,653 of CAWGIU010000016.1, forward strand.
CCTCGTCGATCAAGACCGACCTCTTGGCGGCGACCCTGACTCGCCGCCAAGGATTGGGCCAGGCATTCATCTTCGACCCGTTCGGGCTCGCCGGCCGGGGCTCGCACACCTGGTCGCCGCTTCACGGCGCCGCCACCTGGGACGGTGCGCTCGAGGTCGCCTGGCGTCTGGCCTCATCGGCAGAGGTCGACCAGCGCGGGGTCGAGGGAGGCGACTTCTGGGCGCTGGCCGCCGAGCAGCGTCTGGCGCCACTGCTGTACGCGGCGGCGAGAACCGGCGCGGGAATGGAGACGGTCGTTCGCTGGGTGTACGGGCAGGGTGCCCGGGAGCTCGATCGCACGCTTCTGGCGCTGTCCGACTCGGCCTCAGACGAGGCCCAGCGAGACGGCGCTCGCGCGGCCTACGACGCCGTCCGCGCGTTCGAGGCCCAGGCTGACCGGACGCGCTCTTCGGTCGAGGCCACGGCCCAGGCGCTGCTGCGCGCCTATCGGTTTACGCGCGTAGCGCGCTCGGCGCGCTCCTCGCAGATAACCGCCGAGCGACTCCTGTCCGAACCGGCGACGCTCTACTTGATCGGCGACGCCAAGGCCTCGAAGCTGCTGCGACCGATCTTCCTCGCCCTGCTGTCGGAGATCGTCGACCATGCGTACGAGCTGGCGACGCGACGCGGTGGTCGTCTCGAACTGCCGCTGCTCATCTGCCTGGACGAGGCCGGGAACGTGGCACCGCTTCCGAACCTCGGCGAGATCGCTTCAACCGCTCCCAGTCACAACATCCAGCTGGTCTCGATCTTCCACGACCTGGCCCAGGCCAGGAGCCGGTACGGGAAGCAGGCTGAAACGGTCGTCAACAGCCACCGAGCGCGGATGCTGCTGCCGGGCGTGGCGGACCTGGAGACGCTGCGCTACTTCTCGGGCCTCGCCGGCGAGGAAGAGGCCAGTGACCGCTCGTACACCTCGGGTGCCGGAGGGACGACCCGCTCCGTCGCCCGGCGGCGGCGGCCCTTGCTGGCGCCCGAGGCCCTTCGCCAGCTACCGAACGGCCAGGCGCTGCTGCTTTACGGACGCGTCGCGCCGGCTCGTGTCCAGCTGCGGATGTGGTTCGCGGATCGGCGGTTGCGCGCGCTGGCGGACTCGACATGAGCTCTTCAGAGGACTATGAGGAGCTCGAACAGAACCGCTGGCCGCTGACCTGGCGTGGGCTCTATCCGCGTGAGCGCTGGCTGTGGTTTGAGCAGCTGTGGAGCGACGTCTGCATGCTGCGCGAGCGCTACCGGCTGATGGTGCGCTCGGGCTGGTGGCAAGACGAGGTGCAGGTGGAGGCCCTGGCCGCGCTGGCGGCCTGGACGGCTCGCTACGACGGCGGAGAATGGGACGACCCGCCCGGCAAGCTCGCGCTGCTGTTCGACCTGGAGCGAGTCGGCGCGCTGCTACGCGAAGGAGACGAACCGTTCCGGGCCGACAGGGACCGCCCCGCCTTCACCAGCCACCTGCTCGAACTCGGTTGCCAGCCGCCCCACTAGTGGTCGGCTCCGCGGCACGCGAGCGGGCTTGCGGTGGCGGCCGCCGGTCGCATAGTCTTCCCCTGGCTAGGGGTCGTGCGGAGAAGACTCGTTCATCTATTGCTGGCGGCAGCGGTCATGGCGATGGCGGCCGGAGCGGTCGCGGCTCCGTCCTCCGCTCGGGCGGCCTCATCGCCGCCGAGCTCCGCGGCGCGGTTGTCGCTCGCGTCGCTGTCGCTGTCGCCATTGCCCACGCCCACGCCGTACATGGGGGTCGACACCTGGTACGCGCTCGGCCCGGCCATAGACCAGGCGGCCGTCGTCAGGTTGACCCACGCGGTGGTGAGCAGCGGTCTGCGCTCGGCCGGCTATCGCTACGTGTGGCTTGACGCCGGGTGGTGGGACGGCACGCGCGCCCAGGACGGGCGGATTGAGCTCGACCGCGGTCAGTGGCCGGCCGGCATGCGCTGGCTGACCTCCTACATCCACTCCCGCGGTTTGCTCGCCGGGATCTATACCGACGCCGGCAGCGTGGGGTGCGACAACGGCGGTAGCTACGGCCACTACGCGGGTGATATCGACCGGTTCGCCGCCTGGGGGTTCGACGCGGTGAAGGTCGACTTCTGCGGCGCGCACACCATGGGGCTGAACCAGCGCACGGTCTACGAGCGCTTCGCCCAGGCCATCCGCCAGGACCGCCCCAGCCGCTCGATGCTGCTGGCGATCTCCAACGGGTCACTCCCGGGGCAGGCCGTCTACGGCTATCCGACCTACAGTCAGTCCGCCTACTTCAGCTACTCGTTCGGATCGAAGATCGCGGCCAGCTGGCGTACGGGGCCCGATCTGGGCTGGCCCGGGAACGTGGACTTCGGCGCCGTGCTGCGCAACATCGCTGTGGACGCCTCGCATCCGCGCTACGCCGGCGACGGCCACTGGAACGACCCCGACTATCTGGTTCCCAACGAGGGCATGACCCTCACCGAGTTCAAGGCCCAATTCACGATGTGGACGATGCTCGCGGCGCCGCTGATGGTGAGCGCCGAGGTGTCGCAGCTGCCGCGACCCGTCCTTCGGATCCTCCGCAACCGGACGGCGATCGCGATCAACCAGGACCCGCTCGGGCGCCAGGCGCGCGAGGTGGCCATGGAGAACGGCGTGGAGGTGTGGGTCAAGAGGCTGGTTGGCGGCCAGCACGCCGTGGCATTCCTCAACACCTCCTCCAGTTCCGCGACGGCCGTGGCCACGCGGGCCATGATGGGCGCGCGATCGGGCTGCAGATTGCTGGTGAGGGCCGTGTGGGCCGGCACCAGCGTCGGCGGCCAGAGGCAGGTCTCAGCGCGCCTGCAGGGTGACAGCGCCGATCTGTTCCTGGTCTCACGCGTGTGCCGCGGTAAAGCGCAGCGCAAGCACTAGGGCGGCCCCGGCGAGCCGGGGTCAGCTCTCCATAAGTCCGCTTCGCTAACGCTTATCCGGTTCTTCGGCCAATCATCGGGGCCGATGTTGGACTGATCCCATGTCCATCCACGGAGGCGCGGTCCCGAATGCTCGCGGCCGCGCGGAGGAGCGCGGGTCGCCGGCCGAACGCGACGCGCTCACACGCCGGCAACTGCTGATCGGCGCCGCCGGCATGGCCGCCGCCGGGAGCGGCGCCTTTGGCCTCAGCAGGCTGCTCGAAGGCGGTCGATCGGGGCTGGCGACGATGTCGGCGTCGCGCTCCGGCGCGGGCCACCAGGTGCATGCCTTTCAGACCGCTCCGGACTTGCGACCACCCGCCGTCGAGATCACGGGATCCAATCCGGCCGCCGGCTACCTGTTCGTGGGACCGAGCGGCTCGGTCAACGGCGACGGCTCCCAGCCGGGACCGATGCTCGTCGACAGGCACGGTGAGCCGGTGTGGTTCCAGCCGGTGGCCACCGGAGACTGGGCGGCGAACGTGCGCGTGCAGACATTCCGCGGCGAGCCGGTGCTGACCTGGTGGGAGGGCAAGGTCGTGAACGGCTACGGCACCGGCGAAGCCGTGATCGCCGATCGCTCCTACAACGAGCTTGCTCGCGTGCGCGCGGCGAACGGTCGACAGATGGACGTGCACGAGTTCCTGCTGACGCCGCAGGGCACCGCTCTGTTCTTCTGTAGCCCCCAGGTCGTCAACCACGACCTCACCGCGGTCGGCGGCCCGCGCAATGGGCAGGTGCTCCAGGCGACGATGCAAGAGGTCGACGTCCGCAGTGGGCGACTCGTATCCGAATGGCGCAGCCTCGAACACGTGGCGGTGACCGAGTCGTATCTGCCGCTCGCCGAGCCCTACGACTACCTGCACGCCAACTCGATCGCCCTCGACACCGACGGCAACCTGCTCCTGTCCGCGCGTCACACCTGGGCGCTCTACAAGCTCGATCGCAAGAGCGGCGCGGTGATCTGGCGGATGGGAGGACGCCTGAGCAATTTCGACGTGGAGCGCGACGCTCGCTTCGCCTGGCAGCACCACGCCGTCTCGCTGGGACAGGGCCTGATCACGCTGTTCGACGATGGCTCCAACGGACAGATCAAGACCGAGTCCCAGTCGCGCGGCCTGCTCCTGGCGGTCGACGAGCGGCGCCGCACCGTCAAGACCAGGCGCTCCTACGTCCACCCCCAGCACCTGTCGAGCGGCGCCATGGGCAGCGTGCAGGTCCTGCCCAACAAGCACGTGGTAGTCGGCTGGGGCCTCGAGCCCTACACGACCGAGTTCGCCGCTGACGGCAGCGTCGTCGCGGACGCCAGGCTGCCCTCGGGCATCAACAGCTACCGCGGCTACCGCTACCGCTGGACCGGACAGCCGCAGGCCAAACCGGCCATCGCCACCAGGCGCGATGGGACGAGGGGCCACAGCACCGTCTACACGAGCTGGAACGGCTCCACGCACGTCCGGTTCTGGAAGGTGCAGGTCGGGACGTCGGCCAGCGACCTGCGGGAGGCCGGGATCGCCAAGCACCAGGGGTTCGAAACCGCGATCCCGCTGGGCACGGCGTTGGGGTACGTGGCACTGACGGCGCTCGACCGTCACGGCAGGCCGCTGGGGCAGAGCGAGCCGGTCCGCATCTGAACGCCGTATCCGGCTGATGCCGATAAATACGGGGCGCGCGTAGGCGCGCCCTGATAAAAGGGCATCCCCACTTCGAAGGAGGAAGCCGCCATGGCGCTCAGCCAGCAGCATGTACCGCGACACACTCTCGCCTCGGAGGCGGTGGCGCTACACCGCAAGGATCCCGGTAGCGAGGTCCCCCATCGAACGCTTCCGAATGAGGGCGTCGGCGAAGACGTCGCGTACGAGCTGATCTCAAGCGAGCTGCTGCTGGATGGCCAGGCCCGTCTCAACCTGGCGACGTTCGTCACCACCTGGATGCCGAGCGTGGCGGCGAAGCTGATGGCCGACACCGCCGACAAGAACATCATCGACAAGGACGAGTATCCGCAGACGGCGGAGATCGAGGCCCGTTGCGTGAACATCCTGGCCGAGCTGTGGAACTCCCCGCAGGGCGGCACCGCCACCGGTTGCTCCACGACCGGTTCAAGCGAAGCGGCGATGCTCGCCGGGATGGCGATGAAGTGGCGCTGGCGCAAGCGGATGCAGGACGCCGGCAAGCCGACCGACCGGCCGAACCTGGTGACGGGCATCAACGTGCAGGTCTGCTGGGAGAAGTTCTGCCGCTACTGGGACGTCGAGCCGCGGCTGGTGCCGATGGAGGGCGACCGCTTCCACCTCGACGCCGAGCAGGCTGTGGCGCAATGCGACGAGAACACGATCGGAGTGGTCGCGGTGCTGGGCTCGACGTTCGACGGCAGCTATGAGCCCGTCAAGGAGATCGCCGCGGCGCTCGACCGGCTCCAGGAACAGCGTGGCCTGGACGTGCCCGTGCACGTCGACGCCGCCTCCGGCGGCTTCGTCGCCCCCTTCCTGCAGCCCGAACTCGAATGGGACTTCCGCATCCCCCGCGTGCTCTCGATCAACGCCTCAGGACACAAGTATGGCCTCGTTTACCCAGGTGTGGGCTGGGCGATCTGGCGCGACAATGAGGCGCTGCCGCAAGAGCTGGTCTTCGACGTCAACTACCTCGGGGGCCACATGCCGACGTTCTCGCTCAACTTCTCGCGACCCGGAAGCGAGGTGATCGCCCAGTACCTCCTGTTCGTGTCGCTGGGGCGAGAGGGTTACAAGCAGATCATGCAGGACGCGCAGCATGTGGCCGTGCACATCTCGAGCGAGATAGCAAAGCTCGGTCCCTACAGGCTGATCAGCGAAGGGCGCGAGCTGCCGGTGTTCGCGTTCGCGCTCGACCCCGCGGTCCGCAACTACACCGTGTTCGAAGTCTCAGAGCGCCTGCGCCAGCACGGCTGGCTGGTGCCGGCCTACACGTTCCCGAAGAACCGCGAGGATCTGAGCGTGCTGCGGATCGTGGTGCGCTCGGGCATGCACCAAGACCTGGCGGACATGCTGCTCGAGCATCTGAAGAAGGAGACCGACTTCCTACAGTCGCTCGACAGTCCGATGCCGGGGACCAAGCAGCAGGCCTTCAAGCACTGATGGCTACGCGCGTGTAGGGTCCCTCTGCGGAGGCCCGGCGGGTGAGCGCGAGCGAGTGGATCAAGCTGGTCACGATCCCGTTCTTCACGGGCGCGGTGGGCTGGCTGATCAACTGGAGCGGGCTGATCATGCTGTTCAACCCCGTGCGCTTTCACGGCGTCGAGGTGCCCGGGGTCTACGACCTCTCGCGGGTCCTGCCGCGCAGGCTGCAGGAGATCCCGGGGATCATGCAGGGAGGCATCGGCTGGCAGGGGATCGTCCCCGCCCGCGCGGCGAAGATGGGCAGCATCTGCGTCGACAAGGCGATCGCCAAGCTGGGCACGCCGCAGGAGTTCTTCGACGAGCTCGAGCCGGACAAGATCGCCGAGCAGATGGCGGTGATGTTCAGGCCCCGGGTGCCGGAGATCGTCGATCAGACGATGCGCGAGGAGCAGCCGGGGCTGTGGTCAAACGTGCCGCCGCGCGCCAAGGAGGCGCTGTACGCCCGCGTCCAGCAGCAGCTGCCGGAGATCATGCACCAGATCACCGACGAGATCGGGCTGTACATCGACCAGCTGCTGGACCCCAAGGTCATGGTCATCGACCACTTCGAGCGCAACCCGGCGCTGGTCAACAAGATCTTCCGGGACTTCGGCGCCCGCGAGCTCAGGCTGATGGTCAACTTCGGCTTTCTGTTCGGCTTCCTGTTCGGGATCCCGGTGGCGGTGATCAGCCACTTCGTCCCCAGCTGGTGGCTGCTTCCCGTGCTCGGGGTGTTCGTGGGCTGGACGACCAACCTGCTCGGGATGTGGGTCATCTTCGAACCGCCCGAGCCGCGCAAGATCGGGCCGTTCAAGCTCCACGGCTTGTTCGCGCGCCGCCAGGCCGAGGCCGCCGAGGTCTACGCCCGGATCATCGCCGAGGACGTGGTGACGATGGAGAACTTCGGCCACGAGCTGCTGGAGGGCCCGCGCGGCGACCGCACCGAGCAGATGCTCCGCGAGGCGATGGGGCCGGCGATCGACCGCGCCGCGGGGCCGCTGCGGGGCGCCGTGCGTGTGGCCGTGGGGCCCAGCGAGTACGACGAGATCACGGAAGCCTTCGCCCGAAGCTCAAGCGAGCACACGATGACGCCCTTCCAGGACGCCGAGTTCGGCCACGACCAGAGCGAGAACATCCGCAAGATGTTCGCCCAGCGGACCAAGGAGCTGCCGCCGGGCGACTTCGTGGAGATGATGCGCGCGGCGATCAAGCAGGACGAGTGGATGCTCTACCTCCACGGTGCTGTAATGGGCTTCGTCGGAGGCTTGATCCACCTCGGCATCTTCGGATGAGCGACGCAGAGCCAAGCGGCGGCTTAGACGCTGTGCCCGGCGTCGCCCGGCTGGCGGCCACCGCCGCCTGGCACACGACCGGATGGTCCGTGGACGTCACGCTCCGCCTGACGAGGCGGGTGCTGGAGGTGGCCGTGGCGCCACAGAAGGCGGGGGCGCTGGTGGACGACGTGCGGCAGGCGGCACGCGCGGCCGCCAACGAGCTGTTCGCCGAGGACGCGGTAACGGACGCCGTCCCCGGCAGCGACCTGGCCCGCAGGGTGGCGGAGAGGATCACCAGGCAGGGCGGCCGGCCGCACCATGCCCACGTGATCGACGGTTCCGGTGACGGCGAGGCCCCGCTCAGGCTGCGCGGCCAGCAGCTGCTCTACCGCTCGCGGGACGTCCACTACGAGGAGACCTCGCACCCCGCCTACGAGCGACTCGTGGAGTCACTGGCGCCGGACGAGGCGAGGATCCTGCGGCTGCTGCTGTTCGGAGGCCCGCAGCCGGCGGTCGACGTGCGCACCGGAGGACCGGTAGGGCTGATCAACTCGCGGCTGCTGGCGCCGGGGCTGAATATGATCGGGGCGCGGGCCGGCTGCCGCTACGTCGAGCGTGTGCCCTCGTATCTGACCAATCTCCACCGGTTGGGGCTGGTCTGGTTCTCGCGCGAGACGCTGCGCCATCCAGAGCTCTACCAGGTGGTCGAAGCCCAGCCCGACGTGCTGGAGGCGCTTCACTCCGTGCGCTACGCCAAGATCGTGCGCCGCAGCATCCACCTCACGCCATTCGGGGAGGGCTTCTGCCGAGCGGCGCTGGTGGAGGACAAGCGCCAGCTGACGAATCTGCCCCACCACGGAACGCCGCAGAGCGGACGTGAGCCGCAGCCGCCGGAGCTGACGGCTTAGCTATAGCACCGCGGCCAGGCGCCTGCCGGCCGCCCGCAGCTGTCTCCGGCTCGATGCCTCGAGCACCGCCTGGAGGTCCAACACCCGCGCGCCGAAGGAGTCGAGCGTGCGCTGGCCGACGATCGCGTGGCACGGCACGCCGCTCTGGCGGGCCCGTGTGGCGACCTCGGAGATGGCCTTTCCCGCCAGGCTCTGCTCGTCGAGCTTGCCCTCGCCCGTGATCACAGCGCGCGCCCGGCGCAGGCGCCTGTCGAAGCCGAGCGCGTCGAGCACGAAGGGGGCGCCCGCCTGTAGCTCGGCGCCGAACGCTGCCCACAGGCCGCCGGACAGCCCGCCGGCGGCGCCGGTCATCGGCACGCCGCGGGGGTCGCGGTCGCCATGGGCTCGAGCCTGGGCGTTGAGCCGCGCCGTCAGCCGGCGCACCTGCTCGGCGCTTGCCCCTTTCTGCGGCCCGTACACGCGGGCCGCTGCCTCGAATGGCGTGCGTACGTCACAGAGCACCACGAGCCGCGCGTCGTCGCCGACGCCCGCCTGTCTTAGTGCCTTGATCGCGCCCGCGCCACCATCGGTCGTGGCGCTGCCACCGGCGCCGATCAAGACTGTGTCCGCTCCGGCCTCGAGCGCGGCGGCGATCAACTGTCCCGTCCCGAACGTACTGGCCTCAATCGGGTCGCGCTCGCGGGCTGCGACCTTGTCGAGGCCGCTGGCCGCGGCCATCTCGACGATCGCCGTCTGGCCGCCGCGCGCTCCTGCCGGCGCCAGCGCGAACGATGCCTCGACCTCGCGACCCAAGGGGTCGCTGACGAGAGCCCGGCGCGACTCCGCGCCCAGCGTCGCGGCGAGCACGTCGAGCGTCCCCTCGCCCCCATCGGCCACGGGGCAGCGGTCCACCTCGACTCCCGCCTGCTCGAGTCCCTCGCTGACCGCCGCCGCCACCTCCGGGGCCTCGAAGCTCCCCTTGAACGCATCGGGGGCCACCAACACCGTGGTGGGGACGCCCGGGATCGCCATCCCGTCATGCTCCCAGGCGACCTACTGCGGTGGGCCGACGGTTGCCGCCTCGGGTCCGTAGCTCTGCACGTAGCGCGCATGGAGCTCGCCCCAGTCCTGCCGGCTCAGCTGCTCGCGCGCCTGGGCGTCGCCATCCAACGACGCTTCCAGGGCGTCGAGGCACGTGTGCCACCCGGCACTGTCGCGGGCAGCCTTCCCCCGCTCCTCGAGTGTGTCGAGCAGCGTGAGCTCGGTGCCGCCCTCGACCGAGCGCAGCTCGACACGCACGACGTCGGGGCCCCATCGGAACTCCATCATCGAGTGTGGCTCGTATGCCAGCATCTCTCCCTCGAACGCGGGGAACTTGTTCTCGGGGAACGAGAATCGCAGCGGCGCCCCGGTCCGGCGCTCGCCCTCGATCGTGGTCGGGAACCAGTGCGCGAGCTCCCCGGCGTCGGTGATCGCCCGCCAGACCTTCTCCAGCGGGTGGGGAAGGACGCGCGTGAAGCGAAGCCGCCACGCGCCGGCCTCGGTCTGCTCGACGTCTCCGTAGCGTGCCCGGTCGGTCGTGGTCATTGCTGCCTCCTATGGTCGGTCGGGGGGGTGTCGAGATGCCGCTCCAGGTCATCGAGCCGCTCGGCCCACATCCGCCGATAGGGCTCGAGCCACGTGGCGATCTCCTGAAGCGGCTCCGGGCGTACGCGGTAGAGCCGGCGCTGTGCCTCGCCGCGGACCTCCACGAGCCCCGCTTCGCGCAGGACGCGCAGATGCTTGGAGACCGCGGGCTGGCTCAGCTCGAGGCGCTCGACGAGCTCGCCCACCGGGCGCTCCGCTGCCGCCAGCAGATCGAGGATCTGCCGGCGGTGGGGCTCGGCGAGCGCTTCGAAGGCAACGGCCATGGGCCATAGTATGCCGTGCCAGCTATATAGCTGTCAAGACATATAATTAGCTCGGCCCGGCTCATGAGCCGGGCCACCGGTCCGATCATGATCGGACCGGGGCCGGCGCGCATGCGCGCCGGCCTACTAGGTCATCTGCTCGAGCTTGCACTCCCGCGGCGGCTTGTCCTCGCGCCAGCGCAGGATCTTGGTTCCGTGGCGGATGCGTCCGCTGCTGGTGTGGTCGAACGTGACCTCCACGACTAGCTCCGGCCGGAGCTCGATCCACTCGAGCTCCTTCTCGTTCTTCCAGCGACTGGGGTCTCCGTGTCCCCGGTGGCCTGTCTCGTAGGGCCCCAGACGTTCCAGCAGCGCGCGCTTCTCCGCCGCCCGCAGCCCCGAGGAATGCCCCACGACGTGCATGTTCCCGCTGTCGTCGTACAGGCCCAGGATCAGCGAGCCGACGGTGTCGGGTTCCTTGCCCGGGCGATAGCCGACGACCACGGCGTCGATCGTGCGCAGGCGCTTGACCTTGACCATCCCCGTGCGCTGCCCCGGGCGGTACGGCGCGCTCGCCTCCTTGGCCACCACCCCCTCGCCGGATAGAAGCCACGGCTCGGCTTGCTCTCGGGCGTCTGTCAACGGCGTGAGCCGCACGGCTCCGTCGGGGAACAGGCCTTCCAGCGCCTGGCGGCGTGCGGAGAACGGCTCTGCCAGCAGCGCCTCGTCGCCGCGCGCCAGCAGATCGAAGGCCGCGTAACGAGCGGGCGTCTCCTCGGCCAGCATCGCGATCCGCGATGCCGCCGGATGGATGCGCTGTTGCAGGGCACCGAAATCCTGGCCCCCGTCTGCGTCGTCGATCACGATCTCGCCATCCAAGACGTAGCGGCCGGGCGGAAATGCGAGCTCGGGAAAGTAGCGGCCGAGCGGCTTGCCGCCGCGTGACTGGATCATCAACTCCTCGCCGTCGACGAACGCAATCGCCCGGAAGCCGTCGTACTTGGGCTCATAGCGCCATTGCTCTCCGGTTGGCAGCTCGGCCCGGGAGCGGGCCAGCTGCGGTTCGATCGGCGGTTTGAGCGGCAGCGACACGATCAGCGATGCTAGCCCGCCGGGCGGCCTTGAAACAGCCCGCTACGATCGTCTGAGCGATGGCTGCCGAGCGCGCAACCACTGCCGAGGAGGAGTATCTCGAGAGCCTCTTCTGGCTATTCGAGGCCGGCCTGCCGATGACCGGAGCGAATCTGGCCCGGGCGATGCAGCTCTCGGCACCGACCGTGCACGAGATGCTGGGGCGTCTGGAACGCGACGGCTATGTCAGGCGTGACTCCGATCGGTCGATCAGCTTCACCTCCCGGGGCCGCGACCACGCAGAGCACATCGTCAGCCGCCATCGGATGATCGAGCGGTTCCTGACCGACGTGGTCGGTGTTCCCTGGGACGACGTCCACGAGGAGGCTGGGCGACTTGAGTACGCCATGACGCCGCGCTTCGAGGCCTACGTGCGCACTACGGTGGGCGACGCCAAGACATGCCCTCATGGCCATCCGATCCGTGTCGGCCAGCGGATCGATGGCGTGCCGCTGGCCGACTGCGAGCCCGGCGCCAAGGTCACGATCCTGCGGCTCGAGAACGAGGCAGAGGATCTGTTGCACTACCTCAAGGAGGTGGGCGTCGAGCCCGGGCTCCAGGGCCAGGTGGCGAGCAACGAGGATGGCTACGTGACAGTTCAGGCCGATGGGGCCACGGCCACCGTGACGGTCAGCGTCGCCGAGACGGTCTCGGTGCTGGCCGACCCTTCACCGCCCGCCCGCATCGCGCTGCCGGAGCAGCTGGTACTGGGCCGCGAGCGCTACGGGCGCTGAGCGGCCGTATCCGCCGGACCGGCGGGCAGCATCAATGGCGGCGGGGGAAGCGCCGGCCGTCCGGAGATCCACTTGCGGATCAGGTCGTAGATCGCGGGGTGGTTGAGAAGCTGGAAGTGGTTGATCCCGCCCACGTGGCGGTAATGGTCGACTGGGAACGTCAGTCGCTTGCCCTTCTCCCCGCATGCCCAGGCGCTGGGGCCCACGACCAGTAGGTCTCCCAGCAGCCGCCCGGCGAGGCCGTCGGGGTCGCGCGAGAGGGTGGCGGAGACGAAGTAGTGGTTGGCGCAGCGCAGAAACGGAATCTCTCTGGCCGGCCGCTTGCAGTAGACGTCCGGGTCATAGCCGCGCCAGTCGTCCTCGAGCAGATAGCCGAATCGAAGATCCTTGACGCCGACGCTGCGCAGGTTCAGCGTGCTGGCCATGCCCTTCGTCTCCGGCAGCTGCGCCAGCTGGGCGCTGGCCGCGTTGGCGGCACGCTCGAGCGGAGCGCCGAGGTGCGGGCAGCCGAGCATGAAGACGTGGCGGACCTTGTTCAACCAGTCCATGCCCGCACCCTGATGGCAGGCGCTGCGGCCCACCAGGCCACCCATCGAATGGCCGATCAGGGCGATCTCGTACTCCTCGACGGGCCATCTGGACATCAGCCTCTCGAGCAGCTCGGCCAGGTCGCGGCCGTTGTCGGAGATGTGGCGGCCGCTGTTGTAGCGGACGTAAACCGGCGTGTAGCCGAGCTCGGTTCGCAGCCGGGGACCGTAGGGGACGTACTCACGCGCACCGAGCAGCCACGACTCCTCCGTCTCGCACAGCCCGTGCAAGAAGATCGCGATCTTGCCCGTGGCGTCGGGAAACGCCGCTCTGACCGCGGACCTCGTCAGCTCCACGGCCTCGCCGCCGCGGCGAACCGACATGCGTATCGCCAGCGGGCTCCCTTGCTGCTCCAGGCGATCACCGAACGCGCCGTTCAGCGCGCCGATCGCCATCCTCCCCGCGGGAGCGCGTTCCACCGACGGGGCCTCCGGGTCCCAGTTCACGCTCAGCGCCTCGGCGCCCGCACGCGTTGCTTTGCTCAGGGCGTCGCGCAAGCCGCCGTACACGGCGTGCGAGACGCCGTTGTGGATCAACTTGACGGGCGCTGCGGCGACGCCCAGCGACCCCCACACCCGGCCGGCGATGCCCTCGTGCATCTCCTCGATCCGCGCAGCCGCGCCACCGATCGCCTCCCCCGCCAACTCGCCCAGTGCGCGAAGCTCATGCGACTGCATCGGCCAAACAGTAAACCACTGTTCACTGACGGATTTGGCCTATGTGGACGAAACCAACGCGCGCTTGGGGATGCGCTCAGGCCTCGGTGACCGCGCCCGCTCCGACGGGTGGTGGCATCGGCGCCGCCTCCACCGCCTCGAAGTCCTCGGGCGCGGTGCGGTCCTCGCCCTTGGGGGCCCGAATGGCGTTGAGAACCACGCTGGCCACGATCACGACGATCAAGTTGATGCAGAACGCGATCAGGCCGTGGTAGGCCTTGAAGTGCAGGCCGAAGTAGTGCCATGCGTAGACGGAGCCGCCGAAGTGGTGCTGATGCTTGGCCGGGTTGGGGGTGTTGTAGGCCATGAGCGTGCCGGTGACCATGCCCGCCGCCCAGCCGAGCAGCAGCGCCCAGCGGTGGAAGTAGCGCGTGTAGAGCCCGAGCACGATCGCCGGAAACGTCTGCAGGATCCACACTCCACCCAGCAGCTGGAGGTTGATGGAGAACTGGCCGCTGAGCGCCAGGGCGAACACCACGGCCCCGATCTTGACCAGCAGCGAGACCAGCTTGGCGACGAGGGCCTCCCGCTCCGGGGTCGCGGCGCGGTCTATGTATTCGACCCAGATGTTGCGGGTGAACAGGTTCGCCGAGGCGATCGACATGATCGCCGCCGGCACCAGCGCGCCGATGGCGATCGCCGAGAACGCGATTCCCACGAACCAGTGCGGGAACTCGCGCTGGAACAGGTCGGGCACGGCCAGGTTGGTGTTGGTCACCTTGACGCCCGCCGCGATCGCCATGTAGCCCAGCAGGGCGATCAGGCCCAGCAGGAAGCTGTAGGCCGGAAGCAGTGCCGCGTTGCGCTTGACGACATTTCGATCCTTGGTCGCAAGCACTCCAGTGATCGAGTGCGGGTACATGAAGAGCGCGAACGCCGAGCCAAGCGCGAGCGTCCAGTACGCCATCCGGCCGCCCGGCGGCGGGATGAACGCGCCGCCGGCCTTCTTGGCCTTGGGGGTTGCGAAGTGGGCCCGGGCCACGTCGAAGATGTGCCCGTATCCCCCAAGCTTGTGCGGGATGTAGATCACCGCCACGATGATCACCACGTAGATCAGCGCATCCTTGAGGAACGCGATCAGGGCCGGAGCACGCAGGCCCGACGTGTACGTGTACGCGGCCAGGATGGCGAAGGCGATTATCAGCGGGATGTCCTTCTGCCACCCGGTGGTGGCGAGGCCCATGCTCTGAAGCACGGACTGGATCCCGACCAGCTGCAGCGCGATGTAGGGCATCGTGGCCACGATGCCGGTAGCCGCGATCGCCAAGGCGAGCAGGGACGAGCCGTAGCGTACGCGGATGAAGTCCGACGGCGTGGCTGCCCCGTGGCGACGGGCAACCGACCACAGCCTGGGCATGATCAGAAACACCAGCGGGTAGACGACGATCGTGTACGGGACCGCGAAGAACCCGAGCGCGCCCGCCCCGTACATCAGCGCCGGGACGGCGATGAAGGTGTAGGCGGTGTAGAGGTCACCGCCGAGCAGGAACCAGCTGATGAAGGTTCCAAACCTCCTGCCGCCTAATCCCCACTCGTCGATGCTTGCCAGCGTCTTGGCTCGCCGCCAGCGCGCGGCCGCGAACCCGATCACGGTGACGAGCACGAACAGCCCAATGAAGATCCCCATCTCGAGCCAGATGACGTGCGGGTCTTTCATCACTCGTCCCTCGTGGCGAAGTAGACGATTCCGGTCAGCAGCACGGAGCCGATGATCCACGCGAACTGGTACCAGTAGAAGAACGGGATGCCGCCGAGCTTTGGCATCTCACGCGTGTAGAACGTGGGCACGAGGACGGCCACGAACTGGATCACGAGCAGCACGTACCAGAGGCGCCGAAGTGCTCCTCGGCGCCGCGGCGCGTGACTTCCCGTTTTCGCCCCCGGCGCAGGGGCACGATCTTCGGGCACGATCAGGACCTCCCACCCGACTACCTCTCGCCGGAGGAGTTTACTCCTCGTCGCTGCCTATCGTGGGCCTCGGTGCTGCTCCGTCACGACGACCATGGCGTGCTGGCGATCGGTCAGGCGTCGCACGCCTGGCTCTCGGGCCAGCTTGCCCGGGCCTGGGGCAACGCGAGCTTTCCCGTGCCCACGCCGCGCGAAGAGGTCTGCCTGGCCGCCGAGCAGCACGACGCCGGCATGTCGTCCTGGGATCTGGAGCCGACCCTCAACCGTCGAACGGGTCTGCCCCACTCGTTTTTGGAAATGCCGCTGGCGACCCACCTCGAGCTGTGGAGCGCGGCGCCGCAGCGACTGATCACGCAGAGCCGCTATGCGGCGCTGCTGGTCTCGATGCACGGATCACGGCTGTATCGGCGGCGGAACCTTGAAGCCCTCAGCGAGGCGGACGCGGCAGCCGTGCGGGACTACCTCACGGCGCAGGAGCACTTCCAGGAAGCGTTATCGGCCTCGCTCGCCTACGACCCGCTGACCCGCGATGCCGTGCACGGACGAACGCTCGAGCGGAACAGCCAGCTGCTATGGACGTGGGATGTGCTGTCGCTGGCCATCTGCCTCGGCCAGCCATCGATCTCGCACGGCGCCATCGCCACGAGCGACGGCGAGCGCGAGCTGCGGCTCATGGCGCTCGACAAACGGGACCGGCTGCGTCTCGAGCCTTGGCCGTTCGCCGAGGAGGCAGTCTTCGTGCACTGCGAGGGACGCCGGCTGCGGGGAGATAGCGATAGCGAACGGGCACTCCACGCGGCGCTGGCCGAGGCCCGCTGGGAGACCGTCCGCGTCGAGCTGGTGTCGCGCTGAGCGAAGCTACGCGACGGACGCCCCGACGGCCCCGACCTCGGCGTAGGCGTCGGCCAACCGCCTGACGCCCTCCTCGATCTCCGCCGGCGTGACGCCCGAGTAGGCGAGACGGAAGCTCTCCTCGGCGCCCTCGAGCACAAACTCCGAGCCCTTGACGAACTGCACGCCACGATCGCCAGCGGCCTTGAACAGCGCCGCAACGTCGGTTCCCCGCGGCAGCTCGACCCACAGAAAGTAACCGCCCTGGGGCTCGACGAAGCGCGCGTCAGGCAGCTCGCGGCTGAGCGCCTCGCACAGCGTCTGCGCGCGCTCCCGAAGCGCCGCCTTGACCGTTTCGATCGACCTCTGGAGGGCCCCCGAGTCGGCGAACTCGTAGACGATCGCCTGAGAGACCATGCTGGGGGAGATGTAGGTGCTCGTGGCGTGCTTGGCAATCCGTGCGATCAGTTCCTCGGTCCCCACCAGGTAGCCGACGCGAATGCCGGGACACACGGTCTTGGAGAAGGACGAGGCGTACACGACGGTCTGTCCGTCGAGCGAGAGCATCGTCGGCAGCTGCTCACCCGCGAAGCGCAGCGCGACGTAGGGGTCGTCCTCGAAGATCGTGAAGCCGTGGGCGCGGGCCAGCTCTATCAGGCGCTCGCGCTTGCCGATCGACAGCGTGTAGCCGGCCGGATTCTGGAAGTTGGGAATGATGTGCGCCAGCTTCGGCGCCGTACCGGCCAGCAGCACACGCTCGAGCGCCGCGACGTCAATGCCGTCCTCCTCGAGCTCGACCATCCTGACGTCGGCTTCTCGGCTGCGCAGCGACAGCAGCGTGCGGTCATACGTCGGCCGCTCCACGACCACCGAGTCCCCGGGGCTCACCAGCGCGTCGAACAGAAACGCGTCCGCCTGCATCGATCCGTTCGTGACCAGCACCCGCTCGGGCTCGACGCCGTGCTGCTCGGCGATCCATCTGCGCAGTGGCAGGTAGCCGACGGACGTCCCGTACGCGGTTGCGCCAGCCGGATCGTTGCGGAACGCGCGCTCTGCGGCGGCTCGCAGCCCCTCGACGTCAACGATGTCCAGAGATGGAGCACCGCGGGCGAACGAGATCGGCTTCGTCATCGAGACCGAAGACTACGTACTCGGGTCCCCGGACGCTTCCTAGCGCTCCTCTTGCCCTTCCAGCTCGACCTCGATGATCGCCCGGTCGGGGCCTTCGTAGCCGCGCACGTCGACGTCGCGTACGCCGGGTAGCCGGGACAGCTCCTGCTCGAATGTGTGCAGCGACTCCGTCCCTGAAAACGGTCCGGCCGAGATTGTCACCCGGTTCGCTCGCCGCTCGGAGGCGGTGACTGAAGCTCGCTCGTATCCGTCGAGCAGGTCTCTGGTGGCCGTCAGCAGGCTGGACTGAAGCTCGGCCAGGACATCCACACGCGGATCGGAGCGCGCGGCCGCCCGGCGCAACTCGTGGACGGGCGGGGGCGGAGGAGGTCCGGGCCGCGCTTGCGGGGGCGGCTCGGGGGCGGGCGGCGAAGGCCCGGCAGCAGCGGGCGGCAGCTCGGCGGGGGGTGGCTCGGCGGGGGGCGGCTCGGCGGTGGGTGGCCGGGGAGCCGGCGGGGGTGGCTCGGTGACCGGAGGCGGCTCGACGGGAGGCGGGGGTGGCTCGACGACCGGAGGCGGCTCTGGAGCGGGGGCCGGCTCGACGGGAGGCGCCTCCGAAGCTATCGAGTCAGGCCTGCCCTGCTCGGGGGACGGCCCGCGTTCGGGGGACGGCTCGCGTTCGGGGGACGGCTCCCGTGACGGGGTGAGACCGGCGACTCGCGCGCTGCGGGCGCGCTGGAGCGCCTCGGCAAGCGGTCCCGAGCGCCCATGCGGCCGGTCGTCGGGTGCTTCGCTTTCGTGTACGGACGCGGCGGGCGGCCCGGGGCGGCGGGCCGCTGGTAGCGGCGGGCCGCTCGGACGCGGCGGGCGGCCGTGGCGATGCTTCGTCGGCAGCGCCGCCGGGCTTGACATCTGGCTCTGGTGAGGACTCCTGGTCTGACGAGTTCATGGGCACCCGTGTCTCGCGCGGGACGCGACCCGGGACGAGCTCGGCTTGGATTTCGCGCAGGCGTCGATCGATCTCTTCGAGACGTCCTGCCACATTCGGTGCCCACTCGGACATCGGCGAAGCGAGCGTACAGCGCTTTGCGGCGCGGACCTGCAGCGAAGATTGCGTGTCGAAGCTGGTTCGCTTCGAGCCCGCACGCGTCCAGCTAGGCGGCGGCCGATCCGGCAGCGTCGACCAGCGACACCGCCAGCTCGGCGACGTTGGTCGGCGTTCGTCCCACCTGGACGCCCTTGGCCTCGAGCGCCTCCGCTTTAGCCGCGGCTGTACCCCGCGTGCCGGACACGATCGCGCCCGCGTGACCCATGGTCTTGCCCGGTGGGGCGGTGAAGCCGGCGATGTAGGCGACGACGGGCTTGCTCATGCTCTGGGCCACGAACTCCGCCGCCCGCTCCTCCGCATCGCCGCCGATCTCGCCGCACATGACGATCAGCTCCGTTTCGGGATCCTCCTCGAACATCGCCAGGATGTCGATGAAGTCAGAACCCGGGACGGGATCGCCGCCGATCCCGACGATCGTCGAGTTGCCAAACCCGCGTTGCGCCAGCACGTTGCCAATCTGGTAGGTCAGCGTCCCTGAGCGGGAGACCACTCCCACGTTGCCCTGCTTGAAGAAGTAGGCGGGGATGATGCCGACGTTCGCTTTGCCCGGCGACAGGATGCCCGGGCAGTTGGGTCCGATCAACCGCGACCGGCCGTGGTTCTTGAGCGAGTTGAAGACCCGCAGCTCGTCGTGGGCCGGAATCCCCTCGGTGATCGCCACGATGAGCTCGATGCCGGCATCCTCGGCCTCGAGAATCGAGTCGGCCGCAAACCGAGGGGGCACGAAGATCATCGCCGTGTTGGCCTGGGTTTCAGCTACCGCCTCGTGGAAGGTGTCGTACACCGGGATGCCCTCCACGTCCTGACCGCCCTTCCCCGGCGTCACCCCGGAGACGACCTGCGTGCCGTAGTCGCGGTTGCGAAGCGAATGAAAGGTTCCTTCCCGGCCGGTGATGCCGGAGACGCAAAGCTTCGTGTCCGAGTCGACCAGGATGCTCATCTGGCGAGCTCCACCACCTTCTCCGCCGCGCCGTCCATCGTCGACTCGACGTGCACATTGGGGAGGTCAGCCTCGGCAAGCAGGCGCCTGCCCTCCTCGTCGTTGGTCCCGTCGAGGCGGACGACGAACGGGACGGTGGGCTTGATCTGAGCAAAGGCCTCGATAAGCCCCTTGGCCACCTCGTCGCACCGCGTGATGCCCCCGAAGATGTTGAACAGCACGGCCTTCACCTTGTCGTCCGAGAGGATTACCTCGACGGCGTTGGTGATCGCATCCGCTTTCGATCCGCCGCCGGCGTCGAGAAAGTTCGCCGGCGAGCCGCCGGCCTGCGCGACGACGTCGAGGGTCGACATCACCAGCCCGGCGCCGTTGCCGAGAATGCCGATGTCGCCGTCGAGCTTGACGTAGGTCAGGCCCCGTTCCTTCGCCATGCGCTCCTGGGGATCTTCGCCCGACGGGTCGCGCAGCCCAGCGTTGTCTGGATGACGGTAGAGCGCGTTGTCGTCGAGCGTCACCTTGGCGTCAAGCGCCTTCACGTCACGGTCCGGAGTGACGATCATGGGATTGACCTCGACCAGCGTCGCATCCTCGGCCACGAACGCGTTGTAGAGCTTGGCCAGCATCACGCCGACCGGACGCACGACGTCTTGATCGACGTTCGCCTCGAACGCCAGCCGGCGGCCGTGGAAGTCCTGAAAGCCGACCAGCGGATCGACGTGGAGCCGCGCGATGGCCTCTGGATCCTCCTCGGCCACTTGCTCGATGTCCATCCCGCCCTTGGTGGAGAGCATCAGCAGCGGCGCCTTCTGGGAGCGGTCGAAGATCACCGACGCGTAGTACTCCGACGCGATCTCGGATGCTCCCTCCACCCACACCTCGTGCACGGTCAGGCCCCGAATGTCCATCCCCAGGATCGCGTTCGCGTGCTCCTCGGCCTCGGCGCGGTCGTTCGCCACCTTGATCCCGCCGGCCTTGCCGCGGCCCCCGATCTGGACCTGAGCCTTGATCACGCAGGGGTAGCCGATCTCTTCGGCCGCCTCTACGGCCTCCTCCACACTCTGCGCAGGCCTGCCGGATGGCACGGGCACACCATGACGTGCAAACAGCTGCTTGCCTTGGTATTCGAGCAGGTCCATCGGCCGAGGGACTGTATTGCATCGGGGCAGACCCTCGTCCCGCGCCGACGCTGTGCGATCATGCCGCGGCCATGGCGATCCCGAAGAACATCACGTTCGTCACTTTCGACGTATACGGCACGCTGATCGATTGGGAAACGGGTGCGTATGAGGCGTTTAAAGCCGAGGCCGACCGGGACGGCTTCACGATCGAGCGAGACGAGCTGATCCCGCTTTTTCACGAGATCCAGCAGCAGATCGAGGCTGGTTCCTACGAGCTCTACGCAGAGGTCCTGCGACGCACCGTGGTACAGATCGCGAAGCGGCTCGCGTGGCCGCTCGAGCCGTCGCGGTCGGGCTTCCTGCCCGATTCCGTGCAGCGCTGGCGGCCGTTCAAGGAGACCAATTCCGTGCTGCAAAAGATCGCCAAGAAGCACAAGGTCGGCTTGATCTCCAACATCGACGACAAGCTGCTGGGGCAGACCCGCCGTCACATACCGATCGACTTCGATCTCGTCGTGACCGCTCAACAGGTGCGCTCGTACAAACCCGACCTCGCCCATTTCAACGAGTGCGAGCGGCGCATCGGCGGCAAGCGCGGGTGGGTCCACATTGCCGCCAGCTACTACCACGACGTGGAGCCCTGCCTGAAGAAGAAGGTGCCGGTCATCTGGGTCAACCGCTCCAAGCAGGAGCTGGAGAGCGGGCAGAAAAAGCCCGATGCCGAGGTCGCCAACCTGCGCGAGGCCGCCAAGCTGATCGGCGTCTCCTAGAGCACCGCGCGACCCGAGCCCCGACGCGGTCTCTATGCGGCTAATCGCGCTACACGCCGACGTCATCGTCGCCGTCAGCCGCGTGTGGCAGACGACGTGCACGGCCGTCCGCCACGGCGAGGAAGGATTCTTGATCGACTCGCCGGTCTACCCCGACGAGCTGGAGGCGCTGCCCGAAGTGCTCTCGCAAGCCAAGTTCCCGGTCTCCGCGCTGCTGGTCACGCACGCAGACTGGGACCACCTGCTGGGACGTCTCGCCTTCCCGGATCTTGCCCTGGGCTGCGGCGAGACCACCGCTGCCCGCCTGGCGGCCGAGCCCGGCGCCGCCCAGCGAGCACTGCGCGCATTCGACGACGAGCACTACGTCGAAGATCGGCGGCCGTTGACGCTTGGTGGCGTACAGCGCCTGCCCGTGCCCGGCAAGCTGTCGATCGGCTCGGAGCACGAGCTCGAGCTACACACCGCCGACGGCCACACAGCCGACGGGACGGCGGTCTGGATCCCGTGGGCCGCAGTGCTCGTCTGCGGCGACTACCTCTCGCCGGTCGAGATCCCGATGCTCTCACCGGGAGGATCGGCGGATGCATACGCCGCCACGCTCACACGGCTGAGGCCAATCGTGGCTCGCGCGCAAGCGGTCGTGCCGGGGCACGGCGCCCCCATCGCGAGCCAGCAGGCAATATCGCTGCTGGATGAGGACGTCGCCTACCTTCGGATGCTCCCCTCAGCCGACGCGTCTCTGCCGAGCTCCAGAAGGAGCGCCAGACAGCGGCAGATCCACGAGGGAAACCTGCGCCTGGTGCGAGAGCGGCGCTAGCCGCCGCTACCCGCTGATGACCGCCAGCTTGTCGCCGGTGGCAACCGAGGAGCCCGCGGTGATGGGCAGCTCGCTGACGGTTCCGGACTTGTGCGCCGTGATCTCGTTCTCCATCTTCATCGCCTCGACCACGGCGACCAAGGCACCCTCCTCCACGCTCGCGCCCTGCTCCACCGCCACTCGAAGCACGGTCCCCTGGATCGGTGAGACGAGCTCGTCGCCGCCCGATCCACCACCGCCGGCCCGCACCCGCTCGGAGCGGCGCGGCACCTTGCGGCCCACCGCCGCCAGGGCGGCGCCGGTTGGCGCTCCCCCGTTGCCCGCGGCGCTCGCCGCCGCGGGAGGACCAATCACCTTGACGTCGAAGCGCTTGCCGGAGACCTCGACCGTGTAGGCCTGCTCGACCGCCGGCTCCTGATCCTCGCCCTCGTCCGCCGGTGCGCCGGGCTTGGGGGAGTCAAGTCCCTTCAGCCACTTGCGGTCTTCGATCAAATCCCGACAGGTTTCGGCGTCGGCCCACTGGCGCGTCTGGAGGATGGCCTGATGGAACGGCAGCAGCGTCTTCAGCCCGCCGATCTCGTACTCGCCGAGGGCGCGCAACATGCGCGCGGTGGCCTGCTGGCGGTCCGTGTCCCACACGATCAGCTTCGCCACCATCGGGTCGTACATCGGGGTGATCGCCGAGCCCGGGCCGACCCCCGAGTCGACGCGTACGCCGGGACCCGCAGGCTCGCGGTAGGAGGAGATCTCGCCGGGCGCCGGAGCGAAGTTCTTGGATGCATCCTCGGCGTTGATGCGGCACTCGATGGCGTGGCCGCGGAGCTCGACGTCGTCCTGGGCGATCGACAGCGGCTCGCCAGCGGCGACATGGATGCCTTCCTTGACGATGTCGATGCCCGTCACCATCTCCGTCACGCAGTGCTCGACCTGTACACGCGTGTTCATCTCGAGGAAGAAGTACTCGGCCTGCCCGGCCCCCTCGTGCGTGACCAGCAGACCCTCGATCGTGCCGGCGCCCGTGTAGCCGACGGCCGCGGCGGCCTCGGTGGCGATCCTGCCGATCCGCGCCCGCAGCTCGTCGTCGACCAGCGGTCCCGGTGCCTCCTCGATCAGCTTCTGGTGCCGACGCTGCAAGGAGCAGTCGCGCTCGCCGAGGTGGATCACGTTGCCGTGCTTGTCGGCCAGCACCTGTACCTCGACGTGCCGCGGGTCGGGCAGGTAGCGCTCGAGGTAGACCGTGGGGTCGGAGAAGAACTTCTCGCCCTCGCGCGCCGCGCCCTCGAACGCCTCGGCCAACTTGTCCTCCGAGCTCGCCACGCGGAAGCCCTTGCCACCGCCGCCGCCCGCCGCCTTGACGGCGACCGGGTAGCCGATCGTCTCGTCGATCAGCTTGCGCGCCTCGTCCACGCTGCCTACCGGCTCGGTCGTGCCGGGCACGATCGGGACGCCGGCCTCCTTCATCAGCTCCCGGGCGCGGGTCTTGGAGCCCATGGCCTCGATCGCCGATGAAGGTGGTCCGATGAACGTGATCTCGTGCTCCTCCAGCGCCGCGGCGAAAGCCGCGTTCTCGGCCAGGAACCCGTAGCCGGGATGGACTGCCTCGGCCCCCGAGCGCTCGACGACCTCGATCAGCTTGGCGATGTTGAGATAGCTCTCGCTCGCCGGCCCGGGACCGAGCAGGAAGGCCTCATCGGCGCGCTTGACGTGGATCGCATCGCGGTCGAGCTCCGAGTACACCGCCACAGTGGCGATGCCCAGCTCCTCACAGGCGCGAATAATCCTGACCGCGATCTCGCCGCGGTTGGCGATTAGGACCTTCGAGAACATAAGCGCGGCAGGACTTTAGCGGGGCCCGATCGCAGCGGCCGGCGCGCGCGGGGCCTCGAAGTGCACGACGGCGGTCTGTGACGCCGGCCCTACGACGCGCTCTCGACCATGCCCGCGCCGGCCGTGTCACCCGTCGCCTCGTCGATCAGGATGAAGCTTCCGGTGGCCCGATTGCGAGCGTAGGGATCGACGATCAGCGGGGTGCTGATGCGCAGGCGGACGCGGCCGATCTCGTTCAGAGCCAGCTGCTCGGAGGGGTCTTTTGCCAGCGAGTTGACATCGACACGGTGCTCGAGCGTTTGCACCACAGCCCGCGCGCTGCGGGTGGTGTGCTTGATCGCATAGCGCCCACCGACCCGCAACGGCGCATCGCTCATCCAGCACAGCATCGCCTCGAGTTCGCGCGCGGCCACCGGGGGGTCTGCCGGCTGAACCAGCATGTCGCCCCGAGAGACGTCGATCTCGTCCGCGAGTCGCAGCGTCACTGACATCGGCGGAAAGGCCACGTCGAGCTCGCGCTTGAAGGAGTCGATCGCGGCTACGCGCGTCCGCTGCCCCCCCGGAAGCACGAGCACCTCGTCACCGGGACGGAGGATCCCGCCGGCCAGCTGCCCGGCGTAGCCCCGGTAGTCGTGGTGGCTCTCGGAGGTGGGCCGGCTCACCCACTGGACGGGGAAGCGCAGCTGCGCCAGGTTGCGCCCGGGGGCGATCACCACGTGCTCCAGGTGATAGAGCAGCGGCGGCCCTCCATACCAGGCCATGTCCTGCGAGCGCTCGACGACGTTGTCGCCGTGGAGCGCGGAGATCGGAATGAAGGTCACGTCGGGCAGGCCGAGCCGCGCCGTCCAATCGGTCAGCTCCTCCACGATGCGGTCGAACACCGCCTCGTCGCGGCCGACCATGTCCATCTTGTTCACGCACACCACGACGTGCGGGATCCGCAGCAGCGAGGCGATGTACAGGTGGCGGCGAGTCTGCTCAGTTGGCCCCTTGCGGGCATCGACCAGGACCACGGACAGCTCGGCGGTCGAGGCGCCGGTCACCATGTTGCGCGTGTACTGCTCGTGCCCCGGGGTGTCGGCGATGATGAACTTGCGCCGAGGTGTTGCGAAGTAGCGATAGGCGACATCGATCGTGATCCCCTGCTCGCGCTCGGCGCGCAGGCCGTCGGTGAGTAGAGCCAAGTTGACGTAGCCGTCTCCACGTCGCTCCGAGGTGCTGACGACGTGCTCCAGCTGGTCCTCGAAGATGGCCTTCGAGTCGTGCAGCAGGCGGCCGATCAAGGTCGACTTGCCGTCGTCTACCGACCCCGCTGTGGCGAATCGCAGCAGCTCGCTGGTGCGGGAGCGAGTCAGGTGGCCGTTGGTCGCTGACATCAGCCGCGTTTGCGTTGCTCGCGAATGGCGACGGCGATCGCCACGCCGATTGCGATGATCAATGTCAGCGGCATCAGAAGTAGCCCTCGCGCTTGCGGTCCTCCATCGCGGCCTCGGTGACGCGGTCATCGGCGCGCGTCTCTCCGCGCTCGGTGATGCGCGTGGCGGCGATCTCCGCCACCACCGCTTCCAGCGTCGAGGCCCTCGAGCGCACGGCGCCGGTGCACGTCATGTCGCCCACCGTGCGGTAGCGGACCGAGGCGTCGAACGGCTGCTCGTCCTCGAGCAAGGACACGTAGGGGTTCGCGGCGTAGAGCATTCCGTCGCGCTGGAACACCTGCCGGGTGTGCGCGAAGTAGATCGAGGGCACCTCCAGCCGCTCCTGGGCGATGTACTGCCAGACGTCGAGCTCGGTCCAGTTCGACAGGGGGAACACGCGCACGTGCTCGCCGCGGCGAACGCGGCCGTTGTAGAGATTCCACAGCTCCGGTCGCTGGCGCTTGGGATCCCACTGGCCGAAGTCGTCGCGGAAGGAGAACAGGCGCTCCTTGGCACGCGCGCGCTCCTCGTCGCGGCGGGCGCCGCCGAACGCGGCGTCGAAGCCGTGCTCGGCGATCGCGTCCAAAAGCGTGACCGTCTGCAGTCGGTTGCGGGAAGCCCGTGGTCCAGTCTCTTCCACTACGCGCCCGGCATCGATCGACTCCTGCACGCTGGCAACGATCAACCGCTCGCCGAGCCGGGCGATCAGCCGGTCGCGGAACTCGATCACCTCGGGGAAGTTGTGGCCGGTGTCGACGTGCATCACCGGAAACGGGAACCGTCCGGGACGGAAGGCCTTCTGCGCCAGCCGCAGCAGCACGAGCGAGTCCTTGCCGCCGGAGAACAGCAGCACCGGCCGCTCGAATTCAGCCGCCACCTCGCGGAAGATGTGGATGGCCTCGGACTCGAGCTCATCGAGGTGTGAAAGCTCGTACGTAAGCGGGTTCATCGCGCTCCTCTCCCGGCCGCCACAACCGACGGGTCGATCCGCTGCATGGGCAAGTCGCCTCGTTTAGCCGGTCGGGCTTCTAGCGGCCGTTCAGAGATGAATGCCGCACTCGGTCTTGTCCTGCCCCGCCCACCGGCCGTCGCGGCCCTGCCCGGGCCGGGTGCACGGCACGCACCCGATCGAATCGTAGCCCCGGTCGTGCAGCGGGTGATACGGAAGCTCGTGCAGGGAGATGTAATCCCAGACGTCCTTCTCGGACCAATCGGCCAGCGGGTTGAGCTTCCAGATGCCGCGGCGCTCGTCGCGCTCGACCTTGGGGGCGGCTGCCCGCGTCGGCGCCTGCTCCCGGCGGACGCCGGTGATCCAGGCATCGACGTCTGACAGCGCCCGCTCGAGCGCGTACACCTTCGCCTCGCCGCAGCAGTGGCTGGCAGTCCACTGGCCGTTCGAGCTGCGTGCGTCGATCGACTCGATCCGCACGCCGAAGCGGTCCTCGAACGCCCGCCATGTCTGTAGCGTCTCCGGGAACAGGACACCGGTGTCGATGACGAACACGCGCGCCGACGGCTCGCGCTCGGCCAGCATGTGGACGAGAACCGACTCCTCCTTCTGGAATGAGCAGGCGAGCGTCAGCCGCGGATGAAAGCTGTCCACGGCGTAGCTGACTACCGCCTCGGCCGAAGCTGTCTCTGGTAGATGGGGTGCAGTGATGGCCATGACTCTAGTGTGCGCTCCTCAGACCGCGCATTCGCCCTCGCCGCGGATCACCTCGAAGGCACCGGACCGGGCCCAGTCGACGAAGTAGTTCATGTTCTCCAGGCTGAATTCGACGGGCATTGCCAGATCCTTGACTCGTGACTCGAACTGTTGCGGTCCGACCCGATCGACGAACGCGTTGAATTCCTCGCCCGCGTTGCGCTCGGACTCGTAGTAGCGGACCCAGCGCTCCACCGCCTCGGGCACGCGCTTTGCCGGCAGCCGGGCCTTCAGCCGCTGGCCGTAGCGCACGTCGCCGCCCTCGTACGCGCCGCCGACGTGCGGGATATAGGCGGGGATGGTGTGATCGCCGGCCTTGATCGAGGCGCCGTAGAAACCGATGTTGGCGATGTGGTGCTGCCCGCAGCCGTTGGGGCAGCCGGACATCTTTATGTGGATCCGGCGCGACAGCTCATCCTCCACGTGCATCTGCACGAGCCGATCGCGGATCGCCTGGTTGAGCCCCATCGAGCTCGTGATGCCGAGCTTGCAGGAGTCGGTTCCCGGGCAGCTGACGACGTCGGTGATCTCGTCCGCGCCGGCTTCGCCCAGACCGATTTCGCAGAGCCTGGTCCAGACCTCGTAGAGCGACTCGTCCCTCACCCAGCGCAGGACCAGGTTCTGATGGACGGTGGTGCGGGCGTAGCCGCCTGTGTGCTCGCGCATGATCTGCGCCAGACCCCGGAACTGATCGGCAGTCAGGTCGCCGCGGGGAACGTTGACCTCGACCGTGGAGAAGCCCTGCTGGCGCTGCGGCTCGACGTTGGTCTCCACGAACCGGTCGAAGTCGTGCAGGTCGCCGTTAGGGCTGGCGCTCGAGCGGGGCTTCTCCGGAGCGTTCGACTCCTCGTCGTCTTCGAACAGCAGGGGGTCGAGGGTGAAGTCGCGATCCGCCACCCAATCCCCTTCGAGCTCCTCGTCAACCTGCTCGCGGAAAGCGTCGATGCCGATCTTGTCGACCAGAACCTTGATGCGAGCCCGAGCTCGGTTGACCCGCAACCACTCCTGGCGGTCGAAGATGCGCATGCAGGCCTCGGTTACCTTCAGATAGTCGCCGTTGTCGAGCTCCACGAACTCGTACAGCGTCGGTGCCAGCCGAGGCATGATCGAGG
This sequence comes from uncultured Actinomycetes bacterium, assembly GCA_963822735.1. GTDB lineage: Bacteria > Actinomycetota > Thermoleophilia > Solirubrobacterales > Solirubrobacteraceae > Palsa-465. Next base: position 395,616 of record CAWGIU010000016.1, read on the forward strand.
TCCCGCCGCCGACGCGGACCTCTACACCGCGGACGCCGTCGCGGACGCGCGGGAGGAATGCCATGTCGTGGATACGGGTGATCGCGTTGTCCTCGTCGGTGGCCGCGAAGGCGGTCTTGACCTTGCGCGGCATGGCCTGAGTCGTCGGATGGCGCACGAAGTAGCGCACGTAGGCGCCGGCGTACGGCGTGATGTCGAACAGCTCGCCCTCCAGCGTCCCGGCTCGGGGGTCACCGGTCACGTTGCGCATGGTGTTGCCGCATCCCTCGCGACTGGACAGGCCCGCGTCGCCCAGATCGCGGATCAGCTTGGCCGCGTCGGGCAGCGGCACATGGTGCATCTGGATGTTCTGGCGCGTTGTGATGTGGCCCTTGCGCAGCGGCACGTACTTCTCGATGCCCGCGGCGAACGCGTCCAGCTGCTCGGGGCCCACACCGCCGAACGGGAGCTTCACCCTGACCATCTGCACGTCCGGCTGGCGCTGTCCGTAGACCCCCTGCTTGAGACGGAACTTGGTGAACTCCTCGCCTTCGAGCTCGCCCTTCAAAAAGCGCGTGGACTCGGTGTCGAAGTCATCGAACTCGCGCTCGAGCACCGGAATGATGTGCCCGGGGACGTCTCTCAGGATTTCCGGCCGCTCGAGTGTGCCCTCACGCTCGTTCGAGCCGACCCAGCCGCCGGGGCCCTGGTCTGCGGCATTGGTGCCGGCCTTGGGACTGTCGAGTGATGCGGGCTCCATGGCGATTTCCTTCCGCTGGGCGGTCGTCCATCAGACGGCCGCATTCGTCGGAGCGGACAAATCTAGCAAAAGGCAATCCGTTTATAGGTATTTGTCGCGCCCTGCCGCGGCGCCGCCGCGCTCGGCGCGAGCCTCAGTCCCAGGGAGCCGGTAGCTGCGGCGCGCGGTCCACGCCCTCGTGCAGCGCCGCGTGCTGCCACGGATCCCGGCGCGCAGCCGGGGGGGCCGGCGGGGGCGCGGTGTCGCGCATGAAGCGCTCTAGCGCAGCGACCACGGCGGCCGCCTCTTCGGGCGAGGCTCCGGGGGCGACGATGCTCAGCTGGGGCCTGCGGTTCATCGCCGGACCGAGGGTATCGTGCCCGACCGGGTGCCCAAGCTGCCGGTCCTCCACCACGACGCCGTGCTCGAAGCGGTCTCGCCCACGGCGGCGATCGCGCGCGTACGAGAGGCGCTGATCCGGTTTCACGCGGGCGAGTGGGCGATGCCGCCGAAGGTCTACCTTCAGAGCCCGCCGTTCGGCGACTTCCGGGCCATGCCGGCTCGGGGAGGGGGACTGGCCCTGCTCAAGTGGGTGACGTCGTTCCCGGGCAATCCGGCGCATGGACTACCGACCGTGACCGGGGTGATCTGCCTTTCGGACGCCGAGAGCGGGGCGCCGCTGATGCTGCTCGACGCCAGATCGGTGACGGCGCTCCGCACCGGTGCCATGGCCGCGGTGGCCACCGCCGCCCTGGCCAGAGCGGAGGCGCGCTCGGTGGGGATCATCGGCTGTGGGCTGCACGGGGCCTGGGCGGCCCGCTGCCTGAACGCGGCGGGCTACGGACCAGGCGTCTGCAGCGACCCACGCAGCGAGGCGGCCGGCGCGCTGGCGGCGGAGCTCGGCTGGGAGGCCGGCTCGCGCGAGCAGGCCCTTATGTGCGACACCGTGTGCTGCGTTACGCCCGGCGCCACGGTGGTCATCGACGCCGGCGATCTACGCGCGGGGCTGCACCTCAACATGCTGGGCGCCGATGGTCCGGGCAAGGCCGAGGCCACTCCGGGCGCCGTCGCTTCGTGTCTGCTGTTCTGCGATGAGTGGGAGCAGGCCGCGCACGGGGGCGAGCTGACCGCGGCGGTGCAAGCCGGTCTGGTCACGCGCGAGCGGGTGACCGAGCTCGGCGCCGTGCTCGCGGGCCACGCTGACGGGCGTCCCGGCCCCGAGGCCGTGACGCTGTTCGACTCCACCGGCTTGGCCATCCAGGACCTGGCGGTGGCCGCGGCCGCGCTCGAGGCCTGGCGCCAGGGGCGGGTCGAGGCGCAAACAGTGGTGCTCTAGCGGCCGTAGCGCCCTAGCGGTGGGGGCGCCCTAGCGCCCGAGAGCGCCCGCTACAGCGGGATATTCCCGTGCTTGCGCCTGGGGCCCGGCTCGCGCTTGGTCTGGAGGGTCTCGAGCGCCGTGATGATCTTGGGGCGTGTCTCGTGGGGAACGATGACATCGTCGATGTAGCCTCGCTCGGCGGCCACGAAGGGGTTGGCGAAGTGCGCCTTGTAGTCGGTGATCAGCTTCTGGCGGCGCTCTTCGGGCGTGGGCGAGGAGTTGATGTCGCGGCGGTAGATGATGTTGACCGCGCCCTCGGGCCCCATCACCGCCACCTCGGCGCTCGGCCAGGCGAAGTTGAAATCGGCGAGCATGTGCTTGGAGGCCATGACGTCATAGGCGCCGCCGTAGGCCTTGCGCGTGATGATCGTGATCTTCGGCACTGTGGCCTCGGTGTAGGCATAGAGCAGCTTGGCGCCGTGGCGGATGATGCCTCCCCACTCCTGATTCGTCCCGGGCAGGAAGCCCGGTACGTCGCAGAATGTGATCAGCGGGATGTTGAACGCGTCACAGGTGCGGACGAAGCGGCCGGCCTTGCACGAGGAGTCGATGTCGAGCACGCCGGCGAGCTGCGCCGGCTGGTTGCCGACGATCCCCACCGAATAGCCGTTCATTCGAGCGAAGCCGCAGACGACGTTACGCGCGTAGTGCTCGTGGACCTCGAAAAATTCATAGTCATCGACGATCAGCCTGACCACGTCGCGCATGTCGTAGGGCTTGTTCGGGTTGTCGGGCACGACCCGGTCAAGGTCCGGGTCCTCGCGCAGCGGATCGTCGGTGGGCTGGACGCGCGGCGCCGTGTCCAGGTTGTTCTGCGGTAGGAACGAGAACAGGTAGCGCGTGTCCTCCAGGCACTGATCCTCGTCATCGCAGGCGAAGTGGGCCACGCCTGACTTGGAGTTGTGCGACATCGCGCCCCCGAGGTCCTCGAAGCCCACCTCCTCGCCGGTCACCGCCTTGATCACGTCGGGGCCGGTGATGAACATGTGCGAGCTCTCCTTGACCATGAAGATGAAGTCGGTCATCGCCGGCGAGTAGACGGCGCCGCCCGCGCAAGGACCCATGATCAGGCTGATCTGAGGGATCACTCCGGAGGACTTGACGTTGCGCACGAACACGTCGCCATAGGCGCCGAGCGAAACCACCCCCTCCTGGATCCGCGCTCCGCCCGAGTCGTTGATCCCGATCACGGGGCACCCGATCCGAGCCGCCAAGTCCATGATCTTGCACATCTTCTCGCCCATGACCTCGCCCAGCGATCCGCCGAAGACCGTGAAGTCCTGGCTGAAGACGCATACGCGGCGACCGTCGATCGTCCCGTGTCCCGTGACCACCGCGTCTCCCCAGGGGCGGTTCTTCTGCATGTCGAACTCGTTCGTCCGGTGGCGCACGAACGTGTCGAGCTCCTGGAACGACCCTGGGTCGAGCAGCTTCTCAACGCGCTCGCGCGCGGTGTACTTGCCGCGCTCGTGCTGCTTGGCCACGGCAGCTTCGGAGCCCGCGTGGATGGCCTCGTCGCGGATCTCCTTGAGCTGGGCCAGCTTCTCTTCGTAGGTCTCGGGCGCCTTCTCGCGCATGGGCCCAGCGAGTCTATCCGCGCAGGTAGGCCGCGCCGCGCCCAGCGCCGTCGGCCGCTCCTACCCGCGGGAGAACGGCCGGTGGTGGGCCTGGCCCAGGCTCTCGAGCGCGGCGCTCAGAACATTCTTGGTCGCGCCATCCGGCGTCTCGGTCGACTCTTCACGTGGCGGCGTGTGAGGCCTGGGCCCAACCGCGCGCGGCTTGGCGTGAGACTCGGCGCCGAAACGGCGCATCAGCCGCGCCAGGAACGTGGCTGGGCGCGGTGACGTGTACGGCGGCGGCTTCACGTCGTGCTGCTCCGGCAGGGACGGCCGAACTGCCGAGTTCGGCTCATCCTTGGCCTCCGTCCCGGCCGTCAGCGTGACGCGTGTGCCCCACCCCGCGGGCTCGAGCCTCACCGTGCCGCACCCACGCTCGCCCTCCCAGGCGACGGTGTTCTCCGGCTCGAGCCTCGTGATGCGGATTTCCCCAAAGAAAGTGTCGAGATGACGGGTCAGCGACTGGGCGTCGCTGCATTCCGCCCACAGCTCCGGGGGGGACTTCAGCAGGGTCCTGCTGGCTGTCTGCTCGCTCATGGTCGAGAACTTCGCGCGCGCTCTCGCGAGTCCTTCCGCGAACCGGATCGGGGAACATGCCTGCATGCAAGAGACACATCTGGGATCGGCCGGGCCGATTGTCTCCCGCGTCGCTCTGGGCTGCATGGGCATGTCCGGGATGTACGGGCCGGCGGAGCGGGACGAAAGCATCGCCACCATTCATGGCGCCCTGGATGCGGGCCTCGAGCTGATCGACACCGGCGACTTCTACGGCATGGGCCACAACGAGCTGCTGATCGCCGATGCGCTGCGCGAGCGCGAAGGCGCGGACGAGCTCCTGATCAGCGTGAAATTCGGCGCCCAGCGCGCTCCGGACGGAAGCTGGCTGGGCTACGACGCCCGGCCCCAGGCTGTCAAGACGGCGCTGGCCTACTCGCTGCAGCGCCTGCGCAGGGATCACATCGACATCTACCGACCGGCCCGCCTCGATGCGGACGTCCCGATCGAGGAGACGGTGGGCGCGATCGCCGAGATGGTGCAGGCCGGATACGTCCGGCATATCGGGCTGAGCGAGGTGGGCGCAGAGACCATCCGCCGGGCCGCCGCCGTGCATCCGATCTGCGATCTGCAAATCGAGTACTCCCTGGTCTCGCGGGGAATCGAGACGACGATCCTCCCGACCTGCCGCGAGTTGGGGATCGCCATCACCGCCTACGGCGTGCTCTCACGGGGGCTGATCGGCGGCCGCTACTCGCCCGAGCGCCGAGGCCCGGGGGACATCCGCTCTCGCATGCCGCGCTTCGACGCGCAGAACTTGGACCACAACCTCGGGCTCGTGGAGCGCCTGCGCGAGGTCGCCGGCGCCAGGGGGGCGAGCGTGGCCCAGGTGGCGATCGCCTGGGTGCTCTCGCGGGGGGAGGACATCGTGCCGCTGATCGGCTCTCGCACGCGCGAGCAGCTCGCGGACGCGCTCGGCGCGCTGGAGCTGAAGCTGGATGCCGGCGAACTGCAGCGGATCGAGCAGGCGGTGCCCGCCGATGCCATCGCCGGCCAGCGCTACGGCGCGCCGCAGATGGCAGACCTCGACAGCGAGCGCTGAGTGAATAAAAAAGCCGGCGTGGCGCGCGAGAGCGCGCCCGCCGGCGTTATTAAAAGGTGGGCTGGTACTCGCCGTAGACGTCGCGCATCGCGCCGCAGACCTCGCCCATCGAGCAGCGGTCCTTGAGCGCCTGACGCAGCACCGGGAGGAGGTTCTGGGTCCCGCGCGCCGCCTCGCGCACCTCCTGCAGGCGCCGCTTCACGAGCTCTGCGTCCCGCTTCTCCTTGAACGTCTTCAGGCGCTTTACCTGCTGGCGCTCGGACTCAGGATCGACGCGCAGGATGTCCGGGACCTCCACTTCCTTTTGGTCGGTGAACTTGTTGACCCCGACCACGATGTCCTGGCCCGTGCGATAGCGCTCGTGGTAGCCGAACGCCGATTCCTCGATCTCGGATTTGATGAAGTCGATCGCGCCGATCGAGCCCCCGAGCTCATCGATCTTGGCGATCAGCTCGCGGGCCCGGGCCTCGATCTCGTCCGTCAGGGCCTCGACGAAGAACGAGCCCGCGAACGGGTCGACCGTGTCAGCGGCGCCCGACTCGTAGCCGAGGATCTGCTGGGTGCGGAGCGCGATCTTCGCCGCGCGCTCCGTCGGCAGCGCCAGCGCCTCATCGAAGCCGTTGGTGTGCAGCGACTGCGTCCCGCCGCAGACGGCGGCGAAGCCCTGTAGCGCCACGCGCACGATGTTGTTCTCCGGCTGCTGGGCGGTGAGCGTCACTCCTCCGGTCTGCGTGTGGAAGCGAAGCCGCCAGGAGCGCTCGTCCTTGGCGCCGAAGCGCTCGCGCATGATCTCGGCCCACATCCGGCGCGCCGCGCGGAACTTCGCCACCTCCTGAAAGACGTTGTTGTGGCCGTTGAAGAAGAACGCCAGCCGGGGCGCGAACTTGTCGATCTCGAGCCCCGCATCGAGTGCCGCCTGCACGTAGGCGATCCCATTGGCGAGCGTGAATGCCACCTCCTGGACGGCGGAGCAGCCCTTCTCCCGGAAGTGGTAGCCGGAGATGGAGATCGTGTTCCACTTCGGCACGCGCTCGTTGCAATAGGCGAAGAGGTCGGTCGTCAGTCGGATCGCGCCCTCGGGCGGGTAGATGAAGTTGCCGCGGGCGATGTACTCCTTGAGGATGTCGTTCTGCGTCGTGCCCCGCAGCTTCTCCGAGGGCACGCCCTGCTCCTCGCCGACCAGCTCGTAGAGCAGCAGCAGCACCGAGGCCGGGGCGTTGATCGTCATCGAGGTCGAGACCTGGTCCAGAGGGATGCCGTCGAACGCCGTGCGCATGTCCTCGATCGTGTCGATGGCCACGCCGGTGCGCCCCACCTCTCCCAGGCAGCGTGGGTCGTCGGAGTCCAGGCCGAGCTGCGTCGGCAAATCGAAGGCCATGCTCAGACCGGTCGAGCCGTGCTCGAGCAGGTAGCGGTAGCGCTCGTTTGACTCCTTGGCGCTGGCGTAGCCTGCGTACTGGCGCATGGTCCACAGCTGCCGCCGGTACATGTCGGGGTGAACGCCACGCGTGTAGGGGTACTGGCCAGGCTCGCCGAGCTCGCTGTCCAGGTCCTCCGGAAGGTCCCGCTCGGTGTAGAGCTGCTGGATCTCGATCCCGGAGTCCGTGAAGCGGCGCGGATCATCGGGTCCGACGATCGGGGCGATCGTTCTGTTCTCGGGCGTGGTGGCCATGGCTGGAGGTTACCCGCGCGCCCTCAGAGGACCTTGGCCAGGAACGACTTCGTGCGCTCGTGGCGGGGGTGCTCCAGCACCTCGCGGGGCGAGCCCGACTCCACTACCACGCCCTCGTCCATGAAGGCCGCGGTGTCGGCGACCTCCCGTGCGAAGCCGAGCTCGTGGGTGACCACGATCATCGTCATCCCTTCTCGCGCCAGCTCTCGCATCGCGTCGAGTACCTCTCCCACCAGCTCCGGGTCGAGCGCGGAGGTGGGCTCGTCGAAGAGCATCAGCTTGGGCTGCATCGCCAGCGCCCTGGCGATCGCTACGCGCTGCTGCTGGCCGCCTGATAGCGCTACCGGATAGGTGTCGAGCTTGTCCTCGAGCCCTACCCGCGCCAGCAGCTCGGTGGCTCGGCGCTGGGCATCGGCGCGGGTGATCCCAGCAACCTTGGTCGGCGCCAGTGTGACGTTCTCACGCGCCGTCATGTGCGGGAAGAGGTTGAAGTGCTGAAAGACCATGCCGATGTCCGCGCGCTTGCGGGACACCACCCGTTCGTGCAGCTCGTGCAGCTTGCCGCCCGCTTCGCGGTAGCCGACCAGCTCCCCGTCCACCGACAGGCGCCCGGCGTTGATCTTCTCCAGGTGGTTGATGCAGCGCAGGAACGTCGACTTGCCGGAGCCCGACGGCCCAAGCAGGCACATCACCTCTCCCCGCTGGACTTCGAGATCAATGCCTTTGAGCACCTCGAGCCGCCCGAACCGTTTGTGAACGCCCTCGGCTTGCACCATGGCGCTCATAGCCCGGGGACTCCTGCACCGGTCCCGCCGCGGCCGATCCCGATCCATCGCTCCCGCATCGAGGCCTGCTCCGCGCGGGAGAAGCCGCGCCCGAAACGACGTTCGATGTAGGCCTGGCCGACGTACAGCACGCTGGTCAGCACCAAATACCAGATGCTGGCGTCGATCAGCAGCGGGATCGTCTGGAAGTTGACGTTGTAGATCTGGGTAACCGAGTAGAGCAGCTCCGTGTAGGACGCCACGTAGAGCAGCGAGGAGTTCTTGAGCATGGAGATCGTCTCGTTGCCCGTGGGCGGGATGATCACCCGCATGGCCTGGGGCAGGATGATGAGCCGCATGATCTGGAGCCGGCTCATGCCCAGCGACTGTGCGGCGTCCGTCTGCCCCTCGTCGACCGAGATGATCCCCGCCCGCACGATCTCGGACATGTAGGCGCCCTCGTTGAGCCCCAGGGACAGCAGCGCCGCCACCAGCGGGGTGACCAGCGCGTTGGCCCGCTCGTGCACCAGCGCCGGCCCGAATGGGATGCCCAGCGAGAGCACCGGAAACAGCGACGCGATGTTGTACCAGAACAGAACCTGGACCAGGAGGGGCGTCCCGCGGAAGAACCAGATGTAGAGCCAGCTTGCGGCGCGCAGGATCGGGTTGGGCGAGAGCCGCATCACGGCTGCCACCACGCCCAGCACGATCCCGATCACCATGCACAGCCCGGTCAGGTAGATCGTCGTCAGCACCCCGTGCATGACGCGCGAGTCGAAGAGGTAATGGCCGACCGTGTGCCACTCGAACCCCTTGGCGGTGATTACCGAGCGAACCCCGGCCGCGGCGAACAGCAGCACGACGGCCGCCGCGATCCATCGCCCGGGACGGCGCACCGGGACGGCCTTGATCTCCTCCGCTCGGCTCCCGCCAGGGGGCGACGAGCGGCTGTCGGGCCCGCTAGCTCGTTGCGCCGTTGATCTTCACCTCAGACGCCGGGATCGCGCCGCTCTGGATTCCCCACTTGCTGAGAATCGACTTGTACGTGCCGTCCTTCATGACCTCCTTGAGCGCCGCCAGCACGGCTTTGTCCAGACCGCTCGACTTGGGGATCGCCAGGCCGTATGGGGCGGTCCCGTAGGTCGGTCCGACGAGCTTGAACAGTCCGTTGGACTGCTTCACCTGGTAGGCCGCCACGGGCGAATCTGCCATTGAGATTTGGGCCCGGCCGCTGGAGAGGGCCAGGTTGGCCGCCGTCTGCGCGGGGAACACGAGCACGTTGACGGACGGCTTGCCCGCCGCCTTGCACTTGCTGCTCTGCCCCTTGGCGTCCGTCTCCTCGGTCGTGCCGCTCTCAACCGAGACGGTCTTGCCGCAGAGATCGGCTAGTCCGGTGACTGACGTTCCGCCGTTGGCCTTGGTGAAGAACGAGGTGCCGGCGAGGAAATAGTCGACGAAGTTGACCACCTTCTCCCGCGCCTTGGTGTCAGTGAACGACGAGGCGCCCATGTCGTACTTGCCTGATGAGAGCCCAGGGATGATCGTGTCGAACGTGGCGTTGACGACATTGGCCTTGAGGCCCATAGCCGACGCCAGGGCGTGGCTCAGATCTGCGTCCATGCCGACGACCGTGTGGCCGTCTGGACCGATGAACTCGTTGGGGGCATAGCTCGCGTCGGCTGCCACGGTGACGGTCCCCTTGGACTTGATCGTCGCCGGAACGAGCGCCTCCACCGATGGGTTGGCGGCGACCGCCGGCGTGGAGCTCGTGGATTGGCTCGAAGAGCCGGTGGAGCTGGCCTTCTTGCTGCTACCACAGCCAGCGATAGCCACCGCGCACGCGATGGCGGCAACGGCAACGGGTCTGGCGATGGACGAACTGATCACTGGACTCCCTCTCTGATCGACGGGCGCAGCATATGCGACAGGCGCGCGGCCGGGTCGCGCTCATCGAGTCGGTCCGAGGCCGCTCGCGTAGCCTTTCCCCCATGCACGTACGGGTCCGACTGTTCGCCGCGCTTCGTGAGCGCGCCGGATCCGAGGAGGTGGAGGTGGAGCTTCCTGACGGGGCCTGTGTGGCCGACGCGCTGGAGCTCCTGCAGTCGCTGACCGACGATACGCCCGTCGTCATGGCGATAAACCACGAGTACGCCGACGCCGGATCGCCGCTGCACGCCGGCGACGAGCTGGCGTTGATCCCGCCCGTGTCCGGGGGCTCGGTCGGCGTACTGCACGTCAGAATCACCGACCAGCCGCTGAAGGCGGAGGACGTGATCGAGCGCGTGCGCGACGCTCGTGCCGGAGCGGTCGTCGTGTTCGAGGGCGTGACGCGCGAGGTCGAGCAGCTCGAGTACCAGGCGTACGCCCAGATGGCGGAGCGCCGGATCGCGGAGATCGTCTCCGAGGCCGCTGCTCGCCATGGCCTGTGCGCAGCGGCCGTAGAGCACCGCGTGGGGATCGTGCCGCTGTCCGAGCCGTCGGTCCTCGTGGCGGCATCGGCGCCGCACCGACAGGAGGCGTTTGCGGGTGCCCGGGAGATCATCGATCGCACAAAGGCCGAAGCGCCGATCTGGAAGAAGGAGGAAGGGCAGTGGGTGCAGGGAGCGGTGCCGACCAGCGATCGCTGAGGGAGCTTCCCGCCGTCCACGAGCTGGCGTCCGAGCTCGAGGCGCCGCACGCACTGGCCGTGGCCGCGGCGCGCGAGGTGATAGCGGCGCGAAGGCAGGAGCTGCTAGCCGGCCAGGAGGGCGGGGACGATCTGCTCGAACGCGCGCGCGTCCTGCTGGCGCAACGGGGCGAGCGCGTCGCTGCGGCGGGTCTTGAACGCCACCGGGGTGATCGTCCACACGAATCTGGGCAGAGCCCCGCTGCCGGCCGCCGCGCGCGACGAGCTGGCGCGGGCCTGCCAGGGCTATTCGAACCTGGAGCTCGACCTTCACAGCGGACAGCGCGGGAGTCGCCAGGAACATGTCGAGACACTGCTCTGCGAGCTGACGGGCGCGGGCGCTGCGCTGGCCGTCAACAACGGTGCCGGAGCGGTGCTGCTCGCCGCCGCCGCGCTGGCCGGTCCCGGCCGGGCGATCGTCGTCTCCAGAGGACAGCTGGTGGAGATCGGCGGCGGCTTCCGGATCCCGGAGGTCGTGGCCCAGTCCGGCTCGGAGCTCGTTGAGGTGGGGACCACCAACCGGACCTCGCTCGAGGACTACGCCCGGGCCGTCGACGCTCTCGGCGAGCGGTTGGGGGCCGTGCTGCGCGTTCACCAGTCCAATTTCCGCACGCTGGGGTTTGTGCGCGAGGTGCCCGTCGAGGCCCTGTGCGAGCTCGGCGCGCCGGTGATCGACGACGTCGGCTCGGGCGTGCTGGCCGACTCCTCGATGCTCCCGGCGCTCGGCGACGAGCCGGCCCTCAAGCGCTCGCTGTCGGCGGGGGCGGCGCTCGTCTGCTGCTCTGGGGACAAACTGCTGGGCGGACCGCAGGCCGGTCTTCTGCTCGGCAGCGCCGATGCCGCCGCGGCGGCCAGGGCGCACCCGCTGGCGCGAGCGCTGCGGATCGACAAGCTCTCGCTGGCCGCGCTCGAGGGGACGCTCGCTCTGTATCGCGACCCAGCGCGCGCAATGGCCGAGATACCGGTGCTGGCGATGCTCGGCGCCGGTGAGCGCCAGCTCGCCGCCCGGGCGCAGTTGATCCTCGCCGGCCTGGGCCCCGGTGGCGGCCAGATCGTCCGCGCTACGGCCAAGGTTGGTGGGGGCGCTCTGCCGCTGCTGGAGCTCGAAGGACCCGCCGTGGCCCTGGCGGGCGGCCAGGACCCGGTCCCGCTGGCGGCTGCGCTGCGCGCCGGCGAGCCACCCGTCGTCGCTCGCGTCAACGACGGCCGCGTCCTGCTGGACCCACGCACGCTTAGCGATGAGGAGGCGATCCAGGCGGCGCGCGTGGCTCGGGCCGCGCTGCGGGCGTCCGCTGCGGAGGGCGAATGAGAGGCGACGGGCCGCGGGCCGCGCGCGATGACGGGCCGCGGGCCGCGGGTGGTGACGGGCCTCCGACCGCGGGTGGTGACGGGCCGCTTACGCTCGGCACCGCCGGGCACATCGACCACGGCAAGACGGCGCTGATCAGGGCCTTGACCGGCGTCGAGACCGACCGCCTGCCTCAGGAGCGCGAGCGTGGCATCTCGATCGAGCTGGGCTACGCGAGCCTCGCGTTGCCCTCGGGCCGGCGGCTGTCGGTGATAGACGCCCCCGGCCATGAGCGCTTCGTCCGCACCATGGTCGCCGGCGCCACCGGCATCGACCTATATCTGGTGACGATCGCCGCTGACGACGGCGTGATGCCCCAGACACGCGAGCACGCCTCGGTCCTGCGCGCCCTGGCCGTGGACCACGGCGTGGTCGCCATCACCAAGAGCGATCTCGCCGACCCGGGGCGAGCCCTCGGCGAGGCCAGGGAGCTGCTGCCGGCCACCAGTGCCTTCGTGAGCGTCTCGGCACGAACGGGAGAAGGACTCGACCAGCTTCGTACGGCGCTTGAGACGGTCGCCGCCGCGACGAGCAGCCGAGCCGGCCAGGATGGCCCGGCGCGGCTGCACATCGACCGCGCTTTCACGATCAAGGGAGCGGGGACCGTCGTCACCGGGACCCTGTGGTCCGGCCACATCGCCCGCGGGCAGGAGCTACGGCTATTACCGGCCGGCCGGCGGCTGCGGGTCCGCGGCGTTCAGGTACACGACTCGGCCGTCGAGCGGGCGGTGGCGGGTCAGCGCGTGGCGGCGAACCTGACCGGTCTGCGCGTGGGCGATGTGGAGCGTGGCGACGTGCTCGTGGCCCCCGGCAGTGAGGTGGCTGCCACGTACCGTCTCGACACGGCCCTCGAGTGGCCGGAGCGCGAGCCCGAGCACGGCGAGCGTGTCCAGGTCCACCACGGCACGCGCGAGAGCCCCGCGCGGCTGGCATGGCTCGGCGGGGCTTTCTATCAGCTGCGGCTGGAGGCGCCGCTCATCGCGGCGGTGGGCGACCGGATCGTCGTGCGCCAGATCGCGCCGCCGGACACGCTCGGGGGCGGCGTCGTGCTCGATCCCGCACCGCGGCGGCACGGACCCAGCCGGGATGTCTTGGCCCGGCTCGAGCGCCTGGCGCGGGGAGAGGCGGTCGATGCCGAGCCGCCGCCGCACGCGGCCGGCCCGAGGGCGTCGCCAGCGGCAGGGTGGGTGGATAAGCGACGCCCAGCGTCGCTTATCCACCCACCCTCGGACGAAGCGCCGCAAGCACCGCTTTCGCAGAGCGCTCTGGAGCTCGAGCAGCGGCTGCGCGGCGCCGGCGTCGAGCCGCCGCTCGAGTCCGAGCTCGATCGCGACGATCTCGCCGCGCTGAGGGCCGCGGGGCGAGCGGTGCGGGTCTCGCCCACGCTCCACTACCACCCGGACCTGCTGAGTGAGATCCGCGAGCGCTTGCTGGCACTGGCCGCGCGGGGCAGCGGCTCGCTCACGCTCGCCGAGCTCCGCGATGAGCTCGGCACCTCGCGCAAGTTCGCCCAGGCGTTGATCACCCACTTCGATTCCGAGCGGCTGACGGTCCGCCGCGGCGACAGGCACTACGTGCGCCGCCGGGAACTGCTGCGCTCAGACGGCAGCTAGGCTCCGCCCACTGCTCATGACCGTGCTTGCACGCAGGCTCCACCTGGGAGCCTTCGATCAGGTAGAGGCGGGCTGGGTAAACACCGACATCACTCCGCACCTGTTCGTGGCGCGGGTGCCGGGCTTGCCCTGGCTGCTGCACCGCTTCGGCCTCATAGCTCCCGAGCGCTACGCCGCCCACCGCGCGGGCAAATTCTGCGCGCTTCGCTATCTCGACGTCACGCGTCCCTTTCGCTTCCCGGACTCGAGCTTCGAATGCGTGTATGCCTCGCACCTGCTCGAGCACCTGGACCCTGATGTGGGCGAGCACATGCTGCGCGAGGTGCATCGAGTGCTTCGGCCGGGAGGGATCGTGCGGCTGGCCGTGCCCGACCTCGACGCCGTCGTCGCGCGCTACGACCCGGCCGACCCGGAAAGCTTCCTGTCCGGCATCTATGAAGCGCATAGCGCCCGCCGCAGCGACTCATCTCGTCACCGCTGGCAGTACAACGCCGGCTCGCTCGCGGCGCTGCTGCGTCGCGTGGGCTTTGACGAGGTGGAGCGGTGCGAATACCGCCAGGGCCGCTGCCCCGACGTGGGAACGATCGAGACGCGGCGTTGGTCGCTGTTCATGGAAGCCGTCAAGTAGATTGCTGCCCCCATGGCCACCTGCCTTGTAACTGGAGGAGCGGGCTTTCTGGGCTCCCACCTGTGCGACGAACTGCTCGGCCGAGGGCATCGCGTGATCTGCGTCGACAATCTCGAGACCGGTTCGCTGGCGAACATCGAGCACATCCGCTCGGAGCGCTTCGTGCACCTGAGCCTGGACATAATCGACCCCTACTTCGTCGATGAGTCGATCGACTTCGTCTATCACCTGGCTTCACCCGCTTCGCCGATCGACTACCTCCGTCTGCCGCTGCACACGCTCAAGGTCGGCTCGTACGGGACCCACCACACTCTCGGTTTGGCCAAGCAACATCGCGCCCGCTTTCTGCTGGCCTCGACCAGTGAGGTCTACGGCGACCCTCAGGTCCATCCGCAACAGGAGAGCTACTGGGGTCACGTCAACCCGATCGGCCCCCGCGGCGTCTACGACGAGGCCAAGCGCTACGCGGAGGCCCTGACGATGGCCTACCACCGTCAGCAGGGGGTGGATACGTCGATCGTGCGGATCTTCAACACGTACGGACCAAAGATGCGCCCTCACGACGGGCGGGCCATTCCCACGTTCCTGCGCCAGGCGCTGCAGGACCGGCCGATCACGATCTTCGGCGACGGCTCACAGACGCGGTCGTTCTGTTACGTGGACGACGAGATCCGGGGGCTGATCGCGCTCGCGGAATCTGGCTACCACCAACCGGTCAACATCGGCAATCCCGACGAGTTCACGCTGCTGGAGCTTGCCGAGACCGTGCTCGAGGTGACCGGCTCGCGCTCCGAAATCGTGTTCGAGGCTCTCCCCATCGACGATCCGCAGGTGCGCCAGCCAGATATCAGCCTGGCGCGCGAGATCCTAGGATGGGAACCGACCATTGATTTGCGCGAAGGACTGCGGCGGACGATCGACCAGGCGGGTAGGGATGCCCTGGTCGGTGCCGCCAGCTAGTGCTCGTCGTTACAAGGTCGAAGAACCCTACAAAGACAGCGCAAAGCGGCGCTTAGCTTTCCCGCAACTTCGCGGTCGGGCTACCGTTTCGATTTACGACGGGAAGAATCACCGCTGATGGCCAAGTGACGATCGATCAGCAAGAAACAAGGGGCGCGCGAACGAACGGAGCGAACGGCAGCTCGGTGGTCATTGCCCCTGCCGACGGCGCCGAGCGCGACGTGCGCCGCAAGCGTCCGCCGGCCCTGTCGATCCTGCTGCGGCTCGAGACGATGCGCCAGCTGGCGCGCATGGCGTCGCTGCTGGCCCTCGATCTCATTGGCGTGTGGGCGGCCGTCTACACCGCGCTCGAGGTCAAGCTGCTGCTCAAGGGCCACGGG
Source organism: uncultured Actinomycetes bacterium (assembly GCA_963822735.1). Classification (GTDB taxonomy): domain Bacteria; phylum Actinomycetota; class Thermoleophilia; order Solirubrobacterales; family Solirubrobacteraceae; genus Palsa-465. Next base: position 410,955 of record CAWGIU010000016.1, read on the forward strand.
AGCCTCAGTACTCCTTGGTCGGACACACGGCACTGGGGAGCGTTCGCCTATCTGGTCACCGTGTTGATGTTTGCCCGGGTCGATCTCTATTCGGAACGGGCCCGCCGGCCTGGAATGGCCCGCATCGCGTCGGCTCTGTTCCAGACCACGATCATCGTTCTCGTCTTCGCCCTGGTTACGGGCAATCACTTCTCGAGCTACTTCATCTTCTACGGGTCCTTGTTCTTCGCCACGGTCTACGTGGCGGTCCTGCGCTATCTCCACACGTGGGTCACGGGATGGCTGCTGGCGAAAGCCGGCTACCGGCGCCGTACGCTGTTGGTGGGCACCGGCAAGCACATCGAGGCAGTGGCCACGGCGCTGGCCGATCGGCCGCCGACCGAGGCCGAGGTCGTGGGCTACATCTCGCTGACGCCCCGGCCCGAGAACGGGCTGCGGTCGCTGGGTAGGCTCGACGAGCTACCCGCCGCGCTCGACCGCGAGCGGATCCAGGAGGTGGTCCTGGCCGATCCCGATTTCCCGCAGGAGCAGGCCGTCGAGCTCGCCGACCTCTGCCACCGGCGCGGCGTGACCGTCCAGGTAGCGCCGTCGACGATGGAGATCCTGCTGGACCGGGCGGAGTTCGTCCCCGGCCAGACGCTGCCGCTGTTCACGCTGAGGCCGCCGGTGTTCGAGGGGATCGATTACGCGATGAAGCGTACGTTCGATCTCGTGATCTCGACCGTGGGACTGCTGCTCATCTCGCCGGTCCTGCTCGTGATCGCCGTCGCCGTCAAGCTCAGCTCTCGGGGACCCGTGCTCTACCGCTCGATGCGCCCCGGCATCGGCGGCAAGCCTTTCAACTGCCTGAAGTTCCGCACGATGGGCGAACACGCCGAGCAGCTGCAAGCAGATCTGGAGTCGCTCAACGAGAAGTCGGGCGCGCTGTTCAAGATCCGGCGCGACCCGCGCCTGACGCCAGTGGGGCGGATCCTTCGCCGCTATTCGCTCGACGAGCTGCCCCAGCTCGTGAACGTCATCCGCGGCGAGATGTCACTGGTCGGGCCCCGGCCGCTGCCGATGCGCGACTACGAACGCCTGGAGGATTGGCACAAGAAGCGCTACCTGGTGCTCCCGGGGGTCACGGGTCTGTGGCAGGTCTCGGGCCGAGCGGAGCTCGACTTCGACGACTTGGTGCGCCTCGACTTCCTCTACCTCGAGCGGTGGTCGGTGTTCCTCGACCTGTCGATCCTGCTGAAGACGCTACCCGCCGTCGTCCGGGGCCGCGGGGCTTTCTGAGCGGTACCCGGCGCCTGGGGCGCCGCTAGGCTTCCCCGCGCCGATGCCGCCCACCGACCGGTTCGTCATCAGCTTCGCCGCGGAGCCGCCGCAGGAGACGTTGCCCTATGGCCGCTGGGCAAGCACGCTGTCCGAGCATTTCCGTAGCGCGTGCTCCGAGGTAGACACCGAGGGCGAGGAGCTCGGGGACGTCGGGGAGATCACGTGGTTTCCCGACCGCTCATACGCCGGACGGACCTACGTGCCGGCCGCTGCGCGCACCGACGGCGGCTTCGAGGTCTTCGGCTATGTCTCCTTCCGGGAGGGGTCCGGCGGGCCGAGCGACTTCTACTCGAGCGCCGATTTCACCTCGGAGCTGGCGGAGGAGAACCCCGACTGGAAGCTGGACCTCAACGATGAGGTCATCGGCACATGGCGAGGCGAGGAGGGCAACGCGGCCGACATGACCCTGGTGTGGGGCGTGCCGCTGATTCCGGGCGGGGCGCAGGTCACGGCGGAGCTGGCCAACCTGGCGGTGGATCAATGCGAGCTGATCGATGACCGCTTCACGATGATCGCGCCGGATAACTACCGCCAGGACTATCTGGAGGTCAAGCTCTGGAGCCGCAGCGGCGACGAGCTGGCGGTGGAGTCACTGTACGTCGAGGAGTAGGCGGGGGGTAGGAGCGTGGGCGCGCCCGCGGCGCGTCGGGGCGGGAGAGCGGCGTCGGACGCGGGTCCTCCGCGACTCGCGTTTGGGCGTGCCATGGAAGTTATGGTCGTCTGGCGCCATATAACTTCGAACTAGCGGGACCGCGGTCCCGCCCTTGGGCCCCCTGGCCCGCGCTGCCGCCCCGGGCCCCGGGGCCGGACCGGGACCCCCTCCCCGACTACCCTTCGGCCGCTGCCTGCACCGCCCCGCCGAGCCGCTCCCTGGCCTCGTCCGCGCTCAGCGGGAAGTGACAGGCGGCGATGCTGCCGCCGCCCTTCTCCTCCAGAGGCGGCTCCTCGGTCCCGCAGAGCTCCTGCGCCTTGGGGCACCGGGTGTGAAAGCGGCAGGCGCGCGGCGGATCGGCGGGGCTCGGAACGTCGCCGGAGAGCAGCTGGCGTTTGCTGTGGCGGCGCGTGGGATCGGCCACCGGCACGGCTGAGAGCAGCGCGCCCGTATAGGGGTGGCGGGGATGGCTGTAGAGCGCGTCGTTCGGCGCCAGCTCCACGATCTTGCCCAGGTACATGACCGCCACGCGGTCGCACATGTGGCGGACCACGCTGAGGTCGTGGGCGATGAAGATGAGCGTCAGGCCCAGCTCGCGCTGCAGCCGGCGCAGCAGGTTGAGGACCTGAGCTTGGATCGAAACGTCGAGCGCCGACACCGGCTCGTCAGCGACCAGCACCTTGGGCTCGAGCGCGATCGCCCGCGCCACGCCGATCCGCTGGCGCTGGCCGCCCGAGAACTCGTGCGGGTAGCGGTTGTAGTGCTCGGGATTCAGCCCCACACGGTCCATCAGCTCCTCAACCCGCCGGCGACGCTCGTCGTGGCCGGTCAGCAGGCCGTGGATGACGAACGGCTCGGCGATGATCGAGCCCACCGTCTTGCGGGGATTGAGCGACGAGTACGGGTCCTGAAAGATCATCTGCATCTCGCGGTGGAGCCCCTTCAGGCCCTCGCCCTTGCGCTTGGCGATGTCTTGGCCGTCGAACAGGATCTCTCCGGACGTGGGGTCGAGCAGCCGGACGAGCAGGCGTGCGGTTGTTGACTTGCCACATCCGGTCTCGCCCACGATTCCCAGCGTCTCGCCGCGGCGGACGTCGAAGGTGATGTCATCGACGGCCTTCACGGCGCCGATCTTGCGCCGGAAGATGATTCCGCGGGTGATCGGAAAGTGCTTGACCAGGTTTCGCGCCTGGAGCAGGGGCGCGTCCGTGGCGCTCACGGCATGCACCTCGCCGCGGGCGCGTCCCTGGCGCTCACGGCATGCACCTCGCCGCGGTCATCCGTGCCGGTCACGATCTGCCCACCGAAGCGCCATCCTGAGCCAGCTGGCGCAGGGACGCGGGGTCGCGCCCCTCGCTCAGGCCGCGCCAGATCGCGGTCCTCACGGACGCGTCGAGCAGGCACGCCACCTCGTGGCCCCCGGCGTCAGGGACGGGCCGCAGCGGCGGATCCTCGCGGCGGTGACGCTCGCGGACGTACGGGCACCGGGGGTGAAAGAAGCAGCCCGACGGGCGCCTGATGAGGCTCGGCGGGCGGCCGGCGATCGGCACCAGATCCTCATCGCGCGGCGCATCGAGGCGCGGGATCGACTTCAGCAGCCCCCACGTATAAGGGTGCTGGGGCGAGCCAAAGATCACCTCCGCGGACGCCCGCTCGACGATCCGTCCGGCGTACATGACGCAGATCTCGTCCGTGCTCTCGGCGACCACGCCCAGGTCGTGGGTGATGATGATGATGGCCATTCCCAGCCGCTCCTGAAGCTCTTCCAGCAGCTCCAGGATCTGGGCCTGAACCGTCACGTCGAGTGCCGTCGTCGGCTCATCCGCGAACAGCAGCTTCGGCTCGTTGGCCAGCGCCATCGCGATCATCGCCCGCTGGCGCATGCCGCCCGAGAACTCGTGCGGGTACTGATCCACACGGCCTGACGGATCGGGGATGCCCACCATGTCCAGGAGCTCGATCGCCCGCGAACGTGCGGCGGAGCGCGAGATCTGCTGGTGAGTCTGCATGGCCTCCACCAGCTGCCAGCCGACCTTGTAGAACGGGTGCAGCGAGGACAGCGGGTCCTGGAAGACCATGGCGATGTCGTTGCCCCGGATCCGCCGCAACTCGTCGTCTGGGAGCGCCACCAGGTCGCGGCCTTCGAAGTAGATGCTGCCCGTCACCTGCGCTCCCTGAAGACGCGTCAAGCCGAGCGACGTCAGCGACGAGACCGTCTTGCCCGATCCCGACTCGCCGACGATGCCCAGCGTGCGGCCGGTATCGACCGAGTAGGAGATCCCATCGACTGCGTGGACCACGCCGTCTTCGGTGGAGAAGCTGACGCGCAGGTCCTCTACGCGCAGCAGCGGCTCAGCCATCAGTCGTACCGCACCCTTGGGTCGAGGTAGGCATAGGCGATGTCCACGACCAAGTTGGCCAGGATGATGAACATGGCGGCCAGCAGCACTGTACCCTGCACCACCGCGTAATCGGACTCGGTGATCGCGTTGTAATTCAGCCGCCCGATGCCCGGGATGTTGAACACGGTCTCGGTCAGCACCGCGCCGCCCAGCAGCACCCCGACGTCCAGCGCGAATACCGTCATGACTGGCGTGATCGCCGAGCGCATGCCGTGGCGCAGGATCACCCGCCGCTCGGACAGTCCCTTGGCCCGGGCGGTGCGGATGTAGTCCTCGCCCATCACCTCGACCAGGTTTCCCCGCAGCAGGCGCGAGTAGATCGCCGCGAACGCAGCAGCCAGCACGAGCCAGGGCATGATCAGCGAGGTGAACCATTTGCCCGGATCCACCGTGAGGCCCACATACGCGCCTGACCCCGGCAGGATCGGGAGCTTGCCGATGTCCGACGCAAACAGGAACAGCACGATCAGACCAAGCCAGAACACCGGCATCGAGACGAAGACCAGCGCGGTCGTCATCGCCGTGCGGTCAATCCAGGTGCGGCGCTTGATTGCCGAGACGATGCCCACCGGCAGCCCGGCCACCAGCCAGAGCACCGCGGCGCCGACCGTCAGCGAGATCGTCGCCGGCAGCCGGTTTCCGATCAGGCTCATCACCGAAGCGCCGGATAGGTAGCTGTAGCCGAGATTGAAGTGAAAGAAGATGTTCTTCAGGTAGTCGAAGAACTGCGTGTAGACGGGCTTGTTCAGCCCTAGGGCCCGGCTGATCTCGGCCACGACGCGCGGGTTCGGGCTGCGCCCTGCCCGCAGCACCGCCGGGCTGACGCTCGGGAACAGGTAGAAGAACAGGAACGTCAGCGCGCTCACCAGGATCAGCAGCACGATGGCCCACAGCAGGCGGCGGATGATGTACCTGATCATGTCTGTGAGATGAACGAGAGGGGCCTGGGCCCCGCCTCACTGTGAGGCGGGGCCCACCCTCATTGCCTCCTACGGGTTATTCAGCGAGCTGTACGAGAGGTCCCAGGTGCCGACGTTCCAGATGTCGTCGATCGCCCGGACGTCCTTGGAGTGGATGTTCGGCTGGTTGTCGAACTCCTCCGGGATCGCCGCCGCGTCGTCGACCAGCATCTTGTCGACGTTCGCCCAGGCCTGGTCGCGCTGGGTCGGGTTGACCACCAGCGCCGCCTGGTCCTCCGCCTGGTTGACCGCGGGATCATTTACCTGACCCTCGTTGGGGTTGCCGGACGGCGTGATCGACGCCCCGTTGAACGTTGCGAACAGCGTCGCCAGCGGGTCTGCGAAGTCACGCACCCAGCCCTGCGCCGGGCAGGCGTCGATGTTGAGCTTCGGCACCTGGCAGTACTTGGAGTACATGACCGCCTGGTTGACCTCCGAGACGCTGGTCTTGAACCCCAGCGCCGTCAGCGCCGAGTTCACGATCTGCGTGATCGTCGGCACGTTGCCGCCGTTGGAGCTCACGATCCGCACCGTCTGGTTACCCGTGTACTTGCAGCTCGCGTAGCCGGCCAGCTTCATGTACTTGCAGGCCACGGTGTGGTTGCCGGTGGGCGACTCGTTGTAGTCCACCTTCGGACCGGCGTAGCCCCCGGCCTGCTCGAAGCCGCCATCGCCCGGATACAGGAAATGCGTCATGGGCTGAGCGACGATCGAGCCGCCGCGAGCCTTGACGATCGCCTCGCGGTCCAGCTGGGCCCAGAACGCCTTGCGCAGGTTGACGTTCGAGAACGGTCCGTGCTGGTTGTCGATGGCCACATAGTGGTCACCGGCACCGGTCGTGAACGTGATCTGCGAGGGATAGGACTGGTAGGCCAGCTGGACGATTGAGTTCGACGGCGTGTCCAGCTGGACGGAGTCAGATCCCTTCAGCACCTGCTGCCCGATCACGGTCGTGTCGCCGCCGATCGAGAAGTTGATCTGGTTCAGGTACGCCGGCGGCTTGTACGGCCCCGCGTACGTGTTCGCGTTCCAGTTCGGGTTGCGCACCAGCACCGCGGACTTTCCAGTCTGATAGCCGATGCCGCCGAACTGCCCGGTCTTCGTGTTCTCCTTGAACATGTACGGACCGGTGGCCGTCAGGAACTGAGTTCCGAAGGTCGTCGGCGAGTGCTGGTCAAGCGGCTTGACGAAATCCGCAGGCACGGGCGCCGAGGTCGGCAGGCTGAGCGCCTGGAGCAGCGTCGTCGCGCCCGGCTTGGTCATGTGAAACACGATCGTGGTGCTGTTGGGAGTCTGGATGCCCGGAATCGAGCCACCGGTGTACTTCGCGCTCTCTGCCCCCACCAGCGGGCTGGGCGAGGCGGACCCGAAGTAGGTGGGGAAATACGGATTCACCACGTTGGGGTTGGCTCCGCGCTCGATCGCAAACGCCACATCCTGCGAAGTCACCGTGCGATTAACGGGCGGCGCATAGTGGACATCGGGCTGGAGGTGCACGGTGACGGTCTTGCCGCCATCGGTGATGCCGCCGTTCGCGGTCGTCGGAATCGACGTCGCCAGATCGGGAGCGAGTGTGCCCGCCGAGTTCGGCATGAATACGAACAGCGGGCGCTGGGTCACGTACATCGCCGCATAGTCGAGGACGAAGTACGCCTCGCCCGGATCGAGATGGTCGAAGTCCTCCTGCGAGTAGACGGTCAGGGTCCCGCCGCGATGGCCGCCGGTGAGAGACTCCGTCGTCGGGTCCTCGCCTGCCTTGAGCGGAATCTTGGCCGTCGACGAACTCGAGCTGCTTGAGCTCGAGCCGCAGGCAGCCACGGCTACCGCCATCACGACGGCGACCAGCAAGCCGAGCGCCGTTGTTGGACGGATCGTCATTTGGTCCTCCTATTGGTGTTGAACACAGCGGGGCGCGCAGCGCGTCCCGTCAGCTTTTCGGTCACCTGTCCCCCTTCGGGTTGAGCGCGTCGAGCAGCCCGTCGCCGAGCAGGTTGAACGCCAGGACGGTCAAGAGCAGCGCCATCCCCGGGAACAGCATGTACCACCAGGCCGACACCGGGGGCCCGATGTAGCTCGAGGCATCCGAGAGCATCTGTCCCCAGCTGGCGGTGGGCGGCCGCACGCCGACACCGAGGAATGACAGCGCCGCCTCGAGCAGGATGTTGGCCGGTATCAGCAGGCTGGCGTAAACGATCAGCGGCGCCAGCAGGTTGGGCAGGATCTCCTTGAAGATGATTCGCCTGTTCGACGCGCCCAGCGAGCGCGCGGCGTCGACGAACTCCTTCTCCCGGATCGAGAGCACCTGTCCCCGCGCAATCCGGGCCATGTAGGTGAAGCTGGAGATGGCGATGATGAAGATCAGCAGCGGAACGCCGGGCTGGATCAGCTTGGTCCCGAACGCCTTGACGCAGCCGAACACGCCGCAGGCGCTGCCGATCCCGAGCCCCAGCAGGATCACCGGGAACGCCAGGAAGACGTCGACGATTCGCATCAGCACGGTGTCCACCCAGCGGCGGTAATAGCCGGCGAGCAGGCCCAGGATCGTGCCGATGACGGTGGCGATCGCCGTGCCGACGATCCCCACCTCGAGCGACACGCGCGCGCCATAGATGACGCGCGAGAAAATGTCACGGCCCAGCTGGTCGACCCCGAATGGATAAGCCGTGGTGGGGCCGGTAGGGCTGCCGAACGCGTTCAGCGCATTGGGGTTCTGGTTGTATGGGCCCTGTAGCCCCAGGATGCTCACCACGAGCGGCGCGGCGATCGCGATGATGATCAGAAAGATGATGAAGCCCGCCGAAACCATGGCCACCCTGTCTGAGCGAAACCGTCGCCAGAACAGCTCCAGCGGCGAGCGCGAGGTGATGTCGCCGCCCTCCAGCTCGACGCTCTCGACGACGGCCTCGTCGGCAAGGAGCGCGCTCTCGGCTCCGATGCTCATGGGCTAGACGGACTTCCGCGCCTCACGCTCAAACCCTCCTCCTCCTCCACGTCAAGCCGGGATACCACACCCCACCGGGCTTGTCACGCAGCCCTAACCGCTCCGCAATGAACCGCCCCCGGCAGCAAACGCCAGCTTTTAGGAGGTTCGACGAACCGGCGCGAAGGTGCGTCATCGTCGCGCCACGGCGGCCAGATCGCCGCTCCCACGGGCTACCCTCCGTTCCCGCGCCCTCGTAGCTCAACGGATAGAGCACGCGCCTCCTAAGCGCGGGATGCAGGTTCGATTCCTGCCGGGGGCATCGACCCGCGCCCCGCGACTACCGATCAGGCCGCTCGGGATACACATCGTCGATCGTGCAGAGGCTCACGAACGGCGCTCCCGCGGCGCGCTCGATGGCCTCGGCGCCGCCTGCCAGGCGGTCGCAGATCGCGAGCACGCCGCAGACATGGTGCCCCTCGTCGCGCAGCGCCTCGAGCGCGCGGATCGTCGAACCGCCCGTAGTGACCACGTCCTCCACGAGCATGCAGCGCTCCTCCCGGGCCAGTGTCGGGCCCTCGATCCGGCGCGAGAGGCCGTGCTGCTTGGCCTCCTTGCGCACGAAGAAGCCCTTGACCGGCGCGCCGCCGGCGAGCGCCGCGCAGGCGATCGGGTCGGCACCCATGGTCATCCCGCCGACCGCCGTGGCCGCCCATTCCTGCGCCTGCGCCGCGACGAGCTCACCGAGCGCCCGAAACCCTTCCGGGCGGAGGATCGCGCGCTTGGCGTCGATCAAGTACTGCGCGCTGCGACCGCTGGTCAGCACCACCTCGCCGACGACCAGGGCGTGCTCGCGCAACTCGGCGATCAGCCGCTCGCGGGCGGGCGTCACGTCGGGGCGGAAGTCGTTGCCTCGCGAGCCGGGGAGGGCACTATTGGTAGACGTCGACCGCGTCGCCCATCTTCAGCCAGCCGAAGACCGCCGGGGCGTCGCTGATGGGCAGCCGCATGCAGCCGTGGCTGGCGGGGTAATCGGGCGCGGGGTTGTATCCGTGGATGGCGTACCCGGTGTAGAAGAAGTTCGAGTCGAACATCCCGTCGGGAAGGTAGCCCGGCACCTTGCTGTAGACGTGGAAGTGGCCGAGGACCGTCGGCGTGGAGGGCTTTCCGGAGCTGATGGGGAAGATCCAGTAGACCTGCGAGCCGTTCATCAGCGCCAACAGCTGGTCCGAGAGATTGCCCTCCGCGTGCCGGCCGTCGCCCGGGTCACGGACCGCGAACTTGCCGGTGCCGTTCAGCAGCGCGTCGACCGTCCGCGCGTCCAGGGTCTGCGAAGTGCCCCAGTGCAGCAGCCGGTGGTAGGCGTCGACGGCCAGGCCGGTGCCCTGGTCGTATACGCCGCTCTGCGAGACGTAGAAGTGAAGCGCCGCCAGCCGCTCCTGGATCAGCCGCACGAACGCCCCGCGTGCCCCGGGCCCGACATTGCCGCTGACGACGTCGAACTGGTGGCGCGCACTGAACGACCCGAGCTGGGCGCTCGCCGGGTGCCAGGCCACAACGGTCACCTTGCCCGCGCGCGGGACCTTGATGTCGTAGGAAAAGCTGCCGTTGGTCCCGCCCACCGGGGTGATCGGGAAACCGTAGGTGTGGAGAAGCCGGCCGTCCAGGTACATCTGCATCTTCACCCACTGACCCGCCACGTAGGGGGCCTCGAGGCCGTCGACCTGCACCACGCGGCCCGGAACCGTCACTTCCTGGTGTCCAAGCGAGAAGGTTCCTCGCGTGTAGAGCGTCAGCGATCCTGCGCCAGCCGTGGTGGCGGGAGCAGCGGCGCTCGCGGTGCCCACCGCAAAGAGCATTACCGCCAGAACCCCCACGAAGCCGATCAGCTTCCTGCTCACCATTTCGGAGCGGTAGTAAATCAGCCTGCGGGGCCCCTGGCCAGGCTGGGCCGAGCGTTGCGAAGCGGGCCGAGCCTTGCGAAGCGCCGCGCTCAACCCGTGGCGGGCGCTTGGCGCCCGGCAAGCGGCAACGTCAGCGCGCCGATCACGGCGAGCGACGCAATGATCAGCCCGACGATCTCTGCCGCGTTCCAGCCGAGCTGATTGATCCCCAGGGCGAGTCCGTTGTTGATCGAGTGAAGCGCCATGCACGGATACAGCGATCCGGTCCACCAGCGCACCACGCAGAGTCCGAACCCCAGGAGGCCAAGCGGCACCAGGTACTGGGAGGAAGCGGAGCCGGTGTGCGCCAGGCCGAACAGAATGCCTGTGATGACGGCCGCCAGCAACGTCCCCAAATCGCGCCCGGCGACCCTGACGCGCATGCGGCGCAGCACGCCGAACAGGAACCCGCGAAAGAAGAATTCCTCGGCGATCGGGGCCACCACGCATACGAAGATCCCGGCGCCCACCAGCGCCGCGGTGCTCTTGCCGGCGCCGAGCTCGGAGGGCAACTTGTCGTTGCCGTGGAGTTTGAAGAGTGACGCGTAGATGCCAGTGAGCACGTAGTAGGAGGCGCCCGCGGCGAGGACCGCTCCCACGGCGAGCTTGGGGCGCACCCGCCGAAAGCCGAAGTCGCGCGCCCGCAGCCGACCCCCGACCGCCGTGAAGTACAGCGCCGCAGCGACGAACGCCAGGTCGAACACGAGGTCACCGACAAGGCTGACCGCCGGCGTCGGGTGCTGGAGGCTCGAGCCCGCAGCGTGTCCCACGACCGACACCAGCGAGTCGGCGAAGATCCCGCCCCCAAAGCCCGCGGCCACCGCTGCCGGCGCCATCCACAGCCGCCACTGCGGGCCACCGTCGGCGTCGCGTCGATCGGCGGGCGACGACGCTTCTGGAATCACTTCGGGCGGCGTGGCACTCGACATCAGGCGCCCAAGGTTAGGTGCTTGCAGAGCCTTCCTCAGACCAGCGGCTCGAGCTCCGCCAGCGTGGCGATCGTCCGCACGTCAGGTGGCCCTGGTGCGCCGTCGCGGCGAACCAACACCGGCTCCACGCCCGCCGCTCGCGCGCCCTCCACGTCCTCTCTCATGCTGTCGCCGACGTGCAGCGCGCGCGCCGGCTCCACGCCCGCCAGCTGCAGACCGCGCTGGAAGATCGCCGTCGCCGGCTTGCGCTGGCCTACGGCGGCCGAGGTGACGATGCCCTCGAGCAGCGGCGCCAGGTCCACGCGCGCCAGCACCTCGGCCAGCGAGACATCCCAGTTCGAGACCACCACCAGCATCAATCCCCGGGCGCGCAATGACTGCAGCGCCGGCCGCACGTCCTCGAAGACCGAGAACTCGAGCGACTCGAGCAGCGCTTCCACCAGCGAGCCGGTGTCGGCGAGCCTCTCTCGAGCCGCGGCGGGCAGTGCGTCGCGCAGGGTCTGGGCGCAGCGGCGGCGCAGCGCGGCCAGCGTCTCACGATCGCGGCCGTCGTTGAGATGATCCCGGTAGTAGGCGATCTCGGCGGCGATCGCCCGTTCCGCCTCAGGCACCGATACCGGCACGGCAAATCGAGCCGCCAGGACTCGCTGCAACCGCGGGGCCGGCGGCTCGAGCGCCACCAGCGTGCCAAGCGCGTCGAGGAGGATCGCGTTAGTGCGCGTCACGAGACGAAGTGCCACGTGGCGAACTCGGCGGTGAACAGCCCCAGCAGCACGCCGGAGCAGGCCATGACCTCGAGCTCACGCCGCTGCTCGGTCATCCACGCCGCGGCCCACATGAAGAACGGGAAGACAACCAGCTCGTAGCGGGGCAGAGAGTCGAGCGGCTGGGGAGTCACGGGATAGGAGAGCGCCGGCGCCAGCGAGACCAGCGCATAGGCGACGTAGGCGAACGGCAGGCGCCGTGCGACGCCGATGAACGCCAGCACGCCGGCCAGCAGGAATCCGAACAGCATCAGGTTCTGGCCGGCCACGGTTAGCGGGTTGCCGCCGGCGGCCTTGAAGTACACCGGCGGCGCCGGACCATGGAGCAGCTGGCGCAGCCCGTCCCAAGCGGCAACCGCCCCGTCCCACATACCGCCGAACGGCCCGGCGAAGTGGTGGTACCAGAGCTGCTCGGCGTGAAACGGCGTGAGGCCATCGCCCGTTGAAAGCGCCAGGAACAGCAGGTACGCGAGCAGCCCGATGGGGACGAGCAGCACCCAGCCCAGATCCAGCCCCGGCCGGTAGACCGGGCGCAAGCGGGAGAGCGGACGACCACGCGGACGGCGCCGAGGCACACGATCGGCCCGCGGCCCGTACAGGTACAGCAGGACGATCGGGACGATCAGCACCACGCCCGTGTTGCGCGAGGACGCCGCCAGCGCAGCCAGCACGCTGGCCCACGCCCAACGCCCGAGCCGCGCCTGGTAGATGCAGCCCACCGACAGCGCCAGGAACAGTGACTCCGTGTAGACGGCGGAGAAGTAGTAGGCCATCGGGCTGAACGCGACCAACATCACGCAGGCCCGCGCGCGCCGGTCGTCGAGCTCGAGCGCCGTCAACCGGTACAGCACCCAGAGCCCAACCGCGAAGCAGACAAGCGAGATGAGCACTCCGGCCACGAGGTACGAGCGCACCACGAAGCCCACAGCCCGGATCATCAACGGGTAGAGCGGAAAGAACGTCGTCCGGGCCGCCTGGCCGTGTCCGTAGCCCCAATTGGCGATCGCCAGGTACCACGTGGAATCCCAGCGCGCCAGCGGCGAGACCAGCAGATTGCCGAAGTAGCCGAACGGCTTTGTCAGGCCGTACAGATCGAAGCCGGCTGCGTCCGAGGCGTTACCGAACGACAGCACGGCGAACAAGCCGGCGACCATCACCACGAGCCGTGAGCCGATCAGCGCCCGCGTGACGACGGGCGCGGGGGACGGGCCGGGCCCGGGTTCAGACGGCGACGCCCGCCAGTGCTCCGGGCGCGGCGAGTGGGCGAGCTCCTTAACCGACACCGTCACTAGTATCGCCGCCGGTGAAGGCGGCGATCAGGCTCGAGGGGTTGGCGAAGACGTTCCGCAGCCCCAGCGGACCGGTGCGTGCGGTGAGGGAGATCAACGTGTCGGTGCCGGCGGGCGAGACGGTGGCGCTACTCGGCCCCAACGGGGCCGGTAAGTCGACGACGATCGACATGCTGCTCGGGTTGCTGGCGCCCGATGCAGGGAGTGTGTCGGTCTTCGACCGCACCCCGCGGGAGGCGATCAACCACGGCCTGGTGGGAGCGATGCTCCAGACGGGTGCGCTGATCCGCGACCTCTCGGTCCGGGAGCTCGTGTCGATGATGGCCTCGCTTCACGAGCGGCCGCTCGACCCTGCCAAGGCGATCGAGCTGGCCGGCCTGGAGAGGGTCGCCGATCGTCGCACTCAGCGGCTCTCGGGCGGCGAGACGCAGCGCGCCAGGCTGGCCGTGGCGCTGGTGTCCGATCCCGAGCTGTTGGTGCTCGACGAGCCCACCGTGGCCATGGACGTCGAGGGCCGCCGCGCGTTCTGGGACGCGATGCGTGAGTTTGTGACCAGCGGCAAGACGGTCCTGTTCGCCACCCACTACCTCGAGGAAGCGGACGTCAATGCCGATCGAGCGGTGCTGATGGCGCACGGGCGCGTGGTGGCGGACGGCCCCACGACCGAGATCAAGGCCCGCGTGGGCCTGCGTACGATCCGCGCCACGCTGCCGCATGTGGCGCTCGACGAGCTTCGCGAGCTCCCCGGCGTGGCGGTGGCAGACCGACGCGGCGAGGCGATCGTGCTGAGCTGCCCCGACTCCGACCAGGCCATCCGGGCGCTGCTGGAGCGCTATCCGGACGCGCGCGACATCGAGATCGCCGGCGCAGGGCTGGAGGAGGCGTTCATCCAGTTGACGGGCGAGCCGGATGAGGCGGAATCCGCGGGGGTGGCCTGATGTACCTGCACTGCGAGCTGCTGCGCGCGTTCCGCAACCGCCGCTTCTTCTTCCTCTCGCTCGCCTTTCCACTGATCCTGTTCTTCGTCATCGCGGCGCCGAACAAGAACGTGCACAACTTCGCGGGCAGCGGCCTGCCGGCCCCGCTCTACTACATGGTGGGGCTGGCGACGTTCGGGACGATGATGGCCACCCTCTCCACCGGCGCCCGGATCGCCGGGGAGCGCCAGGCCGGCTGGACGCGACAGTTGCGCATCAGCCCGCTCTCCCCGTTCCAGTATTTCCGGGCCAAGGTGCTCGTGGCCTACGCGATGGCGCTGGTGACGATGGTCGTCCTCTACGCGGCCGGCACGTCACTAGGCGTGCGTGTCTCGGCCGCGGCGCTCGCCGAAATGCTGGGTTTGATGATCGTCGGGCTGGCGCCGTTCGCCGCGCTGGGGATCTTCATCGGCCACCTGACGAACACGGATTCGGTGGGTCCGGTGATGGGCGGGTCGGTCTCGCTGCTGGCGCTGATCGGCGGCACGTGGTTCCCGATCAACCACGGCTTCCTGCACGATATCGGCCAGTTTTTCCCTTCCTACTGGCTGGTGCGCGCCAGCCACGTCGTCGAGCACGGACACCCCTGGAGTGGGCTCGGGTGGGCGGTGGTCGGGGGCTGGTTCGTGGTGCTCGCCGCGGCGGCGCGGTGGGCCTACCGGCGCGACACGGGGCGCGTTTAGTCCACCGCTCGCCGATAGAAGCCGCGCGCGCCGATCCACGCCAGCACGGGCAGCGTGCCCAGCAGCACGATCACGCAAATCCACGCGTCGATGTGGGGGACAGAAGGCACGAGCGCCGCGCGCATCGCCTCTGAGACGTAGGTCATCGGGTTACAGGCCGTCACGACCTGAAACCACTCGAGCCGCGACAGCGACGGCCACGGGTACTGGGTGGCGCCGGTGAACAGCAGCGGCGTGAATACCAGCGAGAAGACCATGTTGATGCGGTTCGGAGTGACCAGCGTCCCGAGCACCAGGCCCAGGCTCGCGCCGAGCAGGCTCCCCAGGATCAGCGCCAGCACGAGCAGCGGAAAGCCGCTCCAACGCCAGGGGATCGAGCCCAGCACGAGGATCCCGACCGGGATCATGACCACGGTGGCCACCACGGCGCGCATCGCCGCAAACACGACCTTCTCCATCGCCACCAACCCTGTGGCCATCGGCGCCAGCAGCCGGTCCTCGATCTCCTTCGTCCATCCGAACTCCACCACCAGCGGGAACGCCAGCGCCTGCATGCTGGTGATGACCGTCGTCAGCGCCAGTAGCCCCGGGAACAGCAGGTGCGCATAGTTGTGGCGCGTGTACCCGAGCGCCCCCAGCACCTTGCCGAACACGAACAGCAGGAACAGCGGCTGCAGGATCACCTGGGCCAGGAAGACGTGGAGCTCCTTGAACGTCACGAACGCGTCGCGGCGCAGCACCGCCAGGAACGCGCGTGCCTGGGAGACCGCGGGTGCCGGGGCTGCTACTGCGGTCATCCTCTGAGCGTCCTCCCGGTCAGGCGGATGAACACGTCCTCGAGCGTCGGCTCGCCGAGCTGCACGCCGCTGAGCTGCACGCCCCGCTCAGCCAGCATGGTCGCCGCAGGCGCCAGCAGCTGCGAGGCCTCGCCGGAGACGTAGAGCTTCACGCGCAGCTCGTCGTCGCCCTCGCCGTCGAGCGCCTCGACGCGCTGCACTTTCTCCAGCTCGCCGAGTGCGTCTGCCAGACGTGCGGGCGTCTGGCCGTCGTCCGAGGCCATCGCCAGCTCGAGCGTCGACGAGCCGGGCAGCGATCGGATCAACCCCTCGGGCGTGTCGAGCGCCAGCAGCTTGCCGTGATCCATGATTCCAACTCGGTCGGCGAGCGTCGCCGCCTCGTGCATGTCGTGGGTGGTGAGGATCAGCGTCACGCCGTCGGCCTGGAGCTCGCGCAGGCGGTCCCACACGAACAGCCGGGCCGCCGGGTCGAGCCCGGTCGTCGGCTCGTCGAGAAACAGGACCTGAGGCCGATGCATGAGTGCCCTGGCGATCATGATCCGCTGCGACTGGCCGCCCGAGAACAGATCCGGCTTGACGTCGCCGCGCTCGCGCAGGCCGAACTGCTCCAGCAGCTCGTTGGCTCGGGCCTCGGCGTCGGCGGGCGGCACGCCGTGGTAGGCGGCGTGGAACGTGAGGTTGCGCCGGATGGAGATCGCGCGGTCGAGGTTGGAGCGCTGGGGGACCACCGCCAGGCGGCCCCGGGCGTGCACCGGATCGGCGAGCACGTCGACGCCGCCAACCATCGCCCGCCCGCCGCTCGGCCGCACGCGCGTGGTCAGCATCCCCACGGTGGTCGTCTTGCCGGCCCCGTTGGGCCCGAGCAGCCCGAGCACCTCGCCCTCCGCCACGTCGAACGAGATCCCGTCGACGGCGTTTACTGGCGACTTGGGATAGCGCTTGACCAGTTCGGCCACGCTGACGGTTGTCGGAGCCGGCGTTCCCACCTCTTCAAGGATGGTGACACGAGCCGTTCGGGCCGGCTCATGAGCCGGCCCGCCGGCCGGAACATGTTCCGGCCGGGCCGGGCGATCATGATCGCCCGGCGTCCATATTGAAGGAGCTTCGCGCCGGCGGCCCGAAAGACCCCTCTGGTTACACTCGACACGCCGACCAGGGAGCGGCCAGGAAGCCCATGACCCGACGCGAGCGACAGCGGCGCCGACACCGCAAACGGGGACATCCCGTCAAGCGCGCCTTCGTGATGAGCGCGGTGCTCAGCGTCTCCGTGCTGGCTCTCGGCGCGCTGGCCGTGGCCGGCTGGGTCGCCGCCGTCGCCGACTCCGCGCCCAACCTCAACCAGCGCCAGCCCGCCACTCCCGGCGCCAACTCCCAGGTGTTCGCCTCCGATGGCTCCTCGTTGGGCTTCATCCACTCGAGCATCCTGCGCAGCCCCGTGCCCGCCGGCGAGATTCGAAACACTCTGCGCCAGGCAACGGTGGCGATCGAGGACCGGCGCTTCTATCAGCACGGAGCGCTCGACTACACCGGCATCCTCCGCGCGGCAGTCAGGGACGTCTTTCAGGGCGGCTCGTCGCTGCAGGGCGCCTCGACCCTGACGATGCAGCTCGTCAACCAGCTGTACCTGCGAAACCACAAGCGCGATCTGCGCTACAAGATCATCCAGGCCAAGCTGGCCCAGCAGCTCGAGAACGCTCACAAGAAGAACTGGATCCTCAACCAGTACCTCAATGACGTGCCCTACGGGACGGTGGACGGGCAGACCGCCTACGGCGTCGGGGCGGCGTCCGAGGTGTTCTTCAACAAGCCGGTCTCGCAACTCGATCTGGCGCAGGCCGCGCTGCTGGCCGGGATGCCGCAGGCGCCGTCGGAGTACAACCCCTTCCTGGCGCCGGCGCTGGCGCACCAGCGGCGAGCAGCCGTGCTCCAGGCGATGGTCAACTCGCACTACATCACGCGGGCACAGGCGGACAACGCCGACCACGAGCCGCTCCAAGCGCAGCACAACAACAGCTACAACCAGCGCACCCAGCCGTACGTGTTCGACTACGTCGTGGAGCAGTTGCACCAGCGCTTCTGCCCCCATCAGGCGTTCACCGACCCCTGCCCCAAGGTCGACCAGGGCGGGCTGAAGATCTACACGACGATCAACCTCCAGGACCAGCAGGAGGCGCGCGCGGCGATCCTCTCGCACGAAGGCGGCCCGGGTGACCCGGCCGCGGCGCTGGCCTCGATCGACCCCACCAACGGGAACGTCCTGGCCATTGCCAACTCCTCTGATTACAGCCAGTCGAGCTTCGACTACGCCACCCAGGGTCAGCGCTCACCGGGCTCCTCTTTCAAGATGTTCGCGCTGATGACCCTGATCCACGACTACGACGGCGACCCCAACCAGACCTACTACACATCCAAGTACCTGGCTGCCGGGTGGCTGCCGCACTTCCCCGCGTATTCGGTGCACACCGCCGAGCAGAGCTATCAGGGCGTCATCAACATCACCAAGGCCACGATCGTCTCAGACAACACGGTGTTCGCCCAGCTGGCCGTCGATGAGGGGATGGACAAGTTCGACCAGACGGCGCACGCGATGGGCATCACCTCCACGCTGACGGGAAATCCGGCAGAGGTGATCGGCGGTCTCACGTATGGAGTCACGCCCCTGGAGATGGCGGACGCATACGGCACCGTGGCCAACGGCGGCAATCACATCGCCCCCACCGCGATCAGCAGGGTCGTGTTTCCCGATGGCAGCGTGGTCAACATGGGCAACCCGCCGAAAAAGCAGGTGTTCAGCTACGGCGAGACGTACGCGGCCACGAGCGTGCTCAAGCAGGTGCTCACGAACCCCGGCGGCACAGCTGCCGGGGAAGGCTGGGGCTGCCCGGCAGCCGGCAAGACCGGTACCGCTGAGAACGAAGGCAACGCCTGGTTCGTGGGCTATACCCCGCGGCTCTCAACGGCGGTGTGGGTGGGCTATCCCAACAACAACAACGCGTACGTGGGCTTCGGGGGGAGCGTCGCCGCCCCGATCTGGCACGACTACATGGTGCAGGCCTCAAACGGTTACTGCGGCGATTGGCCAGCGCCTTCCGTCCCCTGGCATGGGACGGCGTTCGTCGGCGGACACTCCGCGCAAGGCGGGGCCAGCCAGAACTACAACAACTACAACGGTGGCTACACGGGCGGGGGTAGCCCGGCCCCCTACTACAACAACCCGCAGCTGTTCGCCCAGCCGCCGCAGCGTCCACCGGGGACGCCCAGCCCGAGGACCGGTGGCGGTTCGCCGTCCGGCGGCGGCGGCGGAGGAAACAAGCCCGGCACCGGGCACAACGGCGGCGGTACGGGCGGCGGCGGCAGGAAGCACTAGGCGCTCCGCCCGCTGCTACGCTCGCGCCCGCATGCCGAAGGAAGAGAAAGTCGAGCTCGAAGGCGAGGTCGTCGAAGCGCTGCCGAACGCGATGTTCCGCGTGAAGCTCGACAACATGGATCGCACGGTGCTGGGCCACGTGGCGGGCAAGATGCGCCGGTTCCGGATCCGGATCCTGCCCGGCGACCGCGTACGGGTCGAGCTCTCCCCCTACGACCTCGACCGGGCGCGGATCGTCTACAGGCACAAGTAGCCGCGAGTCGCGGCCGTCTCAGTGCCTCCGGTGCGTGAGTTCGAGCTGATCGACGCGCTGGAGACGGTGTTCGACGCCGGCTCGGCCCGCGTGCTGCGCGGCATCGGCGACGACGCGTCAGTCACGCGCGCCGACGGATACGCGGTGACATCGGTGGACATGATGGTTGAGGGCGTGCACTTCCGCCGAGGGCAGCTGTCGATGGAGGAGATCGGCCACCGCGCGCTGGCGGCTGCGCTGTCGGACCTGGCGGCGATGGGGGCGCGGGCGGGCGAGGCGTTCCTGGCGCTGGGGCTCCCCACGGGCCTCGAGCTCGACGAGGCGCTGGCGCTGGCGGGCGGCGCCGCCCAGTTGGCGTCACGCAGCGGTACGGTGATCGCGGGCGGCGACGTCACCCGCTCCGAGCAGCTGACGGTGTCTGTCACGGTCACCGGTTGGGCGGATGATCCCGGCGCGCTGGTCGGTCGGGAGGGCGCGCAGCCCGGGGACCTGGTGTGCGTGACGGGCACCCTGGGGCAAGCGGGTGCCGGGCTTGTGGTGCTCGAACAGCGGGCCCACGTGGGCGTGGATGAGGAGCGGGCACTGCGCGAGCGCTACGCCCGTCCGGAGCCGCGGCTCGAGGAGGGACGCTCGCTGGCGGCGGTCGGCGCCCGAGCCATGATCGACCTCTCGGACGGCCTGGCCAGCGATGCCCAGCATCTGGCCAGACGCAGCGGCGTGAGGCTCGAGCTGTCGCTTGACGCGCTGCCCACGGGCCCGGCCGTGCAGGACGTGGCGGCGCAGCTCGGGACCTCTCCGGGCGCGCTGGCCGCAACCGCCGGCGACGACTACGAGCTCTGCGCCTGCATCCCACGCAGCGCGCGGGCGCTGGCCGAGTCCGAGAGCCGGCGATGGGCCAGCGGCGCGGGCCTGACCTGGGTGGGCGCGGTGGCGGAGGGATCGCCGAGTGTCGCGTTCGCAGGAGACGACGCGGGCCTGTCGGGATACGAGCACGCGCTCTGAACGTCGGCCGCCGCCGCGGGGGCAGCCTGCAGCTCCCCGATCATGGGCAGCATGCCCTGCGCCCGGCGGATGATGACGTCCGCCACCGCGCGGGCGTCGACCTCATATCGCCCGAGCTCGATCCGGTCTCGTAGCCCCGACAGCTCCCTCTGGCGCTGTTCATCCACGACTGCATCTGTATCGGCGCTTTGGCGCCGGGGCTTAACTCGTGAAGCCGGCGCTCAACCTTCAGCCGCGGCGGGGCCAAGCGGCGTCTCGGAGCTCAATCGGGCGAAGACCGCGATCCGCTGTGAGGCGCTATAGAGCGGGTTGCAGGCCGAGAGCACGAGGCGCTCGTAGCCCTCGTTGCGCGTGATCCACCATGCGTTCGGGGGCACGACCCGATGGGACTGGACGGTGTAGGTGAAGCGCGCATAGCGCATCGTCAGGACGATTGTGTCGCCCCGGTCGAGCCGATTGATGTTGCGAAACGGCGCCAGGTACGTCGTCCGGTGCCCGGCGATGGCGACCGTCTGGCCGATGCCGGGGAAGGCGGTCTGGGGGTAATGGCCGGGCCCCTTCTCGAGGCTTGAATCATCCGTGCCTTGGACGACCGTGTAGGTGGCGCCGAGCTTCGGCATCTGAAGGACCCCGATCCCGTCGCCGGTCTTGACGGCTCTGCGGTCCTCACGTGCGAGATAGGCGATGCGCGCACGCTGGTCGCGGAGGCTGGCGAGCGCCTTGCGCTCCACCTGCGACAGCGGAGCGCGGTCGTAGGAGAGAAAGCGCTTGTCGACGCCGTCGCGCTTGATCAGGGCCACCACCGCGGTGAGGGGCTCCTGCCAGAGCAGCGTCACGGCTGCGTCCGCCAGCAGCAGCGCGCCGGAGATCATCAGGACGTAGGAGAAATCTCGGATCAGCCGTCGCATCAGATATCGCCCCTCACCGGCGCCGGTATCAAGAGTACGCAGGTCTCAGCGCCGAAGCGCCGACTCGGTGCCGCCCAGCGATCCCGGACCGGCGTACGTCACGGGGCCGCGGACGGTAACCGCCGATGTCTCTGTCTCGCCGCGCTCGCGACGGCTGCCCCACGGGCCGATGACCGCGCCGCCCACAGCGCAACCCATCAGGATGCTGGCGGCCAGGAGCGCCAGCGTTCCTATCTGACCGCCGGCGATCATCAACACTACGGTCCAGGCGAACGTGATCGGGCTGAAGCCCAGGCTGACCACGTAGTAGGTGAGCACCAGGAAGGGCGGCGCCAGCCCCAGGGCGAAGATCGTCATCCGCGCCGCAGGGTGCATCCGGGTCTGTGATGTCAGGCCCCATAGCCAGAGGTGAAGCGCGGGAACCAGCAGCGCGGCTGCAAACGGGTTGAAGATCCAGACCGCAAGCGACAGCCCGCACATCAACAGCATCAGCGCCATCGTTGCCCCGGCATCGCCGCCCGCCACGGAGATCACACGCACCTTGCGCAGCAGCCACAGGGAGACGGCGACGACCGCCAGCAGCAGCGAGAGCAGCACGGTTCCCTTCGTGCCCAACGCAATTGCGCCGGCCGCGGTGGCCGCCGGCGGGCTGATGTCGAGCACTCCGAAGGCCTTCGCCAGCAGCACGATCGCGGCGGCCAGCACGAACGGGACGGCCATGGCCAGCAGCCGGATCATCCACCGACCGACCGCATGACCGCGGCGGCGGGCACGGGCGAAGCCATCGATCGTCGTCATCAGCACCGGCAGGATCAACCCCAGCACCAGGATCCGGATCGCCCAGGCCGGAACGACGTTGCCGTTGAACAGCACGTAGGCCGACGGGGGAGGAACCGAGTTCGAGCTATCAAGCGCGCTGATCGCCTCGAGCGCGGCAGTGCCGAATTGGGTTATCTGGTTGAGGCTGGCCGGTTGTCCCGGCATCGTGGGGTGCTCGCCAGTGGCGGCGAGCAGCACCGCCGGGATGCCGTGGGCGTTGAACGCTCCCTGCTCAGAGACGGTGAGCGGGAAGGCCAGGTGCGCGAACTGGCCCGCCAGACTCGTCCCGCCCGCCTGCAGGCCGCTCTGCGAAGTCAGCGCCGATGCCACCGTGTTGCGTAGCAGCGGCGGCGCCACCTGCTGCCCATCAGACCAGGGCACGACGAACGGCGAGCGCAGCGCCGGCGTGGCCATATCGCCCAGCACCAGCACGGCGTCCACCGGACCCGGCAGCGATGGAATCAGCTGCGAAGCTCCGGCGGCCCCCGTGGCGCCCGTGGTGGAGACCAAGACCACGGTGTGATTGAGCGTCTCGCCGGACAGAACGCTGGCCAGGTCCAGCAGCACGCCGGTGCCCGACTCACCGGTGCTGGTTGGGGGGCCGACGTCGTCGCGGTGGGCGACCACGACGATGCTGCTGTTGGAGAGGCCGGTGCGCACTCCGATCACGTTCTGAAGCCCGCGCGTTCCGTTCGGGGTCGCGGCCTTGAATGACTGCGTTGAGACGCTGAAGTGGTTCTGGCGCAGGCCCTGTGAGACCTGCGCCGCGATCGCGGTGTCGTTCGCGCCGCCCGCCGGGCGGCGGACGTAGTGGCGGGCAAGGTTCATCGCTGCCGCGTATGCGGACTGGCCGTTGAAGGCGGCAGGGGGCAGCGTTCCGCCCAGCGCGCCGGGCTGGCCCTGGAACGAGAACGCGAACACGATCACGGCCAGCACGACCGCCGCCAGCCCTGTGCGGTAGATCCGCGGGTCGAGCATCGGCGCGACAAGATTAGCTGCGTGCGGAGACTTCCTGCTCGGAGCCCGTACCCTTTCGAGGTAACTGGAGACAAAACACATGGACGACCACTCAGCGCGCATCCTGCTCGTCGACGATGAGCGCTCGATTCAGACGCTGCTCTCCTATCCGCTGCGCAAGGAGGGCTACGACGTCGTCCAGGCCACCGATGGACGCGAGGCGCTAGACCGCTTCGAGGAGGAGACCTTCGACCTGGTGGTGCTCGATCTGATGCTGCCCAAGATCGATGGACTCGAGGTCTGCCGGCGGCTGCGGACCCGTAGCTCGGTGCCGATCATCATGCTCACGGCCAAGTCCGAGGAGATCGACAAGGTCGTGGGGCTCGAGCTGGGTGCCGACGACTACATCACCAAGCCCTTCTCGGTCAGGGAGTTCTCGAGCAGGATCAAGGCCGCGCTCCGTCGCGCCGAGATGACGCGGCCCGCCGAGACGGCTCCGGACGAGGCGCCGCTGGCGGTCGGCGAGCTGCGGATCGACTTCCCCAAGCGCACCGTGCGCGTGAACGGGGCGGACGCCCAGCTGACCTATGTGGAGTTCGAGATCCTCTCCATCCTGGCTCGCAGTCCCGGGCGAGTGTTCACTCGGGACATGCTGCTGGCGCGTATCTGGGGCGACTCGGCCTACCGTGATCCGCGGACGATCGACGTCCACATCCGCCACCTGCGGGAGAAGATCGAGCGCGACGCCAAGGACCCCGATTACCTTTTCACCGTCCGCGGGGTCGGCTACCGGTTCCGCGATACCGAGCCGTAGGGGTGAGGTGAGGGTGACGCTGTACCGAGCCGGGAGGGGTGAGGCGACCGTAGCGCTGAACCGAGGCCGGGCGGGGGGCCGATGCTGAACCTGCGCTCGCTGCGCAACCGCTTGGCGCTCGTGTTCTTTGGGATCACGTTCATCGCCTTCGGCGCGCTCTACCTGTACGTCGCGCCGGGCCTCCAGAACCGGCTGCTCGATGAGAAGCTGAGCTCGTTGGCCGCGGCGGCCCACTCGAACTCCAAGACGATCGCCGCCGGCACGAACGTCCCCAAGTCCGTTCTCCAGCGCCAGGTGAACAAGGCCGCGCTGGCCACGGGGAACCGCGTCTCGTTGTTGTTCGTCAACTGGGTCGCGGCCCGGGGCAGCGGGCAGCAGGCTCAGTTGACGACGCCGGTGGTCGACTCCAACCCGACGTCTGACACGCGGATGTCGTTCTCGCTCGCCTACCAGGCGGTCCAGACCGGCAAGCCCGCCAGCGGCACTGAGCTGAACGGCACGATCGCCGAAGCCGCCTATCCGATAACCCACGCAGGCCGCATCAGCGCCGTGATCGTCGCCTCCTCCTCGGTGTCCGATGTCCTTCACAACGTCTCGATCGTGCGCCAGCAGATCCTGATCGCCAGCGGCATCGCACTGTTGCTGGCGCTGATCGGCGGCTACCTCGTTGCCCGCTGGCTGACGTGGCGCATGAAGCGGCTCGAGGTGGCGGCCGAGCAGGTCGCCGCAGGGAACTTCTCCCGCCCGATCCCCGTCGACTCCAGCGATGAGCTGGGACAGCTGGCGATGACCTTCAATGACATGCAGCGACAGCTGGCGCAGCTCGAGTTGGCGCGCGAGAAGTTCATCGCCACCGCCTCGCACGAGCTGCGCACGCCGATCTTCTCGCTCGGCGGGTTCGTCGAGCTGCTGGAGGACGAGGATCTCGACGCCGAGACCCGGCGGCGATTCCTGGATCAAGTGCGCGATCAGACCGAGCGCCTGCAGAAGCTGTCGTTGGACCTGCTTGACCTCTCGAAGCTGGAGGCTGGCTCGCTCGAGCTGCGAGAAGAGCAGGTCGACCTCGGCGAGCTCGCGCGCTCGGTGTCCGGGGAATTCGAGCCATCGCTGGCCGCGCACGACTCGCACTTGGAACTGCGGATGATCAAGGGCGCCATCGACGCCCAGTGCGATCCCGTGCGGGTGGCCCAGATCATGCGGATCCTGCTCGACAACGCGCTCATCCACACATCCCCTGGAACCAACATCGTGGTCACCGCCGGGCGCGACGACGGCCGGGTGCGCCTAGCGGTGCGCGATAACGGCGAGGGCATCGACCCGCGCGCCATGCCGCGAATCTTCGAGCCCTTCTACACGGCCGATGACGCCCAGGGCTCAGGGCTGGGTCTGGCGATCGCCTCGGAGCTGGCGGAGCGCATGGCCGGGCAGCTGTCGGTGCAGTCGACGCCGGGACGAACGGTCTTCACGCTCGACCTGCCGGCGTGACGAGTTCGGGTTGGGGGGGTTTACGGTTGAGGTGCGCGGTGAACCGCTCTCGGGCGCGCCCTTTCGCTTGCGCCCTGGCTGTCGATATCGTGCGGCCGTGTGAGCGCTCTCAAGCCTGATCTTCGATGCTCCAGCCAGTCGGCGTAGCTCAGAAGCGCCTCGCCGATTACCAGAGCATCGCTGGGCGCGCTCTGATCGACGAGATTCGCGAGCGCGCCGGCAGGCTGCAGGGCAAGCGGATCCTCCACATCTCGGCGACCGCCTTCGGCGGCGGTGTCTCGGAGATCCTCAACACGCTCGTTCCGCTGATGGTCGACGTTGGCCTGGAGTGCGAGTGGCACGTGATCTATGGGCGAGAGGAGTTCTTCAACGCCACGAAGGTGCTCCACAACTCCCTTCAGGGCAGTTCCCAGAGTTTGAGCGAGGAGCAGTGGCAGACGTGGAACAACTACAACGAGATCAACGCCACGCAGCTGTCCGAGGGCTGGGACGTGTGCATCGTCCACGACCCGCAGCCCGCCGCACTCGCCACGCTGGTCCCTGAGAAGGCGCGCACCTGGGCCTGGCGCTGCCACATCGACCTCTCCACACCCAACCCGGACACACTGGCCCGCTTGACGCCGTACCTGGAGCCGTATCGCGCAGCCGTCTTCCACCTCGATGAGTACGTCCCCAGCGGCATGGACGGCCGCGCCCACATCATGCCGCCGGCCATCGATCCACTGGCGCCGAAGAACATGGCCTTCTCACCGGATGACGCCGTTTATATCTGCCAGCAATTCGGGATCGACGTCGACCGGCCGCTGCTCTGTCAGGTGTCGCGCTTCGACCCCTGGAAGGACCCGCTCGGCGTGATCGACGCCTATCGCATCGTCAAGGAGGAGCGACCAGAGGTCCAGCTTGCGCTCGTCGGGTCGATGGCCACCGACGATCCCGAGGGATGGGACTACTTCAATGCCACCGTCGCGCACGCCGACGGCGACCCCGATATCCACATCCTGAACAACCTCAACAACGTCGGCGCGATCGAGGTCAATGCGTTTCAGTCTCACAGCGATGTCGTGATCCAAAAGTCCACTCGAGAGGGCTTCGGGCTCACGGTCACCGAGGCCATCTGGAAGGGACGGCCCCTCGTGGCGGGGCACGTCGGCGGCATCCCGCTGCAGATCACCGACGGTCAGTCCGGGTTCCTGGTCAGCGATGTCGAGCAGTGCGCCCAGCGATCGCTCGAGATCCTCTCCGACCCGGCGCTCGGCAAGCAGCTCGGGCGGGCGGGAAAGGAATCCGTGCGAAAGCGCTTCCTGTCGCCACGGCTGCTGCGCGACTGGCTCGAGATCTTCGAGGCGCTCGAGGTGTAGTCGGGGTCCGCGGGGGGCGGCTTCTGCGGGGGCGCAGCTTCTGCGGGGGCGCGGGAACGGCTGTTGCGCGTGCCGGCAGCGGGGGGCGGCTTCTCGCGTGCCGGCACCGGGGGGCGATCTGCCCCACCTGCGCGGATTCAGGACCCGCCGACCTGAGCTCGCCCGCGCTCTCGCTTGTGGATGTCGGCGAGTTGCTCGTCGACCCAGTCGCCGGGGTCGCGAGCGGTGATGATCGACTGCAGCCCGTCGAGGCGTCGCCGCCGTTCGTCGTCGCGCATCGTCAGCGCGGCATGGATCGAGTCGGCCAGCTCCTGGATATCGAACGGGTTGACCGATAGGGCGTATTCGCCAAGCTCCTCGTGGGCGCCCGTGTTCTCGGAGAGGATCGACACGCCGGCGTGCTCGTTGACCATCGGTCCTTCCTTGGCCACAAGGTTCATGCCGTCGAACATGGCGTTGACGATCAGCACGTCGTAGTGCTTGTAGGCGGCGACTGCCTCCTCCAAGTCGTCGCGAAGCTTGAGCTGTATCGGCATCCAGTCCGGCGAGCCATGGCGGTGGTTGACGACCGCGACGACGGCTTCGATGCGCTCCAGATACTCGGCGTACTCGGGGATGTCCGTCCGAGACGGCATCAGCTGGGCGATAAACGTGATCTTCTCGCGGAACTCTGGGTGCTGCTCGAGGAACACGTCGAAGGCGCTGAACCCTCGCAGGACATTCTTTGAGAGATCCGCTCGATCGACCCTCAGGATCAGATAGTCGCGTCGCCGGCGCAACAGCTCGTCCTCGAACTCCCTGACCCGTTGCCGGCGGGCGACCGCCTGAACGGCACTGGAATCGCTCGGCAGCGGATACGCGCGCACCCACACCTCGCGGTCGCCGCAGTGCACGATGCCCTGCTCCATATCGACCTCGTGTCCGGTCAGGTCCTCGCAGCACTGCAGAAAATTCCGGCGGTAGGACCGGGTGTGGAAGCCGATGATGTCGTTGGAGAGGATCCCGTCGTAGATCTCCTCCCGCAGCATGGTGGGTAGCACCCTCCACGAGTCCGACTGGCTCCAGGGGATGTGAACGAAGTGATGAAGCACGGCGTCCGGGCGCTCGCGCCTGATCAGCGCCGGCAGCGTGTACAGGTGATAGTCGTGCACCATGATCGCCGGGTTGGGCACGTCTTCGATCTCCTCCAGCACCGCCCGGGCCAGGTCCTCGTTCACGACGTTGTAGCCGAACTCGAACGCCTCGGTCTCGTTGCGACGGATGTCGGGGGCATTGGAAAGATCCCAGAGGTAGTGCTGGATGAACCACAGCATCGGGTTGGCGGTGATGTTGTAGAAGCGGTCGTAGGCCTCAGGGCTCGAGGCCACCAGCTTCACCCGGTACTCATCGCCATCCTCGGTGCTCACGGGGAACGGGCGGCCGTCGTGGCGCTCCGCCACGTCAACGTCCTCGTCGGTCATGGCCGATGCGACCCACGTCACGTCGCGATACGTGGCCAGCCCGATGAGCGCCGTGACCAGTCCACCGGTCCCGCGCTTGACCTCGCCGCCAGGTCCGAACGTCACCGGGCCCCGGTTGGAGACGAGTACGAGAGGTGTGTCGGAGGAGCTGGAATTCATCGGCTCAGACACCGTAGCTGGCTCGCGAGCCGAGCGCGTGTCTATTCGTAGCTACCCGGACATCGTGGCTTGCAGCGGCGGGGACGCGGTCTTGTTGGCGGGGACGCGGTCTTGTTGGCGGGGAGGCGGTCTTGTTGGGGTGATGGCGGTCGCGTTGGCGGGGACGCGGTCGTGTTGGGGGATGGATGGGGACGTGGGTTTGCGCAATGCTGGCCGGGGTCGGACTTCGCGCTGGCCGGGGTCGGATTTCGCGCTTGGCCGGGATTCGGACTTCGCGCTGGCCGGGGTCGGATTTCGCGCTGGCCGGGGTCGGATTTCGCAACAAACGCGCTCCATCGCTTCGCGCTTGGCGAGATAAGCAGCCTGGGGATGCTTATGTGCACACGACCCAGCGCGTGAGGTCGGGTTTGTTGCGTTATTCGAGCTTCGCCGCCCGCAACCCGACCCAGCCCGGACACGCACCTCTCCTCAACGCGCTATCTGGCGTGAGCGCGAAGTCAAACCCCCGGGCCCACCCCTTTTTGAGCCTCCTAGCGCCTCGGCTCACTGACCCGGCGCGCGACGCTCGGCCAGCATCTGCACGTACTCGGCGATCCGCCTGGCGCGAGTCTCGGGCCGCCTGGCGTCCTCGACGCGGTACAGGATCGTGTAGCGCGGCGAGGCGGTGAGGGTTTCGAAGAACGACTTGGCCTCAGGATTCGCATCCAGCGCCAGCTGAAGGTCTTCGGGGACCGTGGCCTTGCTAGGGGGTGGGTAGGCGGAGTCCCAGCGCCCGTCTGACTTTGCCGCTTCGACCTCCGCCAAGCCGGCCGGCTTCATCCGCCTCTGCGCCACGAGCTGCTCGATTTTTTCGCGGTTGATCTGCGACCACCGACTGCGGCGCCGGCGGGGCGTGAAGCGCTGAAGGTAATAGCGCTCGTCATGGCGTGCGACCTGCCCGTCGATCCAGCCGTAGCAGAGCGCTTCTTCGAGGGCCTCGGAGTACGTCACGGTCGTGATGTTGGACCCCTTCTTTGCGAACTTGAGCCACACGCCATCGCGGCTGGCGTGGTGGTGCTCAAGCCATCCGGCCCAGGTTTGCGGATCACGGAACTCGAGAACCGGCAGATCATCTTTGGTGGCCATGCCCAAGAGCGTCCCAGATCGGCTCGCTATAGTCGTCCGCCGCCCGGTGCGGACCTCGCGCCGCAGGCCGATCTGAGAGCAATGCCTGACGCGACGCCACTTTATGACCTCATGCTGCTGCTCTCCACGAGCGTGGAAGACGAGCGGCGGGCGAAGATCCTCTCCGATGTCGAGGGCGCGATCTCCAATGGCGGCGGGTCAATCGCACTCAACGGCGACTGGGGTATCCGCGCGCTCGCTTATCAGATCGAGCATCAGAACGATGCCGAATACCACCTCCTTCAGTTCACCGGACCGCCCGAGCTTCTGGAGTCGTTGAGCCACAACCTGGGGATCACCGACGGCGTCCTGCGCCATCGGATCATCAAGGTGCTGCCGGGCACGCCGCCGGCGCCGCGTCCGGAGGCGGCGCCCCCGCCACGAGCGCAGTCCGCGCCGGCTGCCGCGCCACCCGCGCCGGCTGCCGCGCCCCCCGCGCCGGCTGCCGCGACCCCCGCGCCCCCAGCTGCGGAGGGGGCCACAACGGGCGCAGCTTCCGGTGAGCCCGCCGAGACGGACACCGGCGCGGAGAGCGCATAGTCGCGGCGACGCCGACCCTTCCCGGCTCCGAGAGCCGGCAGCTCGCCGCCCCGCCGCCCCTCCGGCCCGCAGGGCCGCCCGGAACCCCGATCCGCAACAAAAGCGTCACCGCTTGTGACGAGCCGCTGCCGCGCATGTGGCGTTTCTGCCACTTTCCGTGTTGGCCCTGTGGTTGCCGTCTGCGGCGCGCTTAGACTCGCCCGCAGGCTTTCAATCGACCCTGGAAGGAGCCAGAAATGGCAGGAGACATCAACCGGGTAATCGTCACAGGCAGACTGACCAAGGATCCCGAGCTGCGGACGTTTCCCGAAAGCAACAACGCCGTCTGCTCGCTTCGAGTGGCGGTCAACGGACGCCGTCGCAACAGCGAGGGTCAGTGGGAGGATCAGGCGAACTTCTTCGACGTCACCGTGTGGGGCCAGCAGGGCGAGAACTGCCAGAAGTTCCTGCGCAAGGGGCGGCAGATCGCGGTGGACGGCCGCCTGCGCCACCGCCAGTGGACTAACAACGACGGACAGAACCGCTCGGCGGTCGATATCATCGCTGATTCAGTGCAGTTCCTCGGCGGACGCGACGACGCCGGTGACGCCAACGGGAACGGGTTCTCCAGCAACGTCCAGACCACGGAGAGCGACGTGCCGATCGACACCGGTGACTTCGAGACAGCGCCGGCAGGCGCCGCAGCCGCTGAGGACGATATTCCGTTCTAGGCAAGCGATAGACAGAGGAAGCTGAGTGGCAAAGCAGCGTAGACGTCCGGTTCGCCGGCGAGACAGAAAGGGCATGACGGGCTCGACCCGCCGTAGACCGTGCCCGTACTGCCGGGAGAAAATCGACCAGGTCGACTACAAGGATCTCTCCATGCTGCGCCGGTTCATCTCCGAGCGCGGCAAGATCCGCTCCCGGCGGATCACCGGCGCGTGCCGGCGCCATCAGAGCCAGATCGCGCGGGCCGTCAAGCGTGCGCGTGAGGTGGCGCTACTTCCGTACGTTGGGGAGCCCGGCGAGCGCGGCGAGCGCAGCGAGCGCGGCTCCCGCTACGAGCGCTAGGAGCGTCTTCATGCCCCAGGCGATCCTGCTCCAAGACGTGGAGTCGCTCGGCGAGCGTGGCGCCGTCGTCGAGGTGTCGGCCGGCTACCTGCGCAACTATCTGTTGCCCAGGAAGCTCGCCGAAGCCGCCACGGCGGCGTCGGTCAAGGTCGCGGCTCAGCGGCGCGAGCGGGCAGAGCAGGCACAGCGCGACGCCGAGGAGCGTGCGCAGGAGAACGCCTCGCTGCTCAGCCGCACGGTGCTCACGATCCCGCAGCAGGCAGGCGAGGACGGTCGCCTGTTCGGTTCCGTCACGCCGCAGGACATCGCGGACGCCATCCGTGACGCCCGCGGCATTCGCGTCGACCGTCGCAAGGTCCATCTCGACGAGCCGATCCGTCACACCGGGACCTACATGGTGGTGGTCGAGGTGGCCGACGAGGTGACCGCGACCATCAAGACGATGGTCGTGGCCGGCTGATCGCCGGCCGCCGCACCATCGAAGCTCGCCGCTAGAAGGGCCGCCCGCCGCTCATCCGGCGGTCGTCGCTCGAGCTCAAAGCGACGTCGCCGGGAACTGTCGCTGCTTGCGGGATAGCCCGTCGTCTGCCGCCTGGCCTCTCCATAGACTCGCCTCCGCCCATGAGCGCCACCCAGGAAGCCACAGTCCCACCCCACAGCATTGAGGCCGAGAAGTCGGTCCTGGGTGCGGTGCTGCTCGACGAGCGCCACCTCAACGCGCTGCTGGTGGAAGAACAGCTCCGGTCGCAGCACTTCTACCGCGAGCAGCATGGCGCCGTTTTCGCGGCTATGCAGGAGCTGTTCGAGGGCGATCGCAAGATCGACCATCTGACCGTCGCCGAGACGCTGCGTCAGCACGGGAAGCTCGATGAGATCGGCGGTAAGGCCGCGATCGACGACCTTGCGGGCTGGGTCCCCGCGGCAGGCCATGCCCGCGAGTACGGCCGGATCGTCCGCGAGAACGCACAGATGCGCGCGCTGCTCACCAGCACGTACGAGATCCAGGCGAGCGTGTTCTCCCGTGAGGCACCGGCTCGCGACCTACTTGAACGCGCCGAGCGCTCGGTGCTGGAGATCGCCCACGACGACCGCCAAAAGAAGCTCCGATCGATCGCCGACATCCTCCACGAGGAGACCGAGCGCCTGCACCATCTATCGGTAGCGAAATCTCCGCTCACCGGAACGCCGGCCGGCTTCAGGGATCTCGATGAGCGGACGGGAGGCTTTCAGCGCGGCAACCTGGTCGTGATCGCCGCGCGCCCATCGATGGGCAAGTCGGCGCTCGTGGCGAACATCGCCGAGAACGCCGCCCTCGACGGCTACCCGGTGGTGCTGTTCTCGCTGGAGATGTCGGAGTCCGAGCTGGCCCAGCGATTCGTGGCTTCCCAGGCCAAGATCAACGGCGAGGATCTGCGCCGCGGCAAAGTCGCCGAGCATCGCTGGCCGAAGATCCTGGAAGCCTGCCGCCGTCTCTCCCAGGCGCCCCTGTTCGTCGATGACTCAAGCGATACCGGTGTCCTCGAGGTACGGGCCAAAGCGCGTCGCCTTCATCACCAGCTTCAGGACCAGGGCGGCCTCGGCCTGATCATCGTCGACTACCTGCAATTGATGCGTCACGAAGGGCGCGTCGAGAGCCGCGTGGAGCAGGTAGGGCAACTCAGTCGCGGCCTGAAGAGCCTCGCCCGGGAGCTCAATGTCCCCGTGATCGCGCTCTCGCAGCTGAGCCGGGCAGTGGAGCAACGCGGCGGGGACAAGCGACCGATCCTCTCGGACCTGCGCGAATCAGGCCAGATCGAGGCGGATTCTGACCTCGTGATTTTCATCTACCGCGAGGAGTACTACCTCAAGGAGGAGTCCGAACGGCCGGGCGAGGCGGACATCATCATCGCCAAGCATCGCAACGGGCCAGTCGGCGACGTGGTGCTGACGTTCCAGAAGCAGTACCCGAAGTTCATGAACTACGCAGGCGATCGGTTCGCGGGATGAGCGGGCGTCGCGCAGTGAGCGAGGGTGGCGCAATGACCTGGGGTCGCGGGCTGCGCGCGGGGTCGCAAGGTGAGTGAGAGCTGTCCATTCGACGCCTGTGACGGCTCGGGCTTCGTCTACGACGAGGCGAGCAACACCGCATTCAACTGCCGCTGCCGGCCGCAGCGCGTGGCGCAGGCCAAGGCGCGCAGCCTTTCGGCGGTGATCCCGCGCCGCTACCGCGACGTCAGCTTCAACAGGCCGCCCGTGACGGATATCGACCCTCACGTTGTAGCCGCCACGCGACGTTACGCGGACACGATCGAAGACCAACTCGACGCCGGCCGCGGGTTGTGGTTCATGGGGCCAGTTGGTACTGGCAAAACCACGCTGGCGATGCTGGTCTCAAAGGCCGCGCTGAGCGGCGGGTGCTCGGTGGCGATCTACTCGCTGCCGCGGTTGCTCAACGAGATCCGCGATGCGCATCGCGCCGAGCGCTCGCACATCGAGCTGCTGGACCGTCTCACCGCGGTCGACCTGTTGCACGTCGACGACGTGGGCGCCGAGCGAACCAACGAGTGGGTGCTGGAAGAGCTCTACTCGATCGTCAACGCCCGCTACGAGGATCAGCGCGCGATGCTGGTCACGACGAACATCCTCGACCGTGAGGCGCTGTGCGAGCAGATCACCGAGCGCACGGTCTCGCGATTGACGGAGATGTGCGACGAGCTGCCACTGCTCGGCCACGATCGGCGGATGGACCTCCGGCTGGCTTGAGGCTGAGGCACTGACCCCGAGCGGCCCGCGCCCCGTCCTACACTGAGCCAGCCATGCCTGGACTGGTTGTCGTCGGCGCCCAATGGGGCGATGAGGGGAAGGGGAAGATCACCGACCTGCTCGCGGAGCGGGCGGATGCCATCGTGCGCTTCCAGGGCGGAAACAACGCCGGCCACACGATCGTGCGCGACGGACAGACGTGGAAGCTGCATCTGATCCCGTCCGGGATTTTGCATCGCGGCAAGCTCTGCCTGATCGGCAACGGCGTGGTCGTCGATCCCAAGGTCCTCACCGACGAGCTGGAAGAGCTCCGCCGGCGGGGAATCGACACCAGCGGGCTGCGCATCTCGGCCAATGCCCATCTGATCATGCCCTACCACCTGATGCTCGACCACGCCGGCGAGGCCAAGCTGGGCAAGCTTCAGATCGGGACCACCCGCCGCGGCATCGGGCCGTGCTACGCCGACAAGGCGGCACGGCTGGGAATCCGCATGCAGGACCTCCTCGACGAGAAGATCCTCAAGCAGAAAATCATCTCGGCGCTCGAGCCCAAGCGCCTCACACTGCGTCCCTTCGCCAAGGATCCGGCGCTCGACCTCCAGGCCATGAGCGACGAGTACCTGACCTACGGGCACCGTCTCGAGCCCTACATCGCCGACACGATCCGGATCGTGCAGGACCGTCTTGACCACGGGCAACTAGTCGTGTTCGAAGGGGCTCAGGGCGCCCTGCTCGACATCGACCACGGCACCTATCCGTTCGTCACATCGTCCAACCCCGTGGCGGGCGCAGCATGTATCGGCGCCGGCGTGGGGCCAAAGGACATCGACGAGATCTGGGGTGTGACAAAGGCCTACGGGACGCGCGTCGGCGCCGGCCCATTCCCGACCGAGGTCGACGGCGCATTCTCGGAGCTGCTCCGCGAGCGGGGCGGGGAATACGGGGTGACGACCGGTCGCGCCCGGCGCGTCGGCTGGCTCGATCTGGTTGCTCTGCGCTACGCGGCACGAATCAATTCCCTGACCGCCCTGGCGATAACCAAGCTCGACGTGCTCTCAGGTATCGATCCGCTGCAGGTCTGTACGCGCTACCGAGGCGCGGAGGGCGCAGAGTTCGAGTACTTCCCCTATCACCAGACGGTGCTCCACCACGCCGCGGGCGAGTATGTGGAGCTGCCGGGGTGGTCCGAGGACCTGAGCGGCTGCCGCAGCGAATCCGAGCTGCCCGAGGCCGCCCGCGACTATCTGAAATTCGTCTCCGACTTCGTGGGGGTCCCGATCGCGCTCATCAGCGTCGGGCCAGGCGGCGAGCAGGTGATCTGGACCCAGGCCAGTAAAGAGATGGTGGTCGGCCAGATGCAGCCGGCCGCCTGAGCGCCCGTCAATGAACCTGCTCATCTACGGCGACACGGAGACCTCACCGGCGCTTCGCCATGAGGTGCCGCTCGGGATCGGCGACCCATTCCTGTACCTGGAGAACGACGGCCGGACGGGCGGTGCTGACGAACGCCCTCGAAGATGCGCGCATCGCGCAGGCGCTGCCCGCTCTGGAACGGCTGCTCGTCGACGCGCTCGGAAGGGACGAGCTGTTGGCTCAAGGTCTGTCTCGTGCCGAGACCCAGCTCGAGCTTTGCGTCCGCGCCGTGGCGGCGCTCGGTATCCGTGAGGCGCTCGTGCCGCCGGAGTTCCCGGTGGCGCTGGCGGATCGCCTCCGTGCAGCGGGGGTGCTCCTGACCCCCGACGGGACCCCCTTCACCGCGAGACGGCGGCGCAAGAGCGCCGAGGAACTGGCCGGCATCCGCAGAGCGGCAGCCGCCGCGGTCGCCGCCATGAACGAGGCGGCAGCAGTCCTGCGGGACGCCGAGATTCGTGACGGCGGGCTCTGGCGCGACGGCGAGCGGCTCACATCCGAGGTGCTGCGAACGCGGATCCGGGAGCTCTGCTCCCGGGCAGGAGCGCCCGCCCCGCCGGACATCATGGTCAAGTCAATGGGCCCGAACCCATCGATCGGCCACGATCCCGGCTCGGGGCCACTCCAGGCCGAGGTCCCAATCCTGATCGACCTGTGGCCACGTGATGAAGTGTCGGGCTGCTGGGCCGACATGACGCGCTGCTTCGTCCGCGGTCAGATCAGCGATCAGGTGGCCCAGATTCATTCGGTGGTCCTTAGGGCCCACGAACGTTCGTGCGCGGCGATCAAGCCCGGTGCCTCAGCGGTCGAGGTGTACGGGATCGCCTGTGACGAGTTCGAGGACGCCCACTACCCAACCGGGCGCAGCAAGCAGCCCGGCGAGACGCTCCGCGAGGGCTTCTACCACGGGCTCGGCCACGGTGTGGGGCTCGAGGTCCACGAGGCACCGGCACTCGGCAAGGGGGGACAGGGAGAGCTGATCGCCGGCGAGGTGGTCGCCGTGGAACCGGGGACCGTCGACCCCAAGGTCGGCGGCGTGCGTGTGGAGGACCTGCTGCTTGTCACCGACGAGGGCAACGAGCGGCTGACCGAGTTTCCCTACCGCCTGGAGCCGTGAGCTAGCCGCTGCGCGACGGGTGACCCACCCCGGGCCACGGCGCCAGGATCAACACGATTCGAGCGTCGCTCCGCGCACGTACGGCGTGCCGCTCGGCGGGCTCGAAGTGCGCCACAAAGCCCGGCCCCGCGGTCACGGTCTGCCCGTCCTGCTCCAGCTCGATCTCGCCGTCTGCCACAACTAGATAGGTCCGTTCGTGGACCTGGTGCTCCTGAAGCTGCTCCCCCGCCGGCAAGTGGATTGCGATCGCCCGTGTCTCCTCGTCAGAGCGGAGCACCTGCGGCTGGCGGGGCTCGATCGTCAACGAAGGGATGTCCCAACTCTCCATCTCGCGTCTCCTAGTTCGCGGTCCGGGGATTCTTTCAGCCCGAGGGAGGCCGAGGGATCTGAGGGGCCCGTGGCGCCGAGCGAAACTAGCGCCAGCGCTCGATCAGGTCCTCATCGCCCACCTCGCGGACCACGCGGGCCGGCACCCCCATCACGACGGCACGGGGAGGTACGTCGGCGGTGACCACCGAGCCCGCGGCGAGAAAGGCCTCCTCACCGATCTCCACACCGGGAACGAGCACTACGCCGCCCCCCACACGACAGGCCCGGCGCAATATCGGCCCCTCCAGCGCCGCCCCTCGCGGGTGGCGCCCCATCGTGTGGTCGTTGGTCGTCGTCACGCCCGGGCCGATGAAGACGTCATCTTGCACCAACGACCCTCCGGTGAGGTAGACCCGCGTCTGAATCGAAACCCGCTCCCCGACGACGACGTCGAAATCGACCGACGAGCCGCCGCCGACAACCGAGCCTGACCCGATTGACGCGCGCTCTCGCACCTGCGCGTTGTCGCCGACGATGACGCCGGCGCCGATCCTCGCTCCGGCGTAGACCACGGCCCCGCAGCAGATCGTGGCGCCGGCTTCGAGCACCAGCGGTGGTGGGGGCTGAGGCCGGGCCGCGCTCGAGCCCGAGCGAAGCCGCGCCGCCTTGCCCAGCACGGCGCCCTCCTCGACCAGACAACCATCGGCAATCACCGTTCCCGGGTGGATGACGGCACAGGAGCCGAGCACCACGCCGGTCCCGATCTGGGCCTCGTCATGGATCACGGCGCCCGGAGCGACGGCCACATCTCCGGCCAGCTGGGCCCCGGGCGCGACGTACGCCTCGGGGGAGACGTCAGGCACGGACGCCGGTGTCCAGCTGGGCTGACGGAATCGACCCGGGAGCCTCGCCACGCGTCCCAGGCTGCGCCCGGCGGGAGTGCTCCAGGGAGCGCTGAAGCCGCTCGAGTACGCGCACCACGCGCAGGCCGCTTTCGCCGTCCGAGCGAGGACGCTGGCCCGTGCGCACGCACTCCACGAAGTGCTCGCACTCCACACGCAGCGGCTCGACATTGCGGACGCCGGGCGACCAGCTGCCCCCGGCGCGGGTGATGTATTCGCCGTAGCCGCGGGCGTCTTCGTCGAAGCCCTTGTCGTAGACCGTCAGCTTGCCCTCCACCGCCATGTCGTCGAAGGTGGCCATCTGGCGTGAGCCGACGATCGTGAAGCGCCGCTCCTTGTGGGGATCGAGCCACGACAGATGCAGATGGGCCGACAGCCCGGAGGGAAAGCGCATGAAGCAGAACACGACGTCCTCGACGCCGCCGCGGACGTAGCACTCGCCATGGGCACCTGCCTCATTCGGCTCTTCACCCGCGAGGTACAGCACGACCGAGACGTCGTGCGCGCCGAGGCTCCACAGCGCGTTCTCGTCGGAGCGCAGCTTGCCCAGGTTGAGCCGGTTGCCGTAGATGTAGTAGATGCGGTCACCCAGCTCGCCGGACTCCGCGAGCTCCTTCAGCCTACGAATTCCCGGGTGGTATTCGAGCAGGTGGCCGACCATCAGCACGCGGCCATTGGCCTCGGCCGCGGCCACCACGCGTTCGCCATCGAGAACTGACTGGGCCAGCGGCTTCTCCACGAAACAATGCTTGCCGGCCTGCAGCACATGTGCGGCCAGCTCCGCGTGGGTGGGAACAGGCGTCGCCACAGCGACCGCATCGAGCTTGGGATCCGCCAGCAGCTCGTCGAGATCGGCGGTGAACCGGGTCTGCGGAAACGTGGGCTCGAGCCGCGCGCGCGCTTCGCTCGAGGGATCGCAGCACCAAGCCAGCTCGCAGCCGGGCAGACCGGCGAAGTTGCGCGCCAGATTCGGACCCCAGTAGCCGAGGCCCACTACCCCCACGGTGACTGCGGGCTCCGTCATGAGGCATGCAGTGTAAGCGCGGCGACGACGCGCTCTCCGGCGCGGCCGTCGCCGTACAGAGGAGGACGGCCGTTGGGCGGCTGGCGCTCGAGCACCTCCAGCGCGCGGTCTCGATCGAGGTCGACGAGCACGTTCCACCCCTGCTCCACGGTCTCCGTCCACTCGGTCGTTCCGCGCAGCGTGATGCAGGGCACGCCGGCCAGGTAGGCCTCCTTCTGCAGTCCACCGGAGTCGGTCATCACGGCGCGGGCATTGCATACCAGCGCCGCCAGCTCCACGTAGCCGAGCGGCGGCGTGAGGGTCATCCCCTCGGCGCTCTGAAGGCGGTCGATCAGTCCGGCTTCTTCCAGGCGCTTGCGCGTCCTGGGGTGAACGGCGGCCACGACTGGCAGCGGCACCGCCACCAGCAGCTCCACCAGCGCGGCCAGCCGCGCTGGATCGTCGACGTTGCCCGCCCGATGCGCCGTGGCCACCACGTATTGCTTGGTCTTCACGCCGTAGGGTTCGAGCAGATCCAGGCGCCGGCGCGCACGGGGCTGCACGGCGGCCGCCACGTCGACCATCACGTCGCCCACGACCTCGACGCGGCCACGTACTCCTTCCCGGCGCAGGTTGGCCGCGGCCGAGTCGGAGGGGCACAGAAGCAGGGTGCTTGCGTGGTCGGTGAGGACGCGATTCAACTCCTCGGGCATGGTGCGATCGAAGGAGCGCATGCCGGCCTCGACGTGCGCCACCGGAACCTGAGCCTGAGCCGCGGCCAGCGCGCCGGCGAGCGTGGAATTCGTGTCCCCGTACACGAGCACGGCATCGGGGCGCACGTCGCGGAGCACGGGTTCCAGCCCGCTCAGCATCCGGGCTGTCTGCGAGGTGTTGGATCCCAGGGCCACCCCCAGCTCGCGTTCCGGGGGCGGTAGGCCGAGCTCGGCGAAGAACACCGCCGAGAGCTCGTCGTCGAAATGCTGGCCGGTGTGGACCATCACCTCCTCGTGCGCAGCCCGCAGCGCGGGCGTCACCGCCGCCGCCTTGATGAACTGGGGGCGGTTGCCGATTACCGTCAGAAGCCTCACGCAGAGCTCAGCTCGGTCTGGATGCGAGCACCGACCTCGCCCGCGATCCGCTCG
This sequence comes from uncultured Actinomycetes bacterium, assembly GCA_963822735.1. GTDB lineage: Bacteria > Actinomycetota > Thermoleophilia > Solirubrobacterales > Solirubrobacteraceae > Palsa-465. Next base: position 450,551 of record CAWGIU010000016.1, read on the forward strand.
GTAACCACCCCGGGAGCCGTGAACGTATGGGCGTCAATCGCCGCCACCGGCTGCACTTCGCGGACGGTAGAAGCCAGAAACGCCTCGCCGGCCTCAAAGAGATCGTCGAGCGTGCACGGACGCTCCGCGGCGCCCGTCACCGCCATCACCAGTCCCCGCGTGATCGACGCCAGGATGTGCTCGTCCAAGGGAGGCGTGAATACCCGCTCGTCCTCGATCCAGAAGATCGAGCTGGTGGGCGCCTCCAGCACGCGCCCGTGCGGCGTGACCAGCAGCGCCTCGTCGAAGCCCCGCTCGCGGGCCAGGCGGCTGGCGAGCATGTTGGCGGCGTAGGACAGTGACTTGACCCCGTCGAGCACGCGCGTCGGCGAGTACGTGATCGAGCACAGCCGGGTCTCATTGGGTATCTCGTGCATCGGCTCAGTGAGCAGCAGGCGGCGGCCGCCACGGGTGATGACGATCCGCAGCAGCTCGTGATCCGGTCCCGGTCCGGCCTGCGCCAGCAGGCGATGGGCCTCGGCCCGGACCGCCTCGAGGTCCACCGGCAGGCGGAGGTTGTGCGCGGAGCGCTCGAGCCGCCTGAGGTGATCGTCGAACGCGAACGGCTTGCCGTCATAGACCCGGATCACCTCAAATGCCCCGTCGCCCCGCAGCAGCCCCTCGTCGGTGGCGGGAATCATGGCCTCGGACGCGAGCGTCAGCGCCCCGTCGACGGACGCCAGTGAACCGGTAAATGAGGTTGACACCGCCGCTGGAGGCTAACGCCGGCGACGGTCAGGATCAGCCGCCGAGCTCAAAAGCCGGGCTGGATTCCGGGCTCAGGCCCGCGACCGCGACCACGCCTCGGCCAGGCGGACGATCGTGGCCGCAGCGGCGGCCATCTCCTGAACCGACGCCCATTCACGGACCGAATGAAACTCGTGTCCCCCGGTGAAGAGATTGGGCGTGGGAAGTCCCCGTTCGCTGAGGATCGAGCCATCCGTGCCGCCCCGGATCGGCACCCGGACCGGTTCGATGCCCTCGGCGCGAACAGCCGCCTCAGCCACCTCGACCACCTGGGAGTAGGGCTCGAGATACGAGCGCATGTTGCGGTACTGCCGGCGGACATCGATCTTGAGTTGCGCTCTCGGCTCGCCCTCGACGATCTCGCGGGCTGTCCGCTCCACGAGCGCCAGGTGTTCTTCGAGCTTGTCCTCGTCGAAGTCGCGGACGATCAACCTAAGCTCCGCCAGTGCTGTCGTGCCGGTCAGCGCATACGGGTGGATAAAGCCCTCGCGGCCGGCTGTCGTCTCGGGCGTCAGCCGGTCGCTGGGGAGCGCCGCGACGATCCGCGCGGCGAGGCGCAGCGCGTTGACCAGCTTCCCTGTTGCGTGACCGGGATGGACCTCCACTCCCTGCACGCTCACCACTGCTCCGTAGGCGGAGAAGGTCTCGTCCTGGAGCTCGCCGAGCTCGGAGCCGTCGAGCGTGTAGGCGAACTCGGCGCCGAAGCGCTCGATGTCAAAGCGCTTCGCTCCCTCGCCGATTTCCTCGTCGGGAGTGAAGCCCACCCTTAGCGTCGGCCGTGGCTCCTCCGGGTGCGCGGCCAGATACGCGACGGCGGCCATGATCTCCGCCACGCCCGCCTTGTCGTCGGCCCCGAGCAGTGTGTCGCCGCTGGAAGTGACGATGTCGTGCCCCGCCTTGTCCCGGAGCTCGGGCATGGCCTCCGGATCGAGCCGCGTGTCGTGTCGGGGGAGCTCGATCACACCGCCGCCGTAGCCCCGGTGAACGAGCGGCTCAACCCCGCATCCCGGCGCTTCGGGGCTAGTGTCGAGATGCGCGATCAGCCCGATCACCGGGCCCCTACCGTCTACGTTGCCCGGAAGCGTCGCCATCACATACCCGTCGGGGTCGAGCTCTCCGTCGCTCAGACCGGCGGCCCGCAGCTCCTCCGCCAGCATGCGGCCGAGCTCCAGCTGGCCCGGGGTGCTCGGTGAGCCTCCGCCGTTCTGTTGCGACTGGGTGTCGACGCGGACATAGCGCTCAAGGCGCCCCAGCACCTCGGCGGAGAGCTCGGCGGCCAGCGGCGAGGTGTAGCGGGCTGCGGGCACCGTCGGCCAGTATCGCAGCGGGCGGGAGGCTGTTAGCGTTCGCCGCGATGCAGGGAATCGCTGCGGGCGAGACCGACAGCGCCACGGCCAGCGAGCAGACTGGCTCGTGGTTCACCGTCCCCGACGAGGGGTCGCTGCCATCCGACCTGCGCTCCCTGTTTGCCAAGGCCCGCGAGCGACTTGGGTTCGTGCCCAACGTGTTTCGCGTCTACGCGTTCCGGCCCCAGCGACTGAGCGCCTGGTTTGCTCACTTCCGGCAGCTCCACGAGCCGACCGACGGTCTTACGGCGGCGGACCGCGAGATGATCGCCGTGGTGGTCAGCGCCGCCAATCGCTGCCTCTACTGCCTTGTCTCCCACGGGGCGGCGCTCCGCCAGGAGCTCGGTGACCCGGTGCTCGGCGAGCGCATCTCATACGACTGGAGACACACCGGCCTCGATCCCCGCCGAGGCGCGATCTGCGCCTATGCGGAAAAGCTCACGCTGCGGCCTCGCGAGCTGACGCGCGCCGACATTCAGGCGCTGCGGGGCGCGGGATTGACGGAAGAGGAGGCCTGGGATGTCGCGGAGCTGAGCGCGATGTACAACTTCACCAACCGGATGGCGATGGCCACCAACATGCTCCCCAACGAGCAGTACAGCGCCCAGGCAAGGCCCGAGGCCTCCTAGGCGTGCCGCCGGCGCTGACAGGCCGTTGCAACTGCGGCATCGTGCAGTTTGAGGTCTCGGAGGCCCCCGTCGGCGCCGCCTATTGCCACTGCCGCCGCTGCCAGCGTCGCACGGGAACGGCGTTCTCGCTCAGCGCCCGGGCCCGGCCGGGGTCGTTCCGTGTCGTCGCCGGCCAGGATCGGCTGAAGGCCTGGAAGCCCGGGGACGGCTGGGAGAAGTGGTTTTGCGGCGATTGTGGCTCGGCGATCTTCACGCGCGATCCGGCCGATCCAGACCAGGTCGGGGTCAGGATGGGAGCCTTCGACGAAGACCCCGGCGTGCGTCCGCATCACCACCAATTCGTCGCCTACGCGGCGCCCTGGGACCCGATTCCGGACGACGGGCTCCCGCGCTATCCCGAAGGTCCCCCCAAATAAAAACAGGCGCGCCGCGGCTGAAGCCGCGCGCGCCGCATAAAACGGATGACAGGCCTCAGCCGCCGGCCAGCTGTACGGCCTTGACGATCAGCAGGATGAGCGCGACGACCATGTACGAGCCGAGCGCCAGCATCGCCGTCTGACGGAACCTCGACCACCGCGGGCGCGAGAGCAGGACGGCCGGTGGCATTGTCCACTGCTCCTTCGGAACGTCGCTTGTCTGCTGGGTGCCCACAGCGGAGACGTTTCGCCCGCGGAGGGCGACGAGCCCCAGCGCGACGAGCGCGACCACCAACACAGCGCCTCCTCCCTCGGCCAGGCGGTTGACATTGACAGACGGGAACAGCGTGGTGATTGTCAGCACCAGCGACAGCAGGATCAGGACTCCCACGATCAGGCTGGCCAGCGCCTTGAGCCAGCCTGGGTTGGCCCACGGTCCCAGCACCTCGCGGTCGTTAGAGAGCATGAGCAGGAAGATCGTCGTCATCGGCAGGACGATCCCGCAGAGCGCCTGCACCGCCTCCGTGATCACGCCGAGCGGCGCCCCGGGAATCAGGACGACTCCCGCCGCGCCGGCGATCAGCACGCTGAAAGCGGCATAGAACCCCTTGGCCTGTCTAAAGCTCCGGTGCAGCGAGCCCCTGACCCCCGTGACATCACTCACCACGTATGACGTTGCCAGCGTGACGGCGCCGGCCCCTATCAGCGAAGCGTTGAGAAGCACGATCGCGAAGAACGCACCGCCGACTGAGCCGATCGTGTGATCGAGAGCATGGGCGACGGTGCCGGCGTCGACGAAGTGCCCGAAGTAATGGGTCCCCCCGAAGGCGAAGGCGGTGATGCATATCAGCGCTGCTGCGGCGACCACGACCACAATCGCGCCCAGGAACGTGTCTATCCGCTCGTACGCGACCCACCTCGGAGTTATGCGCTTGTCGACGATGTTGGACTGCTGGAAGAAGAGCTGCCAGGGGGCGACGGTGGTGCCGACGATGGAGATGATCAGCAGCACCGCGGCGGACGTGGCGCCGCCGTGAATGCTGGGGACGACGAAGTCGTGGGCGATCCGTCCTACCTTCGGATGCGCCATCAAGAACAGGGGGAACACCAGCAGATTGGCGAACACGAATAGGAACATCGAGCGCTCCCACACGCGGAAGCTGCCACTGGCCGTCACGCCGACCAGGGCCACCGCGGCCACGGGAACGGAGATGTATTGAGAGACGCCCAGGTAGGACAGAGCGAGACTCACCCCGATGAACTCCGTGACGATGATCAGGAAGTTCTGCAGGAACAGGAAGCTCGAGATGAACAGTCCCCACGCACGTCCGAAGCGCTCCACGATGAGCCTCCCGTGACCGACACCGGTGACAGCACCAAGGCGAACGACCATCTCCTGGTTGACGATCAGCACCGGGACCAGCAGCAGCAGCACCCACAGGAGACTCGTGCCGTAGTTCTGGCCCGCCTGGACATAGGTCGAGACTCCCCCGGCGTCGTTGTCTCCGACCATCACGATGAGGCCCGGCCCGATGATCGCCAGCAGCGCGAGCAGCTTGGCGCGCAGCGTGCGGTGCCCGTCCTCTTGCGGCTTGATCGTCCCGAAGGCTCCGCGAATGTCCGCTTCGGAGGAGGAGTGGGGCCCGGCAGGCTCGCGAGCGGGTGTCGGCGGACTGATGCCCGCGGGATGCTCCGTCGTCATCTGCTGGCCTCCTTTCTCACCCGTGCCGCTGCTGCCGCGGCCGAGCGGGGGAGGTCACCTAGCCCGGGGAATTCCCGGTGGGATCGCCCACGACTCCGGCCGCGAGGCTGCTACTTCGCGGTCGCTCGTCGCTGTCTTGATGTAGGTCGTGGTGCGTCATCGAAATGCCTCAATTGCCGCTCATCGACGGCAATTTCAGCGTATCAGCGGGCAGAGAGCCGTTCCAGGCCCAGACGGCCGCTTTAGAGCGCGATAACGGCGCTCAGTCGCGTGCCGCACCCACGCGACGGCGCCACTCCTCGGGCAGCAAGTGCTCGATCACATCGTCTACGGAGACGACGCCGATCGGCGCACCTTCCGCGTCGACCACCGGCACCGCGGTCAGGTTGTAGTCCGACATCACCAGGGCCAGCTCGGGGATGTCGGTCTCGGGAGTGGCGGTGGGTATCGGCGTCTCGATCAGGCTCTGGAGCTCATTGCTTTGTTCCGCGATAACCAACTCTGAGAGGTAGGCGGCACCGGCCAGGTGGCCGGCGGCGTCGACGATCCACACGATCAGCAGCTGATCCGGTTCGAGGTCTGCACTCCGTAGCCGCTGCAGCGTGGTACCGATCCCCTCGCTGGCTCGGGCGGAGAAGAAGTCGGGGTTCATCAGCCCGCCCGCTGTCGAGGGGTTGAAGCCCAGCAGCGTCCGCACCTTTCGCTGCTTTGAGTAGGGCAGGAGATTCAGTACCGGCAGGCGACGCTCCTGTTCGAGCTCGAGCAACAGGTCCGCTGCGTCATCCGGCTCCATCCGACCAAGGATCGCGGCTGCTTCCCGGTCGGAGCGGTCCCGGAGGAACTCGACCTGGTGCTCGTCGTCCAACTCCTCAAACACATCGGCCTCTAATTCCTTGTCCTGGCCCACGGCAGCGAGGATCTCCTCGCCCTCGTCGTGTGAGGCCGCCTCGACCAGGTCGGCGATCTGCGCAGGGTGAAGGCGGGCGATCCGTCTAACCGGCAGCTTCAGCCTCGAGGCCGGGACGTGACCGACGAACGCCTCCATCTGCTCCCAAGCGACCAACTGGTCGTGCTCTTCCTCGTGGCGCCGGAAGCGACGGGGTAACAGACGCCTCAGCCTGGCGCGAAAGCTGGGATCGATGCCGGCCACACGCCAGACGCCGCCGTCGCAGACGAGGTCCACTTCCCGCGCTTTCACCAGCCGGGCCTGCTCGACGTTGATGAGGCTGCGGTCGAGGATGTCGGCGCGCAGCAATACCTCACCGGAGCGCCGCTCGAACTGCGCGAGATTCAGCTTGGTCGTGGCGGCGTGCGCGGCGTTTGGCTCCAGCCGCTCGATGCGATTGGAGGGGACGAACAGCTGCCGACCGCCGATTCGCGCCTCCAGCCCCACCACGGGCGGCAGGCCGTCGTCCGAGTCCATGCGAGCCACGATGTCCTGGACCCGTCCAAGGCGGTCGCCCCCCGAGTCGAGCAGCGGGCTTCCGACCAACGAGGAAAGATGGAGGATCGCTTCGGGCATTGCCGCCGTGGCTGAGGCGAAAGGCTAGCGCGATCTCCGGCGCTGGCTTGGGACGCGGTTCCCCCGCAACTCGCTGCCATCCGGTGTGTTTCTGCGCACTGATGCGCGTCAGGGCTGTTGGAGTCGGCTTGTTGAGCGCCCTGGCCCTGGCGGGCGCAGGGCTCTGTGCTGCCGCGCCCGGGGCCCAGGCCCAGGGCCCGACGGTCAGCAACGGCATCACGGTCCAGGGGCCGCACCTCCTGCGCGGTGGGCAGGCCTGGACCCCGCGCGGCGTCCAGATCGTGGGTTTGGTGGCCCCCGACAACGCCCTCAGTGGCAAGTACACCGCGGCAAACGCCCACTTCGGCAGCGCCGAGCTGCAGGCGGCGATCGCCGACCATGCGGACACGGTGCGCTTTCAGGTCAGCGAGTTCGGGCTCGACCCCGAGGACCCCCTGTACTCGCCCGCCTACGTCCAGGAGGTCTATAACGGCGTAGAGCTGGCGCGCGGGCTCGGACTGAACGCGATCGTGTCGCTTCAGGCGCAGTCTCCGGCAGGCAGCAACCTCGGGTGTCCGCTGCCGGATGACGGTGCAGAGCGGGCGTGGCAGCAGCTTGCGCCGATGTTCTCCGGCGACACCGGCGTGATGTACGAGCTCTACAACGAGCCCAGCCTGTACCCCTCGCCCGCCGACTGGCAGCTGTGGGTGAACGGCGGCACCTGGGTACAGCCCGACGGCCAGGTCTGCCCGGTGGTCGGGATGCAGACGCTGATCAACGACATCCGCACCGCGGGCGCCGGCAACGTGATCATCGTCCCCGGCCTCAACGGCGAGAGCACGCTGAATTCGATGCCGGCGGTGACGGACCCGGCGAATCCGACCGATCCGCAGCTCGCCTACGGCATGCATTACCCGCAGCTGGGCAGTGGCAGCACCCTATGGGACCGGGAGTTCGGGAACGTCAGCGCCACAGTGCCGGTGATCGTCACCGAGTGGTACGCGTCATCTATCCACAACTGCATCTCCGGCGAGCCGGCGAAAGCCGCGTGGCTGCTGGACTACCTGGCGAGCAAACAGATCGGCATTGTCGGATACGCGTTCGATGTCCCCGGAACGATCGTCCAGGATTGGTCCTACGCGCCCACCAACTACAACAACTTCGCGTGCGGGGTGGGTACAGACGGTCCAGGCCAGCTGCTGTTCAACGACTACGCCGGCCTGGCACAGGCTCCCAACGGGCCTTCGCATTCGGATCCAGCCTGGATCCTCAGCTACAACGAGCTGCGGCGACTGCTGGCGGTCGCGCCTGTCCTGTCGCGCCGCTTTTTCGACACGCCGCGAACGTTCGTGACCGGGGTGAGCGAGGCTACGTTGCAGGCACTGGGGCTCCCCGCGGCCGTCCCCACGGCCAGCTACGACAGCGAGGCGGCGCTCGCCGCAGGGATCAACAGACACCAGCTGCGCTCCGGCACCGGGGCGGTCCTGTTCGACGACGAGCACTGGTCCATGACACCACGCAATCAGCAGCTGCACCCCACGCAGTACTTCCAGCGAGCGGCCCAGGTCGCCCACAGCCACGGCCTGATGCTGATCGCGGCCCCGGCAACGAACCTGGCCAGAGCGATTGCGCCGAAGACGCGCAAGAGCCAGACGTTTGCAGCGTTCCTGCGACTGGGGATCGCCTCAGCCGCGGCGCGCTATGCAGACGTGTACGACGTCCAGGCCCAGAGCAACGAGGCGGCCACGACGAGCTACGCCTCGTTCGTACGCCTCGCTGAGGTCCAAGCCGAACAGGCCCACCCCGGCGTGGCCGTGCTGGGCGGCATCAGCACCAACCCAAGCGGTCCCAAAGCGCGGGACACCCTGCTGCTGAAGGACGTCCTGTCCACGCAGCCGTTCCTGACCGGATACTGGCTGAACGACCCCTCCCGCGGCCCGACGTGCCCCACCTGCACCGGGCCCTACCCGCAGGTGCTGACGGGGCTGCTTCGTCTGCTCGCCAGCAGCCCCTGACCCCCAGCGGGAACCTCGGGGAGCGCGCCGCGAAGCTACGACCCGAGGATCCGCGCCGCCAGCACAGCCGCGTTGCGCGCCGAGTCGACGCCCACACAGGCCACTGGAACCCCGGGTGGCATCTGGGTGATCGACAGCACCGCGTCGAGCCCGCCAGCCACCGAAGTCCGTGTGGTCAGCGGCACGCCGATCACCGGGAGCTCGGAGTGCGCGGCGACGACACCCGGTAGCGCGGCCGACAGACCGGCGCCGGCGATGATCACCCGCAACCCACGCATCTTCGCGTTGCGCGCGTAATCGGCGACCTTGTCGGGCTCCCGGTGCGCCGACATCACGCGAACCTCGCAGCGAATGCCGCGGTCGCGAAGCTCGATCTCGGCGGCCTCCATCGCCGGCAGGTCGCTCTTTGACCCCATCACGATGCCCACCTGCGGCGCATCCGCCTCTAGCTCCTCGAGCTCCTCGCGGACCTCTTCGACCGCCTCGAGCTCTTGCGCCTCGACCGGAAGGCCCTCACTCATCACCGCCCCCCCTTTCGCTCATGCTCGAACCGCGCCCAGCGCGATGTCACGCCGCATCTGTCTGCCCCTGAACTCAATCACGTCCGCGGCAGCATATGCAGCGGCCCGGGCGTCTGCCACATCGCCCCCCAGCGCGGTTACGCCCAGCACCCGGCCGCCGGCCGTCACCAGGGCTCCCGAGGGCGAGCGGGCGGTGCCGGCGTGTGTTACCTGCACGCCGGGTCCCACCGCGTCGAGACCCCTGATCTCATCGCCGCTCGAGGACGACTCGGGGTAGCCCTCGCTGGCCAGCACCACGGTCACCGCGGCCTCTGGGGCCCACTGCAGCTCGGCTCCTCTCAACCCGCCGGGCTCGGTGGCGCCCTCCAGCAGGTCGAGCAGGTCGGAGCGCAGCCGCGGCAGGATTGCCTGCGTCTCAGGGTCTCCGAAGCGGACGTTGAACTCGAGCACCTTGGGGCCGTCCGCGGTCAGCATGAGGCCGGCGTACAGCACGCCCTGGAAGGGGATGCCTCGGGCCCCTAGCGCATCGAGGACAGGCTGATGGACGTCGCGGCCGATCTCAGCGGCACGCCCGGCGTCGATCTCGGCTACCGGGGAATAGGAGCCCATGCCACCCGTGTTGGGCCCGCGATCGCGGTCGAAGATCCGCTTGTAGTCTCGGGCGGAAGCCAGCGGAAGCGCACTATGCCCGTCGCACAGCGCGAGCAGCGAGAGCTCCTCGCCCTCGAGATGCTCCTCCACCACCACGCGCTCGGTGCCGAAGCGATGCTCCACCAGCAGTTGCTCCAGCGCGCCGCGGGCCTGAGCTTCGTCCTCTGCGATCACCACCCCTTTGCCCGCCGCCAGGCCATCGGCCTTGATCACCGTCGGGTAGCGCTCGATGGCGCGCATGCCGGCCTCGACGTCTCCGACAACCGCGTAAGCCGCGGTGGCTACGCCGGCGGCGGCCATCACCTCCTTGCAGAACGCCTTCGAGCCCTCCACCGCCGCGCCGGCGGCGCTGGGGCCAAAACAGCGGATGCCGGCCGCGCCGAGCGCGTCGGCCACACCACTCACGAGCGGGGCTTCGGGGCCCACCACCACCAGGTCCACTTGTTCCTGGCGCGCAGCCCGCACGATGCCCTGGACGTCGCCCGCCCCGACATCGAGCAGCCGTGCGTCGGCGGCGATCCCGGCGTTGCCCGGGGCGCAGATCAGCTCCGGGCGGCGCGGGGAGCGGGCCAGCGCCTTGACGACGGCGTGTTCGCGGCCGCCGCCGCCCAGCACCAGGACCCGGGGGGAATCAGATGGCACCGATGAAGTCGTCGACGGGGATCGCGCTCAGCGTCTCGTACTTGGCGGTGCCCCGCGACCCGAGCTCGAGCGACACGCGGGCGATCGTCTTCTCATCCGGCGCCTCCACGACGTTGACGAAGTCGAACTGCCCCAGCGTGGCCCACTGGGCCTTGACCGTCGCCCCCAACTGCTCGATCTCCCGGTTGACCTCCCGAATGCGGGCGGGGTTGTTCTTGATCGTCTGGACGCCGTCGGGCGACAGCGTGGAGAGCATTATGTAGGTAGGCACGCCTTATCCTCCTCGGCTGGTGGTTTCGCGCTTTGACTTGTATCCCATTTTGCGACGCGGAGCGCGGCTATACGTGCCGCTGGGGGGCCTCGCCGCCCTGTGCTGCTTGCTGGCTCCCAACGGCACCGGGACCGCCGCCGCCGCGACCATCAGCACGGACCGGGGCTGCTACCTCGTGGGCCAGAGCGTGCGGCTGACTGGCCAGGGCTTCGCCCCTTACATGGGCTACGTGGTGACGATCGACGGCGTCTACCTCGGCCAGCGATCGACCGACGGAAGCGGTGCCTTCGCGGTTCCCGTCTATCCCGGCGGTCTTCCCGCGGGCGCGGCGCAGCACGTCGAGCAGCTGGCGGTCAGCGACGGCACGACCACGGCGTCTTTTGTCTTCACGCTCACCCGGCGGGCCGGCGCACGCGTGCTCGCTTCGGGCGGCACGGCGCGTAAGCTGACGGCGGCCTTTCAGATCTGGGGCTTCTCGCTGAGCGGTGCTCCGCTTCCTGTCTACGTGCACTATGTGAGCCCCGCGGGTCGCGTCCGGGCCACCGTGGCGCTCGGCAACACCAGCGGGCAGTGCGGCTACCTGGCCACCAGGCGCCGGCGCCTATTTCCGTTCTCGGCCTCCAAGGGCAGGTGGACGCTTCAAATCGACACCAGCCGCGCGTACGCACGCCGCCCGCCTTCCCCCGTGGCGCGGATCCGCGTGACGATCCCCTGAGCGCTCACCGATAAGCTCCCCGGCAGTGGACGAGGGACTCCCGATCGCGTACGAAGTGCTGGAGAAGGGCGTGCCGGTGTACGCCTCGGGTGGCGAGCAGGTGGGGACGGTCGACCACGTTGTCAGCGCGCCCGAGGAGGACATCTTCCACGGCCTCGTGCTCCGCGCCGGCTCTGAGCGCCACTTCGTGCCGGCCGATGAGGTGGCCTCGCTCCACGAGCACGGTGTCGATCTGCGGATCGATGCCGCGGCGGCCGCTGCGCTGCCGAAGCCACACGGCGGCGCGCCCGCATGGCGCGACGCCGAGCCCGGCGCCAAGCCCGAACGCTGGCGCCAGATCCTCGACGCGGTGACGCTCCGCGACCCGCATCGCCGCGACTGGGACGAGGAGGACTGAGGATGACTGAACAGCAGGTCAAGTTCACGCTCCCAGAAGAGGACATCCCGAGCAGGTGGATAAACCTGATGGCGGACCTGCCGGGCGAGGCGGCGCCACCACTGCACCCAGGGACCAAGCAGCCCGCCGGACCGGATGATCTGACGCCGATTTTCCCGCTCAATCTGGTTCTGCAGGAAGTCTCCCCGGAGCCGGAGATCGAGATCCCCGAGCCTGTCCGCGAGGCCTACAAGCTCTGGCGCCCGACGCCGCTGTACCGCGCCCGGCGGCTCGAGCAGGAACTCGGCACGCCTGCCCACATCTACTACAAGTACGAGGGCGTCTCGCCGCCCGGCTCGCACAAGCCGAATACGGCGGTTGCCCAGGCCTACGAGAACGCCGCCGCCGGGATCAAGAAGCTGAGCACCGAGACTGGCGCCGGTCAATGGGGTTCGGCACTGGCGTTCGCCTGTCGGTTGTTCGGGCTGGAGTGCGAGGTATGGATGGTGGGCTCTAGCTACGACCAGAAGCCCTACCGGCGCTCGATGATGGAGACCTGGGGCGCGACGGTTCACCGCTCGCCCTCGGATGAGACCGAAGCCGGACGCTCGCAGCGCGAGCACTCCACCGGCTCACTGGGTATCGCGATCTCCGAGGCGGTCGAGGTAGCAGCCCAGAACGCCGATACCAACTACTCGCTCGGTTCCGTGCTGAATCACGTGCTGCTGCATCAGACCGTGATCGGACAGGAGGCCCTGTTGCAGATGGCGCTCGCAGGCGAGGAGCCTGAAGTGGTGATCGGCTGTGTGGGTGGTGGCTCCAATTTCGGTGGCCTGGCGATTCCCTTCCTGCGGCGCGTTCTCGGAGGCGGCGCGCAGACCCGATTCATAGCCGCCGAACCGGCCGCCTGCCCCACGCTGACCCGCGGCGTCTACGCCTACGACTTCGGCGACACCGTCGGGCTGACGCCGCTGATGCCGATGTACACGCTGGGGCACGATTTCGTCCCGCCGCCGGTTCACGCCGGCGGGCTGCGCTACCACGGCGACTCCCCGCTTGTTTGCGGTCTCGTCAAGCATGGCCTGGTCGAGGCACGCGCCTACCGCCAGAACGAGACGTTCGAGGCGGCGGTGAGGTTCGCTCGCTCGGAGGGGATCATCCCCGCCCCCGAGCCGGCGCATGCGATCCGAGCAGTGATCGACGAAGCCGAGGCGGCACGCGAGGCGGGCGAGGAGCGCGTGATCCTGTTCGGTCTCTGCGGACACGGACACTTCGACCTCGGGGCCTACGACGCCTACCTGGCGGGCCAGCTCGAGGATCCCGAGTTCTCCGAGGGCGAGATGCAAGCCGCGCTGGCGCGGCTTCCCGAGGCGCCAGCCCTGACTTAAGTCCCACCGATGACTGGCAGCCCAAGCCCCGCACTCCAGGTGGCGCTCGCCTACTACGAGGCCTGGACCAGCAAGGACATGGACAGAGCGATGACCTACGTCTCCGACGGGATCGTCTGCGACGCGCCGGCAGGGAGGATCGAAGGCGCCGAGGCATATCGAGCCTTCATGGCTCCCTTCGTCCAGAGCCTCGTGAGCTCGAGCATGATCGCCGCGTTCGGCGACGAACGGACCGCGCTCGTCATGTACGACGCGGAGACCGTTCCCGTCAAGCGGGCCCCAGGCGCCGAGTGCGTGACCGTGGAGGACGGCGAGATCACCCACAGCACATTCATCTTCGACCGGGAGCCCTTTGCGGCCGCCCGGCGAGCCGCCGGTTAGCGGCCCGTTACGCGACGCCGGATACCGAGCGAGCCGCGACCTCGAGACGCTGCAGAACCAGCTCGCCGTCCGCGGCGTCGACCCGCACGGTGTCCCCGGGGAGGAACTTGCCCTCCAGGATCGCCAGCGCCAGGGGATCGACGAGCCGCTTCTGAATCACGCGCTTTAGTGGCCGGGCGCCGTAGGTCGGGTCGTAGCCCAGATTGCCCAGCAGCGTGCGGGCGCCATCGGTGAGCTCAACGTCGATGTCCCGCTCGCGCACGCGGTCGATCACGCGCTCCACCTGGAGCTCGACGATCTCGCTCAGCTCGGTGCGCGTCAGCGGCTTGAACTCGACGATGTCGTCGAGCCTGTTGATGAACTCCGGCTTGAACTGCGCCTCGACTCCGGCCCTGCCGCCCGGGATGTTGGAGGTCATGATCAGGACCGTGTTCTTGAACGACACGGTCCGGCCCTGGCCGTCGGTCAGGCGCCCGTCGTCCATCACCTGCAGCAGCGTGTTGAACACGTCGGGATGGGCCTTCTCGATCTCGTCGAGCAGGACCACCGAGTAGGGCCGTCGGCGAACGGCCTCGGTCAGCTGACCGCCCTCTTCGTAGCCCACGTAGCCCGGCGGCGCGCCGACGAGGCGCGAGACCGAATGCTTCTCCATGTACTCGGACATGTCGATGCGGACCATCGCGTCCTGCGAGTCGAACATGAACTCGGCCAGCGCTCGGGCCAGCTCGGTCTTGCCGACGCCCGTCGGACCCAGGAACAAAAACGTTCCGATCGGCCGGTCGGGGTCCTGGAGGCCGGCACGGGAGCGCCGGAGGGCCGCTGACACGGCCTCCACCGCCTCGTCCTGGCCGATCACGCGCTGATGCAGGCGGTCCTCCATGTGGACCAGCTTCTCGATCTCGCCTTCCATCAGGCGGGAGACGGGGATCCCTGTCCACTTGGCGACTACGTCGGCCACGTCCTCGGCGTCGACCACTTCCTTGAGAAATGTTGGAGCCGCGCCGTCGGCGGCGGCCGCTTCGGCTGACTCGGCTTCGCGAAGCTGCTTCTCGAGCTCTGGGATCGTCCCGTACTGGAGCTCCGCGGCCCGCCCCAGATCGGCCTCCCGCTGGGCGCGCTCGAGCTCGATCCTGGCCTGCTCCAGCTGCTCGTGCAGCGAAGCCACGGCGCCGATCGTCTCCTTCTCCCGCTGCCACTCGGCGTGCATCGCGGCCGAGCGCTCGCGCTCCTCCGCCAGCGACCGCTCGAGCTGCTCGCGGCGAGCAACCGTGCCGGCATCATCGTCATCACCGGAGCCCAGCGACTGCAACTCGATCTCCAGCTGCATTATGTGGCGGTCGACCTCGTCGATCTCGGTGGGCTTTGAGTCGATCTCCATGCGGATGCGCGAGGCGGCCTCGTCGACCAGGTCGATGGCCTTGTCGGGCAGGAAGCGATCGGTGATGTAGCGCTGGCTGAGCGTGGCCGCGGCGACCAGCGCCGAGTCCTGGATCCGGACCTTGTGGTGCACCTGGTAGCGCTCCTTGAGGCCGCGCAGGATGGCGATCGTGTCCTCGACCGACGGCTCACCAACGAACACCGGCTGAAAGCGGCGTTCGAGCGCAGGGTCCTTCTCGATGTGCTTGCGGTACTCGTCGAGCGTGGTCGCGCCCACGCAGCGAAGCTCGCCGCGCGCCAGCATCGGCTTGAGCATGTTGCCGGCGTCGACTGCGCCCTCGGCAGCGCCAGCGCCGACGATCGTGTGCAGCTCATCGATGAACACGATGATCTGACCCTCGGCGTCGGCGATCTCCTTGAGCACCGCCTTCAGCCGGTCTTCGAACTCGCCGCGGTACTTGGAGCCGGCGACCATCGCGCCGATGTCGAGCGCTACGAGCTTGCGATCGCGCAGCCCCTCCGGGACGTCGCCCGAGACGATCCGCTGGGCGAGCCCCTCAACGATCGCGGTCTTGCCCACGCCCGGCTCGCCGATCAGCACCGGGTTGTTCTTGGTGCGCCGCGAGAGCACTTGGATCACGCGCCGGATCTCGTCGTCGCGGCCGATAACGGGATCGAGCTTTCCCTGGGCGGCGGCCTCGGTCAGATCGCGCCCGAAGCGCTCCAGCGCCTGAAACTTGTCCTCGGGGTTCTGGTCGGTCACACGGTGCGAGCCCCGCACCTCCTCCAGCGCCTTCAGCAGCTCGTCGCGCGTGGCGCCCGTGGAGCGCAGCGCGTCGCCGGCGCCGCCGGGATGGCCGGCCAGCGCCAGCAGCAGGTGCTCGGTCGAGAGGTACTCGTCGTTGAGCTCGCGCATCTCCTGCTCGGCGTCTCTAAGCACCTGCGTGAGCTCGGTGGAGCCGCCGGCAGGCTCCGCGCCGGGACCGGTGGCGATCGTCGGCAGCGCCTCGAGCGCGGGGCCGAGCGCTTGGCGCACGGCGCCGGGGTCGACGCCCAGCTTGCGCAGCACCGGGACGACGACGCCCGCGTCCTGCTCCAGCAGCACCGCAAGCAGGTGCTCGGGTGTGGTCTGAGGATTACGCCGCTCGTCGGCGAGCCGCTGGGCGGCCTGCAGAGCCTCCTGAGATTTGATCGTGAATCTGTCTGGTTGCATATTCGCCATTCGTCCGTTTCGGGTGCGAAATTAGTCTCGCAAATCTAAGTGTTAAGGACTTAGATTATTGCAGACAAACACCTTCGTGACAAGGGATTCGGAGATAATTCTCGCCGCCCCGTGTCGAGTTCGGACACGAGGTTTTCCCGCCCTCGCCAGGGCGATTTCGGACACGACGTGGCCTCGCGCTCCGCGGCCAGCCCAGCCCGCGGCCCGCGCCACGCCGGCCCCCGCTCAGCCCCTACACCCCTCGCGGCGGGCGCCCCTGAAAGCGCTTGAAGTCCGCGCTGCGGATCAGCTTGCCGCCGCCGTCGTAGGGGACTATCTCCGCCCGCAACGCCCGGCGGACTGTCTCCAGCCGCTCGACCTCGGCTTTCAGCTCATTGGCCCGCCGCTCGAGCAGCTCGACCTTTCGGGCCATCGACTGGAGCTTGTCCTCAAGTTCGAACACGCGCTCCACGCCAGCCAGGTTCATCCCCAGCTGCGCAGTCATCTCCTGGATGCGCCGCAGCCGCTCGACGTCCTCGTGCGAGTACAGCCGCGTGCCCTTCGGCGAGCGTTTGGGCTCGATCAGTCCCCGGGCTTCATACATCCGCAGCGTCTGGGGATGCATCTCGGCAAGCTCCGCGGCCACCGAGATCATGAACACGCCACGCTTTGACTCCACCGAGACCCGCGTGGTCGACGTGTGCACGATCCGGCCCCGGCGGGCGGCCATCACCTACCCGCCTTCTCGAACAACGGCGCCCGCGGATCGCCGTTCATCACCTGCGACAGGCGATCGACTGCCTCGCTCTGCTCGGCCGACAGGGCGTCCGGGACATCGATCACGAACCGGTAGCGGATATCGCCCCGGCCCTTCCCGCCCAGCTTGGGCGGACCCTCACCGCGCAGCCGCTGAATGGTCCCGTGCTTGGTGCCGGCGGGGACGCGCAGGCGCTTTGAGCCGTGCAACGTGGGGACCTCCACCACGGCGCCGCGGATGGCCTCGGGGATCGTCAGCGGCACCTCGACCTCGAGGTTGTCGCCCGCGCGCTTGAACACCGGCGAGGCGGAAACACGCGTCACCACAAAGAGATCGCCCGGCTCCCCTCCGCGAGGCCCGGGCTCGCCCTTGCCCGCGAGCCTGATGCGACTCCCGTCGCGCACACCGGCCGGGATGTTGACCCGCATCCGGCGCACGCTGCGCGTGGCGCCGGAGCCGGCGCACGTGGGACAGGGATCCTCGATCACCGTCCCGGAGCCCCCGCAGTTGGAGCACGGCTGGGAGATGGAGAAGATCCCCTGGCTCTGGGCCTCGACTCCGCGGCCGTTGCACACCGGGCATACCTTCGGACTGGTGCCGGGCTTCGCGCCGGTCCCATGGCACGTGGGGCAGGGCTGCGAGGTGGGCACCGCGAGCGGTACCTGCGCTCCCCCTACTGCCTGATCGAAGTCAAGGGAGACCTCGGTCTCGAGGTCTCGGCCCCGCGGCTGTGTCCGCGCGCCGCGGACGCCTCCCGCGCGAGGCCCCCCGGCCCCGGCTCCGCCGCTGCCGAACAGGTTCGAGAGGATGTCGCCGAAGCCACCGCTGAACGAGCCGGGGTCGAATCCGCCGGGCACGTTGAAGCCAAACGGACCGGAGCCGCGGTCGTACTCCTTGCGCTTCTCGGGATCGGAGAGCACATCATGCGCCTGCGAAATCTCCTTGAAGCGCTCCTCGGCGCGCTTGTCGCCCGGGTTGCGGTCGGGGTGGTACTTGCGCGCGAGCTTGCGATACGCCTTTTTGATCTCTTCCTCGGACGCGTTCTTGCCGATCCCGAGGACCTTGTAGTAATCGGGCCTGGTGGCAGCCATCGCCTGCTCCCCTTATGCCGCCACGACCACGCGCGCCGGCCGCAGCACTGAATCGCGCAGGCGGTATCCGCGCTGGTAGACCTCCACGATCGTCCCCGGCTCGGCGCCGTCGACCGGCTGCTGGGCGACCGCCTCGTGGTGCTGGGGGTCAAAACGTTCGCCCACCGGCGAATACGGCTCGATCCCCATCCGAGCGAGCGCCGCGATGACCTCTGAATGCACGACCTTGATGCCCGACGAGAGCGTGTCTGAGTCCTCGGCGCCGTCGGTGGCGGCGAGCGCCCGGTCGAGGTTGTCCACGGCGGGCAGCAGCTCCAGCGCCAACTTGACCACGCCCCGCTCCTGGGCGGCCCCGGCCTCCCGCGCAGCGCGCTTGCGGTAGTTCTCGAAGTCGGCTTTGGTCCGCTGCGCGAGCTCTAGGTACTCGTCCGCCTTTTGCGCTTTGGCTGCTAGCTCCTCGAGGTCGTGCTCCAACTTGGCCTCGTGGTCGGCCTCGGGCTCGGCAGACAGCTCCGATGGAGTCACCGGTTCGCGCTCCTCGGACTCGGGCTCCGAGGCCGGGCCCGATTCCGAGGTCGTTCGAGTGACCTCGGAATCGGTGTCCGCCTCGGGGCCCACCGGAGTGTTTCGGTGGGGCTCGAAGGACATCGCTTACTTGCCCTCGTCCACAACTTCTGCGTCGACCACGTCCTCCTCTTCGGCCCCGGCGCCATCGGTAGTGGCGCCGGCACCGTCACCGGAGGCAGCCTGAGCCTGCTCCTGGGCCCGCTGATACATGGCCTCGGAGACCTTGTGGAAGGCCGCCTGGAGCGCCTCGGTCTTGCTGTTTATCTGTTCCGCGTCGTCCGAGGTCAGGACCTCGCGGACTTCCTTGATCGCCGCCTCGATCTCCTCCTTCGAGGAGGCGTCGACCGAGTCGCCGAGCTCGGTCAGCTGGCGCTCGGCCTGGTAGGCGGCGTTCTCGGCGTTGTTCCGGGCCTCCGCGAGCTCGCGCTGGCGGCGGTCATCCTCGGCGTGCGACTCGGCGTCGGACACCATGCGCTTGATCTCTTCGTCGGACAGACCGGAGCCCGCCTTGATTTCGATCTTCTGCTCCTTGCCGGTGCCGAGATCCTTTGCCGACACGTTGAGGATCCCGTTGGCGTCGATGTCGAACGCGACCTCGATCTGCGGTATGCCCCGTGGCGCCGGCGGGATGCCGGTCAGCTGGAACTTGCCCAGCGACTTGTTGTAGGCGGCCATCTCGCGCTCACCCTGGAGCACATGAATCTCCACCGACGGCTGGTTGTCCTCGGCCGTGGAGAAGATCTCCGACTTACGGGTGGGGATCGTCGTGTTGCGTTCGATCAGCTTGGTCATCACGCCGCCCTTGGTCTCGATTCCGAGCGTGAGCGGGGTGACGTCGAGCAGCAGCACGTCCTTGACGTCGCCGGCCAGCACGCCAGCCTGAATTGCGGCGCCGACCGCGACCACCTCGTCGGGGTTGACTCCCCGGTGCGGCTCCTTGCCCGTGAGCTCCTTGACCTTCTCCTGTACGGCGGGCATGCGGGTCATGCCGCCGACGAGGACCACGTGGTCGACCTTGTCGGCGCCCTTGTCCTTGGCATCATCTAGCGCTTGGCGCACGGGTGCGATGGTGCGGTCGAGCAGATCGCTCGTGAGCTCGTTCAACTTGGCCCGCGTGAGCCGCGTATCAAGATGCTTGGGCCCGCTGGCGTCGGCGGTGATGAACGGCAGGTTGATCTGTGTCTCCTGGGTGGTGGAGAGCTCGATCTTGGCCTTCTCCGCCGCCTCATAGAGGCGCTGAAGCGCCATCGGGTCGGCAGCCAGGTCGATGCCCTGGGAGCGCTTGAACTCGGCCACCAGCCAATCGACCACTGCCTTGTCGAAGTTGTCGCCACCGAGATGGTTGTCGCCTGCCGTGGCCTTCACCTCGAAGACGCCCTCGCCGATCTCCAGCACTGAGACGTCGAATGTGCCGCCGCCGAGGTCGAAGACCAGAATCGTCTGGTCGGACTCCTTGTCGAGGCCGTAGGCCAGCGACGCCGCGGTTGGCTCGTTGATGATGCGCTTGACGTCAAGGCCGGCGATCCTTCCGGCGTCCTTGGTGGCCTGACGCTGATCGTCGTTGAAGTAGGCCGGCACGGTAATCACCGCGCTATCGACCGTCTCGCCCAGATAAGCCTCGGCGTCTGACTTCAGCTTGCCCAGGATCATCGCCGAGATCTCGGGCGGCGAGTACTGATTGCCGCCCGCCTCGACGCGGGCGTCCCCGTTCGGGCCGGAGACGACCTTGTAGGGGACGATGGACTCCTCGGTCTTGACCTCGGCCTCCTTGCGGCCCATGAAGCGCTTGATCGAGAAGACCGTGTTCTGCGGGTTGGTGACGGCCTGGCGCTTGGCGACGGTGCCCACGAGTCGCTCGCCGGACTGCGCGAACGCGACGACCGAAGGGGTAGTCCGACCGCCCTCAGCGTTCTCGATCACCGTCGGCTCGCCGCCCTCGAGTACGGCCATACAGCTGTTGGTCGTTCCGAGGTCGATACCGATCGTTTTTCCCATATTGAGTTCTACTCCTCTGCGTGTACGTTCATGAAAATCTAAGTGGCAGACTAGCAGATTTGGTCCAGGATCTCAAGGTGGCCTAGGCCGGCAAACGCGCCCAGCCGCAGGCCCGCGTAGGTGCCCGGGCGCAAGCTAGCGGAGGACGCCCGAGCGCCCCTGGCCAGAAGCGATCACTGCGGTCTCAGCGAAGCGGGTTTGCCTTGGCCAGCCCCTGGAAGGCGGTCGCCGCGGGCTTCTCGGCGAAGCCGTACTGGAGCAGACCGTAGTGGTAGAAGTACTCCGGATCGCCGCTGAGGAAGCCCGGCTGGTAGTCGCGGACGTTGAACCACAGCGCGGCCTTTACGAACGGCAGCTGCAAGAGGTCCTGATAGGCCTCAACCAGGTAGGACTCCTGCTCGCTCTCGCTGGGGTAATAGTCCCCGGCGGCCTGGAGGTTCCCGGGCCAGCCGAACTCCGTGACCCACAGCGCCGGATCTCCGTAGCCGTGGGTGGCGAACTCCTGCTCGTAGGCCGCGAGCTCCTGCGCCCAGGTCATCTCGCACCAAGGGGTGGAATTGCAGCCCGCACCGGGGAATGGCCCCTGCGCGCCCCGCTTCACGGGAACGCCGCCCACGTAGTCATAAGCCGGCGTGGACGGGCCGTAGCCACCGGGCGGGAAGCGATAGGCGTGAAGCGCCACACCGTCAAACGGCCGGACACCGTGGAGCGCCTTCAGCACCCGCTGCGTGTAGGGCAGCACCGCCATCCACCCCGGGGTGCCGGGCTCGACCGAGAAGCCGGAGGGTGAAGCGAACAACAGCTGCAGGTGCGCGTGGTACTGGCGGTTCACCGACTCCATCGCCGAGTACTCCACCTTCAGCAGTGCGGCGTAGCCGCCGGCGTCTGGGCCCCGTGCCCACGAAGAGCTGTTGTTGGGCTCAGTCCAGCTCTCGTAGTACTGGACGACGTTGCGGAAATGGATCAGGAAACGGCGCACATAGTTGCCGTACGCGTCGAGATCACCACTGGTCGTAGGCGGGCAGGCATGGATGTCGGCCGGCCTCGGATGCAGCGAGCAGGCGCCTGGAATCCCGCCCATACTCAAAAGTACGCCCATCCCGTCTCGCCTTGCCTGCTTGACCTCCCAGTCGAGCCCCTCGTAATGGCCTCCGGCCGTCTGCGGGCCGGCCGTGAACTGGGTGAAGCGGGCGCCGAGCTGATGAGCGGCGCCGAAGTCGGCGGCGAAATTCGAGTGGCTTGAGTCGTAGACCGAGACGGAGAGTCCGAAGATCGACGGGTTCGGCTCGGCGCCCATCGCCGCCAGGGCTCGGACACCGCCGTGTTTACGCGCATGGCTGTGGGCTGCGTGGCCGTGGGCGGCGCGGCGAGAGCGCCGCGCATTCGCCGGCCCCGCGAGGACCAGCGAAACCGTCAGCAGCACCGCGATCAGGACCCAGAACGGGATTCTCCGGTCCACCCCGCGAGCTTTGCCGCTCGCCGCCCGTATCGACATGGACTGCAGAAATTGCACAGCGTCATCTCCCTGCTCTTGGTTCGAAATGCAGTTCACGCGCCCCGCCGCGCGCCGAAACCGGGCACCGTATGCGGCACCACTTAGCGGTCCGTGCGGCACCGGTTAGCGGTCTGCCGAAGGCCAGGTCTGCGAGTCAGGACCCCGGCCGACAGAGAAACTCACGCCATCTCGACGATCCGCCGATGGGGTCGGCGCATCTGGACGCGCCGATCGGCAGCCGCGGGAGCGTGGGTGACCCGACTCAGAGCTGGGCGCTCGGACACATGCGCTGCAGCGCACAACCGCGGCAGTCCGGACGCCGCGCGTAGCACGTGCGGCGACCGTGGCGGAGCAGGTTCAGGTGAAGCTCCAGTTCCTCGCCCGGCGGGGTGATCGCGAGCATCGTGTCGTGAAGCTCCTCGAACGGCGCGCCCTGGCGAAACAGGGCCAGCCGCGTCCCGACGCGAGCGACGTGGGTGTCGACCGGCACGTCGCGCATGCCGAGGGCGAACAGCAGCACGCAGGCGGCGGTCTTGCGCCCCACGCCCGGCAGGCTGGTCAGATAGCGCTGCGCGTCCGCGACGGTCTCGTCCGCGAGCCAGTCGAGCGTGAGCTCGCCTCCGGGTGCCGTCTCACTGATGCGAGACAGGATCGATTTGATCCGCGCGGACTTGATCCTCGAGATGCCGCCGGGCCGGATCGCCTCCTCCAGCTCGTCGACCGGCGCGTCCCTGACCGCATCCCAACTCTCGAAACGCTCGCGGAGGGCGAGGTAGGCCACGTCACGGTTGCGGTCGT
Organism: uncultured Actinomycetes bacterium; assembly: GCA_963822735.1. Classification (GTDB taxonomy): domain Bacteria; phylum Actinomycetota; class Thermoleophilia; order Solirubrobacterales; family Solirubrobacteraceae; genus Palsa-465. Next base: position 473,172 of record CAWGIU010000016.1, read on the forward strand.
TGGTGGACTGTGAGAGGACCGTCAGGATCAGCTCGGCGATCGGGTGGTCATGGGGTTCGGCCAGCGGGACGCCGTAGACCAGCCGCAGGCGATCCCGGATCGCGCGAACGCGCCGGCGCGAGGGGCGGCTCCAGCTCACCGTGCAGGGCGAGACGAGGGCTGCCGGGTCATGGCGTAGAAACCGTCCGCCAGGTCATGGGCCAGACGTTATCCTCGTGCCGTCGACGAGCACACGATCGAACTAGCCGGAGCGCCCGTCTTCTACCGAAGCGCTCCCGCGACGTCAGATGCCGTGACGCCGCTCTACCTCCACGGCATCCCCACCAGCTCCGACGTCTGGCCCCCGCTGTTGGAGCGAGCGGGCGGCGTCGCGCCGGACCTGATCGGCTTTGGCCGCACGAGCAAGGCGGGTCACCTCGACTACACGTTGTCCGGGCTCGCCAGCTTCCTGGAGCTGTTCGTCGCTCGACTCGACATCGACCAGGTGACGATCGTCGGACATCAGTGGGGTGCAGCCGCCGGGCTGGTATTCGCCCAGCGCCACCCCGGCCGCGTGCGCCGCATCGTGCTATGCGATCCCCTGCCGCTCACCGGGGGCTTTGGCTGGCGCCGGCCGGCCACCCTGTTTCGCACGCGTGGCATCGGTGAGCTCGTGATGGGCTCCACGCCGCGCTGGCTGCTGGCGCGAACGCTCCGCCGGAGCTGCGCCAACGCCGACGCTTTCCCTCCGCGCCGCGTGCGTTCGGTGTGGGAGCAGTTCGATCAGGGCACGCAGCGGGCGATCCTCCGGCTTCACCGCGCGACGAGCGAGCACGACCTGACCGAAGCCGGCGCGGGGCTTGGCGCGCTTCAGATGCAGACACTTGTCGTGTGGGGCGAGCAGGACCCATGGCTGCCCGCCGGGTTCGCCGAGGCCTTCGACGAGCGCCTCCCTGACGCTACGGTGCACCGGGTGCCCGACGCCGGGCACTGGCCGTGGCTCGAGCGGACGGAGGTCGCCGAGCGGATCGCGGAGTTCATCCGGCGATGACCGCCGTCGCCCACCAACCGGGCACCGAAGTTCACGCGGACGGAGGCCGGCGACCGGGTGGCCAGGCCATCCGGCGCGCCGCTCCCGCGCTGACCGCGGGTGCGCTGGCCCTCATCTACGTGCTCGTCTCGCCCGCAAGTGGCGACCTGGCCACCCACATGTTTCGCGCGCGGCTGTTCTCCTCCGATCCGTTTGGGATTTGGAACAACTACTGGTACGCCGGCCACCACACGGTCGGCTACAGCCTGCTCTACCCCGCGGCCGCCGCGCTGCTGACGCCGCAGCTGGCGGCGGCGATCGCGGCGACTGGTTCCGCGGCGCTGTTCGAGGCATTGGCTAGGCGGCATTTCGGCGAGGACGCCTGGCTCGGTGCCGTGCTGTTCGCGGCCGCCACCGCCACCGATCTGTACACCGGCCGGCTGGCGTTTGCGTTCGGAACACTTCCGGCGGCGGCGGCGGTGTTAACGCTCGACCGCCGGCGGCCGGCGCTGGCCTGCCTGCTGGCGCTGCTTGCGGCCGTGTGCAGCCCGGTCGCGGCCCTGTTCGCGGCGGTGACCGGTGCCGCCTACGCACTCGGCACCTTCGCGCAAGCGCAGGGGCGGCGACGAGCGCTGGACGGACTCGCCGTGGCGGTGGCCTCGCTGGCGCCGGTGGCGGTGCTGGCTGTGCTCTTTCCGGAGGGCGGCAGCGAGCCGTTCGCCTTCTCCGCCTTGTGGCCGATCCCGCTTCTGGCGGCGGGCTTCGTGGTGATCCTGCCGCGCGAGGCGCGCGTTCTGCGCGCCGGCGCCGTCGTCTACGCATTGGGGACGATCGCCTCGTATCTCATCGCCACGCCGGTCGGCAGCAACGCCACGCGGCTGGGGACGATGCTCGCGGCGCCGCTGGCGGCGCTCGTCTTGTGGCGCAGGGCGGCGGACCGCGACAACTGGCGACGCCGGGCGCTGCTGCTGGCGGCGCTGGCGCCGGCGCTGCTGTACGTCGGCTGGCAGGCGCCGGTCCGCGAACTGGCGAGCGTCTCTGGCCAGCCCTCGGTCACTGACGCCTATTACCGTCCGCTGCTGCGCTTTCTCGCCCGCCAGCCAGGAGCGGCCGGGGCCACGTTCCGAGTCGAGATCCCGTTCACGCGTTTTCACTGGGAGGCCTACGCCGTCGCTTCGCGCTTCCCGCTGGCGCGCGGCTGGGAGCGCCAGCTGGACATCGCTGACAACGCGCTGTTCTACAACGGCACGCTGACCGCCGGCGGCTACGAGGCCTGGCTTCACCGAAACGCCGTGCGCTTCGTCGCCGCTTCCGATGCCCCGCTCGACTATTCCGCGCGCCAGGAGAGCAGCCTGATATCCCGGGGTCTGCCCTACCTGCGGCTCGTGTTCCGAAGCGCCCACTGGCGGGTCTATGCAGTGGCCGGGGCGACGCCGCTCGCCCAGGGCGCAGCAACCGTGCGAGCCCTGGGAGCGGATTGGCTGTCGCTGTACGCGAGGCGACCGGGACGGGCGCTCCTCCGTGTGCGCTTCACCCCTTACTGGAAGCTCGTGCAGGGCGCCGGCTGCGTGGGCCCGGACGGCGACTTCACCTCGGTGACCGTGCGCCGGCCGGGGTCCCTGAAGCTCGAGGCGTCGTTCGCCCTGGGTCGCATTCGTGCCCGCTCGCCGCGCTGCAACTAGAGCTCGTCTCACCTGGATCCGGAGCGCTGGCAACTAGTTGGCTACGCAAACGATCTACGTCCGGACCGCTAGGATCCTCCGTTGCCATGGCACGCGTGTTTAGGTTGATCGGGGCCCGGGGACTGCCGCGCGGCTGGAAGGACCTGGGGCGGCAGGTGCTGGTGTTCATCGGCTTCTACGTGCTCTACGAAATCTTCCGCGGGCTGATTGACACGAACGGATACAAGCCGTTCGGCGACGCCGACAAGATCATCAACTTCGAGCGCGTGCTGCACGTGTTCGTCGAGCCGAGCATCCAAACCTGGACGCAGAACATCCACTGGCTGATGGACGCCGCCGATTGGATCTACTTGAACGGCCACTTTGTCGTCACGCTGGCCGTGCTGGTGTTCATCTATCTGCGCCGCAACGACTCGTTCTATTTCGTACGCAACATGTTCATGATCGCCATGGGCATCGCGCTGATCGGTTACTGGCTGTATCCAACCGCGCCACCGCGGCTGATGCCGGAGTGGGGCTTCACCGACTCGATCTCGCAGTTCATGGGCTTCCAAGGCTCGATGCACTTCGACAATCACACAGCCGCCGGCGTGCTCGTGAACCTCTATGCCGCCGTCCCCTCGATGCACGTCTGCTTCGCGCTAATGACCGCCTGGCCGATGACGAAGCTCGTCAAGCACCGCTCGGCGAAGATCGCCTGGAGCCTCTATCCAGTGCTGATCACCTTCGTCGTCGTGGCCACCGGCAACCACTACTTCACCGACGTATTCCTCGGCGCCCTGACCGCGGGCGCCTCCGCGCTGCTGGCCAAGCAGCTCCTGGCGCGCGCTCGTCCCGACGTGTGGGCGTTCCATAGAGCGGCCGCCGGGGCAGTACCAGCCTGATGGCCGGCCAGACCGAGCTTCCGCGGACCCGCCGGCGCCCCGAGCGCCGGGTGCGCCAGCGCCGCGAGGGTCCGACGACCCAGGAGCTGATGCGCGAGCGGCTGATCGAGTCGCGCCTCACCCCCAACGCCATCTCGTTGACCGGATTCGCCCTGAACTTAGCCGCCGCGGCGCTGGTGGTGGAGCGCATGTTCTTCCTGGCCGGAGTGGCCTTCATCGTGGGCTCGGTGATGGATACGCTCGACGGCCGCTACTCGCGCATGTCCGGCAAGGGAACCCCATTCGGCGCGTTCCTCGACTCCACCCTTGACCGCCTCGAGGAGGGCATCGTGCTGACCGCCGTGGCCGCTTACTTCGCAGCCCGCCACAACCAGGCGGCGGTGGCGGCCGTCGTTGCTGCCGTGTTGGGGTCGCTGATGGTCTCCTACACGCGCGCCCGTGCGGAGGCGCTCGGGGTGGCCTGCAAGGTCGGCCTGGCCACGCGCCCCGTGCGCGTCGTGATCCTCTCCGCGGGGTTGGTGTTCGCCAAGGGCGCTTCGATCGGGCACTTCGAGCTGCTGGCTCCGGCGGTCTATGTCCTGGCCGGACTCTCGCTGGTGACGATGCTCCAGCGCATCTGGCACGTTCGTAGCCAACTGCGCGCGATGTAACCAACGCCCCACCGGGGGATATTCATGTCAATGACTGACGCTTCCACCAACGGCGCCGGGCGCTACCAGGGCGACAAGGTCCGCGTGGCGATCATCGGCGTCGGCAACTGCGCGAGCTCCTTCGTGCAGGGCATCCACTACTACCGCGACGCCGACCCAGAAGAGCAGGTGCCGGGCCTGATGCATGTCGACCTCGGCGGCTACCACGTCTCTGACATCGAGTTCTCTGCCGCCTTCGACATCGACGCAGACAAGGTGGGCAAAGACCTCTCGAAGGCCATCTTCTCCGGCCAGAACAACACGCTCAAGCTAGACGGCGACATTTCCAACCTGGGTGTCGAGGTCCACCGCGGGATGACCCACGACGGTCTCGGCAAGTACCTCAAGGAGAAGATCAAGAAGGCACCCGGGCCGACCGCCGACATCGTCGAGATCCTCAAGGAGACGCACACCGACGTGGTCGTCTCGTATCTGCCGGTGGGCTCAGAGCAGGCCACCAAGTGGTACGTCGAGCAGGTGCTGGAGGCGGGCTGCGCGTTCGTCAACTGCATCCCGGTGTTCATCGCCCGCGAGGACTACTGGAACAAGCGCTTCAAGAAGGCAGGCGTGCCGATCATCGGTGACGACATCAAGTCGCAGGTCGGCGCCACGATCGTCCACCGCACCCTCGCCCGCCTGTTCCACGAGCGCGGCGTGAAGCTGCTGCGCACCTCGCAGCTCAACGTCGGCGGCAACATGGACTTTTACAACATGCTCGAGCGCGAGCGGCTGGAGTCCAAGAAGATCTCCAAGACCAACGCCGTGACATCGATCATGGGTCACGAGCTGCCGGCCGACGACGTCTACATCGGCCCGTCGGACTACGTGCCCTGGCTCACCGACCGCAAGTGGGCGCACATCCGTATGGAGGGACAGTCCTTCGGCGACGTGCCGCTCAACGCCGAGCTGAAACTCGAGGTCTGGGATTCACCCAACTCGGCGGGAATCGTGATCGACGCCGTGCGCCTCACCAAGCTGGCGCTCAACAACGGCATCGCCGGCCAGCTCGACGGCCCGAGCTCGTACCTGATGAAGTCGCCGATGCACCAGCGGCCCGACGCCGAGGCCCGCGAGCAGACTGAGGCGTTCATCAAGAAGTACGCCCGGGACCGCGCCGCCAAGCCTGCTCGGGCGAAATCCCGCCGCTGACGGGATCCCCCCGCTGACCATAGACTGACGCCGTGCCCGCAGACGGTCTCGCGATCGCGCAGGTGACGCCGTTCGCCTGGGAGGCGTCGAACGAGGTAAACGACTACGTGGCCCACGTCGCCGCCGAGCTCAGCGATGCGGGGCACCGGGTGCTGGTGATCGCGCCGTCCAACTCCAGCGCCCTGGTCCGCGACAGTCGCCGCGCGATCCGCTCCGACGCCGATTCGCTGCTGGAGCGCGCCGCGCAGCAGCCTTTGGTGCTGGGGGTGGGCGAGGTGCTGCCGTTTTCGGGCGCCCGGCGGCGAGCGGCGTCGATACCGGTCGATGTGGCGCGGACGATCGAGCAGGTCATGGAGGCTGTCTCGCTCGACGTGGTTCACGTCCACGAGCCGTTCGCTCCCAGCGCCGCCAGCTCGGCGTTGCGCCACTCCCGCGCGCTGAACGTGGGTGGCTTTCACTCACCGACCGAGCGTGTAGTCTCGACACAGCTGGCGGGACCCCTGACGCGGCTCTTGTTCTCGCGCATCGACGCGCGCGTCGCCAGCTACGGGGCGACCCGCGAGCTCATGCAGCGCTACTTCCCGGGCGAGTACCAGTTGATCACTCCCGGCGGCGAGCGGCAGGAGCGTGCTCCCAGCGACGGGCCGCCGCGCCTGGCGATGATCGCCACCGAGGAGCGCGCCGCGCTGCGGACATTTCTGAGGGCGCTGAAGCTGCTGCCGCGGGAGCTCGAGTGGCGCGCCACGGTGTTCTCCCCCCGCGGGCTGGCCACTCCGGCCACGCTCGAACGCCGGCTGCGCGAGCGCGTGTCGTTCCTGGGGCCCGAAGACTGCACCGAGACGCAGGCGCTTGCCGACGCCGACCTCGTGGTGCTGGCCTCCGAGGGACTGCGCGTCACACCCGGCACGCTGGTCCGCGCCCTGGCCGCGGGGGCCGTCCCCGTCGCCTCGCGTCTGCCGGCCTACGAGGAGCTGCTCGAGGAAGGCGCGCTCGGTCTTCAGTTCGAGCCCAGCGACGCCCAGACGCTGGCGGCCCATCTGGAGCGCCTGATCCTCGACCCCGCGGAGCGCGAAGGCCTCCAAAGGAAGGCGCACGCCCTGCGCGAGTCGCTCGGCTGGCCGCGCGTGGCGCGCGAGCTGGAGGAGATCTACCGCACGCTGGTCGCCCGCCGGCACGACGGACGCGGCGACGCGGGCGTGCGCGCCCGGCTGGGCAACCGCCCGTTGATCGACGTCGATCTGCACATGCACACCGACCATTCGTACGACTGCGCGACGCCTGTCGAGGTGCTGCTGGCCGAAGCACGAACGCGGGGCCTGGGCGCGATCGCGGTCACCGATCACAACGAAATCTCGGGAGCGCTCGAGGCCCGCGCCAAGGCCAACGGCGTCAAGGTGATCGTCGCGGAGGAGGTGAAGACCGCCGGCCAGGGCGAGGTGATCGGGCTGTTCCTCGAGGAGAAGATCCCGCGCGGCATGACGCTCGAGGAGACGATCGCCGAGATCAAGCGCCAGGGCGGGCTGGTGTACGTGCCGCATCCGTTCGACCGGCTGCACTCGGTCCCGGACTACGTCCACCTGCTTCCAGTGCTGGACGATGTCGACGCGATCGAGGTCTTCAACCCCCGGGTGGCGATCGCCGAGTTCAACGACGAGGCGGTCCGCTTCGCCGCCAAGTACCGAATGCCGGCTGGAGCCGGCTCCGACGCCCACGTGCCGCAGGGCCTGGGCTCGGTCCGGATCAGGATGCGCGACTTCGACGGGCCGGAGGAGTTCCTGGAGTCCCTGCGCGACGCCGACATCGTTCGCAACCCGGCCAGCCTGCTGTTCGTGCAGGCGCTGAAGTTCCTGCAAACCACGGCTCTTCCGCCCGCCGCCCGGCGCGCTGTCCGCGACCGGCGGGTGCGCCGAGCGACGGCTCGGAACGGCGGCGGCAGCCACACCGCGAAGCGCAAGTCCTGATGCACGCGCAAGGACAAGCCCCGCAGCCGTCCAATCCGAGGGGGATGCCGGCCACGGACGACGAGATCCGCGAGAAATACCTGGAGCGGGCGATCAGGGAGCTCAACGCCTTCACCCGCGAGCTTCAGGCCTGCCCCCACTGCCCCCGCGGCCAGCTGATGCCCGTGTTGGGATCAGGTCATCCCCAGGCCGACATCTTCCTGCTGAAGCACTCGGCCCGCCCGGCTGAGGTGGAGGAGGGCGTGGCGTTCTACGGCCGCACCGGCAACGCGCTGATGAAGTCGCTGAAGCGGCTGGGCATCGACCCCCTGGCGGTCTACGGGACGCTGTGCGTCAAGTGCCCGGTACTCGACCCGCTGTCGGCCGATGACGCCTGCGTGGGCCGGCTCGTGGAGGAGCTGGCGATCGTCCAGCCCAAGATCATGGTGGTCATGGGGCACGAGGCGCTGGCGGTCGTAAACGAGCTTCACGTCCCGCTGGCGCGAGAACTCGCCTCCGTACCAGGCGTCATTCAGCGCTTCACGCCCATGATCGAGGCGCTCTACGCGCCGAACATCGACGAGGCGCTCGACGAGGAAAGCGCCAAGCGCGAGTTCTGGGCGGCGTTCCGCGCGCTCGGCCGGTGGTGGGCTGACCTTCCTCCCTACTAATGATGACGTTCCGGGGCGAGCATGCTCGCCCCGGCCGGGCCGATCATGATCGGCCCGGGGCCTGGCGCGCATGCGCGCCAGGCATATGATTCGACAATGGATCTCGAAGAGAAATCCGTCGAGAAACCGGGCGATCGCTGCGAGGAGTGCGGCGCCAAGCTGACGCCGCGGGAGATCGAGGCGGCGATGGAGTCGGGCGGGCCGGCGCTGTGCTCGATCCATGCCGATGAGGTCGTTCCCGTCTCGGAGGACGAGGCGGAGTTCGGCGAGGAGTAGCTAGAGCTCGAGCACGATCTTGCCGAGCTTGCCCCCTTCGGTAAAGCGGTCGTAGGCCTTCGCCGCGTCGTCGAGCGGGTAAGTGGCGGCGACCGGGACCCGAAGCGCGCCGGACGCGAACAGCGGCAGCACCGAGCGCTCCATGGCTCTGGCCGTCAACGCCTTCTCCTCGAGCGGCCGGGAGCGGAGCGTCGACCCCTGGATGCGCGCCCGCTTTCCCATCAGCGCGCCGAGGTTGAGCTCCCCCTTGGCGCCGGCGCCGATTCCGATCACCACGATCCGGCCCGTGGTGTCGAGGGCAGCGACGTTATCGGGGAGGTTCGGCGCGCCGACGAGCTCCAGGATCACGTCGAACGGACCGTGCTCGCCGAAGCCCTCGGGCTCGATCACCTCCGCGCCCAGCTCGGCTACCTGACCGCGGAGCGCCTCGTTTCGGACCGTCGCGGTGACCCGGACGCCGGCCGCGCTCGCCAGTTGAATCGCCGCCGTACCCACGCCGCCGGCGCCGCCATGGACCAGCAGGCGCTCGCCTGACTCCAGCGCGGCCTGGGTGAAAAGTGCGTCGTGAGCGGTGGTGAACACCTCGGGCAGGCCACCGGCCTGCTCCCAGGGAAGTCCGTCGGGTGCGGGCATCAGGACCCGCTCGTGGACGGTGGCCAGCTCGGCCTGCCCGCCGCCGCCGACGATGGACATCACCCGCTGGCCCGGTTCGAAACGTGTGGCCCCGGGCCCGAGCTCGACAACCTCGCCCGCCAGCTCGAGTCCCGGGATGTCCTGCGGTGAGCCTGGGGGCGCCGGGTAGCGCCCCAGGCGCTGGTGCATGTCCGCCCCGTTCAGCCCGGCGGCGCGAACGCGGACCAGCATCTCATGCGATCCGGGCTTGGGATCCTCGTGCTCCTCGACGACTATCTGCTCATCGCGAATCGTGGCGGCGCGCATCGTGATGCGGACTTATACGCGCTCGAGCAGCGCGACGCACTCGATGTGCGGGGTCTGGGGGAACATGTCCACCGGCCGCAGACGGCGCAGCGCGTACCCCGCCTCCGCCAGCTGGGCGGCGTTGGGGGCGAGCGTTGTCGGGTTACAGGAGACGTAGACGATGCGACGCGGCGAGGCCTCGATGATGCGGCGCACGATCTTCTGCGAGAGCCCGGCCCGCGGCGGATCGACGACCAGCACCTCCGGGGAGCCCGCCTGCTCTACGAGCTCGCGCAGCGCGAGACGCACGTCACCGGCGAAGAAGCGCGCGTTGTCGATCTCGTTGGTCCGCGCGTTGGCGATCGCGTCGGCGATCGCGGACTCCACCAGCTCGAGTCCCCACACCTCGGCCGCCCTGGGAGCCATCGCTAGGCCGATCGTGCCGATGCCGCAGTAGAGATCGAAGACCCGCTCGTAGCCGCGGAGGGCGGCGTACTCGATAGCCACGCCGTAGAGGCGCTCTGACATTTCCGTGTTGGTCTGAAAGAAGGCGTCGGGGGAGATCGCCAGGCGCATGCCACCCAGCTCCTCCTCGAGCCTCTCGGAGCCGGTGAGGAGCTCCGTGCGTCCGCCGGCCGTGGTCTCGGCACGCTCCTCGCTCTGCGTCAGCAGGAGGCTCGAGTGGGACGGAATTGCGCCGGCGATGGCATCACGGTCGATCTCGCCGGGCCCCGTCACCAGGCGCAGCTGGAGCTCGCCGGTCCGCCTGCCCTCACGCACCACGAGGTTTCTGAGCTGTCCCTGGCCGCCGCGGCGATCGTAGGGCTCGAGGCCCTGGCTGCGGCACCAGGTGACGACTGCCTCGCGGGCTTCGTTCGAGCGCTCTGAGGCAAGCAGACAATCTTCTACCTCGACGATCTCATCCCAGCGCCCCGGAGCGTGGAAGCCGCAGATCAGCCGCCCGCCGCCGTCGGCGCCGAACGAATACTCGAGCTTGTTGCGATAGCGCCACCGCTGCTCGGCGGGGATGATCGGCTCGAGCTCGAAGCCTTCGAGGCGGCCGATGCGCCGCAGCGCGTCCTCCACCTGCGCCTGCTTGATCTCGAGCTGGCGCTCGTAGCGGAGCACCTGCCACGGGGCGCCGGGATGGTGAGCCGCTGGTGCGATGCGATCGGGGCCGGGGACGAGTATGTCGGTCGCCCGAGCCTGCGCGTAGGCGCGTTTTGACTTGTGCACGGTGGCCTTGACGTGGTCGCCCGGGAGGCTGCCCTCCACGAACACCACGTAGCCGTCAAGCCGGGCCACGCCGGCACCGCCGTAGGCCAGTGAGTCGATCGTCAGCTCGAGCTCGGCGCCGCGTTGCGGCCTGCTTGCCGTTGTCTGCATAGTCCTAGGATGGCAGCCGGTCTGCGCCCGGCCGGCGGCCGCCCGCTTATCCCAGCGTGTTCTCGATTGCGTCGAGCACCGACTTGCGGTTGGCGTGCCGGGACTCGTAGTCCCGGAGCCTGCGCAGTTCGGCCGGGCTCAGCGCGTCGAGCCGGGCGGTCACCTGGCTCGCCGTCAGCTCGTCGTAGCCCGAGATCGGAAACGCGGAACCGACCCCCACCGATCGCCGCGCGCGGTCGGCGACGCGTACAAGCTGGTCAACCGGGTCCGAGCGCCGCGCGCGTCTGGTCGCCGAGCCCAGCTGCGAGCGCCCGCGGCCTACCAGCTGCTCGAGCTCAGCCACCATGTCGTCGGTCTGCTCGCGGCCGCGCCGGACCAGCTCGGCCGCTAGCGCGTTGGCGTCAGAGCGCGTCACCCGACCTCGCTCGGCGGCGTCGTCGAGCGTCTCCTGGATCCGCTCACGGGTCAGCATCACCAGGCCCAGCGGCCTGATGATCCGGTTGACGAGCAGCTCTATCAGCGTGGCCATGCCGTCGCGGTCGCCGGACGACGCGGTGGCTCTCTTGCGCGCCGGGGCTCCCTTGCGCGTGGCGGCGCCCTTGCGCGCGGCGGCTCCCTTGCCCCGGGCGGGTCGCTTGGCCCCGGCGGCGCCCTTGGGCTCGGCGACGCCCTTGGCTCCCGCGGTGCCCTTGGCTCCGGTGGCTCCCTGGCCCCCGCGGGCGCGAGAGCGTGTCGAGCGTTTGCCGGTCGATCCCTGGACGGGCTTCCTGGTAGTCCCGGAGCGGGAGGCCGAACGTGACGGGCGGGGTGCTGGCATCGGGCTGCCTCCTGATGATCTGCCTGAGCCCGAGCCTACTCCACGCCCGACGCGTGGGCGAGCAGCAGGTGCTCAAGCAGGGCTTTCTGGGCATGGCGGCGGTTCTCGGCCTGCTCCCAGATGCGCTGTCGAGCGCCGTAGAGGACCTCGGCGGTGATCTCCTCGCCGGGGTGGGCCGGGAGGCAATGAAGCGCCACTGCCCGCGGCGACGCCAGGTCGAGCAGGGCGTCGTCGAGTCGGTAGGGCTCGAGCGCCCGGCGGCGCTCGGTCGCGGTCTGCGGATCGTCGTTCAAGCTCACCCAAACGTCCGTGTACAGGGCGTCGGCGTCAGCTGCCGCGGCGCGCGGATCGTCGGTCAGACAGACGCCGACTGGGGGTTCTGCGAGCGCGAACTCGGGCGGAGAGGCGATCCGGACCTCGACGCCCGCCGCGGATCCGACCACGGCCAGCGAGCGTGCGACGTTGTTGCCGTCGCCGACGTAGGCCACCTTCAGTCCCTCGAGTGCTCCGAACTCCTCTTTCAGCGTCAAGAGATCCGCGAGCGCTTGGCAAGGATGGTGACCGGCGGTCAGCATGTTGATCACCGGCACGCCGGCATACTCGGCGAGCTCCGCCACCAGCTCGTCCGGTCCCGTGCGGATACAGATCGCGCTCACGTGGCGAGAGAGCACGTAGGCCGTGTCGCGAACGGACTCGCCGCGCGCCAGCTGCAGGTCCTCGGTGCGGAGCACCATCGGGTGCCCGCCCAGCTCTGCGATGCCGGCCTCGAACGACACGCGCGTGCGGGTCGAGGGCCGCTGGAAGATCAGCGCGATCGTCCGCTTGTGCAGCGCATTCGAGCTGAGCGGCGTGTCCTTGAGCTCGGCCGCCCGGTCGAGCACCGCGGCCAGCTCCTGTGGTGAGAGCTCGGCGCCGGTGAGGAAGTGGCGGGGGGAAGGCAAGGCGGCAGTGTACGTTGAGGGTTCGTCGGGGAGCATCTTGTGGGAATGAGGAGCCCGAGAAGCACGCGGGGCGAGGACGCAGGAGGCGTGGCGCAGCAGCGCTGCGCGAGCCTCCGAGGACGATGCATCCGCGACGCTTATCGGGCGCGTCAGACCGCAAGTTGTTGCCCGACGGGCCCTTAGACCCGATGCGGTTGCGTGTGCTGACGTGGAATCTGATGCACGGTCGCTCGCTGCCCGGCGCCGGGCGGGACCTGTTGAAGCAGTTCTCGGCGGCGCTCGCGGGCTGGCCGTGGGACATCGCGCTGCTTCAGGAGGTGCCGCCGTGGTGGCCGGCGGCGCTCGCCTCACAGCTCGGCGACGGCGCCGACGCACGCCGTGTCCTCACCTCTCGGAACGCGCTGCTGCCGGTGCGCCGCACGGTCGCCGTCCGCTGGCCCGATTTGATCAAGTCCAATGGCGGTGGCGCCAACGCCATCCTCGTCCGGGGATGGCGGATCGCCGAGCACCGCAGGCTGCGGCTCTGCCTGCGGCCCGAGCGGCGGTGGGTGCACGCCGTGAGGATTGACTGGGGCCTGTGGGTCGCGAACCTTCACGCCACCGTCCACGACGACCCGGCGGCCCGGCGGGACGCCGAGCGGGCGCGAGAGGCGACGCTGGCTTGGGCGGCGGGCTCACCGCTGATCCTGGGGGGCGACTTCAACGTGCGCTCGTTGTCGCTCGAGGGTCTCATCTACGCCGGCGGCCACGACGTTGATCACGTGTTCGCTCACGGCTTGGTGGCCAGCGGCCAGGCGATGGTGCTGGAGCGTGACGCGAGCGTTCCAGGCCGGGGCACGGTCACCCTCTCCGATCACGCCCCGGTGCTCGTCGAGCTCGAGGGTTCCCCGGACGCGGCGCCGGGCTGACAGGTCGCGGCTCAGCGCCGGCGGAAGAGCCCCCGTGTGGCGCCGCCGGCCGCCGCCAGTAGAGCGTCCGCCAGCTCGCGACGTGCCCTGCCCCTGGGGGCGAAATTGGGCGAGCGACGATCGGCTACCCGCGCTTCTGTCGTCACAGACGGGTTGCGGGCGGGCCACAGCGGGTATCAGAAGTGACATGGGCGTCGCCCAGAAGGTCGACCGGGTACAGAAGCGGACCGCAGTCACGGGCGTCGCCGTGGCGACGTTCAAGAAGTTCTCCGAGGACCAGACCACCAACCTCGCCGCGATGATCGCCTTCTGGGCGTTCTTCTCCGTCTTCCCGCTGTTCCTGGTGCTTGTGACGGTGCTCGGGTGGGTGCTGCCCGCGAGCGACAAGAACAACGTGCTCAACCACGTGGCCACGATGTTCCCGCTGCTGGACCCGCAGTCGATCAAGGGGCTGAACGGTTCCTTGTGGGCGCTCGTGCTTGGTGCGGTCACCGCGCTCTGGAGCGGACTTGGCGTCGTGCGTACCGCGCAGACGGCTTTCAACTCCGTGTGGGAGGTCCCGATGCACGAGCGCCCGGGCTTCGTGAACCAGGTCCTGCGGAGCGTCGCGGTGCTAGCCACGGTCGGGGTTGGGCTGGTCGTCAGCACCCTGGTGTCCGGACTGGTCATGAGCAACTCGAGCGGCGTGAACCTGGGCGTCGGCGGCAAGATCGGCGGCTATGTCATCGCCGCCGCGCTCGATGTCGGCCTGCTAATTGCGGCCTTCCGCATGCTCACCGACCGCGACATCACCGTCCGGGATGTTGTTCCCGGAGCGATCCTGTCGGGCGTGGCGTTCTTCATCCTCCAGCAGCTCTCCACCTTCATCATCTCTCGCCATCTGAAGAGCGCGCAGTCCACGTACGGGCATTTCGCCACGGTGATCACCATCTTGTGGTGGTTCTACCTTCAGTCCGTGATCACGCTGCTCGGAGCGCAGCTGAATGTGGTGCTCAAAGAGCGGCTTCATCCGCGGTCGATCGTCGACGCGCCCCAGACGGAGGCAGACCACCGCGTGCTCGACGCCTATGCCAAGGAGCGCACGCTCCAGCCGGAGCAGACGATCGAGAGCAGGGTGGAACGGAACGAGGATTAGGCGTTCGCGAGCGGCGGCGCCGCACGCGGACTACGCGAGCGCTCTCGGCACGGCGGACTACGCGAGGCGCGCCCGCTCCCGGCACGGCGGGCTATGCGAGGCGCGCCCGCTCCCGGCGGACCGTCTCCACCACCTCAGGCCGGGCCTTCGCCACGGAGCCGCTGTCGAACGGCGGCTGTGGGTCATATTCGATGCCCAGCTGGATCGCCTGGGCGTAGTCATCGCCGGCGATCCGGCCCGCGAGCGTGAGCGCCATATCGATGCCGGCTGACACGCCGGCCGCGGTGATCACCTTCCCCTGCTCGACCACGCGCTGGCTGACCGGCGTGGCACCGAACTCGCGGAGCTTCTCGAGCACTGTCCAGTGCGTCGTGGCCTGAAGGCCGTCAAGGATCCCCGCCGCCGCCAGCAGCAACGACCCCGTGCAAACCGACGTCGTCCACCGCGAGGTCTCGTGCGCCGTCTTGATCCAGTCAAGGAGCTCTTCGTCGCGCAGCAGTTCCCGCGTACCGATGCCGCCGGGAACCACGACCACGTCCGGGTCGGAGAGGTCGGTCAGAGTTGCGTCCGCTGCCAACGCCAGCATCCGGTTCTCAGTCCGCTTCGGGCCTGTTGTGCTGGCGATGAACATGATGTGGGCGTCGGGAAGCCGGGAGAGGACCTCGTAGGGGCCCACCGCGTCGAGAGCGGTAATGCCGTCGAAGATCGGGATGGCGATGCTGAGTTCGTCGCGCACGCCCCGACATGATCGCGCAGGGGATGGCGCGGCGGCTCCGACCCCTAGGCGGCCCTGCGCCGGCGGGACTCGAGGATTGCCCCCAGACGGTCCGCTTCCCTAGCCGGCTGGCGCCTCATCCGTCCCCACGTGATCCTGACCGTCACGTGCCCCGCGGCGAGCGTGTCCGCATCGCGGTCGCGGTCGCCCTCGAACGATCCACGGTCCGAGTGGAATGCCCAGCTGTCGAGCTCCACGATCACCTTCTCGTTAGGGAAAAGCGCATCGACCTCGTGCCCGGCGACGAACGTGTTCATCACGGGTGTCGGCAGGCCATGTTCGGCACAGAAGGCCGGGAACTCGTCCTCCCACGCGGAGCGAGTGGGGCCACCTTCTGTGTCCATAAAGGGCTTAAGTCGTCTCGCGCCTCGGTGCCTCGGGAAGCGCGCGACGACGTCAGCTAGATCCCGGCGTCGCAGCTTCTTGGAGCCAGTGCCTCGTTGATCGCCCGAGCGAGTTGCTTCGTCGTCAGCAGCGGCGCGCAGTCGAGCATTGTTCGCGCTGGGCTGGTGACGCGGATATTGCGGTGCGTGCGGGTGTCACGGAAAAGCAGGGTGCGTGAGACGTGGATCCTGATGACCCGTGGCCGCTTGTCGACCGCGACGGTGACGTCGAGCTGGTCTGGGAAGCGGGGTGCCCAACCCCAGAGCGCCAGCGCCGAGCGGTGGCTGAGCAGGGCACCCTCGCCGCAAGCGAGTACGGCAGCCGAGGCTCGCTCGAACCACGTCGTCGGGGCGCGACCGACGGAGTACACGCCAGGGTGGACTGGTACCAACCAACGACGTCGGTAGATCGCGCTTCGATCGAGTCCAAGTTGCCGAAGCTGTTCGCCCGTGACGTTGCCCCACTGCCTCTCCGCCAGTTGCCTGACGGCGCCCTCGACCAACGCACTATCCATTCGGACCCCGGTGCAACGCAGGGGGCACGGCGTGACGATTGGAGATTTGTGGCGGTATGCGCGACGGAGATCCCATCGTCGCCCCAGCGTCTCACGCCCAGGCGCCATGGGGGACTGCCTGTCACACACTTTTGACGCCGCCGTGAGCGAGAAGGCACCCTTCGCGCGGAGGTGACACCAAGTGGCCCCGGTGGCCGCGCCGCGCCCGGCGCCGCAGTACCCGCGCGGGTGCCCGGCGCCCCCGCCCGCCCCGCTGCGCCCCCTATGACCCCCGCGCCGCGCGCAGCCCGAAGCCGCGCAGCATCAACAGCGTCTTCTCACCGAGCGAGCCGCGGCCCGGAAGCACGCCGAGCTGCACGGCGGCGTCGTAGAGGTCGAAGAAACCACGAACCCGCAGGAGCTTTCCGCGCTGAAGCTCGCAGTAGAAGACGCAGTGGACGACGACGAAGCGGTTCGTGGGCGGCAGTCCCTCGAGCTGCGCCTTGTGGGTCCCGAGCATCTTGGACGGCGCCGCGACAAAGCGCCGGTTCGAGAGCCGCTCGCCGGTTCGCTCGAGCCGCACGTCGGGAAAGCCGGTCCAGAGCCGCTCCGCGTGCTGCGCCAGCTGATCCACGCCCTCCAGCGGCTCGCCGGTGAGCGGATCCTCGTAGTGGAGATCGCGGGCGCAGAGGGGAGCGAACGCATCCGCGTCCTTGCCCGACCAGGCCGCCTCCCAGCCGTCGATCAGCTCCTCGACCGTCATCCGCCGCCCTCCGCCGCCCCGGGCTCCTCGACCGTCATCTGCCGACCTCCGCCGCCCCGCAGCTCCTCGACCGTCATCTGCCGCCCGAGAGCGGCGCCGGAGGCACGTCCTCGGCCGAAGCGTCCGCGAACACCGGCAGGCCTTCTCCGGGCGTCGAGGCCTCGGCGTACAGCCTGCGGGGAATCCGGCCTGCCCCGCGCGCCAGGCGCCCAGCCTCCACCGAAAGCCTGATCGCCGTCGCCATCGCCACGGGATCCTCGGCGCGGGAGATCGCGCTCGCACAGAGGACGGCGTCGCAGCCGAGCTCCATCGCCAGCGCGGCGTCCGAAGCCGTGCCGACACCGGCGTCCAGCACCACCGGCACAGCGGCACGTTCGATCATGATCGAGATGTTGTAGGCGTTGCGGATGCCCATACCGCTGCCGATCGGAGAGCCGAGCGGCATGACCGCGGCGCAGCCGATGTCCTCCAGCCGGCGGGCCAGGACGGGATCATCGGTGGTGTAAGGAAGGACGACAAAGCCCTCGGCGACGAGCTCCTCGGCGGCCATCAGAAGCTCGGGTCCGTCCGGGATCAGCATTCGGTCGTCGCCGATCACCTCGAGCTTTATCCAGTTGGTCTCGAACGCCTCGCGCGCTAGCTGGGCGGTGATCACGGCGTCGCGGGCGGTGAAGCAGCCGGCGGTATTCGGCAGGATCTCGACGGACGCGGCTTGCAGGACGTCGAGCACCGAGCCGCGCGCGGCCGGATCGAGCCGCCGCAGCGCCACGGTGCAGATCTCGGCACCCGATGCGGACAGGGCCTGCGTCAGCACCTCGTGATTGGTGAAGCCGCCGGTGCCGAGCATGAGGCGCGAGCGGAACGTGCGCCCGGCGATCAGCAGCTGGTCGGGACCTGCGCTCACCCGTTCATCCTCCCTGAATCGCCGCGACGACTTCTACGCGGGCGCCATCGGGCAGCGTCGTCTCGTCCCATTCACGCCGCGGCACCACCTCACCGTCGATCGCCACCGCGACCCCACGCTGCGGCGCTGAGAGATCTTCGACGAGACTGGCAATCGTGGCTCCGGGTGCCAGCTCGCGGCGCTGGCCGTTGACGGAGACGATCATCGCGCGACCCCCGAGGTGGGGCCCCGAGCGGCTGAGTCGCCCTCCCGGTTGCCCTGCGCGCCCTCGGCGAACCGCAGCGGCGACACCGGCAGGGGGACCGGTTCACCGACGATCGCGCCGGCCACCAGCTCGGCGGTGATCGGCGCCAGCAGGATGCCGTGCCGGTAGTGGCCGGTGGCCCAGAAGAGGCGATCGACCGCGCCCGGCCCGATCATCGGAGCGTTGTCCGGCGTGCCCGGTCGTAGTCCCGCAGAGAACTCGTCGATTACGAGCTCCGAGATCCCCGGCAAGAGCTCGCTTCCCTCGCGCAGCAGCTCGAACATGGCGCCGCCGGTGATGCTCGTGTCAAAGCCGCGCTCCTCCATCGTGGCGCCCAGCACGTAGCGGCCATCGCCGCGGGGAACGATGTAAGCCCCTCGCATCCTCAAGACGCGCTTCAGAAGGCCCGGACCGGCCGGGTCGTGTAGCCGCAGGATCTGACCCTTGACAGGCCTCAGCGGCAGGCGGGCCTCTGCCGGCAGCCCGTCGAGCGCAGTCGACCACACGCCGGCCGCGACCACGACGGCGCCGGCGGATATGCGCTCGCCGCCCATGAGGCGCACGCCGCTGACACTTCCCCCCTGAAGCTCGAGTGCCGCCACCTGGGCGTTCTCACGGACGGGGACGCCCCGCCCGCGCACGGCCTGAGCCAGCGTCGAGGTCAGCTTGCGCGGATCGATCGCGTGGTCGTCGCGCAGCTCAAGGGCGCCTCGCAGCGTGGGTGCCACCGCCGGCTCGAGGCGGCGCGCCTCGCTTGGTCGCAGCGTCGTCACCGACACACCGAAGCGCTCCCTGACGGCGCCTTCGCGCTGCAGCCATTCAGCCTCGTCGCGGTCGCGCGCGGCCATCAACGTCGCGCAGCGCAGATAGCCGGGGTCGGCTCCGGTCTGCTCTTGCAGCTGGGAGACGAAGTCCGGATAGATCCGCGCCGCTTCCACACCGAGCCGCAGAAGCGGTTCTTCGTTGGGGTCGGCCTCGGCGACGGGCGCGAGCATTCCAGCGGCGACGTGCGAAGTTCCGCTCCCAGGCTGGTCTCTGTCGAGCACCGCGACGCGCGCCTCGCGCTCGGCCAGCCGCCACGCAGCCGACAGTCCGATCACGCCGCCTCCAACCACGACAACGTCGAATGATTCTGTTCGGTCAGGCACGGCGGCGGTTCTGATGCTAGCGATGGACCCGTGCCAGACTTGCGGCGTGAACCACCGCCAACAGCAGCTTTCAGCGGCTCACCTGTACCTGGTGTGTGACGCCCGGCCGGACGAGTTCCTGCAGGCGGCGTTGCGGGGCGGCGCGGATGTCGTCCAGCTACGGCTCAAGGAGAGCTCGGACGAGGAGATCCTGGCGGCCGCCCGGCGCTTCAAGCAGGCGTGCCAGGCGCACGGCGCGCTGTTCATCCTCAACGACCGTCCGGAGCTGGCGGCGAGAGCGGACGCAGACGGCGTTCATCTCGGTCAGGACGATATGCCGGTTCCCGACGCCAGGCTGATCGTGGGGTCCGAGCGGCTGATTGGCCTCTCCACGCACACGCCGCAGCAGGTCGTCGCAGCGCGCGACGTGGACTACATCGGGGTCGGGCCGGTCCACTCGACCCCGACCAAGCCCGGTCGTCCAGCGGTCGGCCTCGACCTCGTCCGGTACGCCGCCGCGCGAGCGACCGTTCCGTTCTTCGCCATCGGCGGAATCGACGTGGAGAACGCCCCGTCGGTGAGGGACGCCGGCGCGCGCAGGATCGCGGTCGTACGGGCGCTGAGCGAAGCGGGGGATCCCGAGCGTGCGGCGCGGCAACTCCGCCTGGCCGTGGAGGGGGAGGTGCGCCTTGGCGCAGCGTAGTCGCAAGCGCGGTCGGCGCTCGCGTCCTGTGAGGACCGCCGGCGCTGCGCGGCGGGCAGCTCCGGCCACGGATCAGCCGATCGCGGCTGAGCGGACGCAGGGACGCTCGGAGGCGCGTGATGCCGCGGTGCGGGCCGCGCTCAAGCCGATCGCGCCAGGCGAGCGGCCCTGGCCGCTGCTGGTGAGCGCGCTGCTGGCCCTGTCGCTGGTGATCGCCAACCTCGTGCTGCTCGTGGGGAGCATCAAGCTCAGAGGCGCCAAGCCCGGCAGCGAGATCGTGTACCTGGTGCTGATGTCGATGTGCGCCTACGGACTATGGCGCGCGCGTTACTGGGCAGTGCTCGGTTTCATGGTGCTGTTGCTGTTGACGATCCTGGAGGGTGCGGTGCTCCTGGTACGAGCGTCGAACGCCGCCGGCGTGGCGGTCACCGTCTGCCTGATCGTCGGTGGCGGCTTTCTGTTCTACAAGCTGGTGCGCGTGCTGAGCAGGATCCAGATGCCCAGGCCCCCGGGCCGCTAGCGCGAAGCCCGGACGCTCGACGCCCAGGCCCCCGGGCCAGTAGCGCCGCCGGAGGGCGCGTCACCGTCATATAGGCTGGAACGAGTGCCCGACTCCCCCTACGACTGCATCGTCATCGGCTCCGGTCCGGGCGGCTACGTTGCCGCGATCCGCGCCGCGCAGCTGGGGATGAAGACCGCGGTCGCGGAGAAGGACAGGGTCGGCGGCCGCTGCCTCAACTACGCGTGCATCCCCGCCAAAGCCGTGCTGCGGGTGGCGGATGTGCTGAGCGAGGTGCGCGACGCAGATGACTTCGGAATCAAGGTCGGCGAGCCCAGCGTCGACTTCGCGGCCGTCGGTGAGAGGCGCAAGAAGGTGATCACCACGCTTACCGGCGGCGTCTCGGGATTGTTCAAGAAGAACAACATCGAACCAATCGAAGGCGAGGCATCACTGGCCGGCGCGCGGACCGTGCGGGTCGGCGGAACCACGATCGAAGCCAAGACGATCGTCCTGGCCACGGGATCGGTTAAGAAACCAATTCCCGGGACGCAGTTCGGGGGTCGGGTCATCGGCACCGAGGAGGCCTGGGCGCTGGAGGAGCTGCCGCAGTCGATGGCGATCGTCGGCGCCGGCGCCTCCGGCGCCGAGATCGCGTCCGCCTACGCCCGACTGGGGGTCGAGGTGACGCTGTTAGAAGCCCTCGATCGCGTGCTCCCCACCGAGGACGCCGACATCTCGCGGCTCGCAGAGCGCGGCCTCAAGCGGCAGGGCATGACGATCCACACCTCGACCCTGGTCAAGGACGTCAGCAGCGGAGAGCGCTCGGTCACCTTCAGTCACGGTGAGCAGTCGGGCGAGGTCGACTGGCTGGTAATCGCCGCCGGACGCGGCCCGGACATCGAAGCCCTGGGGCTCGAGCAGGCCGGCGTGGCGCTCGACGAGAACGGCCTCGTCCAGGTGGATGGCGCGCAGCGCACGAGCGTCGAGGGCGTCTACGCGATCGGCGACCTGGTCCATGGGCCCGCGCTTGCTCACAAGGCGTCAGACGAGGGAGTGATCGCGGTCGAGGACGCCGCCGGCCTGGAGACCCACCCGATCGAGTACATCGACATCCCCCGGGCCACTTTCTGCACGCCGAACGTGGCGAGCTTTGGGTTGACCGAGGCCCAGGCTCGAGAACAGGGCCACGACGTGGTCGTGGGCAAGGTCCAGTACGGCGCGGTTGGAGCCGGCACCGTCTATGGGGACCGGACGGGGATGGTCAAGGTCGTCGGCGACAAGCGCTACGGCGAGCTGATCGGAGGCCACATCGTCGGTGCCAAGGCCACGGAGCTGATTCAGGAGCTGGTCAACGCCCGCGCGCTGGAGGGCGGCTACCCCGAGATCGCGCGCCTGATCCACGGCCATCCGACGCTCTCCGAAGCGGTCATGGAGGCCGCTCGCGCCGCTGACGGCTGGCTGATCCACGGCTGAGCTGCCGACGTGGCGCCCGGCGGGGTCTTCTACTACGACCTGGGCAGCCCGGAGTGCTACCTGGTGGCCGAGCGGCTGTCAGGGACGCTGCCCGCGATGCCGGAATGGGAGCCGGTGCATGCATCCCGTCTGTCGGTCGGCATCGGCGACGTGGACCGCGAGCTGGTTGAACGGCAGGCTGCGCTCCACGGACTGCAGCCCGTGCGCTGGCCGGTGCGCTGGCCGCCGGACACGCAGCTGGCGATGCTGGCCGCGACCTACGCCAAGCAGGTCGGCCGCGGCGTGGCGTTCTCCCTGGCCGCATTTCGCCAGACGTTCGCCGGCGGACGTGACCTCTCAGACCAGGACACGGTGCTGATCGCCGCAGCGGCTTGCGAGATGCACCCCACAGCGCTGCTGAAGTCGATCGGCCTCCGCTCCGTACGAGGGGCTCTGGAGCGAGCCACCGCCCGGGCACAGAGCGACGGGGTCGAAGCGCTGCCTGCGCTGCGCTTCGGAGAGTCGCTGTTGACGGGGGAAGGGCTGCTGGAGGAGGCGCTGGAGCTGTGGCCGTGAGGGCCAACCGGGCCTACGAGCTGATCGTCTCGCGGGATACCCGCGAGCCGGCGTTTCTGGCCGACCGCCATCGCCTCGACCGGATCGAGGTGGTGTCGGTCTCCGACGGCGAGGTCGTGCTCTTCTGGGAGCTGCCGGCCAAGGAGGCGACGAAGCTGCTGCGGCAGCTGCGCGAGGAGCTGGTGTCGTTCGACATTGAGGAGTTCCGTCGCGCGTGGGGCCTGGGCTAGGGTGAGGCGATGGCGCAGCCCGCAGCTACCGGCGTCAAGGGGGCGGTTCAGATCGTCCAGCCGACGAAGGCCGAGCAGGCGATCGCCCGGCGGGCCGCGGAGACGCGGGCAACCGTCCCCGACATCGAGCTGGAGGCGGAAGTCGATATGGACGCCTGTGTGCGCCTGGCCGGCTTCTCGACCACGGCCATGCTCATCAAGGCCTCCGCGCTGGCACTGAAGGAACACCCGCGTGCCAATTCGGCCTACCGGGACGGTCGCTACGAGCTCTACTCCCGGGTCAACATCGGGCTGGTCATCGCCGAGGGCCATGAGCTCGTCACGGCTACCGTGTTCGACGCTGACGGCAAGTCCGTGGGCGAGCTTACGGACGAAGTGCAGGAGCTCGAGCGCCGGGCGCGCGAGCTCACGCCGCCCGAGCGCTCAGGCGCCACATTCACCCTCTCCACCGCGGGGGCGCAAGGGATCAGCCGCGCCACGCCGCTCGTCGCTAGCCCTCAAGCTGCCGCGCTCGCGGCCGGCGGACTTAGACAGGCGGCGATGGTGCGTGATGGGTCTATCGTCCCCGGTCACGCCATGACGTTGGTGCTCGCCTGCGATCACCGAATTCTGTACGGCGGGGACGCGGCGCATTTCCTCGCGCGGATCCGGCAACTGCTCGAGCGCGGGGACTGGTGAGCGACCCCGACGACGACGCACGCCGGATAGCCGAGCGCGGTCGCGACGCGCTCATCGCGCGGCTGCGCCCGGCGTTCCGCGAGGCGGCCGAAGCGCACGGCGGCGACATCGGACTCGACGATGCCCAACTCGAGCAGATGGTCCAGCGCGCGGCCGACGAAGCCGATGCCCTCCAGTGGCGGCGCGCGCTGGCAGCTGTGGCCATGGACGAGCTGGGACTCGAATTGGGCGAAGCGCTGGAGCACCCAGCCGTGGTCCGGGCGCACGAAATCGTCGGCGCTCCAGCCTATGAGGAGGCGGTGGCGGACTTGGGCCTGCCGCCTCCCGAGCCGGCCGAACGCCAAGGCGGCGAGGAGTTTCGGCCATCCAAGCCAGACACGCGGGACCCCCAGGAAGGGCCGTTCCCGGCCTCCTCAGATCCGGCGGCGGCCCGGCAGCCGCTCCAGCTCGTCTGCACGCATCTCGGCGGCATCGCCGACCTGGCTTCGGGCGAGCAGGGGGTCGAGCTGTGCTTCTCAGAGCACGGCCTGGACATAATCCGACCTACCAAGGAGCCGCTCGGACGGCTGCGATGGAACGAGCTCCGAGCCGTCGAGGTCGTCGACGCCCGCGGGCGCCTGATGCTGCGCCGCGGCGCGCATACGTACGTCGTGATCAGGGGCGCCCGGGGCGACGCCAGCTTCGAGGTTCCTGGGACCGAGGCGACCGAGCTCAGGGAGCGATTGGCCGACCTCGCCGGCCACAAAGTTCCCATCGACTGATGTGACATCGCGGCCCTGTGGCGCTGCGCCATGCTTGTAGGATCGGACGATGAGAGAGGATCCGGCGCGCCGGGACGTCGCCGAGCGCCCGCAGGCCAGCACTGCGTCTGCCAGTCGCGGGAAGCAAGCGCCGCTGACGATCGACCAGCTCGCACAGCGGACCGGCATGAGCGCCCGCAATATCCGGGCCCACCAGTCGCGCGGCCTGCTGGCGCCGCCGATGCTTCGCGGCCGAACGGGGTATTACGGCCCGGGCCACCTGGCGCGCATCGAGTTGATCCAGCACCTGCAGCACGATGGCTTCAGCCTCGCGCTGATCGAGCGCATGCTGCGACTCGCGGGGGATTCCACGCAGACGCTCGCCCGGCTGGCGGACGCTCTGCACGAGCCCTTCGGCATCGAGCAACCGCGGACCGTGTCGGTCAGGCAGCTCGAGGAGCGCTTCCGCAGCAGCTCGCACCAGCTGCGCGAACAGCTCGAGGAGCTCGGGTTTCTGCGCCGATTGGCAAACGGGCAGGTGGAGGAGCTCACGCCGATGGTCTTCCGCGGCGGCGAGGTGTTCGCCGACCTCGGCGTTCCGGCCGAAGACCTGGTCACGGTCGCCGGCCAGCTGCGAAAAGAACTGGACACCGTGGCCGGCACGTGCCTGCGGCTGTTCGTCGACTACGTGTGGCGTCCGTGCGAGGAGGCCGGAGAGCCCGACGAGGGATTGAACAAGGTGCTCGAGGCCGTCGAGCGGCTGCGACCGCTCGCCTCCTCCGCCGTCGGGTCGCTGTTCCAGGTGGCGATCAGCGCGGAGGTGGAGCGACGCTTCGGCACGGACCTCGAGCGGTTCGAGTCGCGTCATCGTGCCTGACGGCGGAGGGCTGAGCCCCGCGGCCGAGCTGGCACTCGAGCTGCGGGCCGCGGTCGCCGACGAGCGCGTACTGGCCGCCGTGGCATCGATTCCCCGCGAGCGCTTCGTGCCCCCAGCCGAGCGCCGTCGGGCGTACGCAAATGTAGCCCTGCCGATCGCGTGCGGGCAGACGATCTCACAGCCCCTGGTGGTGGCCAGGATGCTCGAGTTGCTCGAGCTGCGCCCCGCCGACCGGGTGCTGGACGTGGGCACCGGGTCCGGCTATCACGCGGCGCTGCTGTCGCTGCTGGCGGGAGAGGTGTTCACGATCGAGCGCCACCGCGAGCTGGCCGCAATCGCGGAGTCGACGATTACAGGGCTGGGGCTCGAGAACGTGTCGTTCTTTGTCGGAAATGGCTGGGCTGGGCTACCAAAGCACAGCCCGTTCGACGCGATCAACGTAGCCGCGGCCACGGGACCGGAGCTCCCAGCCGCGCTCGAAGAGCAGCTGGCCGAGGGAGGGAGGCTTGTCGCCCCCGTCGGAGACGCCAACCAGTACCTGACGCTGACGCGGCGCATCTCCGGCCAGCTCCGTCACGAGCGCCTCGAGGGGGTGCGCTTCGTGCCGCTGGTACAGAACCAGGAATAAAAAAGGGGCGGCCCTGCGGGGGCCGCCCCCGTTTATCTAGTAACCGCCGACGAGCCCCGAGGAGGGCTTCAGCAGGGAGCCGCCCGTGCTGACCACGTACCAGGAGCCGCCGAACTGCTTCTTGGCCTGTCCGTTCTGCTGGCCCGCCTTCTTGTCGCCCGTGAAGCGGTACAGCGGATGGCCGCCATAGGTGATCTGCTTGCTGCCCGACCGCGAGATCGTGCCCACCAGCTTCTGGTTGAGGCCCGAGCCGGCCTTGACCGTCGCCGTCCCGTTGGCCATCCATGGGACCCAGGTCGAGGCGCAGCTGCCGGTGCAGGCGCTCCGCTTAGAGGTGTCCTTCGTGAACGCGTAGAGCGTCAGGCCGGTCTTGCTGACCACCACGGTTCCCCGCTGGACCTTGCCCGAGCCAAGCACCGTAGTGCTGGTTGCGGCCAGCGCCGGCACTGCGGCCAGCGTGGCCACCGCCGTGATCAGGCCCACACGGCTCACTACAGCGCGTTTGGTTTTAAACATCGAGTAGCTCCTTTCGAGTCCCAACGACTCCCTCGGGACAGCAACACCCGAGGGCCCACAGGGTTGCGGCATCCGCACTCCGCCTACCCCTTGCCCCAGGCGACGAAGTGGGGATTCTCGAAGCCGGGCTTGCCGTAGGTCAGCGGCTCACCGGCGAGGTCGGTCACCCTCCCCCCAGCGGCACGCACAATGGCGTCTCCGGCCGCGGTGTCCCACTCCATCGTGCGACCGAAGCGGGGATAGAGGTCAGCCTCGCCGGACGCCACGAGACAGAATTTCAGCGACGAGCCGGCCGCCACCGAGGCGGCGACGCGGCGCCCAGCCGTGAACCGCTTAAGCGCGGCGGCGTCTCCGTGCGAGCGGCTCGAAACGACGACCGCCCCCTCGTTCGGCACGCTCCGTGCGGCGATGGCGCGCCGCCCGGCGGTTTCGCAGACGAACGCGCCCTCGCCGGGGGCCGCGGCGAACAGCCGCTCCCGCGCCGGCGCCAACACGACGCCCAGGACCGGCCGGCGATCCTCAACCAGGGCGATGTTGACGGTGAACTCCCCGTTTCCCGACAGAAACTCCTTCGTCCCGTCGAGCGGATCGACCAGCCAGAACGTCCCGTCGGAGCGTTCGTGCTGCTCGGATTCCTCGGCGACTACCTGGACGCCGGGAGCGATGTCTGCCAGGCGCCCAAGGATGAGCTCCTGCGAGCGCTCATCGGCGTCGGTCACCGGATCGCCGCCGGCCTTCGTCCGCACGGAGGGACCGCGTCGATAGACGTCGAGGATCGCGTCACCGGCCGCGCGAGCGGCGTCGATCACCTGCCCGAGCTCGACACTCACGCTGCGTCCAGGATCCCGCGGCGCCGGAGCTCGGCGAGGATCTCGTCGGCGGCCTCCTCTGCCGTCGCCTCGGTGGTCACGACGTGGATCTCCGGAGCGTCGGGCGGCTCGTACGGGGAGTCGATCCCGGTGAAGTTCTTGATCTCGCCTCTGCGGGCCTTCTCATAGAGATGCTTGCAATCGCGCTGCTCGGCGACCGACAGGGGCGTGTCGACGAATACCTCGATGAACTCACCGTGCTCGACCAGCGAGCGGGCCATGGTCCGCTCCGAGCGGAACGGAGAAATGAAGGAGACGAGCACGATCAGCCCGGCGTCCACCATCAGCGCCGCCACCTCCGCCACGCGGCGGATGTTCTCGACGCGGTCCACGTCGGTGAAGCCCAGGTCCTTGTTGAGGCCGCGCCGGACGTTGTCCCCGTCGAGCAGGTACGTGTGGTGACCGAGGCTGTGCAGCTTCTTCTCAACCAGGTTGGCGATCGTCGACTTGCCGGCGCCTGACAGGCCTGTCAGCCACAGCAGGCACGGCCGCTGACCCTTCAGCGTGGCGTGCGCGTGCTTGTCGATGTCGATGGCCTGCCAGTGCACGTTGTGTGACCGGCGCAGCTCGAACTTCAGCATGCCGGCGCCCACGGTGGCGTTCGTCAGCCGATCGATGAGCACAAAGCCGCCCATGTCCCTGTTCTCGACGTAGGGATCAAAAGCGATCGGCCGATCGAGCTCGAGCTCGCAGACGCCGATCTCGTTCAGCTCGAGCTGTTCGGCGGCAAGGTGCTCGAGCGAGTCGACATGAACTTTGTACTTGAGCGGCGCGATCGTCGCCGTGGCCGTGGCGGTGCCCGCACGCAGCAGATAGCTCCGCCCCCGAAGCATCGGCTCCTCCGCCATCCACACGACCACCGCCTCGAACTGGTCGCCGATCCGCGGCGGCGACCGCACCCCAGAGATGATGTCGCCCCGGCTGACGTCGATCTCGTCGCTGAGCACCAGGGTCACGGACTGCCCGGCGACAGCGCCCTGTAGCTCGCCGTCGTGGGTGACGATCCGCGAGACTCTGCTTTCGAGGCCCGAGGGCGAGACCCTCACCCGCTGGCCCGGGCTCACACGGCCCGAGGCGATCGTGCCGCTGAAGCCGCGGAAGTCGAGACTGGGCCTGTTGACCCACTGCACGGGCAGACGGAAGGGCCCGGTCTGGACGCGATCCTCATCGACCTCCACGGTCTCCAGGTATTCGAGCAGCGTCGGCCCCTCGTACCACGGCGTCCGGCCGCTGCGCTTGATCACGTTGTCGCCGCGGAGCGCCGACACGGGGATGCAGGTCGCGTCCTCCAGGCCTATCTCCGGACTGGAGGCAAATGAGCGATATTCGGCCGCGATCTCGCGGAAGCCGGGCTCCGAATAGTTCGTGAGGTCGAGCTTGTTGACGACCAGCGCCACGTGGCGGATTCCGAGCAGCGAGACGATGTAGGTGTGCCTGCGGGTCTGGGTCAGCACTCCCTTGCGAGCGTCGACGAGCAGCACGGCACAGTCGGCGGTCGAGGCCCCGGTGACCATGTTGCGCGTGTACTGCTCGTGACCGGGGGTGTCGGCGACGATGAACTTGCGTCGCTCGGAGGCGAAATAGCGGTAGGCCACGTCGATCGTGATGCCCTGCTCGCGCTCGGCCGCCAGGCCGTCGAGCAGCAGCGCGAGGTCGAGCTCGCCGCCCTGCGTGCCGACGCGCCTGGAGTCGGCCTCCAGCGCCGCCAGCTGGTCCTCGAACACCAGCTCGGACTCGTACAGGAGCCGGCCGATCAGGGTGCTCTTGCCGTCGTCGACGCTCCCGCAGGTCAAAAAGCGCAGCAGCCCCTTCTGCTCCTGGGTCTGGAGGTAGGCCGCGACGTCCTCGCCGGCGGGGGCCCTGACCGCCATCAGAAGTAACCCTCCTGCTTCTTGCGCTCCATCGAGGCCGCCGCGTCGTGATCGATAACCCTCCCCTGGCGCTCGGAGGTCCGGGCGAGCATCATCTCCCGGATGATGCCCTCGAGTGAGTCGGCCCGGCTCTCGATGGCCCCGGTGAGCGGATAGCAGCCCAGCGTCCGGAACCGCACCGTCTTCTGCGACGGCCGCTCGCCATCCTCTAGCGGCAGACGGTCGTCGTCGACCATGATCAGCGTCCCGTCGCGCTGCACGACCGGGCGCTGCTTGGCGTAATACAGCGGCACGATCGGGATCTGCTCGGCGTAGATATAGAGCCAGACGTCGAGCTCGGTCCAGTTGGACAGCGGGAAGACGCGGACCGACTCTCCGCGGCGCTTGCGGGCGTTGTACAGCCGCCACAGCTCGGGGCGCTGGCTTTTGGGGTCCCAGCGATGCTGCGCCGAGCGAAACGAGAACACGCGCTCCTTCGCCCGCGATCGCTCCTCGTCGCGGCGCGCGCCGCCGAAAGCCGCATCGAAGCCATGCTCCTCGAGCGCCTGCTTGAGGCTCTCTGTCTTCATCACGTCGGTGTAGGCAGCCGAGCCGTACGTGAACGGGTTGACCCCTCGTTCCAGTCCCGCTCGGTTCACGTGCACCAGCAACTCAATCCCCTGTTCCCGGGCCACCCTGTCGCGGAACGCGTACATCTCGCGGAACTTCCACGTGGTGTCGATGTGCAGCAGCGGAAACGGCGGCTTGGAGGGATAGAACGCCTTCAACGCCAAGTGCAGCATGACCGAGCTGTCCTTGCCGATCGAATAGAGCATCACGGGCTTCTCCGCCTGCGCCACGGCGTCGCGCATGATGTAGATGCTCTCGGCCTCCAGCCGCTGCAGGTGGGTCAGCCTGTCGATCGACGCCGCCGCGGGCATTGTCCTATGGAAGCAACTCGTCAGCGAGCGGCGGGAACAGCCTGCTCTTTGGCCCGCCACTCCTGCAGGGCGAGCAGGGAGCCATCGACGACCCGATCGTTGAACGTCTTGGTGTCGTTGAGGTGCGGGAACGGCATGTCCGGAACCGGTACCTCGAGGAACTCGCACAGCGGCTCCCAGCCGTCACCTGGAGACCACACGAGCAGGCGCTCGGCGGGGATGTTGCGCTGCACCTCGGCGTGGTACCGGCCCATCGCCGCGGCCATCCACTCGAGATCCGCCTCCTGGCCGTAGATCAGCCCGCTGCGGCGCCACATCTCGCGCATCAGGTCGATGTAGGCGCCCCACCTGGGATTGACAAGGGCCTGAGCCTCAGAAAGGTGCTTGATCAGAATGTCACCGTAGAGAACGCCCCAGATTGTGTCCTGCATGCTCTGAGCCCAGGCGTCGCCGTCACGCACGCTGAGAAGCACTTTGGCCTGGGGATAGGCATCGACCAGGTCCCGGTAGAAGAAGGCGCCGGGCCAGTCGACGGTGGCCTGAAAGCCGCCGAGCACCTCCGCCCAATCCGCCTCTCCCTCCAGCGCCCGCTGCCACTTGGGAACCTCGTCGAGATCACCGAGGACGTTGACCATGTGGTAGCAGGGCCCCAAACCGAGCATCTCCAGCGCCACCTTCTGCGAGAGCGTGCCGGTGCGGGGCAGTCCTGCGCCTATCAACCTCATGCGTGCGTCTCCTCGTTTGTGTGCAGTGCCAGCCCTAGCTCCCCCGCTGGACCCGAGCCACTGTACCCAACAGGCCCCTCTGCACGAAGTTGCGCACCCAGGCGTTCGTGCATGATCCGCAGGGCCACCGGACTCGAGTCGACCAGCACGAACCGGCGCCCGAGCGCGGTGCAGACAGCGCCCAGCGTGCCCGAGCCGGCGAACGGGTCCAGACACCAGCCGCCCGGCCGCGCCGACGCGGCTACCAGTCTGCGCAACACGCCCTCTGGCTTCTGCGTCGGATAGCCGGTCTTCTCGCGCCCGTTGGTGGCCACGATCGTGTGGAACCAGACGTCCGTCGGTCGCTTGCCCCGTGCCGCCTTCTCGGGACCGACCAATCCAGGTGCCATGTAGGGCTCGCGCTCCACGGCCTCGGCGTCGAAATGATGAGCGCCGGGGGTGCGGACGTAGACCAGGATCGTGTCGTGCTTTGCGGGCCACCTGCGGCGGGGCTTGGCGCCGTAGTCGTAGCTCCAAATAATCTCGTTGAGAAACGCGTCGCGGCCGAAGATCCGGTCGAGCAGCAGCTTGCAGTAGTGGGCCTCGCGATAGTCGATGTGGAAGTAGAGCGTCCCGTGAGGCGCCAGCAGCTCTCGCGCGCGCTCCAGCCGCGGCTCCAGGAAGGCCAGGTAGTCGGCGAACCCGTCCGCATAGCTGAGCGTCTCGATGAGCCGCGCGGAGTAGCGCCGGCCGCCGAAGCCGACTCGCGTGCCCTCCTCGTCGGCGCTGACCTCGAGTGTCCGGCGCTCCCGGGAGCGGCCGGTGTTGAACGGGGGATCGAGGTAGATGAGGTCGAAGGCCCCGGCCGGTAGGCGGCTCAGCGCAAGGGCGTTGTCGCCGGCGACGATCAGATCATCGTCCAGCTCCAGCTGGTCGCCGGCTGAACAGCACCGCATCGCACCGGGAACCTAGCGCGCGGCCCGGCGACGAAGGTATGCGTGCCCGGCAGGCGAAAGATATATGCGGCCAGCCCCCTGAAACCGAGCGCCGCTGTCCGTGTTCTTATGCCTAATTGACGCCCTAACTCGCTAGCATGGTCTACTCGTGATCGCTGAGAGGTACCGGCGCTTGCGGCGCTCAGCACTGGGCGTACGCGTAACGCGCTACACAATCGGATCAATAGTTGCAGCCGCCACGAGCGCGCTCGTGTTCGCGTTGCTCTACGTGCTCGGCGTGAGCACGACCGCCTGCTCCGTCGTTGCGTTCGTCGCTGGCGCCCTCCCCAATTGGATTCTGAGCCGCCGGTGGGCGTGGGAGATCAAGGGCCGCGTGGCGTTCGGACGCGAGATCTGCGGGTACGTTCTCGTCTCCGCTCTGACGCTGCTCGCCTCGTCGGAGGCCACCGCCTGGACGCAGCGCCAGGTGCAGTCGATTCCGTCCCACTACGGCATTCGGGTGCTCCTGGTGACCGGCGCTTACCTGGGCGTGTTCGCGGTCCTGTTCCTAGTCCGCTTCGTGATCTACGAGCACTGGATCTTCTCCGGCCGCAGCCGGTTGCGCGCCGCCCTGCGATCGCGCTTCCAGGTGTGGAGCGCGGCGCGGGCGAACCGCACGCCGTAGCCGAAGTTTCCGCCCTTCTTGGTGTTGGTGGCGTGCGCGCCGCGGTCACGCATGGTGGTGGGGACCTCCGCCAGGCGGAACCCATGTAGCGCAGCGGAGATCATCAGCTCCGAGGCCTGGTACTGGGGCTGCTCCAGGGTCACCGCGGCCGTGACCTCGGCGCGCATGGCGCGGATGCCGCAGGCTGGGTCGGTGATGCGATGGCGTACCAGCAGGCTGAATAACGCACCGAACACGAGCACTCCCAGATGGCGCATCCTGTCGGTCGTCAGCTCCGCCCCCAGGCGGCGTGAGCCCGACACGAAGTCGGCTCGGTCCGCCAGGATGGGCTCGATCACGGACCCAAGCTCCCGCGGCTCGTACTGACCGTCGGCGTCGATGCTCGCGATCACGCGCGCGCCGCGGGCGCGTGCCAACCAGTAGCCCAAGCGCAGAACAGCTCCCTGGCCGCGGTTGACCGGTACATCGCACACCAGTGCCCCGGCGGCCGCGGCCTCCCGCGCCGTCCGGTCGGTGGCACCATCGACCACGACGATGACCTCCGAGCGAAGCCCGGCCGCCTCGCGCGGAATCTCGGCCACGACTGAGGCGACGGTTGGCTCCTCGTTGTAGGCCGGAATCACGACCGCCAGCGGCGCACCCGCTCCCGGTGGGTGAGTGGCCAGGAACGCTGCCGCGGCGCCCCGCTCGCCGGGCTCGAGCGCATCCAGATCCGGCTCGGTGCCCGCCGTTCCGGCGGAGGCCAGGGTCAAGGCTTCACCCCGGGGACCGAAAGCGGCCCGGTCATCGCCTCGACATCAGCCTCTGACCACTCAGCCCAGACTCCCTTGAGCCCCTCGGCGAATGCGTAGCGGGGGGACCACCCGGCGCTCCGGGCGCGCGCTGGATCGACGATCACCGCCGGCATCTCCCCGGGCTTGGCGGGACCGTGGCGGACGCTCAGCTCGGCGCCAGACACGCGGCGCACCTGCTCGACGACCTCCAGCACGGACAGCGAGGTTCCGGTCCCGATCACCATCGGCCCCTGCCAGCGCGCGTCGCCGAGCGCCAGCTTCACCGCGGCCACCACGTCGAGCACGTGCACGTAATCGCGGACCTGTTGCCCATCGCCGTAGATCTCAAATGTGTTGCCGAGCCGGATGGCGCGCATCAGCCGGGCGACGATGCTGTCCTTGGCCTGCATGCCCGGACCGTAGACGTTGGTCAGGCGCAGGCTCGCGCAGCGCAGGCCGTAGGCGGCCGTGTACGCGGACATCAGCATTTCCGCCGCCGCCTTGGTCGCCCCGTAGGGCGTCAGCGGCTCTAGCGTCGCGTCCTCGGTGATCGCGGCGGCCTTCATCGGTCCGGTGACGGCGTTGGTGGAGGCGAAGGCCAGCGCCTGGACATCTGCTGAGCGCGCCGCCTCGAGCAGCAGCGCCGTTCCCTCCACGTTCGTGTGGTAGGTGAGCTCGGGATGCTCCAGCGAGCGCAGGACCGACGTCACTGCTGCCAGGTGGACAATTGCGTCGCAGCCGCCGTCCAGCGTCCGCTCGAGCACCTGACGGTCTGCGATGTCGCCTAGGACGATGTCCACGGCGGGGTTCGGGTGTGGCGCGAGGTCAACAACCCGCACCCGTGCGCCCGCGCTCTGGAGCTCGGCCACCACGTGGCGGCCAATGAAGCCGGAGCCCCCGGTGACCACTACCCGCCGCCCATGGAGGCCGCCGGGCACGCCGTCGCTCACTGCGTTGTCGGCGTCAGCTCACTCGCTGTCCGCGGCAGCTCGCTGGCCGTCGCTTGCCAGCGAACCGTGGGCATCATCGCGGCCAGATCGACCCTGTCCTTGTGTCGCTCGACTACCTCGAACATGTGGTCGATCAGTGCCTCGGAAAGCAGCGTCGGCTCGAGCCCGAGCTCCTCCAGCCGGGAGTGCTTGACGTTGTAGTAGTGGCCCTCGGCCTCGACACGGGGGTTATCGACGTGCTCGATCGTGGCCTCGCCGGGGAAGGTGTCCGCCACGGTCCGGGCGATCTCCAGCACCGACTTGGACTCCGTCATCTGGTTAAAGACACGGAACTCGCCTCTATCGGCCGGGTGCTCGCAGGCGATCCGGATGCACTCGACGGTGTCCAAGATGTTGATCATCCCCCGCGTCTGAGAACCATCGCCATACACCGTCAGGGGATGACCCAGCACAGCCTGGATCACATGACGATTGAGCACCGTGCCGAACACGGCGTCGTAATCAAAGCGGGTCGCCAACCGCGAATCGAGCTTCGTGTGCTCGGTATCGGCGCCATAGACCACACCCTGGTTCAGGTCAGTAGCGCGCATCCCCCAGATCCGGCAGCCGAACTCGATGTTATGGCTGTCGTGGACCTTTGAGAGGTGATAGAAGGAGCCGGGCCGCTTGGGGAACAGCACCCGATCCCTGCGGCCGTTGTGCACAACCTCGAACCAGCCCTCCTCGATGTCGATGTTCGGCGTCCCGTACTCGCCCATCGTCCCCAGCTTCACGAGGTGGATATCGCGATCGGTGTCGGCGATCGCATACATCACATTGAGGTTGCCGACGACATTGTTCGTCTGCGTATAGACAGCATGCGCCTGGTCGATCATCGAATAGGGCGCGGCGCGCTGCTCACCGAAGTGAACAATCGCCTCAGGACGAAAATCCCCGATCATCTGATGCACGAACGCCGCGTCGCACAAATCCCCCACATAGCTCTCGATCGTCCTACCCGAGACCTCGCTCCAAGTGGCGACACGCTCCTCCAACCTGGCGATCGGAACGAGGCTCGTAACCCCCATCTCCTCGTCATAGCTGCGGCGGGCGAAGTTATCCGAGACCGCCACGTCATGGCCGGCCGCCGACAGATGCATCGCCGTCGGCCATCCCAAATAACCATCTCCACCCAAAACCAAGATGCGCATTCGGGCTGCTCCAGTGCTCCAGTCAGTGGGGTTCTTGCGCGCAGCTATCCGTCGCGAGCGGCGCGCGGCGAGAATGGTCCAGCATAGCCGACGCCAGTGGCGGAAGCCCGAGCGCAATGGCGAAACTTACGGTCTGCTTACGGGTGCGCGGACGCCGAGCCGCGCCGGGCCGTCCCAGACTAGAGGGATATATTCGCCGCGGTGACCGTGAAGCGGCCGCCTGGCAGGCTCGCGCTGGGCCTCGGCGCGGGCATCTTGATCGCCGCCATCCTGGTCGCTGTGCTGAGCGGTGGCGGGCAGCCGCAGCTGCCGTTGCCCGGCATCGGCCGGCCGGCGCGCTCCGGCGACCCGTTCCGCTACGTCTCGGGCCGCGCGGCCGACTTCGCGGCCAGGGCGATAGCCGGGAGCGACAACGTGGTGTTCGCCAAGAGCCCCGGTGGGGTTCTGGCGACCGCCGAGCGTGTATCTGCCTACCGCGGCCTGATCGACTCGGTCACGGCCAGAACCGGGATCGATCCCGACACGCTGGAGGCGATCGTGTTCCTGGAGAGCGCCGGTGATCCCAATGCCATCGCGGGGTCCGATCCCTCCGCCGCGGCGGGCCTGACCCAGATCCTGGCCCAAACCGGCCAGTCGCTGTTGGGGATGCATATCGACTTACCCCGAAGCCGCAGGCTGACGGCGGCGATCGACAATGCCTACCAGCGGGGCAACGCTGTCCTGGTGAGCCGCCTCCAGAAACAGCGGGCAGCGCTGGATGACCGCTTCAACCCCCGCAAAGCGCTGGCGGCCACTGTCCGCTACCTGAGGCTGGCCGACGGGCACTTCGGCCGCAGCGATCTCGGCGACGAGTCCTACCACATGGGAATCGGCAACCTCCAGAACGTCCTCAGCGCGTACGACGCCGGCCATCCAGTCCCGTACGTGCAACTGTTCTTCGACACCGCGCCGGACCACAACACAGCGGCATACAACCTGCTGCATTCGTTCAGTGACGACTCGCTGCTGTACTACTGGCGGATCCTGGCGGCAGAGCAGATCATGCGCCTGTACCGGACGGATCGTGGCGCGCTCATTCGTCTGGCGTCGCTGCAGACCGCTACCGGCTCGGACGCCGAAGTGCTCCACCCGCCCGACTCGACCCCGGCGTTCGCGGATCCCGGTGCCCTGCGGACGGCCTACGCGAACCACTCGGTACTGCCTCTGCCTACAAATGCGCGCACGCTCGGCCTGGCGTATGACCCCGGCATGGGCTCGCTGGCGCACGAGCTTGGGCAGCCGCCGCGGCTATATCAGGGCCTTCGCCCCGCGGCTCTGGACCTGTTGATCGAGCTCGCCGCCCGCGTCCGCGCGCTGTCACGTTCGCCGGCGTCGCTCGTGGTCTCGAGCGCCGTGAGCGACAACCGCTACCAGCGCCTGCTCGGGGCCTCGGCCGCGCCCCTGGCGGCCACCGGCTACTCGTTCGCGATCGCGCGCCATTATGCGAGCCGAGCGCAGGCCGCAGCCTTTCAAGCCATGCTCGATCGGCTCCAGGCCCTCAACCTGATCGCCTGGATGCGCACGCCGACGACGATCGAGATCACCGTTGCCGCTGATGCCGGGGAGACGATCGTCAATGGCCCGTAGCGGGCGGCCTATATATTCGCGACGTGCCTGACGCCGTCCGCACACCCGACGAGCTGCTGGAGGGCTTGCCGGACTTTCCCTTCGAGCCCTCATACCGGGAGCTCGACGGGCTGCGGCTCGCCCATATCGATGAGGGCCAGGGCCAACCCGTGGTGTTCCTGCACGGCGAGCCCTCGTGGTCGTTTCTGTGGCGCAAGGTGATCCCGCCGGTTCGCGACGCCGGCTACCGCTGCATCGCTCCCGATCTGCCCGGCTTCGGACGCTCCGACAAGCCCGTCGAGCTGTCCTGGTACAGCTACGACCGGCACTTCGAGACCGTGGCCGAGCTGTTCCAGCGGCTGGATCTGAGCGCCGCGACGGTCGTCGTCCACGACTGGGGCGGCCCGATCGGGTTGCGCGTCGCGGTCGAGCATCCCGATCGCGTGGCTCGGCTCGTGGTGCTGGACACCGGGCTGTTCACCGGGCACCAGAAGATGACCGAGGCCTGGCAGGCGTTCCGTGACTTCGTGGAGCGCACCGAGGACTTGCCCGTGGGCTTCCTGGTCCGCGGTGCTTGCAAGCACGACCCCGGCGAGCACGTGATCGCCGCGTACGACGCCCCGTTCCCGAACGCGGCCGCCAAGGCCGGAGCCCGGGCCTTCCCGTTGATGCTGCCGAGAACCCCCGATGCCCCGGGGGCCCCGGCCGGTCAGCGCGTGCTGGAGGCGCTGCGCTCGGACCAGCGCCCCACGCTGATCATGTGGGCTGACTCAGATCCCGTGATCCCGCTCGAGACCGGGCGGCGGTTCGCCGCCGCGCTCGGGCGCGAAGTGGACCATGTGATCGCCGACGCCAGCCACTTCCTGCAGGAAGATGCGGGCCACGAGATCGGCGCCCGCATCGCGGAGTGGCTGACGGCGTAGGCCGCCGCGCTGGGAGCCGCGTCCTCTAGACCAGCTCTTGCTCGCGCTCGGTGACGGCCTCGTCGTGCTGGCGCACCGTGGCCGCCATCCGCTGCTCGTAGGCCGCCCGCTGCGCGTGGTCGGGGTTGGCCAGCACCTGGTCGCCCTTCAGCGCCCGTCCGACGACCTCCATGGCCCGCACCGGCATCAGCGCCTTCATCCGGAACAGCGCCTTCGTCGACTTGGGCACATAGACCTCGTAGCGGTCGTACTGGAGCGCGTCGACGATGGCCTCGGCGACGTCCTCGGGCTCGACCGCCTTAAAGCTCCGCGTCTCGGCCAGCCCCGAACCCAGCTGCGTGTTGACCACCACGGGCATCACAACGCTCACGCCGATGTCGGTGTCGCGCACCTCGGCCCGAACCGATTCGCTCAGGCCGACCACCGCGTGCTTGGTGGCGCAGTACGTCGCGCCGCCGGGAAAGCCGGACTTGCCGGCTGCTGAGGCGATGTTCACGAGGTGACCCGCTCGGCGGGGGAGGAAGCGCTCGAGCGCAAGCTTGGAGCCGAAGATGACGCCGTGGAGGTTGATGTCCACCAGCGCCTTGGCCGTGCTGTCGCTCTCCTCGATGAACGGCCCGATGGGCATGATCCCGGCGTTGTTGATCAGCACGTCGAGCGGGCCCAGGCGACTCTCCGTCTCCTGCAGGAAGCGCTCGAAGCTCGCCCGGTCTGTGACGTCGAGCGCCAGACCGACGGTCCCGCCGCCCAGTTCGCCCGCCGTCTGCTCGGCGAGGGAAGCCTCGATGTCACCGATCGCGATGCGGGCGCCCTGTGCGATCAGTGCCTGCGCCGTCGCCCGCCCGATCCCCCGTCCTGCGCCCGTGATCGCCACAACCTTGCCTGCGAGCGAGCGTGGAGCTTTCGCCATCGAATGTCCTCCTCGTGAATTTCCTGGCGCAGCGATAGCCGCGCGTTGGGCTAGACGATATCGGTGCGGGTATCGATCTGGGGACCGGCCTGTAGTGGACGCTACGCGCCCGGACCGCCGGCGCGTGCCGGCGATGCCAGCAGCCAGTGGACAGCGGGCCCCGACGGTATGCTCGGCCCATGGCGTACTTCCGCCATGGCGGCCATCGGCTGGCCTACACGGTCCATGGGGAGGGTCATCAGGTCACGGTCCTCACTCCGGGATTGCTGCTCTCCCAGAAGATGCAGACCCCGCTGGCCCGCCAGCTCGCGCGGCGTGGCAACCGGGTGATCACGCTCGATCCTCTGGGACACGGACAGTCAGACCGCCCGCAGGACATGTCGCTGTACTCGATGCCGGCGTTCGCCGAGCAGACGGTGGCGCTGCTCGAGCACCTGGAACTCGAGCAGGTGGTCCTGGGCGGGACATCGCTGGGGGCCAACATCACGCTCGAGGTGGCGGCCCTGGCGCCCGAGCGCTTGCGCGGCATGATCATCGAAATGCCCGTGCTGGACCGGGCGATCCCGGCCTGCGCGGCCGCCTTCACGCCGTTGTTGCTGGCCCTCACGCTGGGGGCGCCGGTGATGCGGGCCCTGGCCCGCGGCGCCCGGCGCGTTCCCCGCAGCCGGGTGCCGTTCCTGCTCGAGCTGGGCCTCGATTCGATCTCCCAGGACCCGGATCCCAGTGGCGCCGTGCTGCAGGGGATCCTGTTCGGGCGTACCGCTCCAACTCACGAGGAGCGGCGACGGTTCGACGCCCCGGCGCTGGTCATCGGCCATCCTCGCGACCCCATCCATCCCTTCTCGGACGCGGGGACGCTCGCCGAAGAGCTGCCGAATGGGCGCCTGATCAACGCCAACTCGATACTCGAGCTGCGCACGCACCCCGCGCGCCTGACGGCGCAGATCGCCGACTTCGTCGACGAGTGCTGGTCGCAGCAGCCGACCGGCGCTCGGCGCGTGGCGAGCGCCTGAACGCTGCGGCCCGCTCGCTACCGGGGCGCCGGCGGCCCCGGCGGCTCGACGATATCCCGGCCCGTGGGTTGCATCCGCTCGTCCAGCTCGAGCTGCCAGTAATAACGGGTGAAGGTGATGCCCGCCCGGA
Source organism: uncultured Actinomycetes bacterium (assembly GCA_963822735.1). Taxonomy (GTDB): domain Bacteria; phylum Actinomycetota; class Thermoleophilia; order Solirubrobacterales; family Solirubrobacteraceae; genus Palsa-465. The sequence continues at coordinate 512,647 of CAWGIU010000016.1, forward strand.
ACTGGCCGACGTGCGGCTCGATGCGCTCGCCGCCTGCCATTCGGACGATCAGCTCCGGGTATGTACGCCCCGGCAGCGCTGCGTACATCGGCCCCGGGAACGCGCCGCCGAAGCGCGTATTGACATCGGTGATCCCCAGGCCGATCTCGCGGTCGCGGAAAACCTGCACCGTGCAGGGGCCGCGTACCCCCAGCGCCTCCACCACGCGACTGCCGAGCTCGATCAGCTCGGCGTCGTCGATCACCGTGCCCTTGATCGATTCTCCCCCGCGCGACTCGATCATCGTGCGCGGGATCGCGTTCAAACACCTGCGATCACCGTCCGAGAGTGTGTCGATCGAGAACTCGGGACCGTCCATCAGCCGCTGGATCATCGTCGGCTCGTGGACGTAGCGGACGAAGAACCGAGCGGCATCCGGGTCCTCAGCGCGATGGATCGAGCGGGCGCCCGAGCCGCGGCGGGGCTTGACCAGGACGGGATAGGACTCTGGCCGCTTGCCCGGCAACACGGTCGGCGGTGTCGGTAGCCCCAGGCGCTTCAGCAGCAGGTGTGTCTCATACTTGTCATACGTGGCGCGGGCAATCTCGGGGTCGGGTAGGAGCGCCGGCAGCCGGCCGGCGCGACGCGCCTCGGCCAGAACCTCCAGGTCCAGGTCGGTCAGCGGCACCACGGCCCCGACAGAGAAGCGCTCGCAGAGCTCGGCCAGCGCCGGCACGTAGGCCTCGTCATCGATCCGGGGTACCGCGCGGCGGTGGTGCGCGGCGTACTGGGCGGGGGCCAGCGGGTTGGGGTCGGCCGCCACGACGGTGGCGTGCTGGGCGAAAGCCGAGACGATGTCGTAGCGCTTGCCTACGCCCGTCAGCAGGACGGCCGCAGCGTTCGCCGACGGCTGATTCTCTACAGAGTCCCCTGCCATCCGCCAGTCTCACCTTTGTACAGCCCGTGGCCGCCGGCAACCAGGCGCAGGGTGCGGCCGATGATCTTCAGATCAAGCGCCAGCGACTGATGCTCCACGTACCAGAGGTCGAGCTCGATTCGCGCTGGCCACGGCAGGGCCGCGCGGCCGTTGATCTGCGCCCAGCCGGTGATCCCCGGCTTGACTGCCAGCCTGCCCCGCTGCCGCGGGGAGTACTGCTGTACCTGCACCGGCAGCGTGGGCCGCGGGCCGACGATCGACATCTCGCCTCGCACCACGTTCCACAGGTTGGGCAGCTCGTCCAGCGAGTAGCGCCGCAGAAACGCGCCGACGCGCGTGATGCGGTCATCGCCCTCCTGAATCGCCAGGCCGGCGCCCGTGAACTCCGCCCCGCGGACCATCGTGCGCAGCTTGTAGATCGAGAACTCGGCGCCGTCCTTGCCCGCGCGTGTCTGGCGGTAGATCGGGTGTCCCCGAGACTCCAAACGGATGGCCAGCGCGAGCAGCGCGACCAGGGGCGCTGTCAGTGCCGCGCACAGGCCGCCGATCAGCAGATCGAGCGTCCGCTTGGCGACCGGGCCTCGCGGTGCGACGGTCAGCGGCGGCTGAGGCGGGTCGACCGCCAGCCTTCCCGACCCGCCGCTCACCGCGTCCCCTCGGCCGGCTCCCACCCCACCGGCGTGCCGTGGCGAAGCCAGTCCCATAGGCCGGCGAGCAGCGACGCGGTGGTCAGCACGTAGTAGCGGGCGATCAGCAACGGGCGCAGCGGCACCACGGATGCGATCAGCGCCGCCGCCAACACCGCTCCCTGGAGGACCAAGGCGGCGATGTAGACCCAACCGCGGCCCAGCAGCGCGATGCTCGAGCCCAGGGCGAGCAGGTGCAGGAACGGTGAGGCGTAGCGGAGCACGCGGTGCGAGAAGATCATCAGCGCGTAGAGAGGCCCGTAGCCACGGGGGGAAAGCATGCCTCCGCGGACCACGATCGGCCAGGTGTGGGCCATCATCCGTCGCTTGCGGGCGAACTCGCCCTCGATCGTGGGGACCATCGGTTCGCTCGCTCGCGCCGCCGGGTTGTACAGCGCCAGCCAGCCACGCTTGACGATGTTGAAGGGAAATGACAGGTCGTGCCCCATCACGGGATCGACGACGAGGTAGGCCTCGCGGCGCGTGGCATAGATTGCCCCGTTTCCGCCGGTGACCGAGCGTAGCCTCGACTCTCCCTGGCGCATCGCCAGCTCGTAGCGCCAGTACAGCCCCTCCTGGTTCGTGCCATCCGCGCCGAGCAACCGCACCTCGCCGCACACGTAGCCCACGCGGGGGTCGGAGAACGGCTTGATCAGCTCGGTGAGCGCATCCGGCTCCCAGCGCACATTGGCGTCCGAGAAGGCCACGATTTCCCCGTGGGCGCGCTCCACGGCCGCGTCCTGCGCCCTCACCTTGCCTCCACGGGGCAGCTCGAGCACCGCATCGGCGCCGGCATCCCGGGCCCGGGTGGCGGTGCCGTCCGGCGAGCCGTCGCAGGCCACGATCACCTCGAGCCGGGAGCGCGGAAATGTGAGTTCGTGACGCAGGTTGGTGATCCGCCGCGCGATCACGTCCTCCTCGGCGTACGCCGCGACGATCACCGATACAAAAGGCTGCTGCTGCTGTTGCGGCCAGGGACGCTCACGCCGCGCCCGGAGCGGGCCGAGTAACGCCAGCAAAAGCGGGTATCCGACGAGGGTATAGACGAGCAGGGCCACAGAGGCCCAGAACAAGATCACCAAGGCGGTCACGGCCGCCGGGATTGTGGCGCAGCCCGTCTCGTAGGAGTTCGCTGGAGCCGCCGATAAAGGAGGAGTCATGCAGGCTGGGGTCGCCTGCCGGTGTGGGGAGGTGCGAGGTCGCGCGGCGTCCGCGCTGTCCGTTGTGGCCGTGGTTGTGCTGCTGTGCGGATGCGGCTCGTCCGACACGACAGCCAACTTCAAGTCGGGCTACAACGCGCTGCGGGGCCCGCTGAATCAGACGGCTGCTCAGATCACCGCCGCGTTCGGTGCGGTGGGACACGAAACCGACAGTCAGGTCGCAGCCACCTTTCAAACGATCGCCCAGCGCTGGCAAGGCCACGTCGCACAGCTGAGGAAGCTGAAGCCGCCGTCGAACGTCGCGGCGGATTGGAACTCCGTGGTCGCGGCCGCGTCCCGACTAGACGCTGATCTCAATGCTTTCGCCGCGGGAGCGGCCGCGCACAACTCGTCTGCTGTGAAACGCGCGTTGACCAGCCTCCAAGCTGACGCACAGCACATGCAAACGGCGGCTGGGCCGGTTCGATCCAAGCTGGGGCTCAAGTAGCCACGAGCCGTCGGTAGAGCGCCAGCGTCTTCTCGGCGGCTGCGCCCCACGAGTACGGGCCGGCCGCTACCGCCCTGGCGCCTGCCGCCAGCTCCTCGCGGGCCGCTTGGTCGGCGATCAGCTCGCGGAGCGTGGTTCCCAGCACATCCGGGTCGTCGGGAGGCACGAGCCTCGCCGCCCCGGCTGCCGCCACTTCCGGGAAGCTCCCGACATCCGAGATGACCAGCGGCCGTCCGAAGGCCAGGGCGGTGGCCAGCACGCCGGAGAAGTCGAGACGCTCGGTGCGCGAGTAGGGCAGGACGACGATCTGGGCGCGCTGGAAGTAGGCCGGCAGCTCATGGTCCGAGATGTACCGAGGCACGAACCGCACCCCGGCCGGCGCGGCCGCGCGCAACGGCTCGAGCGCCATCCGCGGGCGCCCGACGATCCACAGCTCGGCGCCCTCGATCTGACGCCAAGCTTCGAGCAGCGACTCGAGACCCTTGTAGGGCCGAAGCAACCCGAAGAACAACACCACCGGCGAGGCGACGGCCGCCAGCTCGGCGGGCAGCGGTGCGCCCGGGCGGACGAGGTGCTCGAAGGCGCCGTGGTGGATGACGTTCACCTTCTCCGCCTCGACGCCGAGTCGCTCCACAAGCTGGCGCCGGCCGTAGTCGGAGTGTGCGACTACCGCGTCCACCGCGTCGTACAGACGTCGCTGTCCCGCCTCTTGTCCTGGACGGGGCTCGCGCGGCAGCAGGTCGTGCGCGGTCAGCACCACCGGGCGGCGGGGCAGCAAGCGCACATCGATTCGCTGCACGGCCAGCCACTGAAAGTGAACGACGTCCGCTGCGCGAGCGGCGCGCCGGTAGCTGATCATGTCCGGGACGTGCTCCACCAGCTTCGACGCCAGCCTGACGCGAGACGCGGGGGAACCCAGCGCGTGCCGGTAGAACAGTTCGCGCACCGCGTAGCCATCGGGCGGTGGCGTATCGCCGTAGGCAAAGGCACTGGTGATCAGCTCCACGCTGGCGCCGTAGCGGGCCAGCGCGGCGCATAGTGCGTGGTCGTAAGGCCGAGTGAAGGCGGATGGGTCGACTACGTGAACGCGCATCGCGGCGGGAGCACTCGTGCTTGCACTAGTCCAGCGGCCTGCCCGCCAGCGCCGCCAGCCGCAGCGCCGTGGCCTGGGCTCCGGCCGCACCCAGCGCGCGGACCCGGGCGCCGCGGTCGCGTCGCAGCCGCCGCACCGCAGGCGCCAGCGCGCTCAGTGGCTCGTCCTCCGGCGCCCGGCTGGCAGCGTCCTGCGCCACACGCAGGGGGTGGCGCAGGACCAGATAGGCGAGGGCCAGCACCCGCGCCAGCAGGCCGTCATCTTCGCGGTAGTCGATCGGCAGCTGGCGCGCGGCCCCAACGGCGACCGTCTCGGGCCGAGCGACCGCCTCGACGCGTGCCCCCTCGAGCGTCCGGGCGAAATCCACGAGCGGATCCCCGACTGCCGGAAAGCGCTCCGCGATCAAGACCACGCGGCAGGGCCCGCTGCGCCCGTCACGCGCTTGCGGGCGGTTTGAGAGCACGAAGCCGGCCAGCTCCTCGCCTGCCAGCAGCGCGTCAAGCGCCAGATAGCGGCCTCGCTCGAGCGCACCGGCGTCGCTCGGCGGAGCCCCGCGTGGCGATGCCCGGTCGGCCTGGCGCCCGACGCCCGGCAGCCGCTCGCGAACCCGACGCGCGGCACGAGTTGCCGCGGGCTTGGGCACGAAGCCGTCATAGCGGCGCGCGAGCCATGCCCGTCCGGCGGCGTAGCCCCGCCACTGCCGTCGCAGCTCGCCGATCGACGCCCGATAGCGGTGCTCGACGGCGGCCTGGGGCCGGAGCTCGAGTTTCCATCCGGCCGCCTGCAGGCGCCAGGAGAAGTCGGTGTCCTCGGCCGCCCGGAGCCGCTCGTAGAAGCCGCCGATCTCCTCGAACGCTCGCTGGCGGACCATCAGGTTTGCCGCCACCGCCCTCGGACGGTAGGGGTGCGCGAGATGCTGACGCTGGTTCAAGAATCCACGGGCGGCGCCGTAGCGAGCGGCGAGCGGTGCGCCCCGTTGATCGCCGATCGCAGGCGCGGCGGATGCCGGTAAGACCTGCCCCGCCAGCGCGCCTGTGCGCTCGTCGACCGGCTCCGAGAAGTAAGCGTCCAGCAACTCGGCCGGGGCGTCGCAGTCGGCATCCAGAAACAGGATCCACTCGCCGCGTGCACGCTCGGCACCGACGTTGCGGGCGTGCGCCGGCGAGCGCTCGGCGCCGGCGCGAGCGACCTCGACACCGACCGGATCCACGGCCGTGGCCGCCGGTGAGTTGTCGACCAGGATCAGCTGGTCGTTCTCGCTGGTGAGGAGCCCCGTCAGGGTCGCGAGCGCCGACCGTGCGGCCGCTGAATCTCCCGTGAACGGCATGACGACGCTGACCGCGGGGCGCATCAGCTGCCTCCGGCGGCCGTCGCACCCGGTGTCCGCACCCGCGCGAGCAGGGAACGTAGCTGCGCGAGCTCCTGGGGATGCGCAAACCCCGTCAGCGCCAGCGCCGGCGGGATCGCTGCAAACACCGCGGCCCGGGCGATGAAGCCCACGCCGCCGTGCGTCGGCAGCAGCAGCTCGCCGGCCGCTGCGAAGCCCCCCATCACCACGCAGAGCTGTACGAGCCGACGCCATTCGAATTTCACGGTGAACGCCCGCCGCGTCAGCATGTGCATGATCGCGAGCATGACTATGTACGCACCACACAGCGCGATTCCGGCGCCGGCGATCCCCAGCGGCGGAACCAGCACCACGATCAGCACCACATTCGCCACCAGCCCCGCCAGCGCGGCGGGGAAGTTGCGCCGTGTGACCTCCGCCCTGCCAGCGATCACCAGGAACACGACCCACAGACCGTACATCGCCCAGCCGAGCGAAACCCAGGGAAGTGCCCGGTAAGCCCCGAAGAAGCTGTGCGCCGCGAGCAGACGCAGCACCCAGCGGCCCTCGAGCGCAAGCCCGGCGACGACCCAGCCGGCCACCAGCACGTAATAGGTCGTGACGAGCCCATACAGGCGGGCCGCTTCGCGATCGTCGGTCACGGAGTAGGCGAGCGGCGGCCAGGCGTACTGAAAGGCGCGCACGATGAAAGCCACCGCGCCGGCGATTTGGACCGCGACCGAGTACAGGCCAGCCAGCGACGGGCTGCGGGCGTGATAGATGTAGTAACGATCGACGACGCTTAGCGCGTACACCGAGATCTCCGCCGGCACGGTCGGCAGGCCGAACCGCATCAGCGTCGAATAGCCGTCGACCGCAGCCCCCCGGGGCCGCATGCGCGCCCGCATCGCCCACCACAGCGCGAGCAGCACGACGGTGCTGGCGCCGTAGTTGCCGAGCAGGTAGCCCCGGGCTCCATCCTTCAGGACCACGACCAGGATCACCGACGAGGCGATCGTAAGCGCGACGTTTGTCAGCGCCGCCGTGGCATAAGCGCGCAGCCGCTCATCCACCCGCAGCAGCGCGTAGGCGAGCTCGAGGTTGGTGAAAGACCACAGCCCGAGCACCGCGACGAGGAACGTCTTCGGATCGTGGTGGCTCAGCACCAGCTTCGATAACGGGCTCGAGGCGGCGGCCAGGCCCACCGACGCGATCGTCGTCGTGAGCAACAGGAACAGGATCGAGCGCCGGGCCAGCGCGTCCCGACGCTGCTGGTCGGCGTCGGCGAAGTAGTAGCGCAGGAAGGCCTCGATGATTCCGAAGCGGACGAGGATGCTGACGAAGATCACGGTGTTGGCCAGCAGCTGGATCTGCGCGTAGGCGCTCGGGGCGATGAAGCGCGTGTACACGGGCAGCAGCAGCACGGCCATGAACTTCGAGACGACGTCAGCCACCTGGTAGGCGCCGAGCGAGCTGACTAGGCGCTTGAGGTACGCGGTCACGCGCCTGGAGTCTGTCTCATAGCTCCGCGCGTGCGGCTGGCAGCGCCCGATAGCGGTACGTCAGGCCGCGGGACACGACGGTCTGACGGTGACGGTCGCGGGCTGCTCAAACGTCTGATTGATCAGGGGATCGATCGTCCGGTGCTGGTGGAGCAGCGTCACCTTGAAGTCGTAGTGGCCGCCGGGAGCAGGTGCGCCGCTCGCTTCACGCCCGTCCCAGGTGAACTGAAGGGGCTGCTTTCTGCCGGCCGCGACGCCCGTGGCCAGCACGCGCACCACTCGACCGCTTCCATTCACCACGTAGACGTCGATCTCGTCCGCCGCGTGCAGAAGGTGAAAGGTGACGGTCGCCTGACCGGGACAGCCGCCGTCCCCGGGGTGGATGGCGGGCGGGGTGGGGCCAAATGCGCCGGCGATCAGCGGCGTCGTCACCTTTAGGTGCTGGCTGATGAAGGTCGCCGCCACTGTCGCCAACACGAGTGCCGCGAACGCCATCAGCGGCAGCCGCCTCCTTACTCCTGCGGCTCTCACAGCGCCGGCGCCCCCACCGCCGCGCGAGCGGCTCTCACAGCTCCACCAGTGCCACGTTGGGGACCTCGAAGTCATGAAACGCGTCCAGGCCTCGCGGGTCGCGGTCGCAGAGCATCACGCGGATTGAGCCGCCATGGCAGACGACCAGCGCGGGTAGCTGGCCCGAGCGGCGAACGTCCTCCAGCGACGCCTTGACGCGGTTCAGCTGATCGCGCAGGGATTCGCCGCCGGGGAAGCGGAAGTGCTCTCCCGCTCGCCGCCAGGCCGCGTAGAGCTCTGGTTCTTCGCGCTCAATGTCGATGAACCGGCGCCCCTCCCAGCGACCTCGATTCGCCTCGCGCAGGCGCGCGTCCAGCCGCGGCACAAGACCCACCCGCGCCCCCACGATCTCGGCCGTCTCGCGCGCCCGGCTCAGGTCGGAGGACCACAGCGACACCAGGCCGAGCTCCGATGCGCGCTCGGCGAGCTCAGCCGCCTGTCGCCGCCCGGTGTCGTTGAGCGGCGTGTCGGTGAAACCCTGGACGTGGATCGGCTCCAGGTTGTCGTTTGTTTCGCCGTGCCTCGCCAGGTAAAGGGGGCCCGCGCCGGAGGATTCACCCACGGTCGGTGATGCCCAGCGTGTCCGATCGCAGCCCCACGCGCAGGGTCTCCAGCGCCAGCACGTCGTGCGGAGCGATGTTCGACAGGTTGACCTCGGGACCGAACCTGCGCACGAACCACACCTGCTGGTGCTTGTTCGGCGCGTCGAACAGGATCCGCGCGCTGTCGATTTCGTGCACCACCTCCCCGATCAGGCCCTCGCGCACCTCGCCGGTGGGCCTGAAGATCCCGGCCGTGCCCGCCTCCCGCCCCTCGGCGATCACTTTCCAAGCCCCGGCCTCGAGCTCGGAGCGCATCTGCTCCACCCATCGATAGGGAGGCGTGATCGCTCCCGTGTCGTCCTTGGAGCCGACCTCGGAGAGCACGGTGAAGTCTTGCGTCAGGCGCCCGATCAGCTCGAGCTTGTGTTCGTGTTCCAGCGCGATCGTGCCGTCCGAGATCTCAAAGTGCTCAAGCCCCAGCTCCTTGACCCAGTCCACCAAGCGATCGAGACGATCCTGGGCGATCGCCACCTCGGTCAGCGTGCCACCGAGCACCACCGGGATCCCGTGCTGGCGGTAGCGCTCGAGCTTGCGCTCCAGGTTGCCGGTCTTGAGCGCCGTTCCCCAGCCCAGCTTGACGATGTCCACAGATGCGCCGGCCACCTCGATCAGACCGTCCACCTCGGCGATCGACAGTCCCCGGTCGATGACGTGCGTGACGCCCTGCTGGCGCGGCTTATCGCTCCGGTTGGGAAGTTCGAGCAGATCCACCACGGCGGTGGAGTATGGCTAGTGCACTTATGCGCTGTTGGTCAGATCTGACCCGACGGTCACGATCACGTTCGCGCGGCATGCAGCCGGCGGCGGGCAGGCGATGGCCCGCGCGCTCTGATCAGCCTGTTGAACAGCGGTGGCGGGAAGCCTGAGCGACCCGGCGACGTGCGACGCGTCGCTGCGGAAACCAGGCATGAAGGCAACGATCGTGCTCGTGTGAGTCTGATCGGCCGCGGTGGCCACGGCCCCCTGCCGGTAACCGGTGTGGCCCAGCTTCTGCGCCACACGATGCGCCAGCTGCGAGACGTCGGTCCCGTTCAGGACGGCGACGGTGACAGAGCTCGGGAGGAAGCCTGAACGCGAGCCGCTGGCGGCAGATGGGGCGTTCGTGCTGCTGGTCCCGCCCGCATGCCGGGGACTCGAGCCGGACGAGGTGACCACCAGCAGGACGGCCACGATCGCTGCCAGCAGCAGCACGCCGACAGCCGCCGGGATCCAGCGCGTCCGCCGGCTGCGGCCTCCGCCTGAGAGCGGACCTGACAGACCTGCCCCCTCCGGGTGCAGCCGCAGCCGGGGCGGGAGGCCCTGTGTCCCGTCGGCGCCGGCCGCAGCAGTCGCCTGGGTCGGCTCGCCGGCGCCATTGGCACCCACGGGTTGGGGTTGAGCGGGTCCCGCCTGAACACGTGGGGGCTGACCGGACCCGGCACCGGCCGCCGCTGTGGGAGGCTCAGCCTCGGTGGTGCCGGCACCGGCCGCCGCGGTAGCCGGAGGCGGCGTGGCCAGGGCGGTGGCACCTGCGGGTTGTGCCGGCTGCGCGCGCTGCGGCTCCTCCGGTGGCGCCGCCTCGCCCTGCTGCCCGTCAGCGGGTGGCACCTGGGCCCCGCCAGCGGTTGGGACCTGCGCCCCAGAGTTATCGCCGGCTGCAGCCGGCCCTGTCGCCGGCTGGCTGCCGGCCTGCCCCGTAGGAACCGGGATCAGGCGAGTGGCGTCGATCAGTGCCGGAGCGCCGACGCCGGCTGGAGCCGCCGGTATGACCGGTCGGTCGGCGCCGGACGCGGCGCCCTCGGGAACGACCGCCGACCCGGCCGGCCTGCCCAGGGGCCGCACGCCGGCAGCGCGTGCTCCTGGGGCGACCGTCGTGCTTGAAGGCTGCTCGCCGGCGCCGGTCTGATTCGTCGCGACGCCAGGCGGCGGCGCGACCGGTGGCGTGCCCATCGCGGCCACGCGCCGCTCGAGCTGCTCGACGCGCTGCGAAGCCGAGATCGCCTCATCTCGCAGCGTGGTCGTCTCACGGGCCTGGGCGAAGTACAGGAGTACGAGGATCGCCAGGCCGATGATCGCGGCGAAACCCGCGTCTGCGCCCACGGACGAGATGAAGTGGTGGATTGAGAAGGCGAGGGGAAGGTGCACCGTCTTCTTAGCTCGAGGAGTCTACGTTGCAGCCCGGTTGCTTCGATCCGCTGGCCTCGCGACGGCCGTCGCTCCCGCCGAGGCCATCATCGACGCGGCCAGCCTCGAGACCTCCTGGGCCAATGCGCGGGCGTCGCCCTCCAGCACGAGCAGGTTGACGTCGGCGAAGGTCTGCTCGACCCAGGCGGGGTCAAGCGCTTCGTGCTCGGCGCGCACGATCCGCTGTGCGGGCGTGGGCTGCGGCACCTCGTGAGGGTTGAACAGGTCCTCGTGGAACTTCTCGCCCGGGCGGGCGCCGACGATCTCGATCGCGATGTCCCGCTCGGGCTCCAAGCCGGACAGGCGGATCATGGCCTCCGCCAGCTCGATGATCCGTACGGGCTCGCCCATCTCGAGCACGAAGATCTCGCCGCTGCGGCCGCGCTCAGGATCGACCAGCGAGCCCGCGCGGATGATCAGCTGGACGGCCTCCGGGATCGTCATGAAGTAGCGGGTCATGCGCGGGTCGGTGACGGTCACCGGGCCGCCCGCGGCGATCTGCCGGCGGAAGATCGGGACAACCGATCCCGACGAGCCGAGCACGTTGCCGAATCGCACGGTGGCGTAGCTGGTGGCCGGGTACTGAGCAGCCGCGGCCTCGACGGCCCATTCAGCAAGTGCCTTCGATGCGCCCATCACCGTCGCCGGCTTCACCGCCTTGTCGGTGGAGACCAGGACGAACGTGCCCACCCCCAGTTCCCCCGCGGTCCGCGCCACGACGCGAGTGGCCAGCGCATTGTTGCGCACCGCCTCGACGGGGTTTACCTCCATCATCATCACGTGCTTGTAGGCGGCGGCGTGAAACACGACAGTCGGCCGGTATTCGCTCAAGACCTCGCGCACGCGCTCCTGCTCTCTGCAGTCCGCCAGGACGGGCACCGCGGTGCGCACGTGACGGTCCTCCTCGAGCTCGCGCAGGATCTCGAACAGGTTGTCCTCGGCATGATCGACGAGGATCAGGCGCCGGGGACCGACGCGGGCGATCTGACGGCAGAGCTCGGAGCCGATCGAGCCGCCGGCACCGGTGACCAGTACGACCTGGCCGCCGAGGTAAGCCCCGACGCGCTCGAGCTCCATCAGCACGGGCTCCCGTCCAAGCACGTCCTCCACCCGGACCTCGCGCAGCTGACGCGTCACCGCCAGCTGGCCCGAGCCATCGCGCAGCAGTTCGAACAGCGTCGGGGTGGTCCTCACCGGGATGCCGCGCTCGCGGCAGGCGGCGACCACGCGCGCCCGCACAGTGCCGGGGGCCGACGGAATCGCGATCACGACCTCCTGTGGCTCGACCTCGTCGAGCACCTTCGCCAGGTCGTCCTTGGACGTCGTGCCCAGCACGCGCAGTCCGTACTCATCCTTGATTCCCTGCTTGCGCGGATCGTCGTCGACGAACCCCACCGGGCGCAGGCGCAGCTGCGGGTTGCGCACCAGCTCCCGGACGACAAGGCGACCGCCGTCACCGCCGCCGACGATCAATACGTCGCGGGCGCCCTTGGCCACCTTGAAGCTGCGCACGCGGCCCTCGGCACTCAAATGGACCAGAAACCGCGAGCCGATCAACAGCGTCAGCGCCATCAGGAAGAACAGCGCGATCACGCTCGCAGGGAGCGTCACAGCCGTGCTCGGAACGCCCGGTACGACGGCGGTCTGCACCGGGTGAAACAGAGTGATGGCGCCGACGATGATCACCGTCGCCGAGATCACGGCCTTCACCACCGCCTCGTAGTCGCGCTGGGAGACGAGCGTCCACAGCCGCTGATAGGCGCCGAACGCGGCCAGCACCAGCAATGTGCCCGCCACCACCCACGGGATCGTGGCGACGAGCAGATGCTGATAGCGGACAGCAGGGCCCGAGAAGCTCTCGAAGCGCAACCGGAACGCTAGGTAGTAAGCGAGCGCGACCAGTACCCCGTCCACGACGAGCTGCGGAAGCGAGTGTCGGTGGACGGGTAGGGCCGCGGATCTCATCCGCCGGCGCATGGTGGACCGATTTTAGGGCCGAATTGCGAGTGTTTGGTTAGCCAGCACCTGTTGCACGGCCTCGACGACCTCCGCTACCCGCCAGCGCTCGGGGGCCGGGCTCAGCGGCAGGGCCAGGTTGGTGCGCGCCAGCTCCTCGGTTGCCGCGAGCTCCGGCGACGAGTGCCCGTATGGTGCCATCGCCGGCTGAGCGTGCAGCGGAACTCTGTAGTAGCCCCGAGATTCGACGTCCAGCTCCCTGAGCCCGGCGATCAGCTCATCCGCGCGGGGATGCGCGACCACGAACAGATGCCACGCGGGCTGGGCGCCGGGAGGCCCCGCGGGAAGCTTGGTCACGTCCCCCAGGCCGGCACCGCGATAGGCATCGCCCGCCCGGCGGCGCGCCTCGCTCCAGCCGTCCAGATGTGGCAGCAGCAGACGCAGGAACGCCGCCTGCAGCTCGTCCAGGCGCGAGTTGTACCCCACCTCGACGAACGTCTGCTTGTCGCGGGAGCCATGGAAGCGGAGCGTCCGCGCCAGCTCGGCGATCGCGTCGTCGTCGGTGGTGATCGCGCCGCCATCGCCGAAGCACGGCAGGTTCTTGGACGGATAGAAGGAGAACGTGGCCACATCGCCCAACGCGCCGGCGCGCTTCAGTCCCAGGGCGGCGCCGGCCGCCTGCGCCGCATCCTCCAGCACCGGCAGGCCGAGCTTCCTGATGTCCGGGATCGGGGCCGGACAGCCGAACAGGTCGACCGCCACCACCGCTCTGGTCCGAGAGGTGAGCGCGGCCCGGACGGTGTCGGCTGTCACATTGCGCGTGTCGGGATCGACGTCGCAGAAGACCGGCCGGGCGCCGGCGGTGACGATCGCCTCGGCGGTGGCGTAGAACGTGAACGACGGCACGACCACCTCATCGCCCGGCTGTATGCCCAGAGCACGCAACGCGATCGTGATGGCGTCCGTGCCGTTGGCGACGCCGACGGCGTGCCTGACGCCGAGGTAGGAGGCGAACTCCTCCTCGAACGCGCGCAGCTCGGGACCGAGGATGTAGGTGCCTCGCCCGAGCACCTCCTCCGCGCGCTCTGCGAGCTGCGTGCGAAGCGGAGCGATCGCGGCTTCGCTGTCGAATAACGGAATCCTCATGTGATCCTTAGCGCTTGGCCCACCAACCCTAGCGGTGCCTGCCGCTACGCTTGCCGCCGTGCTCGGGTTCGCATCACTGACCGCGCCACTGGTCAATCTGGCGACGAACGCGATCGGCACTCTGGGACTGGCGGGCGTCGGTCTGCTGATGGCCATGACCGGGGTCATCGCGGTGCCGGGCACCGAGCCCACGATGCTGTTCGCCGGCTTCGACGTCTACAAGGGCACGCTGAGCCTGCCTGGCATCCTCATCGCCGGGGTCATTGGCGACGTGCTGGGAGCGATAATCGCCTACACGATCGGCTACTACGGCAGCGAGGGGTTGCTGCAGCGCCAGGGCTCAAAGCTTCATGTCTCCCAGCGGCGGCTGGAGACGGCCAACCGGTGGTTCGCCCGCCACGGCTCGCCGGTGATGCTCGTCTCGCGATGGATTCCGGTCGTCCGCTCGGCATTCCCGTACGCGGCCGGAGTAGGGAAGATGCCATTCCAGCGCTTCGCGCTGTTCACCACGCTGGGTTCGATCCCCTGGGTGCTCGGTCTCGCGATCCTGGGCCGTGAGGTCGGTCGCAACTGGGAAAGCTGGCGCCACCACCTCGAGTACGTGGACTATGTCGGCGCCGCGATCGTCGTGGGCGCGATCGTCTATCTGCTCTTCCGCATCTGGCGCGGCCGCGGCGTGCGGCGTGATCCGGCGGTGGATGCGCTTCCGGACTAGGGGCGCCAGGTCAGGCGATCCGGCCGCACCGCACGCCACGCAGGCGCTGGCGCTCGGCCTGCTGCAGGGCCCGGCCGAGCTTCTCCCCATCTCCTCCTCGGCCCACTTGTCCCTGATCCCCTGGCTGCTGCGCTGGGACTACCTCGATCTCGACGATGACGTGCGCAAGGCGTTCGAGGTCGCGCTGCACGCCGGCACGGCGGCGGGACTGCTGATCTTCCAACGCGAGGAAGTCGGCGTCGTGCTGCGCGGCATCAGCCCCAGGCTGGCGACGCTGATCGGGCTCTCGGCCCTGCCGCCGGCGGTGTTTGGGCTGGCGCTCGAGCGGCCGATCGAACGGCGGCTTGGCACGCCCCGTACGATCGCCGTCGCGCTGATCGGCGGTGGCCTGGCGATGGCCTGGGCGGATCGCGCTCCGCAGCTTCGGGGCACGCGGGACGCGGGCGTGCGCGATGCCCTGTGGCTAGGCCTGGCACAGGCCGGTGCGCTGATTCCCGGTGTCTCCCGTGGGGGCGCGACGCTAACCGCGGCCCGGGCGCGGCGCTTCAGGCGCCCCGACGCCGCCCGTCTCTCGCGGCACGTGGCGCTGCCCGTAATCGGCGGGGCGACGCTGCTGAAGACGCTCCGCGTGCGCCGGCGCGGCCTGGCGTCAGGCGCCGCGGTCCCGTTTGCGCTCGGTGCGGGGGCCTCGTTCCTGTCGACGCTGGGTGCGGCGAGGCTGATGCGCCCGCGCGAGCGGGACGGTCCGCTGGCACCCTACGCCGCCTACCGCGTGCTGCTGGGAGCGCTGGTCCTCGGCCGGCTGTCCAGTCGAGAGGGGACAATCGCCGGATGACCGACGCCTATGCCGCCTCCGGAGTCGACACGCGCGAGGCAGGACGCGGCGTGGGCGCTTTGCTGAACGTGCTGAGCGGAATCGAAACCGGACGCGAGCGCCGCAGCGTGCCGTTGCCGGGCCACTTCGCGAGCGTGGTGCGCGTGGCCCCGAACCTGGGTCTGGCGCTGGCCACCGACAGCGTCGGCTCCAAGGTGATCGTCGCCGAGCAGTCCGGGCGCTACGACACGATCGGGATCGACTGCGTGGCGATGAACGTCAACGACCTCATCTGCGTCGGCGCCCAGCCGGTGGCGATGCTGGACTACATCGCGGTCGAGCAGGCCGACGCCGACCGCCTGCGCCAACTCGCGCTCGGGCTGCGCGCGGGAGCGCAGGCCGCCGGCGTCGAGATTCCTGGGGGCGAGGTCTGCCAGCTGCCCGAGGTGATCCGCGGTCATCCGTCGCCATACGGTTTCGACCTGGTGGGATCGGCGTTCGGCACGGTGGCGCTGGACCGAATCGTGGACGGCAACGCCTGCCGTTCGGGCGACGCGCTGATCGGCCTGCCGGCCAGCGGGATTCACTCCAACGGCCTGACGCTGGCCCGCCGGGCGCTGGCCGAGCTGCCACTCGATGCCGCCCCTGACGAGCTGGATGGCCAGACGGTGGCCGACGCGCTGCTCGAGCCGACCGCGATCTACGTCCGCGCCGTGATGGCGCTGCTCGAAAGCGGAGCTTCGGTCCACGGCCTCATCCACATCACCGGCGACGGCGTGCTCAACCTGCTGCGGATCGGCTCGGGCGTGGGCTATGAGATCTCATCGCCCCTGCCGGTGCCGCCGATCTTCGGGCTGATCGCCCAGCTAGGGCACGTGGCCGCAGCCGAGATGTGGGAGGTCTTCAACATGGGCTGCGGCTTCTGCGTGATCGTCGCCCACGCCGACGCGGCGGCAGCCCTGGAGGTTCTCTCCGGCCCTCATCCCGGAGCAGCCGTCATCGGGCACCTGACTGACGCAGCGGGCCATCTCGCACTGCCGACAGTAGGGCTGGTGGGCGACGCCTCGGGGCTGCAGGCCGCGGCCTAGCTCGGAAGCGATCTGCTCAGGCCAGCGTCCACAGCTCGCCACTGCCGAGCCGCTCCGGCCTGACGCGCCACTCGCCCGCCAGTCGCCACAGCTCGGCCGGCGCGCGGGGCCCTGGCAGCTGGCATACAGCCGCCACCTCGGCCGTGGCCATCGGCTGAAAGCGCCGCAGCGCCTCCTCGATCGCGGGCGCGCGCTCGGCGTCCGGACGCGGCTCGGCGCCCGCGACCAGCGCCGCCTCGCGCAGCGCTGCGTACTCGCCGTAGCCGTAGACGGCGCTGCTCCGACGCTCGCCCCTGAACTCCAGCGAGGGCAGCATCACCCTCCCGGTGGCGGGTGCTCTGTGCTCCTCGGGCACCGAGCGCGCGTGCTCCAGATCGGCGCCGAATGCCTCAAGCGTGGCGTGCGAGCCCAGATCAATGCGAAAGCGCTCCAGATCCAACCCGCCCAGCAAGCGCGCCTCCTCGAGCAGCGAGTCGCCGCCATCGAGCTTGCGGCGCCGGCACTGGAAGCCCTCGCGCAGCCGCCGCAGGTAGCGGCCCTCCTGCCCCTGCTCGCCCGCGGCCTTGACCGCGATGCAGGCCGGGTGAGAGCTGGTGGGAGCGCCGTTCAGCCACAGCCGCGGGTCGACGGGCATCCCCTTCTCGGAGGCCTCCAGCATCTCGCTGATCAGCTCCAGGGGGTCGCCTCGCTCGCGCAGCATTCCGCACATCACATAGGTGAATCGGAGGCCGCTGTCGAACTCGTCTTGCAGCCTGCGCAGAGCTGGCTCGAGTGCCCACGACCAGGGGCACGCCGGATCCGTGTAGTAGCGAACGTACACAACGCTCATGTAGCGCAAAATAAAGGCAGCACATGACCACGCTGCTAGGCACGACCCTCAATGGCCGCTATCGCTTAGAGGCCCGGATCGGCGCTGGCGGCATGTCGACCGTCTACCGCGCTCTGGATGAGACGCTCCAGCGCCGGGTGGCCATCAAGCTCATGAACCGCCCGGTCGTGAGCAGCGGGACGCCGGTCGCCGACCGCCAGAAAGCGCAGCTGGAGACCGAGGGCGACCCGGAGGCGATCGATCAGCTCGAGCGCTTCCGGCGCGAGGCCCGTGCCGTGGCCCAGCTGTCGCACCCCCATATCGTCGGCGTGATCGACGCGGGCGAAGACGAGGGCCGCCCCTACATCGTCTTCGAGTACGTCGAGGGGGAAACGCTCAAGGAGCGCATCCGGCGCGAGGGCCGGCTGCCGATAACCGAGGCGGTGGCCTACGCGATCGAGATCGCTCGCGCGCTGGGCGCCGCCCACGCCCGACACATCGTGCACCGCGATGTCAAGCCCCAGAACGTGCTGATAGACGAAGAAGGCTCGGCCAAGGTGACGGACTTCGGCATCGCTCGCACGCTCGAGGAGGAGGGACTGACCGCCGACGGGCGGGTGCTGGGAACCACGGACTACGTCCCGCCCGAACAGGCCCTGGGAAGAGCAGTCACCGGACAGTCCGATCTGTACTCGCTGGGAATCGTGCTCTACGAGATGCTGACCGGCGAGGTCCCGTTCACCGGCGAGAGCCAGGTGGCGGTGGCGATGAAGCACGTTCGCGAGGAAGTCCCCGATGTCCAGTTCAAACGTCCCGAGATCTCCGCCGCGCTGGCGGCGGTGGTGGAGACCGCGACGGCCAAGCGGGTCGAGGACCGCTATGCCGACGACGCCGAACTGGTGGCCGACCTCGAGGACGTGCTGGCGATCGAGACCGCGCGCTCGGGCAGCACCGGAGGAGAGGTCACGGCGGTGCTCCGCACGCTTCCTGCGGGCAAGCAGCGCCGGGTCCCGTTCTGGGTCCGCCACCGCGTCTGGACCGCATTGCTGGCGGTGATCGTGTTCGCCGCCGCCGCCGGCGCGATCGCCTGGCTGGCTACGCGCACGCACCACGGCGTCGGCAGTTCGACGCAGTCCGGGCCGGCCAAGCTGTCGCAGGTGGTCCTCTGCGCCACGTGCGCCTACGCCTACAACCCCGACGGGCTGGGCGGTGACACCTCCCAGAACAACGACAAGGCCGGGCTGGCGATCGACGGCAACACGCAGACCTACTGGCAGACCGAGCAGTACTACAGCGGCACGCTCGGCAAGCCCGGCGTCGGGGTCTACGTCGACGCCGCTCCGGGGGTGGCGGCCCGCGAGATCCGGATTGTGACCTCCACGCCCGGGTGGAGCGTCGAGATCCGCGTGCGCAACACGCCTCCCAATCCGACCACCTCGGACCCCGGCGGCAACGCCGACGGTTGGACCGTGGCCGCCACGAAGCCCTCAGTCCAGCACCGTCAAGACATCACGCTGAACACCGGCGGCGCGAGCTACCGCTACTACCTGGTCTGGATCACCGGCCTTCCTCCAGGGCAGAACAGCATCCAGCTGAACGAGATCCTCCTCTACAAGTAGGATGCGCCCCGTCCAGTCGGCTAATAGGTGAGCGCGCGCTCGGCCGTGTGCCGCTCGAGCGCCAGCTGCACCAGGCGGTCCAGCAACTCCGGGTAGGGGATCCCGCTGGCGGCAAACAGCGCACCGAAGACGCTGGTCTCCGTGAAGCCCGGGATCGTGTTGAGCTCGTTGACGAGCACGTCGTCGCCCTGCACGAAGAAATCGACGCGGGCCAGGCCACAGCAGCCGGCGCGCCGGTAGGTCTGAAGCGCGAGCTCTCGAACCCGTTCGCGCACGTGCTCGCCGACCCGGGCCGGAACTACCAGCTGCATGCCGCCCGGCGTGTACTTGGCCTCGTAGTCGTACCAGCCACTCTCGCCGCGGGCCAAGAGGATCTCTCCCGGCTGCGAGGCGATCAGCTCGCCATTTCCGATCACCGAGCACTCAACCTCGATCCCGCGGGCCGCCGCCTCGGCGATCACCAGCATGTCGTGCTCGAACGCCGACTCCAGCGCGGGCGCAAGCTCCTCCGGCTTCTCCACCCGCGCGATCCCCACCGATGACCCGAGCCGCGCCGGCTTTACGAACATGGGCAGCCCGAGCTCGGCCACGGCCTCGAGCGCCAGCTGCGGCTCTGAGCGGTAGTGCTCGAGGTGCACTCTGCGATAGGCGACCTGAGGGATCCCGGCGCTTCCCATCAGCTGCTTGAACAGGACCTTGTCCATGCACAGGGCCGAGGCGCAGACGCCCGCGCCCACGTAGGGGACATCGAGGCACTCGAGCAGACCCTGCACCGTCCCGTCCTCCCCGAACGGTCCGTGCAGCGCCGGGAAGACGACGTCGGCGGCCTGTAGGCCCTGGCCCGGCATCAGCGGCACGGGCTGCCCCTCGCTGCGCCACACCCCGTCGCGGCCGACGTCGATGGCGATCGGCTCGTGGCCTCCCTGGCGCAGCCCGCCGCGCACCGAGGCGGCAGATGCCAGCGAGACTTCGTGCTCCGAGGATCGCCCTCCTCCGAGGACGGCGACGCGCACGCCGCTCACCCCCCGGTGGTCGTGGTGCCGGTCGTCGTGGTCGGAGTACCGCCGCCGGCCTGCTGGAACTGACCGACGACAATCGTCACCGTCGCGCCCTTGTTGGCGGTGGCGCCGGAGCCGGGGCTCTGGCCGACGACCGTGCCGTCCTTGGCCTTGGCGGTCACGGTCTTGGTCGTCTGGCTGACGGCGAAGCCGGCGGCTTGGAGCGCGCTTGCTGCGGCGGCAGCGGTATCACCCTTCACATCAGGAACCTTGGCGGGGTTGTTCTGCTGCTTGGGCGGCGCCTTTGCCACCACGATCGTGACAGTCGAGCCGGGCGCGACCTGGGTGCCGGATGCCGGGCTCTGGCTGACGACCTTGCCCGCCGGCGTGCTCGACGTCGTCTGGGTCGTGCTCGTCACGCTGAGCCCCGCTGCCTGCAGCGCAGAGGTGGCGCTGGCCTGCGACTGGCCGACGACGTCGGGCACCGACGCGAGCGCCTTGCCGGACGAGACCACGATCACCACTGCGCTGTCCACCGGTACCGATGTACCCGCCGACGGCGAGGTGGAGATCACGGCGCCTGTGGCGACCTGATCGGAGTGCTGGTACTGGGTCGTGCCCGCAGTCAGGTGCGCCCTTTGGATCGCCTGTCTGGCCTGCGCCAGCGGCTCTCCCTGCACCGCCGGCACGTTGGTGCTCTGGGGGCCGGCGGAGACCGTCAGCGTGATCGTCGAGCCAGCGTCCGCCTTCGTGCCGCCGGGGGGGTTCTCGCCGAAGACGTACCCCGCGGGGTGACTGCTGGTGGTGCTGAACTCAGAAACCTTGAAGCCAGCGTTCACGAGCTGCTGGTGGGCGATGCCAACCTGCTCGCCAACCACCGGCGGTACGACCTTCTTTGCCGGCCGCGTGAGCAGGTAGGCGGCCGCGGCCGCTCCCGCCAACGCCAGCACCGCCAGCGCCGCCAGCCACCAGATGCGCCTCCGGCGTCCGCGAGCCGCCCGGGGCGGCTCGCCGAGCGGCGGACCTCCGCCGTTGCCGTCGACCGGGATAACCGGTGGTGGTGTCGGTTCCGAGTCCGTGCTCGAGGCAGTTGCGGGCACGGGAACGGCAGCACCGGCAGCCGCGCCTACCGCCCCGACGGCTGCCATGGCCGACGTCCGCTGCCCCGAGCCCCCGGAGATGATCGCCGCCTTGGCGTGCTCGAGGGCGGCGATGAACTGGTCGGCGTCGGCCGGACGATCGGTGGGATTCTTGTTGAGCGCCCACATCACGACCTGCTCCAGCTCCGGCGGAATGCCAGGGTTGACGGCGGTGAGCGCGGTGGGGGCCTGCGAGACGTGCTTGATGGCGATCGTCACGGCCTGGTCGCCGTCGAACGGCACTCCACCGGTCAGCATCTCGTAGAGCACCACCGCGACGGAGTACAGATCGGAGGAGGCGCTCACAGCGTGGCCCTGGGCCTGTTCCGGCGAGAGGTACTGGGCCGTTCCGAGGATCGAGCCGGTCTCGGTCATGTCCGAGGCGCCGGCGCGGGCGATGCCGAAGTCGGTGACCTTGGCCTGGTCGCCGTCGCCCATCATCACGTTGTGGGGCTTCAGGTCGCGGTGGACTACCCCCCGGCGATGCGCGAAGCGCGCGGCCCTCAGGATCTGGAGCGTGATATCGATCGCCCGGACGGGGTCAAGCGGAGCCTCGTCGCGGATCAACTGCTTGAGGGTGCGCCCGGCTACATACTCCATCGCGATGTAGTAGGTGCCGTCGAAGTCGCCGCGGTCGTACACGCCGACGACGTTCTGATGCTGCAGGCCGGCCGCGGACTGTGCCTCGCGCCGGAAGCGCTCGACGAACCCCGGATCCTCGGCGAAGCGCCGGTGCAGCAGCTTGAGCGCGACCTTGCGGCCCAGCTGCTCATCCTCGGCCAGGTAGACGTCGGCCATCCCCCCGGCGCCCAGACGCGAGAGCACCTTGTACCGGCCGTCGACGATCGCGCCGAGCATCGCGTCGGGCGCCATCACTGTCCCTCCGAGAGCAACGTCTGGATGACCTTGGCGGCGATCGGGGCGGCGACCGTGCCGCCGTAGCCTCCCTGCGTTCGGTCGATCGTCACGGCGACCGCGACCTTGGGGTTGTTGACGGGCGCAAAGCCGATGAACCACGGCTCGGTCAGGTTCGATCCGGTCGCCCCGATCGAGGCCGTGCCGGTCTTACCGGCGATGCTGACCCCGCCGAGGTTCGCGGGCTGACCCGTCCCCTCCTCGACGACATTGCGCATCATCTGGGTGATCTCGCCAGCGCTCGAGCGCTTCATCACCTGGCTGTAGACGCTTGGCGTGATCGTCTTCACGGTTTGGCCGGAGCTGTTGACAACCCGGGTTGTCAAATGGGGAACCATCAGCTTGCCACCGTTGGCTACCGCGGCGGCCACCATCGCCATCTGCAGCGGGGTGACCTGGATCCCTCCCTGACCGATGCCGATTCGCCCGATGTCCTCTTTCGGGCTTCCAGGCGGATACAGCTGGCCGTTCGGACTGACCGGGCGGCTCTCGGCCAGCTCCGCTGGGGGATAGTCGAGGGGCGGCTTTGCATAGAACCCAAAGCGCTTCATGTAGTCGGTCATCGTCGCGCGTCCGACGTCTTGCGCCAGCTGGGCGAAGATGGTGTTGATCGAGTAGGTCAGCGCGGTGGTCAGGTTCTGCGGACCCCAGGACTGGTTGCTGTCGTTCTCGAGCGGAGCGCCGGAGATCAGCTTCGGAGAGTTTCCGTTCAGGACCGACTGAGGAGTGAACTTGCCGCTGTCGAGCGCCGCCGTGAGCGTGACGATCTTGAACGTCGATCCTGGGATGTCGGCCGATTGGGTAGAGCCGTTCAGCTGACAGGCGGACACTCCGCTCGGGCAGGGTGCGTCCGGATGGTTGTTGTCGTAGGAGGGATTGGCGTACATGACCTTGACGGCACCGGTTTGGGGATTGAGCGCCACCACCGAACCGGCCTGGCCTCCGAGCTGCTGGACAGCCACGCGCTGCGCGGTCGGGTCGAGCGTCGTGTCGATGTCGTCGCCGACCTGATCGGGACCTCCCAGCTGGCCGAAGATCGAGCTCAGGCCTGTCTGCAGGCCGCGCAGCTCGGTTCCGCGCGAGAGCTCGAGGCCCGAGGCTCGGCCCTGCGAGGCGATCGAATATCCCACCGGCTGGGCGAACAGCGGCCCGGTGGGGTAGGTGCGTGACCACGTGTGCCCAGGCTCCGGCACAGAGCGCGCTAGCACCTCGCCGTTGTCGGCCAGGATCCGGCCGCGCTTGATCCGCAGCTCATCAATCAGGGTCCGACTGTTGAGCGGATTGGCGTTGAGCGATGAGGCCTCGAACACCGTCCACCGTGAGGTGAACACGAACAGCAGCGCAAACAGCGCCACCACGACCGTGAACAGGCGCGTGATGGGAGCGTTCATCCAGCGGCCCTTTCGGGTCGGCGGGCTCGGTCCGAGGCCAGCAATATGAGCGCCAGCAGGACGAAGTTGGCGAGGATCGACGAGCCGCCGTAGGAGATGAACGGCAGCGTCACGCCGGTCAGCGGGATCACGCGCGTCACCCCGCCCACGATCACAAACACCTGCAGCGCGAGCATCGCGGTCAGGCCGGCCACCAGCAGTGTGGAGAACGAGTCGCGGGCCAGCATCGCCACCTTGAAGCCGCGCCAGATGAACAGCAGGTAGGTGAGGAGCACCGCCGCCGCGCCGAACAGCCCCAACTCGTCGGTGATGACGGCGTAGATCATGTCCGTCTGCGGCGCTGGCAACAGGTAGGCATGTGTTCCGGGGATCGTCAGGATGGCCTGGCCGAAGCCCTGACCGAACATCCCGCCCGCCGCCTGGGCGAAGATCGAGTTGGCGATCTGGTAGCTACCCAGCGGCGAGCGGTACAGGTGCGGGTTGAAGGGATGCAGCCACGTCTCGACGCGCGCGTGGACGTGCGGGATGTGGGTCCCCAGGTACCAGAAGCCGATCGCCGCAGCGATCAGTCCCAGCACGACGAATGACACGCGGTTGGTGGCCACGTAGAGCATCGCCAGCAGCGCCCCGTAGAACATCACCGACGAGCCGATGTCCGACAGCACGACGAGGGTGCCCATCGCCAGGCCCCAGATCAACAGCACCGGTCCGAAGTGCTTGAGCGGCGGGAGCGTCACGCCCAGGATGCGCCTGGCGCCCATGACCAGCACCTGCCGCGTGTCGCGCAGGTAGCTGGCCAGGAAGATGACCAGACCGATCTTCGCGAACTCCGGCGGCTGGAAGACGAACAGGCCCGGGATGCGAACGCCCAGATAGGCGCCGTTTGCCGAATAGCCGATTCCTGGCAGCCGTGGAAGCACCAATAGCAACAGCGAGGTGGCGACGATCACGTATCGGTAGCGCTCGAGCTTGCGGTAATCGCGAAAGGCGATGATCGTCGCACCGAACAGCACCAGCCCGAGCACGAACCACTGCGCCTGGAGCCGCGCCTGCGTGGGATCGATGCGGTAGACCATGACGATCCCGAAGCTGGCCAGAACCGCCGCCAGAGGGAACAGGTAAGGATCTGCGTGCGGGAGCGTCATGCGGATCACGATGTGCCCCACGACGCACAGTCCGAGAAAGATCGCGCCGTAGGTCAGCGACACATTCGAGATCACGTTCGAGCGCTGAATGAACACTCCGGCGAAGCCAGCCGTTACCAGCAGCGACGCCGGGATCAGCGCGAACAGCTCGCGGTTCCGCGCCCTCACGAGGACACCTTGCCCAACTCGAGCTGTCGCACCAGCGAGGACGCGGCGCTCTGCGAGCGCAGGTCGTTGTTGAGGATCGTCGAGCGGCGGTCGGCCGGCACGAGCGAAGCCGGTACCCCCGAGACATAGAACGTCTCATAGAGGTGAACGCCGGCCGGCAGGTCGTAGGGCAGACCGCGGTAGATGGTCACGATCCCCTGAGAGTTGGTGCCAATGAAGTAGAGCTGGCGTGTGGCCAGGTAGCCGCCGCCCAGCACCAGGAAGAGGACGATGAGTACTGCGATAGCCGCCGCCGCGGGCTTATGCCACCGACGGGCGGGGCGAGCGCGGCTCGAGTCCCGTTCGGCGGGCCGACGCGTCACCCCCCGCGCCGCCACGGTTCTGCGGCTCGTGCCCGTCGCCAGGCCTTCCGGCGGCGGTGCCGCCGGCGCCTGGGACGGTGGCGCGGTAACCGCCTGGTGCTCGGTCGTCGTCTCGGCGCTTCGGGCGGCCGGCGCCCCGACCATCGTCGGCTGATCCACGACCCCGTCGCCGCCGCCCTCGACGTCCTCCAGGCGGAACAGGACCACGGTGATGTTGTCGCGCCCGCCGGCGGCGTTTGCCTCGTCAATCAGTGACTGGGCCACGTCCTTCAGCTCCCCCGAGGAGGAGAGGATGGCCTCAACGCGCTCCTCGGAGAGCATCGAGGTCAGGCCGTCGCTACACAGGAGCAGCACGTCGCCGGCCCGCACGGGATAGGTCCACGTATCGACCTCCACCTCGGGCTCGGGGCCCAGGGCGCGGGTGATGATCGAACGCTGCGGGTGCTCGGCCGCCTGTTCCTCGGTCAGCTTGCCGCGGCGGACGAGCTCGTCCACCAGCGAATGGTCCTGGGTGAGGCGCTTGAGTGACCCGTCACGTAACAGATAAGCCCGGCTGTCGCCGACGTGGGCGATGGCCAGGTCCGAGCCCTCCAGCAGGGCGGCGGTAAGCGTCGTCCCCATCCCGGCCCGTTCGCGCTCGGAGCGGGAGACATCGAAGATGCGGCGATTGGCCTCGACCACCAGGTCGGCGAGACGCTTCTCGGCGCTGCCGCCGGCGGGAAGCCCCTGAGCGAAGACTTCGACCGCGATCCGCGAGGCCACCTCGCCGGCCTGCGCTCCGCCCATTCCGTCCGCCACCACGAACACGGGTGCGCGGGCGAACGCCGAGTCTTCGTTATCGCGGCGCTGGCGGCCGGTGTCGGTCTTGGTGATCGTGTCGGCGGCGCGGAGCATGGTGTTATTGAACGTAGGAGAACTCGCTGTCGCCTATCCGGATCCTGTCGCCGTCGTGAAGCGGCTGCGGGCCTGTCAGCAGCTCATCGTTCAAATACGTGCCGTTGGTCGAGCCCAGATCCTCGATGACGACGATCGGTCCCTCTCGAGAGATCCGCGCATGACGCGAGGACGCGAACGGATCGTCAATCCGGATCTCGACGTTCCCGCGCCCGAGGGTAACGCTGTGATCGAGCTCATAGGCGATACCCGCCTGATGGCCGGCTGCCCTCTCCACGAGCAGCCGCGGCTCGTTCGTGCTGTCGGGATCGATCAGGCCGTCGGCCGCGGCGTACATGCCGGTGGCGTCGGCCGGTCGCTCCCGCTCTGTGGTCACGGGGCCTCCGCGCCCGCGACGAAGGTCGCGCAGGGCACTCCAGGTCACCCACAGCAGAAACAGATAGAGCACGACGAGGAAGGCAAACTTCAGTCCAACGGATGCGGGGTCGAGCATCTCCGGCGTCCACCGCTACTGGATCTCGAACTTCATCACGCAGGTGCCGAGCTCGATGTCGTCGCCGCGCTTGACGACAGTCGGGCCCTCGATTCGCCGCCCGTTGACGCTCGAGCCGTTGGTCGAGCCCAGGTCGGTGACGACCCACGATCCGCCCCGGGGACGGATCTCGGCGTGCTCGCGCGAGACGTTCGGGTCATCGAGCACGATGTCGCACTTTCTGCTGCGGCCAATCGTCGCCCCATCCGGACCGACAACCAGGCGCTTATCGTCTATCAGCAGCAGCGCCGACTGTCCGTGGCTGTGTGCTCGCTCCTCGAGCGGCTCCGAGACCCGGCCCGCGGCGCTGTAGACCATCGTCCGTCCGCTCTGCTCGGCCGGAGCCACGGCGGCCGGCTCCTCCTCGGCTTCTCCAGGGTGAATGACCCGTGTCTGAATCCCGAACTCGCCCAAGCGCAGGCGCTGGTCCGTTTCAAACTCGATCACAGGCCGCGAGAGCAGAGCCAGCCGCTCGCGCCGTGCGTGCTCGAGCAGATACCCCGTCAGCTCGCCGGCCAGCGCTTCTTCGTAGTCGGCAAACCGTTGCCGATCGCGCGGCGAGAGGTAGACCCGGTACTCGTTGGGGACATAGGTGCGAGATACCGACAGCGATTTGTGCTCGTCCATCTCGCGCGCCAGCTTGCGCGCGATCTCGACGGGGCGCACCTCCGAACGGAAGGCACGGCTGAATGTGCCTTCGACTAGGCCTGCGATCTTGCTCTCGAGATTTCTCAGCACGCTCATGGGACGTGGCGGGGGGCACGATGATGCTACGCAACTTGCCTTGCACGCCAGGCCTGGGCGGTCGAAGGGGCAAGAGCTAGGAGCGCCGCTCCCACCGCGCCAAGCGCGGCCGTACCGGGACTCGTGAAGGCCAGGCCGCCGCCGGCGCCCTTCAGCGCGAGCGCGGTAGCGGTGACGAGCGCCGCGGCCCACAGAGCGACCTTGAGCGCTCTGGACGCCTGCGGGCCGGCACTGGTGGCTGCCGGCAGAATCGCCGCCGCCAGCGCCCAAACCAGCGCTCCAGCCAGCACGCCCGAGCCTGCGAGCACCCCCAGCACGTGGTGCGAAGTCTCGTACAGGGATGAACTCCAGACGCCTCGTGGCGGAACCGCCGGGGGCAGCCTCAGCAAGAGCCGAGCGCCGCTCAGAAGCTCCGCTGCCACGACCCACAGCCATCCGATGAAGCCCAGCGCTGCCCGCTGCCAGACCGTGGCCGCGCGTGCGGCAAGAGCAGGCCATGCTCCCGACAGCCCGATGGCGCCGAGTGCTGGCGCGGCGGCGGCCAGTGGCCAGCGGGTGCCGGACCGGGACAGTAGGACGGCCGGTACGCAAAGGGCGGCCGCGAGCAGCAGCGCCTCGCCGGGCTGGCCGTTTACGACCGCCGCGAGCACCAGCGTCGCGCTCAGTAGCAGAAAGCCGATCCTGGGCAAGAGGAGCACCGCCCCGCCCGCGATCAGCGCCAGCGCAGTCGGCGCCATCACCGCGTGGCCCACGATCCGTGTTCCCAGCCACGCGCCCATCAGCGCCGCGCAGCCACAGGCGAGCCCTCGCACCGGCCATGCCACGGGTGAGCTGGACCCCTCGGGCTCGGGGGGTCCCGGCTCCGGCGTGGGGAAGCGCGGCTCGGGGTCGGCGTCCGCGTGCGGCCGGGGCGGCGGCGCCGCGTCAGGCGTGGCCGCCACGGCCCCTCCACCACGCCGGCGACGTCTTTCAGCTCGGGAAACGAGTTCGTCAACGAGGCCTGCAGCTCCTCGATCCTGCCCCGCTCGCGGGCCCGAGGACGTAGCGCCAGGTCTATCCCTCGCCCCAGCTCGCGCGGCAGGTCGCGCCGCTGTCGGCGTAGCGGCGGTAGGTGTGCTCGCAGGCGGGCCGCCCGCTGGGCCCCACCGCCGGCGACGATGGGGTTGACGCCGGTCAACGCCTCATAGAGCACCAGCGCAAGCGAGTACAGGTCCGCGTCAGCGGCGGCGGGGCGGCCCACAGCCTGCTCGGGCGCCATGTAGGCAGCCGTGCCGACGACATCGCCGGTCTTCGTGAGCGCATCCCCACCGATCACGCGAGCGACGCCGAAATCGGTCAGTTTCGCGGGGTACGCGGCGGTGGCCGGACGGTCGGGCACGAGGACATTCGACGGCTTGACGTCGCGATGCACGATCCCGTGGGCGTGGGCGTGAGCCAGCGCGTCGCACAGCGCAATCCCGATCGCCACGACGTTGCGATCCGACAGCCGACCGCCCTCGAGCAGCTCTCCGAGCGTGGCGCCGCGGACGAGCTCTGAGACCAGATAAGCGGACTGCTCGTCGGCAATGGCCTCATAGAGGGTCACGATCGCTGGATGCGAAAGCCGCGCGGCAGCGCGCGCCTCGCGCTCGAAACGAGCATCCATGATCCGCTCGCGGGGAAGCACCTTGACCGCGACGTCACGCTCCAGGTGCTCGTCGCGAGCCACCCAGACGGTGCCGAACGACCCGGCCCCCAGGCGCTCGCCGAGCCTGTAGCGTCCCATGACGAGCGCGTCGCCGCGGCCCACGTCAGACCGCCTCCTCCCGGTTGCCGCGCTCGATCTCGTCGGCGCCGTGCTCCGGGGCTCACGGGCTGTCGAGAGCTGGCTCGGGTGCACGCCGTGGATTTCCACGTCGGCGCCTCCGTCCCTGTCTTAGGACCGTCTGCGCACTTGCAACTTCCTCCGCACTTGTGGTCATACTGGGCACTTCGCAGTCGCCCCAAGGAGCCACAGCTTGTCGTTCTTCGACGAGGCGGACGAGCCGCTGACAGAACCGCGCACGGCGCCTCGCAGCCGCGAGAGCTCCGAGCGCCCGCGCCGGCGATCGAGCGGCCCTCGCCGGCCATCCGGCGGCGGGCGGCGATCGGGCAGCGAGCAGCAGGCGTTCGTCATTCGCCGCGCCGTGGCCCTGATCGTGCTGGTCATCGCGGTCGTCCTGATCGTGCTCGGCGTCCACAGCTGCGAGGTCTCGCAGCACAACAGCTCGCTGAAGAACTACTCGGACGACGCCGCGACGCTGGTCGCCAAGTCCAATCAGACGGGGAGGACGCTGTTCACCGAGCTCTCCGGCGCGAGTGGGTCCTCGAACGCCGCGAATCTGCAGACGCAGATCAACCAGACCCGTCAGGACGCCCAGTCGCAGCTCAGGCAGGCAAGGAGCCTGAGCGTCCCCAACGAGATGAAAGTCGCGCAGCAGAACCTGGTACTGGCCCTTCAGATGCGCAGCGACGCCATCACCAACATCGCCGATCAGGTACAGCAGGCTCTGTCGAAGACGACCAGCGCCGATGCGGTCAATCGCATCGCCGCTGAGATGGCCAGGTTGTACGGCTCAGACGTGGTCTACATCGACTACGCGGCGCCGGCCATCGCCGCCGCGCTGCACGGCGCAGGAATCGCCGTCGGCCCGCCAAATGGCCAGCCGATCGCCACCGGGCAGGTGATCCCGAACGTCCAGTGGCTGACTCCCTCCTTTGTGGCCAGCAAGTTCGGAGCGGTGCTCCCCACCTCCCAGGGCGGCAAGCCGGCGCCCGGAATCCATGGTCACGCCATGCAGTCGTGCACCGCCGGAGGAACCCCCCTCATAGTCGGCGGGACGAACACGCTGGCGGCCAGTCCCGCGCCCACCTTCAGCTGCACGTTCACGAACGACGGCCAGAACACCGAGACCAACGTTTTGGTCAAGGTCCAGGTCAGCGGCACGTCGATCAGCGGACAGCAGGTGGTGCCGCAGACGGTTCCCGGTCACAACTACACCGTCCAGGTACCGCTGAGCTCCTCGCCCCCGGCCGGCAGCTACACGGTCACGGCGACCGTGGAGAAGGTCCCAGGCGAGACGATCGCCACGCACAACACCCTGACCTTCCCGATCACGTTCCACTAGTCATCGCGGGACGCCGCCGTCCCGCGACGGCGGCGCTTTGCCGCGGGCGCGTCCCATATCCTCTCCTGCCGTGCACCAATTGACGCACACCACCACCGGCATCGTCGCGCTCGCCGCCGCGGCCGTGGCGGTCATATGCCTCCTGCTATGCGCCGCGCTGGCACTCAGGCTGCGCCGCCTACGAGCCGCGCAGCGCGTGCTGCTCGGCAACGGTAACCAGGACCTCGTGCAGCACGCCGCCAGCCTGCAGTCGCAGTTCCAGGCACTGCACCAGTATCTGGAGGATGCGGCAGGGGCGCTCCATAACCGCATGGGGGCGGTGGAGGGACGCCTCGATGAGACGATCGCCCACAGGGCGCTGGTCCACTACGACGCCTGGGGCGAGATGTCAGGTCACCAGTCGACCTCGATCGCACTCCTGGACGCCACCGGCTCGGGTCTGGTGCTCTCGTCGATCCACCACCGCGACCAAGCCCGCCTCTACGCCAAAGAGGTCCACGGCGGACGCTCCGATCACGAGCTCTCGCCGGAGGAAGCCGAGGCCATCCGGCGAGCGCTGGGGCACGTCGGCGACCGGGCGCAGTCCGCCTAGCGGTCGCCCGCCTGCAGCGGTGCGCGTCGGCTACTTCGGTCCCGAGGGGACGTTCACCCAGGAGGCGCTGATGGCTGCCATGGGCGGCGATGGCGAGCGGGAGCACCGGGGGGAGGACGACTTGGAGCTGGTGCCCCTGCCCACGGTCTACGACACGGTCATGGCCGTCCACGATGGCCTCGTCGAACGGGCGCTCGTGCCGATCGAGAACTCGCTGGAGGGATCGGTCAACGCAACGCTCGACGCGCTGGCTATGGAGACGGAGGACGTGGCGATCGTGGGTGAGGTCGTGCACCCGATCCGCCACTGCCTGATCGCCCGCACGGGGTTGGAACTCGATGAGATCGAAACCGTCGTCTCGCACCCACAGGCGACCGCGCAGTGCTCTCGCTTCATTCGCACGCGGCTGCCCGGGGCACGCGTGCTGGCCGGCAGCTCCACCGCCGACGCGGTGCGCATGGTGGCCGAGCACGATGGTCGCTGGGCCGCCCTCGGCAACCGCCTCGCGGCCGAGCGCTACGGCTGTCAGGTGCTGCGCGCGGGCGTCGAGGATGTTGCCGACAACGAGACGCGCTTTGTATGGCTTGCCCGCTTCGGCTCAGTCCCGCAGGGTCACGAGCGGCCGGCGCTGGGACCGTGGAAGACAGCGATCGTATTCTGGGGAGTCGGATCGGAGGCGCCGGGCTGGCTCGTCCGCTGCCTTTCGGAATTCGCGGCGCGGGACGTGAATCTGACGCGGATCGAGTCGCGGCCGCGGAAGCAGGGACTGGGCCGCTACATGTTCTTTGCAGACGTGGAGGGTCGGGAGTCAGAGCCCCACGTGGCCGAGGCTCTCGCCGGCTTGCGAGCGCACGTGGAAATCCTCCGCGTGCTGGGCTCGTTTCCCGCCTGGTCAGGCGGCTGAGGCCGTATCGCCCATCGGTAAACTGGCGCCAGCCGATGGCGACATCCGTAACAGCAGGCCCAGTGCGGTCCGCGTCGCGCGCAGAGCACCAGCGACGCGGGCCTGAGATTGGCCGGGTGCTCGTGCTCAACGCCACCTACGAACCGATCAATGTCTGCACGGTTCGTCGGGCGGTCGTGCTGCTGCTCAAGGAGAAAGCGGAGGTCATCGAGCACGCGGAATGGCAGCTGCACTCCGTCACGCGCACGATGGCTCGCCCGATCGTGATCCGCCTCGTGACCTACGTACGGATCCCCCGTGACACCCACCGGCGCAAGATCACCCGGCGGGCGGTGTTCGCCCGCGACGACTGGACCTGTCAGTACTGCGGATCGCGCTCAAACCTCACGGTCGATCATGTTGTGCCGAGATCCAAGGGAGGCGCATCGAGCTGGGAGAACATCGTTGCCTCGTGCGCGCCGTGCAACCGCCGCAAGGGCAATGCGCTGCCCCGGCAGGCCGGAATGCAGCTCCACCGCAAGCCGCGCACCCCGAGCCCCCACGTCTTCATCCAGGTGGCGAGCCCATCGATCCCCGCCGCCTGGCGGGCCTACCTGGCGGCCTGAAGCAGGCTTCCAGCTGCTGCCGACGAGGAAGCCCCGCCTCCGTCTATGCCGCGTAGCGCTGCTGGGCGCGCGCCCTGGCCTTCTCCTGCTCGGCCTCCCGGTTTTTGGGCGGCGCATTCGTGCTCAGGGCGCGGAGCAGGTCCTGGGAGGCAGCGGCGACTGAGTCGATCGCCCGGGCAAAGGCCTCCTCGTTGGCGCGAGACGGCTTCGTGAAGCCGCTGATCTTCCTCACGTACTGAAGCGCGGCCGCCCGCACTTCCTCGTCGCTGGCCGGAGGATCGAAGTTGTAGAGGGTGCGGATGTTTCGGCACATGGGTCAAGAGTAACCCGACCGGTGGCACGCCGCCCTGTGCGGGCCAAACTAAATGCACGAAGGGCGCCGACTGAGGCGGCGCCCTTCGCTAATTCTGGCTGCCTGGAACCGGGGCGAACTGAACTGCTGCCGGGGGGACAAATCCCGGCGCCCGCCACGACGGTGTCTCGGGGTGGACTCCGCTACGCGGGGTCAGCCTCCGTCCTAGCGGCCGGACACCTCCAGGGTCCATAAGGAAATCTTCAGACGGACCACCTCCTTTCTCTGGTAGGCGCATCGTAGCGTAGGCTGGCGACGCTTCAACTCGCGGCCTTCTCGGCCAGAGGGTCGAGCGGCTCGGACTACTCGGAGGGGATCTCGGGCCCGGGGTCCTCGGCGACCTGGGCGGCCGTTTGGGCCTCCGACTCCACGACGAGGGCGACCGCACTCACCTGGTCGTCGTCGCGAATGTTCATCACGCGCACGCCCTGCGAGGCGCGGCCATAGCGACTGATCCCGCGCACCGAGGTTCGCTGCACCATCCCGTTCTGGGAGATGAACACGAGCTCCTGATGCTCGCGCACCACGAGGGCGCCGGCGAGCTGGCCCTTGTTCTGGGTGAGGGTGATCGTCTTGACGCCCATCGTCCCGCGCCCCTTGACGGGATAATCGGGGATCGGCGTGCGCTTGCCGTAGCCGTTCTGGGTCACGACGAGCAGCTCCTGATCGTCGCGCGCTACGTCCATGGCCAGGACGGCGTTGTCCTTCTGCGAGACGTTCATGCCGCGTACGCCGCTCGTGTCACGGCCCATGGCGCGGACCTGTTCCTCGTTGAACCGCGACGCCTGGCCGGAGCGGGAGACCATGATGATGTCGTCTGACCCGCTCGTGCGGCGCACGGCGATCAGCTCGTCGTCGTCGCGGATGTTGATGGCGATGATCCCATCGGCCTTGATCGGCGTGTTGTAGGCGCCGAACTCGCTCTTCTTGACCATGCCCTTACGCGTCGCGAACACCAGGTACTTGCCCTCGCCGAAGTCGCGCGTGGAGAGCACGGACTGCACACGCTCTCCATCGCGCAGCGGAAGCAGGTTGACGAGCGCCCTGCCCTTTGCCGTGCGGGAGGCCTCGGGCAGCTCGTAGACCTTGAGCCTGTAGACCTTGCCCCGGTTGGTGAAAAACAGCAGGTAGTCGTGCGTGGATGAGACGAAGAGGTGCTCGATGTAGTCGTCGTCCTTCATCTCCATGCCGGTGACGCCGATTCCGCCGCGACGCTGCTGGCGATACGTCGAGAGCGGCAGCGACTTGATGTAGCCAGAGTGCGTGATCGAGATCACCATCTGCTGGTCGGCGATCAGGTCTTCGATGTCGATCTCGCCTTCGGCGTACGTGATCTCGGTGCGGCGCTCGTCGCCGTATGCGTCGGCGATCTCATTGAGCTCGTCCTTGATCAGCCCGTACACGCGCGCCTCGTCGCCGAGGATCTCCCGCAGCTCCTTGATGCGCTCGATCAGGTCCGCGTGCTCTTGTTTGATCTTGTCGGCCTCCAGGGCGGTCAGCCGGCTGAGAGTCAGCTGCAGAATTGCCTGTGCCTGGACAACCGTGAGCTCGAAACGGTCGAGCAGTCCGTGGCGGGCGGTCTCGGGGTCACGCGACCCGCGAATAAGCGCGATGACTTCGTCTAGGTTCGCAAGCGCGACGAGTAGGCCCTCCAGAACGTGCGCGCGGTCCTCGGCGCGACGCAAGGCGTACTTCGTCCGGCGGATGATTACCTCGCGCTGGTGATCGACGTAGTGTCTGATCACCTCGCGCAGCGAGAGCGTGCGCGGCACGTTGTCGACCAGCGCGACCATGTTGACCCCGAACGTGGCCTGCATGGGGGTGTGCTTGTAGAGCTTGTTGAGGACCACCTTGGGGATCGCGCCGCGCTTTAGCTCGATCACGATGCGCATGCCCTTGTCGCTCGAGTGATCCTCGATGTCGCTGATCTCCGAGATCTTCTTCTCGTGCACGAGGGCGGCGATCTTCTGGATCAGGCCGGCGTCGCCGCCCTTCTTGACCTGATAGGGCAGCTCGGTGACGACGATCGCTTCCTTGCCCTGGCCAATCGGCTCGACGTGCGCGCGGGCCTGGATGCGGACACGGCCGCGGCCGGTCTCGTAAGCGTCGCGGATGCCGGAGCTACCCAGGACGATGCCACCGGTCGGGAAGTCGGGACCCTTGACGTGCCTCATCAAGCCGTCGATGCCGATCTCCGGGTCATCGATGTAGGCGATCACCGCCTTGATCGCCTCGCGCAGGTTGTGGGGCGGGATATTTGTCGCCATGCCCACCGCGATCCCGGCGGAGCCGTTGACGAGCAGGTTCGGAAAGCGCGCCGGAAGCACGAGCGGCTCTTGGTTCTTGCCGTCGTAATTGGGGACGAAGTCGACCGTGTCCTCGTCCAGATCCCGGAGCATCTCGCTGGCTAGCCGGGCGAGCCGCGCCTCGGTGTACCTCATCGCGGCCGGTGGATCATCGTCGATCGAGCCGAAGTTGCCCTGACCGTCGACCAGCGGATAGCGCATCGAGAAGTCCTGCGCCAGACGTACTAGCGTGTCGTACACGGGCGCGTCACCATGCGGGTGGTACTTGCCGAGCACGTCGCCGACGATCCGCGAAGACTTGGCGCGAGAACGGTTGTAGTGGAGCCCACCTTCGCTCATCGCGTAAAGCACCCGGCGGTGCACGGGCTTCAGTCCGTCGCGGGCGTCGGGAAGGGCGCGCCCGACGATCACCGACATCGCGTAGTCGAGGTACGCGGAGCGCATCTCCTCCTCGAGGCCGCGCGGCTCGATGTTGCCGCCGCTGAGCGTGTCGATCGACGACATGGCTACTTACACGTCCAAGTTGGTAACCAAACGAGCGTTGTCCTCGATGAACTGGCGCCGGGGCTCGACCTGGTCGCCCATCAGCATCGAGAACACGCGATCGGCGGCGGCCGCATCTTCCAGCGTCACCTGCACGAGCGTTCGCCTTGCGGGATCCATTGTCGTGTCGCGTAGCTGTGGCGGATCCATCTCGCCAAGACCCTTGAAACGGTTGACCTCGATCCCGCGCCGGGCGAGCTCCAATACCTCGTCCCGGAGGCCGGCGAAAGTGATCGCCTGCGCACGATGACCGTCGAGCGCGACGGAGAACGGCGGCGTGCCGACGGAGCCCACCAACTGCTCGTGTATGCGCAGCAGCTGGTGGTATTCGTTTGCGTCAAGCAGGGCGCGCGGAAGCCGAAGCGTGCGCGCCAGGCCGGTCGCCACCTCCATCGTGCGGACGACTATCACCTGCTGGTCCTCGGAGAGCACCTCCGTGTCGAACAGGTGGCCGTTGTCGGACGGCTTGCGCAGCTCCTTCAACATCGCAGCGGCGTCGTCAACGTGCTCGTCTAGGACACCCGACTCCTCGATGAAGTTGAGCTGCTCGTGTCCGTATCCGGCGCGCAGGGCGGCGGACCAGCCCTCGTATTGCTTGAGCAGCTTGCCGAACTTCTGCCAGCGGGCCTCGGTCAGGGCGAACCGCTTGTTGTAGCGGTCGAAGACCTCGAACTTGTCGAGCTTCCCGTCAAGCAGGATCTCCTCCAGCTCAGCCTCCTTCTCGATGTAGCGCTCGTTCCGGCTCGCCTTGACGCGATACAGCGGAGGCTTTGCTAGGTATACATAACCGGCCTCGATTAGCGGTTGCATCTCTCGGAACAGGAGCGTCAGCACTAGCGTGCGGATGTGCGCGCCATCGACGTCGGCGTCGCACATCACGATGATTTTGTGGTATCGCGCGTTCTCGATCTTGAACTCGTCGCGGACACCCGTCCCGATGGCCGTGATCAGCGCCTGGATCTCCTGGTTCTGCAGCACCTTGTCGATCCGGCTCTTCTCGACATTGAGGATCTTGCCGCGCAGCGGAAGCACCGCCTGCGTCGCCCGATCGCGGCCCTGCTTGGCGGACCCGCCCGCGGAATCGCCCTCGACCACGAACAGCTCAGCGAGCGCCGGATCCTTGACCGAACAGTCCGCGAGCTTGCCGGGCAGCGTTGAGTTCTCCAGCGCGGACTTGCGGCGTGTCAGGTCCCGGGCCTTCCGCGCCGCTGCGCGCGCCTGAGCGGCGGCGACCGCCTTGCGGATCACGGCGCGGGCGTCCTGGGGGTTTTCCTCCAAGAAGTCCGAGAGCCTCGAGTTCACGACCGACTGGACGAACCCGGCCATGCCGGGGTTGCCGAGCTTGGTCTTGGTCTGACCTTCGAACTGGGGATCGGCCAGCTTGGCTGAGATGACAGCCGTCAGGCCCTCGCGGACGTCCTCCCCCGTCAGGTTGTCGTCCTTCTCCTTGAGCTCGCCCTTGTCACGGGCGTACTTGTTGAGCGCGCCCGTGAGCGCCGAGCGGAAACCGCTCAGGTGCGAGCCGCCCTCGTGAGTGTTGATGTTGTTGGCGAAAGCGAACACCGACTCCTGGTAGGAGGAGTTCCACTGCATCGCCACCTCGACCTGGCCCTCCTCGCTCTCACCGTCGAACGCGATCACCTTGCGCTGAATCGGATCTTTGTTCTCGTTGAGATAAGAGACGAAATCGACGATCCCGCCCTCGTAGCGGAACTCCGTGCGATGCCCCTCGCCGCGCTCGTCGACGATCACGATCCGCAGACCACGCGTCAGGAAGGCCGTCTCGCGCATTCGCTCCTCGAGCACCTGGAAGTCAAGTTCCAACGTCTCGAAGACGTCCGCGTCGGGCAGGAACGTAATCGTCGTGCCGGTCTGCTTGGCCTTCTCGCCCTTCTTCAGCTCGCCGAGCGGCTTGCCGCGCTCGTACGACTGGGTCCAGACGAAGCCGTCGCGGCGAACCTCGACGTCCAGTCGCTCGGACAGGGCGTTGACAACGGAGACGCCCACTCCGTGTAGCCCTCCTGAGACCTTGTAGCCGCCACCCTCGCCGAACTTGCCACCGGCGTGAAGAACGGTGAGCACGACTTCCACCGCGGGACGCTTCTCTTTCTCCATCACTGCGACGGGGATGCCGCGACCGTTGTCGACTACGGTCACCGAGTCGTCGGGATGAATCGCTATTTCGACCTCATCGCAGTGGCCGGCGAGCGCCTCGTCCACAGAGTTATCGACAACCTCGTAGACGAGGTGGTGAAGCCCCCGGGGACCGGTCGAGCCGATGTACATGCCCGGCCGGCGACGGACCGCCTCGAGGCCCTCCAGGACGGTGATGTCCTGGGCGTCATAGCTCGTACTTTCCTGTTTGCGGCGTGAGCCGCCGTTAGCTTCTGCCAACGGTCCTCCGATGATGTCGAGACGCCTCGGTATCGCGCAACGAACGGCGCGCCAGAGCGTCGGAAGTTGGTGTACAGAAGAATAGCACAGAGGGCCCTCCTACCGGCGCCCTCCGACCTGCAAATTTACCTGCAAAAAGGCACAAAGTGGGCACACTGGCACCGCACCTCCGCGACTGTTAGCACAGGTGTGGATCTGTTGCTCACAAGTGGTGTTCGCTGGCGTCGCCGCAAGGCCTGCTCAGCGCTGTGGAGGAGGGGTGGTAACGCACTTCAACCGGCCGACTTGATCGCCTCCAAGCAACCCGTTCAGCCGCTCGATGATCGTCGGCGCCATCAGGTCCAGCTCCTGCGCCCAGACCGAAGCGGAGCACGACACGGTGAGCGCACCGGCGCGCTCGGAT
This sequence comes from uncultured Actinomycetes bacterium, assembly GCA_963822735.1. Lineage (GTDB taxonomy): Bacteria > Actinomycetota > Thermoleophilia > Solirubrobacterales > Solirubrobacteraceae > Palsa-465. The sequence goes on from CAWGIU010000016.1 coordinate 550,832, forward strand.
ACGGGCTGCGCCTGCGCCGCAATCACCGGCCCCACGGCGCCGGCCCAGACCGCCTGGACATCGGCCAACAGCGTCTGCGGCGCGAGTTCCGAACGGACGCCGTCGAGCGCCAGTGCCAGCGACCGTGGCCTGCGTCGCGAAGGGCTCACGCCGCGGCCAGCTCCCGGAGCACCCGTCCGTCGGAGACGGCCATCCGAGCCACGTCGGATGCCGACGCATCGGGCACGTGCTCGAGGTCGGTGGTCGTTATCACCGACTGGCCACCACTGGTCCGTAGTCGGTCGACGAGCGCCCGCCGACGGCCGTGATCGAGCTCGCTCATTACGTCGTCGAGCAGCAGCAGCGGCAGGAACCCCCTGCGCTCACCGATCGCCTCGCGTTCGGCGAGGAGCAGACAGAGCAGCGACAGCCGCTGCTGGCCCTGAGAGCCGTAAGCTCGGAGTTCGCGCCCGGCACGAGCGAGCGCCAACTCGTCGCGATGCGGGCCGTGAGATGTGAAGCCGCGCTCCAAGTCACGGTCGATGCGCTCACCCAGCTCCGCGACTAACTGCTCGGCTTCGACGGCTCGGGAGCGGGGGCGGTAGACAACGGAAGCCTCTGCGCCCAATCCGAGCGCTTCGCTCTGCGCGCAGAAAGCCTCCGCGATGCACTCGACGGCCTGACGGCGGTCGGCCATCAGCTGCACACCGTGGCGGGCGAGCTGGTGATCCCAGGCACGCAACGACTCAGCCGAGGATCCCCCTCCACGCATGCGCCCCAGGAGCGCATTGCGGTGAGCAAGCGCCTGGGCATACGCCCGCCGCGTTGCTGTGCGGGCGGGCCAGAGAGCGCTCACAAGTTGATCCATATGCGCTCGCCGCAGGGCCGGCGCTCCCTTGACGAGCTCGAGGCGGTCTGGGAGGAAGACGCTCACAAGCGGTCGGCTCGGCGACTCGAGGAGACGCTCCACGGGAGCGCGGTCGATGTGAACGTGCTTGGGCTCGCCGGGAGAGAACCCCACCGAAAGCTCGTGAGGACCGTCGGCGGCCACAGTATTGACCACGACCCGCGCGGCAACGGCCTCGAAGCGGACTACCTCGCGCTCGTTCGTCGTCCGGCAAGAGCGGCCGGTGCAGCCAAAGTAGAGCGCCTCGAGCAGGTTCGTCTTGCCGGCCCCATTGGGTCCCGAGACGACATTCAGAGCAGGCCCCAGGGAGATCTGGGCGCGCTCGTAGCAGCGGAAGTCACGCAGCGTGCAGGTGGTTACCTGCATACAGCTCGGTCCCTACACGTTGAGCCGGATCGGCATGATCAGATACTGAAAGCCACTGGCGTCGGCCGCCTCGATCAATCCTGGGCGCAGGGGACTGATCAGCTTCAAGACGACGTCACCCTCCTCGATCGCCTCGAGGCCAGCACGCAGGAACTCCGGGTTGAATCCGATCTCCAGCGCCTCGCCTTGGAACGCGACCGGCAACGACTCGCGCGCCTCACCCACGTCCGGGGTCTGCGCGGATATGGTCAGCTCGCCCTCTGCGAACGCCAGCCTAAGAGGGGCATTCTTCTGCGCCAGCAGGCTGATGCGCCTGACCACGTCTGTCAGCTCAACCGATGCAACCCGCAGCTCGTGCTCGAAGCCCTCGGGTAGAAGCTGGCGGTAATTCGGGAACTGTCCTTCGATCAGTCTCGAGGAGAGGATCGTGCGACCGAGCACGAACACGATCTGATTGCGCTGGACGGCGACCCGCAAGTCTTCCTCTGCGGCATGCGCCGCCACCCGGGCCAACTCCTGCAACGCCCGGGCGGGCACATTGACCTCGAAGCCACTCGAGAGCGATTGCTCCAGTGGGGTCTCCTTGACGCTGAGCCGGTAGGAGTCTGTCGCCACCATCCGCAACTCGCGCTCCGATGCGGACACGTGGATGCCCGTCAGAACCGGCCGCGTCTCGTCGCGCGACGCCGAACCCGCCACCTTGAGCGCGGTCGACACGAACGCCTCGGTGGGTACGGAGACCATGGCCTCCGGATCGGGCTCCGGGAAGGGAGGAAAGTCCTCCGCCCGCAGGGTGCGGATGTCGAATGTGGCCGTGCCCGATACGACCTCCACATCCTGCTGCGCCGAGCGAAGCTCAAGCGAGACCTCGGGGGCGGGAAGCGAGCGCACCACATCCAGCAGCAACCTGGCGGGCAGCACGACGAGACCCTCCCTGACGATCTCGCCCGCCAGCGGCACGCGGAGCCCGACGTCCATGTCTGTGGCCCGCAGTTCGCAATGGTCTGCAGACGCTGAGAGCTGAACTCCTGACAGCGCCTGAATCGCACTACGGGTTGAAGCCACCCTGCCGACGGTCTGGAGCTGCTCGAGCAGCGCGTCACGATCGACAGAGATCTTCACGATGAGTACCTCAAGTAAGAGTTAGGAGTCATAGGGTCGGCAAAGGGTGTGGATAAGCCGGCTGCAGCCCGCAAAGAGCGGCCTGGTTGGCGGCGCGGACCCGACACAAGTCTGTCAACAGCATCGGTCGGCGTGTTGAGAATTGATCTTCGCAGTCAGCTCGTTGAGGTCGTCAACGGCATAGCTATCGGTCGCCAGGCGCTGTCCGACCCGCTTGCATGCATGAACGACGGTTGCGTGGTTGCGACCGCCGAATGCCTGGCCTAGCGTGTTCAGGGACTCGCCCGTGAGCTCACGCGCAAGGTGAAGCGCCACCTGTCGGGCCCAGGCCACGTTCGCCTTGCGACCCTCTGAGAGCAGGTCGGGGACGGACACGTCGTAGTGCTGGGCGACCAGGCGCTGAATCGCGCCGATCGAGGGTGTCGATCTGGGCCGGGGGGCGATCCCATCGAGCACCGTGGTGGTCAGCTCGCGATCGATGGGGTGACCGGTCAGTGAATGGTGCGCCACAACGCGGATCAGTGCGCCCTCGAGTGCCCTGATATTGGTGGAGATGCGTTCGGCGATCAACGTGAGCACATCGTCGTCTTCGAGCCGAATGTGGTCGAGTGCCGCGCGCTTGCGAAGGATCGTCACCCTGGTGGCGAAGTCGGGAGGCCCGATGGTGGCCACGAGGCCGGCGTCGAAGCGCTCGCGAAGCCGCTCTTCAAGGGTGACGAGCTGCCGCGGGAGCTGGTCGCAGGTGAGCACCAACTGGCGTCCTGTCTCGTAGAGAGCGTTGAAGGTGTGAAAGAACTCCTCCCCGGTCTTGGCCTTGCTCGCGAGGAATTGAACGTCGTCTATGAGCAAGACGTCCGCGTCGCGATAGGTCTGCTTGAACAGGCTGAGCGAGCGGGAGCCCAGCGCCCCGAGGAAGTGGTTCGTGAATGCCTCCGCGGTCGTGTAGCGAACGACTGCACCGCCGCCGAAGGCGAGCGCGTAATTGCCGACAGCGTGGAGAAGGTGGGTCTTTCCTAGGCCCGGCGGGGCGTGCAGGAAGAGTGGGTTGTAGGCCTGACCGGGCAGTTCCGCGACCGCTAGCGAGGCCGCGTGGGCCAGCCGATTTCCCTCTCCAATGACGAACTGCTCAAAGCTGTACCTGGGGTTGAACGTCTGAGAATCCGACCCGGGAGCAGCCGCGTCGTCCCGGTGCGGCCGGCCCTTGGAGTCGGTGGCGAACTCAGCGCGGGCGCCTGGGCCCAGTACCCGCCGAACGCATTGCTGGACGACCTCATTGAAGCGGCGCGCCACCCATCGGACGGTGTCCGGCGGGGCTTGCAGGGACAGTACGGTCCCGTCCCACGATCGGGGCTCGAGCGGCGCCAGCCACATCTCATAGGTCGACTCGCCGACCAGCTGGCGGAGCTCCGCGCGAATCTCGCGCCAAACAGGCGTCAGCTCAGATTGCGCGGGCAGGACCAATCGACTCCTTCTGGGAGCGTGACGACAGAAATCTGAGAAGGGCTCCGGAACCTCCCCGGGAAGCGGGCGAATATAGCAACGGGCCTAGGCCGCCGATCGCTGTGTTGACGCAAAGCGCGGGAAACGGCTGGCCCGTTTTCCCGAGGCACACCGCCGCCCCCACGAACGCTTATCTGGGGGTCGTAGGCCGCTGCGTATACTGGCCTTCAGTTTCGCCGACCGGGATGTGAGCGATGAAGCGGACGTATCAGCCAAAGAAGCGCAAGCGGGCTCGGACCCACGGGTTTCGAGCGCGGATGCGTACGCGCGGGGGGCGGCTCACGATCAAACGTCGGCGGGCGAAGGGTCGTAAGCGGCTGACGGTCTGATGGAGCCGTCGCTCGGCCCGCGGGCGCGGTCCCGGCGAGCGAGGCTGTCGCGTAGCGCGGACTTCGATCGGGTGTTTCGCCACGGCCGTGCTCACGCCGGCCGGGAGCTGGTGCTCCACGTGTTTCCCCGCGAGCTCGACGGCGGCGCCCCCGCGAGTAGGCCTGTCGGTTTCGCGCAAGGTCGGGGGTGCTGTGCAGCGGAACCGGGTCAAGCGGCTGCTGCGCGAGGCGTTCGTCGCTGAGAGCTCGCGGCTGCCGCCGGGAACCGACGCGGTGGTCGTGGCTCGCCAGGATGCTTGGGCTCTAGCTGAGCGTGAGGGATTGGCCGGAATCCGGCGACGGTTGGGGGAACTGATCGAACGGGCCACGGAGCGCGCGGGGTGAGGGCGCTGCGGAGCATCGCCATCCTCCCGATCAGGGCCTACCAGCGCGTGGTCTCACCGGTGTTCGGTCAGCGCTGCAGGTATTACCCGTCGTGCTCGGAATACGCCGCGCAGGCCATTGGCGGATACGGCATACTCCGCGGGCTCGTCCTCGCGGGCTGGCGACTTCTGCGCTGCAACCCGTGGAGCGCCGGCGGGCTGGATCCGGTCGAGAATCAGCGTCTGTTCAAGGCGCGAGCAACGGCGCAAAGCCTCTGACCCATGCTCGAGATCGCAACCATCTTCCAGCCCCTAGTAACGGTCTTCGGCGGCGTGCTGAAGTTCTTCCACAACAGCATCGGCGTGCCGTGGGGATGGTCGATCGTGCTGCTGACCGTCGTGGTCAGGGCGATCATGCTTCCGCTGACGGTCAAGCAGTTTCACTCGATGCAGAAGCTCCAGCGCGTGACGCCAGAGCTCAAGCGCATTCAGGCCAAGTACAAGCAGGACAAGCAGCGCCAGCAACAGGAGCTGATGAAGCTCTACCAGGAGCACGGCGTCAATCCCTTCGGCTCCTGTCTGCCGCTCGTGGCCCAGCTGCCCGTGTTCATCGGGCTGTACTACACGCTGCGCACGAGCCTGCGCGCAGATATCTGCCCGCAGCTCCAGCACCACATCGTCGTCAACGGGAAGAGCGTTATCGACACCGCCCACACCGTCGCCTGCGGGCCGCACGGCGGCGCGAGCTTCCTGTTCATCAGCGACCTGACGAACAAGGCCACCGGCGCCACCCTGATCGCGCTGATCGTCCTGTACGTCGGCTCTCAGGTCCTCTCGCAGTTGCTGATGTCCACCCCGCAGATGGACAAGACCCAGCGCAACCTGATGCTGCTGATGCCACTGGTGTTCGTGTTCATCATGATCCAGCTGCCGACCGGCGTCATGGTGTACTGGATCACCACCAACCTCTGGACGATTGGCCAGCAGTACTTCCTACGCAGGCGCCTCGGGCCGATGACGCCGCTCACCGCCTCGGCGGAGACCGCCGCCGACTCAGGAGACAAGGGTGCCCCCGCCCGGGGTGGAAGGGCGCCGCGGGCCCCGGAGCCCGACCCGGCGCCCAACGGCGCCGGCGCGGGCATCGCCGGCTTGCTGCGCGGGCGGACAAAGCCTCAGGCAGAGCGCCAGAAGGTGACCGCCGGGACGGGTTCCGGCGCGCGCCGGGGTTCCGCTCCGCCGCCGCCCCCGAAGAAGAAGAAGAAGCGCTCGGGGCGCCGGAGGTAGGGTGAGCGCGGGTGAAGGCGTGAGCGCCGCCGCGCGTGTGCAGGAGGTGATGGAGCGGATCGCTGAGAGCGCCGGCGTTGAGGCGCGAATCGAGGTTCGCGAGGACGCCGACGGCCTTCAGGGGATCTTCGCCGGGGAGGACTTGGGAGTCCTGATCGGCCACCACGGCGAAACGATCGACGCCATCCAGCACCTCGCGTACCGCCTCGCTTTTCGCGGTTCCGAGGGCCGCAAGACGGTACTGATCGATGCCGGGGGATATCGCGAGCGCCGGGCGGTGGCGCTGAGGGCCGCCGCCGACCAGGCCGCGGACGCCGCGCTGCACGACCGCCGCGCGGTTGCGCTCGAGCCGATGAGCGCGATCGAGCGAAAGCTCGTGCACGAGCACTTACGGACGCGCCGCGACGTCGAGACCTACTCCGAGGGTGAAGAGCCAGGCCGCCGCCTGGTCGTAGCGCCGTTGGTCTGAGGGCCGGCGTGCGCTCGGGCGCGGTTCCGTGCGCGCCGCGGAGAAGTCGCGGGCAGGCGCGGGCACTTGTTTCACGTTTTTCATGACGGTGAAACAACCGCCGCATGCGCTAGAACGTGAATTTGGTGGCTGAATTGAGCGACTTCGAGCGAGGTGTGGTCGTCGGCCTGCTGATCGGCGAGGGGTCGTTCGGAGGGGACGGCAAGCAGCCGCAGGTGACGCTCCGCATGCACGTCCGCCACGAGGCCCTGTTCCGCTGGCTCATCGATCGGCTTCCAGGGACCCGGCTGTACGGCCCTTACCACCACGGCGGGCGCTCCTACTACCAGTGGATGGCACGTGGGCCCGTTCTCGTCCGCGAGCTGTTGCCGCTGCTAGCAAGAGAGCTGCACGGCGAGCTCGACGGGCACGCCGCCAGCCGTTTCGCCGCCATGTGCGAGCGTTATGCCGGCTTCATCGAACGGGCGCAGGCGGACACTTGAGCAGCCCGGAAGCCGTCGCGCCGCTCACCCAGCTGTGTGGGCGCTTCTCGCTCCCCGCCGGGGCTGAGCCGGCGCTGCGAGCCTTCACGTCGCTGCTGATCACGGACGCCGCAGCGCCGACAAGCGTCCGCGAGGAGCGGGCCGTCGTGGACGACCACCTCGCCGATTCGTTGGTGGCCCTGGACCTCGACGAAGTCAGGGGCGCCAAGGTGATAGCCGATATCGGCTCCGGCGCCGGCCTTCCCGGGCTCGTGCTCGCGGCGGCATTACCGGACACGCTCGTGTGGCTGATCGAAAGCTCCGGCCGCAAGTGCGCCTTCCTCGAGCGAGCGCGCTCCGCATGCGGGGTCGAGAACGCGCGCGTTGTCAATGTCCGGGCGGAGCTCTGGAACGACGGCCTCGAGCAGTGCGAACTGGTGACGGCGCGGGCCTTGGCGCCTTTGCCCGTGGTGGCCGAGTACGCCGCGCCACTGCTCGTGGTCGGTGGCTCGCTGGTCGCCTGGCGTGGCGCGCGCGATCCTGCGGAGGAGGCCGCCGCAGCTAGGGCAGCCACAGAGCTAGGTCTCGAACCGAGGCAGATCGTTCAAGTTCATCCGTACGCCGACACCCGCCACCGCCACCTACACCTCATGTTGAAGGTAAGACCAACTCCCCGGCGCTTTCCCAGGCGTCCAGGAATGGCAGCTAAGCGACCGTTGGCCGCTCGACCGCGCAGCGGGGTCTGACCGCCCTCACCGCTACCGTGGCTCGACGCTGATGGGCACGGTTTACGCGATCGCCAACCAGAAGGGGGGCGTCGGGAAGACGACGACCGCCGTCAACCTGGCTGCCTGCGTGGCGGCCGCCGAGTACGACTCCTTGCTGATCGACGTCGATCCCCAGGCGAACGCCACCGTCGGCCTGGGACTCGGGAGGGACGTTGCTCCCACCATGTACGACGTGCTGGTAAGCGGCATTCCCCTCAGGGAGGCGATCGTCGAGAGCGGGCTCGAACATCTGTGGACCGCGCCGTCGGGACCCGATCTGGCAGGGGCCACCGTGGAGCTGCCGCGCATCGCCGGCTCGGAGACGCGGCTGCGCGAGGCGCTGGCGCCGGTCCGCGACGACTATGCCTTTACCCTCCTGGACTGCCCACCATCGCTCGGGCCACTGACGGTCGGCGCCCTCGCGGCGGCTGACCGCGTGATCGTCCCTGTGCAGTCGGAGTACTTCGCTCTGGAGGGGCTCGCCGGACTGCTCGACACGTTGTCGCTGATCCAGCGCGAACTCAATCCACGTCTTAGGATCGCGGGCATGCTGTTGACGATGCACGATGGCCGTACCCGGTTGGCCCAGGACGTCGAACGCGAGGTCCGGCAGCACTTTCCCGAACTGGTGTTCGATACGGTCATCCCCCGCAACGTCCGCATCGGCGAAGCGCCAAGCTTTGGCAAGCCCGTGATCCTGCACGATCCCCACTGCGCCGGTGCCGACGCCTACTTCGAATTCGCCAAGGAGGTCGCTTCGCGTGGCTGAGCGTCCACGGGCCATGGGCAGGGGTTTGGCGGCGATCTTGTCCGTGGCACCTCGCGACGAGGCGGAGGAGCTGCGTGTCTTGCCGGTCGACCTGATCGCACCCAATCCGAACCAGCCGCGGCGGGCGTTCGACGAGCAGGCGCTGCTCGAGCTGACAGATTCGATCCGAACACGGGGCGTTCTGCAGCCGGTGCTCGTGCGTCCTCTTGCCGGCGGTGGCTACGAGCTGGTCGCGGGCGAGCGCCGCTGGCGCGCGGCGCGCTTGGCGGAGCGGGAAACGATTCCCGCCATCGTGCGCCACCACGACGACGCAACGTCGCTCGAGGTGGCGCTGATCGAGAACATGGCCCGCGAAGATCTCAATCCCGTCGATGAAGCGCGCGGCTGCGCGGCTCTGGTAGACGAGCTGGGGCTCTCCCACGAGGAGGTTGGCCTGCGCGTGGGACGCGGCCGCGTCGCGGTCTCCAACCTCATCCGGCTCCTGGAGCTTCCCGACGAGGCGCTTGAGCTGCTCGAACGGGACAGACTCAGCGAGGGGCACGGACGCGCGCTGCTGCTGGCTGACGACCATGAGGTGCGCCGCCGACTGGCACGCGAAGCAGCCGAGCGCCGCTGGTCGGTGCGGGAGCTCGAGCAACGGGCCCGGGCGGCGAACTCCGGGCAACCGCGCCAGCGCCAGCGCGTGAGGCCCACGCTGCACCCCGATCAGCAGGCCGCGATCGAGCGCATCGCCGAGGAGTTCGGCACGCTGCTGGGTCGTGAGATCGACGTGAGCGCCCTCGGTTCGGGCGGCTATCGGGCCCACCTCAGCTTCGACTCTCTCGACGATGCCCTGGAGCTCGTCCGCCGGCTGGCAATGCGGGCGGCGGCATAGCCGCGGGGGCTTTCAACGGCCTTCCGCTGACCGCTACCATCGAGGCCTCGCGTGCCGCAGGTCCCTCGAGCCGGACGGCACGCGAAGCGAAGGGCGATTAGCTCAGTCGGTTAGAGCGCTTCTCTGATAAGGAAGAGGTCCCAGGTTCGAGTCCTGGATCGCCCATTGGACGTTTGTCCAGCGAGTCGGCAGGTTTCTGTCCGGTGGGGGAGCGGCGGCCGTCCGCTGGAGTGCGGTTTGGAAGCGGCTTGGAAGCCTCTTCGATAACTCCCCCTCGCGACTGGTTGAGCTTCGGCTCTTCTTCGATCCAGCGATTCCTCTCGAACCGGGAATCATGTGGCTGCCGTTTCGAGCGGCAGGATGGCGCTCGAAATGGCAGGCGTTCGCGTCGCGCCGGAAGCCAAAGAGATCGCCGCGGTCTTCGGGCGCGACGCGATAAACACCCGGCTGGACGAGGGTCGCGATCCCCCGGGGGCTCTGAGAGCAATCCTTCCAGCTTGGCTGTGTAACGCGGGCATGCCCGGAGGTCGACCGCCTCCTGCTCAGCTGAGAGGGATAACCAAAAGTAGATCGGCCCACTGATGGACCAGCTCGGGTATATCGAGAAGACATTCACCTTCGGGACCGGTTGCGTCCTGGTCGCATGTGATCGTTTCGCCTCGGAATGACGACCGCCGAACGCCAACGAGCCCTTCAAGGAGGTGGGGTCTTGCGCGGCGGGTTCTGGGTCGCTGGGATGACCGTGCACAACGCCGGGACGCTGGAATGGAGCTTCGAGTCCGGTGCAGTCCTTCGTCTCATCGGCGACACGAGCGGGTGGCCGGCTGAGCTCGGCAGGTTTCACCACACGGTCCACGGGATCCTCGAAGGGATCGACGACATCACACTGCTGTATGCCGGCGTCCGCAGTGTCGCGCTCGGACGGAGGCCGACGATGCTCAGCAGCACCACTTTGGTGTGGGGCGCGCACATCACGACCAGCACACGATGGGCCCGCGCGGTCTATGAGACAGCAAACCTCGCTGGTTGGGTCGCGGACACGGGACTGGACCGACATCAGTCCAAGTCAGGTATCCCTGACGGCGTAGTCATGCGGCCCCCTCATCACCGTAGTCTCCGGTTGCCGCGAGCCAATTCGTCGCTCGTCACGGAACATGCGAGTGATCCGTTTGGCTATCGGTCCGACTGGTCGGTCCGCGTGCAGCAGCGTTTGGTCGTCAACGTCCGGCGGTCGGCAACCCTCGAGGACCTGCACGATCGCTACGCGATCCCGTTGCTCTGCTTCACGAGCTTTGCCTCCGACCGTCCGGACTGCCTGATTACCGAGGTCGTGTTGAATCCGAACTCACGGGAACGGGCGGAGATCTGGAGAGCCGGACCGCGCTATGAGCCGCAGCCGTGGCGTCCGAAACATGGATACGTCTTTTGGGCCGAGGAGCTACCGCGGCTGAGCGCGACCTTCACCAGCTGGTGGCGACTGCATGCGATGAGCCCGGCGCTTGGCCTCTTCGCTGATCACATCAACCTTGGGCTGACCTATTCGCAACCCAGATTCCTGACGCTTTACACCGCGATGGAGGGCTACTGCCGGTCACTACTGGACCAGAAGGACTTCAAGCGCATGCGTGAACACGCCGGGGTCGACGACAGCGTTCATGGCTGCTCGAAGGAGGCCCTCAGGCTCATTGCCGAGTCCAGGAACTACATCGCGCATCTGAGGAAACAACAGGCTTCCCCGCAGGAGATCATCGGCACCCTGCCGGACTCGACCCGGCGGGCTCACGCCCTGATGCAGGCCTGTCTGCTGCGTGACATCGGCTTCGGTAAGCGTCAGGTCGAGAGCATCCTTCGGCGCTACCACGAGAGCTGGCCGTTACCACCGGTCTAGCGGTCTTCCGGCCCCGATGTGACGTCGATAGGCCTCACGACAGTCCGGACTGATAATCGCATCTCTCCCTCGACCGCCATGGACCGCACGAGCATTAGCGACAACGAAATGGCGAGGTCCTAAGCGCTAGACCGGACCCTTGGCCGCGAGAGGGCTGCGTCGGCCCGTCCGGAGCACGCGGCCGTCCTCCATCCGCACCAGACCGGACCCATCGGCTAGCACTCGCTCGATCTGGCCGCTCGCTCCGGTAGCCGCGTCAACCACGTGGGCGCCGGCCCACAAGGACGGGACGGTACCGCCTCCGACCCCACGCCACCGCTCGGCTTGTCCCGCCAAGTCATCCGTCGCTTCTGCCATCCCGACTACCACTTCCTCCCCAAGGCGCGCCATGTAGTCGTCCGCGCTCACTGCGTGGTCGCAGGGCAGCATGAAGGCCACCTGGCCGCCGAACAGTGGCTCGTCGCTCTCGAACTGCTCCTCCTTGCTGGCCATCTCCGTCGGCAACCACTCATTGCACCGCGGGCAAAGCATCTCGATGCGGCGCCAGTCGCCCATGGGCCGCCATGCTAGCCACCGTGCAGCTCGATCCGCCCGGACCGACTTGAGCGGCAGGGCATGACGATCGCATCGTGTCCCGCACATGGCGGGAGGACGACCGCTCCGGCGACCGAGGGAGTCGCCAGCGCCGGCGAGCGACAGACGAGCGCTCGGCTACGAATGCGATTGTCGCGGTCGACCTCCGGGCATGCCCGCGTTACACGACCAAGCTGGAAGTTCTCAGAGCCCCCGGGGGATCGCGACCCTCGTCCAGCCGGGTGTTTATCGCGTCGCGCCCGAAGACCGCGGCGATCTCTTTGGCTTCCGGCGCGACGCGAACGCCTGCCATTTCGAGCGCCATCCTGCCGCTCGAAACGGCAGCCACATGATTCCCGGTTCGAGAGGAATCGCTGGATCGAAGAAGAGAAGAGGTTGAGCTAGCCGCGAGCACCTGACGTCGGTGCAGTCAGTCGGTCCGGCGTCTGCGTTGGCGCGTGCGGCCGAGGGCAACCTGATGGGCGTGCCACCGCTCGACCTCGCGTCGGAGCCAAAGCTTTGAGCGGCCTCCCCCGAGATCCACCACCGGGCGCGGCATGTCGTCGTACCGTCCTTGGTACTCGCTCACTGTGTTCCGGTGCGAGAGGCCGAGGATTTGGGCGACCTCCCTGGTGTCAATTAGGTCATCGACGTCCACCTTCCGTCCCATGACCGTACCTTACATCCGTCAGCAGCGGCGGCGCCACCTTACGCACGGACTCTTTCCGTCCGACTCATCCGCTACCTTCTCTGCGTAAGGTAAGAGACGGCCCCGGCGGTGTGGTTCCACCCCGGGGCCTGGACGAGACCTGTTGAGGAGGTCCCGACGATGCAAGCGTACGCCACCGCGGAGCGGTCCTCGCCTGAAGCGAAGCTCCGCTCTCTCGATTCCAGTTCGCAAATCCCAGGGCAAGCCCCGACGAAGGCCTCGGTCATCGACCTGGCGGTCATCGACCTGTTGCTGGGTCGACTCGCCGACCTTGTAGCCGAACGTCTGATCGACCGTGCGAGCGCTGGCGCGACCCAGGCGTCAGCCGAGTGGCTGGACGCGCGGACCGCTGCGGAGTACCTGGGCGTTCATCGGGACACCCTTCGCAAGCTCGCCGCTGAGCGTGCGGTCCCTGTCCACCAGGATGGGCCTGGCTGCAAGCTCTATTTCCGCCGCGACGAACTCGATGACTGGCGTCGATCGAGTCGAGCCGGACGGAGCCGGCTGAGGGCAGTCTCATGAGCCGCGCTGGCGACGCTCCTCGTCGTGTCCGGGTTGAGCGGAACATTTACAGGCGACCGACGGGCGTGTTCGAGATCGGCTTCAAGGACGCCTCCGGCATCCAGCGGTGGCGCACCGTCGATGGCGGGATCACTGCGGCTCGCAAGCTTCGCGACGAGCTGCTCGTCAGGAGGGCTCGTGGCGAAACGACGCCGCCTGATTCTCGACTCCGATTCGGAGAGGCAGCTGACCTGTGGCTGGCTGGCCCTGTGCTCGACCTACGTGAGTCCACGCAGGCCGGGTACCGCAACGCCGCCGAGCAGCATCTGCGACCTCGATACGGAGGTCGGCGGCTGGACTCCATCACGGCCGACGATCTTGCGACGCTCGTTCGCGATATGCGGCGGCAGGGGAAGAGGGAGGCGACGATCGCAGTCGCGCTCGGGGTGACGGGTCGGGTCTACAAGTTCGCCGCTCGTCGGTTGGGCTGGACCGGCACCAACCCCACCACCCTGATGCTCTCGTCCGAGCGGCCCAAGGTCTCCTCGGCAAAGCGGCGGCCCATCTTCACTCCCGAACAGATCGAGCAGACGATCGCCGCGGCTACTGAGCCCTACCGCACAGTGTTCACCGTCGCTGCTCTGACCGGCGCTCGCATGTCGGAACTCTGCGGCCTAACGTGGACCGATGTGCGCCTCGATGATCTCGACGACGCTGACCTCGCGTTCGGATGGCAGGTCGATCGGAAGGGGAACCGTCGACCAACGAAGACGGATGGCTCAGCGCGAACGGTCCCGATCCCTCGGGAGCTTGCCCTTCTCCTCACTCGACACAGGCTCGCTTCCATGGACACGGGGCCCGACGCATTCGTCTTCGCCACTCGTTCCGGGCGACCGCTCGGTCAGCGGAATGTTCAGCGAGCGCTTCGACGGGCTCAGAAGCGCGCCACGAAGGATGGTCGGCCGACGTTCCCGAGCCTCCACCAGACAGACTCGAACGGAAGGCCGGTCAACGTTGCAGTCGGCGAGCTGCCGTCGATGCACTCGTTCAGGCACACAGTTGCCTCTCGCGCGCTGCTAGCGGGAGAGAGCGTCGACGAGATCGCCTTCCTGCTTGGGCACCGGGACGCGACCGTGACTCGCAGCGTCTACGTGCGTGAGATCGCTGATGTGCGCCGGCGTTACATGCGTCGATCGCGAATGCTCGCCGAATACGAAGCCGTGCTTCGCACCGCTCTGGACAAGCGGTGTGATGACGTATAGCCGTGCCGCCCCGTCAGCCGAGCGCCCCACTCTCCTGCAGCTCAACGAAGGACCCCACCAACCGATTCATCAAGTCGACCAGTTCATGCTCAGGGGCATCCCGTTGGATGGCAAAAACGAGGTGGCGACAGGAAGCCAGCAGCCCTCCTTCGGCAGCTTCGGTTTCGGCAGCTTGAACCGGTCGACCCTCCCACTTCGCCTCGAGATCGGCAAATACACTCGCAAGCACATAGAAGGCAAGAGGCCGGTCGGCCGACGCGGCAAGCTCTTTACAGATGGCGAGCATGCCTCGAAGGTTCTCTTGGTGTAGTCCATCGTCGAGGCTAGAGCGGAGCTGGTCCAGCGAGGTCATGTGGTGAGTTCAACTTATCCGAGCCGCCACACGCCACACTCGACGTTCGCGTCGTACGAGACGGCTTCAAGGCGGCGAGAGATAGCCCTTGGAGATCCAGTCGCTAGGTCCGGTCAACAGATCCCGCAGCTCGTCGGCGAGGTGCCTGGCACGACCGTACGCATCTGCCGAATCTGACGACTCCAGGACCGACGGCAACTCGGACGTGATAGCGCGGTCGATCCGATCTACGATCGGCCTGGGGACCCCACCACGTTCGTCGTAGTCGGACCACCAATCCAGGACCTCCAGCACTAGCTGCTCCAGCACCGGGTATCGAGCATCACCCGTTTCGCTGGCCTTTTCGTGGCACTCCTGGGCGACCTCGGTAAATCGCTCCGCGGGAATCGCGTCAAGGCCACCGCTCGCGAGAGCATCGAGAAGAGAGTCCCTTCCGGAGGTACTCACCGGAACGAGGCCGTGAAGAGTTCCGCGAGGTGTGGCCTATGCGGCGACGCGGTCATGACGGATGAGCGCGTCGATATCCTCGATGGAGCACAAGGAGACCAGTCGTAGCTTCGTGCGACGCTCGAAGTCTTCGAGGACCCCTGGGTCCTCGGTCCGGTCGACGCCGACCACGACGCCAGCGACCTTGAGACCTCGGACCGCCTTCAACGTGTGGATGGTCTCGAGTTTGGTGCCGCCGTCTGTGATGACGTCATCGATGATGAGTACGCGTACTCCTGATTCGAGCTTCCCACCAATGAAGCGGCTGCGCTCCCCGTATGTCTTCTCAACTTTGCGGTCGAAGGCGTACTGCTTGTTGATGGCATGGTCGCGGGCGAGTGCCATCACTGTCGCCACGGCAATCGGGATGCCCTTATATGCTGGCCCAAAGACGAGATCGAACGAGTCTGCGTCGAACTCTCTCGTGATTTTGTCTGCGTAGCACTGCCCGAGCTCGAACAGCGAAGCACCGTCGGGGATCTTTCCGAAGTCCACGAAGTAGGGCGAGCGTCGGCCACTCTTTAGCTCGAAGTCGCCGGTGAGAAGACCGCCACAGCTCCTGAGGATCTCGACAAGGTCCCGCTTGATCTTTTGATCAGGAGTCATATGGCGGTCGTTCTCTCTCGAGCTCGTGGAGGTGTTGCCGCATAAGCTTTGACGGCCCTTGGGGCCCGAGCATGGCTAATGGAGCGGTTTTGCTCCCGTGAAGTCGTGGCCTATTCGGCCAGGGCCGCCCGCGCTCAAGGTCGAGGGGCAGCCCCTGGAGGCCGTAGACTATAGGAGCTGGCCGGTCCCGCTCTGTAAAGGTGTTGCAGTTTTTTTGCATCTAACTTTTAATCTGTCGAAGTTATAGAGATGAGCTCGGATGGATCGTCTCCTTTCTGCTCTTGGGCATCCGGTTCGACTCTGGATCGTCTTGCGTCTGCTGGAACATGGACCGACACGACAGGTGGATTTGGCCCGGGCTTTGGCCGAATCAGGGCTCGGTCCTGAAAAGGTCAACGAAGGGGCTACTTCGCAATATGTCCGGCCGTTGCTAAATGCCGGGTTGGTCGTGAAGGATCGGCCCCGCGGACCCCTTCGCCTGCAACACGAATCTCAACTGGTCCGACTGCTCACGACGGCGTCCGCGCTGAGCGTGGCTACGACTTCTGATTCGCACGAAACGGCCGGCCAACGACACACCGAACTAATGCGAACTCTAACTTTGGCGGTCGAGGAGCAGGAGAATGCCGAAGCCAGTCAGCTTCCATCCGGTGGTACGAGCAACGCCTCTTAATTATCGGTTCTCGCCCTCGACGGCCGGAAGCTTGATGGAAGCCTGATCGCGCCAGATCTGGGCCTCGGCCATCCTAAGCCCAGCCCCGGCAGCCGCGTCAGACCGGCAAATACCCACCCCCGACCCGCGCCAGCGCTTCTCTGATAAGGAAGAGGTCCCAGGTTCGAGTCCTGGATCGCCCACTATTCCGTCCGTTGGTTGTCGCCTGTCCCGGGCTGCACGCGGCGCAGGACAGTGGGGTCGCCCTCATAGCGAAGGCCGCGCGCCTGGGCTTGGTTGGGCTCGAGGCCGCCATGGAGGGCGGCGATCAGGAGCTGTGGGGGGCCCTCGAGCACAAGGTCGGGATTCTCGGCGGCAGCCGGTTGGGGCTCGATCCGGCCGTCGCGGGTGGTGAGGGTGAGAGGCTCGCCGTCGTTTCGGAGCTCGATCGTGATTGGGGGCTGATCTGGCTCGTGGTCGGTGAGCCGGAGCTTGGCGAGGAGGGCCAGCCAGTGGGTGTGAAAGGCGTCGTCGGGGTCGGAGTTGGCGAGCAGCGGGCCACCCCAGCGCCCGAGGGCGTCGAGCACGGGTTCTAGTTCGCGTCCCCGGGCGGTGAGCCCGAACAGTGTCGTGGCGATGGGCGGTGGTGCGTCGTAGCGGCGAACGATTCCGGATTGCTCGAGCTCGCGTAGTCGCTCGGCGAGAAGGTTGGTGGCTATGCCGGGCAGGCCGTTGCGCAGGTCCGTGTAGCGCGCCGCGCCGCGGATCAGGAGCTCGCGGACGATCAACAGCGTCCAGCGATCGCCGACGGCGTCAAGCGCTTTGGCGACGGCGCACAACTGGCCGTAGGAGCGCATGACCCCAGGCTAGCAGCACTACTTGTCTACTACGTCTAGATACTTGACTTATTCAAGTATTAACGCTAGAACCTCAACTACTGGGCCACCATTGGGCGGCCGCAACGGGAAAGGAGTAGGAGGATGGCTAACCCGGTTATGCATTTTGAGGTCGTGGGCAAGGACGCGCAGCGTCTGCAGTCCTTCTATGGCGAGGCGTTCGGCTGGGAGCTCGTGCCCGCGCTGCCGACATACGCCATGGCCCATCCAGGCGCCGAGGGCGGGATCAACGGCGGGATCGGCGCCGCGATGAACGGCGGGCCGGGACATGTCACCTTCTACGTCGACGTCGTCGACCTGGAGGCCACGCTTGAGACGATCGAGCGCCTCGGCGGGCGCGGCGTGGCCGGCCCATTGGATGTTCCCAACGGTCCGAGACTTGCGCTGTTCGCAGATCCCGAGGGCCACGTCGTCGGTCTCACTGAGACCGGTTCCGGACGGGCACGCGCCTAGCTGCGAGCAGGCACGTCAGCCGACGCCGGCCGAAGGAGAATCATGCGCGAGTCGGCGCGTCACCGGGACGCCCGACTCCGCCCAGACAAGAACGCCGCTTAATCAAAGGAGCCGAAATGTTTGTCTTCATGACCTTGCACTATCCCTCGGCCGACGCCGCCGAGGGTCTCGCCGAGAGCATGGCGCAGATGCGCGGCTGGATGGAGAGCCAACCTGGATGCCTCGGGGTCGACCCGCCCCTTCTCACCGAGGATCGCACCTGCCTTGTCGGCTACTCACGCTGGGAATCCAAAGACGCGCTCCTGGCGACCGGCATCGACCTGGACGCCCTGACCGAGACCCCCAGCAGCGAACTGCGGCCGCGCCAGCCCTACTTCCTCACCAGCCCAGCCGAGTCCTGAGCAGTCAGGCCGCGGTCCGGACATAGAAGGGGCGCCGGCTGGCGAGTGGGCGCAGCAGGTTTAGCCCGGTCTCGGAACTGCCATCAGAGCAGGTTGCCGAGTGGCCCGAGGTTCAGGTTGAGGTCCTCCTCGTTCAGGCCGAACTCGTTGCGTAGCTCCTCCATCCGATCCGCAAGCGCCATGAACGTACGCCCCAGGCGCTCGACCTCATCGTCGGACAGCGTCCCATCGTCGATCCGGCGTAGCGCTTGGCGTTCCATGATCTGCCGAAGCAGCTCGACGATCGTCAGAACCAGCTGTGCCAATCCGCGCTCCACGTTCTCCGGATCGGCATTGACGCGGCGCGAGAGCGCGCTGTCGATACTGGGAAGCGAGCCGGCGAGGGGATCGAAGTCACGCGGGCCGTGCAGGTACTTGTCGCTCATCGTTCGGCGAAGCTGTAGGGCGGCCAGGGACCCGTGGAAGTCAGCCGCAGTTCCGGATGCGCCTCGTCCAGTTCGACCAGCAGCGCGCCAAAGCGTGCAACGTCCCCGCGCTCAAGCAGGTACGCAGCGCACAGGAGCTCACCGGCCAACCTCGTCGGCTTCAGCGTCGCTTCCCTGGCGATGGCGCTCAGGGGCTCGTGGATCGCTGCAATCGCTTCATGCTCTGCGGCCAGTGCTTCTGCGCGTCTGCGGAGGTACTCGGTGCCGGTCTTCGACTGCTCACTGGCGAGCTCGGCAGATTGGAGTTCCGCCCTGTACGCACGTACGGCCACCTCGGTGGCCCCACGCACCCGTTGAAGGCCGTCCGCCAGACGGTCATGGTGCTCGGCGAGGATCCGCTTCACCGATGCCTCATCCGCGACGTGTGTTCCGTAGCGAACTGGCAGGACGTCGCGATCGTCCATGAGGCTTTCGATCACTCTCTCGTGACGCCACAAGAGATCTGGTGTCACTTCAGCGGCGGCCCCGGCCGGCGCGCAAACCGCAGCCAGATCTCGTGTGGCAATAGCCTGCAGCGAAGGGATGTCCGGGAGCGGCGGAGCCGACGCATCGGTGATCGCGTACAGCTGAATCACAGCGCGTCCCGGAGCTGCGGCAGCACTCCCTTCTCGAGCGCGGTGCTGACGGAGGACACCAGGACGCGAAGCCCGACATAGACGAGGTCGACGTCGGCGGCGGCCAGCGTGACGTCGCCACAGATCACGACGCCACCGTTGAACAGGCGGTCGATCAGATCGACCAGCGCCACATCACGTTCGGCGATCGCGCTCATGCCGCCGCAATGGATGTGTCAGCGGAGACGAAGTTGTACGGAGGCCATGGACCGCTGAGTTCGATCCGCGCGCCGAGCTCCGCATAACGCGCCTCTAACCCGGCCACCAGCTCGCGCAGTTCGTCCACGCGCTCGTGCGGCAGGAGGTACGCGGCGTTGAGCACCATCGTGCCCTCGTGCCCGGACAGCTCGCGGTTCTGCGGTGGCCGCGTCACCGTGTCGATCGCCCAGCCCTGGAGTCCGGCGTGCACCTCCTGGGCCACCTCGCTGGCCAGCGCATCGGCCGCCGCGCGATACTCACGCTCGAGCCGGCGCCGGAGCATGTACGCCCCAGCTTCACTCTGCCCTTCGAGCTCCCGTTCGGTCGCTCCGTTGTGCCCCCCGCTCGTCTGCGCGGCACGCATCAAGCGCTCCTCGTCAATCAGCACCTTCACCGCCCACTCCGCGCGTCCTTCGAGCCGCTGCAATGCCTCCGCGAAGGCATCGTGCTCGCGCTCGAGCATACGGGCGACACCATCCGCGGTCTCGTACAGCGTGCAGAGACGCAGGGGCACGATCGTGCTCAGCTGGAGCGTGGCGTCCAGCACGCGTTCGTGAGCCCGGGCAACGCGCTCCAGCCAACCGATGTCGTTCATGTTCCGATGCAACGGCTCGGAGCCGAACTGGCCGCGCGGCACGGAGCTTACGAGTGCGATCAGGTCATCGCCGCGAACGGGTCGCACGCCGCTCGCGGGGTGCACTCCGGGAAGATCCTCAGGAAACTCATCTCCCGCGCGAAGCACGCAGTAAGCCCATACGAGCTCGTCTCGCTCCGGGGCGGGGGCTGGTGGGGATCCCGCCGCCACAGCCGGCTTGGCGGGTGCCGGCGCTGGGGGGGATTCGGCCGCAACCGCTTCCTGTGCCACTGGAGAGGCGGCCTGCTTTCCGCGCGGCGCTCGGGATCCAGCGGTATCTGTGGCGGCATCGACGAGTGCATCGCGTAGCAGCGCCACGGCCTCCGCCTCTGCCCGCGCGAGCAGCGACGGGGCGCGGACGGCCGCCCAGCGACTCAGCTCGTCATCTACGTCGCGATCGCGAGCCACTCTGCTGCTCCTGTCCGTCGCCGGCATCCAGTAGTCGCTCCAGTCGCTCGACACGCTCTCGCAACTGCCGGTTCTCCTGCTCGAGGCGGTTGTCGTCCGAGCCCCCGGAATCCAGAGACTGCAGCGAGGAATCGCTCTCCCACCAGTTGATCCCCATCTCTCGGGCGCGGTCGACCGACGCGATCAGGAGGCGCAACTTGATCGTCAGCAGCTCGATGTCGAGCAGGTTGATCTGAATGTCGCCGGCGATCACGATGCCCTTGTCGAGCACCCGTTCGAGAATGTCTGCCAGGTTCTGTTGCGGTGGCCGTCCGGGAAGGCCGCCGGACGCGCGTGCGGGAACGAAGCTCTGCTCCATCGCTAATCCTCCTCGCGCGCCTCTCCCCGGCTGTAGCGGCGGATGCGCCGGTAGCCGCGGAGGGTGCCTTCGGCGTCCAGACGCACTTCGTACGTCCCGAGCACATCGGTCGTATTCGGTATTCGCGCCAGCTCGAGTGCATCGACCGTGACGCACCAGGACTCTCCATCCCACTCGAGGCCGGTGGCGGCCTCGGGCCGAAAGCCGGTGAGGTCCTTAATGGTTTTCAATGCGGCTTTCGCCAGCTCGCTGGCCGGCAGGTTTCCGTCACGTTCCGCCATAGGTCTCCGGCTCGCTCTCCGCCCCGGTCAGACCGCGGATCGCGATCAGCCGCTCGAGGAGCTCGTTCTCTGCTTCCTCCAGCTCCTCCTCGCCCAGCTCCCCGCTCTCCCGCAGAGCGTCTAGCTCAGCGAGGCTGGCCATGATCGCCGACTCGTCGAACTCGTATTTTTCGGCTTCGGCCTGAATCAGCTCTGCGAGCCAGGCCGTCCCGCGAACGGGGGCGAGCGGAAGCGTCAGGAGCCCGGTTATCAATCCCACGCTCCACCTCCGCTGTTTAGGTCGGCCTGCGCGAAGCTGAACGGAGGCAGCGGGCCCACATACCGCAGCTCGATTCGCTGATCGAACCGCTCCCGCAGCTCCTGTACGGCCCGGCTGAAGATGTCCTCCCTTGACCGCTCCACGAGGAATGCCAAATCGAATGCTGCGGGATGCGCAACTTCCTCTGCGCGAACCGCCAGGGCCGACGGCTCCAGAGCTTCGAGCACCACGCTGGTATCTCGTTCGCGATGAGCGGCAACATCGCCCTCGACCAGCTGTCCCAGGCGGAACTGTTCCGCCGCGGTAGCTTCCGCGGAGCGTCCGGCGACCCGCTCGCGCAGCTTGGCGATCGCCGGGTTCTGCCGCACTATCTCGCGCAACAGTGCATCCTCGTCGTAGCGACCCTTGAGATTGAGCTGCATCAGTCCGTGCATCTCCTCAAGCAAGGCTGACAGCCGCTCGGCGTTTGGCTCGAGCAGACGCTCGCGGACGTCATCCTCGCTCTCCATGACCGTGCCGAAGCGCACGGGCAAAACGGTTCTCTGCTCGAAGGCCCGCTCGAGCACGCGCCAGTGCGCCCGCAGGTCTCGAGCCGCCAGTCGGGGGCGCTCCAGACGACTGGTCAGCGCCAGGAGGTCGGCATGCTCCACGCCGTGCAGCTCCCCATCCTCCACCCCGTTGACCGGCGGCAGGTCGTGATCGGCCTTCGGCGCGACTCCATAGACGTACACCGAGTAGCCAGCCACTGCTTACGACCTTCTGCTGCGCGAGCGTGATCCGGACGACGATCCGGACGACGAGCCGGACCGTGATCCGGAGGACGAGCCGGATCGCGAGGACGAAGAGCGACCCCGCGAGGAAGAAGAGCGACCCCGCGATGATGAAGAGCGCGAACGGCCCGAGCTGTCATCGTCGTCGTCCTGGTCGTCGTCGCCATGGCCGAGCAATTTGTCCTTGACGCCCTCGATCGCGCCCTCCGTCTTCGACTCAGCCCCACCCGAGGTCATGGACTCGATCAGCTGCGGGAGCCCCTCGGACTGATCCTCGTCCTTGAGGTCCAGACGGTTGACGGCTTCAGCGAAGCGCAGGTAGGTGTCGACGCTGGCGACCACGATCCGAGCATCGATCGTAAGGATTTCGATGCCGATAAGTGAGACGCGGACATAGGCGTCAATCACGAGCCCCTTGTCGAGGATGATGTCGATTACGTCAGCAAGCCCACTAGGCCGTGGTCTCTCCATATATCCGCGTTGTGTTGTTCCTAGCGACATGTCTTGAACTCCCTTCCCGCGATGCCGCGGCTACGTTTCGTCGGTCTGCTGCACAGGCAGTCCTTCGTCCTTCTCGTGCATCAGCTGCTTTCGGATGAACGACCGGTTCTTGGCGAGAGCCTTCGAAATCTCGGTCTTGCGGATGCCATGCAGGTAGCCGATCGTCCAGTCGAGTTGCTGCAGCGCGTCCTCGGCCGCACGGCGATAGCGGTCGGCCTCGCCCTGTTTGCTCTCGTGCTTGTCGTCATTCCTTGCCATCGCGAACCTCCGAGCCAGTTATCGCGCAGTTGACCGCGTTTTCCGCCTGGAACCAGAACGCGAGTCGTCACGCGCACGCGGCCGGCGCTGGTTCCCGCGTCGCTGGACAGCGTCGGGGGGGCGGGCGGCGGGATCGAGACCTTCCGCCAGGTGTTCGATCACCGGTGGCCGCGAGTTCTCCGTGCTGAGAGCGGCGATCAGGTCCGGCGTGCTGCCGTCGTCGTCTTCGTCAGACAATTGAGTCTCACTCTCCTCGAGGTCCAGCTCGTCCTCCTCGCTCTCGTCGAGCGGCCCACCCTGGCCCCCGTCGTCCTGCTCGTCCTCGCGCTCTTCGCCACCGGAGTCCTCCGGCTCGCCCGCGTCGTCGCTGCCGCTGTCGGCGAACCTGTCGCGCAGGGAATCTGTGAAGTTTTGGAGATTCGGCGCCTCGTCGAGCTTGGCGAGGCCGCCCCCGAGCAGCCGGATCGTCCGCAGGCGCGGCAGGTGCTTCGTCCCCAGCCGCGCGGCCGTCATCAACGCCGCGCCGGCGACGAATGGGGCCGCGCCACGTAGGCGATGCGGCTGCTCAGCTTGGTGGTGATGCGGCCGCTCGGATTCCCGATGCTGTTGCAGCGCCGCCTCAAGCGCCGACGCCGCGACACGCTTAACGTCGATCGGCATTTACAGCCCACTCTCCGGTGACTCCCAGCGTGAAGCCCTCCGCCCGTTCAACCTTGAACTCTCCTTCGGTGTTCCGGCTTCCAATCACAGCCTGAGCTACCCGCGGAAGCCCGGTGCAAACTCATCGGCCCGTTGTGTCAGATGTGCGCCACCAAATGAACGGGTGTGGAAATACGGTGCGTCAATTACCAGATTTGCGGGGCGAAACGACGATCAGGAGCAATGACGCCCCTCCGCCGACCGGACGTTTCACATGCTCTCTACGACCCGGATGATTCGTTGCAGCATCGGGATGCTGGGATACCTTTCGCTCACAACCTTCTCGAGCAGGACATTGAGGTAGTCGCGTGCCAGCGCTTTCGGCAGGATCTGCTCCAGCAGCTGCATCTCTGTGGTGCTGGGAAAGCGGTCCTTGCGGATCCGTCCGAGAAGAAGATTTGCAACCGCTGTCTCGGCCTGCTCACGATCATTCATCCCGCTGCTTCCTTTCCGATTTGCCGTGGGAGTGCCGTTCATCTGCCCCAGTTGCGCTGTGTGCAATCGTGGGGCCCTGAGCGAGCGCGCCGTGGAGCGCTCACCGGCGGCGCCTCGCCGGAGTTAGGTGTAGGTTCGTTTTTCAAGATGGCTGAGGGCGAACAGCAGTCGGAGAGGAGAGCATCGGCGGGGCCACTGAGCTCTCCGGTGCGCCTCGGCCTGTTTCTGGCGGTCGCGGCACTCGCGGTGGCGTTGTGGGGGGGCTACGGACGGCACTGGTCATGGACTGGGATAAACGGCCGTACCGCGACGTTGTGGGACTGGCTGCATCTGTTGCTGTTGCCGGCAGCCTTCGGACTCCTTCCGATATGGCTGAGTAGGAGCACGCGGCTGGCGACGCATCACAAGCTGGCGGGGATGACGGCGATCGCGTTATTCGCGCTACTGGTGGTAGTGGGCTACGCGGTGCCCTGGTCATGGACCGGCTTCACGGGCAACAAGCTGTGGGACTGGCTGGAGTTGCTCGCGTTGCCGCTGGCGGTCGCACTCATTCCGCTATACGGGGAGCTTCAGGAGATCTGGAGCAGCAAGCACTCGCTGCTCACAATCGCCGGGCTGGCGGTATTCGTCGGCGTTGTCATCGGAGGCTACGTCGGTGATTGGCGGTGGACTGGCTTTCGGGGGAACACGTTGTGGGACTGGCTGCACCTCTTCCTGTTGCCGCTGTTGCTGCCGACGGTGGTGGTGCCCGCGCTGAGGCCGATGGCGCGGGCCGGAGTAGAGGCAGCGGATCCGCCGGAGCCCGGAGTAGAGGCAGCGGATCGGCCGGGGGCCGCACGTGACCCCGCCGACGGTGCTCAAGTAGTCGTTCGCCCTGAGCAGGACGTGGGCGGAGCCGCCTGAGTCCCGGGCGCGCCGCTGTGTCAGGATCGGCTCGTGCGCTTGGGTCTTCACGCACTCGGGATCGGTGCCGGCGCACGGCGTCCGGTGATCGACGCGGTCGCCACCGCCGCCGAAGCCAGCGGCTTTGCGAGGTGCTGGGCAGGCGAGCACGTGGTGATGGTCGACAGACCGCAGTCTCGGTATCCGTACTCCCCGGACGGGCGGATCGCGGTTCCCGCCGAGGCGGACTGGCTCGATCCGCTCATCGCACTCAGCTTTGCGGCCGCAGCCACCGAGCGGCTAGAGCTCGCGACCGGCGTTCTGCTGCTGCCTGAGCACAACCCCGTCCTGCTCGCCAAGCAGGTGGCGAGCCTGGACGTCATGTGCGGCGGTCGGCTGACACTCGGCGTCGGCGTGGGCTGGTCACGCGAGGAGTTCGACGCGCTGGGCATCCCGTTTGCCCGGCGCGGGCGGCGCACAGACGAATACCTGGAGGTGATGCGCGTGCTCTGGCGTGAAGACATAGCGTCGTTCGAGGGCGAGTTCGCCGCTTTCAGGCGGGTGCGGGTCAATCCCAAGCCCGCGCGCGATCGGCGCGTCCCCGTGGTGATCGGCGGCAACAGCGATGCGGCGTTGCGACGCGTGGCCAGGGCCGGGGACGGTTGGTACGGCTTCAACCTGTCCGGCGTAGAGGAGGTAGGCGAGCGCGTCGCGAAGCTGAAGACCATTGTGCGCCGAGCGGGGCCGCGATATCGGACAGCTGCAGTTATGTGTCGCTTTGGAGCGAGGCGAGCCGGACGACGTCGCCGCGCTGGGTGAGCTGGGCGTCAGCGAGCTCGTGCTGGTGGCGGCGCCCCCCGAGGACCCGCAAGCGGCAGCGGAATGGGTTGCCGAGCTCGCCGCGCCGTGGGCCGCCGCGATTCGGTGAGCGGTCGATGCCCTTCGTTCACCCAGCCCGGCACCTGCTCCGCGCCAAGGACCTCGCCGACTCGCGCTACTTCGAGCCCCTGGACACCGATCAGATGGCGCGCGCGGCTGGTCTGTCGCGGTCACATTTCAGCCGTGAGTTCAGCGAGGCGTTCGGCGAAGCCCCGCACGCCTATCTCCTCACCCGGCGTCTGGAACGCGCCGCGGCGCTGCTCCGGACCACCGATCGTTCGGTGGCCGAGATCTGCTTGTCGGTCGGTCTGAAGAGCGTCGGGTCGTTCACCACCAGCTTCAAGCGCATGTTCGGCCGTCCCGCCGACCGCCTACCGCGCCCGCTTCCCGCCGGCATGGAGTCACGCCATGGTGCCGACGTGCAAGCTGCGCGCTTACGGGCGCCCGCAACACCGCACGTTTCGAGAAGACAAGCGCGCTAGCGGCAATTAGATTCGTCCGCGGCAAGCACTCGACGAACTAAAGGACAGCCGAGATGATCAAGCTCAGCACGGCCCAGCTGTGGGTACACGACCAGGACGAGGCGCTCGCGTTCTATACGCAGAAACTGGCGATGGAGGTTCGCGCGGATGTGACTCTGGCAGAGCTGGGTGGCTTTCGGTGGCTAACGGTCGGTCCCACCCAGCAGCCGGATATCTCGATCGTGTTGATGGCGATTCCCGGGCCGCCGGTAATGGATCCCGAGACCGCCCAGCAGGTCAGGACGCTCATGGCCAAGGGTTTCGCCGGAACGGTTTTCCTGACGACCGATGACATCCACACCGACTTCGAGGAGCTGAGACGCAGAGGCGTGGAGTTCACCGAGGAGCCGGAGGAACGACCTTACGGGATCGACTGCGGCTTCCGTGATCCGTCCGGGAACTCCTTCCGCCTGACACAGATGCGGGATCTCGCCAATATCTGACGGGGAATAGAGCGGCCGGGCCCGCCTGGTGGGCGGGCACCGGCCGCCGTTTATAACGCTCCGCCGCGGCCCGTTGCGCTACATGTTCTTGCGCGCTCTGACCGCCGTCCCGTAAGCGCAGATCTCTGTCCAGGTCGTGCCGAGCTCGGAGGTGTCGAAGCGGAAGGCGATCACAGCGTTCGCACCCTTGGCCTCGGCCTCCTCGACGAGCCTGTCCGTGGCGTGCTCCCGGCCCTCGGCCAGCATCTTCGTCATGCCCTTGAGCTCACCGCCGACCAGCGATTTGAATGACGCGCCGAGCTGTGAGCCGACGTTGCGCGAGCGGACCGTCAACCCGAACACCTCGCCGAATACCTCCTCGATCTGATAGCCGGGCAGCTCATTCATGGTGGAGATGATCATGGGTGCTCCTCTCTCGCGAAGGACGGCCAAACGGGTGCTTGGATATCGCGGGGCACCCTACAGCCAGCGAAGAGCTCTCACCGCGCCGGCACCAGCGCCGCGCACCATCCCAGGCCGACGGCCAACCACCCGGCGAGGGCCACCCACGCCCATACGCGTCCGAACACCACCAGACCCTGAACATTGCCGACGCTTCCGGCCGCCTCGCTCATCGCGGCGTACATTCCGAGGGGGAAGACCGTGGCCCAGCGGCGCACGTCATAGGCCATGCGCCGCCACCGGATCTCCGCCACGACCAGCAACGGCAGCCACGCGATCGTGAGCCCCCACAGCACAAGCGCTGCGATCCGGAGCGGATCTGCCAGCCATGTCGCTGTGTGTGTTACAGACAGCGCATGCGAGATCTCTGCAGACGCCAGCGAAATGATCCCGAGCGAGCCGCCCGAGATCCAGTGGTCGCCGCTTCCCTCTCGCAGCTGCCCGCGGTCGAAACGGGCCACGACCGGCACATAGAGTGCGAGACCGAGCGCGAACGGCGCCAGGGCCGCCACGGCGAGCCAGCCGCTGCCGGTCAACGCGGCGAGTTCGCCGGCCAGAACCGCCAGCGACTGCGGCGCGACCACCAGGAGGAAGCTCGCGCCGGTCCGGCTCCTGAACCCCTCTGGCGTTGCCGCGGCACCGAACGCCAGGCACAGGGCGCTGGCCGCCGCCAGCAGCGCCCAGCCGCCCCACGACCACCCGAGCTGGGTGACTCGGCCGCCGAGCACGGCGGTAGCCGCCACTGCCGTCAGGGACGCTGGCCGGACCGCGTCCGCCAGCCACCCCTCGCGCTCACGCCAAAGACGCCGCACGAATGCCGCCGCCAGCAGCAGCCACAGCAGTGCCGTGAGCGCGAGCAGAACGCGGGAGATCGCCACCTGGCTCGCGCCCAGCATGGCGATCGAGACGATGCCGGTGCCCATCACCGCCGCCCCGGTCTCTGGGCCCGGCGAAGCGGCTATTCCTTGCAGTCCTGGCAGGCGCCGTGGAGCACGATCTCGTGCTCCGCGACGTGGATCGGCACGCGTCTCGAGAGCTTCTTGATTGCGCGTTCAAGCTCGGGATCGGTGAAAGGCATCACCGTCCCGCAGTTGTCGCACACCAGGTGGTGGTGGTGCTCTGACTCGGCGCGGACCGGCTCATAGCGAGCCATGCCCTGGCCCACCTCAACCTTCTGAACCAGCTGGAGCCGCTCCAGCTCGTCGAGGATTCTGTAGATGCTGGCGCGGCCAACAGGCCGCCGACCAGCGCGGAGCGCGTCCTCGATCTCCAAGGCGGAAAGCGCGCAGCGCTGCGAGTCGAGCAGCTCGACAACCGCCCGACGAGCGCTACCGGAGTGATGCTTGGACTGAACGAGGACCCGCTGCGCGTGCTCCGACCAGCTCTCGGCGCTCGTCCGCGGCATCGGGCCAGTCTAACCCGCCGCCATCTGTCCGCCGCGTAGACGGCGGACCCGATCGACGGAGTGGTCAGGAATCGAAACAAGAATGAGACTGAGACTCATCTCTGCGATAGGATAGCTGGAGCTATGACCCGACACGCGGTTCGAGGCCTGCTCGCTCTGCTTGCGCTGGCCGCGAGCGTCCCGGCCATCGCCGGCTGCGGCGGATTGAACGCCGATGCCCGGGCCAAGCCCGGCCAGGTCCTGGCGCTCGGTGCCGAGAACGAATACGCCGATGTGATCTCACAGGTCGGCGGTCGCTATGTCCTCGCGGATTCGCTGCTGAACAACCCCAACACGGATCCGCACACGTTCGAGGCCAGCCCCAGCGTCGCCAGCGCGGTCAGCTCCGCGCGGCTGATCGTCCAGAACGGGGCGGGATACGACGACTTCATGTCCAAGCTCGAGTCGGCCTCGCCGAGCGCCCAGCGGGTGGTTATCGACGTCCAGCATCTCCTCGGCCTGGCGAAGTCGCCACCCAACCCGCACCTGTGGTACATGCCGCGCACGATGCCCGCCGTGGCCACGGCGGTGGCCGGCGCGCTGTCGAAGATGCAGCCGGCGCACGCCGCGTATTTCCAGGGCAACGCGTCGCGGTTCGTGCGCTCCCTGAAGCCGTGGTACAGCGCCCTGGCACGCTTGCGCTCGAAGTACCCACATGTCCCGGTGGCGACGACGGAGCCGGTCGCCGATTACATGCTCCAAGCGGCGGGAGCCGAGATCCTCTCCCCGTTTACGTTGCAGGTCGCGGTGATGAACGGGTATGACCCCTCCGCCCAGGACATCACCCGCCAGGAGCACCTGCTCTCGGGCCATCAGGTCAGGGTGTTCCTCTACAACCAACAGGTCACCGATCCGCTGACCGAGCTGTTCCTGCGCGAGGCGCACGCGCACGGGGTCCCAATCATCGGGGTCTACGAGACGATGGCCCCCGGCTACCGATATCAGGCCTGGATGCTGGCCGAGACGACGGCGCTGATGCGTGCGCTGGACAGCGGGATCTCGACCGAGCGGCTATCAGTGAGGTGAGTGCGCGAGCGCCTATGGGCTTGGAGCAGGCCGAGCGGGGGCCGACCGCCGGCGACACCGAGGACGTCCTCTCTGTGTCCGAGCTTGGCGTACGGCTCGGTGGCCGCGATGTGCTGGCCGACGTTACGTTCGCGATCCGCGCCGGAGAGTTCACCGGCCTGATCGGACCCAACGGCGCCGGCAAGACCACCCTGCTCAAGGCGATCCTCGGTCTCACGCCGCTGAGCGCCGGCGCGATCCGGCTCGCCGGCCGGCAGGGGCCGACACGTCCTGGCGCGGGTCTGCTGCGGCGGCCCGGGCAGCGACCGCTGATCGGTTACGTGCCGCAGCAGTATGCGCTTGACCCGGACGCGCCCGTCCGCGCCCGCGACCTGGTTGCGCTTGGCTTCGATGGCCATCGGCTCGGTATCGCATTTCCCTCGCGCGAGCGTCGGGAACGCGTGGAGGGGATGCTGGCCGCGGTCGACGCGCAGGCATTCGCCGACGCGCGGGTGGGGGAGCTGTCGGGAGGACAGCAGCAGCGCGTGTTGATCGCCCATGCGCTGGTCGCAGGGCCGCCGCTGCTGTTGCTCGACGAACCACTCGCCAACCTCGACCTCCGCAGCGCCAACGAGATAGTCGCCCTGCTGGCGCGAATCGCCGCCGATCAGCGCATCTCCGTGCTGATCTCGGCGCACGAGATCAACCCACTGCTGGGGGTGATGGATCGGATCGTGTACGTCGCCGGCGGCCGCGCGGCGAGCGGCACGACGGCGGAGGTCATACGCGGCGACGTGCTGAGCCGCCTCTACGGCTACCACGTCGACGTGCTGCGCGTCCACGGGCGAGTCATCGTGGTCGCCGGTGCAGCGATGGGCGAAGGACCGGACGAAACGGGCGAACGCGGCGTGGAGGTCGTGGCATGAGGCATTTCCTGGAGCCAGTGTTCGCGCAGGGGTTCTTCACCAGCGGCAGGGTGCACCTGGCACTGGCCTTCGGTGCGCTGGTGGCGCTGGCGGCGGCGGTCGTCGGCGTGTTCGCCGTCATCCGGCGGCAGGCGTTCGCCGGCGAGGCGCTGTCCGACGTCGGCGCGGCGGGCGCCTCGGGCGCATTCCTGGTCGGCGCTGGAGCGCTGTGGGGCTTTCTTGCCGCCGGCGCGGCGGCAGCCGGGGCGATGGAGCTGCTGGGCGTCCAGCGGTCACGGGGCCGAGACCTGGCCACCGGGGTGGTCCTGGGCGCGAGCCTCGGTCTGGCCGCTCTGTTCCTCTATCTCGACACGACGCAGCAGAGCACCACCGGCGTCACGGTCACGATCCTGTTCGGTTCCCTGTTCGCCGTCAACCCCTCGACGCTTCCCGAGGTGCTCGCGCTGAGCCTGGTGGCGCTTGCGCTCATCGCGCTGATCCACAGGCCCCTGCTGACCAGCTCGCTGAGCGCCGAGCTCGCCGCCGCGCGGGGGATCCCCGTGCGCCTCGTGGGTGCGCTGTACCTGCTGGCACTGGCGTTGTCGGTGGCCCTGGCGGCGCTTACGATCGGGGCCGTGCTGGCCACGGCCCTGCTGGTGGGACCGGCTGGCGCGGCACTGCGGCTCGCACGCCGTCCCGGCACCGCGATGGCCGTCGCCGGCGCGATTGCCGTCGGCACGACCTGGGTTGGGATCGTGCTCGCGTACGACAGCTACTACTGGCCGCCACACGGGCAGGGCTGGCCCGTGAGCTTCTTCATCGTGACCCTGATCCTGGTCTCGTATCTGCTGGCCGGAGCGCGCCGCTCCACGCGAGGGCGCCGGCGCGCGACGCGCGCGGCGAGCCGCTGAGCGATGTTCAGCGGCTTCATGCTCAACACCTGGGTCGTGGCCACGATCGTCGCCGCCGTCGCGGGGGTCGTCGGCTTCTTCACCGTGATGCGGGCCTCGGCGTTCGCCGCGCACGCCATCCCCAGTGGTTCGTTCGCCGGCGCCGCCGGGGCGGCGCTGGTCGGCACCAACGCATTCCTGGGCTTGGGCCTCTTCTCGGTGCTGGGGGCCCTGGGCATCGGCGCGCTCGGGCGCAGAGGCAGGGGCGACGTGGGCACCGCGCTGACGCTGACGATGATGCTGGGTCTCGGCGCGCTGTTTCTGAGCGTGAGCGGCGACTACGCGCCGGGCGTGTACTCGCTGTTGTTCGGGGAGGTGCTGGGCGTGAGCAGCAACGAGCTGTTGCCGACGGCGCTGCTGGCGGGTGTCTGCATGGCTGTGGTCGCTGTCCTCTACCGGCCGCTGATGCTCTCCTCCGTGCTCGCCGAGTCCGGCGAGGCACGCGGGGTCTCGAGCTTTCGGGCGCAGGTGGCCTTTCTCCTCGTGCTGGCGCTGGCGACGACCATGACCGTGCCGGTGGTGGGAACGCTCCTGATCTTCAGCCTGATGATCGGCCCGCCCGCCGCGGCACGTTCCTTCACCGCGCGGCCGGGCCTGGCGCTGGCGTTGTCGGTGGCGTTCGCGCTGCTGACGGTATGGGCGGCGATCGCCCTGTCCTACAGAACCAATTACCCGATCGGCTTCTACGTCGGGTCCGCCAGCGCCGCCTGCTACGTGGTCGGTCGGGGATGGGCCGCCTGGCAGCGGACCAAGCGGCGGCGGACACCCGCGGGAGCGACTGCCAGCACTCCATTGCAGTCCAAGCCGTAACGGCTCACACTACGATCAAGCGCCGATGGTCCTCGAGGAACGAACGGCGCGGCCCGGCGATCCGCGCCTGTCGCGCACGGGCGCGTCTGAGCACGAGGCCCGAGGCGTGCTCTGGGGCTGGGGATGCCTCGGCTTTGCAGGCTCGGCCGTGGCGGCCTTCACCGGGACGCGGCTGCTTGGGCCAGGCGCGGTCAAGTGGTGGTTTGTGGCCCCGTTCCCCTCCGGGCACACAGCCGCCAAGCTGGCGTTCTGGGCGGGCGTGGCGGCGTTGTGTGCGGCCTGGCTCGGGCTGGGCCGCTCGCTGGCAGGCGACCACGGCATCCGTGTAAAGCAGCTGTGGATCGTGCTCGCCCTCTGGTGCCTGCCGTTTGCTCTCGGGCCACCCCTGTTCAGCCGCGACGTGTACAGCTACCTGGCCCAGGGGACGCTCGTGCATCTGGGGCACAGCCCCTATCGCGATGCGCCCATCGTGCTCGGCCGGATCGGCCACCAGCACGTACTGAACGGAGTCGACCCGTTCTGGCGAAAGACCACGGCGCCATACGGGCCGCTGTTCCTGGGAGTGGTCAGCCTGATCGCGGGGGTGACCGGCTCGCACCTGGTGCTGGGCGTCAGCATCGTGAGGCTGTTCGATCTGCTGGGGCTCGCGCTGCTGGCGGTTTTCGTCCCTCGACTGGCCCGATCGCTGGGAACGGATCCCCGCCGGGCGCTGTGGCTCGCAGCCCTCAGTCCGCTGGTCTGGCTGCAGCTCGTCTCCCCGGCCCACAACGACCTGCTGATGGTGGGCCTGCTGGTCGCGGGTGTGGCGCTGGCACTCGAGCGACGGCCGCTGCTAGGTATCGCCGTGTGCG
Organism: uncultured Actinomycetes bacterium; assembly: GCA_963822735.1. Classification (GTDB taxonomy): domain Bacteria; phylum Actinomycetota; class Thermoleophilia; order Solirubrobacterales; family Solirubrobacteraceae; genus Palsa-465. The sequence goes on from CAWGIU010000016.1 coordinate 583,831, forward strand.
CGTTGGCGGCGACCGTCAAGGTTCCCGCCGCCGCGGCGATCGTGTTCATCGCCGTGGCCTGGGCCCGGACGCAACCGGACAGAGGCCAGAGCCTTCGTGCGCTGGCGAAGGCGGCGTTTGTCAGCGTCGCCGTCGCCGGGCTGGTGACGCTGGTCACGGGGCTGGGATTGGCCTGGATCTCGACTGGCTTGTTCAACACGCCGGGCCGCGTGCGACTGGCGATAACGCCGGCCACCGCCGTGGGGTACACGATCGCCCACCTGCTGAAAGACGCCGGGGACCCGATCAACGGCAAGGCGTTCGAGGCGACGCTCAGCCACATCGCCTTCGCCATCACCGCCGCGTTCGCCCTGGTGCTGCTGTACCGCACGCGCTTCGAGAACCTGGTTCGGTGCCTGGGGCTGGCGCTGGTGGCGGTGGCCATTGGCGGACCGGCCGCGTGGCCCTGGTATTTCATCTGGGGGCTGGCGCTGCTCGCGGCTCACCGTGACTTCCAACGTTCCTGGGCCATCCCCTTGGCGGTCGTCGTTTCGGCGTTCATCGTCATCCCCACCGGGCAGCTGGCGCTCTCGCTCGGCACGTCGCCTTACATGGTCGTGGTCTATCTGCTGATTCTCTTCGGGTATGTCTGGAGGCGACGTCGCGGCGACGCCACGCTCAGCGGCGCGCGCTCAGCCGCGGCTAAATCCTGAGCGGGCGATGAGCGGACGCGCGCAGCGGGCCGGTGACGCTGCGCTGGTGGCGGGACCGGCGTTGCTCGCGGCGGTCCTGTGTCTGTATCGCATCGACACCCGGAGCCTGGGCTTCGACGAGGGTGCCACGGTGGCGATCGCCAGCCAGCACGGCGCCGCCCTGCGCTCTGCGATCGCCCACGACGGCGGGAATATGTCGGGCTACTACGTCCTGATACACGCGCTGATCGGACTGTTCGGCTCCGGCGAGCTCGTCTTGCGGCTCCCCTCGGCGATCGGGGCGCTGCTGGCCGCCGGCGTGGTGCAGGTGCTGGCGCTGCGGCTGTTCGACCGCCCCGCGGCACTGGTGTCGGGGCTGCTGATGGCTGTCAGCCTGCCGCTGGTCTTCTGGGGCCAGAGCGCGCGCAGCTACGCGTTGCTGGTGGCGCTGAGCGCTGGGTCGTTCCTGGCCCTGGTGCTGCTGATCCAAGGCATCCGACCACGCGCCGCCTGGGTGGCGTACGTCCTGTGCATGGCGCTGGCCGTGTACGCGAGTCTGATGGCGCTGCTGATCGTGCCCGCCCAGCTGATCGTGCTGCTGTGGTATCGCGAGCGGTGGCGAGCGTTGCTCTCCGCCCTGGTGGGGGTCGCGGTCTGCTGCGTACCGTTGGCGGTGCTGGCCGCACGCCGCGGCTCGGGACAGCTCTTCTGGGTGCCGCGACCCGACGGCACGAGCATCAAGCAGGTGGCAGAGGCGTTGACCTCTGCCGGGCTCGAGCCGAATTTTCATCCCACCTCGACGACGGTTGCCCTGCTGGTGGTGACGCTGCTGGCGCTGGGTGCAAGCGCCGTCGTGGCGCTTCGACCGCGCGTCGATTGGCGACCCGCGCTGGTCCTCTCGTGGCTGGCAATTCCGGTTGCGCTGGCGCTGGTCGAGTCGTTCGTCGGGCAGTCGATCTTTCTGCCGCGAAACTTGCTGATGTGCCTCCCGGCGGTGGCGCTGCTGCTCGGGTGGAGTCTCACGCGCGCGCGCGTGCCGCGAGTCGCGGCGTGCGCCGCCGTGGCTGCGTTCGTGGCGCTGAGGGCGCTGCAGCTCGCGCCGAGCTACGGCGTATCGCCGGAGGACTGGCGGAGCGCGACCAACCACGTCGTGAGCAAAACGGCAGGCGGTGACTGCGTGGCCTTCTATCCCACGGACGGACGCGACGCATTCCAGTACTACGTGCGCGGCAGACGGGCGCCACGTCCGGTCCTGCCGCCGCTGCCATTCCGGTCCGCGCACGCCTACGTCGAGTACTACGCGACGTTGTCCGGACGCCTGCTGCAGAGCCTGCCGGCCAGCTGTCCGCGCCTGTGGCTGGTCTCTAGCCACCAGGGGCAGCCCGGCGGCACCGCGGGTCAGCGCGCCAACTGGCATCGCTTTCTGTCACTGCGCAGCGCGCTCGCGAGCCGCTACGGCCGCCCACGGACGGAATCGTTCGGCTACGCCGCACCCGTGCAGGTCGATCTCTACGGCCGCAGTGTCGTGCCCACGAACGTCAGCGCGCTCAAACCGGCCAGCAGAACCCCGTAGGAAGCGGCAAGCATCCAGTAGCCGCCTCGGCGCAGGTAGTAGGCCGGCACGGTGACCAGCGGAAAGGCGGTCAACAGCAACCTCGGGTTGGGCGGCGTGAACTCGGAAGTCACCATCAGGTACGTGACACCGAGCGTCCAGATCCACGCCGCAACGGAAATTGTGCGCCAGCGCTTGGCCAGCAGCACGAGTAGCACCACGAGCAGGATCGCGCCGGCCACCCCCACCACCAGGTTGAGGTTGATCGTGGGGTGGTTGAAGTGCGAGAACGAGATCTCGTCAGCCAGTGAGCGGACCAGGTGAACCAGCGCAAGCAGGTCGGTTTTCTCATTCCAGCCGTACTTCTGCGCTTGGGTGTAGGCGAATGGCGTGCCGCTGTGGGCCCACAGATAGCTGGCGAACGCAACGAGGCCGGTGAGCGAGAGCAGCGGTGCGAGCAGGCTGCGGCGGGCTCGCCATCCACGGCGGCGTAACTCCAGCAGCGCGGCGGCGGCGCACGCCAGCACAAGCACCGCCGACTCCGGAGTGGTGGCGGTGGCGATCCCCGCCAGCGCACCGGCCAGCAGCCATCGACGTCGCTGTAGGGCCAGGATGCAGCCCGCGGCCAGCGGCAGCGCCACCCCCTCGGCGTAGGCCATGGAGAAGACGACGGAGCCCGGGAACAGGCAGAACAGCACCACCGCGCGGCGACCGGCCGCCTCGCCCCACCAGCCGCTCGCCAGCCGCTGCACGAGCACCGTCGTGATCAGCCCGCCGATGCCGGAGATGATGACCCCGGCCAGCGTCAGCGAATTGACGATCGACTGTGAGGTCAGCCAGCTCAGCGCATGGCCCAAAGGCCACATCATCAGCGGATAGAGGGGGAAGAACCCCAGCGTCGACCGGAAATGGGGAACGTGGTTCGGGTAGCCGTTGTTGGCCAGCTGGCGGTACAGAAGGCCGTCCCAGTTGGCGAGCTCGTGCAGCACGGCGTGGTGGCGCAGCGCACCGTTGATGAGTGCCACCGCCAGCAGCAGCGCGCGGCTCGCCAGGTAGACGATCAGCGCATAACGGATGGCGGCGAGCGCCGTCCCCCACGTCCTCCGAGGCGGCTGGCTGGCCCCTGCCTCTCCCTCGTGCGATGCGACGAGCTCTGAGGTGGCCTGCACGCGGGGGGAGTCTAAGGCGGTGGGCCGGCCCCCAGGCGCCCCTATACTTGGCCGACGAGCTACCGAGGAGCGGCGCGTGCAGGAAATGGTGATCTACGGCGTTAGCTTCGACATGGTCGGTAAGCAGCCGATCGTGCTGCTGAAGACAGTCGAGAGCAACAAGTTCCTGCCGATCTGGATCGGCCACCCCGAGGCTGCGGCGATCCTCATGAAGCTCCAGGGGGCATCGACGCCGCGCCCCATGACCCACGATCTGATCTCGGACGTGCTGGGTGAGCTGGACGTGGAATGCACCCGCGTGGCGGTCACCGAGCTGCGCGAGAACACCTTCTATGCCTCCATCAGCCTGCGTGCCAATGGCCGCGAGCTGGAGATCGACTCCCGTCCCAGCGACGCGCTGGCGCTCGCCGTCCGCTCCGGCGCGCCGATATTCGCCGCCGACGAGGTGATCTCCGAGTCGGCGATCGAGTTCGAGCACGAGGTCGAGGACACCGAAGAGGTGGTCGAGAAGTTCAAGGATTTCCTCGACCACGTCACCCCCGAGGACTTCGCCAGCGAGGAGTAGGGCCGTGGGTTACCCGGCGTAGGGCGGGGGCGGGGGTTCGATCGAGGGTGGGCGGTTGTGCGGTTTGCGCGGTGGCGCCGACTGTTCCGAACTTCGAGCGACCTGCTCAACGTGTCAACGCTGCCTGCATCGGGGCCCAAATGCACATCGGACAGGTCTGAGCTGTTCGATGTTCCAAACCAGCTCGCGGCGCACTCGATTGGCACGTTGAACACGTCCCCTCGACCCGGCGCTCCGTGTGTCTATTGCGGCTCGGCGCTGGCGCCGAGGATGAGCGCCACGAGCTCGTCGAACGAGATGCCGGCGGCGTCCGCAGCCTGCGGCAGCAGGCTGGTCTCGGTCAGGCCGGGGATCGAGTTGGTCTCCAGCACCCAGAGGTCCTCGCTCTCCGCCTCGAGCATGAGATCGACGCGGCCGAAGCCAGCGCAGCCCAGCAGGGCGAACACGTCGAGCGCCAGCGCGCTGGCCTGCTCGGCGATGTGCGCCGGAAGCTCAGCCGGGCACACGAACGTCGTGCGCCCGATCTCGTAGCGCGCCTCGAAATCGTAGAAGTCTTCTTGCTTGGGGACCGCCTCCACGACCGGCAGCGTCGCCGGGCCGCCCCCCACGCGCTCGTCGGGCGCTCGGCCTCCAGCCTCGCCCGAGCGCGCGGCGCGCGTGCCGTCCGGCCGTGCCACGATCGACACCGCCAGGTCGCGGCCGTGCACGTGGCGCTCGAGCAGCACCTTGCGGTCGTACGAGAATGCCGCCACCAGCGCCGCGGGGACATCCGCGGGCGTCCGCGCGAACTTGATGCCCAGCGCCGAGCCCTGGCTGGCCGGCTTGACCACGATCGGGAACTCCAGCCGCTGCTCGATCGCCGGCAGGGCCTGGGCCGCGCCGAGCTCTCTGAACGCGGTCTCGCTGAAGGCGAAGAAGTCCGGTGTGGGGATCCCCCGGTCACGCATGGCGTGCTTGGCTAGCACCTTGTCGGCGGCCCGGATGCACGCGGAGACGCCCGAGCCGGTATAGGCGATGCCCATGGCGTCGAGCAGCTCCTGCACCGTGCCGTCCTCACCGTCGCGGCCGTGGAGTGCAACGAACGCCACGTCGGGCCGTACGCTCTCCAACCGCGCCACCAGGTCGGACCCCACGTCGATCGGCACGACATCGTGCCCCAGTCGCTGGAGGGCGTCCTCCACGCGCGCGCCGGACTTCAGCGAGACCTGGCGCTCGAGCGAGCGGCCGCCCTTCAGGACGGCGACTCTGCTCATCCCGCGCGCTTGCGCTGTGCCGGTAGCTGAAGCACCTTGGCCAGGGCTTCGTCTCCGGCACCGGCCGGCGGCGTACCGCGGCCTTCCTGGTGGTGCGCGGCGCGCGTCGCCGCACGAGCACCCGCGCCGGCACCGGTGAGCGTGCCATACAGCTCCACCTGCTCGTGCACCACCTCGCCGATCCGCCGAATGCCCTCCTGGATATCGGCCTCGTGCACCCCAGAGAAGTTAAGCCGCATCGAGGAGCCGCCGCGGCCGTCGACGAACGCCGCGCGACCGGGCACGAACGCCACGTGCTCCTCGAGCGCCCGCGCCAGCAGGTCGGTGGTGTCGATGTAATCGGGAAGCGTGGCCCAGATGAAGAGGCCACCCTGGGGATGGGTCCACTCGGCCTCGCGCGGGAAGTGCTCGGCCAGCGCGTCCAGCATCACGTCGCGCCGCCGTCGGTAGATCTCGATCAGCGATCGAACGTATCTCTGCCACGGTCCTGACTGGAAGTAGGCGCTTACGAAGTACTGAGATATCGAGGAGGAGCACAGATCGGAGGCCTGCTTGCCGATGTTCATCTTCTGGAGCACCGGGGGCGGCGCCACCGTCCATCCCAGCCGGACACCAGGCGAGAGGATCTTGGAGAACGTACTGGCATAGATCACGAACTCGTCGTCCAGCGAGCGCAGAGGCGGCAGCGGCGTGCCCTCGTAGCGGAGCATCCCGTAGGGGTTGTCCTCCAGCACCAGCAGCTCGCGCTCCGACGCGATCCTCACGAGCTCGTGACGTCGCTCGAGCGCCAGCGTGACCCCGGCTGGGTTGTGGAAGTTCGGAACCGTGTAGATGAACTTGGGCCGCAGCCCATCGCGCTCCAGCCGGTCGAGGGTCTCCTCCAGGACGTCGATGCGCATCCCATCGCGATCCATGCGAACTTGGACCACGTCGGCCTCGTAGGCGCAGAAAGTCGGAACCGCCCCGGGGTAGGTGGGGGCCTCGCAGACGACGACGTCCCCGGGGTCGAGCAGCGTCTTGCACACCAGGTCGATCACCTGCTGGCCGCCGGTGGTCACGAGCACCTCGTCGGCGTCCACCTCCATTCCTTCCTCGCCCATGACATCGACGATGCAGTGCTTGAGCAGCTGGAGGCCCTCAGTGGGGCCGTACTGAAGGGCGCGCGAGCAGGAATCTGCGGCCACGGACTCCATCAGTGCCGCATAGGAGTCAGGCGGGAAGGTCGAGGTATCGGGGAGGCCGCCCGCCAGCGAGATCACGTCTGGCTGCTCGGTGAGGGCCATGAGGTCCCGCATCGCCGAGGATTTCATGACCTTTGTGCGCTTCGCGAACAGCGCCGCGTAGCGTTCGATATCGCGCGCGGCCGACCGCCGCCGTCCCGGGCCTGTGTCCGAGCCGGACGTCATGTCCCCAGCACAGCGATGTGGTCCGGCCCCCGACCGTCCCGAACACGTATCGTCACGGTGCCCCACCGTAGCGCACATGCATCTCGCGTTCGACATCTTCCAGGGCATCGGCGTGGCCTTGGCCCTCGGCATCCGACCCTTCCTGCCGGCATTGGCGGTAGGGGGCCTGGCGGCTGGCGACGTCGAGATCCACTTCAAGGGAACGGACTACGCCTTCCTGCAGAGTGCGCCGTTCCTGGTGGCGATGGCCGTGGCTGCGATCGCGCTGGCGCTGCTCCAGCGGCGCCTCAATCCCGAGGCGCGTGTACCGACGATTCTTCTGGGGCTGGCCGGCGCGGCGCTCGGGGCGCTGATGTTCGCCGGCTCTCTGGCGCGCGGGCACTACGCCGCCTGGCCGGGGTGGATCGGTGGCGTGATCTGCGCTGCGGTGGGCGTCGCCGCCGCGGTGCCGCTGCTCCGCCGCATGCGTCGCCGGCTCGACGCGGCGACGGCGTCGGCCCTGCCGATCTATGCCGAAGCCGCGGCCTTGCTGCTCGGGGTGCTCTCGGTGGTGGCGCCGCCCGTCGGGGTCATCGCGCTGGCGGGCATGGTCTGGCTGGTGGTCGGCTTCCGCCGGCGCGAGGGCGAGAAGTACGCCGGGTTGCGAATCCTGCGGTGAGCGCTGATGACGCCGGGTGACCGCAAGTCGGCGAGCAAGCCGAAAAAGCTCGTTCTGGTCGTGATCGACGCGCTCAAGCCGGCGATGCTCGAGCGCGCGGTAGCCGTCGGACGGGCGCCGGCGCTGGCCAAGATCATGGAGCGGGGGGCCTACGTCCCGGACTGCGTGGCCGCGTTCCCGTCGGTGACGCCGGTCTGCGCCGCGACCATCACAACCGGCGTGGGCCCCGACGATCACTGGATCCCGAGCATGAACTGGTACCACCGGGAGGAGGCCCGCTACATCGAGTACGGCTCCTCGTTCTCCGCCAGCCGACAGTTCGGCGTGCTGCGCTCGCTGACAGACACCGTCTACCGGATGAACGCAGAGCATCTCTCGCCGCACGTGGACACCGTCTTTGAGACGCTGGACGACGCCGGGATGCGCACGGCGGGCACCACCTACCTCATCTACCGGGGGCGCCACCAACACGAGGTGGCCAACGAGACCGCCCTGGCACGGATCGTGACCTCGACGCTGTTCCGCCGCACGATCGACGGCCCCCAGGAGCTGTTCTACGCCGACCTCTATGCCTCCCGGAAGACCGGCTGCCGCGGTCAGCTCGGTATGCCCGGGATCCGCGACCAGCACACCGGGTGCGTGGGCGCCTATCTGGTCGAGCACGACCTGTTCGACTTCATGCTGTTCTCACTGCCGGACAACGACGCCTGGTCGCACCGCAACGGTCCACATGCCCAGGTGACCTCGATTGCGGCCGCCGACCGCCAGCTCGAACGCTTGATGCATGCCGCCGGAGGTCCCGACGCCTTCTTCGAGCAGTACGCGATCATCGTGACCTCCGACCATTCCCAGGTGCCCGTCGAGGAGCGGATCCGTCTGGACCGGGGCTTCACCGACTTCGACGTGGCCACGCCGAGCTCTGCGCGCTCGATCGGCGCCGAGATCGCGCTCAGCCCGGCCCAGCGTTCGGCGATGCTCTACGCGCTTGACGACGAGCGCCGCGAGCAGGTAGTGAAACGGGCGCTCGAGGCCGCGGGCGAGCTGGACGGCGTCGATCTGGTCCTGACGATGGCCGACGGCGAGGCGCGCGTGATCTCAGAGCGTGGCGAGCTGCGATTCGCGCCGGGAGGCGAGCTCGAGGACCTTCGCGGCGGGCGCTGGAGCGTCGAAGGCGACCTGGCGGCGCTGGCGGCCGAGGCCGACGATGGCCGTTTCCGTAGCGCCGCCTATCCCAACGCCCTCGAGCGGATCTGGGCTTCGCTGCAGTGCCCCAGGGCGGGCGACGTGCAGCTGTCGGCGGCGCCGGGCTATGAGTTCGTGGACTGGGGCGGCGCCGACCACGTGGGGGGCGGCAGCCACGGATCGCTGCACGCCACGGACTCGCTCGGCGCCTTGGTGTGGTGCGGAACGGGCCCGGACTCGAGCTCCGTCCGCGAGCAATGGTCCCTGCGCGACGTGGCGGGCATGGTCCGCGAGCACTTCGCGGCGCAGGATTAGGAACGGGTTAGCACGAACCCTTTCTTACAGTGAGCAAAGATGCCGCCGCTAACTTAGGCCGCCGTGCCTGACGAGCTGACCACAACCGTAGAGTTGCCCTTCCGCGCCCGTGTGCGCCACGGCGTGCGGCAACCGGCCAACTGGGTGCAGCTGTTCCGCTTCGGGGCCGTAGGCGTGAGCGGCTACATCCTCAACCTTGCCGTGTTCGCGGCCTGCGTGCACCTGCTTGTGCTCGACTACCGGCTTGCGTTCGTAATCGCCTTCGTAGTCTCCGTGACCAGCAACTTCTGGTGGAATCGCCACTGGACATTCGACGCCCGGCACGAGCACCCGGTTCATCAGGGGACGCGCTTCTTCGCCGTCTCTCTACTGGCGCAGGCCTTCGCCTACGTGCTGCTCGTGGCGCTTGTCTCAGGCCCGGGTCTGCCGAAGGTCGTGGCCCAGGCCGTGGCCGTGGCGGCCGCGACGCCGCTGTCGTTCATCGGGCAGAAGCTTTGGAGCTTCCGCGCGTAAGTGCCGCAGCCCAGGCACGCCCTAGACGCCTTCTTCTCCTAGCGCTCGTCGTCCTAGCCGCGGCGCTGTTGCTCGCCCCGGCCTCGGCCGCCGCAAGCGGTCAGCCCGTGCTGGTCACCCAGCTGAACAAGCCGCCATCCGGCTACCGGCATACCGCCACCCAGGTGGAAGCGATCGCCGCCCGCGACCCGCGGGCCCGCGCCGAGCTTCGGCGTCACCGCGACGCCGTCCCCTACGAGTACACCAAGGGCCCCGCCCAGTGGCAGGTCAGCTGGTTCTCGAGCGGACGCAACCAGAAGGAGATCCTGCAGGTCTATGTCGACGATCTGACCGGCGAGGTGACCGAAGCCTGGACTGGCTTTCAGGTGGCCTGGACCATGGCCCGCGGCTACCCCGGCGCATTCGGCCGCAGCGTCAACGCGCTGTACGTGTGGCTCCCCCTGTGCGCACTTTTCCTCCTGCCCTTCGTCCCCTGGCGGCGCCCCCGGCGCTTTCAGCTGCTGCACCTCGACCTGCTGATGCTGCTGGGCTTCTCGGTCTCCTTGGCGTTCTTCAATCACGCCCGGATCGGACTCTCGGTGCCGCTGGTCTACCCGTTCCTGCTCTATCTGGTGGCGCGAATGCTGCTGCTGGCCTTCGGCCGCGGGCGACCACGGGCGCCACTGCGCCCGGCATTCGGGGCGCGCTGGCTGGTGGTGGGGATCGTCTTCCTGGTCGGCTTCCGCGTGGGGCTGAACGTCGTCGACTCCAACGTCATCGACGTCGGCTACGCGGGCGTGATCGGTGCCAACAAGCTGATCCATGGCCAGCACCTGTACGGGCATTGGCCGCCTGACAACGCGTACGGCGACACCTACGGGCCTGTCAACTATTACGCCTACGTGCCCTTCCGCGCCATCTTCGGCTGGAGCGGCACGTGGGACGACCTGCCGGCGGCGCACGCGGCTGCGATCGCGTTCGATCTCTTGACGCTGCTGGGTCTCTACCTCCTCGGGCGCCGAGTCCGCGGTCCCACGCTCGGCGCGCTGCTGGCTTATGCCTGGGCTTCTTACCCCTTCACCCTGTTCGCCTTGAGCTCGAACAGCAATGACTCGTTGGTCGCGATGCTGGTGGTGGCGGCGCTGCTCGCTGTGAGCTCCGCGCCCGCTCGCGGCGCCCTCGCCGTGCTCGCCGGTTTGACGAAGTTTGCGCCGTTTGCGCTGGTGCCGCTGCTGTGGCGCGGAGTGGGCGGATGGCCCAGCAGGCGCTCCACGGCGCTCTACGTCCTGTCGTTTCTGCTCGTGGGCTGCGCGGCCATGCTGCCCGTGTTGCTAGACGGCAACCTGCGCCAGTTCTGGCACGACACGGTCTCCTATCAGGCCGGTCGAGGCTCGCCATTTTCTGTGTGGGGGTTGTGGGGGGGCCTGGGGCTGGAGCAGCACGCCGTCCAGGGGCTGGCGGTCCTGCTGGCCCTGGGCGCCTGCGTGCTTCCCCGGCGCCGCGGCACGGTCGAGGTGGCGGCGCTCGCCGCCGCGGTCATGATCGCCGTGGAGCTCGGCCTGACGCACTGGTTCTACCTCTACATCGTGTGGTTCTTCCCGCCGCTGATGCTGGCGCTGCTGGGGGCTGAACCCGACCTGTGGCGCGCGCCAGTCCCACCGGCCGAGCCCGCGGAGCTGGTGCCGGCGGGCGCATAGGGCTCGCCTTCTCCCGGCCGGGGTGGTTTCCTTTCCGTTGGGTGTCGCCCCTTCCACGCAGTGAGTTGACAGCCCGGCGCGCGGCCGCGCAGGCGCGGCGCAAGCGCCGGCGACTCGCGCTGTCCGCCGGGGTGGTGGTGATCGTCGGCGCGGTGCTGGTCATCGCCGCCGTGGCCTCGGGCGGCTCCAGCCACAGGATCGCTCCCCGTCCGCCCCGGCTTGCAGGGCGCGCGCGCCCCCCGGCTCCGCCCAGCACTTCCGCAGTGCTGGCTGCCCAGGACGCCACGGGCCGGGCGGAGATCGCGCGCCTGGCCCGCTACGGGCTGCCCGTCTACTGCGGCGGGACGCACGGCAACGAGGTGGCTTTCACGTTCGACGACGGGCCGGGCGTCTACACCCACTACGCGGTCAAGAAGATGACCCAGGCCCACGAGCGGGCCACGTTCTTCGTCGTCGGGAAGAGCATGAACGCCTGGCCTGGGTGGCTGCCGAAGGAGAGGACTTTCGCCGCGATCGGCGACCACAGCTGGACCCACCCGGTGCTGACCTCCCTGTCGCCGGCTGAGATCCGCTCTCAGCTCGAGATGACAAAGGAAAAGATCGAGCGCGACTCGGGTGAGGTGCCTGACCTGTTCCGACCGCCCTACGGCGCCTCAAACGCCACCGTCGAGAGCGTCGCCCGCTCGCTGGGGCTGCTGGAGATCATGTGGACCACCGACTCCAGAGACTCGCTGGGGGCGGACTGGGCCGGCATCATCCACAACGTCGAGGCGGCCCTTCACCCCGGGGCGATCATCCTCATGCACGAGAACCGCGGCCAGACGATCCGGGCGCTGACCACGATCCTGCCGTACCTCCAACGCCGCCACATGCGCTCCGTGAGCCTGCCCGAGCTGTTCGCCACAGACCCTCCCACGCTGGCCCAGCTTCGCCGCGGCTTGAGCGCCTGCCCGGGAGCAGGCACGCTCGGCACCGGCGGCTGAGAAGACCTGATTAACGGGCGCGCCCGGCTATCAGCCGAGGCGCGCCTTTTTCTCAACTGGTCTGCGCGGGCTCCAGCAGCTGCTCGATCGACCGCGCGCGCATCCGCTCGCCGGCGGTGATCAGCACCGCGTTCAGCCAGGGGTCCTCGCTCGAGGTCTCGAACTTGACGGGCATCTTGGTGACCAGCGACTCGATCGCCTGATCTCGTCGCACGCCGATCACCCCGCCGCGAGGGCCGGTCATGCCCACGTCGGTGATGTAGGCCGTCCCGCCGGGAAGGACGCGGGCGTCCGCCGTCGGGATGTGCGTGTGCGTGCCGACCACCGCGGTGACGCGCCCGTCGAGATACCAGCCCATGGCCACTTTCTCGCTCGTGGCCTCGGCGTGCATGTCGACCAGCACGTGGTCGGTTTCGCCTTCCAGGGCGCTGAGCGCGGCGTCGATTTCGGGGAATGCCGGCCGGCCGGCGTTCATGAACAGGTTGCCCGACAGCGAGACGACCCCCAGCCGCGTCCCCGAGCGCTCGACCACGCACCAGCCATGCCCGGGCTGGCTGCGCAGGAAGTTCGCGGGCCTGACGATGCGGGGCGCCGAGTCGAGGTAGCCGTAGACCTCGCGATGGCGGTAGGTGTGGTTGCCGAGCGTGATGGCATCCGCGCCCAGGGTGAACAGCTGCTCGGCGAGCTTGCGCGTGATGCCCACGCCGCCGGCCACGTTCTCGCCGTTGACCACCAGGAAGTCCGGCCTGAAGCGCTCGCGCAGCGAAGGCAGCAGCGCCTGCAGCGTGCGGCGGCCGATTCCGCCCACGATGTCGCCCACGAACAAGATCTTCACGCTCTGCATGTCGGCTTCATACTCGCACCGAGGTAGCCTCACGCGGGTGTCGACCGCTACCCGCCAGGGGGAGCCCACCGGAGCCCTCGCCGTTCGTTCGCTCTCGAAGCGCTTCGGCGCGCGGGTGGCGTTGGAGAGGGTCAGCTTTGAGATCGCGCCGGGCGAGCTGATCGCGGTAATCGGACCCAACGGGGCTGGCAAGACGACGCTGCTCTCGATCCTGGCCGGCGTGCTCGAGCCCAGCGAAGGCGAGCTCTCTCGCCCGGCCGGCTCGCGCCCGTTCGGCTGGGTCCCACAGCAGACTGCGCTCTACGCCAAGCTCTCGGTGGCCGAGAACCTGCGGCTGTTCGCGCGGCTCGAGCGGTTGGCCGACCCGGAGGACGGCGTCCGTCGCATGCTGGGGGAGACGGGGCTCGAGGAGCGCGCCGACGAGGAAGTGGGGCGGCTGTCCGGCGGCAACCAGCAGCGCGTGAACATCGCCATCGGCCTGCTGGCGGAGCCGTCGGTGCTGCTGCTCGACGAGCCCTCGGCGTCGCTCGATCCCCGTCAGCGCGAGCGCCTGTGGCGCTTCATCTCGGGCCTCGTCCAGCGTGGCACCACCGTGATCTTCTCCACGCACGACGTGGCCGAGGCCGAGCGCTACGGCGAGCGCGTGCTCGTACTGGCCGACGGTGAGCTGCTGTTCGACGGCAGCCCAATCGAGCTCGAGCGGGCGGTTGGGGGCCAGGAGCGGGATTTCGAGTCGGCATTCGTGCGCTTCCTGCGCGATCGCGGACACTAGGTCGGGAGGCCTACCGCTGATGCGCTGGCTGCTGTTGAAGGACCTCCAGATCCTGCGGCGTTCACCGCTGCTGGTCGGACTGCTGATCGTCTATCCGATCGCGATCGCGCTGATGATCGGCTTCGCGCTCTCGAGCCCTCCCGGCAAGCCCAAGGTGGCGTTCTTCAGCGAGGTCGCGCCGGGCAGGGGCCACATTCAATTCGGCAACCAGCAAATCAACATCTCGCAGTACGCCAACGAGCTGTTCCAGTCGGTCCAGCCGATCAAGGTCCACTCGCGTGCCGAGGCGATCTCCAAGGTCCGTGACGGGCAGGCCCTGGCGGCGCTGATCATCCCGTCGGACATCGTCGGGCAGATTCAGTCGCTGGTCACGCAGGGGGTGGGTAGCCCCACGGTCGAACTGGTGCTCAATTCCCGCAACCCGCTGGAGCGCCAGTTCGTGGACCAGACGATCTCCACGCGCCTGAACGAGGTGGAGCAGGCGGTGTCAAAGCAGGTTCTGCGGGTGGCCGTTGAGGACCTCCACCAGGTGCTGAACGGCGGCACCGTCCAGATCCTGGGTGAGAACGTGCCGCTGCTCGGCCTGCGCAACTCGCGCACGATTCTCCAGGGGACGATCGCCTCCCTGCCCAGGGGCTCGCCGCTTGGCACCGACCTGCGTCAGGTGGTGGCCTTCGCCAATCTGGCGATCGAGGGCCTGGGCTTCGCCAGCCCGGTGCTCTCATCGATCGGGACGCCGCTGACCGTGCAACAGACCCAGCTCTCGGGCGCGACGACGCCCACCTCGACATACGCGGTGGCGATCGCGGTCGTGGTCTCGCTGATGTTCGTCACGCTGCTGCTCGCGGCCGGGATGCTGGCGCTGGAGCGCTCGGAGAATGCGTATTCCCGGCTGGTGCGCGGGCTTGTGTCCTCGGAGCGGCTGCTGTCGGAGAAGATCGTGCTGGCGGCGGGCTGTGCCGGCCTGGTGACGCTGGTGATGGCTGCCGCGGTGTCGGCTTTCGTGCACCTCGAATGGTCGCGCTTTGAGTTGTGGATTGTGGCCCTGGCGCTCGGCGGCCTGGCGTTTGGCGCGCTCGGGGTGGCCATCGGCGGGCTGGCGCGAGAGGTCAGCGCGGCATCGCTGATGGCGTTCTTGATCTCTTTGCCGATCGCCTTCGTGGCGCTGGTGCCGGCGAATGCCGTGTCCAGCGGGCTGAAGACCGCGCTCGATGTGGTGGCGTTCGTGTTCCCGTTCAAGGCCGCGCTCGAGGCGGCGAGCAACGCGTTCAGCGGCACCGCGCCCGGGATCGGCCTGCCGCTCCTCCACCTGGCTGTTTTGACACTCGCCTTCGCCGTGGTAGCCAGGCTGGCGCTACGGCGCTTTGCACCGGGTTAGCGTCCGAGCGCGGGTGCGTTCCGGGCGGCGGTTCGTGTCTAACGCGGGCTGACCATCTGGCGGAACAACACAGCGCAGATCGCGGCCACGATCAGGGCGATGATGGGGATGCCCGCGGACACAACGCCCACCACGGCCAGAACCAGCGTTACGACCCCGATCACGCCGGCGGCGCCACCGGCCACCACAAGCCGATAGGCGCGCTGCTCGCGCACTCTGCGGGGCGTATAGCGGCCGCTCTTTTCGATGTTCGCCATGCCGCTGAGCGTAGCGCGCCCGAGGGCGTAGGCTCTTGGGTTGTGTCCCCGGCCGACGATCACCACCTGCTGCTCTACGACTACGTCGAGGACATGCTCGAGCGACGCGGCCCCTACCGCGAGGCCCACCTCGGGCGGATCGCCGCGGAAAAACAGGCGGGGCGCGTGGTGATGGCGGGCGCAATCGGCGATCCACCGCGCGGCGCGGCGATCGTCTTCAAGGGTGTGCCGCGCGAGGACGTCGAGCGCTTCGTGGGCGACGATCCCTATGTCGAGGCAGGGTTGGTCACGCACTGGCGCCTCGAGCCCTGGAAACTGGTCTAGTGCTTGCCGCCGCAAAACAGCCGCATTCGAGCGGCCGGCCGTACTTACGGCGGAAAGCACTGAGTATTCTCCGACGGGACCGCTAATGGCTTTTCCTGCCACCCGTCTACGCCGCCTGCGCGCCACGCGCGAGCTCCGGGGCCTGGTTCGCGAGACGCGCCTCGACCCCCAGGATTTCATCTACCCGATGTTCATCGCGCACGGGCTCGACCGCCGCGAGGCGATCCGGGAGATGCCTGGCGTCGACCGCCTGTCGATCGGCCATGCGGTTAGCGAGGCTCGCGAGGCCGCGGAGCTCGGAATCCCGGCCGTGCTGCTGTTCGGCATCCCCGCGGCGAAGGACGACGAAGGCTCGGGCGCCTGGGACGAGGAGGGAGTGGTTCAGCTGGCCACGCGGGCCATCAAGGAGGCGCTGCCGCAGACGCTCGTCATCACCGACCTCTGCCTGTGCGAGTACACCAGCCACGGTCACTGCGGCGTGCTGCGCGAGGACGGTGGCGTCGACAACGACGCGACGGTCGAGCTGCTGGCGCGCACCGCGGTGTCGCAGGCGCGGGCCGGAGCCGACGTCGTGGCGCCCAGCGACATGATGGACGGCCGGGTAGGGGCGGTCCGTCACGCCCTCGACGACGAGGGTTTCGGCGAGACGCCGATCCTGGCCTACTCGGCCAAGTTCGCATCCGCGTTCTACGGTCCCTTCCGGGTCGCGGCGGACTCGACGCCGGCGTTCGGAGATCGGCGCAGCTACCAGATGGATCCCGCCAACGGGGCGGAGGCGCTGCGCGAAGCGAGGCTCGACGTCGAGGAGGGAGCGGACATCGTGATGGTCAAGCCGGCGCTGCCCTATCTTGACCTCATCAGGCGCATCAAGGAAGACACCGGCATGCCGCTGGCGGCCTACAACGTCTCGGGCGAGTACGCGATGCTCAAGGCCGCCGCTGCGGCCGGCTACCTCGACGAGCGAACCGCCGTGCTCGAGGCGCTGACCGGCATCCGCCGGGCCGGCGCCGACATCGTCATCACCTATCACGCCAAGGACGCAGCGCGATGGCTTCGGTAGGGTCGCCCGCTTCCAGCAGCGCCCGACACGGCCTGAAGCTCCGCAGCCGCGCCCAAGGGGCGGCGATCCCGCTGGACGAGCGCGACAAGCGTCTGCTCAACCTGATGCAGGGCAGCTTTCCCATCACCGAGCGCCCGTACCAGCATGTCGCGGCGCAGGCAGGGATGACCGAGCAGGAGGCGATGACTCGCGTGCGCGAGTTGATCGACGAGCGGATCATCCGTCAGGTCACCCCGATCTTCGACACGCGCGCGCTCGGCTACTCCTCGATGCTGGTGGCGGCCAAGGTCGACCCGGAGAACCCTTGGCGCGCGGCCAACGTCATCAACGAGCACCCTGGGGTCTCGCACAACTACCTTCGAAACCACGAGTTCAACATCTGGTTCACGATCGCCACCGAGCCCGGCTCGCCGCTGGGGCTCGACGGGACGCTGGAGGTGCTGGCCCGCGAGGCCGGAGCCGGTTCGATCAGGCAGCTGCCGACGCTCAAGCTGTTCAAGATCCGCATGGATCTTGAGATGGAGGGCGACACGGCGGCGCTGGCGCGCTCGGCGGAGGCTCAGGCGCCCGCGGAGACCGAGCCCCAGCCCTATGACGAGCGGGACAAGGCAGTGATCCGGGCGCTGCAGGGCGACATGCCGATCGTCGCCGAGCCCTACGCCCCGGCGGCGGCGGAGCTCGGCATGCGCCAGCACGAGTTCCTCACCCATCTGGAGGGCATGCAGCAGCGCAGGCTGCTGCGCCGCGTGGCCGCGATCCTCTTCCACCGCCGGGCGGGCTTCAGCGCCAACGGCATGGGGGTGTGGAAGGTCCCCGATGAGCGGATCATGGAGCTCGGCCCGCAGATGGCGGCCTTCCGCGGCATCTCGCACTGCTATCAGCGCCCCACCTACCAGGACTGGCCGTATTCCATCTTCACCATGGCCCACGGCCGCTCGAAGGAGGAATGCGACGCGATCCTAGATTCGATCGCCACGCATACGGCGATCGAGGAGCGGACCACGCTCTACTCCTCGACGGAGTTCAAGAAGGTCCGGCTGCTGTACTTCACCGACGACTACCGGGACTGGGAACGTAAGCACGCGGACGTTTGAGCGTTTCGGGCGCTCGAGCGAGCTCTACTCCCGCGCCCTCGAGCTGATCCCCGGGGGGGTCAACTCGCCCGTCCGAGCGATGCGGGCCATCGGTCGTGACCCCATCTTCATCTCGAGCGGGACGGGCGCGCGCATCACCGACGTCGACGGAAACGAGTACGTCGATTGGGTCAGCTCATGGGGCCCCCTGATCGCCGGTCACGCCCATCCGGCTGTCGTCGACGCCGTAGCGTACACCGCCACCTTCGGCACGAGTTTCGGGGCGCCGACTCGCAAGGAGATCGACCTGGCCGAGGAGGTGGCCAGACGGATTCCGTCCGTGCAGATGCTGCGCTTGGTCTCCTCCGGCACCGAGGCCACGATGAGCGCGCTGCGGCTGGCGCGCGCCGCGACCGGACGCGAGAAGGTGCTCAAGTTCGCCGGTGCCTACCACGGCCACGTCGACGGTCTGCTGGCAGACGCGGGGTCAGGGCTGGCGACGCAGGGCATCCCGGCCAGTCCCGGGGTCCCCGCGGCGGCGGCCGCGGCCACAGTTGTCGTCCCCTGGAACGACGCCGACGCGGTCATCGAGGCGTCCGAGC
Source organism: uncultured Actinomycetes bacterium (assembly GCA_963822735.1). GTDB lineage: Bacteria > Actinomycetota > Thermoleophilia > Solirubrobacterales > Solirubrobacteraceae > Palsa-465. Next base: position 602,084 of record CAWGIU010000016.1, read on the forward strand.
GCCACGAGCTGGCGGCGATTCTGGCCGAACCGGTGCCGGCCAACATGGGCGTGGTGCCGCCGGCCGATGGCTTTCTCGACCTGCTGCGCGAGCGTGCGGACGTGAGCGGCGCGCTGCTGGTCTTCGACGAGGTCATCAGCGGCTTTCGCGTCTCGCGCGGGGGTGCCCAGGAGCTCTATGGCGTGACTCCTGATCTGACGATCCTGGGCAAGATCCTGGGAGGGGGTCTTCCGGCTGCCGCCTATGGGGGCGCCAACGCGCTGATGGAGCGGATCGCCCCGGCCGGCGACGTTTACCAGGCGGGCACGCTGTCTGGCAATCCCCTGGCTGTGGCCGCCGGACTGGCGACGCTCTCGCTGCTCGATCACCGCGCCTACCAGCGGCTCGAGCACACGACGACGATGCTCGCCGAGGGCCTGCAGGGGGCCGCCGCCGAGGTGGGGTATCCGGTGCAGGTGCAGTCGATGCCCGGGCTTTTGACGGTCTTCTTCACGCCCGAGCCGGTGAGCGGCTACGCTCGGGCGGCGTCCGCCGATCTAGAGGCGTTCGGGACCTTCGCCCGGGCGCTGCTCGAACGTGGCGTCTATCCCCCTCCGTCTCAGTTCGAAGCGTGGTTCCCTTCCCTGGCGCACAGCAAAGCCGACGTCGAACAGACGCTGAACGCCGCGGGCGAAGCGTTTCGCCTGCTGGTGACGCGATGAGGACCGCGCGGCAGGGAGCGCAGGCCCTGTTCGAAGCGCTGAGCGCCGAAGCTACGGTCGCCGCTCATCTCGATGCGTCGTCGCTGGAATCGGTCGAGGACCGACCCGGCCCAGCCCAGCTCGCCGCCACGGGGCCTCGGGCCGGCGAGCGGCCCGAGGAATATGAGGTGCTGCTGGAGATGATCATCGAGGGCTCGCACCTGCATTACGGGCCCCGGAGACTGGTGCGCACCGATGACCACGACTTGGCGCTGCTGCTGGGGGACCAGCTCTACGCGCTGGGACTGGCCCGGCTGGCTGCACTCGGTGACCTGGAGGCGGTGGCCGAACTAGCCGAGGTCATCTCGCTCGTGGCCGAGGCCCACGCCGGGGGCGACGCCGCGCTCGCGGACGCCGTCTGGGCCGCCGGCGCGGTGGCCATCGGCTGGGGCCAGCACGAGCGGCATGCGTTCGCCAAGAGACTTGCGCGCGCCGGCGACAGCGGTGCCGCTCAGGCGCTCCGCGAAGCGGCGCTCGTCACGAGCTCGTGACCATCGCCACGAGCTAGTGACTTTGGCCACGCGCTCGGATCCCGGCGCGCGCCTCCGGTTCGTGGCGCTCCGTACCCGCCAGATCCCCCGGCTGCCCGGAGTTCGTGACGCTCGTCGCGTTCTTGACGATACGCTCCGGCCGACGTTCAATTCAGGATCCATTTAAGAGACGCACGTGCCAGACGGAAACCGCAAGCCCCAGTCCAAATACACCGTTGATCGCAACATCCCCGGTGCGTTCGAGGGTGAGACCGTCACTCGCCGGCGCCTGATGACCGGGGTGGTCCACGGCGCGGGCGGGATCGCCGCCGCCGCCTTCACGCTGCCCGCGCTGGGCTTTGCGCTCGCGCCGGTCTTCAAGCACGAGGGCTGGACCTGGCAGGCGATCGGCCCGGTGTCGGACTTCATCGAGACCGACTATGTGACGAAGGTCATCAACGTCCAGACCGGGGCAGGGGAATCTGGGAACACGCTCGTGTACGTCCGTAAGCGCAATCCCCAGATCGACACCAAGGGACCCCAGGACCAGTACAACCGCATCATCGCGGTCTCGTCGCGCTGCATGCACGTGGGCTGCCCGGTGCGCTGGACGCCGGCGGCGCAGCGCTTCATCTGCCCCTGCCACGGCGGCGTCTACAACATTCTGGGGGAAGTCACTGGCGGCCCTCCGGTCCGACCGCTCGACCGCTTCTACACCCGCATCAACAGCTCCACCGGATTGGTGGAGGTGGGTCCGCGCTACTCCGTCAACTCGGAGCTTCACCGCTTCTCGCCGCGCCTGCCGGGGGAGCCGGTCGACGGGATCGGCCAGTTTCTCTATCCGTCACAGTTCGCTGGGCCGAGGAAGCCGTAAGTCATGCCGCGCCTGCCTCTCCCCCCACTGCCCAAGGCACTGCTTCCCCCGCCGCGGCGCCCCGGGCAGAACGGCAACGGCAACGGGCCCATGACTCCGGCCGAAGCGGCCCAGGAGGCAGGCGTCACCGTCGTCGACTGGCTCGACGAGCGCACCTCGGTCTCCGGCGCCATCCGCTGGTCGCTGTTCCGCAAGGTCCCGCACGGCAACTGGTTCTACACACTCGGCTCGGCGACGCTGTTCGCCTTCCTCAACCAGGCTGTGACCGGCGTCTTCCTGGCCATGTACTACCGGCCCGATGCCTCGGGCGGGGCATACGAGTCAGTTCGAAACATCAACGACAACGTCTTCCTCGGCCAGCTCGTGCATGCCATGCACAAGTGGGGCGCCTCGGTGATGATCATCCTGATCTTCCTGCACATGGGGCGCGTGTTCTTCTTCGGCGCCTACAAGTATCCGCGCGAGCTGACTTGGATCATCGGCGTCGTGCTCGTGATCCTGACGCTGATGATGGGCTTGACGGGCTACCTGCTGCCGCTCGACAACCGCGCCTACTGGGCGACCGTGGTGGCCACCAACATCCAGGCAGGCGGGCCATTCATTGGTCCGTACCTGGCGAACTTCCTGATCGGGGGGACCGACTTCGGCGCGACGACGCTCTCGCGCTTCTACGCCATCCACATGCTCTTGATCCCGGGGGCGATCATCGCCCTGATCAGCGCCCATCTGTATCTCGTGATGAAGCTTGGCATCACGGCTCCGCCGTGGGCCAAGGTCGGGGCCGAGGACGAGATGCCCGCGGAAGCCGAGGTGTGAGGGCGGCATGAACCAGGCTCAGAAGGAGGCCTATCTCCGCGAGTATTCGATCCTGAAGAACGAGGGCAAGCCGTTCTTCCCCTACGCCGTCGCCAAGGACTCCGCCATGGCGGCGATCGTGCTGGCGGTGATCATCCTGCTGGCGCTCGCGTTCGGCGCGGAGCTGGGACCAAAGGCCAATCCGACCACCACCACCTTCGTGCCCCGGCCCGACTGGTACTTCTTCTTCCTGTTCGAGCTGCTGCGCGTGATGCGCAACGTGCCGAAGTTCACGCCGATGGCCACCATCGGCATCCCGACCATCTGTATGGCGCTGCTGTTCCTGCTGCCGTTCTACGACCGCAGCCCGGAGCGGCGGATCGAGCGCCGGCCGGTGGCGCTGGCGGCGGGGATCTTCACGATCGCGGCGATGGGCTACCTGACCTACAGCGGCGCCAACACGGGCTCGCCGAACTCGGTCGACCTGAAGCCGCCGGCGAACTTCACCGCCCAGCAGAAGAGCACCTTCACCCAGGGCGAGCTAGTTGTCGGCCAGTCGGGCTGCTTGGCCTGCCACCTGATCGGCAACAACGGCAATAACGGCCCCGGGCCTCCCTTGACCAATATCGGCAGGACGGTGCCGCAGCAGCAGATCGCCTCCACGCTGATCAACCCCACGCCGCCGATGCCCTCGTTCGCGGGGCTCCCCAAGAACAAGTTCAACGTCCTAGTCAGCTTTCTCTCAGAGCTGCAATAGTCGGCGCCCCGCGATGACCGGGACGCTCCAGCGTTGCTCCAGGCACAGCCCGCCGAGCGCCGAGGCGCTCCAGGGCTCCTCCACTGGTCGCCCAGCGGGCGCCGGGACGCTTCAGGAGAACCAGGTGCGCGCGATGTTCGACCGCATCGCGGGCCTCTATGACCGCATGAACTCGGTCATGACCGCCGGGCTCCACCACCATTGGCGCCGCCGCGCCGCCGATCTGGCGTCGCTTGAGGGGGGCGACCGGGGGCTCGACGTGGCGACCGGCACCGGCGACTTGGCGATTGAGCTGGCCGGGCGCGTGATGCCCGGCGGGGAGGTGGTGGGGGTTGACTTCTCTGAGCGGATGCTCGAGCTGGCGCGGCTGAAGCGGGGCAGCCTGCCGATCCGCTTCGAGGCGGCCAACGCCCTGCAGCTGCCGCTTGCGGACAATGAATTCGATGCGGCTACGGTCGGCTTCGGCGCCCGGAACTTCTCGGACCTGGAGCGCGGCCTGCGGGAGATGGTGCGCGTCGTCAAGCCTGGTGGCCGTGTCGTCGTGCTCGAGATCACGACACCACGTCGGCCGCCGCTGTCGACGTTCTTCGCGCTCTGGTTCGACCGCGTCGTGCCGGCGCTGGGGCGGGTCGCGGGGGATGCGGAGGCCTATAGATACCTGCCGGCGTCCGTGCGGCGGTTTCCAGTCGCGGACGAGCTCGCCGCGCTGCTAGCGCGTTGCGGTCTCGCGGAGGTCCGCTATCTGTTGACGGCGGGCGGAATCATCGCGCTGCACGTGGGGGTTGTGGAGTGAGCGCGCTGGACGCAGTGCTCGACGCCGGAGGTCCGGGCGTGCCGAGGGTGATGGAGCGCATCGAACGGCGAATGGCCAGCGTCGCCGCCGCCTACGGACCGGCGCTCGGCCGCCATGCTGGCGAGACGATCACCGCCGGCGGCAAGCGGCTTCGGCCTTTGCTGGTTTGTCTGGCGGCAGGGGTGCCGCCGCCCGAGAACGAGGTGCTCGTCCACGCCGCCGTGGCGGTGGAACTGGTGCACGGTGCGACGCTCGTCCACGACGACGTGCTCGATGGCTCCGGTCTCCGCCGGGGGCGCCCGACGGTGCTCGCGGTCGGGGGACGGAAGATGGCTACTGCCACGGGCGATCTGCTGTTCTCGCGGGCCTTCGCCGAGCTGGCGGCGGCGCAGTCGCTGCCCGCGGTCCGGGTACTGTCGCGCGCCAGCAGCGAGCTTGCGCTGGGCGAGCTGATGCAGCGTGGCGACGCCTGGCGCGCGGACATCTCTGTGGAGCGCTATCTCGAACGCTGCCGGCTGAAAACCGCCGTGCTCTTCCGGGCGGCGTGTGAGCTGGGAGCACTGGCCGCCAACGGCTCGGCCGGAGGCGACGGTACGCAGGGCCACCGTTCGCTGGCCTCGTTCGGGGAGTTGACCGGTCTGGCGTTCCAGCTGTTCGACGATGTCCTCGACGTCTCCGGCGCGCCCGAGCGCACGGGCAAGCCGCGGGGTGTGGACCTACTCGACGGGACGGTCACGCTGCCGCTGATCGAGGCCCGCTCGCGCGACGCTGAACTACAGGCGCTTGAGTTGCGCTCCGTGCTGAGCCCGGCCGATGCCGAGGAGGTTTGCGACCGGATCGCCGCAACGGGCGCGCTCGAGGTCTCTCGCAGGCGGGCGCTGGACCTCATACGGCGAGCCAAGTTGACGCTTCCCGCCCTTCCTAGCCGGCAGCGGGTGGCGCTGGAGCTGGTGGCGGACGGCGTTATCGAGCGCTTCGCGTAGGCGCGGGGGTTGCGAGCACGGGCCGAGGCGCGGCTCGGGTTGCCCGCCTCCAGGCGAGGGCACGGCTCGCGGGTTGCCCGCCCCCAGGCAACCCGCCGCGCCCGCTGCGCCCCGCACCCGCGCCTGCGCCCGGCGCGGTCCCCTAGAAGTCCTCAGGCAGGATCAGATCCGCTTCAAGTGCCGCCGCGAAACGATCGACCTCGTCAGCCATGTTCGCGTCGGTGAGCCGCTTGAGATCCCGAAGGATCTCCGCGATTCCGTCATCGAGGCGCTCCTCGAGCTCCGCAACCTGCGCGTGGTCGTAAATGTCACGCCTGCTCCAGTCGCAGTTCGGGCAGCGGAGCGTGAGCTCCAGACACTGCCCTCCGATCGGGCCCCACTCCATCGGCTGGACCAGCTCTGAGGCGCACATCGGACAGACGTGCAGCCCAGGACCGGGCTGACGCGCCCGGTGGCCGTCGACGGGAACGACCTCAATCGTCTTGCCGCTGGGCAACACGATGCGCCGACTGGAATGATCCTCTCTCTTCTGGCTCATATTCCGGTCCTGGATGGAGCACTTATCGGCCATTCAGCGCCCCGACTTGAGAGCCTTTTTTCCCGAGCTTTGTGTCGATACGCCGAATTGGCGGGCGAACTCGCTGCCGGTGTCCGGACGCCTGCGGTCGCGTGAACACGATTGGGTGATAGGCACCGTCATCGGCCAAGACGGTGACAGGCCCCGTCATCGCCTGAGACTGCAACCTCTGTCGCGCATAGCGATATCAATCGACGATCCCCGAGCTCGCGGCACGCCGACGCCGGTGAGCGCTCTGCCGACGCGGTCGGAATCCTTCCTCCGGGCGCCGCGCGATCGGTACTCTAAGAAGTCCCCACTCGGAGGCATTCGAGAATGTTTTTCAGAAGTCCATATGCCGATGCGCTGATCGTGGTGCTGATCCTGCTGTTGTTCTTCGGCCCCAAGCGCCTGCCCGCGCTGGGGAAGTCGCTCGGCGAAGGCATGCGCGAGTTCAAGGACTCAATCACCGGCCGTTCAAAGGACTCAGACCAAGAGGAGCACCCGGAGCTGCAGGCAGGCCCCCCGGCCCCGGTCCAGAGCCAGGCTCAAGCTCAGGAGCCGGCGGCGCAGCCCGCGACCGTTTCAGCGCCGGCTCAGCACTCGGAGTCTGACACCGGCTCGACCTCCAACTCGTAGCGGCCATTGGCGATGGGCAGGGTCCTACGGCCCATCGGGCACGAAGATCGGCTGAGCGTCGTCGATCACCTCGGCGAGCTCCGCTCGCGTCTGATCGTCAGCGGGCTGGTTGTCGTGGTCGCCTTCGGCGTGTGCTTCTGGCAGAACCACCGTCTGCTGCACGTGCTCAACCGGGCTCTGCCCACCTCGGCTACCAACTCAAGTCCGAACCACATCAACGGGCTGACCGGCGATTCGGTCAAGGAGTCGCAGGCCCTGGCGCAAGCGGCGGCCGGGTTGCGAAATCTGGCCGCATCGCCGCACCAGTCGGCCAACGACCGAGCACAGTTCAATGCTGTCTCAGACGCACTGTCGCGTGCGGCCAGCGCGCTTCCGCACTCGAATCCGCAGCGGCTGCCGGTGACGATCGGCGTGGGGGAGCCGTTCACAACAACGCTGACGGTGGCGGGCTACTTCGCGCTGCTCATCTCGCTGCCGGTTTTGATCTACCAGGCCTATGCGTTCGTGCTGCCGGCGCTCAACCGGCGCGAACGCCGTGTGGCGATGCCTCTGATGATGCTGGCCCCGCTCCTGTTCATCGGCGGCGTCGCGTTTGCCTACTTCGTCGTGCTGACGCCGGCAGTCCACTTCCTACAGAGCTACAACGATCAGAACTTCGACATCCTGGTCGGGGCAAAGCCGCTGTACACGTTCGAGATCCTGACGATGCTCGGCATCGGGCTGGCGTTTGAGCTGCCCTTGGGGCTGCTGGCGCTCGACTGGGTGGGCGCCATCAACGCAAACACTCTGATCAGACAGTGGCGCTACGCTGTTGTCCTGATCGCGGTCATCGCGGCGGCGCTCCCAGGTGCCGATCCAGTCACGACCGCACTCGAGATGGTTCCGCTGCTCTTCCTCTACCTATTCAGTATCGGTTTGCTCAAGATCGCTGACCGCCGTATGGCCGCCCGTGCGGCGGCCGAGTTCCCGTCAATCGACGACGGTCTCGATCCCACCGGATAGCGATGCTCTTCGATCTCCGCAGCCGTGGTCGCCGCCGCACTGTGCGTGCCGTTTACCTAGGGCTGGCGATCCTCATGGGTGGCGGCCTGATCCTCTTCGGTGTCGGTACCGGCAGCGGAGTCGGTGGGCTGCTGAACGCCTTCACGAACAGCAGCTCCAGCAGCAACAAGCCAGTGATCAGCCAGGCGGAGAAGACCGCGCTCCACGAAACTCAGGTCCAGCCGAACAACCCGGGCGCCTGGAAGGCACTGGTGCAGGCTCGCTACGAATCCGCCAGCCAGAACCAAAATCAGAGCACCGGTGCATACACGGCCGCAGGCGTCAAGGAGCTGAAGGGGGCGGCGCAGGCTTGGCAGCGCTATCTGCAGTTGACCAAAACGCCCGACTGGACCCAGGCGGTCCTGGCGGCGCAGATCTATCGTCAGCTGAACGATCCCAAGTCGGCCACCGCCGCCTGGCAGATCGTGACGAAAGCCAACCCCACCGTGGTCACCTATTTCGAGGACCTCGCCGGCTCTGCTTGGTCGGCGAAGGAGACGGATCTCGCCGAGCTCGCCGCCAATAAGGCGCTGAGCCTGACCCCCAAGGACCAGCAGGCCCAGATGAAGGCAAGCCTCCAGCAGTTGAAGACCCAGTCCACCTCATCGTCTTCGGCGTCGGGCGCCGCCTCGTCGGCGGCTTCATCGAGCGGCGGGTAACATCGCATCGAGTGCCGGCCCGGAAGGCCCCGTCCGCCGAGAGCTCTGGCCGGCGCCTGGCAAGGGCCGTTAGCTCAATTGGTAGAGCAGGGGACTCTTAATCCCAAGGTTGAAGGTTCGAGTCCTTCACGGCCCACTGGGGA